>CAVXUM010000001.1:0-25078 GCA_963764965.1 Vulcanimicrobiota bacterium
GCTTGCAGCGCTCGCGATGATACCGTCACGCGCGACCGTGAGGTCGTCGCGGACCGGCTCTTTGCGCGAGCGAGTGGTCTTTAAGCGGCGAGGATGGGCGGGGCGCGCTCACCGATGCAGCAGTGAACGCGAAGCGGCCGGCCCAGATCGATGACATCGAGCCAGCGTAAGAAGATCGGTCTTGCCGCGCGCTCTTGCAGCGTCGCGAAAGCCCGGACGATGTGGACAAGACGGACGGTCGCCTCGGCCAGCGCACGCAGGAACCGAGATGCGACGAAGGCGACGGCGACGCAGGTGAACGCGTGGACCACAAGGCTTGCGGCGATCGGACCGCCTAGCCACAGCAGGCCGCCGAGCGGGTGGCCGTAGACGACGACTTGCTCGAACGTCTCGATCGCATACAGCGCGAGCAACTGCAGCGCGAAGATCAGCGGCACGAGAAACGCGACCCGAGCGCCTACGGTTCTGAATCGCGAGGCGCGCCCAGCCCGGCGCCGGATCGCGCGCAGCCACAAGCTGACTGCGGATCCGCAGGATTAGGTGCAGCACGACGAAGGTCAGGCCGACCACCAGCGCGGGCAGCACGGCCCAGTTGCTGCGGTCGGTGAACGTGCCGGGCCCGAACATGCCTCGGTTGGATGCGAACTCGACCAACGGGTCGGCGAACGCCGCGCCGATCATCGCGACGGCGACGCAAAACCACATCTTGACCGACGAGTCTCGTTAGCATGAAGTATCTATACGTTTCGCCGACCCGAAAACCGGCCCTCTGTCTAGAAGGTTCATCTCAGCCAATTCTCAGGTGAAAGAACGCTAGCTCGAAGAGCTGGCTGGCCGAGCGCCCTGCGGCTGCCCAGCGCGATCGGCCCAAGGCCATGAGCCGTACGTCCGCCCAGAGACCTTCGTGGTACACGAACTTGCGCAGCAGCGCCTCGTGCTCGAATCCGCAGCGCTCGTAGCAAGCGATCCCACGCCGGTTCTCGGGGTACACGCCTAGCTCGATGCGATGGAGACGCAGCGTGCCGAATCCGAAGCGGCACAGCTCGTTCACCGCGAACGTGCCGATGCCGCTGCCGTGCAAGCGTGGATCGAAGACGGCGATGGCCAGCTCTCGTCCGCTATAGATCGGCGTGCGCAACGCGCAATAGCCGATGAGCCGCGAATCGGCAAGCAACGCGAACGGCGATATCCCCTTTGCTTCGATGATTTGATCGTACCAGTCCAACATGGAGGGCAGCGAGCGGGGGAACAGACGCCTAGTCGAGCTCGCGACCGAGCCGCTCGCAAGCCAATCACGCAAAGGGCCGACGTCGCGCCGGTTCAACGGGCGCATGCTTACGCCAGGCATCGACGCGCCCATTCCTCGTGCAGCACGCTCATCACGATCATGTCTTGCGCTTTGCCGCTATTGTAGATGTAGTTGCGCAAGACGCCCTCGCGCACAAAGCCCGCCTTTTCGTAGCAGCGGATCGCGCGCACGTTCTCCGGTAACACGAGCAACTCGATGCGCTGGAGCGGCAAGACGCGAAAAGCGCCATCGACCAGTACCTCGACCGCGTCCTGACCATAGCCTTGCGACCAATAACGCGGTTCGTGGATGGCGATCCCGAAGACGCCACGACCTGCCTCGAGCTGCAGACCCAAGACGCCTATATCGACGCCGCGCAGCGTCTGGATGATGAAGGTCGGCATCTGGGGATCGGTAGCCGCCCGCGCGGCCCAGGCCTGCTCCTGGCGCCTAGTCATAGGCAGCCGCCTTTGCAGCCAGGCAAGCGCGGCGGAACCGTTGATCCAGCGCAGCAACAGCGGCACATCTTCCGGCTCTATCGGGCGCAAGCGAACCTTCTTGCCCACCATCCAGGTCGCGGGCAGCTCGCGCCTGGGCGTCGAATGGGACAATATGGTCTTGGGTCGCTTGCGCTTCGCCTTCGTGGTCTTGTTCATTGCTGTCAGCGCCTTCGCCGCAAGCATGGCCCGAGCCGCTTTGGCGGTCGCTCCCCAACCGTCTCCAAGCGATGTCATCCCCTCCGTCAACACGATCTTCAACCGGCATCACGCCGCAGTCGGCAAGCTTCCTGCTTTGGTGGCTCACTGGTCGGGCGGTATCACGGATAACGGTCAGATCGCGCGCTACGAGGTCACGGCGACGCGCGACGGCCTGTACCGGCGCACCTACATCTTGCCGCTGATGAAGCGCAGCGAGGGCAGCAACGGCACCCTCGACTGGGAACAGGACGAGAATGGCAACGTCCAGACCTCGCCCGCCGAACACCGCGCGCCTATGGACGAACGCCTAGTCCGCCTCAACGACATACGTTTCGATCCCGCGAATTCTTCAGTCTTGGGCATCGCCACGATCGATGGGCACCGGTCGTACAGCGTCAGCATGCAGGTACGTGGCTCCAATGCCATCGTTTATTTCGATGCCGCGACCGCTCTCATCGACGGAGTCGACTTCGGGCCGAACACCGTCCGCTATCAGGCGTATCGCCGCTTTGGCGGTGTGGCAGTGCCGGTCGAGATAGCGGAGACCAGCCCCGGCGAGTCCGTCACCATCACCGTCGACAACGTGGATTTTCTACAGGCGAACCACGGCGAGTTCGATCCGCCGGCGCAACGCATGCCCGCGTTCCCGGCCGGTAGCCATGACGTCGAGCTGAACTTCGATTCTCCCCATGGCCTCATCGTCTGTGCCGCGCATATCAACGGGCACCCGGTGCGGCTGCTCATCGATTCAGGAAGCACGACGTCGATCCTTAATCTTGATCTGGCCAAACAGCTCGGTCTGCCGACGGGAGGCTTCTCGCGCGTGCAGGGCGCGGGTATGTTCACCGGCACGGTGGCCAGGATCGACTCGCTGGACCTGGGCGGTATCCGCTTCGAACCGCTTTTCGTACAAGCGGTACAACTCACGCTTCCCAGCCGCATCGCGCACGAAGGCATCGACGGCGTTTTAGGTTATGATGTCCTCGCGCCGCTGGTCATGCGCATCTCGTACAAGCGCGGTCAGATCCGGCTGATGGATCCTGCCACCTTCACGTACGCGGGCACGGGGACGACCATCCCGATCGATACGACAGAAGCATATCCCTATCATCAACGCTTCGATCGGCAAGGACCACGCGGGGGTGTTCAGCGTCGACACCGGCAGCACGGCGGCGCTCGTGCTCTACCGGCATTTCGCCGACTCCAACCAGATGGATTTCCTCAACCCCGCCGATCACGATTTAGAATTGCGCCAGCCCATCATCTTCGACCCAAACGATTTCGGACCGACGATGGCGTCGGGCGCAGGGGGCGATTTCCCCACGCGCCTCGCGATCGTGGACCGGCTCAATCTGGGCAGCTTCTCGCTACCCGAGCTCGTCACCGAGATCATCATGCGCGAGGAGGGCGCCTTCGGCTCGTCATCCTCGACGGATGGGATCGTCGGCGGCGGATCGCTTGCGCTCTTCGCCGCCGTGTTCATCGACTATCCGAACAAACGCCTCATCCTGGAGAAGTGATCGTTCTCGCTAGAAGAAACAGCCGTGGACCGAGTTTGAGTATTCGGGTTGGATGACGTACTTGTGGCCGTTCAGCGTCTCGGTCGCGCGGAACGTGTTGCACAGGTCACCGATCTCG
Organism: Vulcanimicrobiota bacterium; assembly: GCA_963764965.1. Classification (GTDB taxonomy): domain Bacteria; phylum Vulcanimicrobiota; class Vulcanimicrobiia; order Eremiobacterales; family Eremiobacteraceae; genus JAFANK01. The sequence goes on from CAVXUM010000001.1 coordinate 3,625, forward strand.
GCTCCGAATACGCTGTTGAACCACCCGGAGTTCGGGTCCGGATCGGAGATCGATTCGGACCACTCGTGGGATAGGGTCGTCGCGGTGCTGTCGATTGGTGAAGCATTCGGCAAGCCGCTGAGCCCGAAGTCGCCGCAACCGGCGACGTCTTGGTAGGGCATGATCGAGTAGATCACGTGACCGATATCCGAATACGTGATGCTGCCGTGATAGGCGCAGAACACGAACGCGCTCGGGTTGTCGGGCGAGTAGCAAGGGCCGAAGTCCATGCACGTATCCAAGCCCTTTTTCAGAAAGACGTTGTACTCGTGCCCGTAACCCGTGCCGCCGGTCTTGGCCGCCGCATGGATCACGTTGAAGAGATCGCCCTGCGAGATCATGGTCGAGAACGTGGGGACCGTCGCGGTGAAGCCCGTACCAACCGGCGAACTTTCCGGCTGGACGAGACGCCATCGTATTGATCGAGCACGTGGATGAACGTGCTCAAGTTGAAATTTCCCTGGAAGATCCCGGGCGAGCCGACCAATGCGGCCGTCGTGTTGACCACGATGTTGTGTTGCGTCGTGGCCGTCAGCACCGGCCCGGGGCCCTATGTTCATGTCCGCGGGGAACACGACGCCCATCGGGTGCATACTCGCTCCCGCGCTCATGGTTTGCAACGTCGTTCCGGCGGGTCTCACGGGAAATAGGTGGTATCTGAAGTCGGTCGATCGGCGCCTTGTCGGCGAGCATCGCTGCGGTGATCACCACCATGCCCTTGGGAATCGGCTTGCTGCTGCGGCATGGGCTGCTGCGCAACCGAGGAACCGGCGCCGCTGCAAGCCGCTCAGAAGGCTGGCGGCCAGCAACGTCGCCGCGCCCAGCGACAGCACGAATGAAAAACTTAGACACGCGCTTCATCTATTTTCTCCTTGGAGACAAGCAAGAGACACGCAAAAACGCCGCACCACAGTGCTCTAGCTTATAGAGCACAATCCGGCACGGTTCTGCTGCAATTCTAGCGAGTGCGCTGCTCTATTAACTATCCGACGTTAGTCCCAAAGGCCGCCGACTAGGGCGGCTCAAGCGTCTTTTTTAGCGCGCTGATCGACCAGCTCGGACAGGCGCTGCATCTCGTCGTCGCCCAGCGACATGAACGCCACGCCGACTTCGCCGAGCAGGTTCGACGTCCGGACGATCGCCGCTTCGATGTTCACCGTCATGTCCTCGGTTATGGGGATATGGATGACGATCCGATCGTCGTGCTGCAACGGCTCATCGGTCAGCAGCAGGACGCCCCCCAGGCTCATGTTGTCCACCATGCCGATGCACAAGCGGCTCGAGCCCGCGACTGAGAACGTCACCGGCATCGAGATGTTGAAGCGCGGAGCTTGGCGCCGCTCTGCGGCGCGCCGCTCCGCCGAATCGTCGGCCACCTAGACCTGCTCGATCGAGTCGACGACCCAGTCGGCCGACGACGTCTTCACGTAGCCGCCGCAATAGGTGCATCGGCCATTTTGCAGGCTCAGCGGGGCGCCGCACGACGGACAGGTGCTGGCGAGCTGGGTTGCGCCGGCAGCGCTCTTGGCATCCGCGCGACGGATGAAGGTCCAACGCTCGGTGAAGGTCTGCTGACCTTGATTGCCGCTGACGATCTGTCTTGGTGTTCTCGTCGATGGTGTAGTCGGTCATGCTGGCGCTGAAGGCCACGACGATCGAGTCGTACGGTGTGGCTGCGGTCACCGCGACGATGGTGGCGTGACCGATCACCATGTTCTCGAGCATGTCGATCTGATGGTTGGCGAGGAGCTGGTCGGTCTGCATCTTGTGACGCTCGTACAACGCATCGGACATCACGTCGCGCGCCACGTCTTGGTTGCGCGCCTGCCAGGCTTGCTGCACTTTGAAGAACGCGGTCTGGGCTCGATCCAAAAATGCGGCCTGGTCGAAGTTCGGATCGCGAGCTTTAATGGCCGCGATGCCGGTTGCTATCGAGCCTTGGTCCGGTCTAGCCGCCATCGGCGCGACGGCGATCGGGCCGCGCGCGTCGTCGTTGGTGACGCCGGCGTCAAGCGTTGGAGACCAGGCTTCGCGCGCGGGATTGATCCCGCCGAATTGACCCATCTGCCGCTGCGAATAGTTCTTGTACAGGTAGTAGATGACGAGCAAGACGATGAGCGTGGTCGCCCCACTGCCGTGGCCGAAGAACAGGAGCGGCCAAAAGCTGAAGAGACCTCCGCCGCCACCGAAGCCTCCCGAGCCGCTCCCGCCGCCTCCATAGCCCTGGCCACCACCGGCCCGCGCCAAAGCGGCTAGCGGCTCCGCGAGCGCGAGCGCTGTCAGCGTGAAGAGAGCGAATATCGGAAGCAGACGTCGCGAGTGCATCTTTCAACTTTCGTGCAGACGGCCGAAAAGGCCGCTGATGCTTACCCTAACCACGGCGAAAAGTTGCGTCCCACTTCTGGCCTCAGACGCATATCACTTCCTGGCTGCGCGGGAGAGACGGCGGGCCGTCTGCACGTTGAGCAAGTCGAGCTGCGGCGTCTTCGGCGTTTCGCAGATGCACGCCACGTGCGCCAATTCGGGGCGGCCCAGCAACGCGCGAAAGCCGGTCGGGCCGATCTTGCCCTTGCCCACGTGCCAATGCAGGTCGCGCTTCGCGCCCAGCATGACTTCAGTGTCGTTGAGATGCAAGACGTGCAGACGGTCAAAGCCGATGTGTTTGTCGACCGCCGCCATCAACGCCGCCACGCCCCTTGGGGTTGGAGATGTCGTAACCGCTGGCCCACAGGTGCGCGGTGTCAAGGCACACGCCCAGACGGCGGCTGTCAACCGCTCGCAAGAAATCGCCTAACTCGTCGATCGTGCCGCCGCATTTGTTCCCGCTGCCGGCGGAATTCTCCAGCAGCAGCATCGGTCCGGGAGCGGCCTGTGGCGACCAGACGCTCGAGCGCTTTGCACACGTGCGCAAAGCCGGTGCTGCGCGGTTGCGCGCCGTAGCTGCCCAGGTGCGTGTTGACGTATTCGATCTTGCCGCGCGCGGCGACGGACAGGTCGTGCGCGATCAGGCCAGCGCTCTGCTTGCGCATCTTCGCATCCGCAGACGCAAGGTTGATCAGGTACGAGGTGTGGATGACCGTGGGAGCGAGGTCATGCTCTTTGCGCAACGTCGCGAACTGCGCCCAAGCCTTGGCGTCGTACGGCGTCGTCCGCCAGCCGCGAGGATTGCCGGCGAAGATCTGGATGCACTCGCATTGTGCGGCGAGCGCCTCGGCGACGGTCTTAGCGAAGCCTCCGCCGATGCCCACGTGAACGCCGAACCTCACGACGAACCATTCATGGCTCTCACTAGCTCGTCGGCCACGCTGTCCTCCAGCTTGGCGTCGGCCATCGCGTGCACTTGATCTTCGTGCCCTTCCACCGATTCGTGGATCTGGTTCGCGGACGCGGCTTGCGACTCGGACTGCGGGAAGGCGATGACCTGTCCGTTCACGCGCCGGGGCGCGTCTTGCGGCAGTGGCGGGAGCTCGTCGAGCGTGCGCAGGCCGAACGCTTCGAGGAAGACCGTTGTCGTGCCGTAGAGGATCGGACGACCGACGACCTCTTTGCGGCCCAGCTCGCGGATCAACTCGCGCTGCTCGAGCGTGCCCATGACGCCGTCCACGTTGACGCCGCGGATGCTCTCCACCTCGGCGCGCGTCACCGGTTGCAGGTAGGCGACGATCGCCAGCGTCTCGAGCGACGCGGGCGACATGTACGTCTTGGGCGGCATGAGATAGCGCTCGACCTGTTCGCGATACGCCGGGTTGGAGAAGAACCGGTAGCCGCCGCCGACCTCGCGCAGCGCGAGGCCGCTCGTTCGCGTCTCCTCGCGCAGCTCGCTGAGCGCCGCCTGGATCTCCTTGGGCTTCGCGCCGGTCGCCTCGCACAGCTGCTCGACCGTCACCGGCTCGGTCGCGACGAACAAGATGGCTTCGACGCTGTTACGCAGACTCAAGCAGGCGCACCGGGCTTTCTTTAGCGGCGAGACGGAGCACGACGTCTCCGAAAGGAGCCGTTTGGACGCAGGTGACCTTGTGCGCGCGCACGAGCTCGAGCACGGCCAGGAAGGTCACCACGATCTCGAGCGGCTCGCACCCGGCGGTGATCGCGAAAAGCGTCAGGCTGACGTGCTGTTTGATCTGACGCAGGAGATAGTTCATCTTGACGACGACCGAGAACGTCTCGCGCTTGATGACCATCGGACGCGTCTGCGCCGCGTTGAGCACCTGCATGAACGCGGCGGCCAGCATCTCGGGTTTGATGGTAGTAGCGCTGCACGAGCCCATCTTCGTCGACGACCGTGCGCGGATGGTACGACCGGTTCTCTTCGAAGCGCTCGCGCAGTTCGTTGCCCAGGATCTTGAAATGCTGGTAGGCGAGCAGCTTCTGGCGCAGCGCCTCTTCGGCGGCGGCGGCCTCTTCGGCCAGCTCGTCGACGAACGGTGGCGGAGGCGGCGGCAGCAGGCGTTTCGACTTGATGAAGACGAGGGTCGAGGCGATGACCAGGTATTCGCTGGCAAGCTCGATGTCCAGCGATTCCATGAGCGCGATATAGGCCAGGTACTGCTCGCAGACGGCCGCGAGCGGGACCTTGGTGATGTCCAGGTCCTGCGCCAGCACGAGCTGCAGCAGTAGGTCGAGCGGTCCGTCGAAAACGTCGAGTTTGACGAGCAGACTGGTGGGACCGGTCGAGGCAGAGATTGGCCCGTTGTCCGGCACGCCGGAGGGCATGGACGCCTCGATCGCTATGTCTGACTCCCCCCTCTGCACGGGCACCGCGGCTGCACTCGAGAACACGGGCGCCCGAGGCTCAATACGACCATACGTTCTTCCCGTTCTTGAGCGTTCCGCCCTGCGGCAAGACCTCGATGTAGATCTGCCCAGGCGCGAGGGGCAGACGTTTCGCCATGCGTGTCGAGCAGCTGCGGCAGCGACGAGGGTCCGGTCGTGACCCAGGTCGCGGGAACCGCGGTTCCGTCGCGGACGAGCACGGCTGGAAACCTGCCGTAGACTTCCATCTCGAGATCGCCGAGAGAGTCCAGCACCTTCGCCGGAATCCACACGGCGATGATGTCGGCGATGCGATACGGCGTCTGGTCGTCGCGGTCGTGTTGCACCTTGCCGTCGATGAAACGCTCGTAAGCGCCGCCGACCGGGTGGAAACGCACGGTGTAATCGTTCCAGAACGTCACCGTCGCGTCAGGCGCAGGGCTGGCCGGCGGCGGGTCCGGCGTGAATGAGAACTCTTCGGTGGTGAACGGCGTGTCTTTGTAGCCATACTTGGCCGCGGTGGAGCGCATGCGCGCGACAGAGGTGTAGAGGTTGTGCGGCATGTCTCGGCTCGGATCGCGCCAGAAGGCTTCGGGCGTGCCGACGATCTGCTCCATATCGGCGAAACCGGCCTCCTTGAGATCCTTGAGCGGGCCCCACACGTCGTCATTGCCACCGGCGTGCGCGTACAGCGGATTGTAGGGACGGGCCAGATCCACGAAATAGGTCCGCGCGCTGCGCACCGGACCGATCTGCGCCGGCATCTTCTCTAGGAAGAGCGCCAGATATCGGGTGATGCCGCCTTCGGCTTCAACCTCGTACACGATGTCGGCGTCGCGCAGCCCGCTCTGCGGGCGCGCATCGATCGGATAGTTGTCGATCATCACCGCCGCTATGCGGTGATCGCCCGACTTCGGCGCGACCTGCACGCCGTTGAGCAAGCTGTAGACGGGGATGGGAGTCGGCTTCGGCGTGGGCGTCGGCTTTGGCGGGGGGACGGCGTGCTTGGCGCAACCGGCCAGGGCCAGCAACGCGGCGAGGAGCAGGCACCGAAGGTTGCGACGCATATCGTTTATTATCGGCGATGCACCGGCGCGGCATCATCCTCGTCGGACGATGCTATCGGAATCCGAGTTCGGCCGGGCTTTTCTCCTTCACCATGTTTTGCGCGATCTCGATGAGCCGCCGCTCGTTGACGTGCGTGAGCATCTCCGGCAGTTCGTCGAGCCTCGCCCAGAGGGTCTCGTCGACTTCGCCCTCTTGCGGCGTCGGCGTGCCGCTGACGTAGCGCATGAGGAAGAAGTGCACGATCTTGCTGTGCTTGGTCTTGTTGGCGTAGAACCAGTAGCGGATGTCGGAAAGCTTGACGATGATGGTGGCCTCGATGCCCGTCTCTTCTTGGACTTCGCGCAATGCCGCCGTCTCGATGGTCTCGTTGGGCTCGACGTGCCCTTTGGGCAACGACCAGATTCGTGGCGTGCTGCGCCCGATGAGCAGGCCCGAGTAGTGGCCTCGCTCGCGCGCCAGGACGAGACCGCCGGCCGACCGTTCGTGTTTTACTCTACCCGGCTTGCGTACTTCTTTCACGTGGGCTCCCAGCGCAGCCCGATGCCCTTGTTGGCCTGGCGGCCGACCTGCGCTTCGTCGACGCGGCGCACCGGCGTGTGCAACGGCAGCGCTGCCATGGATGCGGGATCATCGTGCGCCTGCTTGACCAGCGCATGCAGCGTCGCTGCGAACGCGTCGAGCGTGTCCTTGGTCTCGGTCTCGGTCGGTTCGATCATGAGGCACTCGGGCACGACGTGCGGCCAGTACATCGTAGGGGCGTGGACGCCGGCGTCGAGCAGGCCCTTGGCAAGATCGAGCGCGCGCACGCCGGTCTCTTTCTTGAGCGTCTCCGCCGAGCACACGAATTCGTGCCGGCAGAAATCATCGTACGGCACGCTGAGCACGTCCTTGACGAGCGCGCGTACGTAGTTGGCGTTGAGCACCGCGAGCTGGCTATTACGGCGCAGCCCCTCTTCGCCGTGGACGATGATGTACGCGTAAGCGCGGACGACGGCGAGGAAGTGCGACCAGAAGGCGCGCACCGGGCCGATGCTCGCCTCGCTCTTCCAGTCGAGCGAGAAGGTCCCGTCGCGCGTTGCGCACGACGAGCGGCTTGGGAAGATACTTGGCGAGCTTGGCGTTGGCGCCCACCGGGCCCGAACCCGGACCGCCGCCGCCGTGCGGCACCGAAAAGGTCTTGTGCAAGTTGAGGTGCAGCAGATCGAACCCCATGTCGCCTGGACGCACGAGGCCGACGATGGCGTTGGCGTTGGCGCCGTCGTAGTACATGAGACCGCCCGCGCCGTGCACGGCTTGGGTGATCTCGATGATATCGTCTTCGAACAGGCCGAGCGTGTTCGGGTTGGTCATCATGCAGACGGCGGTCGCACCGTCGAGCTTGCTCTTGAGCGCCGCGACGTCGGTCCGGCCGCGACGCGTCGAGGGGATGGAGATCACCCGATAGCCGACCATCGCGGCGCTGGCCGGGTTGGTGCCGTGCGCGGTATCCGGCACGAGGCATACGTCACGCGTGCCTTGACCCGTTTGGGCGAAGTATTTCTTGGCCATGAGCATCGCGGTGATCTCGCCGTGCGCACCGGCCGCTGGCATGAGCGAGAATTCCGTCATGCCGAAAAGCGCCGAGAGCGAACGCTCCATGTCCCAAAGCATGTGCAGCGCGCCCTGCGCACCGGTATCCGGCGCGAACGGGTGAAGCTCCGTGAAGCCCGAGAACCCTGCGACCGCTTCGTTGAGCTTGGGGTTGTACTTCATCGTGCACGAGCCCAGCGGATAGAAATTGCCATCCACCGAGAAATTGCGCTGCGAGAGCTCGGTGAAATGACGCGCAACCTCGATCTCCGCCAGGTCGGGCAGCGGCAGATCAGCGCGCAAGAGCGACGGGTCGAGATAACGGCTGGCTGGGCCAGCGTCGGCGACAAAGGTGCTGCCCCGGCCGGGGCTCCGCGCTCAAACAGCAGCGACGGCACGGGTGGTCTCCTCGGTGAGCGCCGTGGCAAGCGCGGCGATGTCGCGCGTGGTCGTCAGCTCTGTGGCGCACAGCAACAGATGGTGGGTCAACTCAGGATAGAACCGGGAGAGCGGCAGCCCGGCAAGGATCCCGCGCCGCTCCAAGCGTCGCGCGAGCTGCTCCGCGGGCAGCGGCGTGCGCACGCAGAATTCGTTGAAGAACGGCGTCGCATGGGCGAGCGTGAAGCCCGTCAGCGAGGTGACCGCATCGCAGAGCGCACGCGCTCGTTGCAGGTTGACCGAGGCGATGGCCGCCAGGCCCTTCGCACCGACCGTCGCCAGATAGACCGTGGCGATGAGCGCGCACAGCGCTTGATTCGTGCAGATGTTCGAGGTCGCCAGCTCGCGGCGGATGTGCTGTTCGCGTCCCTGCAGGGTCAGGACGAAGGCACGACGCCCGTCGACGTCTTTTGTCTCGCCCACGAGGCGGCCGGGCAAGCGACGGACGTGTTCCTTGGTGGTGGCGATGAAGCCGACGTATGGGCCGCCGTATCCGACCGGCAAGCCGAAGGATTGCGCTTCGCCCAGCGCGATATCGGCGCCGCCTTCGCGCGGCGTCTTCAACACCGCGAGCGAGAGCGCTTCGGCCGTGACGCTGATGCTCAAAGCGCCGTTGGCATGGGCGAGCGCGGAGGCTGCGGTGACGTCTTCGATGCAGCCGAAGAAGTTCGGGCTCTGCACGATGACACAGGACGTATCCTGAGCCCGCTCACCCGCGCTTTGGAAATCGGTCAGGCCACGCGCATCGTAGTCCAGCTCCACGACCTCGATCCCCATGCCGTGCGCATACGTGTCGAGCACCGCCCGGTACATGGGATGCACCGCCCGGCTGATGAGCACGCGCTTGCGGCCGTTTGCGTGCATCGCCATGATGACGCCCTCGACGACGGCTGTCGCTCCGTCGTATAGTGACGCGTTGCTGACGTCCATCCCGGTCAGGAGACTGATGTAGGTCTGCCACTCGAAGATGGCCTGCAGACTGCCCTGGCTAGCCTCGGCCTGATAAGGCGTGTAGGCGGTCAGGAATTCGGAGCGGGTTGCGAACCAAGCTGCCGCCGGCGGCCTATAGTGGCGATATGCACCAGCACCGAGGAACGACACTGCCTGCGCTGCATCGTTCTGGTCGGCCAGGGCTTTGAGGTGTGCGTAGGCATCGGCCTCCGGCAACGCCGGCGCGATGCCGAGCTTCTCCTTGATCTCAAGACCATGCGGCGGCGAGGAGAGCGCCTCGACGCTCGCTGCGCCGATCGACGCGAGCATGGCGCGGATGTCGTCATCCGTGTGAGGCGTGTACATCTAGAGCGACTTCACCAATTCGTCGTATGCCGCACCGTCCATGAGCCCGGTCTTATCCGCCGGATCCGCGAGCGTGAGCTTGACGAGCCATCCCTCACCGAACGGATCGGTGTTGACTTTGGTTTGATCTTCTTCGACGGCGGCGTTGACCTCGCTCACCGTACCTGACACGGGCGCGTAGATATCGGAGACGGCTTTGACCGATTCGACCACGCCGATAGGCTTGCCGCGCTCGACGGCCGCACCGGGCTTTGGCATTTCGACGTACACGATGTCGCCCAATGACGATTGCGCGTAGTCGGTGATGCCGACCACGGCGTTCGCGCCGTCGATCTTCACCCATTCGTGTTCTTTGGTGTAGAGGCGATCGTCGGGTTGACCCATCACTTGCTCCTCTTGTAGAACGGCATCTTCACGACCAGCGCGGGGTGCGCCGTGCCGCGGATCTCGACTGCGAGTCTCGTGTCGGGCTCAGCCGCACCCTTGGCGACGAGCACGGTGGCGATGTTCTTGCCACCCAACGCCGGTGCAGGCGAGCCGCTGCGGACCTCGCCGACGCGGACGCCGTCTTTGAGGACGGCGTAACCCGCGCGGGCCGGCGCCTTGCCCTCCATGATGATGCCCGCGATGCGGTCGTAGTCGTCGCTCGCTTGCTGCGTCGCGAGCGCATCCCGGCCGGTGAAGGCCGGTTTGGCCATCTTGACCGCCCAGCCCAGTCCGGCAGCGAGGGGGCTGATGTCTTCGTCAAGTTCGTGGCCGTACAGCGGCATGCCGGCCTCTAGCCGCAAAACGTCGCGCGCGCCAAGGCCGGCCGGGCGCAAACCAAATGCCGTGCCGGCGCTTGCAAAACGCGCCCAGATCGCAGTCGCCGCGTCAGCCGGGGCGAACACCTCGAATCCGTCCTCGCCCGTGTAGCCGGTGCGTGCGATTTCAGCCTTCACCCCGCACACCGTCGCATCAGCAGCATAGTAGTATCGCACACCTGCTAGATCCACGTCGCACAGCGGCTGCAAGAGCTCGACCGCGCGCGGACCTTGCAAGGCGATGAGCGATGAGCGCGCCGTCCGGTTGTCCAGCGTCACGCCGCCGGGCTTGGTGGCGCTTAGCAGCGTCCAGATCTTTTCCGTGTTGGCGGCGTTGACGACGATGAGCCAGCGGCCGTCAAGCCTGTAGATGATGACATCGTCATGGGCGCCGCCGCGCTCGTTGGTGAAGATGTTGTAGCGTGCTTGGTTCGGCCGCATCGTGGCGACCTCGTTGGCCTGTTAACCCGTCCAGCCACGCGGGCACCGCGTCGCCAGTGGCGACGAACTGGCCCATATGCGAGAGATCGAACATACCGACCGCCGTCCTGACGGCGCGGTGCTCTTCCAGGATGCTCGAGTAGACGATGGGCATAAGAAATCCCCCAAAGGGGGACATCTTGGCGCCGAGGCTGACGTGCGTCTCATACAACGCCGTTTGCGCGGGGGAAGTGAGCACTTGGGACAGTTCGGCGGTGCGCAGAAGGCGTCCTAGCCGGGGCTCGACTAGCCTGTGGCTTCTTCCCTAATGCCGAGGATCTTGGATGAAAGCGCGGAGCGCGAGCGCACGCCGACCTTCGCGAAGATACGCTTGAGGTGGTCTTCGACCGTATATTCGGTCAGCACGAGACTGTCGGCGATGCGCCGGTTGGAGTAGCCGCGCAGCACCAGCGCGGCGACTTCGCCTTCGCGTGGCGTCAGTGGATAGCTCGCCAGCGCGCTGCGCACGACATCCTGGCGGCTGGCCCGTTCGATGAGCAACAGGAGATGGGCTTCGTGGTCGCCGGAGATGACGCACGCCCGGACGCAGATGTCGCAGGTCGGCAACATGATCGAGCAGGCGTCCGTCCCTAGAGCCAGGCGCGCCTCGATCTCATCGATCAACGCCTGGAGCGCCGTTGGCAGCTCGCTGCCTGAGGCGAAACGGGCTTCGCTCCCTACCATGGGACGCAACATCGTGATGCTGGCATCGTTGGCCATGCGGATCCGCCGCGATATGTCCACGACGAGCACGCCGGGCATCTTGCGGCTATGCACGCCCTTGGCGGGCGATACCATCAATGGCGAGGCGATATGACTACGCAATCTGGCCTTCATGGTGAACCCGAGGACCTCTGGTCTAGAACATCCCGAGCCTAAGGACTAATTACCCGCTCCTTGGTACTCGTATGCGCTGGACGCAGGAGTCTGTGGATAGCTTTACTCCTGTGGATAGGCAGATTCCCGCTATTGCTACCTTATTAGCCAATCTTTGGTCCGCCAAACGTGGGTATTCGGTCTTAGGATGTGTTAACAAGAGTTTTATCGGCTCTTAAGATTGACGTGTTAACATGTGCATGAAAACTGATACATACGTTCGCTTTGGTTCGTTGTGCCCTAATTCATATGGGCCTTTCCCCTGATTTCAGGGATTACTCACACCTACGCGCTGTGCTATAAGTACTTTACTGTACTGAAGGGTCGAGGCTGAATTACTCAGTCCTAACGGTGCGCAATTCACTAGGGATGGAGGCTACCATGGCTACGGAACAGGTGCGCATAGCGGTTCTCGAAGAGCAGGCGCTCTTTCGCAAAGCATTATGCCAGGTGCTCGCAAAGGACGATCGGTTCAAGGTCGTGCCTGAATGCATCGATAGTTGTGACGTCAATCGTCTGGCCTCGAGCAAACCAGACATCACCCTCCTCGACGTCGATTTTCAAAAAGGCGATCCGGTCGACACCGTCAAGGCGATGCGCGAAGCGCACCCGACCGGCAAGATCTGCTTGCTCTCCATGCACGCGCAACAAGCGCTGCTCGAGCGCAGCCTCGTCTTCGGTCTTGAAGGCTACATCATCAAGGATATCGGCTTGACGGATCTGTCGCGCGCGCTCATCGCCATCAACGGCGGCGACTTCTATGTCGATCCCCGCTTGGCCGGCAGCATGCTACGACGCATGAGCGAGCGCCGGCACAAAGGTGATCCGACGGAGCTGTCCGAGCGCGAGACAGACGTCATCCAGCTGATCGCGATCGGGCTCTCGAACAAGCAGATCTCCGAGAAACTGTTCCTGAGCGAGAAGACGGTCAAGAACCACATCAGCCGGATATTCAGCAAGCTCAACGTCACGGCGCGCACGCAAGCCGCGATCTACGCCATCAAATCCGGCCTAGCCTAAGCCCTCTCCCTCGCGCACCTCTGATGAGGCGGACTGATGTCCGCCTCTTTCATTTGGGCGACTGGTCCGCCTTTGGTCCTAGGGCATCCTAGATGTGCTTCTTCGAATCGAACGCTCGCTCGAAGCCGAGATATCTTATCATTCTGGCAAGACCATGCTATCATTAGCTAACTCGGCTAGAGCCAGTTTCTGTCCACTTCCAGGAGTGTTGCGTCATGACGGCATCTGATATTCGGCGAGTTGTTCGCTTTTCTCTCAGTGTAGCCGCAGGCTTGACCTTACTTGTCGCGAGTGGCGCTTCACGCGCGGTCGCAAGCCAAGTCCACGTAGCGGGGGCTTTGGGGAGAGTCATTGGCTCGGTTAATTCCGGCGCCGAAAAATACTTCACCGTGAACATGCGCGAGGGCACGACGGCCAAAGATGTGGCGATCGTGGCGCAATACTTCCGGCGGTTTGGCCTACAGGTCACGTCCTCTCCGGGCGGCGAGGTGCTCTTCGTCCATGGCACGTACGGTCAAGCCGGCGCCGCGGCACACACCGGGTTTGCCCGCGTGCAGCTCAACCGGGAGCAGTTCACGCGCACGACTTCGGCCGAGACGTACCCAAACACCGTCGCATCGCGCATCGTCGCAACCACCATCTATGACGGGCCGAGCATGCATGCGATGAACGTCGTTAGGCCACTCACCATTTTGGTCGGACCCGGTGGTGGCTACACGCCGGCGAACGTCGCGACATATTACGATTTCAATCCGCTCTACACGGCCGGCATCCACGGGGGAGCCCAGAACGTCGCGATCGTCTCTTGCGGGACTGTGTTGAGCTCGGACATCACGGCGTACGAGTCGATGTTCGGACTCCCTTCCAACCATCCGACGATCGTGTCGGTTGACGGCGGGTCTACCACACAGGACACGGAGCCGACACTTGACGTGGAACGCGTGCTCGCGACCGCCAATAAGGCCAACGTGTTTCTCTACGTGGTGCCGCTATCGTGCAGCATCGGCTCGATCGCCGACGCGTTTGCCAAAGTTGTCTCCGATAACGCCACGAAGCATTTCGCTTCGGCGAATCTCTCGTATGGGGCGACCGAGCAGTTCTACGATTTCTCGGGTACGGGGTCGCTTTTGACCGCCCAGGATGCGGATCTCAAGTCCCTGCAAGCGGGCGGCACATTTATGTTCGTCGCGTCGGGCGATTCGGGCGCCTTCCCACCCGATGCGGAGTTCATCGCGGACTTTTCGCTGACCGTCAACTTCCCAGCATCCGACCCTCATGTGATCGCGGTCGGTGGAACGACTGCCACGTCCATGTCGACGACGAGCATCGTGCGCAACAGAGAAGACGCTTGGGGCGGCAGCGGTGGAGGGGTAAGCGAGGATTTCCCGTTAGCCGCTTGGCAAGTCGGAGTGGCCGGGCTCGAAAGCACGAGCTTCAGAAACGTGCCGGATGTGGCGTTTGATTCTGATATCAATAGCGGGTACGCGATCGTGCTCACGCCGCCAGGCATGAGCCAGGGCACCTTCATCGTCGGAGGAACGAGCGCGGCATCGCCCACTTGGGCAGGGATCATGGCACTCGTCGACCAGAAGCGCAAGCTGCTTGGTAAGGTTCCTTTGTCAACCGTAGGCGCAGATCTCTATGCCGCCGCGAAGGTGTCAGGGAACTTCTTTGACATCACCAAAGGGTGCAACGGCTTTTACTGCGCCAAAGTGGGCTATGATGCCGTGACCGGCGTCGGCGTTCCTGACGCCAACAAGCTCGTTCTCTACCTCGCGGGGCTAGCCAAATAAGCGAAGCGTGTCGGGCCGAGCGCCGACCGGGCGCACAGCTATGTCTCCGAATAATTAGGGAGAACATTTCATGTATACTACGCCAAAAATATTAGCTTCGCTCGACGTAAGTAACGTCTTGTCGGAAGCTGAGGGCCACCTTTATTGCTCCGGAGCAACCTGCGGAGAGCGTGGTTAAGGGCATCTCAAACGCTCGTCAACGTACAACCACGCCGTAAGGACCGCTAAGCCCTATCACTTGAGGATAAGCGGCCTGCGCGGCGCTTGGGGAGAAGTCAAAGTCGGACCGCAAATCACCTAAAATCGGAATGTTCTCACGCACATCCGGGCGTGGATCTGGTCGACCGTCAGTCCTTGCATCGATTCGCGCCGAGCCCAAAAAATCATCCTCGATGAACTTTACGTACGCGTCAGAACTCAGCGTTTGGTGATCAATGTACCCCTTGCGCGCGTAAGGGCTTATAACGATCCCGGGTACGCGCAAACCGTAGCCGTTCTTATCGACCATTGGGGGCGCGACATGATCATAAAAGCCTCCCCAATCATCCCATGCTAAAAAGATCGCTGTGCTGTTCCAGTCAGGCCCCTGCATTACAGTATTGATTAGCCTCGCTACATACGCTTGACCGACGGAAACGAGAGAGCTCGGATGCTCGCTGTGCCTTCCATCAGGACAGATCCATGAAACTGCCGGTAGCGTAGGCCCCGCGCTGCCGCCCTATAAAAGGCAGATATATCCTGGATATTCTGCAATTCACCGTCATCGCGCACCGTGTCGAACCATGGTAGTGGGTTCCAGATTCCTGGTGTTTTCGCAATAAGACTTCCCTGGAAGCCATACATAGAATCGTCTTCTGTATCAGGCTCCACGCCAGATACAACATAGTAGCCCCAGCTTACGTGGTGTTGATGCAGGAGATATGTTAGGTCTGTCCAGGCGTTCTCAAGCTCACTGACACAGCTCATGGGATCGTCGGCTTGCGAGCATATGGCTGACCATTCCGACACCATGAAAAGATGCGCAGGCAAGCTCCAAGACGCGTTCGGCTCAAACATGTGATCTTGAAGCACGAAATTCTGGGCATAAGTCCAATAATGGGGAATCTCGCGCCGGTCGTGGTAGCCCATAACGTCCGGATGCTCGTGCCCGCCACATCGAGGGTCTGTAGAAGATGGGCCGCATTGTAATGGGCCTTCGGCTGTTTCCGAGGTCATTTTCAGCATGCTCGGCTTCCTCGATAAAGCCATCCATGCGACCACCGTTGATATCGGCAATTGCGCTCTGAGCAGAATGGGGGCCACCGTAGTTCACGTCCCTGGAATCATGGTAAGGGCGTTGGCACCCGCCGTTGCGTGGATCTGGCACGCACACTTTCGGAACGCCGCCGCTCATCGGAATGCCGTCGGCGCCAAGATAGGTCCCGAAGTAGCTGTCGAACGAACGATTTTCTTGCATAATGATTATAATGTGTTTGATTTTAGAAATCCCGCTGGGCCGGCCATTAACGCCTCGCGCGCTCTCCGGGTTCGAAGCCATATCAGGCTTCACTTCCACAGTCTGACGTGCCACAAGAAGGCCAGCGTGGCGCTGACGCTCCGACTTGAAGGTAAACGCGGAAATAGTTCCGATAGCGGCTAGGAGGACGTAGCAAATCGCCATAAGAAAAGCGCCTTATGGACGCGTAGACAGAGATGCAGCATAACAAATATCAAGCCAACCGTCAGCGCGGGCGCGACATTCCAATTGCTGTAGTCCGTAAAGTGGCCTGGGCCGAACCAGCCCGCGTTTGAAGCCCACTCGATCAAAGGGTCTGCAATAGAGGCGGCAACCATCGCAACCGCTATGCAGAACCAGACTCGAATCGCTCCTGTCATGCGTTGCTTTTTTTGACCGACCGAACACGCCACCTGCAACCATTACTCACCTGCTCAGAGGGGGTGAGATCCGCAATTCATAGGTGGGAGCCGTTCAGCGATTGCTGAGAATGCGCTTAGAAGATAACCGAGATGAGGGCTTGCCTGCAAGAAAAGGGGAGGCCCCGCGCCGACGGTGCACTCCCCGATCAGTCCAATACTTGGGGCTAGGTTGTTCTCGTTATTTGTCTTCGCACCAAACGGTACAAGATGAGCTGCTCTCTTTACCGAGAGCTTCAGCCAAGACCACTTTGGCATCGAGCGAAGCGATGATTCGGGGTGTCAAATACATGTTGATTCCTCTTCGTCAACGTTTTAAAAAGAGCGCCTCATCGCGCCCGATCGCGCCGTGAAGGGGCGATTAACTGAATCATACTCACACAGTCCTGATATACCGCGGTCCTAAAGCCCCACTGGGACGAAGCACAAGCCGCATTGGCTCATATGAAACACTCGAGAGTTGCTTATCACAGCATCTCCTTTGAGTATTGGCGACGGCTTGATCAGATTCTCTGGTTCGACTCAAGGGCTGTCACACGTCAAGCTCGCTCATGACTCCCGAGCTAGCGGGAGCAGAAACGCGTTTGGATACGACTCGACACGAGCATCATGCTCGCCCTCGAGGCGATTCTACGCAAGAATCGGCTAGGGAATTTTCCTAAACTTTGATTTTGTGAGCCGCGGGGCGGGGGTCAAGTCGGGTAAGAAGATTCGACGCGATAATAATCGGCAACCATAGTTGAGGTGAAAGCCATCGTTATAGCGTATAGTTGTCTTTTGTTAAGCCTTTGTAGAAACCTCGCTTGCTCCCTATGTTCTCCTTCGGGATCAAACCCGAACAATAATTGTTCAGCGATGACATCAACCAATGGCCAACCCTGAGCCAATCTAACCAGCGCACAAAATGTTGATGTTCGACCTTCTCCGGCGTTACAGTGCACAAAGATTGGACGCATGGGGCGGCTCGCACAAAGTTGCAGCCATTGAAGAGCTTGGTCGTCGCTGGGCGCTCGAGTATTCTTGATCGGGATATGGATCGGCTCCAAGTTGTCCGAAGCATTTTTCACGCTCTGAGCTAGGTCGGGCAATCGCAAGTTTACAACTGTCTTAAACTGCTGGTCTGCAAGCCACTTATATCCGTTAGACCTAGGTTCGGCACCTCGCGCCAACCATCGTTCGACCCATGCGAAATTGTTGATCTCTCTTAAATCCAGGAATCTGTGAAACTACACTCATGATCATTCCTTTTAACACATTATATATTACTCAAGTTCTTGAATGCGAGCACCAAGTAAGCCCTCTTATGCTTACCAATCTGCAGGAGCCGCGCTAGAGGCGGCGAGTAAAAATTGCTACGGTGAGTCCGCTAAAATATCTGTTTTCAACGGAAATTTGATGAATTTTTAATTTTAGCCCAACCGGTATTCAAAGTGACCGCATCGGGGCCAGGCGGGCAAGTGCCGTCACCGTCGTTTGGCAACACCGGGCGTGCAATTCGGGATCACGGAGCGCGAATGGAGCGCGACTGTTTTCCCTTTCCTTACCATTTGTAAGCTTGCGTTACGGGACAGCGACGATGCCCACGGGATCGTGAAGATTGGGGAAACCGCCCGTCGTGGGCGAGACCTTACCACTTTGGTCGTAGGCGACAACGGTGTTGCTGCTACTGGCCACGTAGAGCAGATCGTTTGACGCGTCAAAGGTCAGCGCGCCAGGCCCACCACCGCTAGCGTCGAGAAACAACGGGAACTGATCGACGAGATGCCCGTCTTCGCCATAGACCCTCATGCTATCGAGAGCGGCATCGGTCACATACAAGCGACAGTTTGCGGTATCGAAGGCGATAGCTGTCGGAACGGAAAACCCGGGG
This sequence comes from Vulcanimicrobiota bacterium, assembly GCA_963764965.1. Classification (GTDB taxonomy): domain Bacteria; phylum Vulcanimicrobiota; class Vulcanimicrobiia; order Eremiobacterales; family Eremiobacteraceae; genus JAFANK01. The sequence continues at coordinate 21,543 of CAVXUM010000001.1, forward strand.
AAGTCACCGGTGGTTATGATTGGATTGCCGGCCAGATCAAAGGCTTCGACCAATCCTCCGAGGTGCGGGCCAGTGCCGTCGATCTCGAGCACGTACAAACGGCTATTGTGGGGATCGAGGGCGACGGCGACCGGGATTAACTAAGACGTCGAAATGTACCGCTCGTCTTGACTGACGTCCCCAGGCACGATCGTAGACCTGTACGGCGCCTGAATCTGGTAGATCCCGGAATCTGCCACGTAGAGTAGACGACGGAACGGATCGAAGGCAACGCCAATCCCTCCAGCTATAGGGAACCCGCAGGCCGCAAGTTCGTTGCCATCTGTATCGTAGACGACGATGGACGTTTCGGATCATCCTGTTCATGGCCACGTACAGCAGATGGTCAACTGCATCGTAGGTGATGGCTCCCGGACAGGCTGACGTCAGGGAAACCCCCACACGTCGTCAGCTGGTCACCCTCTCGGTCGTACACGGTGATCGTGTTGCTGAGAGCGTTGGTGACGTAAAGGCGCTGACCCTAACGGGGGTTGGGCCTCGAGCACTGCAAGTCGATTGCAGGGCGAGCAGGCATGACTATTCAAGCCGCCTGAGCAACCGATAGGACGATTGCGGCCGCGCAAAATGCCGAGAGCTGGCATCTCATGTGATGATGCTACGTACTCTGGTCGCGGATTTGAAGGGGCCTAAACTCCCAACATTCGGCGTTTGCCTATGTTCGTTCGTACGCTTCGCGCAAGTATCTCGGCAGGTTGAACAAACGCCTGTGCGACTCTGCGTCGTAGAAGCGCAGCCCCCCGCAGGTGCGCGCGTGTGCCTGGGCGGCCCCGCGGCTTCATCAGACCTCATGTCCAAACCGCCACCACACAACGCAAACCCCCACTCGGTATCAAATGCCGGGATGTAGGCCGAGTATGGATACACGGTCGAGAACACATCTTTCAGCCGTATCACCATCTGCGCATGCAGCGCGTGGTTATGTGGACCCGACATCGAGGCTTGCAGAGCATAAGCGCCACCTGGCTTGAGCAGTGCGCGTATGGCTTGGTACATCTCCGGCGTGTGGAGCTGTGCCGAGGGTGAGTCTTCCAAGGGTTCGGTGAGATCGCCGATGATGACGTCGAACTGCTCGCGCGACGAGAAGACGTACTCCCGCGCGTCGCCGATGACGATGTCAGATCGCGGGTCTTCAAAGGCACCGGCGCCCCATTCCGGTAGATGACGCTTGCAGACATCGACGACCTCGCTATCGATGTCGACCATCGTCACCTTGCGCATGCTCGGGTTGCGCAGCAGCTCGCGCAGGGTCGCCCCCTCGCCACCTCCTAGGATCAACGCACGCTCCGGCGCTCCGCCGGCGGCCACGCAGGCCGGATGGACGAGCGACTCGTGATAGATATGCTCGTCTAATGCAGAGCTTTGCGTGTCTCCGTCGAGCACGAGCATCTTGCCGAAGACGGGGCTTAGGACGACCGCGTAGTCTTGAAAGCGGCTTCGGCCAGAAACGATGTTGGCGGCGAGGGCGTGGCCGTGGATCTCTCCCGGCCCGACCTGCTCAACGTACCACTGAAAGTTTTCTGTTTTTGGCACCGGGAGCCACTCCATTCGAGCGCTTGCCGACGACGTGGCTGTAGACGCCATCCTCATCCGGCATTCCCCGGCGCACTTCGGTGGTCAGCATCTGCTTGGCCTGGAACTCAGCCGCTGCGAAGCGGCAGGCCTTCCAGGGCTCGGTCTTGTCGCCGCACGTGTAGATGTCCATGGCCGCGTAGCCGAACTCGGGCCAGGTATGGATCGAGAGGTGTGATTCGGCTATCACAACAACACCGCTCACGCCCTGAGGCGCAAAGCGGTGAAAAGCGGTCTGTAGGACCTCGGCGTTTGCCGCCTTCGCTGCGGCGACGAGTATATTGGCTACTTGATCGACGTCACTAAGGATTTGCGCGTTGCAATCGGACAGTTCGACCATGATATGCGTGCCAAGTGCTTTCAACCATTCAGCCCCCTGCGACAAAAAGTGGGGAGAGCCGACCTCCAACCCAAGCGGTTTGGCAGCCAAATGGCGTACCGATAGTGAATAATAGGGCATTTGCCCCGCTTTGTAAATACTTTGCGCATACATTATAGCCCCGAGCTCCTACAAATGTAAGGTTTACGCGCCGGGACAGCCAAGACTAGCGCTCACTTTACCAGTTGAAAGGCACCGCAATGTTCGCCGTCATCGAAGCCAACGGGAAGCAGCTCAAGGTCAAGGAAGGCGATATCGTGCGCCTCGACCGCGTCGCAGGAGACGCCGATCACGAGATCATCTTCGACCGCGTCCTGTTCGCACACACCGGCAAAGACTTCCTCATCGGCTCGCCGCTGCTCGACAAGGCTCGCGTCACCGCCCGGGTGGTCCGCCAGGGCAAGGGCCCCAAAATCGTCGCTTTTCGCTATAAGCCCAAAAAGCGCGTACGGCGGCGCTACGGCCATCGCCAGCCGGTGACCGAGCTGCGCATTGAGAAGATCGCGCTCCCCTAAGAACGAGCCTCGAAGTCGTCTACGAGCGCCGCCGAGGCGCGATCACAGCCTTCAGCGTCTATTGGTCACGCCGGGTTCGCGGATATCGGTCAAGACATCGTTTGTGCGGCCGTTAGCGCTCTCGTTCTCTCGGCCGCACATGGTCTGCGCCTTCACTGCGGCGTCAAGACCAAGGTCTCCGACACCCCCGCCCGATTTCGCTTGGAGCTACCCAAGGGCAGCAACGAGCGAGCGCAAGCCGTGCTGGAGACCATGATTTCGGGGCTAGGAGCTCTCGCCAAGTCCTATCCTAGGTACGTTCGCCTTAGAGAGAAGCCTCCAGCCGCCCTAGGGTCGCGTAAGGCCCAAGCGAAAGCAAAATCACCTCGAGCTCGCTAGGCCGGGGAGGCTTTCCCACAATGCCCAGCTTCCGCGAACGGGCTGTACGCAGGGTCAACGCGCAATGGAAGCGCACCGCGCGCTTCCTACTACAGAAGCGTGGAGGACTGTTTGTCGACGCTGATGGTGATTATAGGAACTCGGTCTTGCTTGCTGGCAGCGGACGAGGCGGCACGACTTGGGTCGCGGAGGTGATAAATTACAAAGGGCAATTTCGCGACATTTTCGAGCCTTTTTTTAATAGAAGAATCAAGCTTTGTGAGCACTTCGCGAGCCGCCAATACCTTCGACCTAACGACAACGATCCACGGTTTCTAACTCCCGCAAGGAAGATACTGTCGGGGAGAATCCGGAGCGACTGGACGGACGTCTACAATAGGCGGTTTATCTGCAATAAAAGGCTGATCAAAGAGATACGCGTCAATCTCTGTTTAAAGTGGATCTCCACTCATTTTCCAGAGATGCCGATAATCTTAGTATTGAGACATCCATGCGCTGTGGTGGCATCCCGAATGCACCTTCATTGGAGAGACTATTATGAAGACATGCTCGCTCAAGATGAGCTGCGCGAAGATTACCTAGCTCCATATGTTGAGTCGATGAATAAAGCCAAAACGCAATTTGAACGACAACTA
>CAVXUM010000002.1:0-741566 GCA_963764965.1 Vulcanimicrobiota bacterium
GGGCAATACGCGATCCGTGGCGTTCAGCTCTGGCGCTCGCTAGGCGCACGGTCTCCCGTCGTAGGAGTTGACAACCCTGCCGTAAATATTCTGTCCTACAAGGCTCTATTCGAAGCGCACATCGGAGAGATCACCTCTTCTCGTGCGACGATGGCGGAAGCTATCTCATTAGCGGAGGAGTTGAAAGATGTGTACAGCCGAGCCATGGCGCTAAGTTTTGCTGCAAGTCTCGAGGTCGGTGAGCGTAATTTTGCGGAAGTGGAACGCTACTCATCGGATTTAATTGAATTGTCAACGCGTCACCATTTTGCGCATTTTCTAGCGGTAGGATCGATTCTCAGTGGTTGGGTGCGCAACGCTTCCGGTGATACCGCGGAGGGTGTTCTCGTGGATCGAGCAGGGAATAGAGAGACTTTCGGGCAACCGGTTCGGTGCTGAGCTTGCCATATTACCTTTCACTTCAGGCTGAAGCATTACATCTAGCGGGTCGTGCTCCTGAAGCTCTCGAGGCAATAAACGAGGGGGAAACACTGGCTGAAAGATTGGAGCGACGCAATTCTTTGTGCCAGACTCCACCGGCTTCGCGGTGTGTTTCTCGCGGCTATGGGTGCGGAGGAGACTCAAATTGAGGGTTCGTTTTGCGAAGCCATCAGAATCGCACGGGAGCAGAAGTCGGTTTCGCTAGAGAAACGCGCGGAAGGAACCTACGCAGAATATCGCAGGCTAAAACCGAGCGCGTCAGGAGGACGTGGATTCCGACTACCTCTTGGTTAACGCCAAAAGGGAAATGCCCAAAATCAAAATGTTGGCATTAGCCCTGCCTAATGATTACCCGTCATAACCCGCATTCCGCTCGCCTAAAGCGGGCTATGTAGAACGGGAAATGACGCCAATGTATTTACACAAGTCCTTCCTCTCAAGGTACTTGTAGCTCAAGCTACTCAAGTCTTGAGACACACCCAAGACTGTGAGAGTCTGAACTTTGAAATTCACCGCTTTGATATGAGCAATTTGATTGAAATCCAGGAAGCAATCGAAAAGCTGGCACCCAAAGAGCGTGCCGAATTGTGGGACTGGTTTCAAGCCCAGGAGGTTGAAGAAACTGACGAGATGCTTGCGGCCGTTGATGAAGGAATCCGTTCTATCGAAGAACAAGGCGGAACTCCTGCGGAAGAGGTTCGGAAGCTGATTCCGAAATGGATTACAAAGTAATCTATTCGCCAAACGCGATCAGCGATTTGGCAGAGATTGTTCGTTTCGTCGCTCAAGATGATCCGCAAGCTGCACTGAGGCTGGGAAAACAACTTGCTGATGATGCCGACTCATTAGCCCGGCTTCCTTATCGATTTCCAAAGTTCCGCCGCCGCGTGCACGTTCGGAAGTTGGTCACCGGGCAATATCTGATCTTATATCGCATTGTTCAGACAGCGAAGGTCGTGGAAATACTGCGATTTTGGCACGGTGCGCAGGAAAACCCGCGTTTGTAAGGCAAAAAATAACGACTCCCGGAGAAGAGGAGTTGCTCAAAATGCTTCGAAAAGTGATATCGGGCGGCCAAACCGGTGCCGATCGAGCCGGATTGGATTTCGCGATCGAGACAGACCTGGAACATGGAGGATATGTTCCTAGGGGCCGGAAGGCAGAGGACGGGAGAATCGATGACCGATACAACCTGTTTGAACTCTCAACCTCCTCTTAATCCTGCGCGAACCAGGAGGAACATCGAGGAAAGCGACGGTACTGTGATCTTCAGCCTTAACCTCCGTCTGAGTGGCGGTACCAAGCTGACTCTGGACCTTGCCAACAAGCTTGGGAAGCCGGTGCTTCACATCTATGACACCCGCAAAGAGCGAATATCGAATCCGGATTCGCTCCGTCTTGAGATTCAAGCGCTGACTGATTTCCTGTCCTCAAACAAGATCGAAATTCTGAACGTGGCCGGCCCTCAGCCGGTTTATGAGGGTTCACGTCGCAAGGCAGGATGACGCGGGCTGGTAGGGTGAGGCTCCGGCCGAACCGGGGCTTTCTGTTGGCTGCGCGGGCGGCTCGCTGCTCAAGCAATCGGGCTTCGTCAACTTACAAAGGCAGGAGAAAGCCCGAGTTTCAGAAAATCCGCAGAATTAAAGCGCCACGTTTTATCAGGAGTGCCTTTTGGCGGCCCAATATTTTCTGAACCTTGGTTCGGTTAAGTACGTCGTGCCGTCGGATGTCCCGGTGAGTCTGGTGTTTTTCGTTCCTATTACTACTGGCGGCACATATAATGGAAAACACAAGCTTGTGGAACGGGACAACAGTTTGCCAAGGGGCCCTGCTGGCCGCTTTCGCACCACTCGGTGGAGCGTGGTGTTGTTTTCGGCTCAGATTACGGCTGAAGGGCGGTTACGCCCGTGAGCACGGAGCCCCAACGCACCTGCCCGAGTTGCGGCAACGAGTTTTCTGGAGCAATGGAATTCTGTCCGGTCTGCATGCTTCGCAAGGCTCTGGCTGGTGGGGTTGAGTCCGGCGAGTCTTCTGCTTCCGAGGATACGATCAAGCCGACATCGGAACAGGCGGTGCAACGATTTGAGCACTATGAGCTGGTGATGGGCGAAGACGGGAAACCGATCGAGTTGGGTCGGGGTGCGATGGGGGTCACTTACAAGGCGTTCGACGTCGATCTGCACTGCCCGGTGACACTGAAAGTCATCAGCGAGCGATATCTCGGTGATGAATCGGCGCGACTTCGTTTTTTGCGCGAAGCCCGTGCAGCGGCGAAGCGTCCGTCATCCAAACGTTGCCTCGGTCTTCCACCTGGGCAGAACCGGTCAGAATTACTTCTACGCGATGGAGTTTGTCGAGGGGGAAACGCTCGAGAATCTTATTAAACGCTCCGGTCGGCTCGAGGTAAAGCTGGCGCTCGAAATCGCGACGCAGGTCGCCGCCGGTTTGGCTGCGGTGCACAAGCAGAAGCTGGTTCACCGGGACATCAAACCAAGCAACATCATGGTGAGCTTGGAGGAGGGAGGCGCTGTGACCGCAAAAATCATCGACCTCGGGCTGGCCAAGGCGGTCAATGAACCGGGTTCTCAAACCGCCATTTCAACGCCCGGGGGCTTTGTCGGGACACCGGATTTTGCCAGTCCCGAGCAATTCGCGGGAGTGCAGGTCGACATCCGTTCGGACCTCTACTCGCTGGGCGCGACGCTTTGGAAGATGCTGACTGGGCAGACGCCATTCCGAGGCACATCCGCCGAGCTGATGTACCAGCACTTGCATGCACCGTTACCGCTCGAAGAACTCGAAGGTGTCCCGCAGCCGGTCGTTGTTCTCATTGAGGTGCTCCTCGAGAAGGATCCCGTCGGCGCTTTCAGAACCCGACCGAACTTCTGAAGGCGATGCCGGCGATAACGGGCGCTATCGACGCGGGACGTAGAATCACTCGTCAGAGCCTGCAGAAGACGCCCTCTACCGACTTCGCGTATCGGAACTCGCAAGCCGCCAGCAAGACTGGGACCGAAGAAAATTTCGCGTCGCAAGATTGCCCGTTACCGGAAGCGATGTTTTTGGTCGAGAGGAGGATATCGCTTTCCTGGATGACGCATGGGCAAATCAGGATGTAAATGTCGTTACAATCGTTGCCTGGGCGGGTGTGGGGAAGTCCACGCTGGTCAACCATTGGCTCCGACGGATGGCTGCCGACCAGTATCGTTCTGCGGAGCTCGTATTTGGCTGGTCCTTCTACAGGCAAGGCACTAGCGGAGGCTCTTCGTCCGCAGACGAATTTCTTGACGCTGCTCTCGACTGGTTTGGAGATCCAGACCCACGGCTCGGAACGGCGTGGGAAAAGGGCGAAAGATTGGCGAAGCTCGTCGCGCATCGTCGAACTTTACTGCTTCTGGATGGCTTGGAGCCGCTCCAAAATCCGCCTGGTCCACACGAAGGACGGTTGCGTGAGCCTTCGCTTCAGGCTCTTCTACGGGAGCTCGCTGCCTTCAATATGGGGCTTTGCGTGATTACTACGCGGACGCTAGTCGCTGATCTTGCAGATCACGAGCGGACCTCAACCCTGCACCGTGACCTGGAACAACTTTCCAGCGATGCCGGCGCGAAACTGCTCCAAGCGCTGGGCGTTAAAGGTGACGAGGCAGATTTACGAAGTGCCAGCGACGAGTTCAGTGGCCATTGTCTGGCTCTTACGCTCCTGGGCAGCTATCTGACAGACGCCTTTGAAGGAGATATCCGACGTCGTGACGAGGTGTCCACACGTCTTGCTCACGATGTGCGCCAGGGAGTCCATGCCCGGAAGGTCATGGAATCTTACCAAACCTGGTTTGGTGAGGGTCCCGAGTTGTCCGTTCTTCGCATGTTAGGGCTGTTTGATCGGCCCGCCGACGAAAAGGCGTTTGGAGTCTTGCTAAAATCCCCTGCTATTCGGGGGCTTACAGAGTCATTAACCGATTTGAGCCCTACCGAGTGGCGAACGGTTCTTGCCAGACTCAGGAGAGCGAGACTCCTCGCTGCCGAAGATCCCCAAAATCCTCGGCATCTGGATACTCATCCTCTCGTTCGTGAATACTTTGGCGAACAGCTTCAGAGTCAAAGAACCGAGGCTTGGAGAGAATGCAACAGGCGTCTCTGCGATTACTACCGAGCCCTTGTGCCCCAGCTGCCAGATAGTTTTAGGGAGATGGAGCCTCTATTCTTAGCCGTCATTTGTGGCTGCAATGCCGGTTTATTTCGCGAAGTGCTACATGAAGTTTACATTCCTCGAATTCAGCGAGGGGATATTTCCTTCGCTGCTAACGTCCTCGGAGCCAGAGGGGCATTACTCTCGGTTTTAGCTCATTTCTTCGAACAAGGACGCTGGGGTTGCCCCGTGGAAACGGGCCTTGAGGGGCAGACCCTCACGGCGGAGGATCAGCTCTTTATCCTCATGCAGGCGGGGCTATATTTAACGGCCACGCGAGGAACGGCAGCACCCGAGGTCCGAATTTGTTATGAGCGCGCTGAGTCCCTGTGTCATTCGCTCAATCGTCCTCGGCTCCTGTATGCGGCACTGATAGGTCAGTGGCGCTATTCCCTCCAGACCGACAAGCTGACAGCAACGATGCAGATCGCCAAACGTGTTTACTCGCTCGCGCAGGAGCGGAATGACGCCGGACTAATGATAGGAGCCTGCCAAGCGTTGGCGTGCACGCTTTGCTTTTTGGGCGATTTCGAAACCGCCCAGCGATACGCGATGCGTGGTGTCCAAATCTGGCGCTCGGGAGGTTTACAACCTCCGGTCGAAGAGGTTAGCGCGCCCGCCGTCATGTGTCTATGCTGGGAGGCCCTATCCAAGTCGCTTTTAGGAGAGATCGCCTCTTCCCGGCCGACCATGGCAGAAGCGATCTCACTGGCGCAAGAGCTGAATGATATGTATGGGTTAGCCGTGGCGCTAAATTGTGCAGCGGTTCTCGCCCACATGGAGCGTAATGTTGCTGACGTGGAACGCCGCTCATCGGATTTGATCGAACTGTCAACGCGCCACCACTATGCACAGTGGCTAGCGGTAGGATCGATTCTCCGCGGTTGGGCGCGCAGCGCTTCCGGTGAAACGTCTGATGGCATCTCGTGGATCGAGGACGGAACACGAAATTATCGGGCAACCGGCGCGGTGCTGGCCATGCCTTTTTATTTGGCACTAAAGGCTGAAGCGTTGTACCTCGCGGATCGTACCTCCGAAGCTCTTGAGGTACTAAACGAGGCGGAAGCGCTGGCTGAAAGATTTGAGCAGCGCTGGTGGTCTGCCGAACTACACCGGCTTCGTGGTGTATTTCTCGCGGCTATGGGCGCCGATGAACCCCAAATTGAGGCTTCGTTCTGCGAAGCCATCAGAGTTGCAAATGAGCAGAAGTCGATTTCGCTAGAGAAACGCGCCGAAGCAACTTACGCAGAATACCGTCGCCAAAAGGCGAGCGGGTTAGGAGGACGGGATTCCGACTACCTCTTTGTTGACGCTCCAAAAGGGAAATCCCCAAAAGCAAAACAAACTTAGTCTCACCTTAAGGATTACCCGTCATAAACCCGATATTGCCAAAGGAAAAAGCGGAAGTGTCAATCGCCCGTCAGCACGGATAGAACGCGGCACTGTTTTCTGATTTGCACCAATATCGGATTCGGGCTTATCGTGGATGCCGCGGGGCCGAGCGTCAATGCCTACCGCGTGGCTTTTATGAGCCTCAGGGGTTCTCGTTATGGCGGTCGCAACGGCAGCGAGTCTTCTCACGCGTCCGGCCAAGGACCGAGAACGGCTCCAGCGACTGGCCGCGAAGAGCGCATTGGTATGAAGGAGGGCGAAATCAAGCGGAATCATTCGGAGACCCGCACGGAACTGGCAAATTTCCTGCGAGCGCGACGCGAGCAGCTGACGGCGGAGGAGGTAGGCATCACGACGACACGGTCGCGCCGCACACCCGGGCTCCGTCGTGAGGAAGTGGCGTTCTTGGCTGACATCGGGGTCAAGTGGTACGCTCGGCTCGAGATGGGTGATGAGGTCCATCCGTCACCGAAGACTCTCATGGGCATCGCTCGCGCGCTGCGCCTGACAAGAATTGATACCGAGTACATGTTCGATCTCGCCGGACTCTCTGCGCCGCGAGAGCATGTAGCGGCCCACGTCGACGTGCCAGAACCGTTGACGAGGCTCGTCGTCCCTCTCCACGGCATTATGGCGGTCGTCACTGACCTATTCCTCACACCATTGCGATGGAACGCGATCACGGACGCCGTGTGGCATCTTTCGAGGTTCCCGACGCTTCTAGAGCGGAACACGATCGTACGCACCTTCGACACCGACATAGAGTTCGTCAAACAGTTAACCGGTGCTGACTACGAAGAAGTACTGCGCGATGCCGTTGGATTGTTTCGCCGTCGTTTCATCGCTGACGATTCAGACCCATTCGCGCTGCAGATCTACGAGCGTATCAGTTCCTCACCGCTGTTCCAAACACTGTGGGAGACGTGCAGGGTGACCGACTGGCTCAATCGAGGCAGCGTCATCGTACGTCACCATCCAATCGTCGGCAAGCTCTCGATGCTGCCTCTGGACCTGCAGTTCCCACATCGCAATGACCTCATCTTGAAGTTCTGGTTTCCCGACGACGACGAAACCAAGAAGAAGTTCGACGAGTTGGAAAAGATGGGAAGCGCCTGGAGCGCAGAGACCGCAGAAACCGCAAATACCACCTAGGCATAGCCTGGTCCGATACTGACCAGCCTCGGACCGTTATACCGGCGAAGCCTGCTCTTTGCATCGCAGACCATTCTAGACTGGCACGTGCGTCCCACGAGGGGCCCATTATCAGGGGCCGCTTCGCGGAAGGTTGTTGTTTGGGGTTCCGGCTGGTAGAGTGGCCATACTTCGAGCTTGTGCTCGGAACAATACTTGCCGAGAGCATTTGCGCGAGCCGGAAACCTGCTTCACCCGCGAGCTGAAAGATACGTCTGGGATCTAGGCATGCGATTCGGTCCGCGACACGGAGCCATGACGACGTTGCACTCTGAGGCTTTCGTCCGAAAGCAGGCGAGCATTCTGGCCGGGATCACGCTTGCGTTGTGCATCCTGCCGGCGGGATGCGGCCACGGAAACACCGAGAACGAAGCGAACGTCGAGCCTCCTCCCGCGCTCGTGACCGTGGAGACGGTTCGCACAGCGACAGTGCCGATCACAGAAGACTACCAAGGCACAGTCGGCTCGGTGGAAAGCGTGCAACTCAGGGCGCGCGTGCAGGGGACGCTGGATCGTGCACCGTTCAAGGAAGGCGACCTCGTCCACCAGGGCGATCTCGTGTACCAGATCCAGCAGAACGAATACGTCGCGGCGCTGGAGGCAGCCAAAGCTCAGGTGGCGGCGGCACAGGCGAATCTGTACGCTCGCGAGGCAGCGCTCACGCGGGCGAACATCGCCGTCGCCCGGAACCGGCCGCTAGCGGCCGACAAGGCGATCCCTCAGAAAGAGCTCGACAACGCGATTCAAACGGCGGAGTTCGAGAAAGGCAACGTGGCAGCCGCCCGCGCGCAGATCCTCGCAGCGCAGGCGGCCGCCGACAAGGCGAAGATCGATCTGGGCTATACAACGATCTACGCCCCTGTCACTGGCCTCATCGGCTTTGGTAACTATGACGTCGGCAACGTCGTCGGCGGCAACGTCACCGAAGTGCTTAACACCATCACCGTGATCGACCCGATTAACGTCACCTTCGGGTTGGACGAACCTACCTTCCTCGCGCTCTCCGGCGGGCGATACGGTCCAAACGTCCGCGGATTGCGCGACCAAGATCTGCGCCTCGTCCTCGCCAACGACACGATGTTCAACCATACCGGACGCGTCTACGCGGTGAACCCAGTCGTCGATCCGAAGACGGGCACGATCTCGGTCGAGGCGAGGTTCCCCAACCCTGATGGGCTCTGCTGCGCCCAGGCGGTTTCGCTCGCGTCCGCATGGTGATCGAGTCGCCGCACCGATGCGGTGCTCGTTCCCCAGACGGCCATCACGAAATCGCAGGGCGTGGACACCGTGTACGTCGTGAACAAAAACGACGAGGCGGAGCTTCGTTCGGTGACCTTGGGTCCGCAGTATCAACAGGCGTTCGTCGTGGAGTCAGGGTTGAACGCGGGAGATCGCGTCGTCGTGCAGGGGACGCAGAAGGTACAACCGGGCAAGAAGGTCCAGGTCAAGTCGGGCTAAGCGATGGCGCATCTCTTCATCTCACGCCCGATCTTCGCGATGGTGCTGTCCATCGTCATCGTCTTGCTCGGCGCGGTGGCCATCCTCAGGCTCCCCGTCGCGATGTTCCCGCCGATCTCGCCGCCGCTCGTCCAGGTCCAGACCACCTACATCGGCGCGAGCGCGTCCGTCGTCGAGCAGACGGTTGCCACGCAGATCGAGAACAAGGTCGTCGGCGTCGACAACATGATCTACATGCAGTCGACGAGCTCATCGAGCGGGCAATACACGCTCAACTGCACGTTCAAGGTCGGCGCAGATATCCAAAAGGCGCTCATCGACGTCCAGAACCGGCTCCAGCAAGCGTCCGGGAAACTTCCTGCCGCCGTCAATCAGTTCGGCATCACCGTGCAGAAGAAATCGCCGCAGATCTTGATGGTGGTGGCGCTGTACTCGCCGACCAATTCTTACGACCGGCTGTTCCTGAGCAACTACACGACGCTCAACCTCATCAACCCGCTGCTCTCAGTCCCCGGCATCGGCGGACAGAGCCTCATCGGCCAACAGGATTACGCCATGCGCGCGTGGGTGCGCCCGGACCGGCTTGGCCAAGCTGGGACTGCAGCCGAGCGACCTGGCCGACGCGATCAGCAACCAGAACGTGTTGATCCCGACTGGCGCGGTCGGCGCCTTGCCTGCCCCGAAGAACAACCAGTTCCAGCTCTCGGTAGACGCGCAGGGCCGGCTGGCCGACGCCAAAGCAGTTCGGCGACGTCGTCGTGCGCACGAATCCCGACGGGTCGATCCTACGGCTGCGCGACGTGTCGCGGGTTGAGCTCGGCGCGCAGCTCTACCAGACGTTCGGCTCTCTCAGCGGCAAGCCGGCGACGCTCGTCATCCTCTATCAGACGCCGGATGCGAACGCCCTCACCACCGCTAACGCGATCGAGCAGAGAGTTAGCCGACCTCGCCAAGGCGTTCCCGCCGGGACTCAGCTATGCGGTCGCCTACGACAGCACGCTCTTCGTGAAAGACTCGATCCACGACGTCATCAAGACGCTCTTCGAAGCCATCATCCTCGTCATCGTCGTCGTCTTCGTCTTCTTGGGGAGTTTTCGGACGTCGTTCATCCCCATGCTGGCCGTGCCCGTCTCGCTGGTCGGCACGTTCATCTTGTTCGTGCCGCTCCGTTCAGCATCAACACCCTGACGCTGTTCGGGCTCGTGCTCGCCATCGGCATCGTGGTGGATGACGCGATCGTCGTCGTCGAGGGTGTGGAGCACCACATCGAAGCGGGCTATGGAGCCCCGCGCAGCTACCGAGCAGGCGATGAAAGAGCTGATCGGCCCAATCCTCGGCATCTCGCTCGTGCTCACGTCGGTCTTCCTGCCGTCGGCCTTCATCAGCGGCATCACCGGACAGTTGTACCGTCAATTCGCGTTGACGATTACGGTCTCGGTGAACATCTCGGCGATCGTCGCTTTGTCGCTGACGCCGGCGCTCTGCTCGCTGATGCTGCGCAAGCGCACGCAGATGCGAGGGCCGCTCGGCTGGTTTATCGACAAGTTCAATGGCGCGTTTGCCAAGGTCACCACGGGCTACATGGGAGTCTTGGGTCTGGCTGCTGCGACGCGTGGCGCTCGTGCTCGGCGTGCTTCTCCTGTTCTACGTCGGGGACGGGTATCTTGGGCGTCAAGCTGCCTACAGGCTTTGTGCCGGACGAAGATCAGGGCGTCGTCTACGCGCAGGTCCAGCTCCCGTACGGGTCGTCGCTGGATCGCAATGCGTCGCTGCTCGGCCGTATGTCGCAAGGACCTGCAGTCTGTCCATGGCGTTTCAGACGTGATTTCGCTTGCCGGCTATAACCTGCTGACGTCGATCCAGACGCCGGACACGTCAAGCTTTATCATCACGCTCAAGCCGTGGGATGAACGCAAGGCAGAGGGCCTGACGCTTCGAGGCATCATCCAGGACATCGGCGCTAAGATGAACGCGTATCCGGAGGCTGCGTCCTACCCGTTTGTGCCACCGACGATACCGGGTCTTGGTAACGCCTCGGGTTTTGCGTTTGAGTTGGAGGATAGGGGCGCTCATACGGTCGACGAGCTCGCCACCGTGGCCGACAAGGTCGTGGCAGCAGCAAGAAAACGGCCGGAAATCATTTCCGTGAACAACACGGCGCGGACGGCGATCCCCCAACTCAATCTGGACGTTAATCGCGACAAGACCGAGGCGCTCGGCGTCAGCGTCGGCGACGTGTTCAGGCAACTGCAGGCCATGCTCGGTGGCCTGCGCGTGAACGATTTCACGCTGTTCAACCGGACCTGGGACGTCATGGTGCAAGCCGAGCCCGACTTTCGCGCCAACGCCGGCAGCATCGCTTCGATCTACGTGCGCAGTCAATCCGGCCAAATGGTACCACTGAGCGCGGTCACAAAAGTCCGTCCAGGTCTCGGCACTGACTTCATTCAGCGCTTCAACACAAACCGTGAAATCGAGATATTCGGGCAGAACGCGCCCGGATACAGCTCGGGACAGGCCATCAAGGCGATGCAGGATGTCGCAAGCACGACACTGCCGCCGGGCTACGCATTCGGGTGGTCGGGGACGGCCTATCAGGAACTGGCCGTCGGCAACACGCAGATGATCATCTTCGCCCTCTCGCTTCTGCTGGTGTTCCTTGCGCTCGCCGCGCAATACGAAAGCTGGTTTATACCACTGGCCGTGCTCATGGGGGTGCCGATCGGGGTCTTCGGCGCGTTTGTTTCCGTGCTTTTGTGGAAGCTCGATAACAACGTCTACGTGCAGATCGCGCTCATCATGTTGATCGGCTTGGCAGCTAAGAACGCGATCCTCATCGTCGAGTTCGCGCGCGAGCGACGGGCGCACGGCGCATCGATCAGGGAAGCGGCAACTGATGCGGCGCGGCTGCGCTTCCGGCCGATTCTCATGACCTCGTTTGCGTTCATCATCGGCGTCGTCCCCTTGATGTTCGCGTCCGGTGCGGGCGCCGCGTCACGGCAGTCGCTCGGTTCGACCGTCTTCGCCGGCATGCTGACGGCAACAGCGCTCGGCATTTTCTTCACACCCACGCTGTACGAGGTCTGGCAGCACCTCGCTGAGCGCGGCAAGAAACCGACGGCGGAAGCGACGGCGCAGAAGCTCGACAAGCCAGCGGGTGAAGTCGTATGAAGCTGGCGATGCTGCTGTTCGCGATCGCGCAGATCCTCGCGTCGTGCGTTCCGCCAGTGTCGAAGACGCCGCCAGACGCGCAGCTTCCATCCGCGTATCGGGGCGAAGCGTCGACCCAGACCTCGATTGCCGATCTACCGTGGCGAAAGCTCTATGACGACCCGGTGTTGCAAGGGCTCATCCAGCAAGCCCTGGTGAAGAACTACAACGTCGAAATCGCCTACGCCAACGTCCTCGAGGCCGATGCGAGTCTCGGCATCGCCGCGGCCAATGAGGCGATCTTTGTCAACGGCATCATCCAAGCGCCGTATCAGGCCACCACGGGAAGCAAGAACCCGAACCTCCCATCATCGGTGTTCACGCCGGAGGCAGGCATCGCGGCGACCTACCAGGTGGATCTCTTCGGAAAGCTCTCGTCGGCCACCGAGGCATCGCGCGACCAGCTCCTTTCGACGGAGGCGGCGAAAAATACCGTCCTCGCGACGGTCGTCGCGCAAGTCGCAAGCGCGTACTTCCAATTACGCGAGCTTGATGAAGTCCTGGCATACACGCAGCGGGCCGTGGTCGACCGGCAGGAAGGTGTACGATTGGCAAAGCTGCGCGTTGAGGGCGGCGAGTCGTCGATGCAAGACCAGCGCCAAGCCGAGCAATCGCTCTACGAGGTGACGCAGAACGTGCCCGCGCTGCGCGAAAGCATTGCGCAGACAGAAAACGCGCTTGCCGTGCTGACCGGTGACTATCCGCATGCCATTGCCCGCGGTCTACCGCTCACGGGGCAAGTGCAGATGCCGACGGTGCCGCAGACCGGCGTGACCAGCGCTCTCTTGCAGCGGCGACCAGACATCCAAGAAGGCGAGTATGCGATCGCGGCGGCCGGCGGCAATGTCGATGTCGCCCGCAAACTGCTCTATCCGTCGCTCGCGCTGGGCGCATCGGCGGCGATAGGCGGACAGGTCGAAAATGGTGCCTATGCAAACGTGCCCGCGGCGCTCGCATCGCTGTCCAAGGTGAACGGCGTGTTCTACGGCCCGGTCGGTCTGTTCACGATCCTGCCGCAGCTCATCCAGCCAATCTTCAACGGTCATCAGATCCGCTCGCAGATCCACCTGGCTGAGGCGCAGCAGCAGGCAGCGGCGATCTCCTATCTGCAGACCGTGCATAGGGCGTTCGAGGAGGTCTCGGATAACGTCGTCGGGTATGACGAATCTGGGCTGCGCACGGTCCAGCTGCAACACTATCTCGACGCCTCGCTCGATTCGGTGCGCTTGGCGAAGGAACGCTACGACAATGGGTACACGTCCTACCTCGAAGTGCTGGACGCGCAGACGCGCGCCTACAACGCACACATCGACGTCTCCCTCGGAGAGCTGAACCAACGGCTGGCGCTGGTGCGCTTGTACCTCGCCTTGGGCGGCGGCTGGCAAGTATCGCAATGACGCACATGACAGGATTGGAGAAGTTCATATGGATTGGATAGTTTCCACCTTGCAAAAATACCCTGAGATAGCCATCTTTCTCTCACTGGGGATCGGCTACTGGGTCGGGGCATGGAAATTCAAGGGCTTCGGTCTCGGATCCGTGACCGCCACGCTTCTGGCTGCGATCGCTATCGGCCAGTTGGGGCTGACGATCTCAAACGATCTCAAATCCTTTGCCTTCCTCTTGTTCCTCTTTGCGGTCGGTTACGGCGTCGGGCCGCAATTCGTCCGTGGCATTGCAAAAGACGGCATACCGCAAGCGATTTTTGCGGTCGTCGTATGCGTGTTGTGCTTGGGTGCATGTGTCGTCGTCGCGAAGCTCGCCGGATACGATGCCGGTTCTGCAGCCGGTCTATTCGCGGGCTCGCAGACCATCTCAGCATCGATGGGACTTGCTACCAACGCTATTAATGGGTTAGGGCTGCCTCCAGACCGGGCAAAGGCCATGCTCGACATCATGCCGACAGCGTACGCGGTCACGTATATCTTCGGTACCGTAGGATCCGCCATTGTCATCGCGCTCTTGGGGCCGGTTCTGATGGGCTATGACCTTCGCAAGGCCGCTAAGGAATACGAGGAAACGCACGGCGGCAAGAAGGCGCTCGGGGGCCTGGCAGACGCCTGGCACGCGTACGAGGTGCGGGCATTCCAACTTAATCCGGAAAGCCAAGTCGTGGGAAAGACCGTCGAAGAAGTGGAGACGATGTTCCCGCAGGACGCCCGCATGTACGTTACACGCGTGCGCCGCGGCGGTACGATTCAAAACGCGACAAGCGAACTCGTCTTACAGAGCGGCGACGTTGCGGCCGTGATCGGCCCGCGAGAAGAAGTCGTCGCACTCGTCGGGCGCGCGAGCAAGGAAGTCGACGATCCGGAATTGCTGTCGGCGCCAATTGAGGGCATCGACGTCTACGTTACCAGCAAAGACGCTGACGGCAAGACGCTCGAAGAACTCGGGAAGCTGCCCGGGGCGCGCGGCGTCTACGTGCGCGCCATCAAGCGCGGCGTCACCGAGACACAAATTCCGGTGCTGCCCGACACGACATTGCAGCGTGGAGACGTCATTACGCTGGTTGGCCGTACCCAAGATACGACGGCCGCAGGAGGCGTGCTAGGCGTTATCGATCGGCCGAGCGACGTGACTGACTTCGCGTCTATCGGCATCGCGATCGCGGTCGGCGCACTCATCGGCGCGATGGTGCTGAAGGTGGGCGGAGTACCACTCACGCTCTCCACGGCTGGCGGCGCACTGATTATCGGCATTATCGTCGGCTGGTATCGGGCGGTCCGTCCGACGTTTGGCCGCATTCCATCGCCAACGTTATGGTTCATGAACTCGGTCGGTCTCAACATCTTTATCGCTGCCATCGGCATCAATGCGGGTCCGAAATTCGTTGCGGGCCTGCAGCAGCTCGGGTTTCCGCTGTTCTTATGGGGGATTGCGGCGACCTCTGTGCCGCTCATTCTAAGCATGTACATCGGCAAATACATTTTCCGTTTCCATCCGGCGATTGCGCTCGGCGCGGTCTCCGGAGCGAGGACGACGACCGCGTCGCTTGGTATGGTGGTCGACGCAGCGCAGAGCCAGGTGCCCGGTCTTGGTTACACGGTCACCTACGCAGTCGGCAACACGTTGCTAACGATTTGGGGCATGGTCATCGTCCTGTTGGTCAAGTGATATTATAACCACGAAATTCGCATAAGGTTTATAAAAAGAAGGACAATTATAGGTCAAAAATGTCAGTCGGCCGCTCCATCTTTTGAGGACAGCAATGGCGAACGGGTTTCTGGTCCAGACACGACAAGTCTTATTGCGTTTCATTGTTCGGCGACGATCGTTCGCTGAAACGGAAAGTGCGTTGCGTGGTATCGGGTTGTGCGTAGCGGCGCTCGGCGCATTGCTGCTGCTCAGCGCCTGCACTCGCGCAGCGCAAACAGCGAACTCGCAACCTATGGGTGGTGAGTGGCATGAGTTCCAGGGGACGTGGATTGCCGCCGGCAACCGAGATACGATACGGCTCGGTGGTGATCGGCGCGCCTCGATAAACAGTTACGACGGTTCGCTCGTCCTCGCCGGGCCAGCGCGTCCTGGGGCGGGGTTTCGCGCCGAGGCGATCACGTTCAACGACAGCACGACCGGCATCGTCGGACGGGCGGTCTGGACCGATGAGCATGGCAACAAGGTGTTCAGCGAGCTCAGCGGCGGAACGCCGGCGACCGGTGGCAAAATCCTCGGGAACTTCGTGGGCGGAACGGGGCGCTACGCAGGCGCCACGGGCACGTACGAGTTCTCCTGGCAGTTCCTCATCGAGACCGAGGATGGTAACGTGCAGGGCAAGACCAGTGCGCTAACAGGGCGGATCCGCGTCGGTTCGCCACAAGCCACACTCCATGCACATGGTGTGCGGTCATGATGAGGGCGGGCTGGATCAAACGTGTGCTGCCCATCGTCGTCGTGGTGGGCATTTGGTTGGTGCCGGTCCCTGCCGGGCTCACGGCACCCGCCTGGCATCTCTTCGCCATCTTCATAGCCGCGATCGGCGCCGTGCTATTGGGCGCCTACCCGCTTGTCACGGCGACGGCATTGGCCGTCGCGGCAGCCGTGCTGACCGGCACCCTCACTCCCGCCAAGGCGTTCGCGGGCTTTGCCAACCCCAGCGTGCTGCTCGTGGTCATCGCATTCCTCGTCGCGCAAGCGGTCGTCAAGTCAGGGCTGGGGCGCCGGATCAGCCTCTTCATGGTGAGTCTCTTCGGGCGCTCGTCGCTGGGTATCGCCTATAGCATCGTGTGTACCGACGCGCTTATCGCGCCGGCGTTTCCAAGCAATACCGCGCGCGGCGGTGTCTTGTACCCAATCGTGCTGTCGGTGGCCCAAGGTTCCGGGTCCAAACCAGACGACGAGAAGGGCCGTCGGCTTGGCGGCTATCTGATGTTCTGCACGATGGCAAGTCTCGCCGTCTCGTCTGCGCTTTGGATGACGGCCACGTCTGCAAATCCCGTCGGCGTACAGCTGGTGCGAGAGGCCGGGGTCCAGATCACCTTTTTCAAATGGTTTATCGTCGCGTCGGTACCGGCTCTTGCTGCGATCGTGGCGTTGCCTTGGGTCGTCTCGCGGCTTTTCCCACCTGGCGTGGGCAAGACGCCGGAGGCTCCGGTAGCCGCGCGCAAAGCGCTCGTGGAACTCGGACCGCTCTCACGGGAGGAATGGATCACAGCGGTCGCCTTCGTGATAATGGTGTCCGGCTTTGTGGTCGCCGACACGTTCAAGCTCAACGTGACTAGCATCGCCTTCGGGGGGCTGGGCGTGATACTCGCCACCCAAGTGCTTACGCTTGCCGACATCGCGCTCATGGGTGATACGCTCGCCACGTTCATCTGGCTCGCCGTATTGTTCGCCATGAGCGCACAACTCAACGAGCTCGGGTTCATGGGCTACGTGGGCGACATCCTGGCGAAAAACATGGCCGGCCTTTCGTGGCCGCTGATGTATGTGGGGCTGATTGCGCTTTACGTGGTGATTCACTACATGTTCGTGAGCCAAACGGCACAGGTGCTGGCACTGCTCGCCGTCTTCCTTGGGGTCGGCATTCAGGGTGGCGTCCCCGCGCCTCTCATGGCGTTCTCGCTGCTGTTCGCCAGCAGCTGGTTCTCGGTGATCACCCCGCAGGGCGGCAGCCAGAACGTCATCTTCGTCGGCAGCGGCTACCTCAAGCAACCCGAATTGTACCGGCTTGGGTTGTTGACCACGCTTTTCTTCATGGTCGTGTTCCTAGTAATCGGAACCGGGTGGATCCTCCTCGTGACCCGGTGATCACGGAACCTCCGGCTGTCTATTCGCAATCTGCGGAACATTGGGTGCACTGGATTGTTGAGCAATCGCGGGCTCAGCGACCGCGATTCCAAGGAGGTTTCATGAGGACCCTAACGGCTGTGATACTCTTCATAGCCCTATGTGCATGCTCGTCGACCAAGGGCGGCAACACACAAAGTTCCAGCGCACCAACTGGATTGCCGTCGCAAGCAGCGGCAGGCTCTGTCACCACGACCCTACGCAACTCCACTGTAAGCTTCAAAGATGCGCAAGCGGCGTGCACCGGCGCGCTGGGAAGCGTGACGTTCTCGCTGAACCACGCCCGTGCCCATCCGGCAGCCGGCGTCGACCTGCAGGAAAAATCCACTGCTACAAATGGGGTCACTATCATGATCTTTTCGGCCCAGACCAGCGGACCTACCGCTACCGTCAAGGTCAACAGTCATGATCGCTCTGTCAGCGGAAAGAACGTGAGCGTGAAGCTGGACCGAGCCGTTGCGTGCGTGGAAGCCGAATGAGGTCGCGACGTGCTAGCCTCGTC
This sequence comes from Vulcanimicrobiota bacterium, assembly GCA_963764965.1. Classification (GTDB taxonomy): domain Bacteria; phylum Vulcanimicrobiota; class Vulcanimicrobiia; order Eremiobacterales; family Eremiobacteraceae; genus JAFANK01. The sequence goes on from CAVXUM010000002.1 coordinate 17,709, forward strand.
GTGACCAGGTGATCGGGCCGTGCTGAAGCCCCGTCGTCTAAACCAGCCAAAAGATGTCATTCTCAGGTCCAACGTACGCTTCGCCACTCTTGACGAGCGCAAAGCTGAAGGCAAAGCGCTACGCCAGCGAGCCCCAAGAGCCTCGCAGGCAGTCTTCGTGCCGTGGACCGGCAGACCCAATCCGATCCAGCTGCTCGACAAGCAGAACGAGACGCGCGTAGCGGCCCTTATCCCGATCCGTTGGAAACGGATGGCCGAGTCGCCATTCGCCTTCATGCGTGGCTCGGCACTGGTCATGGCAACGGACCTTGCCAAGACGCCGAACACCGGCATTCAGGTGGTGGCGTGCGGTGATTGCCACCTGCTTAATTTCGGCATGTACGCGACGCCCGAGCGCGGACTGATCTTCGACACAAACGACTTCGACGAGGCGTATTGGGCGCCGTGGGAATGGGATGTGAAACGCTTGGCCGCGAGCTTTGAAGTGGCCGGCCGCTACCTCGGATTTTCCGCACGGGTGCGCGCCGAGGCCGTGCGGGCGATGTCCGAGAGCTACCGCTCCCATCTTGCGGAGTTCGCGGAGATGACGACGCTCGAGGTTTGGTATTTCCGGCTGGAGCCCGACGTGATCGTGAAGCGCTTCATGGGCGGCGCCAACAAACGGATGGCGGTGCACGTCCGAGCCGCCGAGTCCAGCACACAGGTCTCCGCCTTCACCAAACTGACCGAGGTGGTGGACGGGAGGCGGCGCTTTGTCGAGAACCCACCGAAGGTGTTCCGAGTGCGCAGGGGTACAGGCGGACTCTTGAACGAGCTCTTCAACAAATACCTCAGGACGTTGCGTGCTGACCACCGGGTCCTGCTTGATCGTTATAAGGCCGTCGATGCCGCGTTCAAGGTCGTCGGCGTGGGCAGCGTCGGCACGCGCTGCGGCATGATCTTGATGATGGCCGATGAAGGCGATCCGCTGATTCTTCAGATCAAGGAGGCGAATCGCTCCGTCCTCGAGGCGCACACCGGCACAATCCGGTTCCAAAATCAAGGCGAGCGGGTCGTCTCTGGCCAGCGCGTCATGCAAGGAGCGAGCGACATGTTCTTGGGTTGGACGAGCGCACGGGGGCGCGACTACTACATTCGGCAGCTGAGGGACATGAAGTGGGCGGTCGACCTGACACGCGCCAAGGCCCAAGGATTGGAGACGTATGCGCGGGTGTGTGGCGCGACGATCGCGCACGGGCACGCGAGGTCGTTCGACCCAGCTATTCTTAGCGGGTATCTCGGCAGCAAGGACACCTTCGATGTCGCGATGGCGGAGTTCGCTGTATCCTATGCTGACCAGGTCGAACGGGATTTCAAACTCCTCACCGTAGCCATCAAGACGAAAAAAGTAAAGGCGGCACACGGTACCGTTGAGCAGATTGCTTTGGCGACGGAACGTGCCCTGTCCGACGCGCGTAAAGCGTTTGAGTAGGAGCTCCGCGTCCGAGGGCGACGCAGGCGAGCGGCGCGGTTCAACGGAAGGGCTCGATGCCGCTGACTGCTTCGGTCGCGGACGGAGGTGAACGTGCGCGCTGTATCCTTTGCCGTGGCAATCGCCGCATGCACGATGGTCCCTCAGGCCAGCATGGCGGCGCAGCCCACCGGTTTACCACCGGTACCCAGCGGGCTGTCCGCCGAGCAGACGAGCGCTCTGAGCAAGTCTCGCGACCGGGTGGTTGCCGAGGGGAAGAAGCTGCAAGTAGTCGTCGAGGATCATCACAAGAAGTGCGCGCATGCCTACCTTCCGCCGCCGAACGGCCAGACGGCTGACCCCAACGCCGTCGCGTTAGAACAGCGCTGCGATGCCGAGCAGGCTGAAATCGACCGACAGGTCAAACAGTACTCGGCAGACGCGAATGCTTATCGCAATGCGGTGCATGCTACGGTCGCTGCGGGGGCGCACGCTGGCAACGCATACTCGGCGCGGGTCAGCCTGAAAGGCGGCGTGCACCTCACGAGGTCTGGTGTGCAGGAGACGCTGACCTCATCCACGGTGATAAAGCTCACGAGCGGAGATCGCATCACAACAGCGCCCCACGCCCGCGCGGCGTTCCAACTGCCCGACAAGAGCCAGTTCATCATGGGAGCGCAGTCCGACATCACGCTTGTCACGATGGTTAACGACAAGACGCCGGCGAAGCGGCGCATCTCCATTTCGTTAGCCAAAGGTGTGCTGCATTGGGTGAGCGGTGAGGTGCCCTCCGCACTGGCCGAGCATGTCACCATCCAGCTGGGAGGGGGCGAGGTGCGGGTTGGGGTGTGCGACCTACAGGTCGGCAACGCGGCTGGCGGTGGCTACGTCGCTTTGTTCAAAGGTGACGCGCAGGTCGTAGAGCACGCCAAGAACGGTGCGACGTTCGTGCTGCGCCCGAACGAAATAACGACGTATGCGCAGGGCGCTGACTTCGCTGCCGCCAGGAAGCTGCAACCGAACGAGATTCGCACTCCCTGACGCACAACTGCAACGGGGAAACTTCCTACAATAGGGCTAAGTCGGCCGTTCTCTTGGCGTCCTATTAGGCGACCTGAAATCTGGTGGGAGGAGCGACGTGAAGTATCTCATTGAAGGGTCGTATAGCGTTTTGGGTGACAAGGGCCTCATCCAAGGTGGAGGCGGAACAGCTAGACATAAGGCGGTCGATGTCGCTGTCGCTGATGTTGGCGGAACGCTAGACGCATTCTACTGGACGGTTGGCGAGAACAACTTCGTTATCATCATCGACGCGCCGTCGATCATCTCGGTTGCAGCTCTGAGCTTTCAGGTGGAGTCGACAGGCTACCTGAGCAAGCTAAAAGCGACGCCACTTCTGACGGCTGAAGATATGGATGCCGCGGTGAAGATGCACGGGAGTTACGCGCCGCCTGGCGATTAAATGGGTGGTCCAAGACGGCTCGGCAACGTCACAAGGCGATGCGATGAGGCAGCATTGACGGCAGCATATGCTATGCATCCATTGCGGCGACAAGATCCTTCGAGCCGGATCCCCAACGAGCCACCGCCTGAATAGCGGTCGCAACGCCAACCTTTACTCGATGTACACGGTTCGCCGCCAGAATGTAGACGGCGCCGGCGAGAGCGGTTGGTACTGAAGGAACAAAAACCGTTAAACGGCCGTCCTCCAGTTCTTCGATGATGAATGCGGGTACGAGAGCATCTTCGATCTCCGCGAGCGCCGGCTGCCATGCTTCCCCTTCACTTTGGCCAGCCAGCTGTCGAGTGAGACTACGAACAACCCCGTAACCAGGAATTTTCGAGAACAGCGAGCTCTCCATCCGTTCCAATAGCGCTCGCCCTTTTCGACCTCGGACTGCCAGCCCGATAAGGAAGCAAATTAACAAGACAAGCAACAGTTCAAAAACGCCGCTCGCAGGCACCCCCTCCGGTAGGAGGCTTGCGAGCGGGCGCACGAGTTTTGCCAGCGAACTCATCGCCTTGAGCAACAGCAAGATGGAGAGGTAGACGGGTGCTAGGACGAGCATCCCGCTGGTCAAGGCGCTCAAAATATCCCGGCCAATCTTCTTCATGGCGATTCAGTCCTTTCCAGAATTGCGAACTCCCAATTCGCCTATTGTATTAATCAGAACGTCGCTGGTTCGAGTCCATCAAGAACGAAAGAACTCGGACAGCCTTGATATTCGCCCTAGAATCCCCAGTACATGCAGCGCGTTCTTTGCACGCCGAAGCTGATGCACGTCGCGGGAGAGCAATTTTGGCAACGGCCCCTTCGATGACGATAACTAAATGAGGCGTTCGTGCCGATTCTTCTTCCAGGCTAAGAAGTAATACGCACTTTGCAGCAGGAGTATCACGCAAAAAGCAACCGGATAGCCGATCCAAATGCCGTCGAGCCCAATGCGGTGCATCAGTATGTAAGCGGTCGGTACTTCAACGCCCCAGATGCCAAAAATCGAGATTGCAGTCGGCCAGAGTACCGATCCACTTGCGCGCATCACGCCTGAGAGCACGGCTGAGTTACCGAAAATCAAATAACCCCACAACGTGATAAAGAGCAGCGTGTGGGCGATCCGCAGCGTGCCCGGATCGATTATGAACCAACCCAAGATGTTCCACGCGAAAAAGTAGCAGAGAGCGACAAGAACGGCACCAATTATATAGTTAAACGCTACCGCGACGTGGACAACACTTGCGAGCTTGTCGCTCCGCCGCGCGCCGATACATTGAGCGCCGAAAATCGATGCCGTAATGCCCATACTAACTGCTGGGAACTGCACATAACTGACGACCTGATTTACGGCGCCATATGCCGCAGTCGCATGCGAGCCGAAACGGTTAACGAACGAGAGAACCGCAATCTCGGCGAGCGAGACCATCACGAATTGTAGGCCCGTTGGTACCCCGATCTGGACCACCCGCTTGGCTATCTGTGGATCAAAGCGCAAATCGGTGATGATCTCCTTATCAAAAGCAAGCGGGTGCCGCCTCACGCGAAGGTAGATGAGCATGCCGATGAAAGCGATCATGTTTGAGATAACGAGCGCGACAGCTGCGCTTAAGACGCCGAGGTGCGGCAGATCGAACCACCCGCGAATAAGCGCGGGCGTCAGTACAATGCCGAGAACCGTCGATACGATGAGCGCGTAAAACGGGGTCTGCGAGTCGCCGGTTCCTCGTAGTGAAGACACGTAAATGATGTACACGAACAGGACTGGGCTGAACACAAGGATGATGCGTGCGTACCCGAGCGCATCCGAGAAGATGTTCTGCGGTGTTCCCAGTGCACTCATGACACGATCGGCGAACAGCAGGCCAACCAGCGTGGCAACTATTCCAAGCGATAAGCCCATCGATAGCGCCGTTCCGATCACACGCTTCATCTTGTGTTGATCGCTTGCACCATATGCTTGACCAATGAGGATGGATGCACCACTTGCAAGCCCGGCTAGAAACGAAAACAAAAAGAATAGGTGCGGAAAGAATGCCGAAAGCGCGCCTAACGCATCGACACCGATTAGTCGCCCCACGAAGATGCTATTCAAGGTGCTACCCGCGGACTGCAACACACTGCTGAGCATCAACGGAATAAGGAATACGAGAAAATAGCGCCACATTGGGCGTGACTCATCGAAGATATTTGGGCCGTGCATGCGCCGCACGGTCGGCGCTTCGGGCTTTTGCTCGGTTGTCGTTTGCATTTGACCTAGGGGTCAGATTACAGCATATCTCTTGGGGTTGACCAGCGGGAGTTTAGCGCTCAATCGGTCTATATAGAATATAGCGGAACTGCGCACGGCCAACGATGCATCGTCGCCGAGATAAGCTTGGATTCGAAAGAAGCGAAAGGCGAAAGTCGCCTACGTGCCGCGCGCTGCGCGCCACCTAGGGTTACGTCTAGCACCGAGGAACGATGTGCGGCATGAGCGATAACGACAAGCCGGACGATGCTGAGGCGCCCGTGGCCACGCCCGTGACCGCTCAACATAACCCATACCGAGACTATGATCGCGGCGAGCGCACGGTTTTCTTGCACGGTTTGCTCGCGTGGCTAGGAGGCTGCGGTATCGTCATCCTGATCGTGATATTTTGTTATGTGCTCTATGCCATGTTGCTCTTCCACAGCGGCTGGCACGGCTAAGCGCCCTGGGCCTCCAAACGGAACCCGCGGCCAATGACCTGGAACATCAACTGAGCTATACGCATGCGTATCAGGGCTCGCCAACGCTTCGAATCTCTCCTATGCCATGAACCCGCGACGCAAGTGTCGTAGGCGCGTGGGTGGCTTTCCGTTAGCTCCCGGAGCATCATCGTGAAAGGCTGAGGGATACTCTTTTCTGCTTGGTGCGTGTGGCGGCGAAAGAAAGAGCGGTCAGGCATGCGCTCTGACCGTTCCGTGTGTGCCTAAAGTATGTTGCGGGGGATGGATTTGAACCACCGACCTTCGGGTTATGCTTGCTACTTCGGCTTTCGCCGCTCCGTCATCCCTGACGGATTCGTAGTCTGGACTTTCCCTTCACCCGTCCTCATCGAACGGGTGCCTGCCATCAAGTCTCTACACCTTCCCCATCAGAAATCCTGACAGGACTTGGCTCGGGATTACCCTGCTAACGGCTTCCCCGACTTTGACAGGTGTTCTCACAGGGATTACTCCCTGTGGAGCCCACGTTGCGATCAAGTTCCAAGCATCACGGTAAGCAGACGACCTAGGTCTTCGTTGACGCTTCTCAGTTTCGACCATGTGAATCTCACTGCCGAAACTGATGAACACCTCGACGGGGTAGACATAGAAGACATTCTTCTCCGGAAGATACACCAACGCGAAGTCAAAGTCTGACGATTTGTACTCTTCCCGAATCATCTGCCGTCGATTAGTTTTGGTTCGTCTGTTATCGACGACGTGATTCTGGCTAGGAGCATCAAACCAAGCACACTTCACTTGCACCTTGGCAAGTGGGCCGCCGATATCGAACACCAAGTCGTAAGGGAGATTGTCTCCGACCGGTCGGAGAACGCTCCATCCGCGCTTGAGCGCTTCGAGAATGGCCGCCTGTTCCGCTATGTCACCACGTTGTTTCGTGTTCATGCTTGATCGCGGTGTATTGAGCCCGACGAGCTACCGGACTGCTCCACCCCGCATGCGATAGGTTAGCGTAGCCTTCTGGGCGTACCTGCATCGTAGCGATGCGCGCTTCGACCTTTTCCATTGTCGCATTCGATGAGACGGCAGACGAACTCGGCGTCGCCGTACAATCGAAGTTTCTCGCCGTCGGCTCAGCGGTTCCGTGGGCGATCGGCAGCGTCGGCGCGATAGCGACGCAAGCATGGGCTAATACGACGTATGGACTGCGCGGGTTGAGCTTGCTTGAGGCAGGTCACGACCCGGCGACGGTCGTCGACATGCTGACATCCAGCGACGAACAGCAGGATCAACGCCAGCTCGGGATCGTCGATGCCATGGGACGATCCGCGACGTTCACCGGTTCGGGTTGCATGGACTGGGCGGGGGGAATGGCCGGCGAGAACTTCGCCGCGCAGGGCAATATCCTGGCCGGCCCCGCCGTCGTCCAGAACATGGCCGATACGTTCCTGAGCACCAAGGGATGCCTCGCGGATAGGCTGGTCGCAGCGCTGCGGGCCGGCCAAGCCGCGGGCGGCGACCGGCGCGGCCAACAAAGCGCAGCTCTCTACATTGCCAAACCTGGCGGCGGCTACGGCGGGTTCAACGACCGCTACATCGACCTACGCGTTGACGATCATCCCAGCCCTATCGAAGAGCTGGCCCGCATCCTGGCGCTCCATAAGCTGTACTTCTTCAAACCGTCGGCAGAGGACATCTTGCGCATCGACGCTGCTCTCGCGGCGGAGATCAGCGCCTTGCTCGTCAAGATCGGCCAGTTGCCCAAAGGCGCCGGTTTCGATCAAAAAGCTAAAACCGCGCTCGTCGAGTACATGCATCGCGAGAACTTGGAGGATCGCGTGCGGACCGATGGCACGATCGATCGTCAAACGCTCGACTACTTGCGCTCGCACGCACGTTGAGCGATCTCAGCAGCTGGATCCGCGCACTGCCCAAGGCCGAGCTGCACGTCCATCTCGAGGGGACGACGACGCCGCAAGCCTACGCGCGCATCGCACGGCGCAACGGCCTCGAGGTGCCGGCCGAGCCGTCAAGCGCTTACGGCTGCTCCGACTTCCCGTCGTTCCTCGACGCGTTCGTCCGTGTTGTCAAAGCGCTGCGCGCGCCTGTGGATTTTGCCGAGATCGCCGCAGACTATCTCGCCAAGAGCGCGGCGGACGGCGTGCGCCACGTCGAGTTCTTCCTGTCGCCGGCCACGCTGCGCTACTTCTCGCCAACCATCGACGTCGAGGCGGTCGTCGCGGCGATACATGAGGAGCGTCAGCGAGCGCAGTCGAAGCTCGGCGTATCGAGCTTGCTCATCTTCGATATGGTGCGCAACCTCGGCGAGGATGCAGCCCTGGCGGATATCGACCTCGCCCTGCGCTGTAAGGAGTACGGCGTCATCGGGATCGGTCTAGGAGGCGACGAACGCAAATTTCCCGGTTGGGGCTTTCACAAGGCGTTCGATCGCGCCGAACGCTTGGGCCTTCGCCGAACGGCGCACGCCGGCGAGGCCGATGGTCCGCAGAGCATCGTGGACGCGATCGAGGTCTTGCACGCGGAGCGCATCGGTCACGCGGTAGCTGCGGCGGGAGAAGAAGCCGTGCTTTCCCTGATCCGCGAGCGTGGCGTCGCCGTTGACGCCTGCCCGACGAGCAACGAGGTCACCGGCGCATGGAGCGGACAGGTCGCCCACCCGCTCCACCAGTTCCTCCAGAGCGGAATCAACGTCGCGCTCAGCAGTGATGATCCAGCCTTTTTCGGCGTCTCGCTGCCTGGGGAATTCGAGCGAGCGGCAAAAGCAGGTCTTGGCCGCGATGAAATGGCGCAACTGGCTCGTAACAGTTTCACAGCATCATTCGCAGCCGACAAAGAAAAACGCAACTGGCTTGAAGAGCTAGATGCGTTTTTGAATTAAGCCGGCTGCGGGAGCCGGACCCGAGCGTCGTTGCCTAGTGCGGAGCTCCGGGTGACACACGATACGCCGCGATCTTTCCGTTGGCATCGAGCCGCATCTGCACCGTCATATCACCCTTGTCGAACTTAGCGTCGAAGGTGTAACGTTTGGCAGGCACGTCGGTCGCCGTTTCGGTGAGCCCCTGGTAGTTGCCCATCGAATGCATCTGATCCGACAACACGCCGAGACTGGCTCTGGTCACCTGGGGTGCGACGTCAGTGCTGAAATTACTGGTCACCCCTGACATGTCGTTGTTATAGACGGCCCGTGTGACCGAATCCGCGAGCTTCTGCTCGCTGCCAGAGTTCCCGCTGCAGGCTCCAAGCCCAAGTGCAACTGCCATCGTGGCGGCGAGCAGAAATCGTTTCATGGATCCTCCGTTCACGTCTTAGAGTGTGCCCCAACCGTAGGAGAGCATCTGTGGAGAGTGGCCCATCGGTGCAGTCTTGGGAGCGACGGCGTGGGTCACCGCCGGTGCGGCTGCTACCGTCTGCGCCTGGATGCCCAGTTGTGCGAGCTGTTGCTGCTGCTGGGCTATCGCCTGCTTTTGCTGAGTGATGATGTTGTCTTTGACCGAGACCTCTTTCTTGAGACTTTGGGTCACGGCAAGCTGGTTGTTGTACGCGCGTACTTCAGCCTTATAGGCGGCCTGCGCGTCGTCGCGTTGGCTGGCGAGCGTCGCCTCCTTTTGCGCGTCCTCAGCGTATTTCTCGTGGACTTTCTTGTTGTGGTTGATGATGATCAGCGTGCCTGCCGCGGCGCCGACCCCCAAGAGGATATTGCGCGTGCTGGCTGCACCATCGGCGAGTGCGCGCGGCGCCGGCGCTAGGGAGACGAGGATGGCCGCGATCAGCGAGGTCGCGAGCAAAGCTTTGATCTTCATTGAAATGCGTGTTTACCTCCGCATTGACATCAACGCTTCATTTATCACCCATGTTCCTCACATTCAACCGAAAGCCGCCAAGCGTCCCGCAAAGTGACCCCGGTCATCCCAACGGCCCTTGCGGCGACCTTGCTACATAAGGCTGCGCGTTGGCATCTCGGAGAAGCACATGCATGCCTAATCGCCGAATAAGGCACGCCTAAATCACCCTTGCTGCCAACGGGTATCGGCCGCCATGACCAACTCGGCGCTGAAATTTCCACCATCCATAGAGACCGACGAACCGGAAGTCAGTCCTAATGTCGAGATGTACCTCAAGTCAGTCGTGCGTCTGTACGACGGGCAAGAACCCGTTTCGACCTCGGCGATCGCTCAGGAGCTCGCCATCTCACCTGCGTCAGTTTCGGCGATGCTCAAGAAGCTCGACGCCGACGGCTACGTGACCCATGAGGGTCGTCACGGCGTGATGCCCACGCCTAAGGGCGCGCGCATCGGCGCGGTGACGCTGCGGCGTCAGCGCCTCGCCGAAAGGTTGCTGGTCGACTGTCTAGGCATCTCGTGGGAAGTCGCGGGGATCGAAGCCTGCCGGCTCGAGCATGCGATATCGCCCGCCGTCGAAGATCATCTCGCTAAATTCCTGAACCATCCGGAGACGTGCCCCCACGGCCACCCCATCCCCCATGCCGACGGGACGCAATGGCGCCACGATGGAGCGATCGAGCTGATCGACTGCGCCCCCAACATTCAAGCGACGGTGCTCGAAGTCAAGCACGATATCCCGGAGCTGTTACGATTTCTTGGTAGCATTGGTCTCAAACCCGGAGCGCAACTGAGCGTCAAGCGGCGTGAGCCTGCCGCGGGTCTTTTGACCATCGATTTGGATGGCCACGAGCACACGATCAGCGCACAGCTCGCGGGCGACATCTTGGTCCGTCACAGCGCCGCCGCGAATAAGCCCTCGAAGGTTCGTCGGATCAAGTGAGAACGAGCGCACCCTCTGCGATCGCGGCCCTGGCTGCGATGCTGATCTCGATTGCCATGGGGGCGGCAGCAAGAGCGAACTCCATGGACATGCATCCAACACCGGCGAGCCAGTCGAGCTCAGCCGGCCCGGCCGCAGCCTACGAGCAGTTTCGCGCCGGCGCCGAAGCAGATGCGCAGCGCGATTTCGCGATGCTGCCGCGGCTTCCGGCCATCCCCACAGGCAGCGTGAAGACATTCTACCTATTCGCCGAGATCAACCAGTGGCAAGTCGCGCCAGGTATCGTGACCCAGGCTTGGACCTATAACACAACGGTGCCGGGCCCCACGATCCACGTGCGCCAAGGCGACCGCGTCCGCGTCGTGCTCGTCAACAAGCTGCCTGAACCCACCACGATCCACTGGCACGGCATGCCGGTCGATCCTGACATGGATGGCGTTCCCGGCATGAGCCAAAGCAGCGTCCCGCCGGGTCAATCGTTCGTCTACGAATTCACGGCGAGCAATCCGGGGACGTACATCTATCACACCCACTACGATGACCTCAACCAGCTCGACCACGGGCTATACGGCGCGGTCGTCGTCGACGAGGCCAAGCCGGTCGAGCGTTATGACCGCGACTATCTCATGCTGCTCTCGTCATGGCGCATCGCCTCTGAGAGCGAAAACTACTTCAGCATCAACGGCAAAAGCTATCCGCTCACCAAGCCATTCATGGTCAAGAAGGGGCAGCACATCCGGATCCGCGAGATCAACATCAGCGGCACCGAGTTCCACACCATGCACCTGCATGGCCACCGTTTCCAAGTCGTGGCAGTCGATGGACAGCCTGTCGCGCCCACTATCCGGCAATCCATGGTGACGCTGAGCATCGGGCCAGGTGAGACGCGCGATATCGCGTTTGTCGCCAACGCGAAACCCGGCACCTGGATGGTGCACTGCCACGTCCTCGACCACATGATGAACGGTCCGGTCGGGCCTGGCGGTCTGGCGACGGCAATCCAATACGAAGGCGCACCCGACAAGGTCGGGTTGATGGCCACGCAAGATGTCATGTCGATGTCGCCCACCGGCGGCTCGGGTGGCTCGTCCGGCGGCGCACCGCTGAACCAGATGGCGGTCTACATCCTCGGCGCGATCGCCGGACTGACGATTTTCTTCGGTCTGCCGTTCGCGGCGCTCAAGCGGATCTCGCCGAAAGGCATCGCCTTTCTCAACGCGATCGCGATCGGCGTCTTGTTCTTCCTGCTCTTCGACATCTTGCGCCAGGCGGGCGAACCGGTCGAAGACGCGCTGCACCGGATGCAGCTCGGCGCATCCAAGCCCGAGTTCTATGGATTGCTCGCCGTCTATCTGGGTGGCTTCGGCGTCGGGCTGATCAGCCTCGTGTTCTTCTCAAAGGCTTTGTTGCAGCGGCAGAAGACGAGCGGGGCTATGAGCCCGATGGCTCTGGCGACCATGATCGCCGCCGGCATCGGGCTGCACAACTTCAGCGAGGGCCTTGCCATCGGGCAATCCGCGGCGACGGGTGCGATCCAGCTCGCCATCCTGCTCATCATCGGCTTTGGGCTGCATAACATGACCGAAGGATTCGGGATCGCGGCGCCGCTAGCGGGCTCGGGCGCGGCGAGTACCGCTGCGATCGTGCGATTGGGGCTGATCGGCGGCGGACCGACGTTTCTTGGCACCATCATCGGCTATCGTTTCGTGTCGCCCGTGCTGTCGGTGCTGTTCCTGACCATGGCCGCCGGTGCAATCATCTACGTCATCGGCGAGATGACCAAAGTCGGCGGGAGGATCGGCCACAAGGAGCTCGCGACCGTCGGCATCTTCATCGGGTTCGTGGCCGGCCTAGGCACGGATCTCATCCTCACCGCCGCGGGCGCCTGACCCAACCCTCACCGCCGCTTAGTCAGCCCGGCTTCATTCGTCCGGCGCTTGGCTCGATCGTGCAGCCTCGGCGAGGTTCTTGACGACCGTGGCATCAGCCAGCGTCGTCGTATCGCCTAAGGGCCGCTCCTCCATCACATCGCGAAGCAAGCGGCGCATGATCTTGCCCGAGCGCGTCTTGGGCAGCTCGGGCGTGAACGTGATAAATTTCGGTCGGGCGATGCCGCCGATCTTCGATGCGACATGCTTGCGCAGCTCGTCCGCATCGGCGGTCGAACCGATGCCGCCGCCCTTGAGCGTGACGAACGCGGCGATCGATTCGCCGGTTATGTCGTCTCGCTTGGCGACCACGGCAGCTTCGGCCACCATGGGATGGTCGACGAAGGCGCTCTCCACTTCGGTGGTCGAGATCCGGTGCCCGGCGACGTTCATGACGTCGTCGACGCGCCCGAGCAGCCAGTAGTAACCTTCCAAATCGCGCTTACAACCGTCCGCTGGGAAGTAGCAGCCTTGCTTGGCGAACTTGCTCCAGTACGTCTGGAGGTACCGGTCGTGTCGCCTTCCACAGCGTGCGCAGCATGGCGGGCCAGGGCTTCGTGATGACGACGTAACCGCCGCCGCCGAGCGGCACCGACTTGCCCTCGTTGTCGACGACGTCGGCGAAGACGCCCGGATACGGAAAGGTGGCCGATCCGGGCTTGGTGGCGGTGAGCGCGGGCAAGCGGCGAGATCAAGATCATCCCGGTCTCGGTTTGCCACCATGTGTCGACGACCGGGCAGCGACCGCCGCCGATATGTTGCTGATACCAGATCCAGGCCTCAGGATTGATCGGCTCGCCGACGCTGCCCAAGAGCCGCAGCGATGAAAGATCGTGGCGCGCGGATACTCGGGACCCCACTTCATGAACGTGCGGATCGCCGTTGGCGCCGTGTAGCAAATGGTGATCTTGTATTTCTCGACCAAGCGCCCAAAACCGGTCCTTGTCGGGAAAATCGGGCGTCCCTTCGTAGATGACGCTCGTCGTGCGATTGGCGAGCGGGCCGTAGACGATGTACGAGTGGCCGGTCACCCAGCCGATGTCCGCCGTGCACCAGAACACGTCGCTATCGCTTTTGATGTCGAAGATGGTGCGGTGCGTCGAAGCGACGCCGGTGAGATAGCCGCCGGTCGTGTGCACGATGCCCTTGGGCTTGGCCGTGGTGCCGCTCGAGTACAGGATGTAGAGGACGTCTTCGGCGTCCATGCGCTCGGGATCGCATGCGTCGCTCTGGCGGCCGACGATATCGTGATACCACACGTCGCGCTGCGGTTGCCAATCCACCGGATCGCCGATGCGCCGCAACACGATGACTTTTTCGACGCAGTCGGCGCCTCTTGAGCGCCTCGTCGGCGATGTTCTTGAGCATGATCTTGCCGCCGCGGCGCCAGCCCTGGTCTTGCGTGATGAGCACTTTGCACTCGCCGTCGATCATGCGATCGCGCAAACTCTCGGCGGAGAAGCCGCCGAACACGACCGAGTGGATCGCACCGATGCGCGCGCAGGCGAGCAACGCGGCCGGCAATTGCGCGACCATGCCCATGTAGATCGCGACCCGGTCGCCGCGCCGCACGCCCAGCTCCTTGAGCGCGTTGGCCAGCCGGCACGTCTCGGCCATCAGATCCGCATAGGTCACCGTCTGCGTGTCGCCGGGTTCGCCTTCCCAAAAAAACGCGACCTGCTTGCCGTGACCGGCAGCCACGTGCCGGTCGAGACAATTATACGACGCGTTGAGCTTGCCGCCGTCGAACCAGCGCGCGACCTTCGTCTTCTCGTCCCAATGCAAGACCTTACGCCAGCGCTCGAACCAGTCCAGCTGCTCGGCCTCTTCCTCCCAATACCGCTCTGGATTGTCTGCCGCTCGCTTGTAGATATCGGGGTCGCGCAGGTTGGCTTGGCGCACGAAGTCGGCCGGCGGCGGGAAGCTCCGGTGCTCAGCGAACAGGGCCTCGATGGCTTGGCGGTTTTGTTCGATCATAGATCACCTTGTCGGATGCGCTAGGCGCGGGTCTTTCGCTGCGACGGCTTGAATTGCTTTTGCCCGGATCGGACCCTGGCATCGTATCCGGCACAAGCGGATATCACCGAAGAGAGAGGCGATCAATGGCGACGAGCGCATCACAGATATCCTCACGTAAAGACGTTAAAGACCTTCTTCGCGGCAAGACCACGGTGGTCACGGGTGCCGGCCGGGGTCTCGGCCGTGCGATCGCCACCGTGTTCGCCCAGGCCGGTGCGTGCAGCATTTTTATCGTGCGCGATCGCAGCGCAGGCGAGCAGATGATAGCAGAGCTCAACGATCAAGGTTACAAGGCGGATGTGGGCGTGGCGGATGTCACCGATCCCGCGCAGATATCATCGCTCGTCCTCGATCTGTCGCAGCGCCATCCCTCGATCGATGTCCTCGTGAACAACGCGGGCATCTTCCTCGACGAAGACCGAAAGATGCGCCCCTCCAACATCGACACCTCGATCTTGGAGCAGACCCTCAATGTCAACCTCGTCGGCCCGATCCGGGTCAACAACGCCTTCTTGCCCTACGTGGCGCAGGGCGGGCGCATCATCAACGTGTCATCGACCATGGGACAGCTCGCGGGCGACGCCGACGGCTACGGACCGAGTTACTCCATGAGCAAGGTAGCGCTCAACATGTACACGCAGCTGCTCGCCGCAGACCTGCGCGACCGGCGCATCATGGTGGACGCGTTTCATCCCGGCTGGGCCAAGACCGACATGGGCGGCCCTCGCGCCACGGTCGAGCCCGAAGACTCGGCCCAGACCGCGCTGTTCCTCGCGACGCGTCCCCTTACCGACAAGACCGGACTGTTCTGGCACAACAGCGAGGTCATCGATTGGTGAGATTCGAAGTTCTCTAGGCCGGGCTCTCGAAGGACAATTCCCCATGCGTTTCATCGCGATCATCTTGATGGCCACCCTGTTGGCAGGCATCGCCATGCCGGCGACCCCCGCTGCCGCGATGTCGACGGCCAAGGAAGTCTCGCTAGGGCAAGACCTCGATAAGCAGGTCGACGACGAGAACGTCATCGTCACCGATCCTTTCCTCAAGTCATGGGTCGACAACATCGGCGTCAAGTTGGCGGGCAACCGCTACCGCCAGGACATCGATTACCACTTCGAGATCCTCGACGACGACTCGATCAACTCATTCGCGCTGCCCGGCGGCTTCGTCCACGTCAATATGGGCCTGCTGAATTTCGTCAGCTCGGACGACGAGGTCGCGGCGGTGATGGGTCACGAGATGGGGCATATCGAGCGGCGCCACATGATCACGCTCCAAGAGAAAGAACAGGTCCTGGGCATCCTCATCGGTGTAGCCTCGATACTCTCCCCGATCGCTTCCGCGCTGGGCGGCATGGGTGGCGACCTGACGATGGGCAAGCTCTCACGCCAGGACGAGCTGCAGGCCGATCAGTACGGGCTGCTCCTCATGACGCGCGCCGGCTACGACCCGCAATCGAATATCGATCTGATGGCTGGTCTTATGAAGATCGAAGGAGATGGCTCCATGAGCCGCTCCGACAAATGGCTGCTCGACCATCCGGTCGCGCAAGATCGCATCGCGCATCTGCAAGGCTATCCTGAGCTCGACAACCCACCGGTGGATCAGATCGTCGCCGACGCCATCCATGACGAAGAAGAAGGCCGCTACTCGTACGCGCGGGCGCGACTGCAGAACGCGCTCAAAAAAGATCCTGGTAACAAGCTAGCCACCACCCACCTAGGTCAGGTCGACGTCGCGCTCAAAGAGACCAGCGCGCCGGGAGCGCTGCACGAGCGATCGGTCGCTTACACGCAGACGCTCGACGCGTTCAGCATGGGCGACACCGCAACCAAGCTCCTCAAGGCGCAGGCGATATCCACTGACGACGCCCACATCGCGATGGACCGCGCCCGGTCGTCACATACGGACGTGCAGTCGCTCTTCAATCAGCTCGAAGCGCAGACGCATTCCATCCCTAACATAGGTTCGCCCAAGAAGAAGGGCAATAACCTCAGCATCGCCATCGATGGTCTGACGCATATCACCAAAGCCATCAACGGCACGCTGGGGAATATCGGCGACGTCCTCGGCGGCGCAGGAGGCCTCGCGCGCGAGAACCTCGGCCCGCTCAAAGATATGGCCGACTCGATCGGTAACGGGCCGCCGACGGAGAAGACGCGCGCCTTACTGCCCTATTACCCTTCGCTCGCGGTGAGCTTGGCCATCGGTGCCGATCAATTCGTTGACGGTGTCGACGATGCGCGTGCCGCCATCTCCATGGCTACCGATGACGTCAAGGTGCTCGCCGATTATTTCGGAGTGCTCAACTCGATCGACACTACTAGCGGGGACATCTCCGCCAAAGACATGCCACGGGTGCAAGCGGCGCTCAACAGCGCCACGACGGCCTGGGATGCAGCGTACGCGATGTCGCAAAAAGCCGCGAACCTGGTGTACGGTGCGCAGACCCGCACGCTGTCAGCCAACGTCACGCTGCTTGACCTCTATTCTTCGAGCGAGCGCTATCAAGCGTACCGCCGTGCCATGGCTTTCCGCTTCCCTGGCGTGCAGCTGCCTGATTACCAAACCGTGCTGCGCTCGGGCATCACCGCGGGCGAGCTCGGGTGCGATGCCTGGATCGCCTTCGAAACCAAAGAGCCCGTGACGCAGTTCATGCGTCTCGGCCGTAGCGAGGGTTTGACCTGCGCCGATATGGCCTTGCAGCGCAATCTGCTGACCGAGTCCATGGAGATCGCCGAAGGGCTGCTTTACGAAGATTACATCGAAGTCCCAGAGAGCCTGGCGGGAATCGTCAACGTCGGTCATCCAGAGCGGGTGACGTCGCCGGCACCTGGTGAAACCATAGTGCCTACGAGCTCGACCTCACCGCCGGCGCAACCGCAGTCACAGCCCGCGCCGACGCCAACGCAGCCACAGGCACAACCGTCGCCCCGGCCGACCGGGACGTAACGCCGCTCGCTTTACTTGGCAGCCGCTTCCACTCGAACGTCGCTGGGCGGCGTAGCGCTCGAGCGGCGCTGCGCTGCGATGCCCATGAGCAACGCGATGCAGGCGAAGAAACTCGACGCGGCACCAGCCCATGGCGAGCCGTAACGGCCTAAGAGGCTGGTGGATAGCGGCGGCATCGTGACGCCGGAGAGGTTGTCGAGCGCGGAGCTGACGCCCAAGATCGTGCCACGCTGGTTTTCAGGAGCCCCGTCCGTGAGAAGCGCCGACAGTCCCGGGCGCGCGATGGCCATGCCCGTCGCAAAGCATAGGAACGTGGGCAGCATCGTCGCGACGCTGTGGATGAAGGGCACGAGCAAGAAGCCCAGCAGCGCAAGACCGATGCCGATGTTCGAACTGCGCCGGTCTCCGATGCGGTCGATCAACTTCGGGCCCGGACCCAGCTGTAAGAACACGCTGAGCACCCCGAACGAGGCGAAGAAAAAGCTGGTCTGGCTGGCGGTGAAGTTCAGCGCCGCCTGCATGAGCAACGCGAACACGCCGAACCAAGCGTACAGCGCGAGCGAAAAGGCCCACATCTGCAGCAAAATGGGCGCGACGAGCGGGTCGGCGAGCGATGCGCGGATCTGGCCGATGGTCGCGACCTGCGTGCCCTCGGGATTGCGCGATTCGGGCAGCATGATGATCGTCACTGCGAGGGTCAGCAGCTGTAGCGTCGCCGCCGCGATGAACGGGGCGGAAAAACCGAAACGGTCGAAAAGCAGGCCGCCCAGCACAGGACCGAAGACGATGCCGGCCGAGAACGATGCGCCGACATAGGAGAAGGCGCGCCCACGCTCCTTCGGCTCGACCAGATCGGCCACGTACGCCTGGGTGACGCTGATGTTCCCGCCGGATGCCCCCTCCACCATCCGTGCGATGAAAACCATGCCGATGGAGTGCGCGAAAGCCAGCATGAACCAGCCGATCGTCGCTCCGATCTGGCTGACGATCAGCACCTTCTTGCGACCGATGCGATCGCTCACGTTGCCCCATACAGGGCCGGCCACGAACTGGCACGCCGCGAACGTCGAGAAGAGCAAGCCGACGACGACGTCGCTCGAGCCGAAGCTCTTGACGAAATACGGCAAGATGGGCAAGAGGATGCTGAAGCCGAGGATGTCGATGAAGGTCACGCCCAAGATGGGCAGGATGCGGGTCAGCATGAGCGGTCATATGAGTTGGCAGTGCCTGCGTCACACACCTTGCCATAGCGCCCCATGACCCCAGTCACAAACGCCGCAGCCATGCGCGTTTGGCGGCAAAGAACGGTAACACACATATCTAGAGCGGGTCTTACATGCAGCCCACGAGGGCATGCAATTCTTCTCCGACATCTTATTGAGGCGATACGATTATGTGGAGTGCAATCATAGCAAGTGCGGCGACGGTGGCGGCCGCGCTGTACATGCAAGGTCCGATCGTCGCGCTCGCGCTGACCGCCCTGAGTTCGATGGCGCTCTTAGTCGTGCTGCGCGCCGGTGAAGGCAAAGAGCAGAGCGCGAAGCCCAAACCACGCCCGCTCGAAGTGATCGATGGGAACAGCGACATCGACCTGATCTTCCCGCCGCTGCGTCAGCGGGCTTCGTAGAAGCAACTCGCTGGTCGATCGATCCTCGAAGACCGATCGACACAACCCCTCAAGCGGACGGCTGCAAGGCCGTCCGTTTCTCGTTTGTACCGCTGCTTAGAACGGCGACGTTCCTTGGGATAACGTCTGTCGATTGACTAACTAGCGTCCAGGCGAACTGTTCGCCTGACGTTGAGCTCATCCGACGAAGTCGGCGTGGAGGTTGTTCGGAACATTCGATGAGTCTCAACGTCACAGTCGCTGACGCGAGCGGCGGTCGCCATCGCGGGTGGGCGTGCCTTGCAGCCACGTGCGTGACCATCCTGATCGCCCTTGTTTGCGTTCATCCGGCTCTCGCCATAGGCCGAAGCGGCATCAGCACGACCATCGGTCTCACCTTGCCGGGCATGACCAACAAGCACGTCGACGTGGATGCCGACACGCTATTCCACACCCTTATGTCGGACTTTTTCTTCGAAGACGACGGCACGATGTACGTGGAGACCGGCGACATCCCGGCGATGTGGCTGCGCGACTCCTCGGCGCAAATGCTGCCCTACGTGCGCTTCGCTCCGGCATATCCTCAGATGGGCTTGATCGCTCGCGGCGTCATCCAGCGCAACGCCAAGAACATCCTCACCGCGCCGTACGCCAACGCGTTCACCGCGGGGTACAAGGTGTGGGAGGAGAAATGGGAGGTCGACTCGCTGGCCTACCCCATCCTTTTGGCCTCGGTCTATTGGCGGACGACGCACGACCGGGCCATGTACACGCTCCAACTCCACTGGGCGTACGAGCATATCGTCGAGACCTACGAGTGCGAGCAGCAGCATGACGCCTGTTCCCGCTATCGTTCGCGCTTTCTCATCGACCACGGCAAAGGGCCGCCCTTTGCCTATACCGGGATGATCTGGGGAGCGTTTCGGCCGTCGGACGATCCGGTGCGCTATCCTTATAATATCCCGCAGCAGTTGTTCGCGGCGCGGGAGCTCGAAGAACTGGCACATGAGGTGCAGGTCGGATATAGCGACTATCGGCTTGCCGCGCGCGCCCGTGCGCTGTCGGCCGCGATACGGCTGGGCCTCGAACGCTATGGTCAGGTGTATGATTTCCGCTACGGTTGGATGTACCCGTACGAGGTCGACGGCTTGGGCAGCTTCGTGTTGATGGACGACGCCAATCTGCCTAATCTGCTGACGATGCCTTTCCAAGGGTTGGTCGCCCAATACGATCCGATGTACCAGAACACGAGGCGCTTCTCGCTGTCAGCTGACAATCCGTACTGGTATAGCGGACGCTATGGCTCTGGCTTAGGCAGCCCGCACACGCGCACCGGTTGGGTGTGGCCGCTTGGCATCATCGGCCAAGCCATGACCTCGACGACGCCGGATGAGGTCGCCCAAGCCATCGAAGAGCTGCACGTGCTTGACGGTTCGCGCGGATTGTTCTACGAAAGCGTCGATCCGGACAGGCCCTGGCATTACACGCGCAGTGAATTTGGCTGGGCGAATGCGCTATACGCGGAGCTTATCTTCCAAACCGTCGCCGGACTTGAGCCGACGCAGCCCAAACCTCTCATCCCCGGATTATTGCCGCTGGATTTCTGGCCGCCGCGGATCACGACCGACATCGAAAGCTGGCAGGCCGCCGCAACCGTCTATCAGGCGCTAGGTCTAATCCTCAGCGGGTGACGCGGCGAAGGTAACGCATTTCAGACACCGGCGGGGATCAGTCCGAGTTGGGCACCGACCTTCTCGAACGCCGCCAACGCCTTGTCCAACTGCTCGCGCGTCAACGCCGCGCTCATCTGCACGCGGATGCGTGCGGTGCCCTCGGGCACGACCGGGAAGCCGAAGCCCGTGACGAAGATGCCTTCTTTGAGCAGCCGCTCGCTCATGCTGATGGCGAAGGCGGTCTCACCGACGATGATCGGGATGATGGCGCTTTCGCCCTCGAGCGGTTTATAGCCCAGGGCGCCGAGGCGCTCCCGAAAATAGTCGATGTTCTCGCGCTGCTTGGCGAGCAGCTCAGGATGCGCGTCAAGCTCCTCGATGGCGGCGAGCGCGCTGCATGCGACCGTCGGCGGCAGAGCGTTGGAGAAAAGCATGGTCCGCGATTTTTGGTTGAGCGTCTCGATCAGATTCTTCGAGCCGGCGACAAAACCGCCGGCGGCACCGCCCAGCGCCTTGCCCAACGTACCGGTGATGATGTCGACCTGGCCGGTCAAGCCATAGTGCTCGACCGTGCCCCGCCCGGTTGGTCCCATGACGCCGGTGCCATGACTGTCATCCACGATCACGACGCCGTTGTATCGCTTGGCCAGCGCGACGATCTGCGGCAGTTTCGCGAGGTCGCCTTCCATCGAGAAGACGCCGTCGCTGATGATGAACTTGACCATGTCCGGCGGCAACGAAGCCAGCTTCGCCTCGAGATCCGCCATGTCGGAATGCTTGTAGCGCAGACGCTGGGCTTGCGTCGCCATACGACAGCCGTCGATGATGGAGGCGTGGTTGAGCTCGTCGGAGACGATGGCGGTGCCGGCCACCGCGACGGTCGGGATGAGCCCCTCGTTGGCGTTCCAGCACGAGACGTACGTCAGCGCTGCCGCGGTCCCCAAAAACGACGCGATCCGTTCCTCAAGCCGCTGGTGGATGTCAAAGGTTCCGCAGATGAAGCGAACGCTGGCCGTGCCGGCGCCGTACTTGCGCAGCCCCTCGATGCCGGCCGCGACCACCTTAGGGTTGTCCGCCAATCCCAAGTAGTTATTGCTGGAGAGCACGATCGTGTGGCCGGCTTCGCGCATCTCGACTTCGGCGGCCATGGGCGTCGTGAGGTGACGGAGGGTCTTGAACGTGCCGGCGGCGCGCAACGCGTCGAGCTCGGATTTCAATCTATGGTCGTAGGTCTGGTTCATGAATCCCTCATGGAGCGCTGGGTCTCGAGCGGCTACGCCGGATTGACGTCGATGACGATCTTCACCGCTTTGCCATCCTTGAGCAGTTCGAACGCCTTCGCATAGCTCTCGAGCGGCAAGACGTGGGTGATGATCGGGTTGAGGTCGATGCGACCGGCGGTCACCATCGCCTGCATCTGGTACCACGTCTCGAACATCTTACGCCCGTTGATGCCGAGCACGGTCAGGCCCTTGAAGATGATGTTCTCCGCCAAGTTCATGCTCACGTTGTCGGAAGGCAGGCCGAGCAGCGCGGCACGCCCGCCGTTGCGGACCATGCTCAGGCCCTGATTGATGGCCGCGCCGCTGCCGCTCATCTCCAACAAGACATCCGCCCCGTGACCTGCGGTTAATGCGAAGATCTTGTCATGCAGATCGGCGGTTCGGGCGTCGAAGACCTCATCGGCGCCAAGGGACTTCGCCAGCGCGAGCTTTTGCGGATTCACGTCGATGGCGATCACACGCGCTGCCCCTGCGGCGCGCGCGACCGGGATGGCCATGAGTCCTATCGAGCCGACGCCCGTGATCACGACGCTTTTCGCGCTGACACCGGCCGTCATCACCGTGTGCACCGCGTTGCCGAGAGGGTCGAAGACCGCGGCCCAATCGTCGGGCACGGCGGGATCCAGCTTCCAGATGTTGTGCTCGGGCACGGCGACGTAGTCGGCGAACGCCCCATCCCGATCGATGCCGAGGATGCGCACGCGCTCGCAGATGTACTCTTGACCCGTGCGGCACAGCAGGCAGGCGCCGCACGAGATATGACCTTCGGCGGCCACGCGATCGCCGACAGCGACGTTGCGCACGGCATCGCCCGTGGCGACCACGGTGCCCATGAACTCGTGGCCGACGACGACCGGCGGCACGATCCGTCCTTGCGACCACTTATCCCAATCCCAGATATGGCCATCTGTGCCGCAGATGCCCGCTTTCTTGACCTTGACGAGCACGTCGGTCGGGCCGATCCGCGGCAACGGGACTTGTTTGAGCGTCAGCCCGGGTTCAGGCTTTTCCTTGACGAGCGCGCGCATGCTCGTCGGCAGCGAGCGCGTCGGCGACGCCGCAGTTTTGGGTTTCGCTTCGGCGATGGTCACGAGCCACAGTTCTTGTGGGATGTGCCCACTGACCTCTCGCCGAGGTGCTCGTCGAGTCATCACCGTCACTCGGGCGCGAGGATAGGGCTCGGTCGTCGCGGTGCCAAAAACATAGGGACGATGCCACGCAAGCGCAAAAAGCCGGCGTCTTCCAGACGCCTTAAGGAGTTACAAGAGAAGATCGCGACCCAAAGGCGTCGAGCGCTGCGCCCGACGCTGCCGGTGAACACGCAAGCGCGCGTCAGCGAGTCGCTGGTCGAACGCAGGCGCAGGATGGCGAAGAAACTACGTCAGCGCGGCGACTGGGAAGAATCGTAGCGCTCACACGACGAGACGAACCGCACCGATGCGAACTTGTCGACCTTCGCAGGGCATCGACGCGTGTGCCCGAATTGGCCGAACACACGTTCGCACGGATTCGGGTTATGCTCACGATAGATGAAATATTGGGCCGCAACGGACTCATGGCCAAGGCGACCGCCGGTTACGAGTATAGGCCGGCGCAGATCGCCATGGGCAAGCTCGTCAACCGGGGCTTTCTCGAACACGTCCACGTGATGGTCGAAGCGGGCACCGGCACGGGCAAGTCGTTCGGCTATCTCGTGCCCGCGGTGCTATCGGGTCAACGAGTCGTCATCTCCACAGCGACGCTCGCGCTGCAAGACCAACTGCTGACAAAGGACATACCTCATGTCCTCAACGTGCTCGATTCGAGCGCTCGCGTGGTGCAGCTCAAAGGCCGCAGCAACTACCTGTGCCGCGACAAGCTCGAGCAACTGCGAGCTCGGCTCGTGCTCGCGCAGGGCGCCGACGATCGTAAGATCTTCGCGTGGGCCGACCGCACGGAATCGGGTGACCGATCCGAGCTTGATTTCGTGCCGCCGGACGCCTTGTGGCGAGAGATCGATGCCGACGCAGACGATTGCATCATGGAGGCGTGCGAGTTCTTCGGGCCAGACCGCTGCCATCAGATGCATGCGCGAGAGGCGGCGCGACATGCCGACATCGTCGTCGTCAACCACGCGCTGTTCTTCAGCGATTTAGCGATGGGTGGCGGGATCATCCCGCCGTACGACTACGCGGTGCTGGACGAAGCGCATCAGATCGAGGACTGGGCGACCGCTGCGTTCGCATCGAGCATCTCTCGCGCGACCATCGGGCGGCTGCAGCGCAAGCTCGATCGAGCCTACGTCTTCGACGAGCTCCTGAGCGCCGCGCTCAACCAGGCGGCCAACGAACTTGGCGACGCGCTCGCACAAGCACCGAGCGCGCGTTACGCGTTCCATCAGAACGCTCGCGCTGTCGAGCTGCTCGAACCCGTGCAACGCGCGCTCTATCGCGTCGAGAACTGGGTGGCGGAGAAATGGTCCAAGGCTTCACGCTTCCCCCAAGCCAGCGAGGAAGCGCTCAAGCGCAGGCGCGACCTGTTATTGCGCCTCATCGTCGGTCACACCCAAACCATCGAACGGCTGCGCCTCGGCGGTGATGACTGGATCACATGGGTAGAGCGCAACGACGAACGTCGCGATATTTATGCGGTGCACTGCGCGCCGGCATCTGTGGCTGACCTGCTGCGCGAGCTTTTGTTCGACCGCAGCCGAAGCGTCGTCATGACGTCTGCGACCATCTCGACCGGCGGCGACTTCGCGTATCTGCGCCGTCAAGTCGGCTTGGAGGGCGCAGCCATCGACGAGCTTATCTTGGATTCACCATTTGACTTCAAGCATCAAGCGATGCTCTATCTGCCGCCCGAGCGGCTCAATCCAAAGCGCCCGCACTTCGCCGCGGAGGCTGTGCCGGTCATCGAGCACATCCTCGAGGCCACGCAGGGCCGAGCTTTCGTGCTGTTCACCTCGATCGCGATGATGAACGCGGTCGGCTCGATGCTTGGACCTCGCCTTGGTTTCCCGTACAAGATCCAGGGCCAGATGCCAAAGGGCGCGTTGTTGCAATGGTTCCGCGAGCAGTCGAACGCCGTGCTTTTCGCGACGGCATCGTTTTGGGAAGGCGTCGACGTCGTAGGCAGCGCGCTCTCGTGCGTGGTCATCGACCGGTTGCCGTTCCCACCGCCCGACGACCCGATCATCGCTGCACGATCGAAACAACTCGCTGCGTCAGGTCACGATGCATTTGAAGCGCTCATGGTCCCGGCGGCGATCACCAGGCTCAAGCAAGGCTTAGGCCGGCTCATCCGTAGCGCTTCCGACAAGGGGTTGATGTGCATCCTCGACGGGCGCTTGGAGAGCATGTGGTACGGGCAGAAGATCTTAGAAGCGTTGCCGCCGGCCAGCCGAGTCCACTCCCTTTCGGAGATCCGTGACTTCCTCAACGTCGGCGTGCCGAGCTAGATGCGCGCTAGGGCCAGCGTGAGAACTCTGCCAGGAAGCCCTGCCAACCGCCGTTCACGTTGAGCACGGAACCGGTCACAAACGAGGCCTCATCGCTCGCTAAGTAGGCGACCGCATCGCCGACATCTTCCCAACTACCCGGACGCATCAACGGATTGCGATAATCCCGACGCTGCAGCACGGCCGCGCGATCCGCGTCTTTATCACGGATGTCACCCACGTTGATGACGTTGCAGGTGATGCCGTGCGGGCCTTCTTCCAGCGCCAGCGACCGTGTGAACGCGACCACCGCAGATTTCGCGGCTGCATACGACGCGAGATGCCGCCACCCGGCGGTGACGTCACTGCCGGTCATGCCGAAGGTGATGATGCGTCCGAAGTGGCGTTCGCGCATCGCCGGCAAAGCCGCCTTTGCGCAGTAGAAGACCGAGCCGAGATTGCCCTCGACCATCGCGCGGTAGTCCTCGAGTGAGGTGTTGTCCACATCCTTGACGATCATGGGTCCGGCGCCGCAGACGAGGACGTCGACGCTGCCAAAAGCCCGCTGCGCGGCGGCCACGAGCGATGCGGCTTGATCGGGTTGGGAGACGTCCGCAGGAGAAGGCCTCGCAGTGCACGCCGGCGGCGCGCACTGCGCGCACGGTTTCGTCCGCGCCGGTCCGTGGCGCCCGATAGTTGGCGGCGATCGAATAACCGCGGCGCGCCAGTGATACGCAGACTCCTCGCATCAAGCCGCCCGCGCTGCCGGTCACTAGCGCCGTGCGTGAATTGTCCACCCGATACTCCATTTGCGACGCAGCACATGGTTAGGTCGCGGCGTCCCAGACCGCCAAACGGTTCTTTGACAGGGACCGCCCTACCGTCCGGCGTAACCCAAGATTAGCACTCTCATGTGCCGATTGCTAATATGACGAAAAAGTCCAAAAGCGGGCCTCCCAAGCCCGAACCCGCCGGGCCTGAGCTTGACCGTCGCAAGACCTCCATCCTGGGGACGGTGGTCTACGAGTACATAGCCACCGGTGAACCAGTCGGCTCTGCCACGCTGACGCAGAAGTACAATCTCGGGATAAGCCCTGCGACCGTGCGAGCCGAGCTGGCGAGCTTAGACGAAGAGGGGTACCTCGATCAGCCGCACACATCTGCAGGCCGGGTGCCCTCGGATCGCGGTTACCGCTACTATGTCGACCGCCTGATGCTTCCGGAGATGCTGACGGCGCAAGAGCGCGAACGGATCCAGGGCGAGGTGAGCCGCGCAAGCCACCAGCTCGACGCCGTCGTCGATCACGCTTCGCACGTGCTCTCCAACCTCACCCGGAGTATCGCGTTCGCCATCGCGCCGCGTTTGAGCAGCCAGGTCTTCCGCCATGTCGAGCTCATCCGCATCGGCGATCACGCCGTCCACGTCGTGCTCGTCACGAATCTGGGACTCGCCGCGCAAGCCACCGTCGAAACCGCTCATGAGGTAGAAGCCGAGTCGCTGCTGCGCGCGGCGAACAACTTCAACGAGAACTTGCAGGGAACGCCGCTGTCCGATATCTCGATCGAGGCTCTCCACGCTTTGGCGCGAGAGACCGCGCTACCCGATGACGTGTTACGAGCGATCGCGACGATCCTCGCCGAACATTCCGAAGCTGACGCTGAGCGACGCCTGTTCACCGGCGGGGCGCACAACCTGCTCGACCAGCAGGAGTTCCGCGATCTGCGCAAGCTGCGAGCCATTTTGGATCTGCTCGAGGAGCAGAAGACCCTCTACCAGCTGTTGCGCGGCTCGTTGCAGGGCGAAGGTGCGCGCATCAGCATCGGCCGGGAGCTGCCGAGCGCCGATATGAGCGAGTGCAGCGTCGTCACCATCCCGTACAAGGTCGGCGACCGCAACGCGGGCGCGGTCGGCATCCTCGGTCCGCGCCGCATGCAATACGCTCGGCTCATCGCCCTCATCAACTGCATGGCAGACAGCCTCAATGCGCTGTTCCAGGGCGAAGCGTCCGGCACCGGCAGTTAGCCGATACTACTGGTAAGGAGCATTAGCAAACACGACCGTGCCGACGCAACACGATTACTATCAGACCTTGGGCGTCTCCAAGGGCGCGAGCGATGAGGAGATCAAGCGGGCGTACCGCAATCTCGCCAGGCGCGCGCATCCGGACGTCGTGCACGACGACGATAAGACGCGTGCCGAAGCGCGCTTCAAGCAGATCAATGAAGCCTACGCCGTGCTCTCCGATCCCGAGAAGCGCGCCCATTACGACCGCTTCGGAAACGTCGACGGTCTGTTCTCCGGCGCCGGCTTCGGCGGCGCGGGTGCGGGCGTCGGTGACCTTTTCGATTTCTTCTTCGGCGGCGGCGGCACGATGCGCCAGCGCGGCCCGGCACGAGGTTCTGACTTGCGTTATGACCTCGAGATCGAGCTGGCTGACGTGCTGGCTGGCGCCGACAAGGAGATCTCATTCAGCCATCTCACGCGCTGCGAGACATGCAAGGGCTCGGGCTCTGCCGACGGGCACGAGCCCGTCGACTGCTCCGACTGCCATGGTACGGGCGAGCTGCGCCACGCGCGCAACACGATGCTGGGCCAGTTCATCACCTCGGCGCCCTGCGCGCGCTGCGGGGGGACGGGCAAGGTCGTGCGCAACCCGTGCAAGGCATGTCATGGCAAAGGTCGGGCAGAGCGCAAGCATTCGATGACCGTGACCGTGCCCGCGGGTGCAGAGGACGGCACGCGCATCCGCTACACGGGGATGGGCGAGGCCGGCGAACGTGGCGGTCACAGCGGGGATCTCTACGTCTATGTCAGCGTCGCCCCGCATGAAGTCTTTGAGCGCGCCGGCGCGGATCTGCATTGCGAGACCGCGATCTCCTTCACGCAAGCGGCGATGGGCGCCACCCTCGAGGTCGATTCGCTCGACGGCCCCACGACCGTGAAGATCCCGGCCGGCACCCAGACAGGCACCACCTTTCGCATCGGTGGCCGTGGGCTGCCCAAGATGCGCAGTCATAGCCGGGGCGACCTGGTCGTCGACGTGCGCGTCGTCGTCCCCACGAAGCTCACGCGTAAACAGCGCGAGATCCTGGAAGAGTTTGCCAAAGCCGGCGGCGAGGAAGTCGAGGAGAAGGATCTCTTTAAGAAAGTCCGCAGGGCGTTCGGCACCGATTAATGCTGCCGCCGCCTGGTGGCGCCTTTGTCTTGTCGTGCCCAAGAGCGACACCGTGGCAGCGACAGCCCTGCTCGAAACAGCGACCCGTTACCGCAGCTCGTGCGAACCGATACGCGTCAAAGCCGGTCGAGCCGCCGCGCACAATCAGGTACGGATCACCGTCCACGTCCCTCAGGCACATGCCGCTCGAGCGCACAAGCGTCTTGCGAGCATGCTTGCGTCCGCGCGCCGGGGAGGCCTGATCACGCAGGTCCAGGTCGAAGAAGCGGATGACCGAGACCAAGCGTGGGCCTCGCAGTGGAAAAAACACTATGAGCCCTTTCGCATCGCTGATAAGCTCTACATCGCGCCTGCGTGGAACCGGACATTCAAGAGCCACCGCGGCAGCCGGGTCGTCCGGCTGGATCCTGGCCAAGCGTTCGGCACCGGTCGACATGCGACGACGAAGCTTGCTCTCCAACTGTTGCTTCCGCGCGTTCGGCGCGGGATGATCGTCCTCGACATCGGCTGCGGGTCTGGGATTTTAGGCATCGCTGCTGCCAAATATGGTGCTCACGTGTATGCAAGCGATACAGATCCGCTCGCCATCCGTGCCACGCAGGACAACTTCGCGACCAACAAGCTATCGGCTGCGGCGATCCACAAAGGCCGCGGGGTACCAGTCTCGTTCCCGTGCGCCGATCTGATCGTCGCCAACATCACCGCCGGCGTTCTTACGCCGATGGCGGCGGCGCTGGCTCGTAAGTTGCTGCCCGGTGGCGAGCTCATCACGAGCGGCATCGCCAAAGAGCGCAGCGAGCGCGTCCTCAAAGCGCTGGCGCGCCAGCGCCTGGCACTTTTGCAAACCGAAGGCCGCGCCCACCTTGAGCTGGTCGGTGGCGCGCTGACGGTGACTGGGACGTGGCGCGCATACGCGCATCGAAAGCGATCCCGACGATGAGCTTACCACGCGTGTTCGTCCGCCAGACCTGCGCGCCGGGGGCGCCGGTGGATCTCGATCCGAGTGACAGTCACCACCTCGCGAGCGTCCTGCGGATGCAGCTGGGTGATGCGATCGCAGTCGTGAGCGAAGGCATCGTTTGGCGAGCAGACTTGATCGAGCTGACGCGCGATCGAGCCCGCGCGCTGATCGTCGAGCGCTCGCAAGAGCGCTCGCAGGAGCTGCCCGTGGCGATCACGGTGTTGCAGGCGATCCCCAAGGGCGCGAAGATGGATGACGTGGTCGAGAAGGTGGTGGAACTCGGCGCGACGCGCATCGTACCGGTGCGCTGCGAGCGCTCGTATGGCGGCGACTCCGACAACAAGATCGAGCGCTGGCGGCGCGTCGCTGCGGCTGCGGCGCGACAATCGCGACGGCTCGTCGTCCCTCAGGTTGATGCCTCCGCGAGCTTTCAGGAAGCGATCGAGCGTTTTTCAACCGCGGCCGATGTGATCGTCGCGCACGAAGAGGCGCCGCGGGGCAGTCTTGCGCAGGCGCTCGAGCGGACAGAGCGAGATCAGCTCGCGATCGCCATCGGACCAGAGGGCAGCTTCAGCGGCGACGAGTTGCACATCGCGCGCAACGCAGGATGCGCTACCGCGTCGCTCGGTCCGACGATACTGCGCACGGAAACGGCGGCTGCGGCGATGATCGCTGCGATAGCCGCGTTGCGCGGATGGTGGTGACGCGTCCCGCAGGTTAAAATCAGCCCAATCATGAACGACCGCCTTAGTGTCAAACGATTACGAAGTCTCCGTAGTCATCCCAACATATAATGAAGCGGGCGGCATCGAGCAGCTTATATCAGCGCTGACGGATGTATTCGCGCGTGCCAACATCAAGGGCGAGATGGTCGTGGTGGACGACAACTCCCCAGACGGCACCGGCGCGCTCGTGGACTCTCTAGCAGCGCGCTACCCGGTGCGCTGCGTGCACCGGGCCGGCAAGCTTGGCTTGGCCTCGGCGGTGATAGACGGTTGGGCCACCTGTTCGTCACCGATCATCGGCGTTATGGACGCCGATTTCAGCCACGACCCCAAGATCATCCCCGCGATGGTCGACGCCATTCGCGACGGCGAATGCGAACTCGCCATCGGCAGCCGCTACATACCTGGCGGGGGCATCACCAACTGGCCGTGGCGCCGGCGCGTCACATCGCGCGTCGCGATCATGCTCGCCATGCCGCTCACGCCCGTCAAGGACATCACCTCAGGCTATCTGTTCTGCAAGCGCTCGGTCATCGATGGCGTGACGCTGGACCCCATCGGTTTCAAGATCGGCCTTGAGGTCATCATGAAAGGGAAGTACCGCAAAGCGAAGGAAGTGCCGTACGTTTTCACCGACCGCCGGCACGGCTCGAGCAAGCTCAACTCAAACGAGATCGCGAACTACCTCAAGCAGCTCGGCAAGATCTACGCCGGAGCCGGACGGCGACCACGAGCCAGCGCGACGTCCACCCAAGCGCTCAAAGAGCAGGAGTAGACGAAGTTGGCACCTACCCCGAATTGGTTGCGCCGCCGTGGCGCCAAACCCGAACCCGCGAGCGACGCGCTCTGGGAGATATGCCCGTCGTGCGGCGAGCGTCTTTATAAGAAGGATCTTTCAGAGCGGCTCTTCATCTGCTCGCGCTGCGGCCATCACTTCCGCCTGCACGCGCTCGACCGGATCGCGCTGCTCGCCGACGGCGATTTCCAAGAGCTGGCGCCTTTGCTCGCCACCGGCGATCCGTTGCAATGGAGCGACCGCGTGCCGTATGCCAGCAAGATCGCCGGCGACCGCACGAAGTCGGGGCTGCTCGAGGCCATCGTCGTTGGGCTGTGCGCCATCGACGGTGTGCGCACCGGCCTCGGCGTCATGGATTTCTTCTTCCGGGGCGGCACGATGGGCAGTGTCGTCGGGGAGAAGGTCACGCTGCTGATCGAAGAGTGCGCGCGACAACGGATCCCCGTCGTGCTCGTGACCGCCTCAGGTGGTGCGCGCATGGAAGAAGGCGTCATCGCCCTCATGCAGCTGGCCAAGACCACGGCCGCGGTCGAACGCTTCTCCGCCTTAGGCTTACCGCTCGTCACCGTCTTGACCGACCCGACGACCGGCGGCGTCTCCGCCTCGTTCGGCTTTCAGGGCGACGTCATCATCGCTGAGACGGGCGCGGCCATCGGCTTTGCCGGACGGCGGGTCATCGATCAGACCATCAGGCAGAAGCTTCCCGAGGGCTTCCAATCGGCCGAGTTCCTCCTCGAACACGGTCAGGTCGATATGGTGGTGCGGCGCACCGACCTTAAGAGCACGCTCGGCCGCCTGCTCGCGTTCTTGACGCAAGAACGGGTGCCGGCATGAACGTCATCGTCGAGCTGGAAAAACCGCTGCTCGAGCTTGAGGCCAAGATCGCAGATCTCAAGAAGCTGAACGAGACGCAACGCGTCGATTTTTCAGCCGAGATCGCCGCACTCGAGGAAAAGGCCCGGCAGCTCAAGCTCGAGATCTTCGCCAACCTGACGCCGTGGCAGCGCGTCCATATCGCGCGCCATCCCCGGCGTCCGCTGGCGCTCGACTACATCGGCGCTCTGGATGGTTTCACGGAATTGCACGGCGATCGAGGATTTCGCGACGATCCGGCCGTCGTCTGCGGCTACGCTTATCTACGGGACCAACCGATATTCGTCATAGGTGAGCAAAAAGGCCGTGACACAAAGGATAATGTCTACCGCAACTTCGGCATGCCGCATCCAGAAGGCTACCGCAAGGCGCAGCGCATCATGCGCCTGGCTGAGAAATTCCACCGGCCGCTCGTGACCTTCATCGACACACCGGGGGCCTATCCCGGGATCGGCGCGGAAGAGCGCGGTCAGTCGGAAGCGATCGCCGCATCCCTGAAGGTGCTCGCCGGCCTGCGCACGCCGATCGTCGTCAACATCACCGGCGAAGGCGGTAGCGGCGGCGCGCTCGCCATCGGCATCGGCGATCACATCATCATGCTGCAACATTCCATCTACTCGGTCGCCTCACCCGAAGCGGCAGCCTCTATACTGTGGCGCGACGCCGCTCGCGCCGAAGAAGCGGCTCAGCGCCTGCGCTTGACGTCCGACGAGAATTTCGAATTCGGCATCGTCGATGAGGTCATCCGCGAACCGTTGGGTGGAGCGCACCAAGATCCCGAAAAAGTCATCGCCGATACGCTTGCGGCGGACCACCGCGCGCTCGAGCGGCTGCAACGACTGAACAACGATGAACTCGTCGACCGCAGGTACGAGAAGTTCCGGCGGATCGGTGCGCACGTCGAGCTGGCGCATGACACCGCGGCGCGGTAGCCTCCACTACAAGATCGTCCGCCTCGCGCGCGTGCCCAAAGCGCACGCGAGCGCGCAAGCCAAACGTTGGCGTTTCGTCAAGCTGGCCGCGACAGTGGCTGGGCGCTCGCTCATCGCGCTGGCAGTGCTCTTTGTCAGTGGGACCATCGCCGTGCAGATCTGGCACGTGGGGGCGCGCGGCATGCAGCTGCGCCAACAGATCGCACAAGTCGAGGCCAGGCAACGCCGACCTGTCGGCCGCCAACGACAAGCTCACGACTCGGGTCGAGCGTTTGCGCGATCCCGAGTATCTCGTGCCGCTCATCCACGAGCAGCTGGGACTGGCCAAGCCTCACGAAGTCTTCGTGGAAGTCACCCAAGCTACGCCGGCGCCGCCCGCCCAGAAGTAGCCGTGGAACACGTCCGAGGCAACGTCTTGCAGTGCAGTCGCTTCGGCTGCATCGTCAGGCTGGACGACGGACGGCTGGCGACGCTTCCCTCGAGCGAGCGTGGCATCGACCTCATCAAGCGTGCGCTGTCCGCCGGTCGCCACCCCCAGTTCCCGTTTGTGATCGAGCAGGAGGAAGGCAGGCGCATCCGCGTCGCGCTGGCCGCACTGCCCGATCGCGAGCCCGCGGCACCAAGCGCTCAGGCCGGTCCAGGCAGATTCTCGTCATCGCTCGAGCAGAAGATCATCGATTTCTGGCGACAGGTATCTGATTGGGATCGCAACGCGGGGCGCGTGGACGAAGAAGAACCAATGCTGCGTCACGCCGACCGATTGTTGCCGTTTGAGGAGCGCGCCCCTCGGCAGTATCGCGACACCGCGAAGCGACCTCGCCGCCGCCGATAGCGCAGGAAACTTACCCGTTCAAGAGGGACCACAAGAGCTAGAACGGCGTTCCCGTAGAACGCGACGTTGTATGTCTTCATTAGGAGGCCCTCATGTCTGCAGCCAGGCTCGGCCGTCTTCTCGTCGTCGCCCTCATGCTCGCTCTTGGGTCTGACGCTACCGGCGTTCGCCGGCGTCACCGGCAACATCTCAGGTCACGTGACCGACGACCACGGCAACCCCGTCGGCGCCGTCAAAGTTGCCGTGACCTCACCGTCTCAGTCGGTCTCGACGCAGACCGACGCGCGTGGCTTCTATTCGGTGCTCAATCTCTCGCCCGACACCTACGAGATCACCGCGAGCAAGGACGGTTACGATCCGGCGACCGTGTATGGTGTCACCGTCCAGACGAACCAGACCGCGGGGGTCAATATCTCCCTGCGCCCGAGCGCGAAGACGATCGGTAAGGTGCTCACCACGGCGACCGCCAGCGTCGTGAGCAAGACGGTGACAGGCGATCTCTATGCGGTCAACGCAAACGCCATCAAGGCATACCAGGGAAGCGCCGGCGGGGCGGAGACGCTCTACAGCCAGAATTCGGTCGCGGGCTCGCTCCCCGGCGTCGTCCGCACGGTGGGCACGGGCGGCGGGTACGCTGGCAACGGCAGCTTGAGCTTCCGTGGCGGGTCGAACGACCAGATCGGCTTCGAGCTCGAGGGCATACCGCTCAATCGTGGTTTCGACGCGGCCAATGCCACCTCGTTTGTGACCAACGGTCTGGCCAGTCTTGAGGTGTACACGGGCGGCGAGCCCGCCGATGCCGGCCGCTCGATGTCGGGCTATATCAATGAGGTGATCCGGCGCGGATCGTACCCTGGCGGCGCCGACTTCACGGTCATCGCCGGCACGCCTCTCTTCAATCACACGTTACAAGCTGACATCTACGGCGCGACTCCGGATCGGCGATTCACCTAGTTCGTTTCGACGCTGGCCGCCAATGGCGGCTACAATTTTGGCGAACCGGTCGAATCTCGACAACACGAGCATCAACGTGCCGGCGAATGACCCAGGTTGCGGCGCGTTCAACACCGAGCTTTTCTTCAACACCGATCCCAGCCTGGACGGCGGCGTCTGGAATCTCAATTGCGCGACGGGGCACACGATGAACATGCCCATATCGCAGGGCGCATGGCAATCCTTTGTGAATCCTTCGGCCTCGATCCGAGACACCGTGGCGAACCTGCACTGGTCGATCGATCACAACGGGCTGCAAGACGACCTGCAAGCCCTGTACGTCGTCGGGGGCACGGGGAACCCGTTTCTGTACGCCGGCACGCAGATGGACCCCGCATTGTACTTCGAGGGAACGGGCGGTAGCGTCAATGCTCTTGGGCCAGTTCTTGTGGCCGACCGGCTTCCCGTACAACGGACAGGTCAACCAACCATTCAACTGCCCGTCGGGATTTGCCACCGGCACGTGTCCATCCGGCTCGTTCGGTCAGTACACGTGGCCGTCGTCAGGTGGCGGCACGGGGCCGATCCCGTCGTTCTACGTCGACAGCCAGAGCACAGAACAATCGGTCGAGAAGCTCAGCTATACCCGTTCGCTGACGAACACGTCGTTCGTCCGTTTCTATGCCTACGCGCTGTACTCGGGCTGGAACTTCGACCAAGCGACGAACGGCTTTTTGGGCGACTCGTTCTACCAGCTGCATGACAACGCGACTGGTTACACGTTGAACTACCAAAACCAGATCAATTCGCAGAATCTCTTGCGGTTCAACGCCGATTACACACGAGATGTGACGCTGCGCTACAACTATGCGCCGAACTTCTTCCCGGATTCGTTTGGCTCGCAGACGGCAACCCCATTTCCGGGGTTGTTCATCACGCAGCCAAACGGCCAGGGCTTCCTCGAGCCGGTCGCGTGTGCGCTGCCGGGATTCTCACTTAAGGACGGACCAGGGGCCTGGGATCCCAACGGATGCGGTGCTACGCCGGGAGAGAGTGCAACGACGATCGGCGGGCCGTTTGCGTATTGGAACGCGATCAACCCGGTCAACACCGACGCAGTCATCGCCGATACGTTCAAGCCCAGCGACCGGTGGCTCTTCGACCTTGGTCTGCGCTGGGATCATTTCGACGTGCCATTGATGCCGCTGCAGATCACCGGCCCAAACGGCATCGCCGAACAGGGGCAGAATCAGTTCGGATACTGTCTGCACGGCTACGCTTACCAGCCATCCGAACCGTGCTTCGGGTTCTTGACCCAGCTGCAGAGCCAGCTCGCCGGCAGCGGAACGTTCAACGTGGCGCCAGGCGCGGCGAATTGGACCAACGTCTCCGGGTCGCAGGACTACTTCTACCTGAGCCCGCGCTTTGGCGCCACCTACACGCTCTCTGCGAAGCAAGTGCTGCGATTCTCCGTCGGCCGGTACGTGCAGCAGCCTGAGACGTTCGGCAACGAATACATCGGCGCGCCGTGGTTCGGCCCCGAAACGACGATCGGGATTCTCAATCGCTTCTACGATCCGCTAGGCTTCCTAGCCGTTCACAACCTCGTGCCGCAAGACAGCACGAACTACGACCTATCCTTCGAGCAGGATTTCAACGGCGGGCTATCAGCCAAGATCACCCCGTTCGCGCGGGTCACGCGCAACCAAATCCTGAGCATCCCGGTGAACCCGCTGCAGCCCACATTCGTGACCGGCTACAACTTCGGCGCCGCCAACGTCAACGGGGCCGAGTTCCTGTTGAGCAAGGCGCAGCCGCCGCAAAACGGGTTGGGCGGTACGCTAGCGGTCACGTACACGGACTCGAAGATCCGCTTCGAGCGCAGCCTTGGGCCCAACGTCATCGACGTTATCAACGGCGTGCAGGGCGCTACGAGGTGCAGCGGCTTGGGCATCGCCGGCTACAACCAATGCTACGGCACCAACTTCCCGCTCGAGGATCCAAACGGCCTGTACTCCCCATCGCTCGTGCAGGCGCCGGGTTCGACCGGCCCGTCATACAACGTGGCGTGGGTCGTCAACCTCAACCTGGACGAACGGATCAACGGCTTTGACATCACCCCGACCTTCAACTATCAATCCGGCAATCCGTATGGCGATCCGCAGAGTTTCCCGGACCAGCATTGTCCGAATCCGGGCGCTCCAACTCTGGGGGCGGGCAACTACCCCGGGTGCATTCCGCTTCCGGCTGGCGTCGCCGCGCCATTCTCGGGCGGGGTCGGCCCAGACCCGTACACCGGGCAGTTCGACCAATACGGCTCGCTCAAAGGACCATCGTGGCTCACTATGAACCTGGGCATCTCGCACAACGTCGGCCACGACACCAAGGCGAGCTTCTTGTGGACCGATGTCTTCACCGTCGTGCACAACCAGGGCTATTCGTGGGAGCTGCCGACCAAGTACGATGTCCTCTCGTACGGAGACAACTCATTCTACACGTTCCCGCTCGGCACGAGCGCAGACACCGGCGTGCCCACGATCCCGCAATACTTCGGCGACAACTACTACGCGTATGCGCCATCGGCGATCATGCCGTTGCGCGAGTTCGTGTTCAGCATCTCCACGAAGATCTGAACGCCAGCGGCTAAACGACAAAAAGCGAAGGGGGCGGGTGGACCGTCCCCTTTCGTCATGAGTGTGCGTCGCCGGTGGGTTACAGCTTGAGGTGGCCCGTAACAGCCAACAGGATCAAGACCACAAGCACAAGGATCAATATGTCCACGATCCCGACCTCCTCCCACGCAAGAATGCTCTGCTGAACATCGTACCGTAAAACAGGCCGGCCGTGGCGTGTCCGTCATCACAAGAAAAGGGCGGCCCTGGGGCCGCCCGTTCTTTGTGTCAGCGCGCCGTGATCAGAGTTTCAAGTGCCCGGTCACGGCCAAGAGAATCAAGACGACAAGCACGAGTATCACTACATCCACGGTGTTGACCTCCTCCTCGAGCGAACGCTCGCGGGTTGTGATGTATATACCCGGTCTGCGGGCTCATCACCAAGCCAACCACGTGTCCCGTCCCAATGTGCGGGCAATGAGTCAGAATATACGAGGACTAGAGCTTCATATGATGATCAGAGCTTCAGATGTCCGGTCACTGCGAGGAGGATCAAGATCAACAGAATGATGATGACGGCCACCCAGAAATCGTCTGCAAAGATCACGAAGATTGACCTCCTTCTTGCGACATGAACGTGCGGTACTGCGACATCGCGGCATCGAAAATCGGCCGGATCTCAGCCGCTTCTCGCCGGTGGGCAGGTAGCGGCGGGCCTTGAGAGAGCAACCCGTACACGTCGATCAAGCTTAGCACACGCTCGCGCAGTTTGTCCGCCCTCCATTGATCGTCCTCTGGGTTGCGTGGGTTGGATGACAGTTCGGCGGAGATAGCTTGCGCCTGATGCAAATGCGCTTCGGATCGAGCGATCTCTTGTGGCGAAGCATGCGAGGCCTTAAGAGCTCGGATCTGGCGGTTGAGTCGGGCTTGCACGGCATCCAAGGCGTTGAGCGCCACGTCGATCTGCGAGAGCTCGCTGTAGAGCGTGCTAAGAAAAGCATGACGCTCCTGATATTCCGCCTGGGTCCAGTGGGCGCGCGGGTCCGGCTTCACGGTAACCGTCTGGACTTGCGACCGGTCGCCTGCACGCAGCGTGAGGGTATACATCCCCGGCACGACTTGGAACGAAGACAACAGACCTCCCTGATTCCACGGTCGTGCGCTTTTCCACGGCACTGGCGGATCTTCGCTGAGATCCCAAGCGATCCGGTTGAGGCCCACGGTATCGGTTCCCTGGAGGTGCGTCCGCACGTTGCCGCTGCCGTCGGTGACGGTGATGGTCGGCTTGGTGGTCGCCGCCACTGGCAAGTAATAGTTGAGGATCACCCCATTCGGCGGGTTCTCGCCCGCGAACTGGTCCTGCGGAACGCAACACTCGCCCGCGCCAGAGCCGTATTCGTGCGACCACCAACGAAAGTACGAGTGGGCAAGCCTGGGAACGAAGAAGGTCAGGCCCGACGCGGACGCGGCGCCCAGCCCTTGCAGCGGCGCCAAGTCGTCAAGTATCCAAAAACCGCGACCGTGCGTAGCGATGATGAGGTCGTTATCGCGCGGGTGCACTCGCATGTCGTGCACCGACACCGTGGGCAGGTTGATGTTGAGGCTACGCCAGTGCGCGCCGCCGTCGAAAGAGATCCACACGCCATGCTCGGAGCCCGCGTAGAGGATGTTGGCATTGCGCGGATCCTGACGGACGACGTGCATGATCTCGCCGGCGGGGAGATCACCGCTGACCGATTTCCAGCTCGCACCATAGTCCGAGGTGGCGAAGATGTAGGGCGTCGGGTCACCCGAAAGCCGGCGGTCGACGACGGCGAATGCAGCCCCCGCGGTATGGGGCGACGCTTCGACTGTCTCCACCCTTCCGTAGGGCTTGACGTCGGCCATGGTCACGTTTTTCCAATGAGCGCCGCCGTCACGGGTCAGCTGGACCAGCCCATCGTCGGTGCCCACCCAGATGACCGTAGCGTCAAGCGGCGATGGCGCGATGTCGAGGATGGTGTCATAGAACTCCGCTCCCGACCCATCTGTGTTGATCGGTCCACCGGCGATGAGCTGGTGCGCCGGATCGTTGAGCGTGAGATCCGGGCTGATCTGTTTCCAATGGCGGCCCAAGTCGTAGGTCTTCCACACGACGTTGCCGCCGTATAAGACGGCGTGCCGGTCTTGTAGTGACAGCGCGACCGGGGCTTCCCAGTTGAAACGATAGGGAAAGCCGGCGATGCTCACACCGTTCGTATCGCGCACGTACGGCGTCACATCGTAGCTCTGACGCGAAGGCCGGTCGAAAAGGGTGAGCTGGCCGTTGATGGTGCGCACCCCGACGTTCCACACGAGGTTGCGGTCGAACGTATCGGGCCACACCCACGATCCGTCGCTGTCGTTGCCGACGTCGAACCAATAGTGGTTCAGTATGCCGAGCGGGCTCAAGCTATCCGACGGGCCGCAATACGAGTCGTTGTCTTGCATCCCGCCGCAGACGTTGTACGGCACTGCCATGTCGTAGCCGACACGATAGATCTGAGCGATGCTCACGTTATAGCGCTCGTCCCAGATGCTGCCGCCGTCAAGGCTGATCGGCGCGCCGCCATCGTTGCCCTCGATGATGCGCCGCCCGTTCGCTGCGATCCACATCGCATGATGGTCCTGATGCACCGCGGTCTCGTTGTTGTGGAAGGTGCGCCCGCCGTCGCGCGACTCGACCAGATCCTCGGAGAGGAAGAAGAGATGATTTGGGTCGCGCGGATCCACCTCGAGACGGCTCATGTAGAATGGACGTTGATTCACGTAGGTGTCGCGGGTGATGAGCCGCCAGTGGTCGCCGCCATCGCTCGAGCGCCAAAGCGAACCCTCCTTTGACTGGATGAGTGCGTACACAATGTGCGGATCGCTGGGCGCAACCGCGACCCCGATGCGGCCCATGAGCCCGCCCGGCAGGCCGTTCCCCCTTAGGCGCTGCCAGGTCTGGCCGCCGTCGCGTGACCGGTACAAGCCATCATCCGAGCCGCCGCTGGTGAAGTTCCAGGGCAGGCGCCGGATCTGCCAGATACCCGCGAAGACGAGCCGATTGGTCTGCGTATCCCACGCCAAGTCGCTTGCGCCACTGGATGGTCCTACGTAGAGCGTCTGCCGCCAGGTCTTGCCGCCGTCGGCCGTGCGATACACCCCCCGGTCGGTGCTGTCTTTGAACGGGTCCCCGAGCGCGCCGACGAGCACGACATTCGGATCGCGGCGGCCGATGAGGATACGGGCGATCGACGGTGAACTGACGCCGACCTTGGCCCACGTCTTTGCGCCGTCGCTGCTCTTGTAGACGCCGTCTCCCAGCGCCACGTCGTTGCGTGGTTTGGATTCGCCGGTGCCGACCCAGACGACGCTTGGGTTCGAAGGCGCGATCGCGACCGCGCCGATCGATGCCACCGGCTGCTT
This sequence comes from Vulcanimicrobiota bacterium, assembly GCA_963764965.1. GTDB lineage: Bacteria > Vulcanimicrobiota > Vulcanimicrobiia > Eremiobacterales > Eremiobacteraceae > JAFANK01. The sequence goes on from CAVXUM010000002.1 coordinate 58,293, forward strand.
GCGCGAAGACGTCATCCCAGGTCACGCCGCCATTGGTGGTGCGCCAAATCGCCGCCACCGGCCGCACCGAAGTAATAGAGCAGCGGGTTCGCGTCGGTCCCGGCGACCGCAGCCACGCGGCCGCCGGAGACGGCGGGGCCGATGGATCTCCAACGAAGGGCGTGCAGCGATTCGGCAGGTTCCGCTTGCGCCACTGTCTGCGGCGTGTTCGTCTGTCCGGTCAAAAAAAATATGCCCGCGCACAGCAATGCGGGGCATAGGATGCGTACTGCTCGGATCATCCTTCGATCAGGACTCCATCACGCTCATGTAATAACGATCGAACTGGTAGAGCAGACCTTCCTGATTGGCGTAAGGGCCAGGCGTGTACGAATGCGACTCCACACCGGCCTGCGAAAGCTCGCAGACGTGCCAGTCTTGACGGTTGGTCATATCCCAGAAATCGACCGCATCGCTAGGATCGAACCCTGGAGACGCGATCGTGTCTGGATGGAAGAGCCACTGGCACACGACGATCGATCGGTTGACGGCGACCGGCCTGACGCGATGGACCATCACGTAGTCAGGCTCCAGGCTCAGGAGCATCGAGGGGAAGAATGCATAGTAATACACGTGATCGAGTTCTTCGCCCGTCACGCCGCCAAGCGGCGGGTAGGACTTTTTCCCGCTCATGGACATGCTCGAGCCTGGATTGCGCATCGTCATGTAGCCGCCGAGGAACGGTCCCTCACCCAGATCGTTGCGTCCGCTGTCGAACGGCGTCAGCTTGTCCAGCGCGGGGTGGACCAGCGGGCAGTGATAACACTCCGAGTAGTTCTGGATGAGCAGCTTCCAATTGCATGACAGGTCGTAGGTGATGGTCTTGGCGATCCTCAGATCGCCGATCTGCCATTTGGCGAATCTACCCAACAGCGGCGCATAGGCCTGCTCGAACGGCTCGGGCCGCGCGGCGAGGTTCACGAAGATGAATCCATCCCAACTCGCCAGCGCCGCTTGCTTCAATGGATAATCGGCCTTGTCGAAATCGGGAACGCCGTCCATGTTGCGGGCGGCGGTGAGGCGGCCGTCAAGCGAATAGGTCCAGGCGTGGTACGGGCACATGATCGAACCGGAGAATTTGCCTTTGACGTCCGTACACATGCGCGTGCCGCGATGGCGGCAGACGTTGTAGAGCGCTCGGATGCTGCCGTCCTGACCGCGCACGATGATCAGGTTCTCTTGCCCGATCTCGGCGAGGAAGAACTCACCCGGCTTTTCTATCTGCTCCTCTCGGCCGACGCACACCCAACGCTGCCCGAAGATCTTCTCAGCTTCGCGCGCGAAGATATCGGCTGAGGTGTAGTACTGCCGAGGAAGCGTGTGCGCGCCCGGCGGCACGCTGGTTTTCGTGAAGACGGCCATGGATCATAAACCTCTTGTGGCACGATTGAGATGGCGAGAGTGCGTTCTCCACGAGCGAGCGGCGTTCCCGGCGGAGAAGAGAGACTTGGCCTACACGCAGAACCTGCGAACCCAAGACATGCGCTTTCTCGGCATCGTGATGCTCGTCGCGCTTATGACGAACACCGCCCTCGCGGATCCCGCGCCCCGCGCTTCGGCAAGTCCGTCGCCGAGCGCCTCGCCGGGCCCGTCGTCGAGCGCATTGCCGAGTCCGTCGTCGAGCGCATTGCCGAGTCCGTCGTCGAGCGCATTGCCGAGTCCGTTAGCAAAACAATCGCCGGCGCAACGGCCGGGTTGGAGCAACGCGCTTGACGGTTTTGGCTCGCTGGTGGATCAAGCAGCGCATGGCAGCGGGATACAGCCGCCGGAGGGCCCCGGTTTTTCCACAGGCAACCCGCTCTCGCCCATGACGCCCTACGACACCTTTGCGAGCACGCCCAATACTCCGGGTGTCGCAGGTCTGGCCCAATTCGTCCTTACGACGAATTACACGGGCAGTCGCATCGGTGCTTCGCTGCAGTCCGGCTTCGGCTACGCAACAGGCAGCACGACCAATAACGCCTACTGGACGGAGCCGCTCATGGAGACGCTCAATCCACACCTCGGATCGCAAGCGTTGCCATACGCCGTGGCCTTCCCAACACACGCCGGCCAAGACGATGGCTCGAACGCTCGCGGTTCGATCCTCGAGGGATCGGTCGGAGCCAACGACGGCAGCTGGCAGCTACGCGGCGGCTGGTTCGATCTCAATCAGAACGACCGGTTCGTCTTCACCCAGCCCCCACTGACGAGCGTCATCCCTGCGCTGACCATCCAGCCCGCCGAGAGTCTTGGTAACGGGGCTCCGGCACTGGACGGATGGCACCCATCCGATGCGAGTTCGCCGTTGCAAGGCATCGACCTGACCGCGCACGAGAGATCGACCACGCTTGAGATCACCAATGCGGCACTGCCATCGCTGCCGGGCACATCGGCGCGGCTCACCCTTGGCTCGGTGGTGCTCGCCCGGGGTGACGACACGCGTCTTTCCGCCGACGTGCTGCACCTCGCCACGAGCGGCGACATCGTCAGCTCGACGACGCTGTACGGACAGCATGCGGCGCTCCACCCGGGACCGCAGGGCGAGCTGCCGACGAGCGATCTGGGAGGACAGACGCAGACCGTCGCCGGCGTGCGCGGGTTCTTTGATCTAGGTTCCTTCGGCACGCTGGTCGAGGTCGGGCGGTCTTGGTACGACGCAAGCGACGTGTTGCTGCCGGGAACGTCGCAGCCCGGCGGTTTTTATCATATCGGGGTCACGCACGCATTTGGGCATTCGACGTACGCCCTCGAGGCGTTCAGATTTGAGCCGCGTTATGCAACGGAGTTTTTGCCATACGGCGCGCCGGAGAACATCTGGAGCGTGGCGTGGTCGTGGCCGGGCGTCTGGCTCAAATCCACCTATCAGCTCGTGGACAACACCGTGAGTGGAGCGAATCGCCAAGGCTTCCGGCTGCGCTATGGGCTAACCGGCTCGCGGTTTGAAGCTCGCGCAGCCTACAGCTCGTTCCAGCAATTGGACGCGTCAACGACCGACAACGCAAACCAAACCGGCTTCGTCGAGGGTTTCTTCCTGCCGCAGTCGCCCGGCATGGGAACGCTGGGGAGAACGCACCAGTATGCCGCCTGGCTTGCATGGCATCCCAAGATCGCAGACGTCACGCTTGACTACGTCGATGACACGATGCACCGCGACTTCGTCAACGGACAGCCGCAAGACGCGGTCTCGCTGAGCACACCGCAAGTGGTGGTCGCGGCGTCGCGCCTCGTGAACGCGACGACGTTGTTCGCGGTGGGCTACGGCCGCTTCCATCAACGCGGCTCCTGGGCCCAGGGCAGCCTCACGAATGTCGACTACGCACAAGACGTCACCTTTATCGGGGCGCAGCTGACGGAGTCGAAACATGCGCTCGCGCTCATACAGCTACGCGATACTGCGTTCAGCGGACTGCCCTCGATTATCGGAGGGCCCTTGCCGAATTACTATGGGATCACGCTGATCGTCGAGCAGCGCTTTCATGTCTAGCCAACTGCTCATCCTCGCGGTGCTTGTGGTCGGCGTGCTGCACACGCTCGTGCCGGATCACTGGGTGCCGATCACGCTGATCGCTAGGCAACGCGGATGGTCCACCGCGCAGACCGCAAAGGCAGCAGCCGTGGCAGGGATTGGTCACACACTTTCAACGCTTCTCATCGCCGCCGTGCTATGGGGGGCGGGCGTTGCGTTTGCCGCACGATTCGGCCGTGACGTCGACGTGCTGGCGAGCATCGCGCTGATCGGGTTCGGCGCTTGGGTGGCGATCGGAGCCTTGCGAGACGTCCACGCCGAGTCTCAACACGCCCTTGGCGCCGCAGACGATCGCGACCATAGCCCGCTGGGTTCGCATCGTCGCGGACCGGGAGAGCTCAGCCATTCGCACGTGCATAAGCACGAGGAAGGCCTGGTCCACATCCACTGGCACTCCCACGGACACGATGATTGGCACCGCGTCGAGAGCAATCTCGCCGCTGCCCCGCCGCAGCACGAACACGAACATCCGACATCGGGAAGGACCGCGCTGCTGCTCGTGCTCGGCTCGTCGCCCATGGTTGAAGGCATACCCGCGTTCTTCGCAGCGTCTCGCTTCGGCATAGGGCTGATCGTCATCATGTCGATCGTCTTCGCGCTAGCGACGATAGGCACGTACGTGGGACTCTGCGTAGCGTCCGCAAGAGGCTTGCAGCGAACGCATCTCGGACCGCTCGAGCGTTATGGCGAGGTGATCAGCGGCTCGTTCATCGCTTTCTTGGGTTTGGTGTTTCTCGTCGTCCGCTGACCTGGCCCGATCCCAAAGAGGGGCTGCTATATTTCAAGCAAACGCATCCGTTCGGTTCATCCGTTCGGCGGATGGTGGATTTACCGTGTAGCCGTTACGATAGGAATGATGTTCATGAACAAACGCCTCCTGATCAGCGGGCTCTGCCTGCTCGCGCTCGTGATGATCTCGGGCAAGGCGCTGGCCGACTCGCCCACGCCGAAGGCCGCCGCTGCCTCGCCGACGCCGGCTCCGGTCGCAACTGCCGCTGCCTCTCCATCGCCCTCCCCGTCATCGACGAGTCTCAGCCTCGGCCCGCTCACGATCGACGGCGTCTTCAGCGCGTTCTCGCTGTTCACGAGCGGCGTCAACGCGACCGGTGCGCTCGACACCTCGACGGGCGCCGACCTGAGCAACCGTACAGACGTCAGCAACGCGTTCCTCATCGTCAACAAGGCGTCGGGCACGTTGCGTTACGGGTTTGCCGCCGGCGCGTATAACATCCCCGTCGTTGGTTTTTCGCTCAACAAGACCATCCAAACCGGCGCGAACACGAGCCTCTACGGCGCGCTGCCGTCTGTCTACATCGAATACGCACCAACCTCCAACTTTGCCGTGGAGGGCGGCAAGCTCGCGACCATGACCGGTCAAGAATCGACCTATACGTACTTGAACGTCAATATCCAGCGTGGCATCATCTGGAACCTCGAGCCCGCCGTCAGCCGCGGCGTGCGCGGGATCTTCACCGGCCCCAAGTTCAACGGCGCGCTCGAGGTCAACGACGGCTACTACTCCGGCAACCGATTGGGATTCGAGGGACAGATCACCAATACGCCGAGCACGAGCACGACCGTGGAATTCGTCTTCGTCGTACCCAATGCAAGTGCGCCAGCCAATGCGACTGCCTCCATCGCCAACAAGCAGATATTCAATCCGATGTTGACCTACACGACCGGCAAGTGGCAGTTCCTGCCGTACCTGCTCTGGGCCAATTCTCCCAAGAGCGCTGCCCTCGGCTACACGAACGACGAGCACGCGTTCGGCGCCGTCTTCATGACCACGTACACGCTGAGCTCGACCTGGTCGCTTCCCCTCCGCGTTGAATACGGCAAAAATGGAAGCGACCCCACCGATACGAGCCCCAATGCCAATCTGCTCGGCTATGGCCCGGGCAGCGGGGCTTGGACCTACACGCTGACACCGACGTATCGCAGGGGCGTGTTCTTCGCGCGCGCTGAGGCGTCCGACGTCAACGTCATCAACTTCACCCCCGGTATCGCGTTCGGCACGTCCGGCACCCAGAACAATCAGTTCAGGACCGGTCTAGAAGCCGGATTGCAGTTCTGACATGAAGCCAAACACGAGGATGCACCCATGCTCGACGTAGCGATGATGGTTCTGGCTCTCGTCCTCTTCTGGTTGCTGGACCGGTATACAGTCGGACTGGAGCGGCTGTGATGTTCGATCAGATCTTGGGCCTGATACTGTCCGTGCTCGGCCTTGCGTACTTGACCTACGCCATGTTGCGACCTGAGAAGTTTTAGGAGCTACCCGTGACCATCATCGGCTGGCTGCAGGCCATCGTTTTCCTGGGGATCATCCTCGCCATCACCAAGCCGCTCGGCGCATATATGGCCCGCGTCTTCGATGGCGAGCGCACCCTACTCACCCCTGTCCTGGCGCCGGTCGAAGGCTTGATCTACCGGTTGTGCCGCGTCGATACCAGGCGTGAGATGTCCGCCACGTCCTACCTCCTGGCGACGCTGGCTTTCAGCCTGGTCGGCTTCATCTATCTGTACCTCTTGCTGCGGACGCAGAAGTGGCTGCCTCTCAATCCACAGCACTTCGACAACCTGACCGCAGACAGCGCCTTCAACGTCGCAGCCAGCTTCATGACCAACACCAACTGGCAGTTCTACTCGGGCGAGAGCACGATGAGCTATCTCTCGCAGATGGCGGGGCTTGGCTTGGCACAACTTCGTGTCGGCCGGCGTCGGCATCACCATCGCCATCGCGGTCATCCGCGGCGTCTGCCGCACCAGCGCTAACACCGTGGGCAATTTCTGGGTCGACGCCACTCGCGCGTGCTTGTATGTCTTGCTCCCGATCAGCGTGGTCGGGTGCCTAGTCCTTGTCTGGCAGGGCGTGCCGCAGAACTTCCATTCGTATCAGGATGTCACGTCGATAGAAGGTTTCAAGCAGACGATCACGGGCGGCCCCATGGCTTCGCAGGAGGTCATCAAGGAATTGGGCACCAACGGCGGCGGCTTCGTCAATGCCAACTCCGCCGCGACCGAACGAAAACCCGAACCCGCTCACCAACCTGCTGGAGTTGCTCTGCATCTTCGCCATCGGCGCCGGCCTGACGTACACGTATGGCCGCTACGCGAAGGATCAGCGCCAGGGCTGGGCGTTGTTCGCGGTCATGGCGCTGCTGTTCTTGGGCGGCTTCACGGTCGCGTACGCTTCAGAAGCGGCCGGTAACCCGCTCGTGCATTCGCTCGGCGTCGCGGGCGGCAACATGGAAGGCAAGGAGTGCCGCTTCGGCACGGCGGCATCGGCGCTATTCGCGACCGTCACGACCGACACGTCGTGCGGCGCCGTCAACTCCATGCACGACTCGTTCACGCCGCTGGGCGGTCTTGTGCCGTTGGCGAACATGCAACTGGGCGAGATCGCGTTCGGCGGCGTCGGCACGGGATTGTACGGCATGATCGTCTTCGTCGTGCTGACCGTGTTCATCGCAGGGCTCATGGTCGGCCGCACGCCCGAATACCTCGGCAAGAAGATCGAGCGCCGTGAGGTGCAGCTCGCCATGCTGGCCGCCCTCGTGCTCCCCGTCTTCGCGCTCGTCCCGACCGCGATCTCGGCGCTCGTGCCCATCGGCAAGGCCACCCTCACCAACGCCGGCGCGCACGGGTTCTCCGAACTGCTTTACGGATTCACCTCGACGACCGAGAACAACGGCAGCGCGTTTGCTGGGCTCGGCGGCAACATCTATTTCAATATCGTCATGGGCATGGTGATGATCTTCGGGCGGTTCACCTTCCTCATACCGGCGGTGTTGCTGGCCGGGTCGCTCTCTAGCAAGGTCAAGGCACCGGTCACCGCCGGAACGTTCACCACGCATTCGCCCATCTTCGTCGTCTTGCTGATCGGCGTCATCCTCATCGTGGGCGCGCTGACGTTCTTCCCGGCCGATGCGCTCGGGCCGATCGTCGAACACCTGCTCATGCTTCAAGGAAAGACGTTCTAGATGATCTCGCAACGCCGCATCGAGCGCCGGCCCAAGGCGCGGTCGCTCTTCGATAGCAAGATCCTGGGAACCGCGATCGCCGACTCGTTTCGCAAGCTCGATCCGCGCTGGCAGTTCCGCAATCCGGTGATGTTCGTGTGCGAGATCGGCGCGCTCGTCACGCTGCTGTTCTTCGTTCGCGACCTGCGGACGCACGGACCGGCAGGTTTTGACTTCGCCATCTCCATGTGGTTGTGGTTCACCGTCGTGTTCGCCAACTTCGCCGAAGCGATGGCCGAAGGACGAGGCAAGGCGCAAGCGGAGTTCTTGCGCCGCACGAAGACCGAGACCAAGGCGCGCCGGGTCATGGGCGGCAAGGAAGAGCTCGTCAGCGCGACCGTGTTGCGCAAAGGCGACATCGTGCGCGTGGCGGCCGGCGAACTGATCCCGGCAGACGGCGATGTGGTCCAGGGGGCGGCGTCGGTCGATGAATCGGCGATCACCGGCGAATCTGCGCCGGTCATCCGCGAGGCGGGCGGCGATCGCAGCTCGGTGACGGGCGGCACGCGCGTGCTCTCCGACGAGATCCTGATCCAAGTGACGTCGGATCCAGGCGAGACGTTCTTGGACCGCATGATCGCGCTCGTCGAGGGTGCAAAGCGCCAAAAGACGCCGAACGAGATCGCGCTCTCGATCCTGCTCGCGGGGCTCACCATCATCTTCGTCATCGCCGTCGCGACCCTGTCGCCGTTCTCCATCTACGCCGGCACGGCGCAGTCGGTGACCGTGCTCATCGCGCTGCTCGTCTGCCTGATCCCGACGACCATCGGCGGGCCTGCTCTCCGCGATCGGCATCGCGGGCATGGACCGCGTGCTGCAGCGCAACGTGTTCGCGATGAGCGGCCGGGCCGTCGAAGCCGCCGGCGACGTCGACACGCTCCTGCTCGATAAGACCGGCACGATCACGCTCGGCAACCGGCAGGCGACCGAATTCATCCCAGCGCCGGGAGCGACCATCGAAGAGGCTGCGCGCGCTGCATACCTCTCGTCATTATCCGACGAGACGCCGGAGGGACGCTCCATCGTCACGCTTTCCGAGCAATTCGGAGCGACGCTTGGGGGTCAACCCCCGACCGGCACGACGTTTGTGCCCTTCAGCGCCTACACGCGCATGAGCGGCGTTGATCTGCCGGATGGCACGGCCATCCGCAAAGGCGCACCCGATTCGATCCGCACCTGGGTGCGCGAGCGCGGCGGCGATAGCGCAACGATCCTTGCGGCCGAGGTGGAACGCGTCGCCCGCTCGGGCGGCACGCCGCTGTTGCTCGCGACGGACGCCAAAATCGTGGCAGTCATCCATCTCAAAGACATCCTCAAGCCCGCCATGACCGAACGGTTCGACCGCCTGCGCAAGATGGGGATCCGGACGGTCATGATCACGGGTGACAATCCGCTCACGGCGGCGACGATCGCGCGGGAGTCGGGCGTCGACGATTTCCTGGCGGAGGCGACTCCCGAGACGAAGATGGCACTCATCAAGCGCGAACAGGAGTCGAGCCGGCTCGTGGCCATGACCGGCGACGGCACGAACGATGCGCCGGCGCTCGCTCAAGCCGACGTCGGCGTGGCGATGAACTCCGGCACGCAAGCGGCCAAAGAGGCCGCCAACATGGTCGACCTCGACTCGGATCCGACCAAGCTGATCGAGATCGTCGAGATCGGCAAGCAGCTCTTGATGACCCGCGGTGCGCTGACGACGTTCTCTATCGCCAACGACGTCGCCAAGTATTTCGCGATCCTGCCGGCGATGTTCGCGACCGCGTATCCCGCGATGAACGCGTTGAACATCATGCATCTCTCCACGCCGCAGAGCGCGATCCTCTCCGCGGTCATCTTCAACGCGTTGATCATCATCGCGTTGGTCCCATTGGCATTGCGAGGCGTGGCTTACCGGCCGCTCGGCGCCAACGTCGTGCTGCGCACCAACGTCCTGGTGTATGGGCTTGGGCGGCGTCGCCATACCGTTCTTCGGCATCAAACTCATCGACATGATCTTGGCCGCCCTACACTTGACGGGAGTGTGATCGAATCCTATGAACGTGCACAAGATCGCGGATAACACCGCACGACATGTGGGTACGGCTGTGGTGTATACTGTTTTGTCGGTCATCGCGCTCGGTGTGATCTACCCCGTCGTCATGACGTTACTGGCACAGCTCATCTTCCCAACCCAAGCCGCCGGTTCGTTCGTGACCGTCAATGGACAGCGCATCGGTTCGGCGATCATCGGCCAGCTGTGGACGAAGCCGCAGTACTTTCACGGCCGCCCCTCGGCCGCCGGCAAAGGATACGATCCCACCTCGACGGGCGGCACCAATCTCGGTCCGACGTCGAAGAAGCTCATCGATGCCACGCGCGATGCGATCGCCGCGCTGAAGAAGGAGAATCCAGATGCGACCGGTCCGATCCCGATGGACCTCGTCACCTCGAGCGCCAGCGGCATCGATCCAGACATCAGTCCGCAAGCCGCGGTGTATCAGGCGCCCCGTATCGCCAAAGCTCGCGGCATGGAGATCGACGAAGGTGCTCGTGCTCATCCGCGCCCACGAGCATGGGAGGACGTTCGGCTTTTTGGGGGAGCCGCGCGTCAATGTGCTGGAATTGAACCTGGCTCTCGACAAGCCTTAGATGATGCCGCGGCGCAGCGCGACGACGGCGGCTTGCGTGCGATCCGAAGCGGACAGCTTCTCTAAGATATCCCGCACGTGACCTTTGACGGTCCCAAGCCCGAGCGCTAGCCGATCGGCGATTTCGGCGTTGCCCACGCCGTCTGCGACCAGCTTGAGGATCTCCGTCTCGCGCGGCGAGAGCGGCGAACGCCCCTGCATGGGCGCGTTGGGGTCGACGATCTTGCGCATCACGATGTGAGCGACGGCCGGATCGAAATACGCTCCGCCCTCTGCGACGACGCGCACTGCAGTAACGATCCCCTCGGTCTTGTTTGACTTGACGCAGTACGCATCCGCCCCGGCTGCCAGCGCGGCGAGCACCTCGGTGTCCAAGTCGTGCATCGTGAGGATGACGATCCTCGTTTTTGGAACCGCCGTGCGCAGCCGGCGCGTCAGCTCGATGCCATCCATGCCCGGCAGTCCAAGATCGATCACCGCCACGTCGGGCTCGAGCCTGCGCGCCTCGTCGAGCCCGCGCGGTCCATCCTCTGCCTCTCCGACGACGTTCAGGCCGGCGGTGTCCAACGCCGCGCGCAGCCCGGCGCGGGTGAGGGCATGATCTTCGACGAGCAACACGCGATAGGCGGTGCTCACGTCAGCTGCCAGCCGCCGCGGTTTCGGCGCTTGCTCTCACCCTTGCGGCGGGCAGGTCGAGGATGAACACGCTTCCGGCCGGCTGGTTCGGCTCGTACCGCGCGCTCCCGCCATGACTTTCGGCGATGCGCCTCACGATATAAAGGCCGAGATGAGAGCCACCGCCTTGCCGCGGGCTGTCGCCCTGCGCCAAGCGTTGGAAGAGCAGCTCTTTCTCACCCGCGGGAACCCCATATCCGCTGTCCTCGATGTTGATGATGACACGATCGGCCACGACCTTTGCTCGCGCCCGGATGGCCCCGCCGTTCGGCGTCCAGTTGATCGCATTGGCCACGAGGTTCATAACCGCGCGGCGCAATTCTCTCTCATCTCCCAAGACGACCGCATCCGCCGACGCATCCACGCGGCAATCGATATGCTTCATGCGCCACATCGGTTCCAGCTCATCGACCACGCTCGTGATGACGACGTCGATGTGAACCAGGTCTCGGTCTTTGGATTGATCGCCGGACTCGTATCGGGCCACGAGCAGCAGGGTTTCTGCCAGGCGCCGCAACTCGTCGTTTGCGCCGATCGAGCGCCGGAGTATGTCGCGGTACGCCTCGGGCAGCGGGCCATACGCCCCGTCAAGGGCCTGTTGCAGGGTCATCGCCGCGGCGGTCAGCGGCGTCCGCAAATCATGCGAGAGCGCGTACACCAGATCGCGGATCACTTCGCCGCGATGCAGTAGCGTCTCATTGGCGTCCAACAGGGCGCTGTTGCGATTTGCGAGCTCCACGAAGAGCGAGGCCTGGGCAGCAGCGACCGTTGCCTGATCGGCGAACATCTGAACCAGCTGCTCGACCTCGGGTGAAATAGTTGTGGCGTCGGAGAACACGAGCAAGAGCACGCCGAAGGTGATCTGGTCGTTGATCAGCGGCACGAGCAGAGCGCACTGCGCCGCGAGCGTGGCAAGCGCGAACCGTCCGAGCGCGTCCTCGGGAGTCACGGAGACAAGCCTGCGCTCGCTCAACGCCCGTTGCAGCAGCGAGAGCAGTTCAGAGGCCGGCCGGGCACGTGAGACCTCCACGTCGTCATCGCCCCGACTCAGCGAATACGTCGTCGCTGCCAGAGCGTGGCCCTCGATCGTGTAAAGGTGCGCTCCGGAAACGCCCAATGCGTTGATCGCTTCGCGGACGATCGCCCGTGCGACCAGCTCGACGTTCAGCGATGAACGGATGGTCTCCATGGCGCGGCGGAGCGCCTGTTCTTGCTGCGACTGGCGCTGGCGAGCGGCGAGCCGGCCGCTGCGCTCTGCGGCCGATTGCGCAACGGCACCGAGCACGCCGACGAGGACGATGGAGAAGCCCGCCAGCGCGCGGTTGGCGATCGCGATCGCATCCCAGTGGTGGCCTTCCCGAATGCCGTTGAAATAGCCCGCGATGACGTCGGCGATCAGGGCCGCCACCACCATACCTGCCGTGGCTCTGCGATCGAGCAGCAGGCTACTCAAGGCGACGGGGATGGTGAGCAAGATGGCCGTTACCAGTGCCTGCGCTGTTATGACGTCGAACCAAAACGCGGCGAGCAGCAAAGCCACGCAAAGGACCAATGTGACGCGCGGATTCATGACGCGGACGGCCTTCTGCGCGTTCCCCGCTAGCTCCGGCTGGAGAATGCGACCGCCGGCACGAACCGCGAGACATGCACTTTGGGGGGGAGCGGCCCACCCCGTCCGAGCTCCTCAAGGAGCTCGGCGGTGAAGCGCGGCTCACGGTCTATCTCGGATTCGCGCCCGGCGTCGGCAAGACGTATCGCCTTATCAACGAGGCGCGACAGATGCAACGCGCCGGCATACGCGTGATGTTGGGGTGGACCGAGCTCAAAGGCAGGGTCGATCTCGAGCACTTCAGCGAGGGCATTCCGCGCCTCCCGCCGCGCATGGTGACCATCGGCACGTCGACGTTCCCCGAGTTCGACTACGAAGCGGCGCTCGCCGCACATCCGCAGGCGATCGTTCTGGACGAGCTCGCCCATGCAAATCTACCGGGCTCGGTGCATGCCAAGCGCTGGCAGGATGCGCTGGCGTTGCGCGATGCGGGTATCAGCGTGCTCGGCGCCCTGAACATCGCGCATCTTGAAACCGTCGCGCCGACAGCCGAGGCGCTCATCGGATTTCCGATCCGTGAGATCGTGCCTTTGTCGTTCCTCAAGACCGCCGACCAGGTCATCGCCATCGACATCGCGCCCGAACAGCTCGAGGCGCGTCTGCACGCCGGTGCCATCATGCGCAAGGAGGATGTCGAACGCGCACTGCAAGGCCCCTTTCGCCCGCAGACGCTGCGCGCATTGCGCGAGACGATGTTGCGGACCATCGACGTCCTCACCGAACCGATGTTGCCCCCGGCGCGCATCTCCAAAGCGGTCGCATTGCTCGTCGCTGGAGCACCGCACGAACCGTTTCTTGAGCGCGCCGCGGCATTTGCCGACGCTTTCAATCTCGCGTTCGGTGTGGAAGCTGGCCCGGGGGTTGAAGCTGCGGCCGCGGCGCGCAGCGCGCAGGCGGTCGGCGCTCATCTCAGCTCGAGCGGTTTCGACTTCGAGCGGCCACGACTAGCCGACGTGAACGCCTCGTTCGTCGCCGCGCCCACGGGCAGCATCGCGAGAGCCTTCGTGCGCGCCCCGATCGACCGCGACCTCCTCGTCGTCGGGCGCGCGGTGCAACAGCTCGATCGCAGCGGCGCTGTGGATTTCGGACACCATCCTTACGCTCGAACCGCCGGGGATCGCATGCGGGTCGGTTACGGCAGGCTGACGGTGTTCTTGGGCGCCGCAGCCGGTTGCGGCAAGACGTACGCCATGCTCGAGCAGGCGCAGCAGCTCAAGGCGGAAGGCGTCGACGTCGTCGCGGCCTTCGTCGAGACGCACGGCCGGGCCGACACCGCCAAGAAGCTCGAAGGGCTCGAAGCATTGCCGCGACTGGAGATCAACAGCGGCGGCGTGCGCTACTCGGAACTGGATCTCGACCAGGTGCTGGCGCGGCGCCCGGCGGTCGCGCTCATCGACGAATTGGCACACACCAATGCGCCGGGCAGCAAGTTCGCCAAGCGCTACGAAGACGTCTTGAGCGTGCTGCGCTCGGGCATCTCGGTGCTGACGACGCTCAACGTGCAACACCTCGAGGGCCTCAACGACGCGGTGCGCCGGCTCACCGGCGTCATCGTCCGCGAAACCATGCCAGACGGCATCTTGGAGCTTGCCGACGACGTCGTGCTCATCGACGCGAGCGCCCAGACCTTGCGCGATCGCCTGCGGGCGGGAAAGATCTACCCCAAGGAACGCATCGAGGCCGCGCTGGGTTCGTTTTTCCGCACCGAGAACCTGACCGCGTTGCGCGAGCTTGCGCTGCGCGAGGCACTGCGCACGCGCGAGGGCAAGCGCAAGACGCATACGATTTCCGCTATTGTGCTCGGGGTCGCCGCCCGCGAACGCGACACCGGGTTGATCCAGCGGGCGGGGCGGCTCGCCAAACGCCTGGATGCAGATTTCAGCGTGGTGCACGTCGCCGCATCGCAACAGGCGGCGCGTTCGGCCGTGTTGGACACGCTGCGCGAGACGGCGCGGATGCTCGACGGCCAATGGACGCTCGAGATCGACGTGAAGCCCGCGCGCGGCTTGGCGCGCGCCGGCGCGGCACGGCCCGCGTCGACGATCGTGATCGAAGGCGTGCGTTCCAATCCCGCCTGGTGGGGACCCAAGACCTTCGCGCAGCAAGTGCTGGAAAACGGCGCGCAGGAACTCCTCATGCTCGCCCCGGTGTTGTGATGAGTGTCGTCTAGATTTTCAGGAGGCTCGCGAAACGTGCGCGCGAAGCTCCTCTTGATGAAGACGGCCGCCATGATGACGCTGATCGCTTGGGCGATCGGCATGCTGTGCGCGCTGCCTGCAGGCGCAGCGCGCGGATCGCTGGGCGACGTCAGCGGTCTTGTGGTCGAGTCGTCGGGCGCGCCGGTCGTCGGTGCGCGCGTCGTCTTCGCAGCCGGCGAGACCAACCACACAGCGCAAAGCGATAGCAGCGGTCGATTCACGCTGACCGGCATTGCCGCGCTCACCTACGTGGTCACAGCGCAAGCCCACGGTTTCGCGCCGCTCGCCGCTCGGCTGGTCTCGGTCGCGCCTGGAGCGGTCACGACGATCCGGCTCGAGATGGTTCGCGCCAACACGGGCAATATCGCGAGTCTCGGCAACGTCAGCGTCAACGGCCGCCAGACTATGTCGATGGCAGCCGCGCCATCGGTGGTGATCGACCCTCAGCGCTTGGCCGCGTACGGCATGCAAAACGTTACCGACGATCTCTCCGAGCAGATCGCGCTCACGATGACGCGGCCCGCTGGCGGCGCACCTGGTTTGCCGCAAACGGCTAGTCTGCGCGGGCCCGACCCATCGGAGACGATCATCGACATCGATGGCCATGCCATGAACAACGCGAACACCGGAGATTTCGACCTCGAGCTACTCGACCCGTCGGAATTCTCCAGCATCCAGGTCGTCTACGGCGTGGGTCCATCATCGCTGTTGGGCGCCAATTCGCAAGGCGGCACCATCGACTTCCACACCCTCGAACCGACCCTGCAAGACCACGGACTGCTACGCTTCTCCGTAGGGAGCTTCGACACGTCCGCGTACACGCTGCAGTCGACGGGAACGGCTGACCAGAGATTGGGCTACGCGCTGTCATTCCACCATTATTACAGCGCGGGCGCGGTGAACGACTATCTCGTCAGCTATCAGCCCGACCCCTCCACCCCGGCGACCGCGACGACCACCGTCGGCAGCGCGATCAATGCGACGTCGATGTTGGGAAAGCTGCGCTACTCATTCGGGCTCGGCGACGGTTTCGTCGAGGCATCCTATCGCAACACCGCCGCCTATCGCGATCTATCGGCGCCGCTGAGCTTTCCGAACGATCCCACGCAGGTCTTCCAAGGCGCATCCTTCACGGCATTTCCGGGAGCATCTGCATCCTCCATCGCACCGGCATGGAGCTTCGATGCGCAAGTGCCGGTCGGCGCGCGGGGGCCGTCCGGCATCGCCGCAGCGACGCTCACGGCGCGGCATTTGACCAACATCTTGGACCAGACCACGAATGGCGTGCCACCAGGGTCCAATCCGTACCTCTTGACCGATCGCGACGTGCTCGGCGACGATGCCGTGGAGTACGATCGTACCTTGTCGAACAGCTTGCTCAGCCTGCTCTACGACGTGCGGACCGAACACCTCACCTTGCCACCGCAAGCGCCATTTGCACCTGGGGAGCTTGATTCGTCGCAGACGCAGCGCTCGTACGCCGCGCGCTACGAATGGGACCCGACCGTGCACCTGCATTACAGCGGCGTCCTCTATCTGAGCAACTACAGCACGTTCGGGATCAGCACCGATCCCCGGCTTGCGGTCGTTTGGACGCCCTCCGTGGACAGCGTCATCCGCGCCTCGTTCGGCACAAGTTTCCGCTCACCGTTGCTCACCGAACTCGCGATCAATCCGGACCTCACCGCCGAGCACACGAGCTCGTATGAGCTTGGTTACCAGCACCGCTTCGGCGCGGAGCGTCTCGCGCCAACGGCAGAGGTCGACGCATACTACACAAGTCTGCGAGACCCGATCTTCTTCGTGCCGAATCCCGATCAATCGCTCGGTCAGTTCAGCTTCATCGAAAACCTGGCCAACGTCGTCTATAGCGGCGTCGAGATACGCGCCGATCAGCCGCTATCAGCGAAAGCGACCTTGCACGCGTCGTACGGCATCGATATTGCATACCCGCTCAACGATCCGGCCGCGTTCGACCCATCGGCGCCTAACGTCGTGTCGGGTCAGCAGTTCCAGGGTATCCCGCCGCACAAAGCGCTCCTGTCGGTTGACGGTCGCGGGGGCCCGGGCTTCGCCTACGCGTTCGGCGCGGGATATGAAAGCTCCAACAATGAGTTGAACCGGCCAGCGTACTGGTTGCTCAACGCGAGCGTCGGCGAGCAGGTCCACAACACCCAGTTCACCCTAAGCGCGCAAAACCTGACCGATCAGTTCGCGGACAAATTCACGCTGCCCGGTCTGGGGCCGGCGTATCCGACGCCGGACGGCCCCATTCCCACCAATGCCTACTCCCTGCCCGGAGCGTCGCTCATGCTGACCGTCACGCAGCACATCTAGCGATCAGACACACGACCCGGCCGCGCCGTGTCACGCGCCGGCAATCTAGGACTTCGCGCGACCGGACGCAAACGCAAGCAGCGGCAAAGGCGTTTGAGCCCGCTGAACGTCGCCATGGGATGATGGTGAAATCGGCAGACACGACAGACTTTGATTGGAGCCGGAAGAAGGGAAACCGCTTCCGGGATGCGCTCAACATCGGCGAACTCTCTGCCCACATGGGTGTGACAACGCCGAGCCAAGCTCCGGCGACGGAGAAGGTGTAGAGACTGGACGGGCGCGGCCTACGTCGCAGCGCGCGATATGGCCAAGGCACAGTCCGGACCACAAACCCCAGCGGGGGTGGCGAAAGCCATAGTGGTGCGAAAATCTGTTGCCCGCAAGGGCATCCGGGTTCGAGTCCCGGTCATCCCATTACGTGCCGGCGTTCGATCCGATCAGCCGGGATTTTGGATGTTCGCCGGGTGTTTCGGAATGTGGACGTGCGCGGCGTAGAACATCATGATCCCGAATTGGGTAGACGTGAAATGCCCGTGGATCTCGGTCGGCGTGGCAGTGCCTTGAATCGTCCACTGGAGACTGCCGGTCCCGATGACAAGCTGAATCTTGTTGTCAGGGGTGATCGTGCCCGTCACGGGATTCTCACGCCCTAGCATCGGATCGCGGATGGACGGGTTGTTCGACTCGGAGTCGCCCAGGTATCCGCCCGTGATCTTGCCATTCGCATCCACTTTGATGACCATTGCTCCCGTGAAGAACCATTCGGCTCCGAACTGCTGCGATGACTCGCACCGGTAACCGATCTCCTTATCGATAGGGATGGCAAAGGGGCTTTGGGCGGCAGGCGACGCGTTCGCCGCCGCCGGCGCGGGAGTCGGTTGCGCTGACGACAGCGCGGGGACGAGCAGCGCGAAGACGGCCGCAACGAGGACCAGGTACATTCTCATAACGTCGATATCTCCTGTTAGCGCCCGCGACCGCCGCCACCGCGGAAGCCTCCGCCCCCGCCCCTGAAGCCGCCGCCGCCGTAGCCGGCAGATCGGGCATAGTTATCGCGATTGAGCTGATTCACCGTGTTGTTGCTGAACCCTGGGCTCGTACCGGTCGTACTCGGGCGCGTGGCCGGATTGCTCCAACCGCTGCCTGTCGTAGCCCCGGTGTTCTTCCAACCGCCGCCAGCATTGTTGTACTGTTGCCAGTTGCCGGTGTTGCTCGGGCGGTACACGTTACCGTCCCTGCCCGCGTAGATGTTGTTCGCGTTGGCCATACCTTTGTTGAACTGCGTGGGCGTCACGGTCCTCATGGTCGCTGCGCTGCCCCAGTTCTTGTATGGACTTGCCGCGGCACCCGAGGCGCTGCCCCAACCTCGATAGCCGACATTGCCGTTTGCGCCCTTGTAGGCGATGCCGTTGGGACCCCATGCCGCGGCGCCGTGATAGTAGTTGCCGGTAGCCGGGTTGTAGATCGTGCCGTGCCCGACGCCGCCGTATGGTCCGTACACCGCTCCGCCGCGGAAGTAATTGCCTGTCGACGGATTGTATCCGGCTGCCACCTTAGCTCCGCCGTACGGTCCATACACGCCATAGCCACGCGCGTACGCGCCCGAGACCGGGTTGTAATACGTGCCACCTACATACGTCCGCGGCCAACCGTAATATAACGGGTATCCACCGTAGTAGCCCATCCACGGAACGCCCCAATACCCGGTGCCGTAGTATAAGCCGCCATACCAGGGATAGCTATATAAGTAGCCAGCGGTGTAGCCGAAGAGCACCGAGTTGGCGTCGTAGCTGTCGACGGTCACATAGGTATCGTTGTACAGCGGCTGATCGGAAGGTATGGTGTAGACGTCTGGCGGCACGCTTTGCGCGACTGCCCAGGGCCCATTCGGAGAACTCGAGACGAACCAGACCGCATTGTCACAGGCGTAATATTGATCGCCGACTTTGAGCACGTCGAACGAGGTGTTCACGGCGTACTGCAACGTCGTGCTCGGGATGGCCTTGAACTGAGGATCGCCGGCATAGGTGACGGTGAGGGTGGCAGCGCTGCGGCTCACCGATGCCTCGCGCGGCACGCTCGCCGCTCCAATGGCGACTTGGGCCTGCGGTGTGCCCGGCACGGAAGCCAGCACCCAGCCGCGTGGACCGTCGGTTGGGATCTTGGCGAAATCGGCTGGGAGATACTGGCCTGCAAACGTCCACGGACCAGACGACAGGGAGTTTGTCGCGAACCAGCGTCCCGACGTCAGGTAGTAATAGCGCTTGTCGGTAGCTTCATAGAAGAGCGCCGCATCCGTGTTGTCGATGTAGAACAACGACGTGTTCGGGATGGGCACGTTCTTCGGGGCACCGCTCGTCACGATGGCTTCCGCCTGCCCCGTTGCGATCCATACGATGGGCACTTGCGATGCGCTCACCGGTGCTGCGGCGAGTTGCGCGCGGACCGTCTTCCAGCTCTCATCGTTGGGAAGCTGCGCGAAGACCGCCGGCAGCTTGCCGGCAGGCTTCCACGGGCCCTTGACCGCTTGAGCCTGCAACCAATACGTGCTGTTGAGCAAATAGTAGTTCGCACCGCTCTTGAAGATGTTCCAGTTCGTGTTGATCGCGAATTTCAGATCACCGATCATGCCTTTGATCGGTCCGAACAACGGATCCCCGTCAAAGGTGACCAGAATGGCCGGTTTCGAGCTGTAGAATATCTGCGGCGGCTTGGTGTTGATCTTGACGGAGCGTGCCGCGTTCTGGTTGTTCTTGAGGCTGAGCAAAATGGTGTCGAGCGGCAAGACGCGGTTGCCGAACTCGGCCCTGCTCTTGACGAACGCGTCGAGCTTGCCTTGCTGGTCCGCACTCAAGGTCGGGAAGCTCGTCGAAGCGACCTGGATGTTCGAGATGAGCACCGTACCGGCAGTCACGTCGGCCGACGTGTCTGCGGTGAGGTTCACAACTCCGTACACGGGCGTGGTCTTGCCCGGTTGTAGGATCGACATCGCCATAATGGCCTTGAGCTTGGTGTGGTCGGGCCAGTCGCTGACTTGCGGCAGATAGGCGGTGAATGTGTAGCCGTTGACGGTCTTGGTCACGGGCCACGCGCCGCCTGTCCCTGCCCGGGCCTGCATGTCCGCCGCAAGCGAAGCGAACGCCGCAACCACAAGGGCGCATGCAAAGGAAGCAAAGCGTCTCACAGTGGTGACGAGGTTCGGGTGGCCGGAAGGTGGGTCCTGTGGCCGGGACGGGTTCTCATCTCTATTAGGACGAATGGCTAGATGTTTGCGACGCCCGGTAACGGGAATCTTTTGATATAACATGGCGTTCAATCCATTGGCAAAACTGTGGCATACGCTGCGCGCGGCGCGCCGAGCATACGTGAGTTCCATCAACGCTGCGTTCAATGAAGAAGAACTGCGTCGCCGCTTCCCCGATATGATCCTCGGGCGCGAAGTGATGATCAAACGCATCGATCGCTTCTATCCGGGTAAACGGCTGTTCATCGACGACCGCGCATACCTCAATTGCGCCGGCGGCGTCTGGAACGGCGGCAAAGGCTACGTGCGACTAGGCGACAACTGCGAGATCGGCCCATACGTGACGATCTGGGGCGCCGGCGGCGTGACGATCGGATCGAACGTCCATATCGGGCCGCACACCGTCATCACTGCGCACGAGTCACGCCATATCAAGCCAGACGATGAAGACGTGTGGAAGCCGCTTGATTTCAACTTTGGTGAGATCGTCATCGGCGACCACGTGCTCATCTGCGCTCACGTCACGATCACGCCCGGCGTGCGCATCGGCCGGCACGCGATGATCGGCGCAGGGGCGGTCGTCATCAGAGACATTCCCGACAACTGTCTATACGCGGGCGTGCCCGCGCACTTCATCCGCGAGCTGCGTCCGGATGAGAGTCGCGCATTCGAGCCGTTCAATCCGCTCGTCGCGCCTAAGTGACCGCGTAGATCTTCCAGCCGTTCTCCGAGGCCAGCTGCACGGCGAGGATGCCGGCGGGCACAAGCATGAAGCCGGGCAGCATGTTCTGCAGCCATTCCGCCAGCACGGCGTCCGGTTTTCGCTCGTGACGCATGGCGAACTCGGTGGCGACGTAGGTCGTCGCGTTGTGGCAGACCATGAACGAACCGCCGCGCTTGAGCACCGCCTGAGCGCTCCAGTCTTGATAGATGCCTTTCGGATCGTCCGGGGCGGCGCTTGGGTCCAGATCCGACATCGCATGATAGTAGATGTTAGTGGGCGCCATGCCGTACCGTTCGCCTATCGCATACTTGCGCCACATGTCATCGTTCAGGGACAGGACGACGCCTGACCCAGAGAGCACGCCGAGCGTTGCAAGATGCGCTCCGGCCTGCCCGATCGAGAACTGGTAGCCGTTCATCGCAAAACCCATATGATTGAAGAGCGCCGCGTAACCTGTGCCCGGCTGGACGGCCGGCGACGACTGGGGGAAGAGCTGTTTGTGCGGGTTGGGCACGCGCAGCTTGGCCATCATGCCCTGCGTAGTCGTACTGGGCGGTCGTCAAGACGGGATAGACGATCCGGCCGAGCTTCTCTTGATCGACCCCGTTGCTCGCGCTCTTGGGCTTGCATCCGGCGAGAGCGCCGGCCGTCGCGGCGAGCATGGTCGCGCCAAGGAACGCTTTTCGTGCAACACGCATATGGGGTGCTCCGTCTAGGATGCCGCGCGAGCGGCGAGTGGGGCTAGCGCATCGGCGAACCGCCCAGCGGCGCGCGGGTGCATGCCAAGAAATAGCGATGGTTCGACGACCTCAAGCTCGATGACCAGCGGTTCACCATCGTCGCCATGCACGAGATCGACGCGGGCATAGAGCGCGGGCTGCGGCAGGGCGCGCACGGCGGCCACAGCCACCGCGATCTCCGCACCCGTCGCCTCGACCGGCGTCTCACCCGCCTCGCCGGCGGGCAGCAACGCCTGGAACGCGGTCTTGCGCGCCGCATGCGAGTAGGTGCTCTGCATGAACATCAGCGCGCGCTCGCCATAGGTCTCGACCGATCTCACATAGGGCTGCACCATGACGTCGTGGTCGCGCAACAGCGTGGCCACGTGGGCCTGATCCTCGCGGCTGCCATCGACGCGTCGCACGCCGTAGGTGGACAGGCCCACCGCCGGTTTGACGACCGCTGTCTGCAAACCGGCGTCCGCCAGGAACTGCGCGAGGTCCACTCGCGCGTTCTTGAGCGATCCAGCGGGTGGGTACGACCGGAACGCCATACGACTGCGAGATCCTTTATGTAGCTCTTATGGCTGTTCCAGCGCACGAGTGCCGGGGGATTGTATATCGGCGTCACCGCTGCTACCGATTCTGTCCAGGCGAGGAACGCTTCGTGACGCAGGTTGTAGTCCCAGGTCGAACGGATGATGACGATGCCGGCTTTGGACCAGTCGACCGCCGGGTCGTCCCAGACAGCCGGCACCGCCTCCAAGCCGCGTTGAGCCAAAGCGTCGACGGCCAAGCGATCGTCGGCGTCGAGGTCGGGCATCTGCGCGTAGGTGACGAAGGTGAAGTCCGGCATCGGCTCCTCATGCGACGCTCGTGTCCGCCAAAAGATTGGGGCGGCGCTTGCGCCGCCCCTCGTGTCTGTTTGCCTATTCTTCGCCGGCCATCGGCCCGCGGTCCCGTCTCGCTATGAAGGTTGGGCCGCCTCTGGGACCGGTCGTCGATGCCCACAGCATGATGAGACCGGTGGCCAGATGCAGCCAGCGGTCCTGGCCGCCGATGGGCAGGATGCCGAACAGATTATCGACGATGAAGCCGACGATCGCGACGAGCACCAGGATGATGCCGAAGACGCGCAGATAGCGCACCGCGCCCTCCATCGTGCCGGCCATCAACAGTCCGGGGATGCCGATCACGAGGTGCACGATGTTATGGACGAGGTTGACGTAGAAGAGGCCCAGCAGGGGCACCGGGGTCATCCCGAACGTGCCGCCGAGCGGTGAGAGAAAGCCGACGATGCCGACAAGCGTATAGATGATACCGAAGACGAGCGCGATGGTTTTTGCCACAGCTCAAACCTCCAAACATGGCGAGCTGGCTGGACGACAAACGCCCAGCCCTACCCGCAACATTTAAAGGGTTAACCTGACCCTTGCTTGGCACCTCCACTTGGTGGGCGAAGCCGCTGGAAACGGCCGTTCACGCCGCTCCGGAGATCAGGCGCGCAAATGTATCCGCATCGACGTTGCCGCCGCTGAGGATGACGCCGACCTTTTTGCCCCGCAACGGCGTCTTTGCGAACAATGCTGCCGCAAGCCCCGCGGCGCCCGACGGTTCGACGGTGAGCTCAGTGCACTCGAGCAGCGCGCGCATCGCGGCACGTAGCTGTTCGTCGGACACCGTGAGCACGCCATCCGCGAGCTCGTGCACGATCGGCCAGGTGAGCGCGCCGGGCGTGGTAGCGCACAAACCGTCAGCGATCGACTTCGGCGGCTCGATATGCTGACGCTCGCCTCGCTGCCACGATAATTGCCAATCGTTGCCGGTTTCGGGTTCGACGCCGAAGAGCAGCAACTGCGGCCGCAAGTGTTTGCTCGTGACGGCGCACCCGGCGAGCAGTCCACCGCCGCCGAGCGGCACCAGCAGCACGTCGAGATCGGGAACGTCTTCGAGCAGCTCGAGCGCGGTGGTTCCCTGACCGGCCATGATGCGATAGTCGTCGAACGGCGGGACGAGCGTCGCATGCGTGCGCGCAGCGATCTCGCCCGCGATCAGCTCGCGGTCCTCGCGCGCCCGGTCATAGGTGATGACGTTCGCGCCGTAGCTGCGGGTCGCGTTGAGTTTGGTGAGTGGCGCGTCCGCCGGCATGACGATGGTCGCGGCGATCCCTAGCATCTGGGCGGCGAGCGCCACGCCCTGAGCGTGATTGCCGGAGGAGAACGCCACGACGCCGCGATCGCGCTCGTGGGCCTCGAGCTGCGCCAAGCGGTTGTACGCTCCGCGTAGCTTGAATGCGCCGATGCGTTGCAGATTCTCGCACTTGATGTAGAGCTGGTTGCCTGCTTGTGCGTCTAGGGCATCGGAGCGCACGACCGGCGTCCGTTCCACCACGCCGCGCAAGCGTTGCGCCGCGGTCTGCACGTCCTCGAAGGTCAGGGGCGAAGTCACAGCCATCGGGAGCCATATTCCAGGATACCGGCGCTAACTACTGTGCCCAAGGCACCAGGGTATGGCGAGAATCGTCAAGAAGCCGCACAGTCTTCCGAGGAGTGGGGTTGAGTAAGCCAGCGTTTGTGATGCCAGTTTCAGACCGCCGCGTTTTGAAATATCTGTCCATCGCCGTTGACATCCGCGATCGCATCGCGCGTGGATCGCTCAAACCCGGCCAGCAGCTGCCCGCCAGCGCGAGCCTGGCGAAGCAGTACGGCGTCGCGCTCATGACCGTTCGTCAGGCCCTCGCGCTGCTGGAGCAAGAGGGCACCGTCGAGGCGCGCCACGGCGCGGGCACCTTCGTGGTGGACGGACCGCGTCGCAACCACAAACGTTTCGGCAAATTGCTGTTGATCGAAGATGATGAGGCGCTGTGCGAGACGGTCGCATCGGCGCTGCGCGATTTCGGCCATAAGGTGGACGTGTCGCTCACCGGGCGCGATGCGCTCACGCGGCTCAAGACGCGCGAACCATACGATGCGATCGTGCTGGACCTGCGATTACCTGACATGAACGGGCTCGAGATCGTCGAGTATATCAAGACCAGCCGTCCTTCGCTGGGGCTCATCGTGGCCAGCGGCTATCTCGAGCAAGAAGACGTTTTGCGGACGGCGGAGCGCTGGCCGATCATGATGCTGCGCAAACCCTATGCGGCGAGCGACTTGATCGAGCGTTTGAGCATGCTGCTCCAGCAGCGTCGCGAATACGCCCGCGTCTGACGACGCCCTACCGTTTGTGTGAAGATAGTCGTCACCGTCAAACAAGTACCTGATACCAGCGCGGAAAAGACCTTCGATCCGCAGACCAAGCGGCTCAATCGCAGCGCGATCGAGAACGTCCTCAATCCTTCGACGAGTACGCCATCGAGGAGGCCTGCGCCTCAAAGAGTCGCTCGGCGATGACACGACGGTCACCATCTTGACCATGGCGCCTGTCAGTGGCGTGGACATCGTCCGCAAGGCGCTGGGCATGGGGGCCGACAACGCCGCGATGGTCTCGGATGTCGCCATCGGCGGCAGCGACACCATGGCGACCGCCTATCTGCTGGCGCAGGCTCTCAAGCACATCGGATTCGATCTCGTCATCACGGGGACGCAGAGCACCGATGCGATCAACAGCGTCGTGCCGGCGGCGGTTGCGGAGCATCTGGGCATTCCCGCGTTGACCTATGCGAAGAAGCTCACGCTGCGCGATGGCACGGTCGAGATCCAGCGTGAGACCGAGACCGGTTACTGGCGGGTCGTGGCGCCCCTTCCCGCGCTCGTGTCGGTCACCAAAAGCATCAACGAACCCCGCTACCCGACGCTTAAGGGGATCATGGGAGCCAAGAAAAAGGACGTCAAGTCGCTGACGCTCGCCGAGATCGGCGTCGATGCTGCTCGCATCGGTGACGCCGGCTCGACCACCCGCGTCGATTCGTTCGCGTCGGTCGGCGCGCGAGCCAAAGGTGAGATCGTCCAGGCATCCGATCCGAAAGAAGGTGCGCGCCGCATCTTGGACTTCCTGATCGAGAAGAAGGTCGTATAGATGAAGGCCGTCCTGGCGTTGATCGAACACGACTCGGGTCACGTCCGGCGCAGCGGCCTCGAGCTTGCCAGCAAGACCGCCGATCTGGCACGTGAGCTCGGGTTACCATCGGGCGCGATCGTGGTCGGCCGCGGCGCGGGCGATGCAGCGCAGGCGCTGAAGAAGACGCCCATCGACACCATCTATGCCGGCGAGGATGTGCCAGTCGACGATTACCTGGGTGATCCGCTCGTCGACGCCGTCGAAAATATTCTCAAGCAGCTCGGGCCGGCCACGCTGCTCGTGCCTTCGACCAATGTCGGCAAAGATACGGCAGCCCGCGTGGCGGTGCGCACCGGCGCGGGGATCATCACCGAGGCCAGCGACATCGCCGTCAAGGACGGGGCGCTCGTCGTGCAATCGCCGAAGTTCGGCGGCTCGGTCATCAGCACGATAGGTTTCAAAGGCGCCAAGAACCAGGTGATCGTGTGCCGCGCGAACAGCTTCACCGCGCGCGAAGAAGCCGGAAAGGGTGAGATCATCCCGCTCGCCGCGACCTCGGGGAAGACGTACCCCGCTCGCGTCGAGGAGCGCGTCGTCCAAGAAGCGGGGGCGCTCTCCGTGGAAGAGGCGAGCATCATCGTGTCCGGCGGGCGAGGCCTCGGCGGTCCTGAACACTTCGACATCATCCAAGCGTTGGCCGATGCGTTGGGCGGTGCAGTGGGCGCATCGCGCGCAGCGGTGGACGCCGGTTGGATCCCGCACGCCCACCAGGTCGGGCAGACCGGCAAGACGGTCACACCGTCGCTGTACGTCGCATGCGGGATCTCCGGAGCCATTCAGCACAAAGTCGGAATGCGAAGTGCAGGCATTATCGTCGCCATCAATAAGGATAGCAACGCCCCTATATTCGAATTCTGCGACCTGGGTGTCGT
Source organism: Vulcanimicrobiota bacterium (assembly GCA_963764965.1). GTDB lineage: Bacteria > Vulcanimicrobiota > Vulcanimicrobiia > Eremiobacterales > Eremiobacteraceae > JAFANK01. The sequence continues at coordinate 84,926 of CAVXUM010000002.1, forward strand.
GGGTGACCTTTTTCAGATCGTTCCCGAACTCACTCGGCTCGTGAGGGAACGCAAGGGCGCTGCTTGAGCGTTATACGCTTGAGCGTTATAATGAAGAGATGAGAGGATTTTTCGTGCCGCGCTACCTGATCGCCGGCCTTTTTGCCGCCTTGGTGCTCGCGGTCATGGCCTTCTCAGCTCCGTCCGGCGTTGCGGCAAAACCGCACGGTCCGGCGCCGAGCCCGTCGCCCAGCTTCTCGCCCACCCCGACGCCGGAAGAGCGCATCACGACGCTCACGCAGACCGTCAAAGACAACCCCAACGATAAGAACGCCCAGGCGGAGCTTGGCGAGCTCTTGGTGGAGACGGGCAAGGCAAGCGACGGTCGCGACCATCTGGAGAGTGCGGTCCATCTGGGCCAAGACGACGCCCAGGTATGGTTCTTCATCGGGCTGGCGGACCGCGAACTAGGGGACGTCCAGGACTCGGTGACCGCCTTCGAGCGCGCCGAGAACCTCGACCCCGGCAACCAGGCCGTGCTTTCAAGTCTGGTCGACGCCTACCTCGCGGTGGGTCGCATCAACGACGCGCTGCGGTTGGCCAATCGCGCCGTTGCTCTGCACCCGACCGACGCATTCGGCTACGAGTCGCTCGGCATGGTGCAGCTCAACCAGGGCAAGTTCGATGAGGGGCGCGCTTCGTTGAACAAGGCGCTGTCGATCGATCCCAAGGATACGCGCGCCCAGCTGCTCATCGCCAAGTCGTATCTCGGACAGAAAGTGCCCGACCCCGACAAGGCGCTCGCCATCTACAACGCCATGCTGGCCGACGATCCTAAGAACGTCGACGCATTGTCAGGAAAAGGCGAAGCGCTGGCGCGTAAGAACGACGTCGTTGGCGCAGTGGCCGTCATGCAGCAGATCGTGAAACTCGAACCGGACAGCGTCGAGGCCGAAGACAACATCGCGCAGCTGTACCTCGACAAGAATATGGTCGACCAGGGTCGTCAGGAATTCGCTCAGGCGATCAAGGACCACCCCAAGGCAGCCGAACCATGGGCCCTGCAAGCCGAGTACGACCAGCGCGTCAAGAACTACACCCAGGCCGAAAAGGAGTTCGAGCAAGCCATTGCGCTCGCGCCCACCAACCTGACGTTGATCTTCGAGTACGGGCGCCTCGAGCTTATGGCTCTGCACCACGCGACCAAAGCGCAAGACGCCTTTTCTCGCGTGGTCAACGCGCAGCCCAACAATCCGGAGGCGTTGTTCTGGCTGGGCCAGGCGTACGCGGATCAGGGCCAGTGGGCCCAGGCCAAGGATGAATTCCAGCAATCCTTCGAGATAGCGCACACGTACCAAGGGCTCTTCAACCTCGGCCTGGCGTATTTCAATCTGAAACAGTACAAAGAATCACGCCAGATCTTTGAAGCGCTCTCCAACCATCAGGATAAGGCGCACCCAGATCCGCAGTTGTGGTTCCTGCTCGGCGAGACATACCGGCACCTGGGCGACAAGAAAGATGCGACCGCTGCCTACAAGCGCTACTTGTCGTACGTACCCAGCGGCGACGGCGCGACCAAAGCCCGCTCGTACATCAAATCGCTCGGATCAGGAAGCTAGGCCCCAGGGCTTGCCCTGCCACCGCAGAAACTCGGTTTAATGCGCTCGGTCGGCTTGATCATCGTGTTGGCTATCGCCATTATTAGCATCGCGGTCGCGGTGGTTGTTGCCGCCTTTCAAAACGGCAACGAGATCCAAGAGATATCATTTTCGCGCTCCGGCTGTTTCGGCCAATGTCCGGCTTATGAAGTCACGTTCCGTTCAAACGGCTGCGCCGCATATGTCGGTCACAGCAACACCCTGCTCATCGGGCGCTATACAGGTCTCGTGCCGTTTCGCAATCTCGCACAGCTTGTCGACGCGCACCATTTTTGGGATCTCCAGGGCCGATATGGCATGAATGTGGCAGACGCTCCGGGGATGAAGCTGACAGTGGTTAAACCGCTGAACAGCAAGACGGTCGAGACACACGACAGCTCCGACGTTCCCCCGGATCTCTACGCTCTCGGTAAGATCATCGACGGCTTTGTGTTCACGACTCATTGGGTCAGCACTGACCCGAGACAGCGCAAGTCTGACCAAGCGGCACGGTACGTTCCGGCGAGCTGCGTCTAGGGAACCCTTAGGAAAACCAGCCGATCGCTTCAGCGGTCATCGCGCGCAGCCGCTCATCGTGAGGCTGCTCGGGTTGCGGCACGTGCACGTCAGGCGCATGCTTCCCGAAGTCGTACGCCAATGACGAGCCGCTCGCGCGCAGGTTGTCCAGCGAATACCCGCCTTCCAGGATGAAGGCCAGCGCGGCATCGTGGCGGCTCGCGACCTCACCCAAAAGACCGCACAGCGCGTCGACCGCGCGTGGCGCCACGGGCAGCCCTGCTATCGGATCACCCGCAAGAAAATCAAAACCGGCCGAGACCAAGATGGTCTTGGGGCGCAAGCGCGCCGCCATCACCGGCAGCAAGCTCGACCAGACCGCGACGAAGTCGTGGGTGTCGGTCGAGTGCGGCAGCGGTATGTCGACCACGAATCCCTCAGCGCTCACCTGCGATTCGCCGAAGGCTCCCGTGCCAGGATACGCGGGGTACGCGTGCGTCGAGATGAAGCCCAAGCCTTGGGCGCCGCGGCCAAGCGCGCTCTCGACCCATGCCTGCGTGCCGTTGCCGTGGTGGTAGTCGAAATCCGCGATGAGCACGCTGCCCCGCTCGCGCAGCGCCCAGGCAGCAGCCACCGCGATGTTGTTGAAGACGCAAAAGCCCATGCCTCGTTCCGGTTCGGCATGGTGGCCCGGCGGGCGTAAGACGGCAAGTGCCGGAGCGCCCGCCTGTGCCTGCGAGACGGCTGTGAGCGCGCCGCCTGCCGCAGCAAGCGCGATTGGAAACGATTCGCGTGAAACGATGGTGTCGCCGGTCGGCAGTTCGCCGATCGCATCGGAAGGTAGGGAACGACACACGCGTTGCACCAGGCTCACGTACTGCTCTGGGTGCACCGCCGCTATCGCTGCGACGTCCGCAGCCTTTGGCAGGATGAAGGTCGATCGCGAGAGTCCGCCTGCTTCGAGTCCAGCGACGAAAGCGCCCAGGCGTTCGGCGCGTTCGGGGTGTCCTGCGCCCGTCTGATGGCGCTCGTAGAGAGGATCGAAGACGACCTTAAGTTGCACCCTGTCTCCCCAATGCGGCTTTGCACTCGTCACTGATGCATTGCAGGTGTCTGTGGTCCGTACCGCAGCACCCACCGAGCACATTGATATGCGGATACTTGCGCACGAGGTCGCGGTATTGCCGGCCGAGCTCAAAGGGGTCGCCGGCATCGAGTTCCGATGCTTCATCGAGCTCCGCATGGCTACGCAGAGAGGCGTTTGCCCGCACACCACGTATGCGCGCGAGCCATGCGCCTCCCTCCGCTAGCGTGACAGCGAAGTGGGTCGGATGTGCGCAGTTGATCATGTAGTAGGCTGGACCATCTCCGGTCGCTTCGTCGACAGCATCGATCGCAGCCCTCAGGCTCTGGCCAGTCGGGAGATGCCCGTCTGTTTCTACCGTGAAAGAGATCACGACGGGCATCGCAGCTCGGTGCGCGGCCCGCGCGATGCCAATAGCTTCAGCCACATTTGTCATGGTCAAGCCAGTTACCATGTCGGCCCCTGCTGCGCTAAGCGCGTTGATCTGAACGGCGTGGTAGGTCTCCGCCTCATCGGGTTCCATGGCCACTCCGGGGTCGTAGCCATCACCACGCGGGCCGACGCAGCCACTGATCACCATCGCCATTTGTTCCGTCTCGTGCGCGTCGCGCAGGTGCTTCATGAGACCAATCGCGTCCTCATTGACCGAAGCAAGCGCTAGCGCGGAATAGCCGAGCTTATGGCCCCAATCGGAGCTCGCCCGCCACGTGGGGCTCTCAAGAATGAATCCACTACCACCTGACCGGGCAATATCGATGTAGCGTTCGTAGTACTTTCGCAGCTCATCTCGACCGCGCTCGTCCTTCAGGAGATCAAACGCCGCAAAATACGGCAGCTTGAAACCTTCACAGAAGATGAGGGTCGTCTCAAGACCACCATCGGTCAGAAACAAGTCGCTGCCGAGCTGCGGTAGTCGGTTTCGATACTTGCCCATGGGCGACTAATGTGCGCCGTGGGGCTTTGGGAATACTGCCCTAAGGGTGGATCGATGCCCCGATCTTGGCCATCTCTTTGGGCGATAGATCGCCCACGATCGTGAAATTGAGCTTGCTCGCGTTCCACGAGGCCAGCCCCTGGCCGGCGACATCGGCGTAGACCCCGTTGACGCCGCCGATGTCTATCGGCTTGGGGCTTGCCTGGTCGAAGCGGGGCAGGCGCCCGCTCGCGTTCTCGAACAGCGAGAACGTCCGCAGACCATCACCGTAGACGAACTCCACCGTGTCGACGCCGGCTTGCGATGTGACGCTGCCTTTTTCGAGCGCAAAGCCCTCGGGCAAATACTTTGGATTGACGAACTTGAAATCGAGCGACTTGACCAGCGCGGCCGTATTCGTGGTGGACTTCCCATAGGCTGTGCCGGGAACGAGGGTCATACCCTTGGGCACCGTGAGACTGAAAAGGGCTTGCGGGAGGTCGACGCCGATCCTGATCGCGTCGAAACTCGACTTGGCCACGACCGTTCCCTCGGCGTTGTAGTTCTCGCGCCGCACGATGAGCTTGGTCTGGTCGTCCACCCAGATCCGCTGGGCCAGGACGCCGGTGTGTTTGGAGACGAGCGAGAGGCTTGTCGCTTTGCGCCCTGCCACAGAACCCGCAGGACCCATCTCAACGGAATAGTTGGTCAGGACCTCGGCGATATTGACGGGCTCTGCCACGCCGGGTGCCGACTCGCTCCAGTCATGGCTGTAAACCCGGTTGCGGCTGGGCTCGTACTGATAGGTCAACGTCTCGTTGCTGACGATCATGCGACCGTAGGCGTCAGCCGGCGCGAGGTACCAGATGCGCCACGAATGCGGCGATTTATGCTCGATGCGCGCCACGGTGGACGAGGCCCGGTCGCCTTCGTAGACGACAGAAGTGAGTGTGGCCGAATACGACACGTAGTCGTCGGCTTCGACCGCCTGCGCGTACAGCGCTTGGGTGTCGACGGTGGCTGGTGCAGGCGCGGTTGCCGCGGTGCTAGGCTGTGGTAGACACAGCGCCGCGATCAGCGCGAGAGCGCAGCAGGCGAAAGACCGCTCACGGTGCCGAGGCATTCGCGCCTTCGTCGGTGTTCGACGTGAGGAGGTAGGCGTTCCAGGCGCGGTCGCCCGACTGCGAATCCATCGTATGCACGATGTGCTGCCTGACGAAGTAATCAGCCGACAACTGCGGTGCGCTCGTCGCGGTATGCATGTACGAGGCGACGCCGGCCGCGACGATGATGGCCGCGGCGGTCGGCGCAAGCACGGCGGGGCGCAGCAGTGCACGCACCGCATCGACGATCCCCGCCGTCTTGTCGCGGCGCACCGCTTGGCGCACGCCGGCGAGCACGGCGGTCGGCATCTCGAAGTCTGTCGCAAGCGCAGCGCGCAGCGATTCGGTCAGGGCGTTCTGCGCCGCCAGTTCTTCCCGGCAATCCGCGCAGGACTGGAGATGCTCGAACACGGCAGCATCACGCGCAGCATCGAGCTCGCCGTGCTGGTAGTCGGTCAATAGTTGGCGGTAGTCAGGACAGGTCATGATAATGGTGCTCTCGCTCGAGAAGCGATTCGCAATCTCCTCACTAGATATAACGACCGCCGGTCATCATTCGTTCCGCCAAGCGGTAGACCCAACCGTCCCGAGATGCGGCCCGGCATCATGAGATCCCCCGTTGGCGGTCGTCCTCGCGCTGGCGAGGTATGAGCGTGCGCAGCTGCAGGCGCGCTCGATGGAGCCGCGACCGGACGGTGCCTATGGAGCAGGCCATGATGTCGGCGATCTCCTGATACGAGCGCTCCTCGATGTCAGCGAGCAGCACGACGGCGCGCTGGTCGGGCGTCAGCTCCTGCAGCGCCTGCTGCACGGTGGCGCTGAGCTGGCGCTCGTGGATCGCTGCGATCGGATCGTGACGTAGGGCTTCCGCCGGAAGTTCGTGCGGCATGTTGTCGTCTGGCAACTCCTGCAAGAAGACGCCTTTGCGCTTGCGCAACTCATCTCGATGCAGATTTGTGACGATTCTATATATCCAGGAGAGGAAAGACGTGCCAGGCTGAAAAGACCGCCAGGCGCGGAAGACCCGGATGAAGGCCTCCTGCGTGAGATCGCGCGCGTCCGCCTCGTTGCTGGTTAGACGGTACGCGTAGTTGTAGGTCTGCCGGCCATACGTCGCCATCGCGTGCTCGAGGAACGCATTTTGGTCCTCGGTCGGCGGCTCGTCCGGACGGCGAGGTCGAGCGGTCACACGACGGGGTTATCGAACGGCTGCCGCAATACCCTCAGGAACAACCGCTGCTCGTCGATCCACGCACGGGAGATCGACCCTCCGAAACGGTGCACATGTCGCTCAAGATCGATCTCCACCTCCACACCAATGAATCCGACGGCGTCCTCGCCCCGCAAGCCCTGATGCAGGCGGTCGCTGCGTCAGGCTTGGACTACTTCTCCGTCACCGATCATGATACGGTCGCGATGTACGAACATCACGGCTCGCTGCTCGAAGCATTCGGGAAGCGGGCGATCGCCGGCGTCGAGGTGAGCACCAACACCGGCGAGCGCGAAGTGCACATCCTCGCGTACGGCATGCCTGTCCGTGCGCCTGCGTTGCGCGAGATCCTGCTCGACCGCACGCAGATCCGTCGCCTGCGCGCCGAGCGGATCGTGAAAAGGCTGGCAGGCCAAGGCGTGCCGATCTCCATGGAGGACGTCGATCGGCGAGCGCAGGGCAGCATGATCGGCAGACCGCACATCGCGCGGGCGCTCATCGCGCTCGGCGTCGTGTCAGATATCAGCCAAGCCTTCGAGCGCTATCTGGGAACGGATTGCAGCGCCTTCGAGCCGTCGACCATGCTCAAGCCTGCGGATGCCATCCGCGCGATCAACGAAAGCGGCGGGATCCCGGTACTGGCGCACCCGACGCGCAATGCGGCAGAAGAGCTGCTCGGCGACCTGCTCGCCGCAGGATTGCGTGGGATCGAAGCCTACTCGACCAGCCACACCGCGCACGACGTGCAGCGCTTTCGCAAGCTTGCACACGAGCACGACCTGGTCATGACCGCGGGCACCGACTTCCACGGACCGACTCTGACCAATCCCTTGCCTGGAGTGGAAGTGGACACGGCCGATCTCGAGGGATTTCTGGCGCTTCTCTGATCTCAGGCGCTCTGCGGGCCGCCCCGGGTCTGCGATGCGCTAGCGTGAGCGCTCGGCTGCCTCGACGATGCTGCGCAAGAGAACGGCGGTCGTCACGGGGCCCACGCCACCAGGCACGGGGCTCACGAGCCCCGCTGCCGGGAGCACCGCATCGAAGTCGACGTCGCCGACGAAGCGGCCATCGACGAAATTTGTACCCACGTCGATCACCGTAGCTCCGGGCTTCACCATAGCCGCGTTCACGAATCTCGGTTTGCCGACCGCTGCCACGAGAATCTCAGCCTCGCGCGCGATCTGCGCCAGATCCTTGGTGTGGGAGTGGCAGATGGTAACGGTGGCGTTCGCTGAGGTCAAAAGCAGCGCCACCGGTCTGCCTACGACTGCGGACCGGCCAAGCACCACCGCGCGTGCGCCATCCAGCGGCGCGACCTGTGGTTGCCGCAAGAGCTCCATCACCGCTGCGGCCGTGGCGGGCACGAAAAACGTCTCGCCGGCGACGAGCAGCCCCTGGTTATATGGATGAGCACCATCCACGTCTTTGCGTGGGTCTATCTCCTCGGCGATCCGTTCAGCGTCCAGACCAACGGGAAGCGGGCGCTGCACCATGATCGCATGGATGTGCGGGTCATCGACGACGTCGGCCACGGCGATGAGCACGTCATTGGTCGAGGCGTTCGAGGGCAGCTGCCGTATGTCGATGCTGACGCCGAGCGGTGCTGCGCTCTTGGCGATCTGTTCGGCATAGAGGCGCCCAGGTTCATCGCCCTCCAGCAGCACGATCGAGCACGTCGGCACGACGGCGCGTTCGCGCAACTTGTCTGCCCGCGCCTTCACCTGCTCGCGGATCGCTTTGGCGATCGGGCGCCCGTCGAGGATCTGACCGGGCGCCATCAGCCCGCCGCCTTGGTGCGCAGCTTCCCGAGGATCACTTCGGCAAGCAGGCCCACCTGGGCCAGGTCGGCATGGACGCGTTCGGTATGCGAGCGTGCTAGCTCGCGATCTTTGAGGGCGCTGGCATTGACTTCGACGTTGAGCGAGGCGCCGTGCGCCGCGGCCTGCGCGCACAGCGCGGCGCACCCGATGTCGCTCAGGGCGTTGGGGTTGCCGATGTCAGCCAGCACCGCCGCCAGATCGCAGATCTGCTTGGAATATCCGATGACGCGCAACGGCGGCTCGATCGCACCTGCAAGCGCGGTCTGGATCGCCTGGCTGCGCGCCGTCTTCTCCGCGTCGCTCGACTTGGGGAGGCGATATGCCGCGCTCACGCGATCGAAGGACGCGGCGTCCTCGTCGACGAGCTTGAGCAGATCGTCAGCGAGCCGCTGGGCGGCCTGCGCGGTTTGGTTGCAGCGCGCGGCGACGTCCGCATGTTTGGGAGAGTTGCTCGTCAACAGCGCCACCATGCGCACGAGGCCCGCACCGAAGGAACCAACCGCGGCCGCGACGCTGCCGCCGCCTGGCGTCGGATCGGCTGAGGCGAGCTTGCGGGTAAAAGCGTCGAGCGAGAGCGCAGTAAGCGACATAGCGTGGGCGCTTTGGCGCGCAGGCATTTCGTGTCCTTGTCCATCCTCGCGGCCCATCGCAGCCCACGTACGTCGCAGGCTTGCGGCCGACAAGCCAGGAGTCTCATTCCGCCGGCCTAAAGCAAGAGCATCCATCCGCTGGAGGACTACCTCTTTGTCCACGCAACTTGGCGCGAAGAACAAGTACGATGTGAAAGACCCAGCTCTTGCGACCGAGGGCAAGCGCCGCATCGCCTGGGCCGCACAGAGCATGCCCGTGCTGCGGGCCATCGGCGAACGCTTTGCGCGCACGCGGCCGCTGGCCGGTCTGCGCATCGGTGCCTGCCTCCACGTGACCACCGAGACCGCCAACCTCATGATCGCGCTGGCCGCCGGCGGCGCTGAGATCTGGCTGTGCGCGAGCAACCCGTTGTCGACGCAAGACGACGTCGCGGCGACGCTCGCCGTGGACCGCGGTATGAACGTCTTTGCGGTCAAAGGCGAAGACAACGCGCGCTACTACTCGCACATCGAAGCGGTCATCCAGGCCGGACCGCAGTTCACCATGGACGATGGCTGCGATCTCGTCACCACGTTGGTCACGAAATTCAAGGATCGGCTTGGCGGAGTCAGCGGCGGTACCGAAGAGACGACGACCGGTGTCATCCGGCTGCGCAGCATGGAGAAGGCCGGCGTGCTCGGGTATCCCATCATCGCCGTCAACGACGCCCTGACCAAGCACCTCTTCGACAACCGCTACGGCACTGGTCAGTCGACCCTCGATGGCATCATCCGCGCGACCAACGTGCTCTTCGCGGGCAAGACCGTCGTCATCGCCGGTTATGGCTGGTGCGGGCGCGGGATCGCGCAGCGTGCGCGCGGCATGGGAGCGCAGGTGATCATCACGGAGATCGACCCGACCAAGGCGCTCGAAGCCTCGATGGACGGGCACGCGGTCATGCCGATGAGCGAAGCAGCGAGCCGCGGCGACATTTTCATCACCGTCACGGGCAACACCAAGGTGCTGCGCGAAGAGCATTTCCTGGCCATGAAGAGCGGCGCACTGGTCGCCAACAGCGGGCATTTCAACGTCGAGATAGACATCGATGCCCTCGAGCGCCTAGCCGAAGGCGACAAGAGCAAGCCGCGCGAGTTCGTCGAACAATATCACCTCGGAGACGACCGGGCCATCAGCCTGTTGGGCGAGGGCCGGCTTATCAATCTCGCGGCGGCCGAGGGCCATCCCGCCGCTGTCATGGATATGTCGTTCGCCAACCAGGCGCTCTCGGCGGAGTATCTGGTGGGCCAGCGGGGAACGTTAAAACCGGGCGTCTACCCCGTGCCCAAGGAGATCGATGAGGAGATCGCCCGTCTCAAACTTGCCACGCTCGGTGTGAACATCGACGTGCTCACCCCGGAGCAGAAGCACTATCTCGCATCCTGGAACGAAGGAACCTAAGCAATGTCGAGAGTGAGAAAGCTGTTCACCTCGGAGAGCGTCACCGAGGGCCATCCGGACAAGGTTGCCGATCAGATCTCCGACGCGGTGCTCGACGCGATCATGGCCCAAGACCCCAGCGGGCGCGTCGCGGTGGAGACGTTCGTGATCACCGGGCAGGTGCACATCGCCGGTGAGATCAGCACGACCTGTTACGTCGATATCCCGCGCATCGTGCGCCAGGTATTACGCGACATCGGCTATACCAGAGCGAAGTACGGCTTCGACGCGGACACCTGCGGCATCTCGGTCTCGATCGACGAGCAATCGCAAGACATCGCCATGGGCGTCGACAAGGCGCTCGAGTTCAAGGAAGGCGAGGTCAGCGCGAACAGCGAGCTCGAGTTAGGGGCCGGAGATCAGGGGATGATGTTCGGGTTCGCCTGTCGCGAAACCGAAGAGCTCATGCCGCTGCCTATCGTGCTGGCGCACCGCCTGACCAGAACCCTCGCTGCGGCGCGCAAGAACCGCGTCATCGAGTACCTGCGCCCCGACGGCAAAGCCCAAGTCACCGTTGAATACGACGGCCACAAGCCCGTCCGGGTGGATGCCATCGTCGTCTCCGCGCAGCACGCCGACGGGTACCCCATCGACGTCATCCGCGAGAATGTCATCAGTCACGTCATCGACACGGCTATCGGGCGTAACTTGCGCGACAAAGACACGCGCATCTTCGTCAACCCGACCGGCCGATTCGTCATCGGCGGTCCGCTTGGCGACGCCGGTCTCACCGGCCGCAAGATCATCGCCGACACGTATGGCGGCATGGCACGTCACGGCGGCGGTGCTTTCTCCGGTAAAGATCCGACCAAGGTCGACCGCTCAGGAGCGTATGCCGCGCGCTACGTGGCAAAGAACGTCGTAGCGTCGGGGTTGGCCGATCGCTGCGAGATCCAGATCGCCTATGCCATCGGCGTCGCCAAGCCGGTCTCGGTTTTCGTCGAGTGCTTCGGGACCAACCGTATAGAAGAAGAGAAGATCGGCGAGCTGGTCAGCGCCCACTTCGACTTGCGGCCCGGCGCCATCATCGAGAAACTGGCGCTACGCCGCCCGATCTACCGTCAGGTGGCTGCCTACGGGCACTTCGGACGGTCGGATCTGGATCTGCCGTGGGAGAAGCTGGACATCGCGCTGGCGTTGCGCGAAGCAGCCGGCATCAAGCTCGATGAGGAGAAGTTCCCGCTTCCCGTCCTTTCGTGAACGGCGCCCAGCGCTTCTTAGCGGCTTGCGCGCGCAAGCCGGTCGACCGCACGCCGGTCTGGATGATGCGCCAGGCTGGGCGCTATCTGCCCGAGTATCGCGCCGTGCGCGAAAACGTCGAGTTCCTCACGCTGTGCAAGACGCCGGAGCTTGCCGCACAGGTCTCGCTGCAGCCGATCCATCGCTTTGGCATGGACGCCTGCATCATGTTCAGCGATATCCTCATCCCGGTCGAGGCAATGGGCGCCCCCGTGGCGTTCACGGATAAGGGCCCAGCCCTCGAACGGCCCGTGCGCAGCATCGCTGACGTCGACAAGCTGCACATCCCGGATCCGTCGGCTGATATGCCATTCGTGCTGGAGACGCTGGCGCGGTTGCGCAGCGTGCTGCGCGACGAGACAGCGCTGGTGGGATTTTGTGGAGCGCCCTACACGCTTGCCGCATACCTCGTGGAGGGCGGCGGGTCCAAAAATTTCTCTACCGTCAAGGCGCTCATGTATGCTGAGCCCGCGACGCTGCACGCTCTGCTCGCCAAGCTGGCCGACACGACGGCGGAGTACGTGGCGGCGCAAGTGGGCGCAGGCGCCCAAGCCATCCAGGTCTTCGATACTTGGGCTGGCGAGCTCGCGCCGGATGCGTACGAACGCTTTGCCTTACCCTATCAGACCGTCGTCATCGAACGCATACGGGCGGCTGGCGTGCCTGCCATTCTGTTCGTGAACGGGTGCGGCGGCGTGCTCGAACTCATGACGCAGACGCGAGCGGACGTGCTCAGCATCGACTGGCGCATCGGTCTAGGTGCGGCGCGCAAGCGCGCGGGAGCCGGCTTCGCGCTGCAGGGTAACGTCGACCCTACGGTTTTGTTGGCAACGCCGGAGGCCGTCCGTGATGCCGCGCGACTCGCTATGCGCGAGGCAGGCTCAAGCGGCCACATCCTCAACCTCGGCCATGGCATCTTGCCGGCGACCCCAATCGAATGCGCGCAAGCTTTCATCGATGCGCCAAGGGCTGCGGCCGTGACGGCATAGGCTAAGACGTGCAGTCCGATCTCGCTATGAGCGCAGCGCCAACCACAGGCATCATCCTCACCCAAGTCGGCGGGCCTGACGACTTGGCATCCGTGCAGCCCTACCTGCAAAGCTTTTTCTCCGACCCAGACCTGATCCGGCTGCCTTCCTGGCTGCAGCCATTCCAAAAAGCGTTCGCTTGGTCGTTATCGACCGCGCGTGCGCCATATAGCCGCAAGCTCTACGCCTCAATCGGCGGAGGCTCCCCGATCCGTAGCCAGACCGAAGCGCAAGCGCGCGCGCTTGCGTGGGAGCTGCGCCGGCGCGGGCGGCCGCTGCCGATCTTCGTGGCCATGCGCCATTCCCAGCCCAATTCGCTCGCAGCGCTGTCGGCCGCTCGCGACGTCGGCTTGCAACGGCTCATCGTCATCGGTCTCTTCCCGCAATATTCGTTCAGCACGACGCTCTCGGGGTTGACCGGCGTCAAGAACGCGATGGACGCCTTGCGCTATCAGCCGGAGATCGTCGCGGTCGACGAGTATTGCGATGATCCGAACTACATCGCCGCGGTCGTCGACGTTACCCGCCGCGCGCTGCGCTCGTTCGCGACGCCGGCCGGCGATGTCCACCTGGTGTTCTCCGCGCACGGCCTGCCGATGTCGTACATCGAGGGCGGTGACCCGTACCTCGATCACGTGCGGCGCAGCGTCGCCGCTGCGACGGCGATCTTGCGCCACCCTGGGCCCGTGCACACGTCCTTTCAGAGCAGGCTTGGCCCGCAGAAATGGCTCGAGCCAGGGTCGGACAAGCTGATTGCAGAGCTTGGCAGATCCGGCGCCAAGGCGATCTGCGTCGTGCCCATCGCGTTCGTCTCCGAGCACGTCGAAACGCTCAACGAGATCGACATCCAGTACGCCGCGATCGCCCGCCGCTATGGCGTCGGCGAGTTCTTTCGGGCATGCGCCGTGAAGTGTCATCCCTCGTATATCAGGTGTCTGGCGGATCAAGCCGAGAGGGCTCTCTCCCTCACCGCGCTCGTCCCCGCCGCGTCATGAGCGCCGGTTTCGATCCGATCGACGTCGCCGTCGTGGGCGGTGGCATCTCCGGTCTTGTGTGCGCCTTTCGCTTGAAGAAGCTGGGCCGCTCGGTCGCGCTCTACGAAGCGTCGGACAACGTCGGCGGTAGTATCTGCACGGTGCGTGATGGACCCTATGTGGCCGATGGCGGCCCGCAGAGCTTCAACGTCTCTGAAGCATTCACGCGATTGGTGCATGACGCCGAGCTCGATCAGTTCGTCATGCCGTCATCGCCGGCGGCGGCGACCCCGTACCTCTACCATCACGGAAGGCTGGTCCCGGCGCCGCGTTCGCCGCAGTCGCTCGCGGCGACGCCGTTGCTCTCGCCCTTCGGCAAGCTGCGATTGCTCGGCGAGCCGCTGGTCGCGCGCGGCGCGGCGGAAGACGACGAATCGATCGCGGCGTTCGTCACGCGCCGGGCGGGGCGCGAGCTGCTCGACGCCTTGGTGGCACCGTTCGTCTCGGGCATTTTCGCCGGCGACACCCAGCGGCTCTCAATGCGCAGCGCGTTCCCCGCGATTGCAGCCTTGGAGCGCGAACACGGTAGCGTCTTGCGCGGTGCGATGAAGCGAGCGCGCTCGTCAGGTCCTACGCGGCGACGCTCCGTCGGCTTCCGAGGCGGCAACGATATCCTGCCTCGAGCGCTGGCCGCCAACCTCGGATCGGACTTCACCGTCAAAGCGCCGGTCAAGGCGATTTGGCAACGCGGGCAGTGGATGGAGTTGCTCGTGGGTGGACAGCATGATGAGCGAGTCATCGCCAAGTCGATCGTCTTGGCGACGCCTGCCCGGGCGACCGCCGAACTGCTCGAGCCGCTGGAAGCACAAGCGGCAACAGCGCTGCGAGGCATAGAGCATCCGACGGTGGTGCAGATCTCCATGGCCTACCAACGCGAAGCCATCCGTGTGCCCCTAGACGGGTTCGGATTCCTCGCGGCTCGACGCGAGGGGTTGAAGATCCTCGGCTGTGTCTGGAACTCGGCGATGTTCCCCGACCGCTGCCCGCCGGAGGAGGCGCTCGTGACCGCGTTCGCGGGTGGCGCAACCGATCGTGCCGTGGCCGAGCAAAGCGATGAAGAGCTGGCCCGAGCCGCGCATAAGGATCTGCAGCGGGTGCTCAAGATCGCAGACGCTGCACCGCGCGTCATAGCCGGGTTCCGCTGGCAAGAAGCGATCCCCCAATACGACCTCGGCCACGAGCGGCGTCTAGGGATGGTCGCGGCGTGCATGGCGCGGCTGCCGCAGGTGCGGCTGTGCGGCAACTATTTGCGTGGGCCGTCGGTTCCCGACTGCATCGCCGTGGCAGAGGACCTGGCGCAATCCCTCACTGCTGGATCATCGCCGGCGCCGGCAGTTCCTTGACCCCTGCCGAATGCAAAGCGGCGTTCAGCGTCGTCACCGAAGATGCGAAGGCGCCGTATTGGCTCATGGCGTTGCGGTAGCGCTGATCGACAGTCGCTGCATAGGCTTGCAGCGCCGGTAATGGCGGACTGGAAAGCCGTTGCAGCCCCTCGATATCTTCGCGCAGCTCACCCGGACGTTGGATGCCATCCTCGTCGTTGTGGAAGTTCGCGGTCAAACGGTTGAAGAGCTGATCGCGCGCGCGCGAGGCCGAATCGACTTGAGCTAGCGTCGCAGCCTGGCTCGCCCCACTCTTACGCAGCGCAGTGGCAGCCGCCGCCAGGTCTTTCTTAACGGCATCGAGCCAGTTCAGCGCGGCGTCGACGTTTGAGTACTCACGGTAGTACTTGTGCTCGAACTCGTAGATGGCTTGGTAGTCGTCCTGGGTGAACGACAGTCGCGGGTCCGGTCGCACGTCGACAGGTTGCGTTAGGTGGCGCCCGTCAAGGGTCAAGCGCACGGTGTAGGTGCCCGGAGGCATGACCGCGCCGGCTCGCGGACCGCGCGCCTCTTCATTGGGAGCACCCTGCCAGCGAACGGGGCCGTCCTCTCGGAAATCCCAGACCACGCGGTTGAGGCTTCGATCGTTGCTGACGATCGGAACATCCTTCCCTTTCACCTTATGCGTGCCGCTGATCGTGCGCACCACGCGTCCTTGAGCGTCGAGAACCTGCACCGGCGGCGGCTTCTTCTGGGCGGCGTGTTGATAGAAATCGATGATGACGCCGTTGGGAGGGTTGGCAGCGGCGTACCAGGTGTAGAGATCCTCGATGTCGCTGTGCATGTGATACTCGTATGCCGGTCGCAATGGGAAGAGCTCGGTGCGTGCGGCTTGAGCGCTTCGCAGGTTCTGCACGCCGGCGGCATCGTCAAGGATCCACAGCGCCCGGCCATGCGTCGCGATGATGATGTCGTCAAAGCTCGGCTGGATCCGGATATCGCGCACGGAGACGGTCGGTAGGTTGAGCTGTAGGCTCTGCCAATGCGAGCCATCGTCGTACGTGATCCATATCCCCTCCTCGGTGCCCGCATACAACACGTTGGGGTTACGGATATCGGCTCGCACCGTGCGAACGTACTGATCCGCAGGCAAGCCACCGGTGATCTTATGCCACGTCGCTCCGAAATCGGCCGTGGCGAAGATATATGGATGGTAGTCGCCGGAACGATGATCGTCGAAGATCGCATACGCCGATCCAGCACGCAAGGGTGAAGGGGTGACGGTGTCAGCGTGTCCGTACCGCGGTGCGCCCGCAGGCGTGACGTTGGACCAATGCTGTCCGTCGTCGCGCGTGACCTGGACGAGGCCGTCATCGGTGCCCACCCAGATCTCACCGCGGCTCAGCGGCGAGCCCTCGATATCCAACACTGTATCGGCGTACTCGGCGCTGGACACATCGAGTGCGATGGGGCCGCCCGAGGGCTGCTGGTGTGCCTTGACGTTGCGCGTGATATCCGGGCTGATCGGCGTCCAATGGACGCCGTCGTCGACCGTCTGCAGCACGACGTTGCCGCCGATCCAGACGGTGTGAGGGTCCCACGGCGCAAACGCGATTGGCGAGTCCCAATTGAACCGGTAGGGTTGTGCGTACAGCGCGAAATCGGCCGCACTCGATTGGTAATGCGGCGTTATTGACGTGCGGAAGTTCGTGCGCTCGTCGAAAATCGAGATATTTCCTTGTTGCAAATCGGCCCAGATGCGTTGCGGATCGGCCGGATCGGGAATGGCCCACATGCCATCCCCATCGACGACGTTCTTCCAGACAGAGTTGAGAATGCCGTCTGGACTTAGGCCGTTGGAAGGTCCACAGAAACCGTTGTTGTCCTGCAGCGGCGCGCAAACGTGGTACGGATTGCGGTCGTCGAATGCCGTGTGGTAGACTTGCCCGATCGCGAGGTTTGCCGAGAACGACCAGGTCTCTCCCTGATCGACGCTGAGCGCATAGCCGCCGTCCTCGCCGACGATGATCCGCTTGGGGTTGTCAGGCGCGATCCAGATCGCGTGGAAATCGACATGGACCTCCTCGGCGAACTTCTTGAACGTCTTGCCGCCGTTCTTGCTCTGCGAGAGCATCTCGGACACCCCGTAGACATGATCCGGATTGGACGGATCGACCGCGATATGGGTGAAGTAGAAGGGGCGTTGATCGACGAGCGTATCGCGGGTCATCATGCGCCAGTTGTCGCCGCCGTCGTCGGAACGCCACAGCAGGCCGGCCTTGGACTCAATGAGCGCATAGACGCGGCGCGTGTTGGAAGGTGCGATGGCCAGGCCGATGCGGCCCGTCAAACCGCTCGGTAGCCCGCGACCGTTAAGTCGAGCCCACGTCTTTCCGCCGTCCGTCGAACGGTAGAGCCCGTCCGCCGGACCACCGCTTGTGAAATTCCAGGGGACGCGCCGGAACTGCCAGATGCCCGCGAAGACGACGTTGGGGTGTTTTGGATCTATGGCAAGGTCGCAGGCGCCGCTTTGCGGTCCGACATAGAGCGTGTGCTGCCAGGAGCGACCCCCGTCCTCGGTGCGCCAGACGCCGCCGTTTGGATTGTCGGCGAAGACGTCGCCGATCGCGGCCGCGAGGACGACCTTCGGATTCTTCGGATCGATCGCGATGCGCGAGATATAACGCGCGCCTCGCACGCCGACGTCGTGCCAAGTATCGCCCCCGTCGGTCGATTTGTAAACGCCGTCGCCATAGGACACGTCATTACGCGGGTTCGCCTCGCCAGTGCCCACCCACACCACGCTTTTGTCAGACGGGTCGATCTCGACCGCGCCGATCGCGCTCACGGGCTCTTTGGCAAACACGGGATCCCACGAGGCGCCACCATTCTGACTTTTCCAAACACCCCCGCCCGCGGTGCCCAGATAGTAAAGGAAGGGATCGCTCGCCGTGCCTGCGACTGCCGCCACGCGGCCGCCGGAGATTGCCGGTCCGATCTCGCGCCAGCGAAGGCGGCCGTAGAGCGGATTTGGCGTCGGTGTCGCCGACGGATGGGGTTTAGGGCGTGGCGCCGCGGCGCACAGCGAAACCGTGACGAGGAAGCAGAGTGCGATTGTCGTGACAAATGCTTGCTTGCGCATGGCTTCCAAAGTATGCGACCATCTACAGCCTAACCTGCGCAAGCAAGCAGCCGGACCCTACGCGGCCGGTGCCGAAGCGCTGCCGTCCCACAGGAAAGGCAGGCGATGATGAAGATCGGCATTCTCGGATCCGGTGACGTCGGCAAGAAGCTTGGCAGCGGCTTCGTCTCGATCGGTCACGAGGTTATGCTGGGCTCGCGCGATCCTAACAGCGAGAACGTGAGGAGCTGGATCGCCGCCAATGGCAAGAGCGCGAGCGGTGGCACGTTCGAGCGGACTGCCGCTTTCGGGGAAGTCGTCGTGCTGGCCACGCTGTGGACCGGCACCGAGAACGCCATCAAGCTGGCCGGCGCGAAGAACTTCGCCGGCAAAGTGGTCATCGACGCGACCAACCCGCTCGTCTTCGAAGAGAACAAGCCTCCGCGGCTCTCCCTTGGGTTCGATGATTCAGCCGGCGAGCACGTTCAGCGCTGGCTGCCGGGCGCGCGCGTGGTGAAGGCTTTCAACATCGTCGGCAATCAGTACATGGTCCATCCCCAGTTCGAATGCGGTCCGCCCGACATGTTCATCGCGGGTGATGATGAAGAGGCGAAGAAGACCGTCACGGCTTTCCTCAAGCAATTCGGCTGGTCGGTCATCGACATCGGGGGGATCGATGGGGCGCGGCTATTGGAGCCGATGTGCATCTTATGGGTGCTCTACGGCATCCGCACCGGCACTTGGCATCACGCGTTCAAGATGTTGCGCTAGCTGCTATTTCTTCTCGAATCCGAGCGCGAGGCTGTTCATGCAATAGCGTTGCCCGGTGGGTTGCGGACCATCGTCGAAAACATGACCGAGATGTGAGCCGCAAGCCGAGCAACGGATCTCAGTCCGCCGCATGCCGGCAGAGTCATCGCTGAGGTATGTGAGCGCATCCGGCGTGATCGGCTCGTAGAAACTCGGCCAGCCGGACCCAGAATCATACTTGGCGTCGGACCTGAAGAGTTCGGCGTTGCACGCAGCGCACGAATAGATCCCGGACTCCTTGTTGTGCAGCAAGCTGCCGGTGAAGGGCCTTTCGGTGCCGGCCTCGCGCAAGACGTGATACTGCTCGGGTGACAGCTCTTTCTTCCAGTCCTCGTCGGTCTTTTGGACGGTAGGCTTCATGATGATCATCTCCCTACACTTGGCGTGGAATGCTGCTTGTGGAGGCCGAAAGTTCGGTCCGGGCTGCCCGTTCACATCCTGGTGCGCCCCTGAGACAAAAGATGTCTATACATCTTCGCCGACGAGGATGAACGGTGAACCCCGCGAAAAACCAGGTGAACCGACGAAAGCCCGGTGATCGCAGCCAGCCTATTCCCCGATAGCTCAGCTGGTAGAGCGTCTGACTGTTAATCAGAATGTCGCTGGTTCGAGTCCAGCTCGGGGAGCCAAGTAAAAGCAGGAAAAACCCGCATGGCGCAGAGCTTTGCGGGTTTCCTGTTTTGCGGATCGTGTTGCAGGATAGAGCAAGAGATGGCACGCTTAGTCACTCGGTGGCTACAGCGCAGCTACACAATGAAATCGGTCGTTCGTGGACTTGCGAGGGCCGGCCTGAAACTTCCTCAGCGCCCCTCGGTAGAAAGACATATTGGCTTTACGAGGACGGTATGAGAATTGGGCGCCGCAGGGTTAATGGATCGCAAAATGTAGCTGAGATTGCTAGGTTTGACCGTGGCTACACTCCGCAGCCGTGCGAGCTGATGGTTGCCAGATATTGATGGAGGTTTTATGAGGACGCTAATAGCTGTTGCACTCTTTGTAGCCCTATGTGCATGCTCGTCAACCAATGTTGGCAACACGCAAAGCACCGGCGAAGTGACTGGATTGCAGTCGCAAACAGCAGCAGGCTCGGTCACGACGGTCCTACGCAACTCTACTGTGACCTTCAAAGCGGCACAAGCAGCGTGCACTGGCTCGCTTGGAAGTATGACGTTCTCGCTGAACCATATTCGTGCCCATCCGGCAACCGGCGTCAATCTGCAGGAGAAGCCCACGGCTACCAAAGGGATCACTACAATAATCTTTTCGGCCAACACCCAGGGTAAAACCGCCACGGCTGAGGTCAACAGCCACAATCTGTCGGTCAGCGGCAAGAACGTGATTGTAAAGCTGAACAGATCTGTTGCGTGCTTAGAGGCCGAATGACAAGGCGAGCGATCGGCGCGAACTGTTAATCAGAATATCGCTGGTTCGAGTCCAGCTCGGGAGCCATAGACGAAGGCCCGCAGCGTTTCGCAGCGGGCCTTTTCGCATTACCCATAGTATCGGTCACACAATTCGATTGAGCAAAGCCCCGCCCACTTGAAGAGGAGCCGAAATGGCAGATCATACCGCTGAGACTTCACCCCAAGTGTACGCAAGAATCGGTGGCTGGCTTTATCTGTATATCATAGTCGCCGGTGCCTATGCTGAGATTTTTGTCCGGGATAAACTCATTGTCTCAGGAGATGCCACGGCTACGGCCAATAACCTTATGGCTCACGAGTCGCTGTGGCGCGTCAGCGTGGCAAGCGAACTACTATGGCTTGCTTGCGCCATCGCCGTCACCCTGATCTTGTATGTGCTACTCAAACCTGTGAACAGCGATCTTGCTTTGCTCGCGGTGTTTTTCAACTTGGTCAGCATCGCTGTCGAGGCTGTCAGCACCCTAATTCTTCTTGCGGCGATGTTCCCGTTGGCGGGTGCAAGTTACCTCAAGGCGTTCGAACCACGTCAGCTCGATGCTTTGGCCTACATATCACTCAAGCTGTATGATTACGGCTTTGGCATCACGCTCGTGTTCTTTGGCTTTTACCTTTTGCTTAATGGATATTTGGTGTACAGATCGGGCTACTTCCCAAAGCTTCTGGGCGTTCTGCTCATGATTGGTGGTTTCGGCTATCTCATCAACAGCTTTGCGCTGTTCCTTGCCCCCACGTACGCAGCCACGATCTTCCCCATCCTCGTGCTTCCCTTTATTGCCGAAGCCTCGTTTTGCGTGTGGCTGATCGTAATGGGCGTGAACCTTCAGAAGTGGGAAGCGCGAGCAAGTGCTTAATGGTTCAGGACTTAGGCTGTCAGCAGAAGAACGTATGGAGGACCACCTTGGCTTAGTCGACGCCAACTTCAATAGGAAGGGAAAAAGCGGCCATGCTAGCTGCTCTGCTCGCCATTACCATCGTTGCTTTCGGCACCACCGGAAATGGTCACACGAGTCCCGTACCGCAAGCCACCCCACTGACGGCGCCGCTTGGGGCGAGCGTCTCCCTCGGCGACCTCACGATCAAGATCGATGACTTGCGCGATGCGACGCCAGCTGACAACCCCGATCAGATTCCTGTGTTGGCCGACGAAAGGCTTATGGTGATACACATCTCCATGGCTAATACCGCGCATACAGCTTATACGGGCATCGTCACCTATAGGCTCGCCGACAAGAGCGGGGTGGGGCCTCGGGCCAGAGATGTAAAGCCCAGAAATCTCAACGTGCCTCAAGGTGGTAACATCCACCTAACTGGGCTGTTCACCGTCGACAAAGCGTTCGCCCCGACCACGCTCGTCGTCGAGTGCTCGGTGTGCAACGCGGGCCACTACAAAGCGGCACAGTTCACGATTCCTACGCCGTAACCGCGCACGCATGGCTAAGATGAAGCAAGGTGCCGGCAGGAGTGATCCGACGCTGGTTAGCGGGGCCTATTGTGTACTGCGGCTAAGTTGCTCTTTGTGCACTAGTGAAACGAGCTGTTCAATAGACAATGCCAGCAAAGTCATGCCTGGACTTTGGTGCAGCCGTGTTTGCGAATCGTCTGACCCGAAGACCACGTTTTCACCAGAGCGCATCAATTTCTGCCTGAGATCCTCAATCGCTCGATTGGCTTGAGCGTCCAAATCGGCGGAGGCGTGGGCGATGCACCGTTTCTCGTCCGAGGTGAGCGCGTTATCAAGCTCTCTGGCCGCCGCGTCAAAATCCGGGCTCTGGGCCACTGCAAGTCGTCCAATAAGCTGAGATAGCAAACGCAGGTGATCGGAGCTGAGCCCATTGAGCATCCGGTCGCGTGCTTGCGATCGATGCTGCGTCAGCGTCGGAATCATCCAGCGCATCTCATCGCCCATCATGGCATGGCTCCTCTCAGCATCCCTTTCCTTATACCTCTTGACACCCGAATGGTCGCCTGCTTGGTTATCAGGCAACCTCTCGTCTGGAATGGTCGGTTTGCCACAAGGTTCCTGACCCACGTCTACGTGTGAAAGCTGACGGCTTCTACTAAACTGCTGACCGGTAATGAGAACCTTCCATTGCTGCCCGAAAGCGTCGTCACGGTTTGGGCACCGTTGTCTCCGAACTGCGTCACCGTGACAGATGATACCGACGATGGCAAGGTCAAGGTGAGCGTCTCCGTCGTCGGAGCGAGATCGCTCGCCGTCGTCCAGTCCCACACTTGCGTTCCAAGCCAGGGAACTAAAATATACGTTCCGTTGGACTTCTGAAACAGATCCTGCCACAAATGGCCTGTTGTGTCTCCAGTCAACGTGTAGTCGAGCGGTGTCCGCGGAGAGATGCCCGAGTCGCTGAAGTAGAACATGAGCTGTGTCAAGCGCGTCCAGGCGGGTTTGGGAGCAAACGTCGTTGGATCGAGCAGCCCAAAGTCGCCATCTGGATCTGAAGCGGAGTCGACAAGATCATAGATGTAGGTGCGCTTGATGTTGTATTTCGGGTTCAAGTGCATGAACAGGAAACGCGGCGTGTAGCGCTCTTGAGCTAGTCGTGACTCGCCTCCATACTGCTTATACGGCGGACCGGTCGAGTAGCCTGACTCAGTCGACATGATAGGCTTGGACCCGGATAGATGCGCTTGGGTGCTCGAGATGCAGCTGTCGGTATGACCATCTTCGGGCGGCAGGGGGAACCAGTAGTCGTGAATCGCTGAATAGTCGATCTCGCCCGACAAGTTCGGGAACTGCGAATAGTCACAATACGCCGCTGCGGGTCCCATGATGCTCACGCTTGCGGAGTGCAGCGTCCAGATCTCGGGTGACCACACTGGGAGTGATCCCGTAGGCCAGGTCGTGTTGGGCGACGTGCCATAATTCATGCAATCACCGCCGCCATTGTTGCACTCATTGGGGCCTTCGTAGGCTTCAATCGCGCTCGGGTTGAGACCAACACTCGCCGCATAGCCTGCAGTACATCCCCCGTTGCCGCCATTGCACCCGCTTGTCGCCATGGTCCAGCCCATCCACGGATCTGAAAGCACATCGAACTTCTTCCCGGCGGCTGCGAGCTGGTTCCAGCGCGTCGCGTAGCTCCCCGTGCACCAGGTTTCGGCCGTGCCGTAGTGACAGAAGCCGAATCGCAAGTGAACGATTGCAGAATTGATAAGCGTCGTCGCCCACTGTGAGTAGTTGGCATCCCAGGTCGCGTTGTTGTGATATTCCAAATGTAGGTTTAAGCCGACAGAGTCGTTGAAATCGGCGGCCGCAAGTGGCGTCACCCCCGGAGGGTCGATCGTCGGCGTTGGCGTCGGCGTCGGTGTCCGCGTTGGTACTGGTGTCGGCGTTCGGGTCGGTACCGGTGTCGGCGTTGGCGCTAGGGTTGGCGTGGGCGTCGGCACTGGTGTCGGCGTTGGCGTCGGCGCTGGGGTTGGCGTCGGCGCTGGGGTTGGCGTCCGTGTTGGCACCGGCGTCGGCGTCGGCGGCGCTGTCGGTGTCGATGTTGGATCTGGGGTCGGCGTCGGGGCAGGTGTCGAGGTCGGATCGGACGTCGGAGTAGGCGTCGGCGATATGGCTGGCGTTGGGGTCGCCGTGGGGGTCGGGCGCGCCGTTGGGCTAGACGAAGGTAATGGGCTGGCCGGAGTTGTGCCCGTCGAAGTCGGCGATGGGCGAGTGAAGACGATGGCCAATGGAGTTGGAACGGCGGAAACTGAGGGACCACCACCGCAACCGCTTAATAAGGCGATCAAGCTGACGAGTCCGGCGCATACCATTATAATGGGCCTGGAGCGACGCAAGCGGTGTTCCCCAGCAGGCTAACTCTTAAGCGTAAGAAGCCGCTCTTATCGAACGGCCACTTAGGCATCATATATGCCTGTATGCAAGCCGGCTGTGAGCACGCTCACGAAGCGTCATACCCACGCAAGACAATCATGCGCATGGGTCACCAAAGTGTATCAGAAAACACGCTGTGCCAACCATGGATTGTCGAGACGGGCTGGACAGCGATACATGAGTTTATCCCCGCGTGCTTCTATTTCCCGTGCCTGCTAGACAGCCCAAGTTGGAATGGGTTCGTCAACTGTCAGCCAGCGAACGGGAACCAAACCGGCTCCGCGTCGCCGGCGAATAGCCGCGGCCGCCACATGTCGTGCACTCGGCCGGTGGAGGTGAAACTGCCAATTTCCGATCGGGAGCGGGTGACCGTCTTTGTTGAACTTGATAGTCAATCGCTCAGGCGCTGAGACGATGCCCCGCCCAGTGCCCTTGAGATAAGCCTCCCTGAGCACCCATTGCGTGTAATAAGCACCAAGGCGTTGACGCTCGGGTAGTTTGTCCAAACGTGCTCGCTCCTGACGAGACAGAAAATGCCTCGCTACTTGCTTTACGTCGACGAGGCGTGACGTTTCCTCCGCATCAACCCCGACCTCGCCCGCCCGGGAGACCAGACAAATGACCAAACCATCCGTGCGCGTCGAGCTAAATCGCATGGTCTTGAAGGCTACGGGTCTGATGATTTTCGGCTTACCGTGCGACCCGGCGCCGAAGTTCCAATCGCGCGGGTCGACGCCCGTGTACCGCGACAACGTCGCGCGGCATAGCGCACGCGTCGCCAGATACGCATGCCGCGACGGCTGCGTCCGCAACTTCTTCCAATGTGTCCGTTCATCAGTCGAAAGCCAAGAAAGGCACGCGCGCTCTAGAGCACTGGGAGAGATCGTATCCGTACGAAACTGACAGGCATGCGCCTTGGTGAGCAGTTCAAGCCATCCGGTCTTCATGCTCGATCTCATAAAGTTGCGTTCACGCTGGCCTTCTCTGAGGCTCTCCATGACCGCCGCACTCGAGGTTCAACTCGGCGTTGCGGTCTAGAAGATAACGCTTCGCGTTGAGCTCGCTAAGAAATTTTTTTCGGGATGAGTTGACTATAACAGTCGTCATCGTCTGGAAACGCATATCCCTACTGGTGAGGGGGTGAACGTCTTTGATTGAGGTTTTACCTGACATGCAGCGCTCTGCCTGACATGCTCGCGAGAATGTGGATCTGAAGAACGTCGCGTCACCAGTTTGCCGCCCGGTCAGATACAGGGACTAATGGACCGTTTACAGTTTTTGTCTTGGGCAGTAGTATTTATTGTCGCCGGACCCTTTTTACTGGGAGGTTTAAGTGGCCAGTCCTTCAGCGCATTCAGCGGCCCATACTGATGAGCTTTTTCAGGCGTTGCTAACAAAGCGCTCGCAACCCTGCGTCATGGTCCTGGACGCCGACCTTAACGTCGCATTTGCTGACTCACGCGCTCTAGCGCTCTTGGAGGCCCATTTTCAGCTGCCCGATCAAGGCACGTTGCCAGTCGCCCTGAGAGACGTGATCGCCGAGATCGTCAGACGCTGGGATGACAACGCGGCAGCATCCGAGCAATCGATTGGCCCCGTATCCGGGCTCATCTTGCGCGTGATTTCGCTGTCGGGAAATTATGGCAGTTTTTACGCCCTCCTGTTCGAAAAAGAGGCCCGCCGCGAAGACCTCAAAGACGCCGTGACGCGCTTCTCGCTCACCCCCCGCGAAGTGGAAGTTCTCGACCTGATACTGGATGGCATGAGCGCGGCAGAGATCGCAAAGGATTTGCATATCGCAGAAGTGACGGTTTTCGACCACTTCAAACATATCAACGACAAGACGAACGCCCGCAATCGCGCCGATATGCTCGCAAAGATATTCAACTGGCAGTCGGCTCTCAAGAACGGAGCGATGAGCAAGCCGGGGGTGGATCGACGCATAAGCCCGCGGTAGTCTCAGGTGCGCAATATCCCCTCTCGTGGGGGTGAAGGCAGCCCTTGACCGTGTTACCATACAGTGGCTGCAGCACTCAGAGATCGACCGCTATGATACGAGTAGCCTTTATCAATCACCATGGGGGTGTCCCGGCCGGAGCGGAGCGAAGCCTCGAGGCTTACTTGCGCCGCATACCGAGCGACATAGACCCCTATGTCTTTTTGTTCGAAGACGGTGCATATGCGCAACTCGTGCGCTCCCTTAACATACCAGTCTTCATCGCCCCAGCGTCGCAGCGGCTCATGTCCCTGTCGCGCGCCCACTTGCGCACGGGCGACGCGTTGGACGGAATCCGCCAAGCGTTGCGCTTGCGAACGCTGTTGAAATCACTTCAGGTCGATGTCGTCGTCACCAACAGCATGAAGGCGCACATCGTGGGGGCGATCGCCGCCAGGATGTGTGGCATCCCCGTGGTCACCTGGCTCAAGGAGATCCCTCAGGGCTTTGCGCTCAAGCTCATCCGTGCCGTCAGCCGAACCTGCGCGTCCGAGCGAATCGGCTGCTCGCAAGCGGTCGTCGAGAACCTCGGTCTCTCGCGGTCGACGGCGTTGGTCCCCGCACTCGATCTGTCGACCTATGCTCAGCCGCCGCCTGCCGCCACGGCAAAAGCGTCGCTGGGCCTCCCCGCCGATAAGTTGGCTTTTTCGATGGTCGGTCGTATCGCCCGAATAAAGGGCCAGGATCTGTTCATCCGCGCCGCAGCTCGCCTGCGCGACAGCGGGATCTCGAACGTCCATTTCGCGATCATTGGGTCGCCGACGTTCCCCCAGGATAACGACTTCATGCCGGAGCTTGCTCGGCTCACCGCGCAGCTCGGTATGGATGAACATGTCTCGTTCATCCCTTGGCTCGATGATCCGACCGTCGCGTATGCGGCCAGCGATCTCCTGTGCAACGCTTCGTCCACCGAGGGATTTGGCAGGACGTCGGTCGAGGCTGGCCTGTATGGCGTTCCGGTGGTGTGTTTTGACGAGGGCGGCGCCGGCGAAGCCGTTGTGCCTGCGGTTACCGGCACCGTCGTCAGGTCGGGCGATGTTGCGGCATTCGCGGCGGCGATGGCGGCATACGCGGCAGATCCGGCCGCTCGCAAGCGCGCGGGTGCTGCGGCGAAGGTATACGCAAGGCGGCACGATGCTGACCGGTTGGCTATCTCGTTCTTCGAGATCGTTCGGCGCGCGAGCCTGAAGCACGCTTGGTCCACGAATGCTCCGCGGACGCCTTCGGCGATTCCCGAAACCAGCATGCCCGCTGCTAGCCGGACTTAGCGCACCTCAACGAGCGTTCGGACGCGACGAATACGCGCTGGGCTGTCGGCCATGTCGTCGGCCGCGCTGATCTGAGGCGACATCGAGATACCGACGGATAGCCAAAAGAGCGCTCCCAGTAGGCCCAGATGGGAATCGATGGAGAAATCCTGGACGATCAGCATTGCCTGTACGGCTAAGAGTACAGCCAAGTAGTCGCTTTGCGTATGCTCGCCCGAAAGGCGCGCGTCCCACCACCGCTGGATCCCAAAACAGAACGCTAACAGCACCGTTATAATGTATCCGCTAAAGCCGACAAAACCCATCTCCGCAAAGCGCGCCTGCAACCCGCCGTCGATCGCGTTTATCGATCCGGTAAAGCTTGTGAGCTGCGTTGCAGGGCCGATGATCCCCAGACCCTCTCCCATGGGATAGCTGATCGCGTCGTTCAACAGGTCGGCAGTTGAAGCGACCCGGGCATTGATGGAAATATCTTGGTTGAGGTGACCGAACGTTTGCAGACGTTCCACGATGTTGTTCTTCCCAGCATGCACGGTCAGCCAAGGAGATGCGGCCCAAAGGAGCACGAACAAGCCCGCCAGGCAGGCGAGCCCTACTGATAACGTGCGCAGAGCCTTTGGGCTGAAGAGCGAATAGATCGCGATGGCGACGGCCAGGGAGACCCAGGCCGAACGCTCGAGCGTCAGCAACAGGGTGATCATACATAACGCCATCCCTGCCAGCGTAACGATCCGCCCTTCCTTCAATCGATGAAGGTTAAATGCGATCGCGACGGCGAGAAAGCTTGCACACGTCCCAGCTGAGTTGAGAACGCTGAAGACACGCACGGAGAATGGTTGTGCTCCGCCATTGGTGACCATGTGCTGGACGATGGCCACCTGCCGAAGCCAGGCGGCATCCCACGGCGGAAGTACGATGAATTGGATGATGCCGTAGATGCTCACCCCGACAGCGATCCAAAACATCAAGGCCGCTAGCCGCCGGAACGCATGCTCCGAAGCGGACCTGCTGCTTGAAAGCCACAGAGCGATGAACATGGGAGCGACGAATTGCAAGAAATCGTACAGCGAGGATGGGCCGTGCCCTGACAACACCCCGATTGCGCCGGCGTACACGAAGCTGCCGATCCATATCCATGACAACGCAATGAGCGGGCTCGAACCCGCGATCTGGCCGCGAAACGTCGCGGCGAACGCAAAGACGGCCATGCCGAGCAGCGGCGCGATAGTCAGCAACTGTGATTGGTGAAACCCGGTGCGCCAATCCAATAGCCGTCGAAGTTCTGGGACAACGACCCACAAGACCAGAACGGCGCCGCAATACCACCACATGACGCGCGCTGATGTGTCGGCCTGGTCCCGCCCTGCACGGCCTGGGTGGATGGGGTAACTCAGAGGATTTTCAAACTCGCTCGTGGCGTTCAAAGCAACGGCAACCGCTCGGTCGCGGGAGGACGAGCGGAATGACGCAATCGTCCTATCGTGAGCACCGGCGATAATGCCGCCGATATCAATGAGGAGACCCGCTGCAACGGAGTCGTTTCGAGAGCTTCGTCGCCCACGATGATATCGTCGGAGGATTTGGTGACCTGCCTTGCCGGCGGCTCCATCGCGATGACCCCAAGCAGGTTCGCTCCGACGCGTTGCAACTGCGTGACGGTGTTCTCATCGTCGGCTATCACTTTGCGCCCAAGCCGTACCGCGAGCAGCACTCCGTCTGCGATCCTGCACAGATGCAGCGCTGAACTGTCGGCGATGATGGGAGGACTGGCGACGATGACGATCTCGTGCCCCGCACGCACGCTGGCGACCAAGGAATCCAATTCGACCGGGGAAGCCGGTGCCTGAAAGAACGATCCGGTGAAAACGCGCGAATCGGCATCGGTGATGCAGTAATATCGAGCATCGCCATGGTCGTACAAACTGATGAGGGCCGTGTTTCTCCCCGCCTCGCTGAAGGCGTGCGCTAAGCCACATGCCAGTTCAGCCTGCTCATCGTCAGCACAGGCCGAGGAGACGACGATCATAGCAGAAAGCGGCACCTTCGCGTTGAGGATGACGCGAAGCAACTGGAGAGACTGATCGTTGTTGGCCATACGCGGGCAGCTCCTGGTAATGAAAGGCGACGTTGTCAGTGGGCCGACAACCGATGTTGCGTGGCAAGTTTGTTGGGTATCAGGGATCGCGGCTTGTCCCTGACCGGGCTGTTCGGCAGCATGACCATCGTGCCGAGCACCGGTGAGCCATAGACGTTCTCGATCATCGAAAGCGTGCGGAATCGCTGATTCATCGCCTCAAGCATGAAGGCCAGCGTTATCGCTAGCCACAGCGCAACGATCATCACCGCTGCGGTTATCACCGCCGGTTGTGTGTACGGGGATCGGCCAGCGTACGACGCTCGGTCGAGCACCATCAACGAGCCGGTCGAAGCTGCGGCAGCGCGGTCCGCGATCACACCGATCAATCGAGTCGAAAGAAGCTGGTATGCGTTTTGAGCCGATGCTCGTTGGCGGCGCAGGGCTTCGACTGCCGTGCCGCGCGCGGACGAGCCGCTCAACTCGGCTTGCAATCCGGCGATCGTGCTTTCAACTTGTTGAAGTTTCGCGTGGTCGTTTGCAACCAGAGACTGAGCGCGATTTTGCTCAGCTAATACCGCGGCGTACTGCTGCGTTGCGGAAAGGGGCTGTTGCGCCAAGCGGTGCTCATCGGCGGAAAGGCCAGCCTGTTCACGACTGACAACATCCGTAAGTTGTACGACTCCCGGATAGGCTGACGTATACCGCGTCTGATCGTAGCGAAGCTGTGCCACGTCCTTGCCGAACTGCTCGCGGACATTCCGGTACGTCGGGTCATCATTCGCCACTTGTTGGCGCGCCAGCGGAGCGACTTCGCTCATCCTCTGCGAGGTGACGTCCGCCTGCGCGGAGTCGCCGGATAACGCAGCCATCAGCTCGTTCCGTTCGGCCTGCAGCTGGATAAGGCGGGCGTTTACCGACGTGCCGTCCGTCGAACCGGATCCATCTTGAATGTATGGATATGCCGCCGTCAGTTTTTGAAGCGCGGTGTCAAGTCTGCGAAGTTCTCGTTGGCGGTCTTCCAGTTGCTGTTGGATATTCGCGGCGAGCGAATCGAAACGCGTAGTCGCAATCGCGCGATAGTAATCCACCACTTGGTCGGCAACGGCGTTGGCGCCCTTGACCGCGAGCTCCGGGCTGCCATTAGAGAACCGGATCGTCATCACGTTCGAGTTCTGATACACATCCGCCCGGATGAGATGATTCAATCCCGCTGGGCTGACGGAGCCTCCCATGTCGCGCGACACCTGATCCAAGACCGTGGTGGTCTGCGCCAGCATGGGGAGATCATCCGAGAGCAATGGCTTGGTCATCGTCGTTGAAACGCCCTCATTGTCATTGGTGCCCGGCACCATCAGCACCGAGGCGTTCGCCGTATAGACAGCATGCACGCTGAGATCAGCCACCAGCGCGACAGCCAGACCCACGGCGAGCACGATCGCGACGACCAGGCGCTGGTTCCAAAGCGTTTCGACGACGGATCGAATACTGATAAGCATCGGTTCCTTCTCGCTTACACGCCGGCCTTGACGGCGAGCGGAGGACTGGGGAGCTGCCAATAAAACGCGGACTGCTCGTGCGCAGCATAGACGATTTGCTCAAATGCCTGCTTGAAGGAGCTCTTGCTGAAGCTCTCGGCGTGCCGTCGAATCACGTGCGGTTCGAAGCTCATACGCTCGAAGCGCTCAAGCGCCTGGGCGAACGCTTCGACGCTTTGCTGCTCGACAAGAACGCCCGTCGTTCCGTCGATGACCGTTTCCACCGCGCCGCCACGCGCCAGGGATATGACGGGCCGCCCGCACGCGTTCGCCTCGAGGATGGCCATCCCGAAGTCCTCATGCTGAGGCGCGATCATGGCGCGCGCGCCACGGATCAATTCCACCAACGCCTGATCCGAAACATGGCCGAGAAACTGAACGCACCCGTCATCTGCCACATGGTCCGTCTTTTGACCGCCGACGACTATCAGTTTTCGGTGAAGTTTCCTCGCCGCGCCGATGGCGATGTCGATCCGCTTGTAGTGGACAGGTCGTGACGCGACGATATAGTAGGCGCCTAGGTTCCCGCCTGGTCTGAACTTGTCGACATCGATCGGTGGATTGACAACAGTGCTTTCTCGGCCGTAGTGTTTCGCAATGCGATTGCGCGTTTCAAAGCTATTCGCCACGAAGCGGTCGACGCGCGAAGCGGTGATGTAGTCCCATTGGCGCATGCGAGAAAGCATGATACCGGCACCCACGCGCATGGGCATGGGCAGCGTGCTGACCTCGTCGTGCGTTCGCTCCCAAAGCGCCCGCATGGGTGAATGGCAATAGCAGATATGCGTCTGGCGTCCGTTCCGAAGCACGCCCTTTGCCGCGCATTGATGAGAAGAAATGATGATATCGTATTCGCTGAGGTCGAAGCTTTCGACGGCGAGCGGGAAGAGAGGAAAATACCAACGATGGTGTCGCTTGGCGCCCGGTAGCGCGTTCAAGAACGATGGGCGCACGCGCGACTGTAGCGACGCGGGCCCAGTTTCAGGTGAATAGAGGATGGGGAAGATCGGCGCGTCGGGGAAGAGCTCGGCCAGCACCTCGACGACCCTCTCGGCGCCCCCACGCTGCGTCATCGCGTCGGTCACTATGGCGACTCGCGGATTGCTCGTTCGCATCAGTATGCTCCTCGAGCCTTCAAAACCGCCGGTATGGTGGCGATCAGGATACGCAGGTCCAGAGAGGGAGATCTGTTGTTGATGTAGCGGTTGTCGAGATCAACCCAATCGTCGAAGGATAGGTCGGAGCGGCCCGAGATCTGCCAAAGGCACGTAATGCCCGGCTTGACGGTCAGCCGGCGGAAGGCCCGCACGTCATACCTCGCCACCTCGCTTGGCAAGGGAGGCCGGGGTCCCACGAGCGACATATCGCCGCGAAAGACATTCCACAAATTTGGGAGCTCATCGATGCTGTAGCGGCGCAGAAACGCACCAATGGGGATAACGCGCGGGTCTTTTTTTATCTTCAAGACCGGCCCATTCGTGCCATTGAGCGCGCACATCTTGTCGTGAAGCAGATGGGCGCCGCAAACCATTGTGCGCAGCTTGTACATCCTGAAAATACGCCCGTCCTTACCCACCCGAGCTTGTGAAAAGATCGGCGAACCTCGAGACACGAAAACGATCGCGAGCAAAGCGGCGAGTATGATGGGCGCGGTGACGATGAGCAACAGGAGAGATAAGGCAACATCGCTCCAGCGTTTGTAGACATGCCAGGCAAGGGGAACCGGTGGAATGGCGACGCGTGACGGCAACAGGCCGTAGATAAGGTGCTCTTCACCGGCATCGACCATCCGAAGTGCCGTGGACTCTTGCACGAGGAGCATTTCGCTAGTTCACAATCGCCCGTCCATACGCTGCTAGAGAATACATCCTAGCATCGGGGAGAACGGACAATCATCCCTACCTGCCGGGATTTAGCATTTATGACGCGGCGAGCATGCTTTCTCGCTGCTTCCATCCCTAATGCTAGGGATGGGAGGGCATTGAGAGCGCGCTACAATGAACAGCACATGCTCACGCTCAGGAACAGCACGTGTTGACACTCAGTGCGGCGACAAGCAAGCAAGCCGCGACCTTGACAACGCTTCAAATGGGGCTAGAGTGGTTCCCCGATGGAATCGGAGGAGGCTCCAGCCGTTTTTTCTCGACGCTCGCTGACCATTTCAAAGCCCAAGGTGTCGCTGTCCACGCAATCGTGACCGGCCGAGTTGCCTTCGCGCAGCGGCGTCCCGATGGGGTCCACGTCGTTGCCCCGGCCGATGCGCCGATTTGGCGACGCGTTTTCGCGGCGCGCGCCGCCGTCAGCGACACGCTGAGCACAAGCCAGATCGACGTCGTGGCCTCGCACTTCCCGTTGTTCACGTTTGCATGTCTTGATCTCTTCAAACATCTCCCTATGGTCATACACTTCCAAGGGCCATGGGCGGCAGAATCACGATTCGAGGGCGGATCCGCGATCGTCGCCTCGAGCAAATTCCTCATCGAGAAAACCGTGTACGCCCGCGCGCAAAGGGCGATCGTCTTGACGTGCGCGTTTAGAGATATTCTGCATCAAAGTTATGGCGTTCCGCTCGATAGGATCAGGGTCATCCCAGGCGGCGTTGATGTGGAGAGATTCAACGTGCGTCTTAGCAGAGCGGATGCGCGTCTTCGGCTTGGCCTACCGCTGAATCGACCGATCATCGTGTCCGTTCGGCGGCTTGCCCGGCGCATGGGCCTGGACGACCTGATCGCAGGGTTCGCCGACGTCCAAAAGACGAATCGCGATGCGGTCTTGGTGATCGTTGGTAGTGGGCGTCTGTCTGACGAGCTCAAGCGTCAAGCGCAGGAACAGGGCCTCGCCGATTCCGTCGTTTTCGCGGGCAGGGTTGCCGAAGAGGACCTCCCGCTGTACTATCGCGCGGCGGATATTTCGATCGTTCCAAGCGTGGCGCTTGAGGGGTTTGGCCTCGTGGTGGTCGAGTCGCTTGCCTGTGGCACGCCTGCACTCGTGACGCCCGTCGGAGGCCTACCAGAAGTCGTTTCCGGTCTGTCTCGCCACCTTGTCCTGGGGGACCGGAGCTCGGCTGCTATTGCGCTGGGCCTGCGTTCCGCCTTGGCGGGAAGGTTGCAGCTTCCTTCGACGGATGCGTGCGCGGCGTATGCGCGCAAGCACTACAGCTGGCCAGCCATTGCGCGGCAAGTGAAGTCGGTGTACGGAGAGGCGTTATGAGGCTGACGGTACTGGTGCCGACATATCGGCGACCGGCACACCTGGCATGGTGCCTTCGCGCGTTAGAGCTGCAGACGCGCGCGGCGGACCAAGTGCTCGTCGTCGTGCGCGATTCGGACGCAGAAACGCACGAGCTGCATCGAGCGATCTCCGTCCCGGCTTCCTTTAGAGATCGTGACGGTCACGTTGCCCGGGCAAGTTGCCGCATTGAATGCGGGGCTTGCCAGAGTGAACGGTGAGGTTGTCGCGATCACCGATGACGACGCAGCCCCGTATCCAGACTGGCTACTCCGGATCGAGAAGCACTTCGTGGCCTTGCCGCGGCTTGCGGGCCTCGGCGGGCGAGACTTCGTTCACAATGGTCAGATCTACGGTGACAGCTTGGTCGTGGGCACAGTACAGTGGTTCGGACGCCGTATCGGCAATCACCACCGGGGCGTTGGGCCAGCCCGTCTCGTCGATACGCTCAAAGGCGCCAACATGAGCTATCGCATGAATGCGGTTGGATCTCTTCGGTTCGACAGCCGACTTCTTGGGCGCAGGCGCGCAGGTGCACAACGACCTGTGCTTCTCGCTTCGGCTGCGCCGCAGCGGTTGGCACATACTCTACGATCCCGCTGTCGCGGTGGACCATTTCAGCGCCGAGCGGTTCGATGACGACGCTCGCGATCGCAGATCGCTCGAAGCCGTCAAGGAACGAAGCGCACAACGAGACGTTGGGTATTTTGGAATATCTGCCGCGCCTGCGGTGGGTCGTGTTTCTGATCTGGGCTGTCCTTATCGGCCATAGGAGCCTGCCCGGTGCAGCTCAGTGTGTGAGGCTAGCGCTGATGGGACAAGCAGCGTGGGGCACATTGGCGCCGGTTGTCGTTGGGCGCTGGTTGGGCCTCAGAACGGTGCTCACGCGACCCATGGTCGAGCGAGCGCCAGGGGCCCTGTCCTTCGAGGAGCCCGCTCCGATGGCGATGCGCAAAACCCTCATGCGCCGGGATGCAATTTAGGCGCCCGCGAGTGTAGGATACGTTCATGCCTCAATGGTCGACTCGCACCAAGGCTCCGCCGCGCCGTGGTGGCATGCTGTTCCTGTTGGACTCCAACGGCCAGGTGATCGCCAGCCAATGTGGATCCAAACATCGTGCGTGCTCGCGCAGCCTGCCATTCGGTCTCAAGCGCGTGGTAGGCAGTATGATAGCTCAATCACGTGACACCTTCAGCGCGGGCGAGGCCGATTTCACGATTGGGCTCTCACTGGCGGTGCGAGTCTTCTCGATCAAGAATAGCGCGAGTCCGGCCATAGCCTTGTACATAGAACGCGCAACGCGGCACACCGACTAACGCGGGCATTCCTTTGAGCATGAGCGCGCTGCTGAAGACGTTTCGCACACTGCCGGCTGGCAGCCGGCGCGTGGCGATCGCTCAGGTGACGATGCTGCGATCGATTTCGATCGCGGTGAACATCTGCACCGGTCTTCTGACCGCGGCCCTTCTCGGACCGCAAGGGCGCGGTGAGCTGGCGGCTTTGCTCGTCGCGCCACAGGTCCTTGCGGGGCTTTCAACGCTCGGACTCCATGGCTCGCTTATCTACAACGTTAAAGCAGACCCCGAACACGAGCGGGAATACATCGCGCTCAATCTGCTGCTGACCTTCTGCGCCGGTCTGGTCGCCATGACCGCCGGATGGTTTCTCGAGCCGCTGTGGCTGGCAAAATACAATAGCAGCATCGTCGAGCTTGGGCGGATGTTTCTCATCATCACCCCGCTGATCAGCGCGACGTCAACGTTCACAGCCGTCCTCGAGGCTCGTGGGCGCTTCGTCGCGGCAAACCAAGCACTCTATCTGCAGAGCCTTTGCACGCTGGTCGTACTCGGCGTCTTGACGCTTTTGAAACACTTGACACCAGCGACAGCGGCCGCCGCCTATCTTTGCCCCGCCGCGCTCACATTTGCGTATCTCGGCATTCTTGTGGGCTATCAGCACTCGTCATCGCTACGCCTTCGCGTGCAGCACTCAACCCGGCTGCTCCACTATGGATTGCGCATCTATGGTGATGACGTGCTGGCAACGCTTTCACCCTACCTCGACCAGGTCGTCATCGCCGCGATGTTGCCGCCTGCTGCGCTGGGCGTGTATGTCGTCGGATTGAGCCTTTCGCGATTGCTCAACGTGTTGCCGGCGTCGGCCGCGACGGTGCTGTTCCCGTCGCTCGCCGCCCGTCCGACGCAGGCCATCAGCGATACCGTCGCCGCGGCGGTCAGAGTGCTTGGCACGATCAACGCGGCAACCGCTATCTGCATTGGGGTGCTAGGACCGCACCTGCTTTCGCTCCTCTATGGCGCAAAGTTCGCAGCGGCGAGCGCTCCGTTGAGCATTCTTCTGGTCGCCGGTGTTTGCTCCAACGTCGTACAGCTGCTCTACCAGTTGTACGTCGGAAGCGGGCGGCCAGGCTTGGTGACCATAATCCAAACCCTTGGGTTTGGCGTTTCACTGGGATCCATGTTGCTGCTCGTTCCCGCGTATGGCACCGTGGGTGCCGCGCTGGCGCTGCTGGTTGCCGCGTTGGTACGGCTCGCGTGTGTGCTGATTGGGATACCGCTAACGCTCGGCGTACGCGTGCCGCGGCTTATTCTCTCGCTATCCGACCTTGCCTGGGTGAAGGGTCGCTAACAGTGCAAGCGCGACGAAGCCCTGAGCCGGCGCCGAAAATCTGCTTTCAAGGTGTGGAGCCGGCCTCGCCGTTTGGCTCCCTGCTCCGCTGCGCTATTTCGGACATGGCCACCGCGTCCGGCAACGATCGACCTGCCCCAAGGCCTGCGCGGTGGATGGCCGGCGTCGCGGGCACGAAGCTGCAGTGGTGGCAAACCGAGGAGTCCCCGTGGACGCCAACACGCGGCCCGGGTACCGTCGATATCGCAATCGACTTCTTCGGCGATACCGCGGTCGCCGACGTTGCTGCATGGTATTGGCGCGTTGTGGATGACGACGGGGAGGCGATCCTCAATCCATTTTGCTTCTTGGAAGAATGCTGCCGCGAACCGTTCGTCACGTCAATCTTCTTGATCGAGCGCGCTGAATCCGATGCTGCGTGGACGGTCATCGGGGAGGCGCATCTCTCAAATCGGCTTGGGTATCGGGCGCTGCTGGATCGAGTTGGTCAGGTCGCCGCGCATCTGGTAACGTCCGCACTTCGCAAGCGCGGTTACGGTCCTGGCAAACCTTGGCGGGTGACTTCGAGAGCGCCGCTGCGTTCATCACTGCGTGTCGCGGCCGAACGGCTCAGGGTGCGGGCCTCCAGGGCGGCCATAACCATGCGACATGTCGCCTTCAGCGAGCGATGGGGCATCGGCGTGCTGAATGCCCCAGTTGAACAACTGACCCGCTCCCAAGTCGTGCGTGCTGCCTCATGGGTTCAATCGCCGTCTCGCGATGCGTTTCTCGCCGATCCATTTCCGTGGCCCGGACGGGCGGACGTGGTTCTTTGCGAGCGGTACGACTATAGCACTCAGGTCGGCGCCATCAGCGCACTAACGTTGGAAGATGGCAAGATAGCCAACGAACGGGCCGTGGACCTGCACGTCGGTAGCGCGCATCAGTCATACCCAGGCATGTATCGCGAAAACGGGCGCACGTATTTGCTGCCCGAGATGGCCGCAGCTAAGGAATTGACGCTCTTTGAGCTCAGCGACGATGGCGAAGCTCGGGCCGTCGCGATTGTCGATAAGGGAACGAAGATCGCTGATCCCACGCTGTTCGCACACGGTGGTTTCTACTGGATAGCATACACAGATCTTGGCTTTGGAACCGACGACAATCTCTGCCTGCTCTATTCGAAACGGCTCGAGGGGCCATGGCAGTCTCACCTTCTCAATCCTGTCAAGGTCGACGTGCGCAGCTCGCGACCCGGTGGCCTGCCCTTTTCCTTCGGTGGCAAATTGTATCGGCCGGCACAAGACTGTTCCACCACATACGGTGGTGCCTTGGCGCTGAACGTCGATCCGTGTTTGCACACCGAGCCACTACGAGGAGGAATGTGTCGCTGTGCTCGAGCCCGACCGGCGCGGCCCTTTCCCGCACGGCTTGCACACGCTCGCGATCGACGAGGCTAGAATATTGATCGACGGCAAGAGGGTGTTCTTCGACGCGCGCCGGGTTACCAAGTGGATCAACGAAAAACTTCGCCGATTTAGGCGTGGCGCATAAGCACAACCATGCGCATATTGATGTCTATCCATCAGGATTTGGATCCGAAGACCGGCACGGGCAGCGTTACCGGTCACCTGGCGAACGCGCTGCGACGGCGGGGGCACACGGTCGACATCCTTTCGTTTGAGCGGAGTAGCCGCTCCCGAGCGCGATCAAGACGTATTTCTACCCGTGGTTTGTCGCATCGTTTGTTGCTAGCCATCCTCACTACGACGTTGTGGACTTGTCAGCGCGCGACGGTTGGGTCCTGAGCGCCCTGCAAGCATGCGCAGCGCAAGTCGTTTCCAACCGTTATCGCACGCAGCCACGGCCTTGAGCATCTTTTGCACGAGGCTCGCCTCGCCGCACGCAGGTCTGGTGCGATGAAGCTATCGTGGACGTATCCGCTGTACAAAGGCGGGTTTCGCTTATGGGAGTGCAAGACGTCGTTATCGCTCGCGAATGCGGCGCTATTCCTGAACCTCACCGAGCGCCGTTACGCTGTCGAGCGTCTCGGCGTCGACCCTCGGCGGGCTCTGCGCGTGAGAAATGGCATCGGCGAGTGCTTTGTCGAGAGGGCCAAGGTGCTGCTGAATCGTGGACCGTCGATCGAGCCGCCAAAGAATATCGCCTTTATCGGTCGCTACAGCGATCTAAAGGGCGCGCAATATCTGCGCGCGGCGATGCTGGCTGTGTTGAGCAAAAACCCTGATTCGAAGATGGGATTATTCGGCACGATCATGGGCCGTGACAGGGTGCTGGCTGATTATCCGAAGGAGTTCCGAAATCGCATTCATGTCGTGCCGACGTACGAAAACGACCAGCTACCAGATCTGCTGGCGGATACCACGTCGTAGCCTTCCCCTCACTGTTTGAAGGTTTTGCAGTCGCACCGCTTGAGGCGATGGCTTGCGGACTGGTACCGGTGGTCGCGGCCACTCCTGGTCCGATGTCGTACGTCGAAAGCCGAGGAAACGGTATCATCGTGCCGCCCGAGACGCCAAAGCCATGGAGAGAGAGATCGCGAATCTCTTGGACGAACCGGATCGCTGGAATGACCTCCGCCGCCGTGCCTGGCGACCGCAGTCGAGTACTCATGGGACGACGTCGCTTCGGAAATCGAGAGGATATATGCGCGATTGCCGGCCAAGGAGCGGCGTTGCGTTCGGGCGTGATTCACCGACGGATGAGCGGCTACGCCGATCCGACGAGTAGCGCCGCCCCGGCGGCCCCCGAGCGCTGCTGTTCGCGGGGGGCCTAGAGGTGTTTAAGAGCATGCTTGAGGTGAACCGACCGACCGCACTCAGTACGCGGGATTTCAGCGAATGACCGAAATCCCCACGGTTTGGGATAGACCCTCACTCGTTGCCCCGGTAAGCTCGTCGCATACGGTTGATCGGGAGTTCATTGTGCTCGGCAGTAGTTCACGAGTTCTGATCCGTACCGACGGTACGGGCAGCTTCTCATTTCTTAGAGCTGCGCTGAACTGGTCGGCTGCTGCGAGTTGAAGTAGAGGATGTCGTTCGTGAGATCGTTGGTTGTGCAAGGCGAAATGGTTACCGGTGACCGGGCAGCTCCCCGACCGCGCATTGGGCCGACGCCATCCCCGCTCGGATAACCCGCCGCATCGCGGATGCGCCGCACGCCATCGCGGTCGTGGATGGAAAGGCGCAGCTGACGTACGCGGAGATCGACCGCCTAACCGACCGCGTTGGCGGCGCGATTGCAAGTAGCGGGCGCGCGTCAAGATCGTTGCATAGGAGTATTACTCGAGCGCTCGGCCCAGTTCGTCATCGCGGCGTTGGCGGTGATGAAAAGCGGCGCTGCCTACGTACCCTTAGACCCCTCAACTCCTGCCGATAGAGCTGCCACGATCCTCGCCGACGCCGGGGTACTCGTGCTGCTGACGGATTCGCGCAGAGCTCAGGGTTTGCCGGACGGGTTCGTGGCACGTGATAGACGTCGATGTCCCAGACGATGACACATCCTGTCGCCGTTGCGAACCGCGAAATCGATCCGAAGAGCCTCGCCTATGTCATCTATACGTCGGGATCGACCGGACGACCCAAAGGCGTCGAGATAACCCACGCAAGCCTGCTGCAACCTCATCGAGTGGCATCAATCGGCGTTTCGCGTCAGCGCAGCCGACCACGCCAGCCAGGTCGCCGGTCTTGGGTTTGACGCGGCGGTTTGGGAGATCTGGCCATACCTGACGGCCGGCGCAAGCCTGCACATCGCCGATGATGTGACTCGCCGTTCGTCGCAGGCGCTCCGTGACTGGATCGTCGCAGAGGGGATCACCATCAGCTTTGTACCGACCGCCCTCGCCGAGCAGTTGCTTCGCACCAGCTGGCCAGCGGAGACGGCCCTTCGCACGTTGCTGACCGGCGGCGACGACGCTACACCGCCGGCCTGCGGCTGGGTTGCCCTTTGTCGTGGTGAACAACTACGGCCCGACCGAGTGCACGGTTGTGGCGACATCCGGCGTGGTGACGCCGGATGGAGACGCGGACGGTCGGCCATCCATCGGCCGGCCGATCGCGAACGCGACAGCGCTGATCCTGGATGACACGTTACGACCGGTGGCGCCTGGCGAGGTTGGCGAGCTGTGCATCGGCGGCGCGTTGGTTGGTCGCGGGTATCGGAACCAACATGCGCTCACCGCCAACCGATTTGTCACGTACGTTTCCGCAGCCGGAGAGTCCGTGCGCATCTACCGCACGGGCGATCGTGCCCGGATGCTGGAGAACGGGGAGATCGCGTTTCTGGGGCGTCTCGATGACCAAGTGAAGATCCGCGGATATCGGATCGAGCCTGGCGAGATCGTCGAATGCCTCAACAGCCTTGCCGGCGTCGAGGCCAGCCTCGTCGCGGTGCACGACGTCGCAGATGCAGGGCCCTCGCTTGTCGCCTACGTCGTTCCTGTCTGCGATGCCCGGCTCACCAGCGCGGATCTGCGCGACCATCTTGCCACGCATCTGCCCGATTACATGATCCCGGCGTATTTTATCTCGATCCCAGCGCTGCCGGTTATGGTGAACGGCAAGCTCGACAAGTCGGCGCTTCCGGCGCCCACCACCGACAATCTCTTGCCCGACCGTCCGCTTATAAGCGACGCCTCCACCGAAGATAGTTCTTTGCAGCAGCAGATCTCCGCATTGGTGGCGTCGCTATTGGGCCGGCCCTCGATCGCGGCCGAGGATAATTTCTTCATGGTCGGCGGTCATTCGATGCTAGGCGTGCAGCTCGTGGCTCGCATTCGCGACGTCTTCGGCGTCAAGCTCACGCTGCGGCAGCTCTTCAGCGCGCCCACGGTCGCCGGCTTGGCGGTCGAAATCGCACGATTGACGAAGCCTCAATAGGAAGATGAACCCGATGGCGGATACGGAGGTCCAGGTCCCGCTAAGCCTATACCATCTGCTGGACCCGGACGTGCTGGCGGATCCATATCCGCTTTACCGGCGCCTGCGCACCGAGGATCCCGTTCATTGGGATCCTTACCTCCACGCCTGGGTGGTCACGCGATATGCCGATGTGATCACCGTCCTCACCCGCTTTTCTGCAGACCGTGCGCCGTCGCCCGACTTCTTTGAAGCGTTGGGCGTGCCGGAGGTGAGCCCGATCGCCAAGGTGATGGTCAGACAGATGCTGTTCCTGGACGCGCCGGCGCATACGCGCCTGCGCAAGCTCGCCGCGCCGGCTTTCATGCCCGAGCGCGTCCGCGCCCTGCGCGACCACATCCAGGAGATCGCGACGAAGCTGATCGACGACATTCTCGCGCGCGGCACAGGGCGCATGGACCTGCTGGCCGAGTTCGCGGCGCCGCTGCCCGCTATCGTCACCGCCGAGATGCTGGGCGTACCGGTAGAAGATCACGTCAAGCTGAAGGATTGGTCCGCCACGTTTGCCGAGATGCTCGGAAACTTCCAGCACAATCCGGACCGGCTGGGCGGCGTGCTGAACGCACTCGAGAACCTCACGGCGTATTTCGCAAACGCGATCCGCGAGCAACGCAAGACCCCGCGCGACGGACTTGTCCATGCGCTGATGTCCAGCGAGGTGGATGGCGATCGGCTGAGCGACGAAGAGGTCGCCGCTAATTCCATCGTCACCATGGTGGGCGGTCAGGAGACGACCACCAACCTGATAGCCAACGGGATCCTCTCCTTACTGCGCAATCCAGAACAGCTGGCGCGCCTGCGGACCGACGCCCAGATCATGTCTTCGGCCGTCGAGGAGCTGCTGCGCTACGAGAGCCCTAGTCAGCACACTGCGCGCTTGGCACCGGACGACGTCGTGCTCGGCGGGAAGCAGATCCGCAAGCGCGACGCGGTGATCGCAGTCATGGCTGCCGGGAACCGGGATCCCGAGCGGTTTCCCGATCCGGATCGGCTCGACTTCGATCGGCCTGATAACCGGCACCTGGCGTTCGGATGGGCGGCGCATTTCTGTTTCGGTGCACCGCTCGCCCGGCTCGAAGGACAAATCGCGTTCGAAACGCTCTTGCAGCGGTTCCCGGCGCTGCGGCTCACCGGCGAGAAACTCGTTTGGCGCGAAAACTTGGGCTTGCGAGGTTTGAAGTCTCTCCCTCTTTCGTACGATACCAGCGCATGACGACTGGCCTCGAAATACCCCCGCACGTCACGACGCTGGCGCTTCCTGCCCCGCTCCTTCGTCCCGCGCGTTTAGAAGACTACGAAGAAATTCGAAGGTTCCACACCTTTGACTTCATGCTGCCCGACGACTGGCGCAGGCTGTGGCTCGACAATCCGCTTTGGCCCCGGCTCGGCAAAGAGTTTCCGATCGGTTGGGTTTTCGAGGGCAGGGCGGGCGAGATCGTTGGCACGTTATTGAACGTGCCATCAGCATACACATTTCGGGGGACCGATCTTGTCTCGGCCTTTGGTTTTGCCTGGAGCGTCGCAGCGCCGTACCGCGGCGTGGCCCTGCAGCTAACCGAGGAGTATTTCCATCAGCAGGTCGATTTGTATATCAACACGACGGTTGGTCCCGAGGCTCTTGAACCGATCAGCCGGTCATCCGTTCGCGTTCCCCTAGGTGATTGGCAGACTTTCTCGTATTGTGCAACAGACCATTGGCGCCTCGCGAAAAAGGCGCTGCAGAAGTTCCATGTGCCGCTCGCCGGTTTGCTAGCGTACCCTGCAGGCGGAGCGCTTTGGCTGAAGGACGCGGTCACAAACAGAACGTTGCGCTCGCCGGAGCCGACGTTCACCATTGAAGCTACCGATCGCTTTGACGCTCGCTTCGATGCGTTTTGGGAACAACTGGTTCGGGCGAACCCGGACACGTTGCTGGCAGAACGCAGCAGCCGGGCGCTCTCCTGGCACTACAGCATCCCGATGAGCATGGAACGACTATGGATCTTTACAGCGTCAAAGAACCGGCAACTGCGTGCATACTGTGTCTTAAAAAGGCAATATGCCACGCGCGGCGTGCGCCGCATGCGTCTGGTTGATTACCAAAGCATCGAGCCGGACGCCAACCTGTTACCAAGCCTGCTCCAGACTGCCTTACGACGATGCGCTGCCGAACGGTACTACATTGTAGAGAACATGGGGGTGGGCGTTCCGAAAATGCGCGACTTTGACGAATACGCCCCCTATCGCAAGAAGATGTCGAATTGGCAGTTCTTTTACCGCGCAGCAGATCCGGCTCTGGAGGCCGACCTGCGCGAGCCTGCACGCTGGGATCCATCGTCGTTTGATGGCGATGCCAGCTTCCTATAGGCGTCGGCTATGAACGAAACCGCATGGCTGGGAGATGTCGCAGCAAACCGCGGCGGGATAGCAGAGAGGTTGTTTCCTCCGAAGCTACGATTACTGCGCTTTGACGACTACGAACAAACCAACGCGTTGTTGTCGGCAAACTCCTTCGCAAGCCTTACGTATGAGGACTGGCGGGGAATATGGGTCGACAATCCCCTTTGGGCTCGAATGGGCAAGGAATGCCCCATCGGTTGGGTGCTTGAGACGTCTACTGGCGAAACTGTTGGCATACTAGGGTCGGTGCCAACCCTATACAAATACCACGGGGACGATCTTGTCTCAGCTGGAGGACGCACGTGGTTCGTGACGGCGCCGTACCGCGGGTTTGCACTGCAGCTGCTGGCCGAGTACTTCAGTCAGCCCGTCGACTTATTTATCAATACGACGGTCAGCCCTGACGCCGATGCTCTATTCAGCCAGCTCTCGGACCGCATTCCGTTAGGGGACTGGCAGGCTTCGTCGTACTGGGTAACATCATTCCGCGACTTTGCCGA
Source organism: Vulcanimicrobiota bacterium (assembly GCA_963764965.1). Taxonomy (GTDB): domain Bacteria; phylum Vulcanimicrobiota; class Vulcanimicrobiia; order Eremiobacterales; family Eremiobacteraceae; genus JAFANK01. The sequence goes on from CAVXUM010000002.1 coordinate 129,617, forward strand.
GAAAGCGCTGCGGCAGCGTGCGGTGCCGTTCGCAGGGTCGCTGGCCGGCTCCGCCGGAGCGGCTCTCCGGCTCAAGGATGCGGTCTGGAACAAACGCCTCGCGCGCTTGCCGGGCACATTTGAAATCGCAAGCGTTGACTGTTTCGATTCCGGTTTCGATGTGTTCTGGAGAAATCTTCTGCGGCAAGAACACGAGAGGCTGCTTGCGCAGCGGGATAGCACGACGCTGTCATGGCATTTTGCGATTCCGATGCGGAGGAAACGATTGTGGGTGCTCGTAGCACGGCGGAACCAGCAGTTGAGGGGCTATTGCGCGCTCACGCAACAAGACCACTCATTTGAGCTGCCTAACGGTGGGACGAAGGTTCTGAGAGGCATGCGCTTGGCCGATTATCAGAGCATCGAACCAGAGGTTGATTTGTTGCCGGGTCTGCTGAAGGCCGCGCTAGAGCGATGCTCCGCAGAGGGTATTGATTTCCTAGAAAATTTAGGTCGCGGCGTGCCGAAGATGCGTGCTTTTGACGAGTGCTCCCCATATAGTTCCAAGCTCGACAACTGGAAGTTCGTTTACCGGGCGGCCGATCCGGCGTTAGAAGAGAAATTGCGTCAACCAGCGATATGGGATCCGTCTGCTTTCGACGGCGACGCCAGTCTTGAATAGGTGGTTGACAGTGTGTATGGAGTGGAGCGATGAGCACGATACTTGAAAACGTTTCGCCCGCCGAAATGGCGGCGCTTACGCCCCCGCGCATCCGGCCGGCGCATTTGGACGACTACGAGAGAATTCAACGTTTGGCATTAGACCACTCGTCGGACCTTCCGCCAGAAGAGGACTGGCGCAGTCTCTGGCTCGACAATCCGCTGCAGGCTCGAGCTGGCAGAGACCTTCCGATCGGCTGGGTGCTCGAGACACAAACCGGTGAGATGGTAGGAACGATGGGGACGGTGCGGACGCTTTATGCGTTTCGGGGAAACGAACTCGTCTCAGCCGCCGGGCGCTTTTGGTTCGTAGCGGCGCCTTACCGTGGATTTGCGCTCCAGCTGATGGACGAATACTTCAGTCAGCCCGTCGATTTGTTCATCAACACCACGGTCAGCCCGGCTGCATTCGGTCCGTTTAGCGAGCTTTCGTCTCGCATTCCTTTGGGAGACTGGCAGACCTTTTCGTATCGGGTCACCTCGTACCCGAGGTTCATGCAAAGAACATTGGAGAACAAACGGCTTCCGTTTGCACGGTCGCTTGCATATCCCGCCGGTGCGGCGTTGTGGCTCAAAGATGCCGCCCTGGGCCCACCGACTCCAAAGAATATCAGTTCGTTTACCATAGAAAGCACGGACCGATTCGACGGACGATTCGACGCGTTTTGGATCGAGCTCGTCCGGCAAAACCCGGACAAGTTGCTCGCCGATCGCACGAGCCGCACCCTTTCATGGCATTTCGGCGCGCCGATGCGCAGAGGTCGATTGTGGGTGATTACCGCGTGCCGAAACAACAAGCTGTATGCGTATTGCACGCTCACCAGGCAGGACAACGCATTTCGGCTTCCCGCCCTGCCGCATGGTGACACGCAGGGCATTCGCGCCATGCGGCTGGTCGACTATCAATGCATCGAACCAGAAACGGATCTCTTGCCTTCGTTGCTCGCGGTTGCGTTACAACGATGCGCCAAAGAAGACGTGTATGTGCTGGAGAACCTCGGGTGCGGCGTGCCAAAAATGCAGGCCCTAGACGCTTGTGCGCCTTACCGGGAGAAACTCCCGAACTGGAAGTCCTTTTACGCCGCGGCTGATCCAGCTTTGGACACAGAACTGCGTGCGGCACAATTTTGGGACCCGTCTGCCTACGATGGCGACGCGAGCTTCGAATAAACGCACCAAAGCCGCGCTGCCAGAAGTTGCGTGGTGCGCGGTCATCGAAGGCCCGCACGGTTCCTTTAGCCGCCTGCCATCGCTCCCACGACCAGATAAGGCTCTGTTCCTTTGGCGACCGGCTCCGGCAGAGGATCGTCGGGCCGGTCGTTGGACAGGTCTTCCTCGCACGCGAAGAATCTGACGAACGCCCGCCGCTGTTGCGTGACGTGATCCCGAATGGTACCCCGTAGCATGGGATAGCGAGCCTCAAGCGCGTCAAGCACCGCGCGCTGCGTGGCTTGCCCGTCGACGTCTAAGCGCACCTCGCCGTCGACGCGCGCAAGCGTCCGCAAATGCGCCGGCAGCACGACGCGGATCATGCCAGCGTCTGCACCTCGACCGACAGCACGGCAGGAAGATCTCGGACGATCGGAGCCCAGCTGTCGCCCGCGTCCGCCGATGCGTACACCTGTCCGCCGGTGGTGCCGAAATAGATGCCGCATTTGTCGAGCGAGTCGACTGCCATCGCGTCGCGCAACACGTTGACGTAGCAGTCGCGCTGCGGCAAGCCCTTCGTGAGCGGCTCCCATTCGTTACCGCCCGAGCGGCTGCGGTAGACGCGCAACTTGCCCTCGGGGAGGTAATGCTCCGAGTCGCTCTTGATAGGGATGACGTACACCGTGTTCGGCTCGTGCGCGTGGACGTCGATCGGAAAGCCGAAATCGGACGGGAGGTTGCCGCTCACTTCGACCCACGACTCCCCCGCATTGTCGCTGCGCATCACGTCCCAGTGTTTTTGCATGAACAGCACATCCGAGCGCGACGGGTGCATCGCGATGCGGTGCACGCAGTGACCGACCTCGGCGTTCGGATCGGGGATCTGCTCGGAGCGCAGACCGCGATTGATGGGTTGCCACGTCTGGCCGGCATCATCGGTTCGAAACGCACCCGCGGCGGAAATAGCCACGAACATCCGTCCGGGTTTGTTCGGGTCCTGGATGATCGTGTGCAAGCACATGCCGCCGGCACCCGGCTGCCAGGACTGTGCAGACTTGTGCGTGCGCAGCCCGGGGAGTTCTTGCCAGGTCTTTCCGGCATCGGCCGAGCGGAACAGTGCTGCGTCTTCAACCCCGGCATAGACGGTGTCTGGATCGGTGAGCGAGGGCTCGAGATGCCAAACACGTTTGAATTCCCAGGGATGGGGAGTGCCGTCGTACCACAGGTGGGTGCCGGGGACGCCTTCATAGACAAATTCGTTGCCCACGGGTTCCCACGTCTTGCCTGCGTCGTTGGAGCGTTGGATGATCTGTCCGAACCAGCCGCTGGTCTGGGACGCATATAGCCGGTTGGGATCGACGGGCGATCCCTTGACGTGGTAGATCTCCCAGCCACCAAAGTGGGGACCGTTGATATCCCAGCGGTCGCGTTTGGCGTCCGAGGTCATGATGAACGCGCCCTTGCGCGTTCCGACCAGCACCCGTACCCCGCTCATCCAAGCTCCTTTGTCGTCTTCAGCCGATCGTCGCAGACCGCCGTTCACGACGGCGCGATCGATCGTTGTTTACAGCAAGCGCGACGCTATTGCCTTTTCGCGGCCGCTGCGCGGTCGTTCATTTAACCGAAAGGAAAGAGCGCTGCTTGCTTGCGCAGAATGCCGTTCCGCTATGCAGAGTAAAGAAGAGCCGCAAAAACCGCAACCGCTAGACGATCCAACCCGTTTGGCGTTCGATCGCACCCGGTTGGCCGAAGAACGGACGCTCCTGGCCTGGGTGAGAACGGCGACCGCGCTCATCACCTTCGGCTTCACCATCTTCAGCTTTTTCGCGGTCACCAGCGGCGCCGGCCACCAGCATGTGAACAGCTTTTTCGGGCCGCGTCTTTTCGCGCTTTTGATGATCTGTGTCGGCCTTGTGTCGCTGCTCATCGCATCCATGCAATATCGGCGGCAGATCGCATTATTGAGGGCGGTCAATCCTGACATGGCACCCGGTTCTGCCGCTGGGCAGCTCGGATTATTGATCGCAGGCTTGGGCATCGCCGCACTGATCATCTTGCTCTTGCCGCTCTCCTAGCCTCACCCTAAGTACACGTTCGCGCTCCCGGAGCTCACGTGGCTAGAACTCTCGCGCGTGATTCGCAAGAATATGGCAGCACCTGAAAGTGGAAAACGCGGGTTCTGCGCGAACGTCCATCGCGTCACAGCCGGAGGGGGTACACATGAGCACATCGCCGCCTGATACCGTCGCGCCCGCGAAGAGCGAATCATCGAACGGGCTTGCGACCTACTTCAAAGTCCTCTACGCGCCCGGTGAGGCGTTCTCGACGCTGGCACGCGTCCCGACATGGGGTTGGGCTGCTATCGTCGGGATTATTCTAACGATCATCGCGACCGCGATCGGCATCCCTGCCATCATCCATCTCATTCAGGCCACTCAAGAAAAATCGATACAGCAGATGTCGGCGGACCAAGCCGCGGCGCAGCGTGCGATCCTGGCCAAAGTGCCGCAGGCAGTGTACGTCGTGATCGCTTTCGTCCAAGGCTTGTTACTCCCATGGATCTTTTGGCTCGTCGGGGCTGTCGTCTATCTCGTAGGCGCTGCCTTGGGCGGCGGCGAGGCGCGTTTCAAGTCCGCGTGGGTCTGCGCTGTCAACCTCTACATCATCGGCGCGCTCGGGGCTCTCGCGGGATACCTCATCATCGCGTTGCGAGGCGCCGCCAGCGTATCGTCAGCGGCGGATATGTACGCGCTGCCATCGCTGGCGATGCTCGTCTCTGGCTCCGTGAAGATGCAGGCCTTTCTCTACAGCTTCAACCTTGTGAACATCTGGCTCTACATCGTGGCCGTTATCGCGCTCGAGCAGGTGATGAAGATGAGCCGCACGGCTGCGATCGTCACGGTCGTCGTGCTCGCCCTCCTCGGCGGCGGCCTGGGTGCGGTCTTCGCCAAATGAGCGCCGTTATAGTCCCTCGGAGCGCTCTCGTTGTGGCGCTCTGCGCACTCACGTGCGCGACGCTCGCAAACGCAGCGCGAGCACGTGCGGACGACGGCCTCGAAACGAACGCCGCGCCGCAGGTGATGAGCTTGCAGCAAGCCGTCGATTTCGCGCTGGCGCACAATCAGACGGTTCTCAAAGCGGTCGCCTCGGCAGCCGACGCCGGGGCGGCGCTCGCGCGGGATCGAGCGGTGACGTTGCCGACGATCAACGGCGTCCTGCAGAGCGATTTGGTCAAGAGCGCGAACACGAGCGGCCAGTTCGCGCAGATCGGCGCAGCCATAACGCCGACGTTCTCGCAGAACACGGCCCAGCTGGCGGCAACCTTCAACGGGCTGAACCTCACGAACATCTATACGGCGCGTTCGGCCAAAGCATCGTACGACCAAGCCAATGAGCAGCTGTACTTGGCTCGCGAGCAGACCACGCTCGACGTGGAGACCGCGTTCTATAGAGTCGTACAAGACGTGCAGATCACGGAGATCGCGAACGAGAACGTCAACTACAATCGCGTGCTCCAGGAGATCGCCGAGGTCAACTTCCGCGCGGGCAAGGTCGCGGGCTTGGACGAGCTCAAGGCGCAGGTGGCGTACACGTCGGCGGTCGAGCAGCACAGTTCGGCGGAGGCCGACCAAGAAGACGCACGGGAGAACTTAGCCCAGCTCATCGGCGCGCCGATGACGCAGCAGTTCGCATTACCGGCGGCGCCGCCCGAGCCACCGCTGCCCAATCTCGACAAGACGGTGCTCGACAAGCTCGCGCTCGCCAACCGGCCGGAAGTCGCCATCGCGCAAGCGCAACTCGACGCCGCTTACATCTCCAACAGCTTGGTGGACGCTCCCAACCGCCCGAACATCCAGATGACCGGCGCGTGGGGCAACCAAGTCTCGCCCACCAACAATGCGCAATTGTTCACTGAATGCACTGCGTCTGGCATCCCGCCGGCACAGTGCCAGCCGGGCGCATCGCACTTCTACCAGATTCAGATATTCTCACAATGGTCGCTGCCGCTCGTCGACTATGGCACCGTCCATTCCGGCCACGTCAGCGCGCATCGCGAGATCGATGCCCAGACGGCCGCCTTGGACACCGCCAAGCAAGGCGCGCTGGTGGACGTCGATCAAGCCGTGCGCCGGCTGCTCGTCGAGCGCGATAACCTGACCCTGGCGCAGAAGAACGTCGCAGTGGCCAAACAAGCCGCCTACATCTCCGCCGTGCAATACAAGGTCGGCATCATCAGTCAGACCGACGTCAGCGCCGCGCAGCAGTCATACTTGTCGGCGGCCAGAGAGCTGCTCGACGCTCAGGTCGCCTACGTGTTGGGCATCGCCGCGCTGAAAAAGGCGACCGGCACCCTGAGCGGGGCGCTATGAAGAAGCTCTGGAACAACCCGAAGTGGCGTATCGCCTTTCTCGCCGTCGCCATTGTGCTCGTGATCGGCCTCGGCGTGATCGGCCACCGCGGTCCGGCACCGGTCGAAGTGGCAACCGTCGTCGTCAAGCCGACGACCCTGACCATCAAGCTGCCCGAGAACGGCGTGTTGTCGCGTCCACAGACGACGACCATCGCCGCGGCCGTTGCGGCCAACATCGTGCAGATCTCGGCGCGCGAAGGGCAGCATGTCCGCGCAGGCGACTTGCTCATGCGTCTGGACGATCGCCAGATCGAAACCGCCGTCGCCACCGATCGGGCCTCGGCCGCCGAAGCACGCGCGACGCTTTCGGGCGCGCAGGCACGCCTCCAAGCGGACATCAACGCCAAGCGGGAAGGTCAGATCTCGGGGGGCTTGGGCGGCACGTCGATCGGCCTCTCCGGCGCTTCGCAGCTGGTGCAAGCAGAGCAGACCCTCACATCCGCTCGGCTGAGCCTACAGACCGCCAAAGAAGCGTACGACGCGGACCAACAGCTCTACAAGATCAATGGCGTCGCGCGCCAGCAGCTCGATCGCGACAAGGCGGCCTACGACGACGCCGTGGCCAACCAGAGCACCGCGCAACAACAGTACGACCTGCTCAAGCAGCAGTTGCGCGAGACGGGCGGGCAGCTCGATTCGCAGATCGAGGCGGATCGCGTATCCGTCGCCAGCGCCCAGGCTCAGCTGGAATCGGCCCAGGCCGGTCTCGCGCTGCACACCTCCAACCTCGCCGATACGCAAGTGCGCGCGCCGTTTGATGGGGTCATCCAGCAGCTCGGCTCCGCGCCCGCATCGACGGCGACCGTACCGCTTGCGGTCGGCGACGCGGTGACGCCGGGCGAGGTGCTGTTCACCATCGCCGCAGCGGGGCCGATGGTGGTCAAAGCGCAAGTCGACGAGCAAGACGTCATCAATGTAAAGGTCGGACAGCGCGCACTCATCACCGGCGAGGATTTTCCCGACCGCACGCTCAGCGGCGCCGTCAGCAACATCGCGGCGGTCGTCTTACAGATGAGCCAAGCTGGCAATAGCGCGAAGAACGTCGAGACCACGATCGCCTTGCAGCGCGATTACGCTTTCTTGCGGCCGGGCATGTCGTGCGATGTCGACATCATCACCGGCGAGGCTCGCAACGCGCTCGTCGTGCCGCTGGCCTCGATCGTCGACGACGGTGCCAAGCACTACGTGTTCGTGGTCAAAGGGAACAAAGCGTCCAGGGTCGAGATTCGCAAGAGCATCGCAAGCGACACAGACGTCGTCATCTCGCGGGGCCTCAATCGCGGCGACGTCGTCGCCACCACCAACGTCAAAGACCTCAAAGACGGGGCCATCGTCAAGGTGCAAGCCGCAGCATCCGCCTCGCCGAGCTCATCGCCCGCGTCGTGAAGCTCTGGGAATTCTTCGGCGCGGCGTTTGAGTCGTTGTGGTCGAACCGCATGCGGTCTATCCTAACGATGATCGGTATCGTCATCGGCACGGCGGCGGTGATCTCCATCTTCGCCCTCGGCCAGAGCGCGTCGTCATCCATTCAATCCAGTTTGGGGCAATTCGGTAATCAGGGAATCTTCTTCATTCCCGGCGGGGGCACAAGAACGCTCAAGACGGTGACGCTTGAGTGGCGGGATTTCGTCGCGGTCCGCGACGGCTGCTCGCGCTGTCTCTCGGTCGCGCCCGGCTACGACACCTATGTCAACATCCGCTCCGGTCATACCACCGACACCTACGATCTCTCATCAGATACCGACTACGTCGTCGACAAACTTCCCATGGCCGAGGGGCGCCGCTTCAACGCTGAGGACGTTGCCGCCGCGCGCGCGGTCGCCAACCTGGTTATGCCGGCGAAACAGAAGCTTTTCGGTGACGGACCGGCGGTCGGGAAGTACGTGCGGGTGGAAAACCGGCGCTTTTTGGTGGTTGGGGTATACGCGCCGGTGAGCCTGGGCTTGCTCGGTGGTCTTGCCGGTGGAAGTGCCTCGACGATCGACATCCCGTATACCACCTACCACCGTCTGCCCGGCTCGCAAATAGAGTATCTGCAGGTATGGGCTAAGCCGAGCGTGTCGTCGGCCGCGGTCATCGACGAGGTGCAGGGGATCTTGGCGCACATCCACGGTCCGCACGCCCCGATCGAGGCGCAAGACTTCACCCAACAGGTTAGTCAGTTCCAGACGGTCATCGAGGCCATCGCTATCGGGATATCGGCAATCGGTTTCATCGCGCTCGTGGTGGGCGGGATCGGCGTCATGAACATCATGCTGGTCTCCGTCATCGAGCGAACTCGCGAGATCGGCATCCGCAAGGCCATCGGTGCATCGCGCCTCGACATCCTGTGGCAATTCCTAGCGGAGGCAGTGGCCATCACCCTCATCGGCGGCGCGGTCGGAACTGTGATCGGCGTCGGGGCCGCGCTTGCGACCGATGCCCTGGTCATCAGCAAAGTCTCCAGCCAAGCGGTCTCGATCAATTGGTTCTCCATCCTGATCACCTCCTTGAGCTTCTCTGTTCTCGTCGGCGTCTTCTTCGGGACTTATCCCGCCACACGTGCCGCAGCCCTCTCACCTATCGATTGCCTGCGTCATGAATAAGTTCTCCGAATTCCTGGGTCAGGCTCTCGACGTGTTGTGGCGCAATCCGTTGCGATCGCTCTTGACCATGCTCGGGCTTATCATCGGCGTCGGATCGGTCATCGCGATCTTGGCGGTCGGCGATTCAACGACGCGATCCGTGCTTAACATCTTGTCGCCGTACTCGCTTGCGTCGGGGTTCATTATCCCCAAACAGCAGCAGCCGGATCCGCAACTTGCGCTGATCCGTTATGATGATACGTTGCGCGTTCGCGCAATGGTCCCCGAGGCGAAAGACGTCTTGCCCATCCTCTCGGTCGAGATGGAGACGCGCGTGAACCACGAGGATAAGACCGTGCGCGTCGTAACCGCGGGTGCCGGCGAAGGCGTCGACACGACGCCGCTGGCCGAAGGCCGCCTGTTCGACGCGCACGACCTCGCGGCGCATCGAAAAATCGCGATCCTCTCGAGCAGCGCGAGGACCGCTCTGCTCCCGGATGTCGGGTCCGCGATCGGGCAGCACGTGCGTCTCAACGGCAGCGATTTCGAAGTGATTGGGGTTCAGGCGCCTCCGATCAACCCTGGCCTGCTGGGCGGCAGTGCGGGCGGTCTCTCGACGATCATCGTCCCCTATACGCTCATACCGCAGCTGGGCTACACGTACATCCTCGGCCTTACGGTGGTCGCGCCCGACGTCGCAGACTTGCCACGGGTGAACGACGCAGCCATCGCTGCTCTCAAGAAGATCCACGGTCAGCGCGCGCAATACGAAGAACGAGACATCAAGCAGCTGAGCGATGTCATCACCGGCGTCTTTAGAGTTTTGACCGCGATCATTGGCGTCGTCGCTGGGATATCGCTGGTCGTAGGCGGCGTCGGGATTATGAACATCATGCTTGTGTCCGTCACCGAGCGCACGCGGGAGATCGGCATCCGCAAAGCGATAGGAGCGACGCGCGGCGATATCGTGATGCAGTTCTTCATCGAAGCGCTGCTGCTGTGCGTCGTTGGAGGGCTCATCGGCTTGATCTGCGGCGTGCTGATCGCCGAGATCGTCATCCACACGTGGATCAAGCTGCTCACGCCGGCGCTCGTCTCGTTCGCCTGGGGGCCGATCATCGCGGTGGCGATAGCCTTTTCGACCGGCGTCGGCGTGCTCTTCGGCACGTACCCCGCGGTGCGGGCGTCATATCTCAACCCGATCGAGGCGCTGCGTTATGAGTGAGCCGGTCGTCGAGATGGACGCAGTGACCAAGACCTACGAGCTGGGTGACATCCAAGTCCATGCGTTACGCGGCGTATCGTTCGAGGTGCAGCACGGCGAGTACGTTGCGGTCATGGGGCCATCAGGCTCGGGCAAATCGACGCTCATGAATCTCGTCGGCTGTCTGGATAAGCCGACGGCCGGCACATACAGGCTCGACGGCGTCGACGTCGCTGCGCAGTCGGATCAGCAGCTCGCCGCGATCCGGCTGAAGAAGCTCGGATTCGTCTTTCAGGGATTCAACCTGTTGGGTCGCACGACCGCGCTGCGCAACGTGGCGCTGCCGTTGTTCTACGCGGGCGATAAGCAGCGCGACGCCAAGGCGCTGGCCGTGCTCGACAAGGTAGGCCTCGCAGACCGCGCCCATCACCGGCCGAGCGAGCTGTCAGGCGGTCAACAACAGCGCGTCGCGATCGCGCGCGCACTCGTCAACGACCCGGCGCTCGTGCTCGCCGATGAGCCGACCGGCAATCTCGACTCAGTCACTGCGGAAGGCATCATGAGCCTCTTCGCGCGCCTCAATGATGAAGGGCACACGATCATCATGGTGACCCACGACGACGATATCGCCAACCACGCCAAGCGCGTGATCAAGCTGCGCGACGGGCTCGTGGTCCTGGATGAAGCGGTTTCGAACAGGGTTATGACGAGCTGACGCGTGCCTCGAGGCCGATGCGCTGACGGCACATCGCGCAATATGCCGGGGCGGGCGAGCGCAGCGTGTCTGCCCCACCTGGCTCATCCAGGCGCTCGAAGGAGATCGCTAACGCTTCGATCGCCTCTGCGCGGTGCCGAAAGAACTGGCGCAGAGACAAGTGCATCCCGGCAGCCGCTGCGCGAGCCTTTTGCCCCTCGACGTCACAGCGCAGGATGATCTCGCGCAACCGCTGGGTATCCGGGATATCCCCGAATGCGTGGTCGACGAGCAAGAGCAAGGCATCCCGGCAGCTCGCTGTGCCCAACGCCCTGCGGGCGCGCAGCGCCAGCGGTTCGCGCTCCAACAGGTACGGGCGGCGCAAGAGCCGGAGCAAGCGGCGCACGTCGGCGCCGGGCATGTCGAGGTGGATCATGGCTTCTCTTGCTTAACACACCAGCGTCCCACGTGGCTTCAAAACGGCATCAAATCCGTCTCAAATCGCTCTCAAATCTGGGCCTGAAGGCCCGTCCGATACGGGAAAGGATTCGTGTTAATGATCCGCAGGGTGCGTTAAGCCTGCGTCTAAGAGGGAGCCTGTCACGTCGAGACGAGGGATCATCGTGAGTCAGGTATACAAGTTCGGGGCATTCCGTCTAAACCCGCGGCGCGGGCTGCTCACCCGCGGCGTTCAAGAGATCCACCTGACTGCCAAAGGATACGCGACGCTCCTGTTCCTGGTCGAGAATGCGGGATCGCTCATCGCCAAAGACACGATCCTGAGCGCGGTATGGCCTGAGGGATTCATCGAGCCCGCGAACCTAACCCAGACGATTTACGTCTTACGCAAATCGCTTGGTGACGCAGGCGGCAGGCTCATCGAGACGATTCCCGGTCGAGGGTACCGCTTCGCTCCAACCGTGCGACTGGTTCCGGATGCAACGCCGGCGCACACACGGCCAGTAGCGCGCAGCGCAGCCGGCAACGCGAGAGTCCCCTGGGTGTTCGTGGCCGGGGTATTGGTATTTGCCACCCTGGCGCTGTACGCTTCGGCGCCCACTCGCGTCGGCAAAACGGCGATTAACGCCCAGGCGCAACGCGACTATGTTCTGGGCCGCCACTATTGGAGCGAACGCACGTACCCGAGCCTCGAACTGGGCCTGCGCTATTTCAAAGCTGCTCTGCACGCCAGCCCGCGGTACGCTCAGGCGTACTCCGGACTTGCCGATTCGTATGCTGCCCTAGGCTACTACAGCCCGTACGGTGGCAAACAAAAGCGTCTCTTCCACCAGGCAAGAGAAGCGGCGTTGCAGGCCATCGCCATGGATCCGTCCGCCGCCGAAGGGCACGCGTCGCTGGCATTCGCCGACGATCTGACGGGGCCGACTTATCAACCAGAAGCGGGGCGAGAATTTGAACGCTCCATAGACCTTGACGCCAATTACGCGACAGCGCGCGAGTGGTATTCGTGGTACCTGTTCTACCACGATCGGCATCGCGAAGCGCTCGATCAGATGGCGAGGGCGAGGGATCTCGATCCGCTCTCGCCGATCATCAACTTCGCGTTCGGCAATCAGCTCTACCTCAATCGCCGCTATAAGGACGCAGCTGAGCAGTGGCATCAGACCATCGCCATCGAGCCGTACTCGCCGATGAGCTACTATGGCGCGGCTTTGGCGGACGAACAATTGGGCCTGCACAAGCGCGCGGTGGCGGAGTTGCGCCACGCGCTGACCCTCTCGCCCAACGACCCCGATGTCATGGGCGAACTCGCCTACAGTTTCGCACGAGAGCGCGAGCTCAATAGCGCACAGCGTCTTCTGGCGCGCATCGCGGGCATGCGGCCCGTGCCCGCATACGACGTTGCCTTGGTGAAAGAAGCCTTAGGCTTGCGTGATCAAGCGGTCAAATGGCTCGTGGTCGCGCAAACGCACCACGATGGCAATTTCATGAGCTTCGGGCTCGATCCGCGAATGGACGATCTGCGACGCCACGCCCGCGTCGATTCGAGAGACCGCGGCCCCAACGCCTAGCCGTGTCTTGGTTCCGCTTGCTACTCTCCCGTCGCTGCCCGACTTCTGGCAGAGGCGAAATAGTAGACGGGTAGTGCGAGCGCGATGATGCCGAGCCCGAGAAGCGATCGGGCCGGAGCACCCACCACGGCCTCGACCAGCAGCCACACGGCCACCACCACGAACAGCGCGGGCACAACCGGATAGCCGATGATGTGGTATGGACGCGGCGCCCGCGGCTCCTTGCGTCGCAAGACGAACACCGATATCGCGACCAGTGCATAGAAGACCCAGTTGTTGAAGACTTGGAAATCGCTCAGCACATCGAACGAGCCGAGCATAACGAGCACTGCCGCGACCGCTGTGCTCGCCACCACGGCTCGCGCTGGGACGTGGGTGGCGGCTGATACGCGTGCGAGCCAGGGAAGGAAGACGCCGTCTCGCGCAAACGCGTAGGTGATGCGCGAGTTCGTCAAGACGGAGACGTGCAACGTCGCCATCACGGAGATGAACAGCGCCACCGTAGCGATGCCGCGGGCTGCAGGTCCGAAGATCTTCCCGAACACCTCGATACCGACAGAAGAAGATGGCGCGACGCTTGCGACAGCCGCCGGTGGCAGCACGTAGAAATACGCCACGTTCACGAGGGTGTAGAGCCCGATCACCAGCAGCACGCTTGCCGCCAGAGCGGCGGGCAGCGTGCGGCCGGGGTCCTTTACCTCCCCGGCCACGTAGGTGAGCGATGACCAGCCCTGATAGGCGTAGAGCGCGCCCACCATCGCAGCGCCGAAACCTGCCGCGCCGCCGCGCTCCGCGGCGACGATGCCGATGCACGAGCCTAACACGCCGCTTTGCGCGAAATGGCTCCAGCTGCCGGCACCGAGAGTGAACGCCACCAGTGACAATCCAGCGACCATCAGGATCTTGAGGATGGTCAATGCGGTCGCGATGCCGCCATTGGTCTTCACCGGTTCCAAGTTGACCAAAGCGACCGCCGCGAGCAATGCTAAAGCGGCTAGCTGCGCGCCCGTCACCACGCCCCCGGCTCCAAGGAATGAGAACGGGATATCGAATCGCGCCAGCGCTCCGCCGAGCAAGAGGTTGAGAAAGATAGCGCCGCCCGCGGCCAGCGCGGCCAGCGAGAGAGGTCCGCCGAGGAAGAACATCATCCAGCCGTACGCAAACGCGAGCGGTGGGCCGAACGCGCGGCGCAGGAAGGCATAGGGACCGCCGGACTCCGGCGTCATGGCGCCGAGCTCTGCAAGTGTGAGCGCGCCGCACAGGGCGAGCAACCCGGCCACGACCCAAGCCGTAATGACAAGACCGGGCGAGCCGACATTGCACGTCATCGCGCGGGCTTTGAGGAAGACGCCCTGGCCGATCATGTTGCAGACCGCAAGCGACGCTGCGGCTGTGAAGCCGAGCGCGCGCACCACGCCGGGTCGAACCGTCTCAGCCGTCGACATGCGCGCACGCATTCGTCGCCGCGCGCGCGCCGTCCCGTGGAGGCTTGCGCGTGGTGATGACCTTCGTGTCGGTCAAAGGACTCGTCGCGACCTTACCGTACGGCTCGATATGATGATGGAAGCACGCCCTCAATCCCGGCGCTGGTTTGTCGTTTACGCGGCGCTCATAGCGCTGATGGTGCTCGCCGCACCATGCGCGCAGGCGCAAACGACAAACCCGGCCGATCCCGGAGTCAAGAACGTAAAGGCCCTCGATCCGAAACGCCCCCTGGCTGCGGAGTTGCAGACCAGCGTCATCGATGGGTTCACGCTGACCGCGGTCGGCGACCTCATCATCTCCCGACCACTCTCGCAATACGGCGCGCGCGAACCCGGCTTCAAGTCGGTGCTCGACGTCTTGGGTCAGGGCGATGCGCTCTACGGCAATATGGAGACCTCGATCCTGGATCTGCGCTACTTCAAGGGCTATCCATATTCGTACGCGGGCGATTGGACGCTGAGCGCGTTGCCATCGGTGGCGCGCGATCTGAAGAAGATGGGATTTGATTTCGTGGGGCGCGCCAACAACCACGCCGAGGACTGGGGCATCGAGGGTATGCGCGAGACGAGCCGGTGGCTCGACGATGCGGGAATCGTCTGGGCCGGCGTGGGCGAGGACCGCGGCCTCGCGCGAGCGCCTGCTTTCTATGAGAGCCCGAAGGGTCGCATTGCGATCGTCTCTTTCGCGTCCACGTATCTGCCGATCGCCGCAGCGCTACCCGCGGAAGGAGCCACGCCTGGGCGCCCGGGCGTGAGCGCGCTCGCGGTCACCCAATACGTCGAGCTGCCCAGCGCCGCCATGAAAGCGCTGGCCGACATTTCGTGTCGCATCTATGCCAAGCACTGCGGCACCGTGCCGTCGACGCTTGCGGTATTCAACCAGAACTTCAGGCTCTCGGGATCGTTTCATTACTCGTTTGAAGCTGACCCCGAAGATACGGCTGAGATCTACAAGAACATCCGTGAAGGCAAGCAGAACGCTGACTTTCTCGTCGCCGCCCTTCATTCACACGACTGCTCGCTCGACTGCGACGACCCGCACAAGCCGCAGCTGGCCGCGGCTTACCTGCGCACCCTGGCGCACGGCGCGATCGACTCCGGGGCCGACGAGTTCATCACGACCGGCATCCACAATCTGGGTCCCATCGAGATCTATCGAGACCGACCGATCTTCTACGGGATCTCAAATTTCTTCTGGAGCGACATACAGCTGCCGCTCTCGCACGACCTATACCAGCAGAACCGAGCGATCATCGACGACGCCTACCTGCATCCGGAGCGGATCACGAGTTGGGACCTCTCTGCGCCGCTCAACGCACAAGGCGGTTTCGCCGAGCCGTTCATCTTCCAGACGATCATCACGCAAACGATCTGGGAGCAAAAGCGGCTCGCCAAGATCAAGCTGTACGCCATCGATCTTGGCTATGGGAAGAAGCTCAGCGAAAGCGGCATCCCGCAGCTCGCCGACGCCGCCCAAGCGCAGATCATCTTCAAGCGCATAGCCGATGCGACCGCGCAATACGGGCTGCCACCGTTGAAGATGACCGTCGCGGGCAGCGTGGCGACGATCGTCCCCTAGCGCGACCAACGGGTCCGCCCGTCCTCGGTCCCATTGACATGAAGCATCGAAAGGCCTACGATTTCACAACAGCACTAGAGGTCTGCAAGCATGCCGACGATCGCATCGCAGCCAACTCCTGACCTTCTCGAGCCGGCAAGCGCAGCTGTCCAAACGGCTCGCGAGATCGTGCAACGGACTTTCGACAACATCGGCGCCGGCGTCGCCGTCTGCCTGGCTGACGGCACGGCGCTCCATGAGCCTGCCGAGCCCGTTCGTGCCACGATCGTGCTGCGTGATCCCTCAGTCTTGCGCGCGCTGTTGACCCGCGGCTCGGATCTGGCTGCGGGCGAGGCGGTTTTGCGCGGCGATCTCGCCGTCGTCGGCAGCGTGGAGCAGGCCTTGGTCGCGATGGACGCGATCGCCGCGGCCCGCACTCCGCTTGAGTGGGTCGCCATCAGCTCGCTCGCCGCGCGATTGCCCCGTTCACCTAGCGCTGCAGATGGATCGCGACGAGGGCCTGCGCGTTTGCGGGGCCGGTTGCACTCGCCCGAACGAGATCGAGCGGCTATCGCCTATCATTATGATGTCTCAAACGCTTTCTACGAGCTTTGGCTCGACGAACAGCTGACCTACTCGTGCGCGTATTTCCGCGATGAATCCGACACGCTGGAACAAGCCCAGACCCAGAAGTACGAGCTCATCTGCCGCAAGCTGCGCCTGCAACCAGGCGAGCGATTTCTCGACGTCGGCTGCGGTTGGGGCGGCCTGGTCCGTTATGCCAGCCGCGAGTATGGCGTCGGCGCTGTAGGCGTGACGCTTAGCCACAAACAGGCTGAATATGCCAAAGCGCGCATCGCTCGCGAGGGTCTTGCGGACCGGTGCCGGATCGAATTGCTCGACTACCGCGAGCTCGGCGCGCTCGGGAGCTTCGATAAGGTCGCCAGCGTCGGAATGGTCGAGCACGTGGGCGATCGCAATCTGGGTGCTTACTTCAACTGCGTGTTCGCGGCGCTGGCGCCCGGTGGTTTATTCCTCAATCACGGCATCATCGCGCAACACGCGCCTACGGGCGGCATGCGCGCGCTGGCGCAGCGGTTCTTCCCGCAGCGTTCTCGCTTCACCGAGAGCTACGTCTTCCCAGACGGTCAAATGCCGAGATTGGCCCCCATGACCGAGGCCGCTCAAGCCGCCGGGTTTGAGGTGCGCGATGTCGAGAACCTGCGCGAGCACTACGCGCGCACGCTACGCGAATGGCTGCACCGGCTCGAAGGCGAGGAGACCGCGGCGCGCGAGATCGTGGGCGACGACACGTATCGTGTCTGGCGATACTGGCTCGCGGGCTCGGCGCACAGCTTCGCCATCGGCCGTCTCGGCGTCGTGCAGATGCTGCTCGCGCGCTGGACGCCGGACTCACGTGCCCATCTGCCGCAGACGCGAGAGGACATCTACATGTGAACGTCGCGCGCGCTGACGAACATGAGCGCTACCTAGCCCTAATACTAGCGCCTAGAAAGCAGAGAGCGGCCGCCCGTGAGGGCGGCCGCTCTCGTGGTGGTTCGCGCGAGATGGTCAGAGCTTCGCGGAGACGCTGAACACCCAGTCGCGGTACGGCAACGTGCCGGCTGACGAGTACGGGTAGTAGTTGTTGCCGTAGTAGGCCTGCGACGGGTTCGGCGCAGTGCTGGCGAACGCGCCCAGCGGCGCGGCGTTGTAGAAGAGGTTGTCGCCGTAGGAGATGTTCTGCTGGTTCGTGTTCTGCTCCCAAGCGTAGCCTTGGTTGTGCACGCCCGCGAGCAGGTTGGTCCCCAGGATGGACGCCTTGAGGTTGTGGCCGATATCGTGCGAGACGGCCAGGTTCAAGGTCCACCAGGATGGGCCTTTGAGCGAGCCGGGAGCGTCGAACGAGTTCGTGTATGGGTTCGGTCCGTTGCCCCCATAGAACGCGTACGGCGCGCCGGTGTTGGGGTTGATGCCCGTGGGTAGCGGCGTGCAGCCTGTGTTCGCCGGAGCAGGTCCCGCCGCCGCGCAATGCGCGTCGGGGAAGTTCAACGGATCGCCGTACGGGTTGCCCGACTGATAGTTGAAGGTCGGGACGAAATCAAACCCGTTGTAGCGAGCGTCGAGGCTCAGGTTGATGACCCACTGCACATCCCAGGATGGGCCAGTGCTGGTCGGTGCCTGGACGAACGACGGCGAGTAGTAGCCGTTCGGATCCAGCAGCGGGTAGTTGGTGTTGTAGGCCTGGTTGTAGCCGCAGATGCCTGCACCGGTGCACTGGCCGTTCGGCCCTATGCCGTTCATGACGTCGATGTACGATGACCCGTTGACCTTGTTGAACTTGATCTTCGAGTCGGTGTACGTCGTGGCCAGCGTGCCGCCGATGCCGTTAGCGCCTGTCACCGTCCGGCTCAGCATGAACTCCGCGCCTTTGATGCGCGCGTTGCCGAAGTTGAAGCCGGTGATGAAGCTGGGCGAGAGCGGGTTGACGGGGATGTTGAGCACCTGGTTGCGAGTGTCGCGATAGTACGGCGTGAGCTTCATCGATATGCCACCGTTGAACTCATGCTCGAACGATAGGTCGTAGTTGGTGCTGTCCTCGGGCAGCGCGTTGTGGACCACGGTGAAGCCGAGAGCGTCGTAGAACGAGTTCAGCCGTCCGACGGTCGTGCCCGGACCCCACAGCGGGTTGTTGCTGTATTGCTCAAACGCCGAGTTCGGCGGCTGGACGTAGCGCCCCACTGAGAAACGTATGACGTCTCTCGGATCGAGCGTATAGGTCGTGCCGAACCGAGGGCTAAGCTCCGTGAAGCTCAGCAGCCCGCTCGCGTCCTGCCAATTCCCGGCTCCGGGTGCATCCTTGCCGCCCAGCGCCGTGTTGATCTGGAAGCAGTTCTGGTTGCCGTTGGGACCGATGATCTTCGGATCGCTTGGCGAGTAGTTGAAGCCGTGCAGGCACTGGCCTTGGGTCTCTTCAGCCAGATAGGCGATGCCGTCTGGGCCGTTGATCTTCATGGCCATGAGCTGGTAGCCGAATTGATCCCAGCGTAGGCCGAGATCGAAGAGCAGCTTGTCGCTGGGCTTCCACGTGTCGTTGACGACGCCGTCCCAGTCGAGCGGCGTCACCGTCGACCAGTTGCTGGCGATGTTCGAGACCGCCGTGACCGTGGCACCAGGTGCGCATGCGGCCGCCACGCCGCCGACCTGGCACCTCGCTCCGGTGCCCGTGTAGTTGAAGTAGTTGTAGCGCAGCGTCAGGTCGCGCGACCAATCAGCGATGAACTTGATGAGGTTCTGCTGGTTGATCTGGTTCTGGTAGTTCATCGTCACGCCGGTCGCATTGTCGTGCAGCTGGTAGAAGCTGCTGCCGATGATGCCGTTGATCGGCTGGTCCAGCGTCCAGGCCGAGTACATCTTGTACCCGGAGAGACGCAGGAAAGACGACTGGTTGATAGCGCGCGTGTATCCGACTTTCTCGATCGCATACTGCGTGCTCTGGCTGTCGTTGAAGGTCGAAGGGATCGGACCAGCGAGGCTGCCCTGCGACGTGGGCCAGGTCAACGGCACGTTCAGCGCGGCGTTGTACGGTTGCCCGACTTGTCCGGTGTAGAACAGGCCGGTCGGCCAGGTCAGCCCGTTGTTCGCCGGGCCGACGGTTCCGTCGCCGCTGTAGTTGGTCGAGGCCTGCGCCGGATCGGCCGTAAACGTTCCGTACATGCCGAACGGGTTGTCCACGACCGTGCCGAGCACGTAGAGCGCTTGCAAGTCGTCGTTAAGCCCGTTGTGCTGGAAGTTCCAGTGCAGGTTCGTGGCCGTGTCGCGCGTCGAGGCATAAGGCGTCGACGCGTACGAACCCTGCGAGACGGGCTGGTTGAGGATGTTGGCGGCGCTGCAGTTGATCAGCGTGCCGCCGATCGTGCCGGCAGGCGTCAGGCCGGCGTTGAAAGCGCCGCAACCTGGGTCGCCCGCAGGCACCGTGAACGACTCATTTGCCAGGTTGCTGCGGTTGCCGAAGTTGAAGTACGAGTTCAACGCGAGGGTCGAGACGTAGTAGGTGAAGCGGTTGTCCGGCGTCGCGCCATAGATGTCCGCCTGCAGCGTGTGGTTGTACAGCGGCGTGCCCATCACGCCCGTGAAGTCAGCGCCTCCCGGGTACTTGCCTCGCTGAAAGACCTGGTTGATGTAGCCCGACATAGCGCGGCCCGCGTCGGCCGGCGCGCCGCCGGTGTAGACCTGAAGGCTGGCCAGGCCGTTGGTCACAAACGACGTGCCATTGTAGAAGTCAAAGCCGCGATTGAGCGGCACGCCGTCGAGCTCGTATCCGACTTGGTCCGGCGCGCCGCCGCGAAGGCTGAGCTGTCCCTGCGCGCCATAACCGCCGCCGGTGCCGACCGCACGCACGACGCCGGGCAGAGAACCGACGACGCTGTTCTGGCTGTACAGCGTCTCTGCGCCGCCCTGTCCGCCCTGGTAGTTGCCGATGGCGGTCGCGTTGACCGCGTAGAGGTCGCCCGTGACCGTCTTGCTGACGACGCTGGCGGTCGCGGTCGTCGTGACATGGCCGATCGTCTTGACCGACTGGCTGAGCTTGACGTCGGCGCTCGTGGATTGGTCAGCGGTCACCGTCACGCCGAAGACGGATGAAGTGTCGTAGCCATCCTTGCTCGCCGTCACGGTGTACGTGTCGGGCGAGAGGTTGAGGATTGAATAGAACCCATTCGCTCCGGACGTCACGCTGACCGTCTGACCCGGCGCGGATGCCGTGACTTTCGCGCCGCTGACGCCATTGCCGCTCTGATCCGTCACCTTGCCCGCGACGCTCCCGGTGGTCCCGGCCAGTACCCATGTTCCCTGGACGAGCACAACGAGAAGCGCCACGAGCGCGATGCGGAGGAGGCCGTTGATGGACATAAGTTCCTCCTTACGTGTGGATCGCACCGATGGACGAATTCCATCCGCGTCGACCCGGTCGTGAAATCGCAACACATCCGCACGCCCGCGCGTCTGTGGTGCGATTGGTTCTATTTCTCCAAATGCTGAAAGGCTTTCCCCGTCATGCGACTCGTGGTGGCAGAAAAAGGGCACTCACGTCGTGAGCGCCCTCAGCGGTGAAATGCCAGATCTCTGCCGCGCTTATGAAGAAGCGGCGCGTGCCTCGAGGTCGGTCGTCAAAGGCGAGCGCAAGCTGTAGCCCGCGCCTCTGATGGTGTGGATCAATCGGATGGCTGCATCGCCGTCAACTTTCTTGCGCAGTCGATGCAGATGCACCCACAGGGTGTTGTATCGCTTGCCCTCGCGCACGCCGCCGAATACGGCGTCCATCAAGTGCGCTTCGCTGAAGACGCGGTCGGGGTGCAGCGCGAGATATTCGAGCAGCGCATATTCCATAGGCGCCAAGTGGATGCGCCGCGATCCACGCATCACCTCACGCGCCTCGCGGTCCATGACCAGATCGCCGAGCACAAGCCAGCGCTGATCCGTCTCGACGCTCGCGAAACGGCCTTTGATCTCGTCGACCAAGTGCTGCACTGCGCTAGCGTTGGATGATCCGTCGGCGCCCGCGTTCATATGGACCACGACGACGAGCGCGACCGGTTCGGTGGTGGGGCCGCGACGCGGGAGCGCAGCCTCGCTGGTATGATGAACAAGCATGTCGTGCTAATCCATCACATCGACGATGGTTCCTGTCCGCTCACCGCTGTTCGGCAGCGATGCGGCAGTGCGCCGCATTCCGCCTGGATCCTCACGGGAATGCCAAATCTGTGCCAGCTCGCCGCCGCCCGGGTGGCGGCAGCGGCGACGCCGAACATGAGCGCATGCGATGGACCAATCACGAAGTGCGAAGGCTGCTGCGGCTCATGCGACGGCCGCACGCGCTGGAGCGCGAGCGGCTGGCGGTGCTCTTGCGCGAGGCGGCGCAGGCGCGCGATGCCCGCACGGCGGTCGAACGCGTCATCGAGAAAGCGTTCGACCCTTCACTGCCAGCCGACCGTCTGCGCCTGGAGATCATCCGCCGCTGCGATATCGGCGGCGAGACGACCCGAGCCGCCGCACGAGCGCTGCATCTCTCCGTGCGGCAGTTCTTCCGTCATCGTGCCGATGCGATAGAAGCCATCGCGCAATCCATCGAGACGTCGCTGCGCCATCCGCCGGATAGCCAAACGCAGCTGTTGTCGCTCGCGCAAGCGATCGAGACCATCGATCCGAAGGCTGCGCTCGACATCTATCTGCGCGCGCCGCTGGCCAAGAATGGCCAGATCGCGTACAACATCGTGCGCACGTCGGTCTGGGCCGGCGTCGACGTGAGTCAAGAGCAGGTCGACGCGTGCGAGGGCCCGTGGCGTTTGCTGGCGCTCGCAGCGATGGCGCGACATCTCGTGGCGCGAGGCGATGATGCCGGCTCGACCGCTATGCGCGCCGAGCTGCGTGCCGAGCTCGACGGGCGTAAGGGCGCGCGCTACGACGCGGTGACTTTTGAACTGGCGTTCCTCGACCGCCTGGATGCACGCCGGCGCGCCGACATCGCGGAGAGCCGCGCGCTCTTGACGCACATGCGCTCGCTCTCCAGCCGAGATGAGGTCCTGCTCGCGCTGACCCTCATCTCCGAGGCGGAACAAGCGATGCTTGAGGGCGATCTCACGGCCGCTGCGCTAGCATTAGGCGACGCCGAACTGATGGACGTCCACAAACGCGATCTGACGGTTATGGCGCGCGCTGCGCTAGGGCGCGGCATGCTGTCGCACGTGCGCGGCTTCCACCAAGAGGCGTACGCGCTCGCCAACGGCGCCGGCCCCGCGCTCGCGGGGCTGGAGGCGGGTTTTGCGTTGCGCGCCGCCGCCATCGCCGGACGAGCCGCGCTGTTCTGCGGCGTGCAGTGGAGCAGACCCACCCGCCTGTGCGAGAAGTATCCAGATGTGTGGGTTCGAGCGGATACCGAAGGCGTCTGGGCCAGGCATGTGCTCAACGACGATCCCATGGCGTCAAAGGATGCAGCGGAGTTCGCCCTGGCTTTAGGCAGTCGTCACGCTTCGCCGGTGCTCGAAGCCTACGCAAAGGTTTCACTTGCCGCGGCGCTCGATGCGACCGGGGATAGTGAACGAGCGCAGGCGCTGCGCATCGCCGCCTGGGGGACTGCCTTGCTGCGCGACGACCGGTTAGCGCTTTACGACCTGTTCTTCGTGCCAGCGGCGCCCACGCATGATCTCGGCCCGATGCGTTTGGACAAGGCGTTCGTCGTGGCGGTGCAGCGGTACCTCGAGGCGCGATTCCCAGCCTATGCTGCGAGCTGCGAGAACGGTCTACGCGAATCGTCAGAAGCCTTGCTCCGCCACTGTCTGGGCGGCGCTGTCGGATCGCCCACGCCGCAGGCCAAGCTGGCAACACATGCCCGAGCCTTGGCACGCGGACTACTCGAGACGCAGCGCGATCAAGCCCAGACGCAACGGTTCATCGACGTCGCAGGCCGCATGCTCGGGCACGCAGTGGGCTATTGCACGGCGCCGCAGGAGCGGCCGGATTTCGAGAAGCGGTTTTCGGCCGTATGGCGAGCCTTGAGCGACGAGATCGGTGCCCTCATGAGCGTTCACGTGGCACGGGCGGGTTAGAAGCCAGGATGGGCCGGGCCGGCCCCCCGAACCCCTCCTGCGCGGCGCTTGGCGCCGACACGATGGAGGGTTAGATGAAGATCACATCTTTACTGGTGCTGGCGCTCGTTCTGATCGCCGCCATACCAGGCGTCACCACGGCGAAATCCAGACATCTCACGGTGAATATGCTGGCGCTGAACAGCTCGGGTCAGAGCGGCACGGCGACGATCGCGCGCGCAAGCGGTGGGAATCTCACCGTCACGATCGCGCTCACCGGTGAGCCGGCGGGCGTGAGCGAACCGACGCACATCCACGCGGGCGCCTGTGCCAACGTGAATCCGGTTCCGAAGGTCGTCTTGAGCCCGGTGGTGGACGGGAAATCCGTCACCACGATCCCGGCGCCAACCTCCACGCCCGGCGCACGGTCGATCATCGTCCACAAAGGCAGCGGCGCTGACGCAAAGATCTACGTCGCGTGCGGTGACATCCCGGCGCAATAGCCACGAAATAGCGGCCGGCGAACGTCGCCGGCTGCTTTCCTTTCTCGCGGTACCTGAAGCCGAAGCGGCCGGTCTCATATGCTAGGCCGCCGGACGCCGCGACGTTGGTTGTCGAGATGCTACCCCGGCGTCGTCCAGTCTTTTTTGGCCCGCCCGCAACCACCAGGAGAACGACCTGGCACCCGGAATGTCTTCTAGCACTCAGGGGGTAGGTCGTGGAGACAAGGGTTTCACGCTCGCTGATATTTGCATTTATCTGCGCAATGCTTTTGGCATTTCCGTCACAGACTCACGCGGCGAATAACAGCCCGCCTGCAGGCATCACCCCGACCACGATGACGCTTGATCAGGTGCTGGCCGCACACGATAAAGCGATCAGCGCCGACAAATGGACGACGCTCATCGAAGAGGGTCAGCTCGTCAAATACGGTGTCAAAGGCACGTACCGGCAGATCTTCGCAAACGACGACTACCGCCAGACCGAGAGGCTCGGCGCGCTCACCATGCAGTGGGGAAGCCTCAACGGTCAGGACTGGTACCAAAACGAGAACGGCATCGTCATGATGGAGCATGACACGCATCAGGCCAACGAGGTCGCGATGGATGCGCTCGCACACCACACGCGCGACAATGATGAGGGTCTGACACTCGCTGGAGAGTCGGCGACGCCGGCCGCCTACGTCGTGGAAGTTCATCCCCAGGGCGGCCGCCACGAGTGGCGTTACTACGATAAGAAGACGTTTCGACTCGTGCGGGTCGAATCGGTGTACCCCACTAAGCGCCTTATCTGGACATATGATGACTTTCGCACGGTCAAAGGCATCACGTCGGCATGGCACGCTCATCTTTCGGATGGCTATCCGCAAAACGATCTCGATTACGTCACCACGAGCCAGCGTTATGACCTGCAAATCGCGGGTTCGGACCTCGCGATCCCTGACTCCAATGCAGACTTCGTGCAATTCCCCGCCGGCGCCCAGATGGTGACGCTTCCCGCCAAGATCATCGACGGCCGAGTGATCGTGCGCGTGACGATCGGTGGCCGCGGCTACGACTTGCAGCTGGATTCGGGCTCGAGCTCGATCACGATCGACTCCGGTGTCGCAAAACAGCTCGGCCTGACCACCTTTGGAGAATCCGTCCAGTCCGCCGGTGGGACGTTCTCGCAGAAACAGGCTATCATCCCCGAGCTGCGCGTCGGCGACGTCGTCATGAAGAACGTGGTCGTCGATACTTTCGACTACAGCGACCAGCAAGACGTCAGCACGAGGGTCATAGGACTGCTCGGCTTTGATTTCATCGCCAATGTCATGTTGAAGATCAATTATGACAAAGGCACCGTGGAGGCGATGCCAGCGCTTTTGTTCACGCCGCCTGCCGACGGGTTCGCCGTCGACGCGCTCTGGGATGACGGCGTGCCGCGGGTCCCGGTGACCATCGGCGACACCCCGGCGCACTTCATCATCGACACCGGAGCCGATAATGGCATCATCTTCTCGCAATTCGCGATCGCGCACCCCAATGCGATCAATGATCGCAATGGCTACTCGAACATCATGGCCTCGGGTGTGGGTGGCACCTTCAGCTTACGCCCAACGCAGGTCAAGAGCCTGACCCTGGGCGGCATCAACTACCAGGACTTCACAATGTACGAGGTCGTCAACAACCCCGGATTCGAGGATGAGGATTACGACGGCTTGCTCGGTCACGACTTCTTGCGCTATTTCACAGTCTACTTCGACTATAAGGATGCTCACATCTACCTCGTACGCAACTCGATCGGGCGCTGACGACGTCACCGACCGGCAAGGAGGGTCCCTTGGGAAGGCACAGCATTCGCGCGTGGTCCTTCGCTCTGCTGTGCTTGGGGTTCTTGGTATTTCCAGCGACAGCAAGGGCCTACGGCGTGATCGACATGCGCCCGCCCAAAGGCATCTCGCCCACGAGCGTCAGCCTGCAAAGCGTTCTCGCAGCAGCGAAAAAGGCTGACGGTTCGGACAAGCCGGCCTCCAGCAGCATCGAGGAAGGCAAAATCGCCGCCTGGGGTTTGCGGGGTACATATCAGGCTATCACGTCTGCAGACGACTACAAGTCCACGTTTGATCTCGGTCTCATAGCATGGCAAAGCGGACGATTCGCCGGAGAACGTTGGCGCCGCAACGAAAATGGGCTTGTCATACAGATCCAAGACGCAAACCGGCCAGATGATATTGACGCGACCGCGATGGCGGACTACACGAGGCATCCGAGCGCCGACCTCCAGCTCCTTGGTGAGACATCGGGTGTGGATGCGGCCTATGTCGTCGAGGTCCATCCAAAGGACGGTCGCGTCAAATGGCTGTTCTTCGACAAGAAAAGCTACCTGCTCACGCGAGCAGAGGTGCCGTATGTCGACGAGCGAGACATCTACAGCTACAGCGATTTTCGCAAGACCGGTTCCCGCACCGACCCGTGGCGAATCCATGTGAGCGACGGTCACTCGGAGAACGACGAGGAATACGTCACGACATCGATGCGCTACGACGTGGCGGTGACGCCGGCCGATGAGGCCATCCCGCAATCCAACGACAAGCTCGTGCAATTCCCTGCGGGCAGCAACGTCGTCGTCCTGCCGGCACAGATCATCGGCAAGGAAGGCAGAACCCGGCTGCTGACCGACGAGAGCACTCCGCACAACATCGATATGCCAGGGGATATGTCCTCGATCTACATCCGCCAAGAGAGTGCTGACCCGCACATCCTCGTCACGCTGACCATCAACGGGAAAGGATACGATTTTTTCCTCGATTCCGGCGCGAGCGGCATCTTCATCGACTCGGACCAAGCCGCCAAGATGGGACTCCAGCCGTTTGGCCCATCCCAGCAGAGCGCGCTCGGAGCGTGGTCCAAATCCTTTGCGTCTATTCCCGAACTCCATGTCGGCAGCATCACCATGACGAACGTGATCGTCAACCTTCTCGCGGGCTGGCAGGCCGACCCTAAGGTAGGCACGCAGATCGTCGGTCTGGTCGGTTATGATTTCATCGCCAATGCCGTGCTGGCGATCGACTACCAGAAGGGGACCGTCACTGCCACCAACCCGTTCATGTTCGTGCCGCCGGCAGACGCGATCGCCGTGCCAGCCGTGCTGGACGACGGCGTCCCATTCGTCCCCGTGCAGATAGGGCAGGCGTCGAGCGAGCGCTTCATCCTCGACACCGGATCCACGAACTGCTTTCTCTTCAAGCAATTCGCGCAAGCGCATCCCAACGACATCAAAGACCAGGGAACCGGCGCGGCGGTCAACCATTTCTGGCTTCCGTGGTACGGCTTCGCCGGAGTTGGCGGCGAAATGCCGGTTCGCGCGACCGAGGTCGATTCGATGACGGTCTCGGGCGTGACGTTCAACGACTGGATCATGTTCGTCAATATTGAAGAAGAAGGAGCTGCGGGCGAAAGCGACGGCTTGATCGGCTACGACTTCCTCAAATACTTCACGGTCTATCTGGACTACCCGCAAAACCAGATCTTTCTCGCTCCCAATGAGCTCGCCAAGGGCAAGCTCGGTAAGTAGATCGCGATGAGAGGCATACATTGGGCATGCCTCATCAGCGGCGTGGTGGTGTTGTGCGCCGCGCTCCCGGCTAGCGGCGACAAGGCACCCTCGCCGCCGGGCGGCATAATGCCGACCACCGCCACGCTGGACGACGTACTGGCGGCAAGCGAGAGGGCCAGCGGCGCGGATAAACATTGGCTGACCCGCGTCGCCGATGGGCATGTCAGCATGTGGGGCCTAAACGGCGCATTTCACGACGTGTATGCGAGCGACGATGTCAAACACAGCGTCGACCTAGGCCCGCTGCGCTACCAAGCCGGCAGTCTCAACGGTCAGCGCTGGCGCCAGGATGAGAACGGCATGGTCGTCCTTCTCCACGACACGGTTCACCCGGACGAGACCGACACGACCGCGCTGACGCAGTATCTGAAGGATCGCGATCACCTGACGTTGCTCGGCGAGACCGGCGGTGCCCACCCCGCGTACGTTATCCAGAACAGATCCACGCGAGGCGCCTATGTGTGGCTCTTCATCGACAAGGCGACGAAACTCGTCAGCCGGATCGAAGCGGTCAATCAGGATGCAAGAATTGCCTACACCTTCGAGGACTATCGTAGGTCAGGGGCGTTCACCGAACCCTGGCACGTCCATATCAGCGACGGAATCGCGCGCAACGATGCCGACTGGGTCGTCACGAGCGACCGACACAACGTGCCGGTGACCGGTGCTGACATGGCGATGCCGCAGTCAAATCCAAACCTCTTGCTGTTCCCGGCCGGTGCTACGACGGTCAAGCTGCCGGCGAGGGTCGTCGATGGCGATATCGTGGTCAGGCTGAACATCGCAGGGCAGGGACTGGACTTCATCCTGGACTCGGGCGCCGGTGGGATACTCATCGATTCAGGCACCGCTGACCGGTTGCACCTGAAGCGTTTTGGGCAGTGGTCGCAGACAGCAAAGGGTTCATTTTTCCAGACCGGCGTGCTCGTGCCGGAGCTGCGCATCGGGGACATTCAGATGAAGAACGTCGTCGCGCACAGCCTGCCGTTCAGCGTCGAGCAGCGCTTCGGCACGGATGTCGTCGGTCTGCTGGGATTCGATTTCATCGCCAACGTCGCCCTGAAGGTCGACTACTACCACGGCGACGTCGAGGCGATGAGGCCTGAGCTCTTCGTGCCGCCCGCAGATGCCGATGCGCTCAGCGCGACGCTGGACGACGGCGTGCCATTCATTCCGGTGCAGATCGGCGCCGCGAGAGGCGTCCACTTCGTGCTCGACACCGGCGCATCCGACGGGGTGATCTTCTCAACGTTCGCCACCGAGCATCCAGACGACGTCAAGGACCAAGGGCGCGGCCAGATGGTGAACGCCTGGCTCCCGCTCATCGGCGCGTTGACGGTCGGCGGCATCGTGCAGACCAAGGCAACGGAGGTCAAGAACCTCGATCTCGGCGGCGTCGAATTCGACGAATGGCTCATGTTCGCGACGCCGGAACACCACGCGTTTGAGGGTCAGGACACCGACGGGCTGATCGGCTACGATTTCTTGAAGTTCTTCACCGTCTATTTCGATTATCGCGACAGCGAGATCTATCTGGAGCCGAACGCGTGGTTCAATCGCGTTTCCGCGAAACGGACGACCTGACACCGCTGTCCCGAAGACGAACCTTAGGGTCAAAAGGAAAGCGTGGTCCCAAAAGGAACCCCAGTGGGCTGTCAGGAGAGCTTGCAATGACCTATTCGACCAAACTTGTCTGCCCTATCCAGCGCACCATGGCCATGATCGCGGATAAGTGGAAAGTCATCGTCATAGCCAATCTAGGCGACGGCACTAAACGCTTTCGCGAGCTGCAGCGCGCGATGGCAGGCGTGACCCCAAAGGTGCTGACGCGCCAGCTACGCGACCTCGAGCACGACGGGCTCGTCACCCGCGTCGCCTACGCCGAGATCCCGCCGCGAGTTGAGTATTCGCTCACGCCGCTGGGCCGCAGCCTGTTGCCCATCTTGCAACAGCTGCACAATTGGGCGGTGGCCAACTCAGAGACGCTGCTCTTGCGCCAAGCGACGCCGCCGGCCGCTGATGCCGCTCACGCAGCCATGCAGAAGACCGCCTAACCGGGGTGAATTCAGAGAGCCGATTCAAGTTCCAACGGCCGATCAAGGTCATCTTCCGGGACCTCGACGGCATGCGTCACGTGAACCACGCGGTCTATCTCAGCTATTGCGAAGCCGCCCGCAACGAGTACTGGATAGCGATCACCGGGATAAGCAAGGTCGACGAGTACGATTTCGTCCTTGCCGAACTGACCGCCCGCTATCATGCGCCGGCGCATGCTCGGCGACGAACTCATCGTGGGCTGCCGGGTGACAGAACTACGCCACTCCAGTTTTCTCATGGAGCATGAGATCCGCAACGTCCAAACCGGACAGCTGGTCTTCGAGTTGAATTCGGTGCAGGTGATGTTCGACTACGCGACCGGCAAGTCGATCCCGATCTCGGGCGTGCGGCGCAAGCAGATCGAAGCGTTCGAAGGGCGCACGCTCAGCGTCGTGAGCACCCGGGCAAAACGGTGACGCTAGGGCGTTAGACCCGCAGGTTCACACCGCGCTTCGTCAAGACGAAGGCAACCGCGAGCGCTCCGAGCGCGAGCGTCGTCACCACCGCCGCATCAACAGCAAGGTTGACGTCGACCGCGCCCGTGTACGAGTAGCGGAATCCATCGATCATGTAGAGCATCGGATTGAAGAGCGAGATGGAGCGCAGTAACGGCGGCAGCAGCGAGATGCTGGAGAAGACGCCGCCGATATAGGTGAGCGGGGTGATGACGAACGTGGTGAAGATCGCTAGATTATCCCACGTCTTGCCCAGCAGCCCGGCGATCATCCCAAAGGCTGAGAAAAGCAGCGCGGTCATGATCATGAAGTAGAGATACACGCCGAGGTCGTGCGGCTGCGCTTTCACGAGCAGCAAGCCGATGAGCATGACGAGATTGCCGATGACCAAGCCCCGCAAGACCGAACCGGTCAGAAAGCCCACGATGATCTCGACATACGAGAGCGGCGCGATGAGCAGCTCCTGGATCGAGTTCATGAAGCGCTGCTGGAACAGCGACGACGAGGACTCGTCGTAGCTCGAGGAGATGACGTTGAGCATGACCAGACCCGGCAAGAGGAACTCGACGTACGGCACGCCGCCCAGCGTCTTGATGCGCGAGCCGAGCGAGAGCCCGAAGATGAAGATGAAGAGCAGCGTCATGATGACCGGCGGCCAGACGACCTGGTTGATCACCATATAGGTGCGCTTGAGCTCGCGCCGGATGAGCGTGCCGAGCCCCACGTAGTTAACCATGCGTGCGCCTGCCCACGAGGTCCAAGAAGACCTCCTGGAGCGTGTCGCGGCCGTGCTCGGCTATGAGCGCCGCCTTATTCTCAAGCGCGACCAGCTTGCCGTGATTGACGATCCCGATGCGGTTGCACAGCATCTCGACTTCTTCGAGATAGTGCGAGGTCATGAAGATGGTCATGCCGCCCGCGTTGATGGCCTTGAGGAAGTCCCACAGCTCGAGGCGCAGCTCGACGTCCATGCCGGCGGTCGGCTCGTCCAAGATGAGCAGCCGGGGTCTGTGCATGAGCGCTCGCGCTAGCGAGAGGCGCCGCTTCATGCCGCCGGAGAGCTCGAGATAGCTGTTGCGCCGCTTGTCGGTCAGCTCGAACTGGTCGAGAAGCTCGCGCGCGCGAGGTTTTGTCTGCGAGAGCGGCATCCCGTAGTAGCCGCCCTGATAGGTCAGGATCTCCTCGATCGAGAGGAAGCGGTCGAAGTTGAACTCCTGAGGCGAGAGGCCGACGAGCTGTCGGCTGCGCCGGAAATCGGCGACGACGTCATGGCCGAAGATGGAGATGTTGCCGCCTTGGATCGTGGCCAAGCCGACTGCGGCGTTGATCGTCGTGGTCTTGCCGGCGCCGTTCGGGCCGAGGAAACCGAAAAACTCGCCGGGTGCGACGTCGAACGACAAGTCGTCGACGGCGAGGACGTTCTTGTAGCGCTTGGTGAGATGCCGGACGGAAACAGCGCTTGGGGCGCCGTTATTAATAGTAGATCCCCATCATCATCTTCGCGTCTTCGCTGGCCATGGTGCGCGGATCCCAAGGCGGCGCGAACGTCAGGTCGACTTTTGCGTCGCTGACACCCGGTATGGACATGATCGCCGCGTTCACGGCGCTGATGAACATACCCGCCACCGGGCAACCCGGCGAGGTGAGCGTCATGGTGACCTGCACCACGGTGCCCTCGATCTTCACGCCGTAGATCAGACCGAGACTCACCATGTCGATGCCGATCTCGGGGTCGACGACGTTTTTGAGCTCGTCGCGCACGCGCTCTTCGGTGAGGGCCTCGGCGGGCGAGGATGGCGCGTCGCTGCCGGTGCCTGTTCGGGCGCGAGAGGTGTTTCTTCGGGATTCATACTTTTAGCGCTGTTTTCGGCGGGGATGCTCAAGTCCTGCGCGAACCCGCCGCCCATGACCACCGCGACGCGTCAATTGACGCTTGGCCACTCGCCTGATTCCGACGATGCGTTCATGTTCTACGCGCTCGCGAACGGACACGTGGACACGGATGGCTTCGCTTACGAGCAC
Source organism: Vulcanimicrobiota bacterium (assembly GCA_963764965.1). Taxonomy (GTDB): domain Bacteria; phylum Vulcanimicrobiota; class Vulcanimicrobiia; order Eremiobacterales; family Eremiobacteraceae; genus JAFANK01. Next base: position 161,668 of record CAVXUM010000002.1, read on the forward strand.
GTGCTCAAGGACATCCAGACGCTCAACGAATGGGCGAAGGAAGGGCGGCTCGACACGACCGCCATCTCGGTCCACGCGTACGCGTATGTGGCCGACAACGTACGCCATCCTCAATCACGGAGCGTCGATGGGCGGCGAGGACTACGGACCGATGGTCGTGGCCCGGCGCGCGATGCAAGCCCACGAGCTGCGCGGCGCGACGATCGCCGTGCCAGGTCTCATGACGAGCGCGTATCTGGCGCTGCAGCTGTGCATCGGCGACTTCACCTCGGTCGTCATGCCGTTCGACACGATCATGGAAGCGGTCGCGGCGGGCAAGGTCGATCATGGACTGCTCATCCACGAAGGCCAGCTCACGCACGTAACGCTTGGACTTCACTCGGTCGTCAATCTGGGCGCATGGTGGCACGAAGAGACCGGCCTGCCGCTGCCGCTGGGCGTCAACACCATCCGCCGTTCGTTGCCCGACGAGGTGAAGAAGCTGGCTTCGCGCCATCTGCGCGAGAGCATCGAATACGGTTTGGCCCACCGCGCCGCGGCGCTTGAGTGGGCGCTGCGCTACGCGCGCGGCATGGAGACCAAGACCGCCGACACGTTCGTCGGGCATGTACGTCAACGAACGCACCGTCGACCTCGGCCCGGACGGCCGCGCCAGCATCGAGCATTTCTTGCAGCGCGCGCAAGACGCCGATCTCGTGCCGGCGATCGGGCGGATCGACTTCATCGAGTAGGCCCGCCGGCCGCAGACGCTCGCTCGACCGTCGAGGGCTATTCAGGCCGGAGTCGCCGGCGGCCGGTAATACAGCATGTCGCGCCGCGCGTGACTGGAGCCGGCGCTCGAGCTCGCGCTGCGCCGTCAGCGCCATGGGCGCAAAGCGCCGCGCCGCTTGTGCGTTGTCGCGCACCTGCTCCGCAGTTTCGCATCCGATGATGACGATGTGCAGCGGCTGGCTAAGCGCGTAATCGATGAGCTCTTGCACCGTTGGACCCCCGATCGACGTTTGTGGCCAGTCCGCGCGCCAGCACTTTCATGCCGATCACGCCCATGCCGAGCTCGATGGCACGCGCACCGACGCGCAGCGAGAACGGCACGGCCTGGGCCTCGCAGGGGTTGACGGGGATGAGCACGGTGTCGAAACGCAGCCGCTCGATGGCGGCGACCAAGATCTCCGGATCGTAGTGCCCGGTCAAGCCGATGAAGCGCGTCTTGCCGGCGCGTTTAGCGGCGTCGAATGCCTCGTATGCGCCGCCCGGGCTTGCGATCCGATCGAGCTCCTCCCAGGTGCGCAAGTCGTGCAGCTGCCACAGATCCAGGTGCGACGTGCGCATGTTCGTCAGGGTCTGGTCCAGCATCGCAAGCGCCCCCTGCTTTGGTGCGATCGTGCGCCTTGGACGTCAAGAAGACGGCGTCGCGCGATGCGCCGAGCGCAGCGCCATAGTAGCGTTCGCTGTTCGCGTATGCGCGGGCCGAATCGCAGTAGTTGACGCCCTGCGCCAACGCAGCGGTGATGACCTCACGCGCCTGATCGTCGTAGCCATGGGTGCGCAGAATGCCTTCCCCGCCAAGACCGAAGATCGTCGCGTCGACGCCGGTGTTGCCGAGCCTGCGCACCGGCAAGCCTGTGCCCTGCATGGATCTGCCCTTCGCGGCGGCGCCGCAACGCGCCTCGCGCGTGAGCGCTCTCACGCAACGACGCGTGAGAGCACGGTGAGCGGTGCAGGCGAAACGAAGCGAGGATTGAAAGCGTTCATGATATTGAGATGGAGTCACGCTTGCGCATGCCCAAAACACTTTCGCGTCTGACAATGGTCATGGCGCTGGCGTTGCTTACCCTCGCCATGAGCGATTCCGCGTCAGCAGCGAACGGCAGCCTCGCCATCTGGCAGGTGGCCGACAACAATCAGCGCTTCACCGCATCGGGGACGGTCGAGTCGGTGAGCTACGCCACCAACTCCGTGCGCATCAATGCATCGGGCCAGCACGTTGAGATCACCATCACCCCGACCACCGTGATCGAATACCATGGTGAGTCCGGCAGCATCGCGGATATCCGCCGCGGATCGAAGATCACCGCGAGCGGCGTGGTCCGCAACGGCCAGAAAGTCGCGCTCTCGATCGTCCTGAAGTAGCGACCTCCCCGCTCACAGCCGGGCGATCACTCGATCCGTGAACGCCGTTGTGCTCAAGCTGGGTTGCCCGCTTGCCGCAAGATCGATGGTTCGCGCACCGTCCGCGATAGCGCCCTCGACCGCGTTTTCGATACGGCGCGCGCTGCCTTCGTCATCGACGCTGTAACGCAAGAGCAGCGCCGCAGAGAGGATCGCCGCGGTCGGGTTTGCGATGCCCCGACCTGCGATATCGGGTGCGGTGCCGCTGATCGGTTCGTACATCCCGAACGCCGCGCCCGAGTTCGCCCCAGGCCCCGAGGCTCGCGCTCGGCAGGTTGCCGATGGAGCCGGTCAGCATGGCGGCCTCGTCGGAGAGGATGTCGCCGAACATGTTCTCGGTCAGGATGACATCGAAATCGAGTGGCCGGCGGATCAGCTGCATGGCTGCGTTGTCGACGAGCAGATGGGTCAGGCCGACGTCCGGATATGACGTGGCGACGTCCGAGACGATCCTGCGCCACAGACCCGACGTCTCGAGGATGTTATGCTTGTCGACCGACGTCACGCGTTTGCGCCGGCGTTGCGCCATGGAGAAGGCGACGCGTGCTATCCGCTCGATTTCAGGCGCTCGGTAGAACATCGTGTCGACGGCTTCCGCGATCCCATCCGCGCCGGTCCGCTGTTCTTTCGGCGTGCCGAAGTAGATGCCGCTGGTGAGCTCTCGGACGACGATAAGGTCGAGCCCGCGCACAAGCTGGGGTTGAAGGCTGGATGCGCTTTCGAGCCCCGGGAAGACCCGCACGGGCCGGATGTTCGCGAACAAGCCATAGTCATGTCGAAGTGAAAAGAGCGCTTTCTCGGGGCGCTGCGCCAGCGGCCGGGCGTCGTATTCAGGCAGACCTACCGCGCCGAACAGGATCGCCGCACTGCGGTCGCACAGCGCGCGCGTCTCATCCGGTAGCGGCGCCAGGCCCTGGCGCAGAGCCGCACCGCCGACCGGCGCCGCGATGCACGCGATATCCGGACGCACTGCGCCGAGCACGCGGACCGCTTCGCCGGTGACTTCCGGGCCGATGCCGTCGCCCGCCAGGACGGCGATGGTGGTCATAGCGATGCGAGCAGCTCCCGCGCGGCGTGCGCGATATCGGCGCTGGTCAAGCCGTACTTCTTCGATCAGCGCGTCGTTCGGAGCCGCTCTCGCCGTCGACGTCGCGCAAACCCAGCCGCCTGATCCGGATAGGATGGCGTTGGCCCAGGACCTCGGCGATCGCGCCGCCCAACCCGCCGTAGATGGAGTGCTCTTCGCATGTCAGCACGCATCTGACGCTTTGCGCCGCCGTCACGATCGCGTTCTCATCCAGCGGCTTGATCGTGGGCAGGTGCAGCACGCTGGCAGCGATGTTCTCCTGTTCGAGCATCGCCGCGGCGTCAAGCGCGCGTATAGTCTGGGTACCGGTGGCGATGAGCGCGATGTCTTTCCCCTGGCGCAACAGCCACGGCGCGGCCCAGCTCGAACGGCGTGCCCTGCGGCGTGATCACCGGCATGGGGTCGCGGGTGAGCCGCAGATAGGCGGGACCCTCGTAGCGATCGAGCGCGAGCATGGCGGCGCGCGCTTCGACGCCGTCGCAGGGCGCCACCACGACCATGTTCGGCAGCGACCGCATGATCGCGATATCGTTGACTACTTGGTGGGTCTTACCGGTGAAGCCGGTGAGCAGCCCGCTATAGTGCGCGGCCAGCTTCACGTTGAGCTTCGGCTGAGCGATCACGACGCGGACCTGGTCGAGGTCGCGCGTGGCGAGAAACGCCGCGAAGGACGCGACCCACGGCTTCAGACCGACGGTCGCCATGCCCGCCGCTACGCCCGCCAAATTCTGTTCGGCGATCCCCATCATGAAGAACCGATCCGGCCGTGCGGCGGCGAGCTTATCGGACTTGGTCGAATTCGCGAGATCACCATCGACCAGGACCACGCGCGGATCGCGCGAGCAGAGCTCGATCATCGTGTCGCCGAAGACGTCGCGTTGTGCTAGTGCCGTGCTCACGATGCGTTCATGCCTTCACCTGCTCGGCCACGCGATCGCTCTCGTCGAGCTCGGCCAGCGCGCGCGCCAAGTCGGCGTCTGAGATCGGCCGAGAATGCCAGGTGTAATCGTTCTCCATGAAGGAGACGCCTTTGCCTTTGATGGTATGCGCTAGGATGAGCGTCGGCCTACCCTGCGTCGAGCGAGCGGTCGAGCAGGCCGCCAAGAAGTCTGCGATGTCGTGGCCGTCGCATTCCACCACCTGCCATCCAAACGACGAGCCATTTGGCCTTGGGGGAATCCACCGGATCGCGGCGCGCACCGGTGCCGTAACCCTGCGGCGTCGCCCAGCCGTATTGTTGCAGGTGATTCCAATCCAAGATTGCGGTGAGGTTATCGAGCGCGTAACGCGACGCCACAAAGGCGGCTTCCCAGATCTGCCCCTCTTGGATCTCGCCGTCGCCGAGCATGACCCACGTCCGGAAATCCTTGCCGAGCACGCGCGCGCCCAGCGCCATGCCCACACCCGGCGAGAGACCTTGGCCGAGCGAGCCGGTGGACATGTCCAAGGCCGGGGAGCTTCGTCATGTCCGGGTGGCCTTGCAGGCGCGAATCGATGGCGTCGAACGTGGCGAGTTCGGCGACCGGGAAGTAGCCGCGCATGGCGAGGATCGCGTACAGACCGATGGCGCAGTGACCTTTAGAGAGGATGAAGCGATCGCGATCTTCCCAGAGCGGGCGTTGCGGATCGATGCGCAGCTCCGAGAAGTAGAGCGCGGCGAACATGTCGGCCGCGGAGAAGACGCCGCCGATATGGCCTGCACCGGCGTGATGCACCGAGCGCAAGCACGTGGCGGCGCACCTCGTTGCCGCGCAATCTCAGCTCGCGCAGCGTTCATAGGTCGAACACCTCGCGCAAGAACAGGCGGTTCTTCTTGGCGGCAGTCCAGCGGATCGCGAGGGGCGTCTTGCTCCACGATCATCCAGCCCGCGATAGCCCGGCCCGCTTGAGCGGCTCGATGATCCGCGGCATGACGACCATGCCTGTCCCCAGCTCGACGAACAGGCCCATCTCGACCGCGCGCACGAATCCGATGCGCTTCCTCGCGCACGCGGGCGAGCTTCTCGCCATCGACGTCTTTGAGGTGGACGTAGCCGATGCGCTCGGCGTAATCGGCGAAGATGTCCTCGGGGCTGACGCCGGCGTAGGCGAGATGGCCGGTGTCGGGGCAAAGCCCGACGAGCGCAGGGTCGGTCACGCTGCACAGCCGGTCGATCTCCGCCCGCGTCTCCACATACGTGCCCACGTGCGGATGGAAGACGGCGCGCATCCCGCGCCCCGCCAGCAGCTCGCCGACGCGGTTCAGCCCGGCGCCCATCGACTGCCAGGCGGCGTCTCCCAAGCCATCGCTGCCGTCGCCGGCCACGCGGCCCGCAACCGCCAGGCGCGCTGCGGATGGCGCATCAGAAAGGATGAGGACGTCCGAGCCGAGCGCCTGGAGTCTATCCGCCACAGGTCCGATGGCTCGCAATGCTTCCTCATGGTTCATCGGATCGCGAACGTCGAGCGTGTGAAACGTGCCGGCGGCTTTGAGCTTGCGCCGCGCGAGCTCGCCGTGCAGCAGCGCCGCGTCGTCGGGAAAATTGTACGAGATCTCGGTCCCTTCATAGCCCGATTGCGCCATCTCGTCCAGCATGCGGTCGAACGTGGGCGGCCGCACCCATGTGTACAACGGATCAAAACCCCAATTCACCGAGGCAGTGCCCACCACGATCGCGCTCGCACTCACCACCGCCAGCCTTCTTTGATCCAAGCATGTGCCGGATCGAAGGTCATGTGGTAGACATGCTTGGGCCCGGCGAGCACGTTGAGGTAATAGATCCAGTAGCCGGCCGCCGCGGCGCAGACGTGGAAGCCGCGGGGCACGAGCACCGCGTCGCAATCATGGGCGGTGACCGTCTCGTCGAGTTCTCCGTCTTTGGTGTACACTCGTTGGAACGCGAATCCAGCTGCCGGCTGCGCGCGATAGTAGTACACCTCTTCGAGCTGAGATTCGCGCGGAGGGTCGTCCTCGTCGTGCTTGTGTGGCGGATAGCTCGACCAATTCCCTGGGAAGGTCACGACCTCGGTGAGGAAAAGGCTACTGGCCTCGTCCTCGCCCATCATGATGTTGTGGATGCGCCGCTGTGCGTGACCTTCGCCGCGCACGTAGGCCGACTCGGCCGTGCACACGATCCGCCGCGCGGGCAGCACCGCGCGCGCGGGCGCGGCGCAGATCGCGATCTCTGCGGAGCTTTCGGCCCGGATCTCGTACGACGTATCGGGCGGCAGATAGACGGCGGTAGGCGGCCCCGAGAATGGATCTGCTCGCTCGCCGACCCGGTCCCAAGCGCCTGCAGACGATGTTATGCTCACCGTTCCGGTGATGACGACGAGGGCGACTTCATCGCCGCCGGTCTGGCCGCTTTCGTGTTGGCCCACTGCTAATCGCAAAACGCGAAAATCGATGTACTTGCAGCCGCTGCGGTCGCGTGTCACGGAGACGACTTCCCCCGCCGCCACGTCCTTGCCGCGGATCAGCAGGTCTGGCCGTTCGCGCCGCTCAGTCATCGCGCACATCGGCGACGCGGATGGGCCGGCGCTCGCGCAGCGATCGGTCGGCCGCCATGGCGAGCCGCAGCGCCTCGAGCGCATCCTCACCGCCGACGCGCGGCGGCCGCTGCTGGCGGATGGCGTCGACGAAGTCCGCGACCTCCGAGCGGTACGCATCTGCGAATCGTTCGATGAACGAATCAACGTCGGGAGTCGCATATTGTGGTGTCGAGCAGCTCACCGTTGCGCAGCCGTCCATGCCCCACGAGCACGAGGCCTTTGGAGCCTTGGATCTCGCCTCGGACGTCATAGCCGTATGCGGCTTCGCGCGCATGCGTCGATCACGCCAAGCGCGCCACCCTTATAGCGCAGCACGGTGAGCGACGTGTCCACGTCCCCGAATGCTGCGATCGAAGAATCGACGAGCGCGCTCCCATTGGCGAACACCTCCTCGACCTCGTGCGGGGCTAGCAGCCAGCGCGCCAAATCGAATTCATGCACCATTTGATCTTTGAACTGGCCGCCGCTCGTGCGCAGATAGGCTATGGCGGGCATTCGGTGGTCGCGCCCCACCAAGCGCAAAAAGCGGGGTTCGCCCAGCTCGCCTTGCTCGATGAGCCTACGCGCCCAGGCGAATTCCGCATCGAAGCGGCGCTGAAAGCCGACCTGCAAGATGACGCGGGCGCGCGCTGCGTCGGCGATCGCGGCGCGGGTGGCGGCCAGCCCGAGCGAGATCGGTTTCTCGCACAGGATGTGCTTGCCGGCCGAAGCTGCCTGGGCGATCAGCTCGGCGTGCGTGGCGGTGGGGGTCGCGATGACGACCCCACGCACATTCGGGTCGTTCAGAAACGATTCAACATCTGCCGCGCGACCGGACCCGACTTCGGCGACGACGCGTTGCGCCGCAGCGGCATCCACGTCGGCCACGCCGACGAGGCTCGCTCCCGGAACGTGTGACGCGACGTTGCGCACGTGCATCGCGCCTATCCGTCCGGCGCCGAAGACGGCAAGACCGATAGGCGCGAGCGCCACCCTACGTCAAGGCCTCACCCGAGCGCGCCGCTTCGTAGGCCGCTCGTTTCTCCTTATGATAGGCAGGCACGGTGACATCCCACCAACCGGTCGCGGTCAAACCGCTATACGGCAGTTCGCGACTGCACAGCGCTTCGACGACCGCGGGTCTGCCGGATGCGAAGGCACGGCGTAGCGCCGGCCCGACTTCGGCCGGGTTGCTCGATGCGTTCGGAATGACAGCCGAACCCGCGCGCCACCATCGCAAGATCCGCCGAGAACGGCGTGCCGTCACGTTTCTTAAAACTGGTCGCAAGCACGCGATCCGGACCGAACTGCAACGTCTGGAGGTTCTTGATGCATTCCCAGCCATAGTTGTTCATCACGAGAAAGACCGCCGGGATGTCGTACTGCGCGGCCATCGACAGCTCTTCGACGGTCTGCAGGAAACTGCCGTCGCCGACGATGGCGATCACTTGACGGTTGGGCGCAGCAAGTTTGGCTCCGATCGCCCCGGGCACCTCAAAGCCCATGGCGGAGAAACCGCCCGCCGTGATGTGCTGATCCGAGCCGTAGACGGGGAACTCGTTAAAGACCTGGCTTTGCGGGTTGCCCGCGCCCGTCACCACGATCGCATCGCGATCGAGCACGCGCCGCGTCTCGACGAGGGCGCGCGAGATCGTCATGGGCGAGTTGTCGCTAGTCGCGCATCGGCGCGAGCGCCTGTTGCCACTCGGCTTTGAGCTCCTGGATGCGAGCGAAGTAGGGACTGTTCTTGAAGTCCGCCGGCTTAGCCAGCGCGTTCAAGGACTGCAGCAGGTCGGCGAGGGTCGCCTTGGCGTCACCGACCAAGTCCGAGCTCGACCGGATAGTTCTTACCGATCTCGTAGGGATCGAGATCGAGATGGATGAGCTTGGTCGGCGGGATGTTGAACGTGATGTCGCGCCGGAATGAAGACGAAGTGCGATCCGTAAAACGGCATCCCACCGCCAAGATCACGTCTGCCTCGCGCGCCAGCGTGTTGCCCGAGATGGATCCGAGGTCGCCGCACGGCCATGCGTAGAGCGCATGATCTTCGGGGATCGCGCCTTTGCCCATCCAGGTGACGGTCACGGGACTCCCGAGGAACTCCGCCACCGCCTGCAGTTCGGCCTCGGCCTGGGAAGCGACCACCCCGCCGCCGACGATGATCAGCGGACGCTGCGCCTTCAATAGAAGCTGGGCCGCGCGCTCGACGACCTGCGGGTCGCCATGGACGCGGCCCGCAGGCCGGCGCGTTACCGGGTCTGGGAGCCGGTCGATGTCGGTCTCCTCGGCCTGCAGATCCATCGGAAGATCGATGTAGGCTGGTCCTTGCCGGCCGGAAAGCATCACATTGTAGGCGAGATGCAAGACGTTGGGGAGCTGGTCGACGCGACTGGGCTGCCACCAGCGTTTGACGACGGGCTCCATCATGCGCGGAAAGTTGGCCCAGTGCGTGCGCTCGAGCTCTTGGAGCACGCCGCGGCCGCGCATGTATGTATGGACAGAACCGGTCAGCAGCAACAGCGGGATGGAATCTATGTAGGCGTTGGCGACGCCCATCGCCGTGTTCGCAGCGCCCGGGCCGATGGAGGTGAACACCCCGCAGATCTTCCGAGCGACGCGATAGAACGCATCGGCCATGTGCGCCGCGCCTTGCTCGTGGATGGCTTGGAGCAAGGTGATCTTGTCACGGCGATCGACGAACGCGTCCACGAGCGCGGTGTCACCGTGCCCGGCGACGCCGAAGAGATACGGCATGCCCTCGCTGATGACGTAGTCAGCGACGATCTGCCCCCCGGTCATTCGCACGCGTTCGACTCCTTAGGAGGACTTGGCAGCGGGTCTTGGGACGTAGCCGAGCTGCGCAGAGATCGCCTCAGCGGCGGCGCCGATCTGTTTCACGAGCGCAGGCATCTCTTCGCGTGTCAGTCGCGTCGCAGGCATGGAAAGGCCGAACGCGGCGACGATACGACCGCGATGGTCGCGCACCGGCGAAGCGAGACAACGCACGCCCGGATGGAGCTCCTCGTCGTCGTATGCGTAGCCATTACGACCCACGCGGCCGAGTTCGACCAACAAGTCATCGATGGTCGTGATGGTATGGGGGGTATGGCGTTCCAAGGGCTCTTTAGGATAGAGGTGACGAAGCTCGGCTTCAGAGTGGTCGGCCAACAGCGCCTTCCCGACTGCCGTGCAGTAGGCAGGCTCGGAACTTCCGACCGTGGTTTCGACGCGAAGGATTCCCGAACCCGACTGGCGTCCGACGAAGACGGCTCGCGAACCGTCAAGCACGGCGACGTGCGTGCTCTCGCTGGTCAGTGCCGCGATGGAGCGCAGATGCGAATCCGCAGCGGTCACGACGCTCAGCCGGCGCAGAAGAGCAGAAGCGATCTCGAGGACGCCATAACCGAGGGAGTACTTCTTTGAATCGCCGTCCTGTTGGACCAATCCGTCGCGCTCGAGCGTCGACGAGCAGACGATAAGCCGTGCTGGGATCGACCGAAAGGCGCTCGGCGACGTCGGTGACGCCGAGCAAGCCGTCGGCATCTGCGAGAAGCCGCAATATCTCTACGCCGCGCGACAGCGAATTGATCAGCCGTCCGTCACGTGTCGGCTTTATGCTCATTTCAGTCAACGCTATTGCGCCATGGGCAAGAATTTCCTCCACATTATCTGCGCTCTTCGGCAGGAGCAGGAAATTGTGCAATTGTATTGACAATATCGCAATCGCGGCGGCAGAGCCATTGAGCCTGCGGTCGGTTGTCGTTCCTTAACATTTGCGCGCGCAACGATGTAGGGGCAAATAATGTCCACCGGAAGGTCGAGCCAGAGTCCGTGAGGGCTCTTCAACATTAAGAAGTGCCGCAAAAAGTGCTGCGCAAACATTAAGCCGCCGTGCGCTATTGCAAAGCGGCGCCGCAGTCGGAGCAGGTCTGGGAAGCATGGGCGCGTTGTCGCTGGCCGGCTGCACGCCGCCTACCAAGTCCGTGCTCGGGGGCGTGCGCTTCGTCTTCATTGTAAAGACCGTCAACTCGGACTACTGGCAGACGGTCCTCGCCGGCGGTAAGCACGCCGCCGAACAGTTCGGTCTGACCGCCCTGCAGTTCACCGGAGCAAATTCCGAAGCCAACATCCAGCGGCAGATCGAGCTCGTCGAAGATGCCCTGGCCAAGAAGCCCGACTTCATCGTGTTGAGCCCGACGAGCGCGACTGCGCTGGACGCGACGATCGACACCGTCCATAGATCTGGAGTCAAAGTCATCCTCATCGACTCCGCCGCCAACACCGACGCATACGAGACGTTCTTGGCCACCGATAATCACGCGGGTGGCCTTCTTGCGGCGAAGACCCTGGCGGAGGCGATCAAGCGCAAGACCGGCGCGGCTGCCGGACAGGTGGCGTACTCAACGTTCTTGAGCGGCGTCGGATCGCTGAGCCTGCGCGACAAGGGCTTTGTGGAAGGCCTCACCGCGTATCCGGGGCTGCAACTGGTCGCCCACAAGGATGCAGGCGGCGATCAGTCGGTCAAACCCATCGGCATCGTCGCCGACACGCTCACGCGCTTTCCCAACCTCGTCGGTTACTTCTCGGACTCGCTCATCACGCTGCAGGGAGCGGTGACCGCCTTCCGCGAGAACAAAGTGGACTCGTCCAAAGTGTCGCTCGTCGGCTTCGATCCCACGCCGCAACTGGTGCAGTTGCTCAAAGACCATAAGATCGACGGCATCATTCTGCAGGACAACTATCAGATGGGCTACGGCGGCGTCGCGTACGGCCTGTTGGCAACGGCGGGGCTGCAGACGCCCAAGTTCATCAACACGGGCGTCACCGCGGCTACGCCCGACAACGTCGATTCACAAGACATCCGGTCGTTGCTCAACCCGGTCGCACTGCATCGCGTTGGTCTTCGCACGACAGCGTGACGCAGCATACTGAGGTCAACACCGTGACCGCCACGCACGCCACCGCTCCCACGACCATCGGGCACGTCAAGCCAGCCGTGCGCTGGGACTTGATCATGCGCCTTGGGCTGTTGGGCATCATCGCGCTGCTGGTGGTGATCTTCTCGGTCACGGCGTCGGGCTTCTTGACGCTTCAGAATCTCGACAACAACGCGCGCCAGATGGCGGTCGTCGGGATCTTGGCGGTGGGCGAAACCTTTGTCATCATCACCGCCGGCATCGACCTGTCGGTGGGATCGCTGCTGGGCTTTGGTGGCATCATCGTCGCATTGGGCCTGGCGCATGGGATGCCGATCTGGGCCGCCGTGCTCGCCGTCCTCGTCATCGCTGTGGGGGTCGGCCTTGTGAACGGCTCCCTCATCAATGCCGCCGCCTTGCCGCCCTTCATCGTGACCCTCGGCATGCTGGGCATCCTGCGCGGGCTGACGCAGATCTTCGGCAACGGTCAACAAGTCGCATACGATGCGCCGCGCTTCACGAACTTCGCCGACGGCACGACCCTGGGCGTCCCCAATCTGTTCTGGGTGCTGGCAGCGGTCTGCGTCGTTTCCGGCTTGTTCTTGCATCTCACGCGTCGCGGACGATACATGTTCGCCATCGGCAGCAACATGGAAAGCGCCCGGCGCGCCGGCATCAACGTGAACGCGACGATCCTGACCGTGTATGCCATCAGCGGTTTGCTGGCGGGCATCGCCGGCGTCTTGCTCACGGCACGCCAGGCACAAGGCGACCCCAACGCCGGCACCGGCTACGAGTTGGACGCCATCGCTGCGGCCGTGCTTGGGGGCGCGAGCCTGTTCGGCGCGCGCGGTTCGATCCTCGGAACATTCTTGGGCGTGTTGCTCGTGCAGATCATGACCAACGGGCTCAACCTGCTCAATTTCGATCCGCAGGTCGCGCGCATGCTCGAGGGCGCGCTCTTGATCCTCTTCGTGTATCTGGATCACTGGCGCAAGCCCAAGGTGGCGGCAGCATGATGCCCGCGGTCAACGTGCCGCCTGCAATGCCGGTCCTCGCGGCGCGATCCATCTCGAAGCGGTTCGGCAACGTCATCGCACTCGAGGACGTGGACTTCGAGGTCTACGCGGGTGAGATCACCGCGCTCATCGGCGACAACGGGGCTGGGAAGTCGACGCTCACGAAGGTCATTGCAGGCGCCATCGCGCCGGATTCCGGCACGATCAGCCTGCGCGGCGAGCCGGTCACGTTCCATAGCCCGGGCGAGGCGCGCGACGCCGGCATCGAAACCGCATATCAAGATCTCGCGCTTGCGCCTGACCTCGACATCGCCGCAAATCTGTTCCTCGCTCGCGAGATCCTTCGGCCGGGGCTGCTCGGCAAGCTGGATCTCTTCGATCGGGCCGCCATGCGCCAGCGCGCGCAAGAGCATTTGCGCGATTTCGGCATCAAGGTTGGCTCGCTGGATCAGCGAGTGGACACGCTGTCAGGCGGACAGCGGCAATCGATCGCAGTCGCCCGCACCGTGTTGTGGGGATCGTCGGTCATCATCATGGACGAACCAACCGCAGCGCTCGGCGTGGCACAGACCGCGCTCGTCTTGGAGCTCGTGCGCAAGGTGCGCGAGGCGGGCACGGCAGTGATCTTCATCAGCCACAACTTACCTCAGGTGTTCGACGTCGCAGACCGTATCGTCGTCATGCGGCACGGCCGGCGCGTCGGCACGCTTGATCCCACAAAAGCGACCATGGACAACGCCGTGAGCCTGATGACAGGCGCCACGGAATTCGGCCATCAGCGTCATTGAAGGAGGCTCTTTCCCAATGATATCAGCAACGCTCACATCCCTGCGAATCCTATTCTTAGCATTCATGCTGCTGGCGGTCGCTTTGGTGCCAGCCCGGGCCGACGCGACACAGCCGCTCGCGATGCCCAATGCGACCATCAGCGGCACGGTGGTCGATCGCGATGGCTCGATTCCGATTTCGGGTGCGGTTCTCGAGCTGACGCAAGGCACCGTGACGGTGGCGAAGACAACGGCTGACAAATTCGGCGTCTTCACCTTTCCGCCGGTGAAACCGGGGACATACTCGATCCTCGCGCGCGCTCAGGGCTATGGCGCTGTGCGTTCGGATGCGGTTCTCGTTGGTTCCGGTGCGTTGAGCCTCACGCTTGTGATGCAACGAACCCAGACAAACGCGGTCCGGACCCTCGGTAGATTGACCGTCGTGTCGCACGGCGTCGGCCTGCAGTCGACGACGACGATTCAGGCGACGGTCGACCCAAAACTTGCGATGATGACCAACCAGATACGTACTGCGGAATCGCTAGGCAAGCTACCCGAAGTGAACCTCATCGGCCAAGACTCCACGGTAGGCGACGATATCGCTGTCGACATCCGGGGTCTTAAACCCAGCGAAACGCAGACGATGCTGGATGGACACCCGATCGGCCCGTTGGGCGTCTACCCGGGAAGCATAGGCGGCGGCAGCGGCGGCTTCGACTATCAAGTATCCCCGCTTTTCTCCGTTGAGAACTCGCTCGTGACGTACGGGTCTGGCGCTGTAGGGCTTTACGGCGTCGACGCCATCGGCGGATCGGTCGATATGCAGACCCTTAACCCAACGTTGCAGCCGCATGGTGAGGCCAGTTACGGGATAGCGGAACAGGGCAAGCAGACCTTTTCCGTGGACGCGACGGGCACCGATCAGAAGATCGGCTACGCGCTCGCCTACGGCGTCACCGGCACCTACGGCGATTTCCCGGGTGCCGTCATCGCTCAGACGGGCAACCGCGGCACGGACTTCAGTCAATCAACGGCCACAAACACCACATACTGGGTGTCAGGGAACTACAACCTTAAGAATACTCTAGCGAAGATCAGGTATGCCTTCTCGCCAAGCACGTCGCTGGCGCTGACCGGCTACACCGCGACATCTTGGGACGACAAGACCGGAGAAGGTGATAACGATGCTCTGAGCCCCCAATTCGTCAACGCCCAGTTCCCTTCCGACTGTACGACCCCGTCAGGCCAGCCAGGTCAAACGGTTACAACATCGCCGCCCTACGCGACCACACCAACGACAAAATGCATTTCTCAACAACAGTTCCTTCAGCAGGCAAGTGGGCCCGCCGGCGGAGGGCCGGATCCCTGGCAAGCGCTCACCAATCAAGACTATCACGCGCGCTTTCTGACGACCGTGGGCAAAAACCAGATAGTGCTTGACGGGTTCACCGATAATTACATCCAAAACAAACAGCGAACGTCGCAGTGCCAAGGAGAGTGTCCGACGAGCGGTCCGCCTAGCCTTCAGCTGTTCCTCAATCCGAGCTTGTCGATCACGAACCCAGTCTACCGCACGTTTGGTGGCCTGATCAGCGACGACATCACGACGGGGAACAATGACATCGGTTTTGGCTACTATCAGCAACGCCAATACACGACTGGTAACTCGGGCACCGGATCGGCCACCCCGCCGATCACCCCTAATGCAGCGTTGTTCACCAAAGTGCAGAGCTATTTCGTGCGAGACGCATACACGCCATCGCAACAAATCTCTGCGTTCCTCAACATCTGGGAGAAGGACTCGCTCATCGGCGGCTGGTCCTTCGACCCACGCTTGTCGGTCATCTATCGTCCAGAGTCGGCTGACGTCATAAGGGTGACTGGTGGCGGCGCTTCGGCAGATCCGGCCAGCATCGCGCCATCGCTCTCCTCCATCGGTGGCATAACCCCCGGCAACTGTACGCAGGTCTCGGTGGGAACGCTGCCATCGCTCGGCGAGCTCCCGGAAAAAGCAACGGATCTTGAGATATCCCTAGCCCATCGCGAGGTCGCCGACACGATCACGCAATTCACGGCCTACGACACCAACGAAAAGAACACGATCTTCGACGCGCTCATCCCCGCCGGGCCGTTCATACCTCAGATCAACACGCTTGGAGGTCCGACGTACATCGACTCGGTGCTCGCTCACGTGAATGCGGTGGGCTGCGCTTCGACCCCAATCACCGCGGCGGATCTCTTCGTCGACACAAACCTCAACCTAGCGACCGCGCGCGCACGGGGTTATGAGATCAACCAAGGCTTCCGCGCGAACCCGCACCTCTTCGTCGGAGGGTATTGGGACGTGCAGTCGGTGACGATATTCGACGCCCCCACGAGCCTGCTGATGGACAACCCAACGCTGGTCCCAGGTTCGCAGCTGCCTGGTATCCCGTTGCACAAGTGGGGTCTCAACCTGAATCTGACCAGCGACCGGGGCGGCTCAATCTACATGGACTACGTTCAAACCGATAGCAACAATCCGCTCAACCGCGTCGCATACGGCACCGCGGATCTCGCCATCACCCAACAAGTAGCGCGGCACACATTCGTCAACCTCGGCGTCTCGAACTTGTTCAACCAATCGGTGGACAATTATGGCCGCATCGGGTTGGGTGTCTTCCAGCCGGAGAATCAATTCGGGACCGATACAAGCGGGCTACAACAAGGGACCGAACGCTTTGGGTTGGCGCCTGCATCGATCTCGTTCACCGTCATCGAGCGCATCTAAAGACCAAGAGCCTGACGACGACAGGCAGCGAAGGCGGTCGAGCGAGCTCGACCGCCTTTTTTCTTTTAAGCTGTGTAAGACCACGGGCGTATGGAGGCTACACGCGTTCAACGGCGAGCGCGGTGCCGCCGCCCGTCCCATGGCACAGTGCCGCCACCCCGATCTTGCCGTCGCGTTCCTGCAGCGCGTTCAGCAGCGTGACCACCAAGCGCGTGCCCGAAGCGCCGATGGGGTGCCCGAGCGCGATCGCCCCGCCATGCACGTTGAGCTTGTCTCGCGATACGCCCAGGTTTCGCTCGAAAAGCAGATTGTTGAGCGCGAACGCCTCGTTGTTCTCGAACAGGTCCACATCGCTCACCTTGAGGTTCAATCGCTCCAGCAGCTTGCGCACGGCTGGGATCGGTGCCTCGGGAAACCGCCAGGACTCACCGGCCGCCCACGAGCCGCCCAGGATCTTCGCGATCGGCGACAACCCGTGCTTGTCGATTGCCGTCTTGCTCGCCAGCAGCACGGCCGCGGCTCCATCGGATATCTGGCTGGCGTTGCCCGCGGTGATGATGCCATCAGGTGAGAATGCCGGACGAAGCGCGGCGAGCGTCGCGACCGTCGTGTCGGGACGGATGCCCTCATCCGCATCGATGCGCTCGGTCCCTTTTTTCACCTTGACCTCGACCGGCGCGATCTCCCGCGCGAAGATCTCTTGCTTCGTGGCGCTGGCCGCGCGCTCGTGTGAAAGCGCGGCGACTTCGTCCAGCTGCGCGCGCGTGACGCCGTACTCGCGGGCGAGACGCTCGGTCTCAACGCCCATCGGTTCGCCGTTGACCGGGTCGGTCAGACCGTCGTATTGCATGACGTCGATGAGCTGTTCGGGCGCACCGAGCAAAGTCTTGTAGCCAAAACGCGCCCGAGCCGAGAGCATGAAACCGCTTTGCGTCATGGATTCGAAGCCGCCGGCCAACACCAGCTCGGCGTCGCCAGTGCGGATGGAGTTGGCCGCGTTCATGAGGCTCATCATGGCAGACGAGCATACCATGTCCACCGCGTAGCCATCTATCGTGTCAGGGATCCCTGCTTTGAGCGCCGCTTGGCGAGGCAAGAGCTGGCCATGGCCGGCGCGCAGGACGTTGCCGAAGACGTAGAGATCAAGCGCTGCACCGTTGATGCCCGCGCGCGCGAGAGCAGCGCGCATAGCATGTGCGCCGAGGTCGACCGGTGAGAGGTCTTTGAATGCACCGGCGAACTTTCCGATCGGCGTTCGCACGGCGGATACGATGTAGGCGTCTTGCATTGCATGCCGTGTTCAAGTGGGCTCCAGCTCGAACCTTGTGACGCCGCCTTGGACTTGACGTCAATCGTGGCAGTTCGATGCATGACCCTTCGGCGCAAGTATGAATTGGTATCCCACGTAGAACGTATAGCGCGCATCCGGGCCGAAGTTACGACCGGCCGAGAGCATGATCGCGTGTGCCTTATCAAGCTGGCCGGTATACCCGAGATTGAACCGTGGCTGAGACTTTTCGCCGGACGTGCGCGGGTTATCGGTGAAGACCTCAGCGCCAAAGCTGGAGTGCGCGCTTGGCGTGAACTGCGCCGTGATGCCACTCGAAACGTACGTCTGCGAAACGCCAGAACCGCCATATAGCGTCCACTTACCCATCGTCTTTTGTATCCATATCGGCAAGAAGGTCTCGCTGGTGCCGTCGCTTTTCAAGACGATATCGGGGAGAAAACCTATCTGCGGCGTGCTCTTCGTCTCCGGCAAGAAACGGATCGCGGCACCCAGCTCGGTCTCTCCGCGCTGGGCCGCAACCGATACTTCGATGTTCTGCGTCGGTCCGTAATCGATCTCGACAGATGGCGCCGTCGTCGGGTTGGGGCCCTGTCGCGAATACTGCAGATCGACCTCAACGTGGTGGCAAGCAACCGGCTCCGGGTCGTCGGTCTCATAGGGTTGGCCGGCGCTAGCTGGTTCAGCGACGGCGATGCAGACGAGGCATAGCAAACAGGGGATAAGGGCTCGAGCATGCGCGAGCCGGAAACCACGATGGATCATGAGCAGGCTGGCGTTCTAGGCCTGACTTCAGGGCTTCAGCGAAAGCTCTTGTACGAAGTCGCCCTTACTTTCCGCCCAGACGATCCAGATGTGGCCAGTCTTGGCATCGAACGCTAGCGTGTGGACGTCTTCGTTGACGTCCAGGCTCGAGACGACCGAGAGCGCGCCTTGGGGTGAGAGCTTGACCACGACCACTTTGCCAGACCCTGCACACGCCAACAGGTGCGTGCCCGCATCGTAGTCGCATTGGTCGACACCCTGCTGAATGCTGACTGTTCCCGTCAGTTTGCCTTCGCGGGTATAGGTCTCAAGCGTGCCGTTTTTCCCACCCACCATAAAGATGTGGTAAGAGGGATCATACTGGAGCGGATGGTTGTTCTTTATGTTTGGCGTGGGTATGGTTCGTGCGACTTTCAGCGATTCCGCGTTGATCACCGCGACTTCGGACAGGTTGGCGATGTTCTGGTACACGTCGTGGGTCTGGGGGTCCACGAACAAGTACTCTGGTTTATGCCCCGGGATCTGGATCGCCGCGACTTGTTTCATGGTTTTCGTGTCGACCACGAATATTCGCGTTCCGTCGTCTTCGTCCGCATACACGCGATGCAACCCAGGGTCGTACGCGATCGCGTCGACCTTGCCACCGACATCCGCCGAACGAACGACCGTCTTGGCGATCGGATCGACCTCCGAGACCGTCTGTGCCTCGCCGTCGCCCGTGTAGACATGGCCGTTCTCGGGATCGACCGCCACGCCGTGCAGCGGACCGACGTCGACCTGACCAATGACTGCGCCCGTATCAGCGTTGACGATCAAGAGCGCGTGGCTTCCGGTGTGCGCCGCGTACACGCGTCGTCGTGCGGAGTCGGTGGTCACATAGTCAAAGCCGCTGAAGATCTGCACTTGAGCTGGAGGTGCTACCGGGACTAGTGGCATGTGGCACTCCTATGGTCGACGAGAGTCGTGAAAGAAGAGGTGTCCGATGGCGGAGGCGTGCTTCGTCGTGCCCCTACAGGCGCGCTGCCAGACAGGGCATGTTCCCAGGCTAGCAACGAATTATTACAGCAACATTAATGCGCCGGGTGCCCCTTGTATCAGCGGGCCGGCAGAGATATCTCCACCTGAGCCCCGCCCGTGGCCGCGTTGGCCAGAGAGAGGTGTCCGTCGGCGGCGCGGGCGATAGAATCGGCGATAGCAAGCCCCAATCCGGTCCCTTCGTCTGAATGCTCTTGCTCACCCCGCCAAAACCAGTCCGAGGCGTGCACGAGCGCATCATCCGAGAAGCCTGGGCCGCTATCGTGTATGCGTAGTTTGGCATTCCCCCGATCGCGCGCGGTCGATACGCGGATGCGGCCACCGGATGGCGTGTGCTTGATGGCGTTGTGCACGATCGCGGTGACCGCTCGTTCGAGTGCATCCCCATCGCACACCACGCGGCAGCCTTCCTCGCCTTCGAGTCCTAGATCGACGTGCTTCACATCTGCCGCTGGCCGCAACCGGGTGCAGACGCGTGAAGCAACGGCGTGAAGGTCCACGATCGCGCGCTCAACGGCGCCGTCCTGCGCCCGAGCGGCGCTGAGCAAGCTGCTCACGAGCGTCTCCATCATTTCCGACTCGGCCGCGATGGTCGACAAGGCGTTTTGGTAGGTGGCCGCATCGCGCGGTTTGCGCAGCGCGAGGTCCGCCTCGGCGCGGATCACGGAAAGAGGGGCGCGCAACTCGTGCGACGCGTCGGTCGTGAAGCGGCGCTGACGCGCGAACGCGTCGTCAAGCGCGCGCCGAGCCACCGCTGTGCCCGTGATCGACGCGACCACGGCCAGCAGCAGCGCTGCGACGGCGAACGCGATCGCCACCTGCCGGCCGGTGTCCCTGATCCATTCCGTGCTGCTCCACACGACGAGCGCGCCGAGGCGCTTGCTGTCTGTGGTGATCGGCACCACCAAGACCCGGATGTCGACGCCGCCATGTCGCACCAAAGCGAAGCCGCCGGGACCCCGCGCAGATGCCAGCAGATCGGCGGCGGGCTTCGCTGCCGTGGAGAAGACGAGGCCGGATGCATCGCTTTGGATGGCGATCTGCGTTTGCCCGCCCAGCAGGGCGAAGAGCTGCTCGCGATCGCGGGCGTCGATCTTTATCGAGCCGTCTTTGACGTCGATGAAATTCAGTGCGGCTCGTGCCGTCGTCTGCAAACGCGCATCAAGAGACGCGTGCAGATCGCGGTCGATCACAAAGACCGCTACAGCGCCAAAGGCGGCCAGCGCGAACACCAGGACCGCGACGTAGGAGGCGGTGAGACGGCTGCGCAGGGACGAGAGCCAGGAGAACGTCATCGCTGGCCCAACCGGTAGCCGATGCCCCGAACGGTATGCAGAAGCTGCTTCTCGTTGCCGGTCGTGATCTTGGCCCGCAGGCGACTGACATAGACGTCGACGACGTTCGATGTGACGTCGCTCTCCCGGTCGAACATAGCGTCCTCAAGCATGCGGCGGGTGACGACTCGATTGGGGTTGCGCAAGAAGTATTCGAGAAACGCCATCTCTCGTCTTGTCAGCGCGATCTCCCGGTCTTGGCGGCGCGCCCGGCGGGAAGAGACGTCGAAGGTGAGGTCGTGGACGCGCAGCTCATTGCTTGGGATCTCTGGCCCCCCGCGGCGCGTTATCGAGCGCAACCGCGCCTCGAGTTCGCCGAAGACAAATGGCTTGCGCATGTAGTCGTCGGCCCCGGCGTCCAAGCCCTCGATGACATCCTCTGCGCTATCGCGCGAGGTGAGGATGAGCACCGGCGTGCGTTTTCCGGAAAGCCGTAGCGAACGGACGACGCTCAGACCGTCGCGTTTTGGCAGCTGGACATCGATGATAAGCGCGTCGTATTCGCCACCGGTTGCGCAATGCTCGCCTGTCTCGCCATCATGAGCCGCGTCGACGACATGCCCTTGTTCGGTGAGGCCGCGCCGCACCACGTCGCACAGTCGCAGGTCGTCTTCGACGATCAGTAGACGCACGCGCTCACTGCGGCGGCGGTCCCTGGGTCACTTGGACGAAGCCATCCGGACGGATCCATTTGGTGAAGGCCGCCTGCACTTCTTGCGCGGTCACCGCGGCATAGCGTCTCGCCGAGATCTCGAGCTCGTCGAGCGGCAGCTCGGCGATCGAGCGCGAGAGCAGGCCGCCGGCGATGCTCTCCTCGCTCGATTCCCGCAGCGGGATCTCGTGCAGCAGCAGCGCTTTGGCGATCTGCAGCTCGTTCGGGGTCACTGGCGCCGTCTGCATGGCGCGCACGTCGCGCAGGATGATGTTTCGTGCCTTGACCACGTTTTGCGGATCCGAGCCGAAATCGACCGAGTATGTGGAACGCGTCTTGCCGACGTCGAGGCTGTTGCTCACATTGTAGACCAGGCCGGCTTGCGCGCGTACGTCCTTATAGAGCCGCGTCGCGTAAAAGCCTCCGCCGAGCACGTGATCGCCGACTTGGAGCGCATAGTAATCGGGATCCGAGCGGGTAACACCGACGGTCTCAGCCAGGGTCACGACGTCTTGGACGCGTGCGGCGTTCGGCACGGTCACGCTTGAGGGTGGGTTCGGCGGTACGGGCGGCAACTGCGTCTGCGGCTTGGCGCCCGTTGCCGTCCAGCCGCCGAACCATTTGCTGATGCTCGCCTCAGCTTGGTCCGGCGTCACGTCGCCGATCACGACGATGGTGGTGAGATCTGGCCGGAAGACCGTGCTGTAGTACGCCTTGACGTCATCGAGCGTCAACGCGCTGACCGTCTCGGGCGTCGCCTCGCGTTGGGTTGGATCATCTTTCGGATACAGCGCCTGCTCGAGCGCGCGATCGGTCAGATAATCGGGCGTCTGCAGACGGCCTTTGAGCGCGAACGCGATCTGTCGTTGCACGATGGCGAAGTTGTCGGCAGGGAGCGCGGGGTGCAGCTCGTTGTCGGCGAGCAGCTCGACGCCGTGATCGAAGTCAGGCGCGAGCACCGAGAGAGAGAAATCCGAGCCCGCCCGTTCGGAGGCCGCGATGTCATCGAGCGCTCGTTGGAACGTGATCCTATCGCGCGTCACCGTGCCGAACGAGAAGAGCTCGTCGAGCACCGAGGACACGCCCTCCTTGCCCGCAGGTGACTCAAGATCGGGATTCGATTTCACCCGGCCGATGACGGTCACGGTCGGCGACACAGTCTCGTTCTGCACGATGAGATGGATGCCGTTGGGCAGCACCTTCTCCACCGGCGTGAGGTTGGAGGGCGGCACGGCGATCTGCGCGGTGACCGCGCTGGCCCAATCCGGCAAGGCGACCGCGGTTGTCTGCTTGGGCGTGAAGTTCTCGGTACCGCCGAACCCCTTGCCCGCCGTCGGTTTGCCCGAGTTCCGCGGGGTGAGTATGCCGACGACTGCGGTGTTGTTGACCAGATAGCGGCGAGCGGCGGCGTCGACGTCGGCCTTGGTCACCTTGCTGATGGCGGCGACCTCGTCGTCGGGTGAAGAAGCGCCCTGCACTGCCAGCGCCTCGGACCACTCGCCTGCCAGACCGCTGATCGAATTCTTGTTGAATTCGGCTTGCGCGATCAGCTGGCGCTTGGAGGCGTCAACGAGATCCTGCGGGATGCCGTTGCTCACATAGTCCGCCACGACCGTCTTGA
Organism: Vulcanimicrobiota bacterium; assembly: GCA_963764965.1. Taxonomy (GTDB): domain Bacteria; phylum Vulcanimicrobiota; class Vulcanimicrobiia; order Eremiobacterales; family Eremiobacteraceae; genus JAFANK01. The sequence continues at coordinate 184,602 of CAVXUM010000002.1, forward strand.
GGATCTTGACCATGTCAGCGGTTCCTGCGCCTGGCGCGACCGCGCCGAAGGAGAAGCACGCCGCGGATTTCGGCAGCACCGAACCTGGGAAGAAACCGGCGGCCAGCGCCTTGCCCGTCACGCCGAGCTCGTAGAACGAGCCGCGTTCGCTCGCCAGCGCATTGCTCAACACCTCGCCGGCGGCATAGTCCGGACTATCGTAGCCGGGGAACCGGTAGGCCACAAGCGCCAATGGCACCGAGAAGTCGGAATTGAGCGAGATGCTGGCAGCCTTCAGCGGATGCAGATCGACCGGCTTACGCGCCGGCAGCGCCGCGCGCGGGATGCTGCCGAAGAGTTGGCGCACCTGCTCGAGCGTGCTCTGCGCATCGACGTCGCCGGTGATGACCAAAATGGCGTTGTTGGGGTGATACCACTTGTCATAGAACGACTTGAGCATCGCGCCGGTCGTTTTTTGGAATGACGGCCTCGTGCCCAACGCATCATGCTGGTACGGCGTGCCCGCATAAAGGTCGGCGAGCGCGGTCGACAGGAAATTGTAGAATGGATTGGAGAGGTCGTTTGCGACCTCTTGCTCGATGGCGCCGCGCTCCTGGTCCCATTCCTGGTCCGAATCGTGGACGCCGCGCATGCGGATCGACTCGATGTGCAAGACGACGCCTAAGTCGTCGGCCGGCACTGTGTACAGGTATTGCGTGATCGTGTTCTGGGTATCGGCGTTCATGTCGCCGCCCATGCCGGCGCTGATGTCCGCCAGCTGGTCGGTCGAAAGTCCGGTGCTGCTGCGGAACATCATATGTTCCTGCGCGTGCGCCATGCCGGGAAATCCAGCCGGCGTCTCATCCGCGCCCACAAGGTAATTCAGGGCCGTCGAGACGACTGGAGCCAGCGGGTCGCGCACGATGACGACCCGCAAGCCGTTGGGCAGCGTCGCCCTGGTCACGTCGGATGTCGCGTCAGACGAAGGCGACGCTGGTGCAGCATTCAAGAGAGCCGCCGCCAAAGCGGCGACGGCAAGAGTGGTGAAACGCATGGATGCCTTTCTACGGCCGGACGATCGCTAGGGCGGTGGATCCCACTCGCGCATTCGCTGGCGTAATGATCGTTTGACGAATTCGCTTGGCACGTGGCTGCAGACCTTCCGCGCGCGGTGCTCGCAGTGCGGCACGAGAGGTGAGTCGGCGGAGGCCGCGGTAGCCGAGGTGGTGGCGGAAATCACTCGGGCAGACTCGGCCGCCGGACTGCTCATGATCGGGTTTGAGGGGACGCAGCCCAGCGAATTACCGGCCGCGCTCATCGCTCGGTGCGCTGGCGTCATCTTGTTCCGTCGAAACATCACGAGCGCAGAGCAGCTGCGTGCGCTCGTCGATGCCATTCGCGCGATCCCTCGAGACGACAATCTCGCCCCGCTCATCGCCATCGACCAAGAAGGCGGCACGGTTTCGCGATTGGTGGGAATCGGCACCACAACGCCCGCAGCGATGGCCTTGGGAGCGGCGCGCGATCCCGCCCTGACCGAATCGGTGTACCGGCTCATCGGCGACGAACTCGCGGCGTTAGGCGTCAACGTCGATCTCGCGCCGGTGGCCGATCTCAATGACAATCCGGACAACCCTGCGATCGGGTTGCGCTCGTTCGGCGACGATCCGGCTGCGGTCGGCTCGCAGGTCCAGGCCGCGATCCGCGGTTTAGGGGCCGCCGGCGTCGCGGCGACCGCCAAGCACTTTCCAGGCTACGGCGGCGTCTCGGTCGACCCTCATCTGGATCTGCCCAGCATCCCGCACGATCTTGCCCGACTTCGGGCGGTCGAGCTGCAGCCGTTCGTCGCGGCGATCGCCCAACGGGTCGATCTCATCATGAGCGCGCACGTCCTGCTGCCGGCGATCGACGCGCAAATGCCGGCGACGCTCTCCCCTGGCGTGTTGACCTCGCTGCTACGCGACGAGCTGCGCTTTGACGGCGTGATATGCACCGATTGCATGGAGATGCTCGCGATCGCCGACCGCTTCACGCCGGCGGAGGCCTCTGTCGCTGCCGTCGCCGCGGGCGCTGACCTCTTGCTGTTCTCGCACAGCCCGGAGCGCGCGCTCGCCGGGGCCACTGCGCTGGATGAGGCGAAGCTATCAGGGCGGCTACCCGGAGAACAAATACAGCGCAGCCTCGAACGCGTGGATGAGCTGCGCGCGCGCCTGACGCGGGGGCGCAAGCAGCCGAAGCTGCAAACCGTCGGCAACCAGGCACATGCAGAGGCGGCGCTGCTCGCCGCGCGCCATGCGATCACGCTTGTGCGCGATCCAAAAGATCTCGTGCCGTTGCGCTTGAGCGGTGGCGACAAGATACTGGTCGTGCAGTTCGCGGGCGCAGCCCAAAGCTTGGGCGATCCCAGCGACGAGGCGACAGCGGCTGAGCTTGAGAGCCTCAAGCCGGCTCACGGCAGATACGCCACCTTCATCGGCAGAGCGCTCGCGCAAGGCCCGGCGCGAATCCACGAGCAGATACGAAGCCTGGAGCCGGCGGGTCACGAGTACAAACAGCTGCTCATGGCAGCCGGCACGGCGAACGCAGTCGTCGCGGTGACGACGCAGCTGGGCCGCCACCCGCTGCAGGCGCAGGCGGTCGCCGACTTGGCCATGATCGGCAAGCGCCTCATCGTCGTCGCCGGCCGCGAGCCATACGACGCTCGCGTGTTGCCTGAGGAGCTGACCGTGATCGCGAGTTATGGAGAAGACGCTTATGCGATGCAAGCCACCGCTGACGTGATCCTCGGCGCACATCCTGCTCGCGGGGTGTTGCCGGTCAAGCTGGGCACTTCCGCCGTTCAAGCCCAATGACGAGAGCGCGCGCGACGAAGGGGACGCCGCAGCCGCGCCTGGCCCGTGCCAATCGCGTGGTCGCTCGGTCGATCGGGGACATCTGTGCAGCCGCTGTTCTGCACGTGCGCCAAGACGGTGAGATCATCGCGACCGAGGCCTTTGGAAAGCGCGCGCCAGACGGCGCCGCGGTAGCGCATGACTCCATTTTCGATCTTGCCTCCATCACGAAGCTCTTCGTGGGCGCCGCGCTTCTCGCGTTGCACGACGAGCGGCAGCTCTCGCTTGACGATCCTGTCGGGCAGGTGATACCCGAGTTCATCGGGCTCGACCAACGCCGAGCCCTGGTAACGTTCCGGCATCTGCTGACGCACACGTCCGGATTGCCTGCGCACGTCAATGTCCGCGATGAGCTCGGGGCCAAGGCGGTCATCGCACGGGTCTGCGCGACGCCGCTGGCGGCGGCGCCGGGTAGCGACATCATCTACAGCGACCTTGGGTTCATGCTCGTCGGTGAAGCCGTAGCGCGCCTCTCCGGGTCGCCGCTGGACGAGGCCCTGGCCACCCTCGTCAGCGCGCAGCTTGGCACAGACGATCTGTGCTACCGGCCGCCGACGAGCATGCTTGACAGGATCGTCTGCACCGAGGACGACGCCTGGCGCGGGCGCCTGCTGCGCGGCGAAGTGCACGATGAGAATTGTTGGGCCATGGGCGGCATCGCCGGTCACGCCGGGCTTTTCGGCAGCGCGGCAGACGTCGCAGACCTCGCCGAGTCGTACCGGTTGGGTGGGGCCATTGGATCGCGCCGTCTCTTGCAGCGGCCCACCGCCATTGCGGCGGTACGCGAGCAAGCATCGGGCGCGGACGAGCGCCGCGGACTGGCCTGGGCGCTCAAAGCTTCCGATCGACACTCGAGCGGATCGCTTCTCTCCTCGGACTCGTACGGTCACACCGGCTACACTGGCACGTCGGTGTGGGTTGACCCACAGCGCGCGCTGACCGTCGTGCTGCTCACCAATCGGGTGTTCTACAGCCGTCAGCCCGAGCCGATACGATCGCTGCGCGCCGCCGTGCACGACGCGATCGTCGAGGACCTCGGCTGATGCGCGTCATCGGTTTGATCTCGGGCACGTCGATGGACGCGATCGACGCCGCGGTGGTCGACCTCGCTCGAGAAGGCGAGAAGCTGCAGGCGCAGCTCAAGACGTTCGTCGCGCTGCCGTACCCGCCGAGCACGAGAGCCGCGCTCGACGCGGTTCTCGACAAGGCGTGCAGTGCAGCTACGCTCGCGTCGCTGGACGTCGCGGTCGGCGAGGCGTTCGCCGCGGCTGCAAATCTCGCGCTCGAGGAGAGCGATACCGGCGCGGATCTCATCGGTTCGCACGGCCAGACGCTGTGCCACCAACCGAGACCGGATGCTGCATCCGGTCTGTACGCATCCACGCTGCAGATAGGAGAACCCGCGGTCATCGCACAGCGGACCGGTTTGACCACGATCGCTGATTTCCGCGTCGCCGACGTCGCATGCGGCGGCCAAGGAGCACCGCTCGTGTCATTCGTCGACTACGCGCTGCTGCGCAGTTCCACGGAGTCGCGCGCTGCGCTCAACATCGGCGGGATCGCCAACCTCACGCTGCTGCCCGCCGGGTGCGATGCCTCGCAGGTCATCGCCTTTGACACGGGTCCCGGCAATATGCTGATCGATCTCGCCGTCACCATGCTCTTCCCCGACGGCGCGGGCTACGATCGCAACGGTCAGATAGCTGCGCGCGGCAAGGCGAACGACGCGCTGCTCGCGTGGCTGCTCGCGAACGATTTCTTCGGACGCCGCCCACCCAAGACCGCAGGGCGTGAGCAATTCGGTCCTGCGTTTCTGACCAAGGTGATGGAGAAGGCACGCGCACTGGGCTGCGCACCCGAAGATATCGTCGCCACCTTGACCGAGTTGACTGGACGCACCATCGCCGATGCGCTGCCATCCGGTTACCAACGTATTATCGCGGCTGGAGGTGGCGTGCACAACCGAGCGATCATTGGAGTGCTACAACGCAACCTCTCGCACCGCGATCCCGCGCCTGGGCTCGTGACCGCCGACGAATTCGGCTTGCCGGTGGATGCTAAAGAGGCGATGGCGTTCGCTGTTCTTGCCTATGAGACGATCCACGGGCGGCCCGGCAACCTCCCTCATGCAACGGGTGCCACCCGGGCGGTGGTCTTGGGTAAGATCGTGCCGGGGGCGAATTTCAGCGCATTGATGCGTTCGGTCTGGGGCGGCGCGTGATGCAGCTTTGCTTAGCCCAGCGCTGAAGAGGGTACAAGAGAACAGTTGGTACCCTGGTAATGCCTTGCGGAATGCATAAGAATGTAGCCGCCGGGCGCAAAAACACTTCATCCGGTCAGCTGTGCCATCCGTTGGGTACACGGGTGCATTTTGTATGCCCGAACGCTTTGAGGAGGCTCACATGAAATTACAGCGCATCGCCGCAGCGCTCGCGGTCGTCGTTGGCTTGTTCGCCGTCAGCGCCGCCCTCGCGGACACGCCCACGGACACGGGCAAGGACACCACCAATAGCGCCGGCCAGCAGATGGGCCGCTTTGGCGGACCGGTGTATACTGGTGCACCGGCGCTCAACGTGACCGCTTCGCTCGTCAAGGCAGGCGGCGGAGCAGACAATTACTCGACCGCGACTGCGCTCACCAGCATGGTCGGCGCGGAAATGGTCAAGGCCGAAGTCGCGAAGCTCACCAAGCAGTATGGTGCAGACAATGTTTCGCTGTGGCTTAAGACGTTCGACTTCGCCGTTGACGACTCGCTCAAGATCGCGACCGCAGCGGGCGTGAAGCTGCCGGCGCCGACGCTGTCCGGCAAGGCGCTGGCTTTGACGCTCGTCTCGGCCGGCGTCGCGCCGGACGGCACCTTCCAGATCGAGCTGCTGCTCGACAAGGCGGTGTCGCATAAGATCCACGTCCAGGTGATGAACGATATCGACGCCGATCCGAGTCTCGGCAAGGCCGCCGATCTGAACTATCACACGATCAGCAACCAGGCATTCTATGACCTCGCGCAAGCGCTTGGCAACACATCGGTGAAACTAGCTCCGCTGCATTAACGAGACCGGTTACGACAGACGCGGACGACCACTTGTGGCGCCCGCGTTTCCTTTTGCAAAGGTCGGCCAGCGGGCATCGCCAAACGCAGCGGCGTGGACGATCGTTCGCTGCCGCTGACCGAGCAGATCAACCCATCGACCGGCGACCTTGACCTGCTCGCGACCAAGGACATGCTCCACCGGATCAACGACGAGGACCGGCGCGCTGCTTGGGCTGTCGAACGCGAGATAGACGTCATCGCCACGGCGGTGGACGAGATCGCCGAGCGGCTGCGCAATGGCGGCAAGCTGCACTACTTCGGGGCTGGAACGAGCGGCCGTCTCGCCGTGATCGATGCCGCCGAGATTCCGCCGACATTTTCAGAACCAGATCTGGTCTGCGCTCACATCGCCGGAGGCCGCAACGCGGTCACGGCCGCCGTCGAGGCAGCCGAGGATGACGAGGCGGAAGGCCGCCGTGAAGTGGACGAGGCTCACGTCGCCGCGGGCGATGTTGTGGTTGGACTTTCGGCGAGCGGCGGTGCAGCCTATGTGCTCGGTGCGATCGATGCCTCACGCACCGCCGGTGCCCTCACCATCTGCATCACGAACAATCCCGATGCGCTCCTGGCTCGCCGGGTGCAGATACCGATCGTGCTGCGCACGGGGGCAGAGGTGATCGCTGGTTCGACGCGCATGAAAGCCGCTGCGGCGCAGAAGATGGCGCTCACTATGCTCAGCACCGCCGTCATGGTCAAGCTCGGCAAGGTCTACGGCAACCTCATGGTGAGCGTTGACGCCAACAACAAAAAGCTGCGCGAGCGAGCGCTGCGGTTGACCGTGCTGATCAGCAACGCGTCGCCCAGTGCTGCGCGAGCAGCTTTGGAATCATGCGGCTATCGCGTCAAGGTAGCGGCAATCATGTTGCGCCACGGCTGCAGTCCGCAAGAAGCCGAGAAAGTGCTGGCTGGCCACCGTGGAGATCTACGCGCAGCGCTGGCGCAATCTCTACGCGGTTCTATGTGAGAAGCGAACGCTCGCGACGGTCAGCAGCAGCACGCCTAGCACGACGAGCGCCGTGACCGAAGGCCACAGCTCGGCAAGTCCGGCGCCGCGTAGCACGATGCCGCGCAGGATCTCCAAAAAATACGTGAGCGGGATAGCGTAGCCGATCCACTGCAGCACGGGCGGCATCAGGTCACGCTCGAAGAAGAAGCCCGACAGCAAGATCGAGGGTAACGTCACCGCAAAGGTCATCAATAGGGCCTGCACTTGCGTCGTCGCCACGCTCGAGATGAGCAATCCCAAGCCCAAAGCGACCAGCAAGAACAGCAGCGACAGCACCAGCAGCAGCGGCACGCTGCCCGCGATGGGCACTTGGAACACCACGACCATGGCCAGCAGCACCGCGAAGAAGTCGATGCTCCCGATCATCGCGTAGGGCACGATCTTGCCGAGCATCAATCCGGTGATGCCGATCGGCGTGACGAGGAGCTGATCGAGGGTGCCTTTCTCACGTTCGCCGACGATGGAGAGCGCCATCAGGAAGATCGTGATAAGCTGCATGATGACGCCGATGAGGCCGGGGATGAAGAAGTTCGGGCTGCGCAGACTCGGGTTGAAGAGCATGCGCGGTCGCACGTCGATGACCGATGGAACCGACCACAACCGGCGGGCCCAACTCGGCTGACAGTGCCGTGCCGATCGTCACCGTCGCGGCGAACGCTTGTTGCGCGATATTGGAATCAGAGCCGTCGATGAGCACTTGGAGTTGAGCGCCCTTGCCGCTTGCGACATCGGCGCTGAAGTTAGGCGGGATGTCTATGGCGACTTTGACCCGGTTGCCGACGATGAGCCGCCGCAGCTCGTCGCGGTTGCGCGCCTCGCGCACCAGATCGAACTGGCTCGAAGCGCGCAGCGCGTCGAGGGCCCGTACGGAGATCGCTCCGCGGTCTTCATTGAGATAGGCGGTGCCGATGTGCTCGACCTTCGTGTTCACCGCATAACCGAAGATGAGCAATTGGACGACCGGAAGGACGAGCGCGAGGATGAGCGTGATGCGGTCGCGCGACACGTGCAGCAGCTCCTTGTAGAGCACCGCGGTGAAACCGGAGAAATCGACCGCGTGCCTCATGCGTCGCTCCGCGCGCGCGTCAGCGCGACGAACACGTCTTCGATGGATGGCTCGATCTGGTCTACCGCCTCGATCCGCCCAGCGGCGTCGGCGAGATCGTCGCGGAGTCGCTGCGGTGGGACGTCGTCCTTGACCACAAGATGAAGGTCACGACCGAAGATGGTGACGTCACGGACGTAGTCGAGCCGGCTGGCTCTCGAGAACGAAGGCATGATGTTCTCGACCGTCACGCGGTAGCGCGCTGACCCTGGCGGCGTGACCCCGGGTAGTTGGCGCAGCTCATCGATAGTCCCAAGCGCGATGAGCGCGCCCTCGAAGATATAGCCGAGCGCGGAGCAGCGCTCGGCTTCGTCCATGTAGTGCGTGGTGACGAAGAGCGTCACTCCCTGACTCGCCAGACTGAAGAGCAGGTCCCAAAGGTCGCGCCGCGCGACCGGATCGATCCCTGCGGTCGGTTCGTCTAAGAAAAGGACGCGCGGCTCATGCAGCAGCGCGCAGGCGAGCGCCAAACGCTGTTTCCATCCGCCCGAGAGCGTCTCGGCGAGCTGGCGCTCGTAGGGGCGCGAGCCCGGTCAGGTCGATGACGGCCTGCGAACGCTCGTCGCGCCGCGCGCGGTCCAAGCCGTAGGCGCGCCCGTAGAACGAGAGGTTCTCCCAGACGGTCAGGTCGGTGTAGAGCGAGAACGACTGCGACATGTAGCCGATCGAGCGGTGCACTCGATCGGTTTGGTGCTGCACGTCGAAGCCGCTGACCGCGCCGCTCCCGGATGTCGGATCGATAAGCCCGCACAGCATCTTGATGGTGGTCGACTTGCCGCTGCCATTGGGTCCCAAAAAGCCGAAGATCGACCCGCTGGCGATGCTGAAGCTGACGTCGTGCACGACGTCACGATCGCCGTAACGTTTGGTCAAATGCGTGGCGGCGATCGCCTCGCTCACTCCAAAGCGACCTCCACTGTCGTGCCGCCATGGAGCTTGCCGTCCGGGTCGTGTACCCGCACCTTTGTGCCGTACGCCAGATTCGCGCGGTCGTCGGCTGTCTGGACGTCGCGCGGCGTGAACTGCGCGTCTTGATCGATCTGCTCGATCGTGCCGTCGAAGACCTGGCCAGGAAGCGCATCCGAGCGCACGTGCACCGCGTCGCCGACCTTGGCTTGCCCCAAGTCGCGCTGTGCGATGTAGATGCGCACGTAGGGGTCGCGGAACTCGCGCACAGATGCGACCTGGACGCGTGGACCGACGATGTCGCCCGGACGAAGATCCAGCGAGTCGACGATGCCGTCAGCGGGTGCGCGTACGGTCATCTCGCGCAGGCGGCTCTCCGCGGCGGCCACGTTCGCCTTCGCGGCGTCGAGCGCGGCACGCGCCTGGGTGATCTGCTGCGGCCGCGTGCCTGCCTGGACGAGCCGGCGGTTGGCGACGGCAGACTGATAGGCGCGTTGCGCCACCACGGTGTCCGAAGGAAGCGTCGATCGTTCCGTGTCGGCAAGTTGCGCTTGGGCGGCGCCGAGCCGAGCCTGCGAGGCCGCCACGCCCGCCTGCGCGCTCGCATAGGCCGCGCGAGCATCGTCGAGCGATTGCGCGGCGATCGCGCCTTCGGAGAAAAGCCGCCGAGCGCGGGCGTAGCTCGTGTCCGCTTGATTAAAGGTCGCCTGCGACTGGGCAAGCACTGCCTGGGCTTGGTGAACGCTTTCCCGAGCGACCCGCAGGAGCTGTGGGCGCGACGTCAGCGCCCTGTCATACAGCGACTTGGCTTGGGCTTCGGCGGCGAGCGCGCGCGTCAGCTCTTCAGGTCGCGCGCCGGCTTCTAAGTCGGCCAGCGCTGCAGCCGCTTGGGCTTCCTGGCTCACGGCGGCCGCGAGCTGCGCACGCTGATCGCTGTCATCGAGCTGCACGATGAGCTGGCCCCGCTTGACCCGCTCGCCGTCGCTTGCGTTCACGGCGACGACGCGTCCGCCGATCGTGCTCCCTACCTGGGCCGACTCGGACTGGAGCGTGCCGCTGTAGGTGAATCGGGGACCGCCGCACGAGACGCAAAGCAGCGCTAGGGCTATCAGCGAATCAAGAGTAGGTGCGCCACTGCGCCCGAACCGACGCATCGCTTGATTACAAGAAATGTTGCTCGAGCCCTCAAGATAAGAGTATCAACGATCTCGCCGAGCGTCACGTTTGAGAAGGTCGCGCCTGAAGCCTTCGACGCTTGAGCGCCCTGCTAGGGCGTGAGCATCTCGGCGAGCTGTCGGGCGTTCGCGGGCGCCTTCCCCATGTGATGGTTGTTGAAGAACACGAAGCACTCACGGGACTGTTCTTCGACGGCGGCGATGCGCGGGATCCATTCGCTCAGCTCTCGCGGCGAATACAGATAGTCGTAACGTTCGTGCGCGCCTCGTTCTTGCTTCCACCACGTGCCATAATTGCGCCCGTGCAACCGGACGTATCCGACCGTGGACGTGACCTCAGAACCAGGCAGCAGCAACGAAGAAAAACGTGGCTCGTCCACATTGCACCAGCCGATGTCGAGCTCGCGCAGGGCGGCGAGCGTCTCGTCGCCTTGCCAAGCGCGATGCCGGAACTCGGCGACGAGATCCACGCCGGGCCACCAGGCGCGCAAGGTTTCCAGCCGACGCAACGAGTCCGGGCCTGGCCGGAAGCTCGTGGGGAACTGCGCTAGAACCGCAGCGAGCTTGCGGCTTGCGCGCAGGGGCGCAAGGCTTGCGAGGAAGGCCGCCGCTTGCACCGGGTCGGGTGATTCGTCCGCAGGCAGATGTGTGATGCTGCCGGGAGCTTTGACGGTGAACCGGAACCCGGGCGGCGTGCGGCGGTCCATACCTTCGAAAAGGCTCGGTTGCGGAATAGCGTAGTACGTGCTGTCGATCTCCACGCAGCCGAAACGCTGCGCGTAGAACGGCAGCATCTCCAGCTGCTTGATACCTTTGGGATAGAACGGTCCTATCCAGTCACGATATGAAAAACCGCAGGTGCCGATGCGAAGTGCCATGCAGCTTCACATCGGCCCAGCGGGCGCGCGAACCCTTCAGGGTCGCGAGTAGAGGGTCGTGGTCGCCGGTTGGTCCTAGGTCTTGTTCTGGTCGGTCTGTTGCGCCAGCGGCTGGAGGACCTGGCTGAACGTCTCGCCCGGCTTCAGCGCGACGTCGCCCTTGGCGCCGCAGCCGCTGAAGTGCAAGCCATCTTTTTCGCTGCTCAAGGCGCTGCATAAATAGGCGTCGGTCGTCTTGGTGCCTCCGGTGGTGCGATCCACGGTCTCCGAGATGGCGCAGCCGTGGTCGCCGCTGACGGTCATGAACGTCCAGGTCATGGCGACGTCGCCCTCGTTGCCGGTGGCGACGAGCGAAGCCGGATCGCAGTGCGAATAAGCCGAGTTGAAGCAGTTGAAGTCCTTAGAAGCATCGTCGGCGCTGGTCTTGCTGAGGTCAACGGTTCCACACGCCTGCTCTGCAGTCGTGGAAGCTGCGCGCGCCGGGGTGTGGGGCAGTGCGATCACTGCGATAGCGACAAGCGCGATCGGCAATAATCTTTTCAGAATGGCACTCATGAATGGGAGCTCCTTTCCCCGGACACGCAATGCGCCGGGTGATCATCCCCCATCCCTACTGCAAAGGTATGTTAAAAGTTACGAGTTGGCAGACATCGGGCACTTTGGTCCTCTAGACCGCCGCCTGGATCGGGTGCGATCCGAGCCAATGTTCGAAATCCACTTCCGGCATCGGCCGAGCGTACAGGAACCCTTGCGCCGTGCTGCAACCCTCGCGGACGAGCCAGCGAGCCTGTTCGTCGGTCTCCACGCCCTCGGCGATGATCTCCCGGCCAAGGCTACGGCCGAGCGCGATGATGGCGCGCACGATGGCGGCGTCACCCTCATCGCCGGGCAAGCCGTTCACGAAAGAGCGATCGATCTTGATGGTGTCGGCGCCGAGCTTCTTGAGATACGACAGCGATGAGTAGTACGTGCCGAAGTCGTCGAGCACGACTCGGAAGCCGAGCGAGCGGCATTCGCGGATGGTGGTCTGCGCCGCGCTCGGGTCGCGCAGCGCGACGCTCTCGGTGATCTCCAGCTCGATGCTGCGCGGATCCGCACCGCTCTCGGCAATCGCATGACGCAGGGTCGGCACGAATTGAGGATCTTGGAACTGCCGAGCCGATAGATTCACCGCCATGCGCAGCTGCTTGCCGTTGTCGCTCCAGTGCTTGGATTGCTTGAACGCTCGATGCAGGCCCCAGGTGCCCATGCGCACCATGAGGTTCGTCTCCTCGACCAGCGGGATGAATTCACCGGGTAAGAGCAGACCGCGGTCGGGGTGATACCAGCGCATGAGCGCCTCGGAACCGATGACTTCGCTCGAGCGTATATTGATCACCGGTTGGTAGAAAAGAGCCAGCTCGGATTGCGCGAGCGCGCGCCGTAGCCCCTCACGGATGTGCTGGCGGTGCTGCAGTCCGGCGGCGATCTCGTTGCTATAGAAGCGGTACTTGTCGCGACCCTCTTCCTTGGCGCGGTACATAGCCGCGTCCGCGTTGGCGAACAGGCTCTCGGCTGAGTCGCCGTCATCGGGGAAGAGCGCGATGCCGACGCTCGCGGACAGATAGAAGTCGTGATGACCGGTGCGGAACGGATTGGCGAGCACGCCGCAGACGCGCTGCGCCAGCTCTTCGATCTCAGCCGGGCCGCTGATCTCCGACACGAGTACGGCGAACTCATCACCGCCAAGTCTCGCCACAAGGTCCTCACGCCGTACCGCACTGCACACACGGCGTGAGGCCTCGATGAGTATCTGATCGCCGCCTGCGTGACCGAGCGTGTCGTTGACCTCTTTGAAGCGGTCGAGGTCGATGTAGACCAGGCCAAAGCGACGGCTGCGCCGCCGAGCGCCGGCGATGGTCTCGCCCAGACGCAGCTGGAACTGCATGCGGTTGGCGATGTTCGTCAGTGGATCGTTGTACGCGAGATAGGAGATCTGCCGGTCCTGTTCGGCCATGAAGAGGATACGGCCGATGTAGTCCCCGAGCAGCTCCACGTAGGCGCGGTCCTCGTTGTCCGCGGGTCCGGCCAGCGGCGACGCGGACGCGAAGACCAGCGCATACCGTTTGTCCGCCACATGCACCGGCGTGCCGATCATGGCGCGCAGGCGAGCCGGGTTGAACTCGAGCTGCGACGCGAAGCGCGGATCCGTCTCGAGATCGGTTGACACGACGGTCGCATCCGCCGCAAGGATGAAGCCCGCGAGCCGTTCGTGCTTGTTACCGTGCATGGATGGCGCACAGCTCGAATAGTCCAAGACAAAGGCGGATCCATCGCGGTGGGCGATCAGTGCGACGCCGAAGCCGAGCGCGCGCGAGCCCTCATCCAGGACCTGGCGAGCAAGGTCCTCGCGGCTGATCTCCGGCTTGGTGACCAGCCGCCAGAGCGCGTCGAGCCGATCGAGCCGCCGCCGCGCGCGGCGTTCCTCGATGGCAAGTTCGGTGACGTCGCGGAACGACCACACGCGCCCGACTGCCCGGCCCTCGAGCCGCTGCGGCACCGACAGGCGCTCGAAGACGCGGCCGTCCAGGAATTCGATGACGTCGAAGCTTTCGATGTCAGGATGGGCGTAGAGCTCTTGCACTTTGGCGAGAAATGCCTCCGGCTCTTTGACCTGGCCGAGCACCTGTGCCAGCGCGCGATCGTCGTCGCGCGCGGCCAAGATATCGTCCGGGATGCGCCACAACCGTTTGAAGCGTTCGTTGAAGCGCACGATCTTGCCCGAACGATCGACGACCAGGATGCCGTCCGCGGTCGCCTCGAGCGTCGCCAGCAGGAGCGAATGTTCGTTGAGAAGGTCGTCGTAGCCGCGCGCGCGCAGCGCGGTCTCGCGCGCGACGCCGACCATGAGGTCGCCATCAGGCGTGGGCACTTCGTGCACGGTGAAGCGCACGGGGAAGAGCGATCCGTCGCGATGCCGCGCGCTGGCGTTGAACGCGCCGGGACGCGGTGGCTCGGCTATGATCGTGCCGAGCGGCTGACCGATGACGTCTTGTGCGGCATGGCCGAACATGCGCTCCGCCGCAGCGTTGAAAGAGCGCAGTGTGCCATGCCGATCGAAAGCGAATATCGCGTCTGCGATGATGGCCATGTACCTTAGAATATCGGTTTTGAAAGCGTGTCTAATGTAGTGAGGCGATCTCGGTTCGGCTCGCTACCTCGTGCTATGGCACCAGCGCGGCATTCGGGAGGACCCTGGAAAACGAGACCTGGCTCACACCCCGGCGGGCGGCGGTTGGCATAGCTCGATGAGCGTGCCGCCGGAGTACGACGGATGTATGAAAGCGATGCGGTTGCCGTGGGCACCGCGGCGCGGCTTTTCATCGATCAGCGGGATGCCCTTGGAGCGCAGCCGTCTTAGCTCGGCCTCGAGGTCGTCGACGCGATAAGCGAGATGGTGCAATCGCGAACGCTGCTGGCCCAGAAAGCGCTGCAGTGGCGAGTCGGATGTCAGCGGCTTCAACAGCTCGATCGCGTTATCGCCTGCTCGCATGCCCACGACATCGACGCCTTGCTCCTCGATGCGCTCGCGATACAGCACGCCAAAGCCGAGCCCCTCGTAGACCTGCTGGCTCTCGTCCAGATCGGCGACGACGATGGCGACGTGGTCGAGCTCGCCGTGCGGCATCAGATGGCCTTAGCCGGATGATAGACGGAGAAGACGTCGCGCAGCGCATCGCAGACCTCGCCGAGCGTCGCGCCTGCGTCCACCGCCTCGACGAACTCTGGCATGAGGGGCGCGTCGGATCGCGCGGCGGTCCTCACGACCGTCTAAGCGTTCGCTGACCACGGCGGCATCTCGGCGTGCTCGCACGGCCGCTAACCGCGCGCACTGTTCGCGCTCGAGCGCGGGATCGATGCGCTGCAGCTGCGGTTGCTGCGCGTTCTGCGTGGCATCGACGAATCGGTTGACGCCGACGACGACGGACTCACCGGCCTCGATCGCGCGCTGCGCGAGATACGCGCTCTCGGCGATCTGCTGTTGCATCCAGCCGCTCTGGATGACGGCCACCGCGCCGCCACGCTGCTCGACCTCCGCCATCAACGTCGACGCCGCTGCGGCGAGATCCGCGGTCAAGCGTTCCACGAAAGAAGGAACCGCCTAGCGGATCGGCCGTGTCCGCAACGCCGCTCTCGTAGGCGATGATCTGCTGCGTGCGCAGCGCGACCTTGGCCGCCTCTTGGGTGGGCAGCGCGAGCGCTTCATCCTGGGCGTTGGTGTGCAACGATTGCGTGCCGCCGAGCACGGCGGCGAGCGCCTGCAGCGCGACGCGCACGACGTTGTTAGCCGGTTCTTGCGCGGTGAGCGTCGAGCCGCCGGTCTGGGTATGAAAGCGCATGAGCCACGACTTGGGCGACTCGGCATGGAACTCGTCGCGTACGATGCGTGCCCACAGCATGCGCGCGGCGCGGAACTTCGCGATCTCTTCGAAGAAGTTGTTGTGCGCATTCCAGAAAAACGACATGCGCGGCGCGACGGCGTCGACATCCAACCCGGCCTGCGCAGCGGCGCGCAGATATTCGCGGCCGTTGGACAGCGTGAAGGCCAGCTCTTGGGCTGCGGTGGCTCCAGCCTCGCGGATATGGTAGCCGCTGACGCTGATCGTGTTCCAGCCCGGCACATGCTGCGCGCAATAACGCATCAGATCGGTGACCAGGCGCATCGAAGGCTCAGGCGGGAAATATGTAGGTGCCACGAGCGGCATACTCTTTGAGGATGTCGTTTTGCGAGGTGCCTGAGAGTTTGGCCAAGGGAATGCCGCGGCGCCGCGCGATGGCGAGATACATGGCCAGGAGAATCGCAGCCGGCGCGTTGATGGTCATGGAGACGCTGACACTCTCAAGCGGTATGTCCGAGAAGAGCAGCTCCATGTCGTCGATCGTGTCGATGGCCACGCCCGTGCGGCCGACCTCGCCTGCGGCCATCGCGGCGTCGGAATCGTACCCCATCTGCGTCGGCAGATCGAAGGCGACCGACAGCCCCATCTGGCCCTGGGCCAGCAGGTAGCGATAGCGTTCGTTGGATTCGCGCGCGGTGGCGTAACCGGCGTATTGGCGCATCGTCCACAAGCGGCCGCGGTACATCGACTCTTGGATGCCGCGCACGAAGGGAAACTCGCCCGGCTTGGCTTCGTGCGCCAAGTCGAGATCGGCGACGTCCTTGGCCTGATAGAGCGGCGCGATCTCAATCCCGCTGTCGGTCTTGCGGCGGCGCATGGAAAGGGCTTTCATCGGACATGTAGCAACTGACCTTGTCATGAACGCAGGCGATCATCGCGTGGCGATCATCCAGCATCCACCTGTGCTGCTCGACCGGGCGGCGACGCTCGCGCGCGCGGTCGCACTCATCGACGAGGCGGTCGCCGGCGGCGCGCGTCTCGTCGTGCTGCCCGAGACGTTCATCCCAGGCTACCCCGAGTGGGTGTGGCGCGTGGCGCCTAACGACTATGCCACGAATGCTGCCGCGTTCGCCAAGCTGCAAGCCAACTCGATCGACCTCAACGGCGATGACCTTGCACCCGTGACCGAGGCGGCGCGCAGACACGGCATCACCGTGGTCTGCGGCATCCACGAGCGCGACGGCGCGTTCGGACGCAGCACGCTGTACAATACGCTGGTGACGATCGGACCCGACGGCTCGCTCCTCAACCAGCATCGCAAGCTCATGCCGACAAATCCTGAGCGCATGGTCTGGGGGATCGGGGACGGTAGCGGCCTTTGCGTCGTCGACACGCCGTCGGGAAGGGTCGGCGGTCTGATCTGCTGGGAGAACTACATGGCGCTCGCGCGCTTCGCCCTCTACGCGCAGGGCGTGGAGATCTACGTGGCGCCCACCTGGGATGAGGGCGATACCTGGGTCGCGTCAATGCGCCACATCGCGGCAGAAGGACGCTGTTGGGTGTTGGGGAGTGCGAACTGCATGCAAGCCAAAGACATCCCGGCGGATTTCCCTTCGCGCGCCCAGCTGTATCCCAACGACGACGAATGGATCAACACCGGCGATTCCGTCATCGTCAGTCCCACGGGAACCATCGTCGCGGGCCCGCTGCACGAGTCGTACGGCATTTTGTACGCTGATTGCGACCCTGCTATAGCACGTGCCGCGAAGCGCACGCTCGACATCGCCGGCCACTACGGCCGCCCCGATGTATTTTCGCTCTCGGTCAACCGCCGCAGGCTCGAGCCCGCGACCTTCGCCGACGAGGCCGCACCGCGCGAGCGCGCCGATCAAATCTAGCCGCAATCTCTTTACGGCGTGGTTTCCTCCAGGGAGATGAGCGGGGCGTTGGCCTCGATCGTGTCACCGGGCTTCGCGCCTAACGACGCAACCGTACCCGAGCGGTGGACGATGACCTCGTTCATCATCTTCATCGCCTCGATGACCGCGACGACCTGGCCGTCGCTGACGACGTCTCCCGGTCGCACGCGGATCTCGGCCACGATGCCGTGCATCGGCGCGACCACCGTCGCCCCCGCGTGGGCAGCGTCATTTCTTGTTTTGTACTTCGGTGCGCTGCGGGGCGCGGCCGACGTGCCGGAGGGCAGCCCGAAGACACGCACGAGAAATCGCTTGTCGTTGACTTCGACCGTGACGTCGGCACCCGCTTCGTTTGCTGGCGACTCGGAGCCGGCGTGCTGGAGCGGATCGGTGCCACGCTCGTATGCCTGGGCGATTGCGGCTGCATGCTCGCGGACGAACGTATCGACCGTCGACGTCGTATAGCGGCCGGTCGCGAATGCCGGCTCCTCGAGCATGAGCCGGTAGAAGGGGATCGTCGTCTCGACTCCTTCGACCACGTACTCCGCGAGCGCGCGGCTCATCCTCGACCTGGCCTCTTCGCGACTCGCGCCCCAAATCACGAGTTTGGCGACGAGCGAGTCATAGTCGCTGCCGATCTGACAACCTGCAAACGCAGCGCCATCGACGCGGATGCCCGGACCGCCCGGCTCGACGTAGCGAGCGATCCGTCCGGGCGAGGGTGAGAAGCCGCGCGCGGCCGATTCCGCATTGATGCGGCACTCGATAGCGTGACCGCGCGGGAGCAGATCCGCCTGGCCGAACCAGAGCGGCTCGCCGGCGGCGACGCGAATCTGCGCTTTGACCAAATCGAATCCGTACACGGCTTCGGTAATGGTGTGCTCGACTTGGATGCGCGTGTTCATCTCCAGGAAGAAGAACTCGTCGCCCTCGACCAGACACTCGATCGTGCCTGCGCTGTCGTAACCGATGAGGCGCGCGAGCGCCACGGCCGACTCGTGCATGCGCGTGCGCAGCGCGTCCGGCACAAGCGCGGGCGTTTCTTCGACCAGTTTCTGATGGCGGCGTTGCAGCGAGCAATCGCGCTCGCCGAGATGGACGACGTGACCGTGGCGGTCTCCCAGGATCTGCACCTCGACGTGCTTGGGGTTCGCAAGATAGCGCTCGAGGTACAGCCTGTCATCGGCGAAGTACGCGCCCGCTTCTTTGGATGCGAGCGAGACCGCCGTCTCGATCTCGGCCGCCGAATGCGCCACTTTAAGACCCTTGCCGCCGCCGCCCGCCGAGGCTTTGACCGCGACCGGATAGCCGAAGGTTTGCGCGAACTCGCGGACCTGCTGCGCGTCGCGCACCGCTTCAAGCGTTCCGGGCACGATCGGAACGCCTGCGCGTTGTGCGGTGGCCCGCGCCGCGAGTTTGTCGCCCATCTGTTCCATCGCTTGCGGCGACGGACCGATAAAGGCGATCTGCGCTTTCTGGCATGCGCGTGCGAAACCGGCGTTCTCCGCGAGAAAGCCGTATCCGGGATGGATGGCGTCGCAGCCCGCTTCCTGCGCGACGGCGATGATGCGCTCGCCGTTCAGGTACGACTGCGCCGGCGGCGTCGGCCCGATGCGCACGGCACGATCGGCGAGCGCGACGTGGAGCGCGTCGCGATCCGCGTCAGAGTAGATCGCAAGCGTCGCCACGTTGAGCTCGCGACAGGCGCGGATGATGCGCACCGCGATCTCGCCACGGTTGGCGACAAGAACCTTCTTAAACACCGGGCTCGAGCGACTCGAGCCGCGCCACATCGCGCCAGCGCAGCGGCCGTGACGCCACCGGGTGCGGCTGCGTCGCCGCCGGCGCACCGGCGGCAGCGACGTCGCCGTAGCGCAAGCCCATGTCGCGCACGGCGCGCGACGCGGCGAGCGCCTTGATCGCCGCCTCGATAGCTGCGGCCTCGTCGGCAGTGGGCTCGGGGACGATGCGAAGACGGATCACAACGGGATGTTGCCGTGCTTGCGCGCCGGCCGCGCCACCCGCTTGGTCGCGAGCATGGCGAGGGCATTGATCAAGACCGGCCTGGTCTGCGCCGGATCGATGATCGCATCCAGATAACCGCGCTCGGCTGCGACGTACGGGTTCGCGAAGCGCTCGACGTAGTCGTTGACGAGCTCGTCGGTTCGCGCCGAGGGATCCGCCGCTTTGGCGATGTCGTCGCGGAAGATGATCTTGACGGCGCCCTGAGGACCCATCACCGCGAGTTCTGCCGTCGGCCACGCGACGTTGAAGTCCGCGCGTATGTGTTTGCTGCACATGACGTCATACGCGCCGCCGTACGCTTTACGCGTGATCACGGTCAGCTTCGGCACGGTCGCTTCGGCGAACGCGTAGAGCAGCTTGGCCCCATGCTTGATGATGCCGCCGTATTCCTGATCGAGCCCAGGCAAGAAGCCGGGCACGTCGACGAAGACGACCAGCGGGATGTTGAAGGCATCGCAGAAGCGCACGAAGCGGGCGCCTTTGATGGACGAATCGATATCGAGCACGCCGGCCAGGACTTTGGGTTGATTGGCGACGACGCCGATCGGATGCCCATCCAGGCGCGAGAAGCCGACAAGCAGCGAGCCCCGATACATCGCCTGCACCTCGAAGAACTCGCCATCGTCGACGACCCGCCGGATGATCTCGTGCATGTCGTACGGCAGGTTCGGCGACGGTGGGATGACGTCGATCAAGGATGCATCGGTGCGGCCCGGGTCGTCGCTCGAGGCGACGACCGGCGGGTCGTCCACGTTGTTGGCGGGCAGGAACGAGAGCAGGTGGCGCACCTGGTCGAATGCGTCGTCTTCGTCGGCGGCCAGGAAATGGGCGACCCCGCTCTTCGTGTTGTGCGTCGTGGCCCCACCCAGCTCTTCGAACGTCGCGTCCTCACCGGTGACCGTCTTGATGATCTCGGGCCCGGTGATGAACATCTGCGAGATCTTGTCGACCATGATCACAAAATCGGTGATGGCCGGACTGTACACCGCGCCGCCTGCGCAGGGGCCGGCGATGATGGATATCTGCGGCATGACGCCCGACGCCTGGACGTTGCGCCAGAATATCTCGGCATAGCCACCGAAACTGACGACCCCTTCTTGGATGCGCGCGCCGCCGGAATCGTTGATGCCGATGACCGGACAGCCGGTCTTCACCGCGGCATCCATGATCTTGCAGATCTTCTCGGCGAAGACTTCGCCGAGCGAACCGCCCAGCACCGCGAAGTCCTGTGAGAAGATGAAGACCCGGCGGCCGTCGATCGTGCCGTACCCGGTCACCACGCCGTCGCCGACGAACCTCTTCTCCGCCAGGCCGAACGCGTCGCTGCGATGCACGGCGAACGCGTCGAGCTCGACGAACGAGTCCGCATCCAGCAACCGCGCTACCCGCTCGCGAGCGCTCAGTTTGCCGCGCGCGTGCTGACGCTCGATCGCGTCCTGTCCGGCCGGCGCAGCCGCTTGCGCCTGCTTCTCGTGGAGCAGATCCATCTTCGACTTATGGCTCATGGGCTGCGTCGTTTCTCTCGCACGCTGCGAACGCCTGTAGGCAAAAAGACTGCGCCGCCGCCGGCGCGAAGCCGTCCATATGCCAAAGCTCTTGCTCCTTCAGTTCGACACCGATCCGGCGTGCTCGGAACGGCGCGGCATCGTTGCCAAGACGGGTGTGACGGTCGTCGAAGCCGAGCCGCGCTGGCCGAAGTTCTTCGATGAGGTCACCCGTCTGCGCCCGGACGTGATCGCCATTGCCGCGAGCACGATCCCATCGCACGCCTTTGAAGCCGCGCGCTATCTGGGAGAAGGTTTCAACACGCGCAATATACCGGTCGTGCTGGTCGACGTCGCGCACAAAGATCTCGGCAAAGCGAAACGATCGGCTCCGCTCGCGCGGATCGTCGAACGAGCCAACCTGGCCCGCGCCATCGAAGAGGCGCTGCCGCAGACCGCGCGCTAAGAACCGGGTCGCGAAAGCGCTGCGATGGCAGCGCGCAGCTGCGGATCGCGCCCGCGTGCCACGTCCGCTGCAGTCCGGGAGACCAGGATATTCGGCGTCACCCCTTTGCCCTCAAGAAGCTCGCCATTGGCATCCCGCATATCCAGAGTCGCCACGCGCAGCAGGCCGCCGTCGGCCAGTCGCTCTTCGACCTCCACGCCGAGCACGTGCCGGGCGGTCGGCTCGCCGATGACGATCGCTCGGTGATAGATCTGCAGGGCGGATGCCAGCGCCTCGGCGCCGCTCTCGCTGTTGCGGTCCACCAGGACGGCTAAGCGGCCGTCGTAGCGGATGTGGGCGTCGTCGCTCGCCACAAAGCGCCGCCGTCCGAAGACACGGACCCGGCCAATGCCGCTCACCACGAGTGTGCCGGGGGGCAAGAATATTCCGGCAGTGGCGTCGACGGCGTCGATCAAGCCGCCAGGGTTGCCGCGCAGGTCGAGCACCAGCGCTGCATGCCCGCCGACGTCGGAGACCGCCCATTCAAGTTCTTCTTGGATATCGTTGGGAAAAGACGCCATGCGCAGATAGCCCACGCTTGGCGCCGCCGTGCCCCAGTCGATGTCGGGTGGCTCGACGGAGTCGAACGAGACGCCGGGTGCGAGACGCAGGCGGGTGGTCCACGTCCTGCCCGTCAACGGGTCGCGAACCGTGTAGCGGTGCATCGCCTCATCACCGCTACCCGGATCCGATCGCTCCTCGACGATGAGGCCGGGGCGCAGCCCAGCGCCGGCGGCAGGCGACTTCGGCGCCACACGCATGATGACGCGGTCGCTCCCTAGCGTCACGAACGAGGCACCAAGCGACTCCTGTCCAGCGCGCTGGAACCCGCTCACTTCGGTGGGGGAGAAGATAGCGGTGTGGCTATCCCCGAGTTTTCCGAGCATGGCCTGCAGCAGACGGTAACGTTCGGCTTCACTGGCAGCAGCCGCGACCTTGGGCCGGTAGTCATTGAGGATCGCGGTCCAGTCCAGCCCGTGAAACGACCGGTCGTAATAGCGGACGGAGACCGTCGACGCGACCTCGTTGAAAACGCGCTCGCCGATGGGTTCGCTCGTGAGACGGTGCCGTATCAGGAAGAATGCGCCCACCGCTGCCACAAGCAGCGCGGCGACGATCAGCCGCTGGCGCATGAGCTTACGCCGCCGGATGGGCAGATAGGGAACGGCCGCGCTCTCGAAATCCATCATCGCGGTCTATCTCGCATATCGATGAGGTTACGTTTGCGCCGCGACACGCGCCGGGTGCAGCCATTGCTCCAGGCTCGTATGGCGCACGCCGGTCTCTCCGCGCAACTCGCGGCGCAGCTCGCCGAGCGTCGAGCACGACTGCGCCACGGCGTCGTGCTTGTGGATGCTTTCGAAGTTCAGCTGGCGCGCCAAGACGAAAGCGTCATCCGCGTGGTCTACTAAAGCATCGTGGGCGAAGCGCAGCATCTCGCGGACCACGTCTTCGACGAAACGTGGAGCCTGGTGAGCCTTGTTGACGATGAAGAGCTCATCAGGGCGTTTGAGCAGGTCGTAGGTCTCAGACGACATCGACTGCTCGACGATCTCGACCAGCGTGCGCACGTCGACCGGCGCGTCGGCGCCGACCATGAGGGTGCCGATGCCGCGCTGGTTATGCGTCGCCACGGGAATGCTGGCGAGCACGCGCGCGATCTGCTCCTCATCGAAACCTTCGGCCAAGAGCCGCTCTCGGGAGTAGTCGGCGACCATGGTCTGCGCGCAAGGGCACGCAGTCATGCCCTCGGCTTCGACCCCGAGCAAGCGGCGCGAGAAGTCGGCAGTCGCTGTCGCCCGCGCCACGACGGTGCAGAACTCGTGCGTGGCGATCGCGCTTGCCGGGGTGACGCGCTCGAGCGCCAGAGGCGCCCGCACGTGGACCTCGGCGCGCTCGGCGTTCTGGCTCTCGATCACTCTGCGGGCCAACGCCAACGCCAGGCCGTCCACGCTCGCGCTGCGTTGGGCGGCGAGCTCGGCGAGCGCATCCTCGAGGTCTTGCGAGAAGCGCGACATATGCACCCCGCTGTGGTCCGCGTCGAGATCGGCGTAGATGTCGAAGGTGGCCAGGGTCGTGGTCTGCCCGCCCAGCGAAGGCTCGACGGCGATGAGCGTCCTGACGCCGGTGATGCCGACGCGGTTGAGCGACAGAGGGACCTGCGGCCGTGACTCCTGCACGTCGCGCCGGATGCGGGTGAGCAAGCCGCCCTCGCGTAGTTCGACGCCGGATTTATCCACAGCCGCCGCCAGCTCGCCGATCGTCTTTCCGGAGAGCGGATCGATGAGTGTGGGCGCGATTTCCGCCAGTGGAACGAGCACGAAAGCCCTAGTCGAAAGCCCGGGATGCGGAAGCGTGCACTCCTCATCGCGCATGACGGTCGCGTCATACAGCAACAGGTCCAAATCGATAGCGCGTGGCCCGAGCGGAATGGTCGCGCGCCGCCCGATCTGCCGCTCGATCTTGGCAAGCGCATCGCGCAACGCGTGCGGGGCCAGGTCCGTCGTGCCGGTACAAGCGAGGTTGAGGAAGTCGGGCTGATCCACGAAGCCGACCGGTCGCGTCTCGTATACCGACGATATCCGTTCAATCGAGACGTAGCTGCGTAGCTTGTGGATAGCCGCAGCCACGTTGCCCTGGCGGTCCCCGATATTGGAACCGATCGCGATAGCGACGCGATGCGTGCCCTGAGAATTTCCAGAATGCGTGAGCGACATGGCGACGCTTGACTGCTTCGCGACGCTGCGTTTCGATTCCGTCACAGCGCTTGACACGCGAGAAGCGACGGCGGTATCATCGCGGTAGGCCTCAAGAGGCCACGCTCTAAGGCGTACTGATCGGCGAGCGGGTCGAGCGACGAACCCGCATCCGGATTGTGCAATCCGGGCGTAGCGATTGGGATCACCAATCGACCGAAAGCCGATGCGACTACCTGAGAATATCGGGCACCAGTACAGCACGGACCGTGATCCTTGAGGCTTTTTGATTTTGTCCGCGCGTCTTGCCGATGATTAGGGGTATGAACCGAACGACGGCGGGTGACGTTATACTTCACAGGAGAGGCAGCGCCTACGAGCCGCCCACGATACGAAAAAGAGGGATGCACTAGAAGAGAGACTGTCGAACAGATATACCGGGAGAAGCTGCCGCCCAGGCGGCGCATCGAGCGCGACGTCCCGTAGCGCGCTCAAGGAGTCGAAAACTAAATGTCCATGTGGGAACCGTTCACCGAGCGTGCGCGCCGGTCCATCGTACTGGCGCAAGAAGAAGCACAGCGTCTCGGTAACAACTACATCGGGACAGAGCACATCCTGCTCGGCATCATCAGCGAAGGCGAGAGCCTTGCCGCCAAAGTGTTGGAAACTCTTGGAGTCAACCTGGCGAAGGTTCGGGCCGAAGTTGAAGCGATCGTCGGTCGTGGCGGTCAGACCGTCCAGCAGGAGATGGTGTTCACCCCGCGCGCCAAACGCGTCATCGAGCTAGCGTTCGAAGAGGCTCGCCAGCTCAACCACAACTACATCGGCACCGAGCATCTCTTGCTCGGGCTCATCCGCGAGGGCGAAGGCGTCGCCGCGCGGGTCCTCACCAATCTCGGCGTGGACCCGGCCAAGGTGCGCCAGCAGACCACCTCGCTGCTGGGCGCCGAAACGCAGACCCAAGGACCCGCCAAAGGCAAGAGCAAGACGCCGACGCTCGACGCGTACGGCCGCGACCTAACGCAGCTCGCCCGCGAGGGCAAGCTCGATCCGGTCGTCGGTCGCGCCACCGAGATCGAACGCGTCATCCAGATCCTGTCGCGGCGGACCAAGAACAACCCGGCGCTCATCGGCGAACCCGGCGTCGGCAAGACCGCCATCGCCGAGGGATTGGCGCAGCGCGTCATCTCCGGCGACGTGCCCGAGCCCCTGCGCGACAAGCGCGTCATCACCCTCGACCTTGCTGGCCTCGTGGCGGGCACCAAGTACCGCGGCGAGTTCGAAGAGCGCATGAAGCGCGTCATGGATGAGATCCGGGCGGCCGCGGGCGAGATCATCCTGTTCATCGACGAACTGCACACGCTCGTCGGAGCCGGCGCAGCTGAAGGCGCCATCGACGCCAGCAACATCATCAAACCGGCGCTGGCGCGCGGCGAGCTGCAGTGCATCGGCGCGACGACGCTCAACGAGTTCCGCAAGCATATCGAAAAGGATTCGGCGCTCGAGCGGCGTTTCCAATCAATCATGGTCGGCGAACCGTCGGTCGAAGAGACCATCGAGATCCTCAAAGGCCTACGAGATCGCTACGAGGCGCACCATCGCGTCAAGATCAGCGACGAGGCGCTCGAAGCCGCAGCGCGGCTGAGCGATCGCTACATCACCGACCGCTTCCTGCCCGACAAAGCGGTGGACCTCATGGACGAGGCCGCCTCACGGGTGCGCTTGCAGTCAACGTCGTTACCACCAGAGATCCGCGAGGTCGAGACCGAGATCCGCAAGGTGCGCACGGAGAAAGAGGCGGTCATCAAGGCGCAAGAGTTCGAGAAGGCCGCTCAGATCCGCGATAACGAAGAGAAA
The DNA here is from genome assembly GCA_963764965.1 of Vulcanimicrobiota bacterium. Classification (GTDB taxonomy): domain Bacteria; phylum Vulcanimicrobiota; class Vulcanimicrobiia; order Eremiobacterales; family Eremiobacteraceae; genus JAFANK01. The sequence continues at coordinate 210,498 of CAVXUM010000002.1, forward strand.
CTGCGCGCCAAGAAGCAGCAGATGGAAGAAGAGTGGCGCGAGTCGCGCAACGTCAAGGGGACGACCACCAACACGGTCGGACCCGAAGAGATCGCGCACATCGTCTCCACCTGGACGCGCATCCCGGTCAGCAAGCTCAAGGAAGAGGAGACGATGAAGCTCCTCAACATGGAAGAGGCGCTGCACAAGCGGATCGTCGGCCAGGACGAAGCCATCAAGGTGATCACGCGTGCCATCCGGCGCGCGCGCGCCGGGTTGAAGAGCCCGATGCGCCCTATCGGCTCGTTCATCTTCCTCGGGCCGACCGGCGTGGGCAAGACCGAGCTCGCGCGCACGCTGGCGGAGTTCTTGTTCGACGACACGGATGCGATGGTGCGCATCGACATGTCCGAATACATGGAGAAATATGCGGTCTCACGTCTGGTCGGCGCGCCGCCCGGGTATGTCGGCTACGAAGAGGGCGGTCAGCTCACCGAAGCCGTGCGTCGCCGTCCCTACGCGGTCGTGCTGCTCGATGAGATCGAGAAGGCCCACCCGGACGTCTTCAACCTGCTGCTGCAGGTCCTCGAGGACGGCCGGCTGACCGACTCGCAAGGCCGCGTCGTGGACTTCAAGCACTCGGTCATCATCATGACGAGCAACGTCGGCACCATGGGCATGATGAAGACGGCCGATATCGGCTTCCGCCCCGTCAAGGAAGAAGGGTCGGTCGCCGTACGCTACGAGAAGATGAAGAACCGCGTGCTCGAAGAGATCAAGCATCTCTTCCGGCCCGAGTTCCTCAACCGGCTCGACGAAGTCGTGGTCTTCCATTCGCTGGACCTCGACGAGATCAAGCAGATCGTCGGACTAGAGCTCAACAAGGTGGTCAAGGAGCTCGAGAACCAGCGCATGACGCTCGAGGCCACAGAAGCGGCCAAAGAGCTCATCGCCAAAGAGGGTTGGGATCCCCAGTTCGGTGCTCGCCCGCTGCGGCGTGCGATCCAGCGCCTGGTAGAGGACCCGCTCTCCGAAGAGCTGCTGCGCGGCACGTACAAGGTCGGCGACCACATCGAGCTGGACGCGCAAGACGGCAAGACGGTCTTCCGCAAGATCGGCGAACCGCTCAAACCTCCGGCGCCACAACCAACCGGCCCGAGCTAAATCGGCGGCCGCTCTGGGCGGCCGAGCGACGAGCGCTCGAGGAAAACCCACGGGGCGACTGCAAAGTCGCCCCTTTAGTTTAGCGGGGGCAGTCCATGTCGCTCGAACTGATCAGCGCGCTCGCATCCATCGGCAGCTTCGTCGTCATCGGCGCATCTGCGGTGGCGGCGTTGATACAGCTCCGTCATTTGCAATCGAGCAACCAGCTGCAAGCGATGCTCGCCATCAACGATCGTTGGAGCGGCCCGGAGATGAGGCGCATCGCGCAGTACGTCCGTTACGAGCTGCCCGCCAAGATCGCGTCGCCGGAGTACGCGAGCTCGCTTGTGAAGAACGTGCGAGATCCTCAGAAGCACCCCGAGATCCTGCTCTGCGACTTATGGGAACAGATCGGCATCATGTTAAAATACGGCTTCGTGAAAGAAGCGCCGTTTTTGGATCTCGCAGGCGCGCAGGTGAGTGGGAACTGGAAGGTGCTCGCGCCCGCGATCGGGATCCTGCGGCGTCGCAACCCAGGCGTTGAAGATCTGGCAGCCTGGGAGAACTTCGAATACCTTGCGGTCCGCGCGCAGGCTTGGGAGCGCGCTCACCCGCGGGGCAATTACCCGGCGGGCATGGAGCGGCTCAGCACGTTGATGCCCGCATCGAACCAAGCGCAAACGGAATCTGGGCGATGAATCTGAATTGGGAAGAAGTCGGCGCGATCTCCACCTTCATCACGATGCTCGTCATCGCAGCGTCTGCGATCGCGGCACTTGTCCAACTGCGCCATCTGCGCCAGAACAATCAGCTCTCGGGATTGCTCTCCGTGCTCGAGCTATTCCAAGAGCCTCATTTCCACGAATTGATCGATTGGGTCCGCACCGAACTACCGAAGCGCATGCAAGACCCCGAGTTTCGCGCGGGGCTGGAGAAGACACCCGTCGACCGAGCGGTGCATCCGGAGCTCCACGTATCGGAGATGTACGAGGAGATAGGATCGTACGTGCGCAGTGGTCTTATCGACGAGGCGCTCTTCCTTCAGGGCCATTGGTACAACGTCATACTGTACTGGGATCTCCTGTGGCCGGTGATGGAGATCGTCCGTCGCACACGGCCATATGTGTTTGAGAACTTCGAGTATCTGGCGACCAGAGCGCAGGCGTGGAAGGACCGGCATCCACGAGGGAACTATCCTGCGGTGCTGCCGCGCATGTCGCGCCGAGCTGCGGAAATGCGGCGCGAGGAGATGTCGCCCTCTCGAACGCCGGCGAAGGCGCCGATCGGTGATAGCTCGTGAACTGGGAGGAGCTTGCTGCGGTCTCAACCTTTGTCACGATGATTATCATCGCCGCGTCCGCCATCGCCGCGGTGATCCAACTGCGGCACATGCGTGCCGGCAACGCGATCACCGGCTTTCTCGGCTTTATGGACAAGTGGTCAAGCCCCCACGCTCGTGAGCTCCAGAACCACGTCTTCGGCGGCGAGATGGCACGCAGATTGCAAGATCCGGAATATCGCGCCGGCCTCACACGGGGTCAAGCTGATCGCTTGATGCACCCGGAGGTTGAGTACCTCGATTTCTGGGAGTCGCTGGGCATGTTCGTCAAGCTCGGCTATTTCGCCGAAGACGCCGTCATGGAATCCGGTGGAACAGTGGGGATCATGGCGTGGGAGAAACTCAAGCCCGTGATCGCTATCATCCGGCGAAGTCGTGGTCCAACCGCCTACGATAACTTCGAGTATCTCGTCTCGCGCGCGCTGATCTGGGAAGCGAAGCACCCGCAGGGCTTTTTCCCTAGGAACGCGCCGCATCTGCCGGTCGTCGATCCATTTCCTGACGATCTCGCCGGTGAAGGACGATGACGAGCGAGATCGCATATCTGCGGGGTGAATTCCAGCAGAGCCTGAAAGACCCGGCATTCCTTGAGCAATTCGCCCGTTTGTCGATCGCGCGCTCGGAACATCCGGAGCTGCTCGTCGCCGATTTCTGGGAGCAAGTGGGTGCGTGCATGAAATATGGTCTTATCAATGAGGCGTCGTGGCATCCCCAAGGAAGCTGGCCGGCCCGACTCCCGAGGATGGACCAGCTCAAACTGGACGCGGACGCGAAAAGCGTGTCGCAATGACCCAGCTGCCAACGCTTGGTATCCTCGTCGGCGGCGGGCCTGCGCCGGGCATCAACGGCGTCATCGCCTCAGCGACCATCGAGGCCATCAACGAGGGCTGCCGCGTCGTCGGCATCTACGATGGCTATCAGTGGCTCGCGCAAGGCGATGCGACGCACGCGCAAGAGCTGCACATCGACGATGTCAGCCGCATCCATTGGCTCGGCGGCTCCATCCTACGGACGTCGCGGACCAATCCGGCCAAGGCCCAAAGCTCGCTCGACAACGCGGTCAAGGCGCTGGGCCAGCTGGGCATCACCCATCTGCTGTGCATCGGCGGAGACGATACGACGTTCGGCGCCGCCAAGATCGCAGAGACGGCCGGGGGCTCCCTGCGCGTGGCGACGGTGCCCAAGACCATCGACAACGACCTGCCGTTGCCTGACAACATGCCGACCTTCGGCTTTGAAACCGCTCGCGCAGTCGGCTCGAACACGGTCGAGAGCCTCATGGAGGACGCCCGCACCACGCAACGCTGGTATCTGGTCGTGACCATGGGAAGAAAATCCGGGGCGTTGGCGCTGGGCATCACCAAAGCCTCGGGCGCGACGCTCGCCGTCATCCCCGAAGAGTTCGATACGGATCCCGTGCCTTTGCACGTCGTGCGCGACACGATCATCGGCAGCATGGTCAAGCGGCGCACGACCGGACACAACCATGGCGTCGCCGTCATCGCTGAAGGTGTGGCCGAGCGCTTGGACCCGAAAGAGCTCGATGCTCTCAAAGATGTGGCGCGCGACGCCTACGGCAACGTGCGCTTGGCGGACGTCGATCTGGGCGACATCATCAAGCAGTCGGTGAGCGCTTCGCTGCAGCAGATGGGTTTGGCCACGACGGTCGTGGCCAAAGATATCGGCTACGAACTGCGTTGCGCCAAACCGGTGGCCTTCGACGTCGAATACACGAGGACGCTCGGGTATGGCGCCGTCCGTTATCTCCTCTCGGGCGGTTCGGGCGCGATGGTCGCACTGCGTGGCGGCAAGGTCGCACCGGTGACGCTCAACGAAATGATCGACCCGGCCACGGGCAAGATCCGGGTCAGACAAGTGGACACAAGCACCGAGGCCTATGAAGTGGGGCGCAAGTACATGATCAAGCTGGAAGCGAGCGACCTCGCCCCGTCGCGTATCTCAGCGTTGGCGGCGGCTGCTCACTTGGACCCGCGCGAGTTCAAGGAGCGATTTGAGCCGGTGGTGCACCGCGCCGAGACCTAACGCGCCGTGCCCGTTGCCGTAGAGAGCGGTGCCCACGGCCGTGCGGCTGCTCGCCAGCCCGAACTTGGTCAAGCGCACGCACGTGCCCCATGGATTCATGGTGAAGCAGATGTCGTCCATGAGCGAGCGCATGATGAAAATACCGAGCCCTCGCATGCCCAAGCTCTCGGGATCGACGCACTCGCCCTTTCCCGAAGGATCGAAGCCGCAGCCCTCGTCCGCGACCTCGATTGAGAACTCGCCGTTGTCGTACGAACACGAGACGGTGAAATGGCCGCCGGTAACGTGGCCATGCTCGGCGGCATTGTTGCATGCCTCGCCTGCGGCGAGGGCGATGTCGCTGACATCGCCCGAAAGAAGGTTGCAGCTGCGGGCGAAGGACGTGATCTCACGTCGCGCCTTTGAAACGGACGCGAACTTGCTCGGGTACCGGCGCTTCAGCGTCTTCATGACGGGGTCATACCATATCTAAGGTTCCCGTCTGCGCGAAGCCAAAACCTCATGTTCAGCTAGTTTTCGCTCCAACCGCTGCCTCCGCCACCAGGTTGCTGCCGAAAGAGTAGCCTAGCTCGCGATGATCGCGGGTCTCCAATACGACGAGATCGGCCCTCTTTCCGGCTGTCAAACTGCCGATTTCACCCGCCAAGCCGAGCGAGTAAGCCGCGTTGAGGGTGATCCCGGCGATCGTCTCGTGCACCGTCATGCCCATATGACGTCGCGCCAGATAGGCGATCGTCTGCAGGGAGAAGCACGGACAGGTCCCCGGATTGTAGTCCGACGCCAACGCGACCGGCACTCCGGCGTCGATGAGCGCTCGAGCAGGCGCATATCGCTCGAGCCCCAAGTAGTCGACCGTTCCCGGACAGAGCACCGCCACGCAGCCAGCGTCTGCCAGCGCTTTGATCTCCTCCGCCTGGACGAAGTTGAGGTGATCTGCGGAAGCGGTGCGCAGGCGTGCGGCCACCTGCGCCCCGCCGCTGCGCGCTAATTCGTCCGCGTGGATGCGCAGGCGCATCCCGCGTTCTGCGCAGGCGCGCAAGAATCGCTCCGACTGCTCCGGCGTGAAGAACCCGGTCTCGCAGAACGCGTCCGCGAACCAAGCCACTCCCTGCTCCGCGACGAGCGGCACGATGTGGTCGCACAACTCGTCCACGAAGGCGCCATAGTCGGAGAACTCCGGCGGCAACGCGTGCGCGCCGCAAAAGGTGGGCACGACGCGCGGCAGGTCTGGGCGAATGCCCAAGGCGGCCAGCACGTCGAGCAGCTCGAGCTCGCCTTGCCTGCTCAGGGCATAGCCGCTCTTCACCTCGGCGGTGGTCGTTCCGTGGCGCAGCATCTGCCGAAGGTGCAGCTCGCCGATCTTGAGCAGCTGTTCGCGGGAACTGGCCCGGGTCTGCTCGATCGTGTGGCGCATGCCCAACCGCGGGCGGCGGCCGGCAGCGATGTCCTCGAAGTCGGCGACGCGATTGCCGGCGAAAAGCGCGTGGGTGTGCGCGTCGACAAAACCAGGCATGAGCACATGTCCGCCCAGGTCGCGCTCCTCGAAGTCCTTGTAGCGGGAGCGCGCGTGCGCCACCATGGCGGCGCAATCTTGAGCCGTCCCAACCGCCGTGATCGACCCCGTGCTCAACCAACAGGCTGCCACGCTCGACGAGACCGAGGTCTGCGGGCTCGATCGTGGCTTGCGCGCCGGCGGCGCCTGCCAAAGGGGCGAGGGTGATTAAGGTCGCGTTGCACAGGGAGTAGGAGCGAGCGCCGCTTGCGGCTACCACGTCACCTGCGCGCGTTCGACGCCGTCGAAATGCAAGTAATACGATGCGCTTGCTAGGATCGCGCTCAGCGGCGCCAACCCGACCAACTCGCAGTCACGGATGCCCACTCCGGCGGCGGCGGCCTCGGCGCGGATGAGCTCGGTGACCCGGTAGAGCGGGATCGCCGCCACGTTCACCACATTCATCGAGACCTGCACGACATTGTCGGGGATCGCGAAACCGAGCGCCTTGATGCCGACAAAGCCGCCGCTGCGCTGACGCACCGCGAGCGCGATTCGTTCGGCGAGCTTGAGGTCGGCTGTGGCGAGATTCACGTTGAAGGCGATAAGGAAGTCGCGCGCGCCGACCGCGACCGCGCCGGCGCTCGGGTGCAGTTCGGCCTCGCCGACGTCCGGATGCCGGTCGGGCTCCTTCACGGCGGTGAGCAGGCCTTCGAACTGCCCTTTGCGCACCGCGGACAGATCGCGACGCTCGGGCCGCGTGGCCGCTCGCTCGTAGAGATATGAAGGCAGCCGGTAACGCTCCCACAGACCCTGCGCGCAGCGGCGCGCCAGCAGCACGGCGTCGTCCATGCTCGCGCCGTCGAGCGGGATGAAAGGGATGACGTCGACCGCGCCCATCCGCGGATGCTCGCCCGTGTGTGTGCGCAGATCGATCTTCTCGACAGCACCACCGGCGAGACGCAGAGCGGACTCGACCACCCCATCGCCTGTGCCGACGAGGGTAAAGACCGATCGGTTATGCGATGGATCGCTTTGCGTGTCGATGAGCGTCACGCCCGGCGCGCTCGCCGCTGCCTGACCGATGCTCGCGATGACGTCGCTGCGGCGGCCCTCGGAGATGTTTGGAACGCACTCGAACAGCTTAGCCATCACGCCTGCGCGGTTTGGCGCCGTGCAGGCTGCGTCCCTTGCGAAGCGTAACTCTCACGCTGCCCATGGCCGTCATTGAAACGCGGGTCGATACGTCATCGCCGGAGTTCGCCGCGAACCGGCAATATTTTTTGGATTTGCTGACCGAGCTGCAGGCGCGCACGGCCCAGGTGAGCCAGGGCGGCGGCAAAGACGCGATGGCCTTGCACGTGTCGCGCGACAAGCTGCCGGTGCGTCAGCGCATCGAGCGGCTGACCGATCCAAACACGCCCTTTCTCGAGTTCTCGGCGCTGGCCGCATGGGACATGTACAAAGGTGAAGCGCCCGGCGCGGGGATCGTCACCGGCATCGGGGTGGTCTCAGGACGCGAATGCGTCATCATCGCCAACGATGCGACGGTCAAAGGCGGAACCTACTTCCCGCTGACCGTGAAGAAGCATCTGCGCGCGCAGGAGATCGCCGAGCAAAACCACCTGCCCTGCATCTATCTGGTGGATTCGGGCGGTGCGTTCTTGCCGTTGCAAGCCGACGTCTTCCCCGATCGCGATCATTTCGGACGGATATTTTACAATCAGGCGCGCATGTCGAGCAAGGGCATCGCGCAGATCGCCTCGGTCATGGGCTCGTGCACCGCAGGCGGCGCCTACGTGCCGGCCATGTCCGACGAGACGGTCATCGTCAAAGGCGAAGGCACGATCTTCCTCGGTGGACCGCCGCTGGTCAAAGCGGCGACCGGCGAAGTCGTCAGCGCAGAAGATCTGGGTGGCGCCGACGTGCATTCGCGCATCTCCGGCGTCACCGATCACTACGCGCTCTCGGACGAGCATGCGCTCGGCATCGTCCGCGAGGTGGTAGCGAACCTGGGTTATGAGAAGAAGACCCCCTGGCCGCTATGCGAGCCACGACCGCCGAAATACGATCCGCAAGAGCTCTACGGCATCGTGCAACGCGATTGGCGCAAGCCGTACGACGTGCGCGAAGTGATCTCGCGGATCGTCGATGCGAGCGAGTTCCACGAGTTCAAGGCCCTGTACGGTCAGACGCTCGTCTGCGGCTTCGCCCATATCGAAGGGCAGCCGGCCGGCATCATCGCCAACCAAGGGATCCTCTTCTCGCAGAGCGCGCTCAAGGCGACCCACTTCATCGAGCTGTGCTGCGAGCGAGGCATCCCCCTCGTGTTCTTGCAGAACATCACGGGCTTCATGGTGGGCAAGCAATACGAAGAGGGCGGCATCGCCAAAGATGGCGCCAAGATGGTCATGGCGGTCGCCAACGCGCAGGTGCCCAAATTGACGGTGATCATCGGTGGCTCGTTCGGCGCGGGCAACTACGGCATGTGCGGGCGAGCCTATGGTCCGAGACAGCTGTGGATGTGGCCGAACGCGCGCATCTCGGTCATGGGCGGACCGCAGGCAGCGAGCGTGTTGCTCACCGTGCGCATGGAGGGCCTCGAGCGCCAGGGGAAGAGCATGACGCCCGACGAGCAGCGCGAGTTCACGCAACCGATCCTGGACAAGTACGAGTCAGAGGGCAATCCGTACTACAGCACCGCGCGTCTGTGGGATGACGGCATCATCGATCCGGCGCAGACCAGGTCGGTCTTGGCGTTGGGCATCGCGGCCGCCGCCAACGCGCCGCCGCAGCCGACCAAGTTCGGCATCTTCCGGATGTGACGGGCGCAGGCATGAGTCAATCCATCATCATCGCCGGAGACGACCAGGTCGTGCGCGTGCGCCTCAACCGGCCGGACGTGCGCAACGCCCTCGACGCCCAGGTCATCGCCGAGCTGACGGAGATCTTCCGAGGTCTCGCGCAGCGGTCTGGGCTACGCGCGGTGGTGCTCGAAGGCGAAGGCGCGATCTTCTGCGGTGGCGCCGACATCAAATACATGCGCGCGGCGCTCGATCTCAGCGAAGCCCAAAACATCGAGGACGCTCTACGTCTGGCGGACATGTTCGCCGCGGTGGATGATTGCCCGGTCCCCACGCTCGCCCGCGTGCAGGGCGCCGCGCTCGGCGGCGGCGCGGGCCTCGTCGCCGTGTGCGACATCGTCATAGCAGAAGATGACGCGCTCTTCGGCTTCACGGAAGCCAAGCTCGGCATCGTGCCGGCCGTGATCTCACCCTTTGTCCTGCGTAAGATCGGCCAGACGCATGCCCGCGCGCTTTTCCCGACCGCCGAGCGATTCAACGCGGAGCGGGCGCTGCGCATCGGTCTCATCCACGAGATCGTGCCGCCTGGTCAGCTCGAGGCGTCCGTCGAGAGCAAGCTGCAAGAGCTGCTCACGAGCGGCCCGACCGCCGCGCGACTTGCCAAGACGATCGCTCGCACGGTCGACGGCCTGGACGCGCAAGAGGCGCGGCGCTGGACGGCCGAACGCATCGCGGGCCAGCGCACCAGCGCCGAAGGGCAAGAAGGTCTGCGGGCTTTTCTCGACAAGCGCCGCCCGTCGTGGCGCTAGCCAAGCCTTTTGAGTCCGTGCTCATCGCCAACCGCGGCGAGATCGCGGTGCGGGTGGCGCGCACCTGTCGGGCGATGGGCATCCGCTCGATCGCCGTGTACTCCGACGCCGACGCGAACGCGCTGCACGTGCGCTCTTGCGACGAAGCCATCGCGATCGGGGGCATCTCAGCGCGCGAATCCTATCTGCGCGGGGACGTCATCATCGCGGCCGCGACGCACTGCGGCGCGGACGCCATCCATCCCGGCTATGGTTTTCTTTCGGAGAACGCGGAGTTCGCGCAAGCCTGCGCCGATGCAGGCGTGGTGTTCGTCGGGCCGTCTCCCGCCGCGATGCGCGCGGTCGGCGACAAGATCAGTGCCAAGCGGACTGCGATCGACGCGGGCGTGCCGGTCCTCCCGGGTTATCTCGATCGCGAGCAATCGCGCGAGATACTCGAAGCACAGGCGGCCTCGATCGGCGTGCCGCTCCTCATCAAGGCTGCCGCAGGCGGCGGTGGACGCGGGATGCGGCTGGTCAAGCAGCTAGAGGGGTTCGCAACCGCGCTCGAGGGCGCGCAACGAGAAGCGCAGGCGGCTTTCGGCGATCCGACGGTGTTCCTCGAGCGCTACGTCGAGAGTCCGCGGCACATTGAGGTGCAGATCCTCGCGGACTCACATGGCACCTGCATAGCGCTCGGCGAACGCGAGTGTTCGATCCAGCGCCGCTATCAGAAGATACTCGAAGAGAGCCCCTCGTCTGCGGTCGATGCAGCGTTGCGCCGCGCGTTGGAAGAGGCCGCCGTGAAGCTGAGCCGGGCGGTCAGCTACACGAACGCGGGGACGGTCGAGTTCATGCTCGACGCTGACGGCCGCTTCTACTTTTTGGAGATGAATGCACGGCTGCAGGTGGAGCATCCGGTGACCGAGATGGTCACGGGCACCGACCTGGTCCGCGAGCAGCTCCTCATCGCGGCCGGCGGCAAGACCGCGCTTCAAGCGGGCCCTCCAACGGGGCACGCGATCGAGGTGCGCATCTACGCGGAAGATCCGGCGCAAGGTTTCTTGCCCTCCACCGGCCGGATCACCGCGTTCGAAACACCCCGGGGCCCGGGCGTGCGCAATGACGTCGCGGTGGATGCGGGCTCGGAGGTCTCCTCCGCCTACGATCCGATGCTGGCCAAGCTCATCGTCCATGGCGCCGATCGCGCCCAGAGCATCCAGCGCCTCACGCTTGCGCTCGAGCATTATCTGGTCGGCGGTGTGGCCACGAACATCGGCTTTCTGCGTTGGCTTGTGGATCAGCCCGCTTTCAAGCAGGGCCGCACGAGCACCGACTTCTTGGACCGCTATTTTCGCCCGGACGCGCTCGCCTTTGGCGTCGACCCGGATTTGGCCGTGCTGGCAGGCGCCGGCGCGCTTCTCGGGTTGCACCCAAGCGCGCGCTCACCGCGTGCGGATGTCTGGCGGCGCCTGGGGCGCTGGCGCCACAGCGCAAGCCGGGAACAGATCGCGTTCGCACAACCCGAAGCTGACGTCGAAGCGAGCTGGCGTTATCTTGATGCCGCTTGGGACTGCCGTCGCGGTAGCGGCGAGGCGCAGGTAAGACCTCGAACTGACGGCGTCTTCGAGCTGCTGACCAAGGCGGGCCCAAGACGCTACGCCGCCTGGCACACCGCGGACGGCGTGGCGATCAGCCTGCAAGGGTCGCTTGCGAAACTCACCTCGTTGCGACCGCCGAGCGACGACGCGGGCACCGCCCATCACACCGCGGGCGCGGGTCGCGGCTCGGTCGAAGCTCCCATGAGCGGCACCGTCGCCAAGGTGAACGTCGCGGCCGGCGACGAGGTGAAAGCGTTTCAGGTCCTGCTCGTCATGGAAGCGATGAAGATGGAACACGCCATCGTGGCGCCATATCAGGGCACAGTGGCCGCATTGCACGCGCGGCCCGGTCAGCGAGTCACAGCCGGCGATGTGCTCGCCGAGATAGCGGAAGGCTAGCGCATGGCGACCGTCTTCGCGACGCTGCCCAAGCGCGTGACCGTCGTCGAAGTCGGGCCGCGCGACGGTCTGCAAAACGAGCGGGCGCTCATCCCGACGCAAGCCAAGGTCCAGTTCATCGACGCGCTTTGCGACGCCGGTTTGCCGGTCATCGAGGCGACCTCGTTCGTGAGCCCTAAGTCGATTCCGCAGCTCGCGGATGCAGACGAAGTGTTGCGCGCCATCCGGCGCAAGCCCGGCGTGCGTTATCCGGTTCTCGTGCCCAACGAGCGGGGCTTCGAGCGCGCCCTCGCGTCAGGAGCGCGGGAGATAGCGGTCTTCACGGCCGCATCCGAGACGTTCAACCAGCGCAACATCAACGCCAGCATCGCGGAATCGATCGAGCGCTTCAAGCCCGTCGTCGCGCTTGCGAAGCAGCACGCGATGCGCGTTCGGGCCTACATCTCCACGAGTTTCGGCTGCCCATACGAAGGGGCGGTCAAACCGTCTGCCGTCAACCAGGTGATGGTGCGGCTGCTCGAGCTGGGCATCGACGAGATAAGCGTCGGCGACACGATCGGCGTCGCGACACCCAACCAGGTGGCCGAGTTGTGCGCTCTGCTGATGCACAAGATCGATGCCGGGCGGCTTGCCTTGCACTTCCACGACACGCGCGGCACCGCGCTGGCCAACGTCGTGGCAGGGTTGCAGTCCGGCGTGGCCATCTTCGACTCGTCAGCGGGTGGCCTGGGCGGCTGTCCCTATGCGCCAGGCGCTGCGGGCAATCTTGCGACCGAGGATCTCATCTACATGTTGGACGGGATGGGCATCGAGACCGGCGTAGCGCTTGGGCAGGTGGTGAGCGCGTCAGCGCTGATCGCGGCGCAACTGGATCACCCTTTGACGTCCAAGTATTATCAGGCCGCCATGGCGGCCGGCGCGTAGCAAGCCCGGCTCAGCGGGCCCGCTTGGCGTTGAGCAGGGTGTTCGAGGCCTCTTCGAAGGTCCGGGGAAGACCGGTCGTCGCATTGCGCAGCGAGATGCCCAGCGTCGCCTTGATCTCTTCTTTGTGCAACCCACCGTTGACGCGGTCGAAGATCCCCTTCGCGCCCTTAAGCCCACACTCGACCGCTAGGATCGCGAATTCGTCTTCGCCGGTGCGAGCGACGATGTCGTAGCCGCGGCAGGCGCGTTTGAGGATCTGCGCCGTCTTGAGCAGCAGCTGGTCGCCTTTGTCACGCCCCTGCGCGTCGTTGATCACGCGTAGGCCGTCGATGTCCACGCAGATCACGCAGGCCGAATGGTTGTGGCGCGCGCAGCGAGCCTCTTCGGCGGTGAGGATACGATCCCAGGCGCGCCGGTTGAAGGTCTGTGTGAGCCGGTCGACGAGAACTTCGCCCTCGACCGTTGTGAGCACGCTCGCACCGTCACCCGCCTGTTTCTCATGGATGATGATCGCGCTCAGCAGACCGGCGACCATGTCGACCAGCCACTGGTGCTGTTTGAGATCGTCGCCCTTGGGATCGTGGTCCATCCCGGCGAGCGTGCCGTACACCTTGCCGTCCGCGAGGACGAGCGGTGCGCCGCAATATGCGCCGACATCGAGCGCCTTGGCATCGGATGCGGTCGAATATGCGGCCACCTCGGACACCTTGGGCGCGATCCGCGGCGCGGTGCCTTCTACCATGCGCCGGCATAGGGTGTCCGCAAAGGGCAGCATATCGCCGTTCTTAATGGACATGCCATCGCCGACGGTGTTAAGCACGATGAGATCGTCGCCATCGATTCTGGTCACCATCCAAAATCGTAGGCCGACTTTTTCACGGAGCAGGCCAAGCGCGGCCTCGGCCGCGGAGCTGAAATCCTCGTAGGCCTTTGGTTGTGGTTCGTCCGGCATCTTCATTAGTATTTATCGGCTGTGAGCATTCGGCAACGGACCTCTGATTGCGGCTGGAAGCGTATGGCGTAGCATGGGTCGCGAGCCAGTCCTTACCGGGCTACCTCGGGCACGTCCCACAAGAGCAACTCGCCGCTACCTTTAACCTCAAGGCCGGTCATGCCACCGATCCTCACCGCATCGCCTGTCCCAAGGGTCTCGCCATTGGCGACGATTTCGCCATCAGCCACGAACAGAAAGCCGTATCTTTGGGGATCGAACGGATAGTTGAGTTCGCCGCCGTCCTCTAGACGAGCGATCGAGAACGTGGCGTTCTGCTGCAGGCTGATGGGGGCGTTTGCGCCCTCCTTTCCACTTGCGACCGTGAACCACCGGCCAAGCCGGTCCTGGATGGTGAAGTCGCGCTGACCATACTGCGCTGGTAAGCCGGTCTTGGGCGGGAGCACCCACATCTGGACGAGATGCAACTCGTCGGTCTTAGAATGGTTGAATTCGGAATGCCGGACGCCGGTCCCAGCGCTCATGTACTGGATGCCGCCCGGGCCGACGACGCCACGGTTGCCCATGCTGTCCTGATGCTCGAGCGCGCCCGACAACACGTACGTGATGATCTCCATGTCGCGGTGCGGGTGCGGCGGGAAGCCCTCAGCCGGCGCGATCCGATCGTCGTTGAGCACGCGAAGCGCGCCCCAGTTGATGTTATCGGGGTCCTGATACTCGGCGAAGCTGAACGAGAAGCACGTCTTGAGCCAACCATGATCGGCGCAGAAGCGCTCGTCGCTGCGCTGAATCGAAAAAATCGGGGTCTTCGTCGTCATCGCGATCTCCAATCTATCTACTTGGTGCGCGCTGCGCACGCCCGAGCAAGGATGTCTTCGATCACCGCCGTCTTGGCGTCGGCGTAGTTCTGCACGTATTTCCAATCCTGCCGGGCAAGATCGCGCTTTGTGCACTCGTAGAGCTCGCGGTCGCTATCGTTCAAGCGCAGCCAATCGCGCATGGCCAGCATGCGTTCGACCTCAGGGCAATCCCGGGAGAAGACGTGCAGATTGATATTGGTATCCGGTCCCTTGAACACTCTGTGCTCGTACCAGTCTGGCTCGCGGATGCGCAAGACGTAGCCGGCTGCTTCCATGTCGGGGACGTACGCAGGCTCATCGGCAGAGTCGGGGACTGTGAGAACGATGTCGATGATCGGTTTTGCCATGAGTCCAGGCACCGACGTCGATCCGACATGTTCGACCAGGACGGTCCGGTCGCCCAGGACGGCTCTTAGCCGCGCGGCCTCGAGTGCGAATAGTCGCGGCCAGTCGGGATCGTACGGAGAAAGTGTGATGCGCGTTGTCCAGCGGTTGGAGCTCGCCAACCGTCGCCGCGCGTATCTCCTCGTCGCTGTTAGGAATCAATCACAGCCGCCAGTCAATGCCGTGGCGGTCCGCCGCGGCCTGCGCCTCTTCATACCCGGCATCCGCGTGGCGCACGATGCCGATGCCCGGGTCCGTCGTCAGCACCCGGTTCAACCGCGCTTCGCTGTCATCGGAGCCATCCGCGACCACGACCATGCCGGCGTGCAACGAGTACCCTATACCCACGCCGCCCCCATGATGAACGCTCACCCAGTGCGCCCCACCAACTGCGTTGAGCAACGCGTTGAGGATCGGCCAGTCACCGATGGCGTCGGAGCCGTCTTTCATCGCCTCAGTCTCTCGGTATGGCGAAGCGACCGAGCCGCAGTCGAGATGGTCGCGGCCGATGACGATGGGCGCCGAGAGTTCGCCGCGCTTGACCATGTGGTTCATCCTCAGACCGAACTCGCGCCGCTCGCCGTAGCCGAGCCAGCAGATCCGCGCGGGCAGACCTTGGAACTTCACGCGCTCTCGCGCCATGTCGATCCAACGCCGCAGGTGCGCGTTGCGTGGGAATGTCTCCAGCAGCGCATCGTCCAGCTTGGCGATGTCGGCTGGATCCCCAGACAGCGCAGCCCAGCGGAAGGGACCCTTGCCCTCGCAGAACAGCGGGCGGATGTAGGCCGGCGTGAAACCTGGAAACGCGAACGCGTCTTGGACACCGGCTTTGCGCGCCTGCAATCTGATGTTGTTCCCGTAGTCGAACACCACCGAGCCGGCATGCAAGAATCCGGTCATCGCGTTGACGTGAGCCGCCATCGACTCGAGCGCGCGCTGCTCGTAGCGGTCTGGATCCTGCTCGCGCAGTTCGTCCGCGCCTTCCACCGAGACGCCGACCGGAACGTAGCCGTTGAGCGCGTCGTGGGCCGAGGTTTGATCCGTCACGACGTCGATCGGCGCGCCACGGCGCAACAGCTCGGGGAACACCTCTGCTGCGTTGCCCAGCAAGCCGATGGAGAGCGCCTCGCCTTTGGCCGCCGCGGCTTGCGCCTTGGCGAGCGCTTCGTCGATCGTGGCAGCCGACTCGTCGCAGTAGCGACCCTCGATGCGTCGCCGGATATGCTCCGGATCGACCTCGACGCAGATGGCGACGCCACCGTTCATGGTCACGGCGAGGGGTTGCGCACCACCCATGCCCCCCAAGCCGGCCGTAAGCACGATGCGGCCTTGGAGCGATCCACCGAAGTGCTTGTTCGCAAGCGCCGCGAAGGTCTCGAAGGTGCCCTGCAAGATGCCCTGGGTGCCGATATAGATCCACGACCCCGCGGTCATCTGCCCGTACATGGTCAGACCTTGCGCTTCGAGTTCGCGGAAGGTCTTCCAATCGGCCCACGCCGGCACGAGCAGCGAGTTGGCGATAAGCACGCGCGGCGCGGCTTCGTGCGAAGCGAACACCGCGACAGGTTTGCCGGATTGCACGACCAGCGTCTCATCGTTCTTCAACCGCTTGAGGGTGCGCACGATCGCGTCGTATGCCTCCCACGAGCGCGCCGCGCGTCCACTGCCGCCATAGACGACAAGATCCTGCGGCCGCTCGGCCACCTCGGGGTCCAGGTTGTTCATGAGCATGCGCATGGCGGCTTCTTGGCCCCAACCCAGGCAGGTGCGCTGCGCGCCCCGAGGTGCGCGCACCACGCGTGGCGCCGACGTCGTGCTCATCTCCCTATAACGCTCCGATCTCATCCTCGACGGTTGCGACGAGTTCCCCGCTGCGCACAAGGTCAAGAGCGGCTCGGATGTCCTCGCCGATGTTGCGATCGCCGTCGAGATGCGGGATGCGCTCGCGCACCAAGCGGTGGGCGATCGCAGTACCACGGCCTGGTCGCAGCGGCGCGCGGAAGTCCAGCGCTTGAGCCGCCTCGAGCAATTCGATCGCCACAACCGTTTCGTAGTTCGAAACCACAGATGCGCATTGACGCGCGGCGATCGTGCCCATGCTGTTATGGTCCTCCTGGCCGGCCGAGGTCGGGATCGAATCCACGGATGCAGGCGACGAGAGCGTCTTGTTCTCGCTGACGAGCGCCGCGGCGGTGTACTGCGCCAGCATATAGCCGCTGCACAAACCGAAGCGCTCGGTCAGAAATGGCGGCAACCCTTCGGCGCCCTCGAGGAGCTTATAGCTGCGCCGTTCGCTGATCGAGGAAGCATCGGTGAGCGCGATCGCGACGTAATCCAGGGCCAGACCGACCGGGCCGCCATGGAAGTTGCCGTTGCTGATCAGCGCGCCGTCGTCTGCGAAGATGATCGGATTGTCCGTGACCGAGTTGATCTCCACTTCAAGCGTGTTCTCGGCGAAGCGCAACGTGTCGCTGGCGGCGCCATGGACGACCGGCATGCAGCGAAACGAATACGGGTCTTGCACGCGATCGCAATCGGCATGCGATGCGAGCACCTGGGATCCGTGGAGCAGCTTGCGGATATTGGCGGCCGAATGCGCCTGACCGCGGTGCGGCCGCAAAGCGTTGATGCGCTCCACGAATGGCGCATCCGTGCCGAGGTACGCCTCTAAGCTCATCGCGCCGCATATGTCCGCGGCCCTAAGCGCGTTAGCAGCACGTACGAGCGCCAGCGCTCCTATGCCCGTCATGATCTGCGTGCCGTTGATCAGCGAGATGCCTTCCTTAAATGAAAGCGTAAAGGGTTTGAGACCGGCCCGCTCGAGCGCTTCCGCTCCCTTGAGACGCTCGCCCTTGAACCATGCCTCTCCCTCGCCTATGAGGACGAGCGACATGTGCGCCAACGGCGCAAGATCGCCGGAACAGCCGACGGAGCCTTGCGATGGGATGACCGGGGTGACGCCACGGTTGAGCAGCTCGAGCAACATGGTGACGAGCTCGATGCGCACGCCGGAATGGCCGCGCGCCAACGACTGCGCCCGGAGCAACACGCTGGCCCTGGTCGCATCCAGCGGCAATGGCTCACCGACACCAGATGCGTGGCTCACGATCAGATTGCGTTGCAATGCTTTGGCCTCGGCGGGTTCGATCTTGACGTTCTTGAGCCGTCCAAAACCTGTGGTGACGCCGTAGATCCGTCCATTGCTCGCGACCGCGCGCTCGACCACCTCGCGCGCCGCCTGGATCTGCGCGCGTGCTCGCTCATCAAGCGCGACGGCGGCGCCGTCTGACGCAATGCTCTTGACGAGGGATAAGGTGAGATTCGTGCCGTCGATCCTAACGGTCGTCGCGATGGCCATGGCCGCCTGTGTTCGAGCCGACCGCGGCTGCTCCCGCTCTCGCAGCATGGCAGCATCGTGTCAAAGCCGAACTCGACGCACGTGGATCGACAAGGGACGAGTGGGTCCGACCGCGTGCAGGTGGCGATCGATGGGCCGGTCGCCTCGGGGAAGAGCACCGTCGCTCGCAAGCTCGCTGACCGCCTGGGCTTTGTCTTCTTGGACACGGGCGCGCTCTACCGCGCCGTCGCGTATCTCGCGCTCGAGCGCAAAGTGTCTCCGGATGATGAACCCGGCGTCGACGCGCTGGTCGCGCAGCACATGCCGGAGGTCGTGATTGAGACGGCCGACCCGCTGACCTACCGCATTCGCATCGACGGCAAGCTGCTCGGGCAGGAGCTGTTCGCCCTGACCGTGTCGCAGGCGGTGTCACCGATCGCCGCGATGCCCAGCGTCCGCCAGCGGCTCATCGGCGCGCAGCGAGCGTTTGCCGCGAACAGGAATGTCGTGATGGCCGGCCGCGACATCGGCACGATCGTGCTGCCAGATGCGCGCTTCAAATTCTATCTGACCGCGAGCATCGACGCGCGCGTGGACCGGCGTCTGCGCGAGCTCAACGCGATGGGCATCACGATCGACCGCGCCACGCTGCGCGAGGAGATCGTGGGTCGCGATCAGCGCGACACGACGAGAAAGGTCTCGCCGCTCGCCAGGGCGGCTGATGCGACGGAGGTGGACACCTCCACCATGTCCGCGGATGAGGTCGTCGACGCGCTCGAGCGCTCGGTCCGAGCGACGCCGCGCAGATGAGCGACCTGCTCTACAACATGGTCAAGTACACGCTGCAGCCGGCGTCTCGTCTGTTGCTGGCGGCGAGCAGCAGCGGTGCCGAGAACGTCCCAGCCCAGGGCGGGCTCGTCGTCGCTAGCAATCATGTCTCATATCTCGATCCGCCGATGTTGGGCACCTGGTTCCCACGCGTCATCCATTTCATGGCCAAGCAAGAGCTCTTCGACGTGCCGATCTTCGGTTCGCTCATTCGCGCGGTGCACGCGTTCCCGGTGAATCGAGAGGGTGGCGACGTGAGCGCCATCCGTCGTGCGCTGCACATACTCAAGGCAGGCGGCTGCGTGGGGATCTTTCCGGAGGGGCGGCGCAACATCGATGGCGAGGCGCAAGCGCGCAACGGCGCCGTGCTGCTCGCGACGATGGGGCACTGCCCGGTCGTGCCGGTCGCGCTCGTGGGCACGAGCGGCGCCGCTAAGCGCCTGCGGGCGAGCCATGTCGAAGTGCGCATCGGCAAACCGTTGATGTTCCAGGGAAGCGCCCGAAAACCAACGAAAACGGAACTCACCGCGTGGACTGAAGAGTTGGCGCTTCGCATCGCCGACCTGATGGAGAATAATGCACATCCAAAAAGCAAGGACCCAGGGGTTTTGCTTCGGCGTTGAGCTGACGTACAAGAAGGCATTGTCGGAGACCAGCGAGCGCGACGACGTCTACACCATGGGCAACATCGTCCACAATCCGCTTATCGTGAAAGAGCTCGACGACAAAGGTCTGCACAACGTCGAGACCCTCGACGACATCGAAGCGGGCACGCTGTTCGTGCGGGCTCATGGCTTGCCGCCGAAAACGCTCGAAGCGGCTGAAGCGAAAGGGCTGCGTGTGGTCGACGCCACGTGCCCCATGGTAACGCGCACGCAACGTCTGGCAAAGAAGCTCTCCGATGAGGGCCGCACCGTCGTCATCTTGGGCGACCCCAATCATCCCGAGGTCAAGGGGATCGCCGGACATGCTCCCGGTTGCATCATCATGAACGAATGGCCGGCCGACGATGCCGAGATCCGCCGGGCGCGACGTATCGCCGTCGTGTCGCAAAGCACGCTCAATGGCGACAAGTTCCGAGAGCTGGTCGGCAAGATCGCCGCGATGAACTACGAGCTGCGCGTCTTCAACACGATCTGCTCCGACACGCAAGGGCGCCAGAAGTCGGCGAAGGAGCTCGCCGGCGAAGTCGACACCATGATCGTCATCGGCGGCGCGAAATCGGCGAACACCCGCCATCTGGCGGAGATCTCGCAGGCCGAGGGCGCCAAGGCGTATCTCATCGAGAACGCGGACGAGCTCAAGCGCGAATGGTTCACCGGCGACGAACGGATCGGCGTCGCCACCGGCGCCTCGACACCCGGTTTTTTGGCGGACGACGTCATCGACAAGCTGGTGGACTGGTTCCCACAAGCCGAAGCAGTCTGGGCCTAGGCTTCGTGCGGGCTCAAAGCGTCGGGCACTCGCAGGCGCTCGAGCTCTTCGAAGAGTACCTCCACGACTTTCTGACCCGCCAAGTAGCGGGCGATCCGGTCGCTCGACAGATCGCTTACCATTTCGCGTTCGATGCGCCACCGCCGGCGCGGCGCGGCAAACGGCTGCGGCCCAAGCTTGTGATCGCGGCAGCGGCTTCTTTTGGATGTCCGCCCGAGCGCACGCTCGCCGCGTGCGCCGCCATCGAACTGCTCCACAACTACTCGCTCGTCCACGACGACATCGAAGACAGCGATAGGCTGCGCCACGGCCGGGAGACGGTCTGGGCCGCTTTCGGGATACCGCACGGGATCAACGCCGGAGACGCGATCGGCGCACTCGCCCAACTGGCGCTGCGTGCCGCTGGGCGGCAGCCTGCCTGCGCAAACCGCGTTTGACATGAGCATGGATGTGGCGCAGGCGAACCTGCGCATGTGCGAAGGTCAGTCGCTCGACCTCGCGCTGGAATACGGCGCAGGCGGTGGCATCGCCAACTATGTGGAGATGATCGAGGGGAAGACCGCTGCGCTCTTCGGGTGTGCGGCGGTGCTGGGCGCTCGCTGTGCGGGTGTCAACACCGAGAGCGACATCGATCGCACCCGCAGACATCGGCCGCCTCTTCGGTCTGGGGTTTCAGATACGCGACGATATCCTCGGCATCTGGGGGCAGACGAACCGACACCGGCAAGGTCGCGGCCGGCGACATCGAGCGCCGCAAGAAGACCTTCCCGGTGCTCTGGGCGCTCGAACACGATCCAAAGGGCGCTGGGCTCGCCATCCGCCAGGCATTTGAAGGCCCCGAGGGGCCGAGCGCGGCGGCGGTCGACAGGCTGCGCGGTCTGTTGGAATCATGCGGCTCCTACGCGGCTGCGCGCGCCGCTGCCGATAACTATTTTGAATCAGCCTGGAAACTTGCTCAGGGCATGCAGCCGTTGAGCGATTTTGTTTTGCAGAACCGGACGTGACGTTGGGTAAGACCGTCAAACCGCCGAAGAAGCAGGGGAATCAAGAGCGAAAGGCAGCGGACGCCTCAAACGGGGCGTCGGCTCCCGCAGCTCATGATGGCGAGGTGAACGCGCCTGCACCCTCGCGGTTGAGCCACCGCGAAATCCTCGCGGTGCTCGTCATCCTCGCCGTCGGTCTATTCATCCGCCTGCTCTTCATGCCGGCCGAGGGCCACTCCACCGACATCGGCACGTTCGAGTCGTGGACCCTCAGCCTGGTCAAGTACGGCATCCACGATTTCTATGCCCACGCGGGCTTTGTCGACTACCCACCCGGCTATATGCTCATCCTCGCGGGCTTTGGCGCGATCTACGGACAGCTCGCGCACTTCAACCTGCCCTTCGACCTGCTCAAGTTCACGATCAAGGCGCCCGCCGTGTGCGCCGATCTCGGTCTTGCCTATCTCTCGTTTCTGATCGTGCGACGGACCTGGTCCGCGAATGCCGGTCTGTGGGCCATGGCCATCGTCGTGTTCAATCCGGCGGTCTGGTTCGTGTCGGCGTACTGGGGCCAGGCCGACTCGGTCACGGCGGTGTTCTTGGTCTGGTCCGTGTACTTCATGATCACCAAGCGCTTCGAGCTGGCGTGGCTCACGTTCGGCTTCGCGGTGCTCATCAAGCCGCAGCCGATCGTGGCGGCGCCGGTGCTGCTCATCTGGCAGCTGCGCAGCGGAGCGCGCTGGTGGCGTTTGCTTTTCATACCGGTGATCGGGTTCATCGTCGCGTACGGCGGCACGGCGCTCTTCGCACCCACGACGGACCCGGTAAGCGTGCTCTCGTGGCTCTACGACCGCTACCATACGGGTACGGCGTTGTATCCATACAATTCGTGCAATGCTTTCAATCTGTACTCGACCCGCCTGGATTTCTGGCAACCGGACAGCAAGCTGATCCCGGATCTGCCCTACTTCCCGGGCTGGCCGCAATGGGCATGGGGCGTGACCATCGTGGCCGCGTTCATCTTCGCCGTTTCGCTGCGCGCTTGGCGCACGCTGGGGAGCGATTACGACGAGCGCGAGCGCGAGAGCTCGTTCTACACCGCGCTGTTCTTGTCGCTGCTCGGGCTGTTCATGTTCGCGACGCGCATGCACGAGCGCTACATGTTCTCGGCGCTCGCCTTTGGTCCGCTCATCTTCAACGCCAGCCCGCTCAACCGGGTGGTGTACATCATCCTGTCGGGCACGTTCTTAATCAATCTGCGTTACGCGCTCGAGTATCTCTACATGCCCAGCGCAGATCTTGCGCCGGCGCTCGTCCATCCCGTTTCGATGCTCAACGTGGCCTGCTTGTTCTTCGTGGCCGGCGCGTATCTCGTCCCCGAGATCGGCGAGGCGGTCAACAACGGACTGGAACGGCTGCGCGCCAACATCAAAGACGAAAGCGTGGTGCGCCGCCAAGCGACGCTCGCGTGGGAGGGCCTCGTCGGTCTGACCCGAGTGGATGTCGCCATCATCGCCGGCCTCATGGCCGTGACCGCCGTGCTGCTCTACGCGAACATCAACCGGCCGGCGTGAGCGCATCTTCGATGAGATCTATTACGCGCGCTCGGCCCAGGAGTATATCCATCACCACTGGCAGTTCGAATGGACGCATCCACCGCTCACCAAGCTGCTGCTGACGCTCGGTGCGATGGCATACAAGGTGGACCCGATCGGTGCCCGGATGGCCAGCGCCCTTTTCGGCACGCTCACCGTGCCGTTGCTCTACGCGTTTGCCAAGCGGCTGTTCTCGTCGACGCTCGCCGCGGTGGCGTCCGTGCTGCTGCTGCTCTCGAGCGGCTACTTCTACGTGCAGTCGCGGATCGCGACCCCCGAGATCTTCGTCGCGTTCTTCGCGCTGCTCACCATCTATTGCATGTATCGCTTCTGGATCGCGAGTCAGATCGTGAAATCGCGCCAGGGCCCCATCTATCCGGACGGCTCGCGCATCGTGGGCAGCGAGGTCGTGTTCGACCACGGCGAACGCCTGCTGCTGCGCAATGCCAAGCTGGAGACCGACGGACAGACGACGCGCTGGGATGCCGACGGCGCTCGAGTGGAAGAGGGAGACAACATCATCGGATGGCGCGCCGACGGCACGATCGCCGGCAGCGACGGAGGCCGGAGCCGTTGCCGACCGCCAACCGTGGGCGTTGTGGCTGGTCATGACGTGCATCGCCGTGGGCTGCGTCATCTCGAGCAAATGGAACGGTTTCTTCGATCTCATCGGCATCTGGGGCATCGCGCTGGCCGTCAGCCTGCAGCGGCGGCTGCCGTGGGTGCCCGAGCGAACCGGTTCCCAAGGCGAACAACCCAAACGCTTTGTCTGGGGCAACGCGTACGGTTTCCGCCTGCCCATCTTCGTCGCCGGCACGCTCGTCATCGCGACTGCGATCTATCTGCTGACCTATATCCCGTTCTTCCAGATCGGCGCGTCGAACTCTAGGGCTGCACAACACCCTGGGCGATCTGTGGCAGCTGCAAAAACAGATGTACTATTACCACCACGATCTCAAAGCGACGCATCCGTATAGTTCGGCATGGTGGACGTGGCCGCTCGAGCTGCGGCCGGTCTCCTATTACTACCACGTCTTCAGCGGCACCGGCCCCCCGAACCAGATCGTGGGCGAGGTGCTCGCCGTGCCGAATCCGATCTTCTGGCTGGTGCAGCTCGTGACGATCCCCGCGGCCGCCATCTTGGCATGGCGCGCGCGACATAAGGGCGTCATGCTCTGCGTGGCCGCCTACTTCTTCCAGTGGCTGCCCTGGATCGCGTCGACGCGCATCGACTTCCAATACAATTTCTATCCCAACAACGCCATCATCTGCCTGTGCACCACCTACGTGCTGCTGCGCATCTGGCAAGCCGCTGAGAAACGGCCCAACCCGAGGCCGGCGAGGATCCTGGTCGCCGCGTATGTGGCCGCGTGCCTCGCGTCGTTCGTGTTCTTCCTGCCGCTGCTGGACGGGCAGAAGATGACCTGGAAGCAGTGGGATATGCGCATCTGGTATAAGGATGGCGTGCCGCATCCGTACGGCTGGATCTGACCGTGGCCGACGATCGCGTGGCGTCGCTCTCGGTGTTCTTCCCGGCCTATAACGAGCAAGACATCATCGCCAAGACGGTCGAAAGCGCGTCGCGCGCGGTGTCGCGTTTCGCCGATGACTACGAGATCATCGTCGTCGACGACGGAAGCTCGGACAAGACCGCCACCGTGGTCGAGGATCTGGCATCGCGCGACCCGCACGTGCGCCTGGTGCGGCACGATGGCAATCGCGGTTACGGCGCCGCATTGCGCACGGGCTTTGCCAGCGCGCAAAAGGATCTGGTGTTCTTCTCGGATGCCGATGGGCAGTTCGATCTGCAAGAGCTCGCGGGTCTGCTCGGGATGCTCAGCCGGGCGCCGGTGGTGCTTGGGTATCGTATCCGCGAAGCGATCCGCCGCACCGCCTGTTCATCGCCAAGGTCTACAACCTGGTGATCCGCTGCGTGTTCGGCCTGCGCGTCCGCGATATCGATTGCGCGTTCAAACTGTTCCGCCGCCAGGCGCTGCAGGGCATCGATCTCGAGTCGGACGGTGCCTTCATCAGCTCGGAGCTGCTCATCAAGCTCAAGCGCAACAACGTGCCGATGGTGGAGCGCGGGGTCCACCACTACCCGCGCACGACCGGCGAATCCAAAGGCGCGACGCCGAAAGTCATCCTCAAGACCATCCGGGACGTCGTGCAGCTGCGCCTCGGCCGTCCCTTGAAGTCGACCGGTGCCGCAACGGACCTGGAGGTCCGCACGTCAAAATGAGCCTGCATGTCCGGACATTCGAAGTGGCATAACATTAAGCTGCGCAAGGGCAAGGTCGATGCGCAGCGCGGCCAGCTCTTCACCAAGCTGTCCAAAGAGATCATCATCGCCGCCCGTGCCGGGCTGCCGGATCCCGAGGCCAACTTCAGTCTGAAGATCGCGGTGGGACGGGCGCGCGACGCCAACATGCCGATGGACAACATCAAGCGCGCCATCGCGCGCGCCAGCGGCGAAGGCAAGGGCGACGATTACGAGGAGATCCGCTACGAAGGCTACGGACCCGGCGGCGTTGCGGTGATCGTCGAAGCGGTGACCGACAATCGAAACCGCACCGCATCGGAGATGCGTTACATCTTTTCGCGCAACGGCGGCAACCTCGGCGAGACCGGCAGCGTGGGTTGGCTCTTCGACGAGCGCGGCGTCATCAGTCTGCCGGTCAGCGGGATCGGCGAAGAGGAGCTGCTCGAGGCGGCCGTGATCGATGGCGTGATCGACGTGCAGACCTCCGGCGACATCGGCGGAGATCATCACCCAGCCGGGCGCGTTATCGGCCGTGCGCGATCACATCGAACGCGTGCTGCTGGCACCGAAAGGCAAGACGGTGACCTCGGCCACGCTGGACATGCGTGCCAAGTCGCCGGTCGACGTGAGCCGCGGACCAGGCGCCGGAGGTGCTGCGGTTTCTCGACGCTCTTGAAGAGCACGACGACGTCACGCACGTCCACTCGAACGCCGAGATCCCGGATGCCGTGCTCGAAGCGCTCGCATGAGCGATCAGCCGCGCACGCCCCGCCGGCGCCGGCGCCCGCAGCCGACGCGACGAGCGCCGCGGCGCTGGACTGATTTCCTCCCGATCGTAGCGCTGGGGGTGTTCGTCATCGCGGTCGCGGTGGTCGCGATCGCGCTCTTCACGTGGTTGGCTCCGGCCGGCCGACCGGTCACCGTGCCGCCGTTCATCGGCATGCCCTTCGAGCAGGCCAAGTCGCTTGCCCAATCCGAGCACATCGGACTGCGCGTGGTCGCACACCGCACCGACTTCCACGCGCCCAAGGACAATGTCATCGGCCAGCTGCCGAGCGCCGGTGAGAAGGTGCGCGAGAGCAGGGTCATCGACGTGATCCTTTCGGACGGCGTGCCGATGGTCACCACGCCCAACCTGAGCAATCTGTCGCTGCGCGACGCGAAGCTCGCGCTCGACAACGCGCATCTGGTCTTGGGCAAAGTCACGGAGGTTCAAAACCTCGACGTCGTCGCCGGGCAAGTGCTCGAGCAGCATCCGGATCCATTCACGTCGCTCGCAGCCGGCAGTTCGGTGGACGTGAGCATCGCTCGCGGCCGGCCGCAGATGTACACGCCCAGCTTCGTCGGCATGACCCTCGCCTTCGTGCGCGGCGCCGCGAAGGACGCGCACATCACGCTGGGCGACGTGACCCAGATGCCGATCACCCAGGGCGCCAAGCCGGCGGGCATCGTCGTCGCGCAAGATCCGCCGCCGGGCCAGGCGCTGCGGCCCAAGCAGAAGGTCACGTTGCAAGTCTCAAGCGGCGGTCCGGCGACGCCGACGCCGAGCCCGACCCCGAACGCGAGCGGCGAGCGAAGAGGCGGTCGCGCCCTCACCCTCGCCATCGCCCTCTCCGCTGCTGCCTTCGCCTGGATCGCAGCGCGCGATGCGTATCTCGGTGGCGCTGCCCAAGTCGGATGTCGCAAAACCGGTCCGCGTCGTGCTGCTCGATGCGACCGGGTCGAAGACGCTGTTCGAGCAGACGACGACCGGCGGCGTCACGTTGTCGTTCGACCTCACCGTGGTCGGCGAAGGCACCATCGAGACATACGTGGACGGCAAGTTGGTCACTACGACACCGCTGTGACGTTTAAGGAATGATCGCCATGCTATCCAGAACGACGCCCGCGATGAAGATAGCACCATCGCTGCTTTCTGCTGATTTCGCAAGGATCCGCGAGCAGATCGAGCTCGTCGAGCGCGGCGGTGCCGACTACCTGCATCTCGACATCATGGACGGTCGGTTCGTCCCCAACATCACCTGGGGCCCCAAGATCATCAAGGACCTGCGTCCGCTCTCGAAGCTCGTGTTCGACACTCACCTCATGATCGTCGAGCCCGAGCGCTACGTCGCCGACTTTGCGGCCGCCGGCTCCGACATCATCACCGTGCATTGGGAGGCGACCGTCCACGCCAATCGTCTCATCCATCAGATCAAGGAGCTTGGCGTGCGCGCGGGCCTGAGCGTCAACCCGGCGACGTCGCTGAGCGTGCTCGACGAGATCTTGCCCTACATCGACCTGCTCCTCATCATGAGCGTGAATCCCGGGTTCGGCGGACAGTCGTACATCCCGACTTCGACGGCCAAGATCGCGGCGGCACGCGAGATCATCAATCGGCGAGGCCTCGCGCATCGAGCTCGAGGTCGATGGCGGCGTGCATCTCGACAATGTCGTCGAAGTCGTGCGCGCTGGGGTCGATACGGTCGTCATGGGGGCGGGTATCTTCGGCACGCCGCAACCCGACGAGACCGTGGCGCGCGTCCGTGCGCTATGCGCGCGCTAACGCCGCAGCTGACCGAAGATCAGCTCGTCGCGTCCATCAGCAGATGCGCTCGGCGCGCCGCCGCGCAAGCTCCGGATCGGCATCGGCGACGACGCCGCGGCCTGGAAGGCGGCGCGGTCGCATCTCAGCCTGATCACAACCGACATGCTGGTCGATGGCGTGCATTTCACGCTCGGGTCGACGACCGCCGGCGCGCTCGGGCATAAAGCGCTTGCGGTCAATCTGTCCGACATCGCTGCGATGGGAGGGAGCCCGACGCTCGCCGTCGTTGCGCTGGGCATCACCGACGTGCGTGGACGAAGCTTGGGCGCGCGAGTTCTATGCCGGCATGGCGATGCTCGGCAAGCGGCACGCCTGCGCTATCGCCGGCGGCGACATCGTGCGCGCGCCGGCATTGACGATCGCGGTGACGGCGGTAGGTGAGGTGCGGCAGAGCGCGCTGCGCACGCGCGCGGGCGCGAAGCCGGGCGATTACGCATGCATCACGGGCCCGCTTGGCCTCGCGGCTGCAGGGCTGCGCGTCGGGCGCGGGTGACAAACTCAGCCGCGCAAGCATCGCGGTCTTGCGCGGCGCTTACGAAACGCCGGCGCCTCGACTGGCTGAGGGGCATTTCTTCGGCGCCTCGCGCGCCGCGCACGCAATGATGGATATCTCCGACGGGCTTTCGCTCGACCTGGCGCGCATGGCGCTGCGCTTCCGGCGTGGACGCGTGCCTTGAGCTCGACGCGCTGCAGCCGCATCCTGCGCTGGCCGAGTTCACCCGAGTGCACGCCAGAGGCTGAAGACGCAAGCGATCTCATGTTGAGCGGTGGCGACGACTACGAGCTTGCTTGTCGCCATCGAACCGCGCGCGTTCGGCCACATCGCCCGCCGTTTCAAGGCCCGCTTCAAGCGAGATCTGGTGACGGTGGGCCGATTCGAGAGAGGTAGTGGTGCGTTATGGACGATGGAGGGTGATAAACGCCGAGAACTCGTGCCGCGTGGTTACGACCACGTGAGAAGAGGCGAACGCGGAAGGTTAGACGGCGCGGACGACCTTGCGCGAGCGCAGGCATGAGGTGCAGATGCGGGCGGTCTTGACGGTCCCAGCTTCGCGGATGCGAACGGACTGCAGGTTGGGGAGCCAGCGGCGCCGCGTCTTGTGCATGGAATGACTGACATTGTTACCGGACGCAGGGCCCTTGCCGCACACGTCACATCGCTTGGCCACGAGAAGCTCCCCCAATCACAAAGAAGAAAGGCCGACAGCCTGTAATAATAGCACACGCCAGGTGGG
This sequence comes from Vulcanimicrobiota bacterium, assembly GCA_963764965.1. GTDB lineage: Bacteria > Vulcanimicrobiota > Vulcanimicrobiia > Eremiobacterales > Eremiobacteraceae > JAFANK01. The sequence goes on from CAVXUM010000002.1 coordinate 239,468, forward strand.
CCTTCAAGGCCTCGACCAGATGAAACAGCGAGAAGGGCCAACTTCCGTCGCACACGAGCATCGTCCCCAGCCTATCGCACGCTGTGGTGGCCAGACCTTTGTCGACTTCCTGATCGCCGGAACGTACTTCCTGCGCAAGTATCGTTCGACCGTCAACGATCTCAACGTCTTCCCCGTGCCCGATGGCGACACCGGCACGAACATGTTCTTGACCGTTCGCGCCGGGTTGCTCGCGGCGCGGCTGGTGCGCAGCGATGATCTTGCAGCCGTCACCGCGGCTGCTGCCCAGGGTTCGCTCATGGGCGCGCGCGGCAACTCAGGCGTCATCATGTCGCAGATGTTCCGCGGTTTCGCGCACGCGACGCGGCATCGCCCATCGATCGAGACGCGCGACCTCGCACGCGCGCTCAACGAAGCGGTTCACGCTGCGCGACAATCGCTCCTCAAGCCGGTCGAGGGCACGATCCTCTCTGTCGCCGCTGCTGCTGCGAATGCCGCATTCAAGGCGGGACTGAACGAGCCAGACTTCTATACGGTGCTGCACGAGGTCGTGTTGGCGTCAACCGAGGCGTTGGAGAAGACGCCCGATCAACTCCCGGTCCTCAAGGAAGCCAACGTCGTCGATGCAGGCGGGCAAGGTTTGGTCTACTTCTTGGAGGGTGCGCTGCGCATGCTGCCCGGTGGCAAGCCGTATCAGACGGCGTTCCCGCGCGCGACCGAACGCCGCACCACCTTCACGACTCACCAACGAGTAGACGAGCGCCGCTTCTGCACGGAGTTCGTGCTGGGCACAAAAACGCTGTCCGCGCACAAGCTCCGCGACATGCTTTCGCAGCACGGCGACTCGCTTATCGTCGCGCGCGGCGATGACGCGCTGCGGGTGCACATCCACACCGATTACCCCGACAAGGTCATGGACATCGCGCGCCAGTTCGGCGACGTTTCGGGCAGCAAGGTCGACAACATGGAGGACCAGCATACCGTGCTGGTGGTGGATCGCGAAGCAAAACCGCGCGGTATCGTCTGCGTCGTGCCCGGCGACGGCTTCGCCAGGATCTGCAAAGAGCTGGGCGCAGACGTCACCGTCTTCGGCGGCGCGACCATGAACCCGTCGGTGCGCGATTTGGTCAGAGCGGTGGACAAGGTCTTGGCGCCGGTCGTGTATCTCTTCCCCAACGATAAGAACGTCTTGGCCGCGGCCAAGCAGGTCGAGGCGCTCAGCGACCGCCGCATCGTCGTCGTTCCCTCGCATAGCGTACCGGAAGGCATCGCTGCGCTCTTCTCGCTCTCCAACTATCCAGACGATGGGCCGATCGATGCTCAAGTACTGGTCAGCGAGTCGGACCTCGTCGCCAGCGGCTCGATCTTCCGCGCTGGCCGTGACGCGACGTTCGGCGGCGTCGCCATACGGCATGGCGAGCTCATGGGCGCCTTGGACGCGCGCGACCACAAGCCCGCGATGCTCGTTCAAGGCACGGACGCTGCGGAGATAACCTCTGCCCTCGTCGTCGCAGCCGGCGTCGACGCTCCGGCTCTCATCACATTGTATTACGGGAACGCGCTCAAGCACGCTGACGCGGACGCGGTCGCGGAGGCTTTGCGCGCCGTCTACCCTAAGACGGCGGTCGAGGTATACTATGGCGGACAGCGCTCATCCGACTACGTGATTTCCATTGAACGATAAGGACGTCTGCGTCGCCATCGACGCTATGGGCGGGGACCACGCGCCAGAGGAGATCGTGGCCGGCGCGTGCGCCGCAGCCCGATCTGTCGAATGCCGCATCGCGCTCGTCGGCGACCGCGAGCGCATCGACAGCATCGCAAGAGCATCTGGCGGCTTGCCCCCGAATATCGCCATCGTGCACGCCGAGGGCGCGGTGGCGATGGATGAGGCGCCGGCGGCAGCCGTCCGCCGCGGCGCCTCGACGTCGATGGGCAAGATGGTCGACCTGGTGCGTGACGGCACCGCGCACGCCGCCTTCAGCGCCGGCAACAGCGGCGCGTTCTTAGCCATCGCGACCATCCGTCTGCGCACGCTGCCAGGCATCGCGCGGCCTGCCATCGCGACCGCGTGGCCAGCGCGCAAAGGACCGATGCTGCTGCTCGATGCCGGCGCTAACGTCGACTGCCGCCCGGATTGGTTGGTGCAGTTCGCCATCATGGGCAGCGCCTACGCGCGTTCCGTGTTGGGCATCGCCGAGCCTAAGGTCGGCCTGCTGTCGGTGGGAGAAGAAGAGGGCAAGGGCAACGCGCTCACCGAGGCGACCTTCCCGTTGCTCTCCGAGGCCCCGATCAACTTCGTCGGCAACGTCGAGGGGGGCGATCTGCTGCTCGGGCAAGCCGACGTCATCGTCTGCGATGGGTTCGTCGGCAACGTCGCTTTGAAACTGGCCGAAGCCTCAGGCGAATACTTCTTTGGCGCGCTGCTCGAAAGCGCGAGGGCGAGCGTGCGCGGAAAAGCCGGTTTGCAGATACTCAGGCCGGCGCTACGCGCGCTGCGCAAGCGATTCGACCATCGCGAATACGGCGGCGCGCCGCTGCTCGGCGTGCGCGGCATCTGCCTCATCGGACACGGTCGTGCCGACGCCCGCGCCATAGGCAGCGCGTGCCGTGCGGCGCTGCGCGCAGTGCGGCAGGACCTCGTCGGCAGCATCGGGGGTCTCGTCGCCAGCGCTGCGGCGACGCAAGCCGAGGCCTCTTCGTCGTGAGCCCGGTCGCGGTCGTCACCGATTCGACCGCCGACCTGGGAGAGCTCGCCATAAAACACGAGCTTGCCGTGGTGCCCTTGACGATTTCGTTCGGCAGCCAGCACTACCGTGACGGCATCGATCTCTCGCGCGAGGATTTCTACAAGAAGCTCGAGTCGAGCACGCAACCACCGACGACTGCGCAGCCGGCCCCCTCCGCCTTTGCGGCGCTGTACGCGCGGCTCTTGGACGCAGGAGCGTCGGGCATCGTCTCGTTGCACTGTTCTGGCGCGCTATCGGGCACATACAACTCCGCGGCGACCGCGGCCGCCAGACGTCGATCCAGAGCGCATCGTCGTGATCGACTCGCGTAGCGTCTCGCTGGGCCTTGGCTTGCTCGCTATCCAGGCGGCAGACGATGCACGCTTGGGTCTAGGCGCTGGCGGAGATCGCGCGTCGCGCGCGCGAGGACAGCGCGCGCATCGAGCTGTACGCCGCGATACCATCACTGACGTATCTCGCTCGTGGCGGGCGAATCGGGCAGTTGCAAAGCATCGTGGGCAACGTGCTGCGCATCGTGCCGATCATCACGCTCAAAGACGGAGAGGTGGCCGAGTACTCGCGCGTGCGCACGTTCAACCGGGCAGTCGATCAGATCGTGTCGATCGTGACCTCGCGGATCCAGGGGCGTGGTAGAGCGCGCGTAGCCATCTTGCATTCCGTCGCGCCCGATCTCGCAGACTCAGTGGCGCGGCGCATCGAAGCCGCGGTGGCGCCGGCGTTGCTCGTGTCGAATTGCGTGGGACCGACGGTGGGGACGCACGCAGGCCCCGGGAGCGGTCGGGGTGGCCTTCATCCAATGACCGGACCATCGTGGTTGGCACGGACCGACGACAGCGGCGTGGGCTGCTACGTGCATATCCCATTTTGCGATCGCATCTGCCCGTATTGCGACTTCGCCGTCGCCGAGTATCGCGAGTCGTACGTCGAGCGCTACTGCGCGCGTTGCTGCGCGAGATCGAGCGCGCGGACAGTGCGCGGACCACTGCAGACGCTGTACTTCGGCGGCGGAACGCCGTCGGCACTACCCCTTGCGGTTGCTGCAAACGCTCCTCGGTCGGCTCTTCGAGCGTTCAAGACCGAGGCCTGATGGCATCGAGTGCACGCTTGAGGCAAACCCGGCGCGCGACGAGCAAGACCTGCTTGGTTGGCGCCGTGCGGGCGTCAACCGGCTGTCGCTCGGCGTGCAGTCGTTCGACGATGCCGATCTGCACCGGCTCGGGCGCACGCATACGGGCGCGCAGGCCGCTCAGTTCTATAGGCGCGGCGAGAGCCGCCGGTTTTTCAAACGTCAGCCTGGATCTGATCGCCGGAGTGCCGGGCCAGACGCTGGCCACGTTCGAGCAGCAATCTCAGCGATGGCGATCGATCTTGAGGTCGACCACGTGTCGGTGTATGGCTTGACGGTTGAGACAGGCACGCCGTACGCGCTGTGGCACGCGCGTGACCCTCAAGCGTTTCCGGACGACGACGCGCTCGTCCGAGATGCTCGATAGCGCGCACGGCATGTACTGGGTGCCGCCGGATTCCTTCATTATGAGATCTCGAATTTCGCCCGGCCAGGCTTCGAGAGCGCGCACAACACGGGCTACTGGCGCCAGCGTGATTGTCTGGCCTTCGGCGTGTCGGCAGCGGGCTACGATGCCGGCACCCGCTACCGGAACGACAAAGACGTCGCGCGCTATTGCGAGGCGTTGGAGCGCGGCACCAGCGCGCGAGTCGAAGAGGAGCACCTGGACCCTGCTGCCCGCATCGGCGAAGCCGCGATGCTCGCGCTGCGAACGTCGGCCGGCATATCGTATGACGATTTCATGGCGCGCTTCGGCGTTCGAGCCGGCGACTGCGTTCGCCGAGGCGATCAAAAAATGCATGGCAGCGGGACTGCTCGAACAGGACGGCCGCGGGGCGCGCCTCACCAGGCGAGGCCGTCTGCTCGCCAACTCCGTCTGCGCCGAGTTTCTCGCGCCGCAGCGCTCGCCCGTGGTGATGCGTTGAACCTGCTGTTTCGGATCGTCTTCGCCTCGCTCTTCGGTCTGGTCGGGCTGCTGATCGGACGGGAGATATCGCTGGCCATCCCCTGGCCCGATGCGGCAAGCCGCTTTGAGTACGACGCGCGCTATGTCGGATTGCCCGTTTTGGGCGTGCTCTCTGGGTATTGCGGCATCGCCATTCGCCGCGCGCGGCTTCGAGCGGCTGGTCAGCGCCATCGAGGACAGCATCGCACGGCGCAACCCGGCCGAAGCGCTCTCCGGCGCGATCGGGCTGGTCGTCGGGTTGATCGTCGCGTTCTTGATCCGCGATATCTTCAGTTCGTTCGCGCTCGTGCCGCGCTTTGGACCGATCATCTCGTTCGTCACCTACGCGGTCATCACGCTGCTGCTCGGTTACGCCGGCGTGCGGGTGGGCTTGCGCCAGCGCCTCACCTGGTGGTCTCGCGGCGCGGCCTACTCGAGCGAGGTCGCGCCCAAACTGCTGGACACCTCGGTGATCGTGGACGGCCGCATCCTCGAGATCGTCGAGGCAGGTTTTCTCGACGGCCGGCTCATGGTGCCGAAGTTCGTGCTGCGCGAGCTGCAGCTCATCGCCGATTCGGCGGATCCGGTGAAGCGCAGCCGCGGACGGCGCGGACTCGAAGTGCTCAACAAGCTGCGCGAGGTCTCCAAGGGACTCGAGATCTCCGACCTGGATGCGCCGGAACGAGACGTCGACGGCAAGTTGGTCACCCTCGGACGCACGCTGGGCGCGCAGGTGCTCACCAACGACTACAACCTCAATCGCGTCGCAAAAGTCCAAGGCGTGTCGGTGCTCAACATCAACGAGCTCGCCAACGCGCTCAAGCCGGTCGTGTTGCCGGGTGAGGAGATGATCGTCAAGGTCGTCAAGGACGGCAAAGAGCCAAGCCAGGGCGTTGCTTATCTCGACGACGGGACGATGATCGTCGTCGAGAACGGCAAGCGCGCCATGGGCGAGGAGGTCGAGGTCTTGGTCACGTCAGTGCTGCAGACCGCTGCCGGCCGCATGATCTTCGCCAAACTCAAGAGGTAGCGGCACGAATACCACCGTTTGCGGGATCCTCGTCGCGGCCGGTCGCGGCGCGCGCATGGGAAAGCCCAAACAGCTGCTGGCGCTGGGCGGTAGACCGGTTGCCGGCTGGTCGCTGCAGACGCTTGCGGGCAACGCCGCGGTCACGCACATCGTCATCGCGTGCGAGCCCGACGAGCGCACGGATTTCGAACGCCTGGCGGAGCGGTTTGGCGGCGGCAAGGTCCATGCGATCGTCGGCGGCGGCGCGCGTCGCCAAGACTCGGTCTTCGCCGCGTTGCGCGCGGTGCGCCCACCCGTCGAGCTTGTGGTGGTGCACGACGGTGCGAGGCCGTTCGCGACCGATGAATTGCTGACGCGCGTCATCGCGCAGGCGAGCGAGAGCGGCGGTGCGATCGCCGCGGTGCCGGTCAAGGATACGATCAAACAGGCGAACGAAGCAGGTCTCGATCCAGAGAACCATCCCTCGCGAACGGCTGTGGGCCGCGCAGACGCCACAAGCGTTCGCCTTTGAACTGCTCTATCGAGCGCACGAGAGCGCGGAGGCCGACGCATTCATGGGGACAGATGATGCCGAGCTGGTCGAGCGGCTGGGCGGCGCAACCGTCGCGATCGTCGAGAGCTCGTACGAGAACCTGAAGATCACAACGCCCGACGATCTGATCGTGGCCGAGCGGATCGCCGCTGGGACGGCTGGCGCGATGAAGGTGGGTTTTGGATTCGATGCACACCGTCTCGTGCCCGGACGCCCGCTCGTCCTCGCCGGCTGCCGCATCCCGTTCGACCGCGGACTCGAAGGGTACTCGGACGCCGACGTCGTGGCGCATGCGCTCATCGACGCGTTGCTCGGCGCAGCGGCACTGGGCGATTGCGGCTCGATGTTCCCGGCCGGCAATCCGGAATTCGCCGGCGCCGACAGCATCCAGCTGCTGCGGCGTGCGGTGAAACGCTTGACCGATGCCGGATACACCGTCGGCAATATCGATTGCACTATCGTGGCGGAGCAGCCCGCGCTCTCCCCGCACATCGAGAAGATGCGCGCGACGCTCGCTGCAGCCGCCGGCATCGCCGTGGAGAACTGCAGCGTCAAGGCCAAGCACACCGAAGGCATGGGCTACACGGGTGAAGGCATCGGCATGGCTGCCTATGCAGTCGCCACATTGGAGCGGCGCTAGCGCGGGGGCGTTCGCGCGAAGCTCCTAGAACGATCATCGCTATGACCCCGCCCGTCCGCGTTCGCTTCGCTCCTTCGCCCACAGGTTCGCTCCACGTCGGTGGGGCTCGAACCGCGTTGTTCAACTACCTCTTCGCGCGCCACAACAACGGCACGCTCGTGCTGCGTTCGGAAGACACCGATGCCGCGCGTTCCACGCCGGAATTCGAAGCGGCCATCCAGGCTGATCTACGCTGGCTCGGATTCGACTGGGATGAGGGCACGGACATCGGGTGGAGATTTCGGCCCGTACCGCCAGACCGAGCGCCAGGACCGCTACGCGCTTGCCGCCGCACGTCTCATGGAGATCGAGGCGGTCTATCCTTGTTACTGCACTCCGGAGGAGCTCGAAGCCGAACGGGTGGCGCAGCAGAGCCGCGGTCACGCGCCCAAGTACTCGGGCAAGTGCCGCGACCTGACCCGAGAGCAGCGCAGCGCGCTCGAGGCGCAAGGGCCGCACTCCCGTGCTGCGCTTTGCCATGCCTCAGCGCGACATCTACGTCGAGGATCTCATCCGCGGTTCGGTGCACTTTCCGCCGGACACGATCGGCGACTTCGTCATCCTGCGCTCCGACAGGACGCCGGCGTACAATTTCGCGGTGGTGGTCGACGACAGCGACATGGCGATCACCCACGTGATCCGCGCGGACGAGCATCTTCCCAACACGCCGCGTCAGGTCGCGCTCTACGAAGCGCTCGAACTGCCCTTGCCGCTGTTCGCGCACGTCTCGATGATCCTCGCCCCGGATCATCAGAAGCTCTCCAAGCGCCACGGCGCGACCTCGGTGAGCGAGTATCGCGACATGGGTTATCTCCCCGAAGCGCTCGTCAACTATCTCGCGCTGCTCGGATGGTCTCCGGGTGACGACCGCGAGTTCTTCACGCTCGAAGAGCTGGTCGGCGCATTCTCGCTCGAGCGCGCCACGAAGAGCCCGGCGGTCTTCGACACCGCCAAGCTGCGCTGGTTCAACGCGCACTACATCCGCAGTCGGCCCAAGGCCGAGCGCGCGAAGCTGTTCGCGCAGTGGGCCGGCCGCGACGAACGCTTCCAGGCGTTGCCCGAGCTGCGAGGATCCGGTGTGGCTCGACACCTTGGCGGACGCGCTGAGCGATCACGTCGAAGTGCTCTCGGATGTTCCTCGCGAGCTGGCAGCGCTGTTGAGCGATACCGTCGAACTCGACGCGCCCGCGCGCGAAGCGCTCGCCGAGCCCCAGGCGCGCCAGCTCCTTGCCGACCTGCACGCCATAGCGGCCGCCACGCCAGATGCCGACAGCTTCGCCCGCGCAACGTCAAAGGAAGCGCTCAAGGCCTTAGGCGACAAGTACGGTCTCAAAGGACGATCGTTGTTCCGCCCGATCCGCGTGGCCGCAACCGGATCCGAGCACGGCATCGAACTCGCGCTGCTGCTGCGGCTGCTCGGCCCGCAGCGCGTCACACGCCGTATGACGTCGGCGCTCGGATAGATGGCCGCAAAGCCGGCGCGCGTGCGACAGGGCAGGAGCACTCCCGGCCGTCCTGAGAACTTGACTGCACCTGATGCGATAGACCCGCACGGGCGACACGAAGAGACGACACTCACCTACTCCCGGTTCTGCCGCTGTTGTTGTTGACGGGGCGCACTGGCGCCCTTCATTGTTTTCCACGAGCTTGAACAGGCAGGACCTCATGCAACGCGACTCCATTTTCCAGCAGATCAGGGCGGATTGGCACGCCGTCTTCGAGCGCGACCCGGCGGCGCGCCAATTGGCTCGAGGTGCTGCTCGCGTATCCCGGACTGCACGCGGTGGTCGCGCATCGCTTCATCCATCCGCTCTATCGCTGGCACGTCCCGGTCATCCCTCGAGTGCTCTCCCACCTGATGCGCTTTGCCACCGGCGTCGAGATCCACCCGGGTGCCGAGATCGCGGCCGGGCTGTTCATCGATCACGGCATGGGCGTGGTCATCGGCGAGACGGCTGAGATCGGGCGCAACTGCACGCTGTATCAGGGAGTGACCCTCGGCGGCACTAGCCTGCAGCGCGGCAAGCGCCATCCGACGCTGGAAGACAACGTCATCGTCGGTGCCGGGTGCGGCGATCATCGGCGCCATCGTCGTGGGCGCGAACTCGAAAGTCGCCGCCGGAGCAGCGGTCGTGAAATCCGTGCCGCCGAACAGCACCGTCGTCGGCGTGCCCGGCAAGGTGGTCTTCCAAGACGGCAAGCGGGTGCAGAGCGAGGCCATCCCGCAGGTGGATATGCCAGACCCGACGGTCGACGCGATCAGCGCGCTCGACCGCGCGCATCGAGGTGCTCGAAGCGCAGCGGCGCGCGGAAAGCAGTCATGGCACTGCGCCTCTATAATACGCGCACCCGCCAGGTCGAAGACTTCGCGCCCCTCACCCCGCGGCGCGTCTCCATGTACGTCTGCGGCATGACGCCGAGCTTCCATCCGCATCTCGGCCACGCGCGCACGTTCTTGACCTTCGACGTGCTGTTCCGCTATCTCAAGGCCAAGGGCTTCGACGTCACCTACGTGCGCAACGTCACCGACATCGACGACCGCATCATCGACCGATCGGCGAAGGACGGGATCCCCTGGAACGACGGTCGTCGCCCGCTATCTACGCTGAGTTCGAGGCGTGCGCGCGTCGCCTGAATCTGCTCGAGCCCAGCCTCTCGCCGCGAGCGACCGAAGAGATGCCGGAGATCATCGCCATGATCCGGCGGCTGGTCGAACTCGGTGCGGCCTACGAGACGGGCGACGGCGTCTATTTCTCGGTGAGTGACGATCCGGACTACGGCAGCCTGAGCCGGCGCAACCTCGACGAGCTGCGAGCCGGCGAGCGCATCGCGGTGCGCGAGGAGAAGCGACGACCCGCTCGACTTCGCGCTGTGGAAGAAGGCCAAACCCGGCGAACCGACCTGGGATAGCCCGTGGGGTCCGGGGCGGCCCGGCTGGCATATCGAGTGCTCGGCCATGTGCAAGCGCTATCTCGGCGATCAGTTCGACATCCACGGCGGCGCGACCGATCTCGTCTTCCCGCACCACGAGAATGAGGTGGCACAGACCGAGACGGCGACGGGCAAACACCCGATGGCCAACGTGTGGGTGCACGCCGGACTGCTCAACGTCGACGGACAGAAGATGAGCAAGTCGCTCGGCAACTTCAAGCCGCTTGACCGAAGTGCTCGACCGCCATCCGCCCGCCGCCATCCGCTACTTGTTCCTGCAGACCGGCTATCGCAAGCCTTCGAACTACACGCAAGACTGCGCTGAAGGCGCCGGCAAAGGGCTGCGCGGTCTTTACGCGGGCCTGGACGCCTTGCGCGCAGCGGCAGCCCAGACGACAGCGGTGCACTGCGCGATCGAAGCGAGCGACTTTGATGCGTTCTTAGACGACGACCTGGACACGGCTGGCGCCCTCGGCTGGCTGCAAACGAAGGTGCGCAACGAGCGCGCCGCGCTGGTCCAAGGCGCGAGCATCGGCTCACGCAGCGGTCGCGCTGGCCGAACGCTGTCTTGGACATCTTGGGTCTGCCCGCCACTGCAGAGGCTGCGGGGCTGGCGCCGAAAGCGGGTGCCGCGCAGCTCGCCGACGAGCACCGGCGTAACCTTGCTCGCGCTCGTAGGTGATGGCGAGATGGATGATAGTGCGCTCATCGAGCGGGTCGTCGCCCTGCGCGATCGGGCGCAGAGCGGCAAAGGATTTCGCCACCTCCGACCGGCTGCGCGACACGCTGACCAATGCCGGCGTCGCGCTACGCGACTCGAAGAACGGCACGCAGTGGAGCCTCGATGGGAGCAGATGAGGAACAGATCTACGGGTTCCACGCAGTCGAGGAAGCGCTGCGTGCCGGAGAACCACTGCAGCGCGTCATCATCGGGAAGCACCGCGAGCGCGATCCCAAGCTCGCCGGGCTGATCGCCGCTGCGCGCCAGCGCGGCATCCCGATCGCGTTCGAGCCGGTCAAGGCCGGGTTCCGTGGAGGCGGTCCCGAGCATCACCAGCACGTGAGCGCGGTGCTCCCGCCGTTCGCCTACACGCCATGGGCCGACGTGCGCGCGCTCGTGCGCGCCGCGCCGAGCGCGTTGGTCGTGGCGATCGATCACCTCGAAGATCCGCACAATCTCGGGGCGGTGCTGCGCAACGCCGAGGGCGCCGGGGCGAGTGCCATCGTGATGCCAGATCGTCGCAATGCCGCTGTTACGGCGGTCACGCGTCGAGCCGCAGCCGGAGCGGCCTCGCATCTCAAGGTCGCTCGTGTCCCGAATATCGTGGCCGCGATGCAAGCGCTAAAAGACGATGGGTGTTGGGTCACAGGCCTCTCGCCCGGTGCCGGGGCGCTGGACTATGATGAAGCCGACTACACGGCCAAGTGCGCTCTGGTCGTCGGGGCCGAGGGCAAAGGGCTCTCGCGTCTGGTCCGCGAGCGTTGCGACGCCTTGGTGCGTATCCCTTTGCGCGGCCAAGTCGAGTCGTTGAATGCCGCGAGCGCGGCCGCAGTCGTGCTCTTCGAAGTCGCTCGCCGTAGGCGCTGATAGTCGACGAACGGTCGGCAGGCTGGTCTTGTCAAGTCTTCTACTGAGATTGTGACGGCGGCGAACAAGGCCGAAAACCGTCACAATCCTTGACGAAATCGGGCACTCGAACATATAATCGGTAAGGACTGCAAAGGGCTATTTCGCAGCCAGGAAATTGGGGGTAACGTACAATTTTGGGGGCACTTCACCCGGTAGAAGACACTCTGGACTACAGCGAGCGAGCTGACGAAGAACTCGTAAACGCAGCGAAGTGTGGCGACAATCTCGCCATGGAATTCCTGCTCAACAAATATAAGAACTTCGTCCGCATCAAGGCCAAGAGCTACTTCCTCATCGGCGCAGACCGCGAAGACATCATCCAAGAAGGGATGATCGGACTCTACAAGGCTGTTCGCGACTTCCGCGCGGATAAGCTGTCGTCGTTCCGCGCCTTCGCGGAGCTGTGCATCACACGACAGATCATCACGGCCATCAAGACCGCCACGCGACAGAAGCACATCCCGCTCAACCAGTACATCTCGCTCAACAAGCCGATCTACGACGAGGACAGCGAGCGCACGCTGCTCGACGTGATGGCGAGCGCGAAGATGTCCGATCCCGAAGAGCTGGTCATCAACCAGGAGGTTTCGGAAGACATCAAGGAGCGGATTCAGGAGAACCTGAGCGACCTCGAGTCGCAGGTGCTGCTGAGCTACCTCGAGGGCAAGTCGTATCAGGAGATGGCACGCGACCTCAACCGTCACGTGAAATCGATCGACAACGCGCTCCAGCGCGTCAAGCGCAAGATCGAGAAGAACCTGAGCGAAGTCGAGCTGTACTAGGCTCGGACAGACGCTAAGGAGCGGACCACGTATCGTGGGCCGCTCCTTCGTTTTTGCCTCGACGGCGTCTAATCCGCCGCTATTTTACCGATAACCCGGGTAGATGCCTTACCTGCGCGTGCGCTATCGCCACGACGTCAAATGCCGCGAGCCCGACTGCGGTGAGCTCGTCGTGCTCGAGGGGCGGACGTCGGACGCCGTCTATGCCGACGGGATGCTCGTCAAGCTCGAGACCGGCGAGCGCGACCTGCGCAGCTCCTTTAGCCTGACCTGTCCGGCCGGCCACGACGTGGACCTCTACGCGCCGCGCGACCTGCAGATCATCAAGTCCACCACGGCCGGCGATGCCGATTTCGCACCGATCATCTTGCGGTCGTCGCTTTTCTAGCGCACGACCACCACGAAGAACGCCTCCTTGGCCGGCGCCACCGACGGTTTGTCAAAGGGGCGAGCGTACTTCATGGAGATGAGGGCTCGGCCCGAGCCCGCGGCCACGAACGTCCAGATCTCCTGCCCCGCGGCTCCCACGTGCCCGCTCTTGGGCGCCACGTAGGCCGAGCCGTCGCTCTTGAGCACACGGGTATTGAGCGGGTCTTCTAATTGCCAGGAATAACCGGTCGTGTGATTGGCATCCAACGTCACGTCAAAGCGCTGCCCGACGTGCATGATGACGCGAGCACAGGGGATGCTCGCGTAATAGATCGTCGAGGCGGTGTCGGCTTTGGCGGCGGCGCATGCCAAAAGCACTACAGCGCATCCTAGGACCCAAGGAACTCGTCCCGACATCGATCTCTCCTTATGAAGCGTAGGTTCGCAAGACGTCGCTCAGCTCTTTGACAAACCGGTCGCGCTGCTGCCACAGGGGGAAATGCCCGGTGGCCTCCATCATGCGCACGTCGACCTTGTGGGCCGCCGCTATAGCTCGTTCGCCATGCGCCTTCTTATCCTCATCGCCCAAGATGATGATCGTGGGCACAGATTCGGGGATGCCGGTCTTGCGTGGTTGCCATCGGTTCATCATGTCGACCGTGTGGAACAACGTGCGCAACCGCGTCTTGGACACGTTGTGCAGCATCGCGCCCGACAACGACGGCGGCAGCTTGCGGGCGGCGCGCAATGCCCAAGCGAGCGGCCAGCGGAAATAGCGCAGCGCGAAGGCGAGCGACTGGCCCACGATCATCGGGGAAACCGCGCACACGGCGACGACGCGCTGAGGGTAGAGCGCGCCGTAATGCAGCCCGACAATGCCGCCGAGCGAGTACCCGACGACCATCCAGCGTTCGACGCCGACGATCTTGCGCAGCGCCTCGCAATCCGACACGAGATCGCGCCAGTCATAGTTGGGGTCGGCGACTTCTTCCGAATGCCCGTGACCGCGTAGCGACAAGGCGTAGAAATGATAAGAATCGCGAAGATTGACGATCGTCTTGTGCCACTGGCGGCGGGCGCGACCGCCCCATCCGTGGATGAGCAGCACGGGCGGTCCTTGGCCCAACTCGAAGTACTGCAGCTTCAGGCCGTCGTGTTCGAAAAACGGTATGGCGCGATCTCCTACAGAGAGGACGCGCGTCCAGGCGTCATGCCCAAGGCTGCGATTTGCGCTTTCAATGATTCGACCTGGGCGTCTAGCTCCATCACTTTGAGATGATCGTACGTTGCTTGGGCGGCACGAGCCAAGCGTTCGAGGCTTTTCACCTCCTCCGGGTCGACGTCGGCGCCGTTCGCGTGCGCCCCATACAGGACGAAGCCGAGCACCACCTGGCGGGCGACCAATGGCACTGCCAGGATTGGGACCGCGAAACCTTGGGGAAGCGCCGCATGCTGCCAGCCGATCTCTGCCAGCCGCAGCGGCAAAAAATCGGTGCTGAGGTTGAGCGGCAGCGGATCGTCGTGGTCGATACTGGCCAGTGACGTCTTCGGCCATCCCGAGCTGCACACGCGCTGAAACGATCCGTCGTCGAGACGGCGGAAGAGCGCGGCGGATGCCAGCGCTAACGCCTCGACCGGCTCGCGGGTCAAGTACTCGTCGACCGTCTGCGTGCTCGAGGCATTGTGCACCGCGTCGGCTGCACGGTCCAAACGGCGCATAGCTTGCCGGCGCTTGCGGAAGAAAACGCTATCGACGGCGCCTTCGACCTTTTTCTCGAGCGAGTTGAGCCAAAAACTCAGGCCGATCGCGGCTGCGATCTCGGCCAGCGACGCCAGGCGAGCGGCGGCGAGCTCTTGCCCGATGAACCAGTCGATGAGGCCGAAGACGCTGAGCATCGATGCGGTGAGGATCGCATAGATGAGCGCGCGGCTGACCACGAAGCTGACTTCGAAGACGCGGTGCCGGATGACCGCGTACGCCACGGTCAGCGGGAGCATGATGTTGAGCGTCAGGAACGAGCTTTGCAGCCAGCGTGGCGGATTGAACGGCAGCTCGGAGCTGAAGAGCAGCACGCTGCCGAGATAGGTCGCGATGACGCCGATGAAAAGTCCGACGACGACCCATTGGATGCGCGGACGGTTTTCGATCCGCCCGTGGAGGTAGGTCTGCAGCACGGCGATGATGCTGATGACGAAGACCGTCCCCTGAAGCGCGAGCATGACGCGTTGAGCGTTCTCGGCGGGGATGCCCAGGACAAGATTCGCGAAGTCCGGATAGACGATGAGCAGCGCGAATGCGGCGAAGAGGTAGGGTGTGGAGCGCAAGAGGAAGCGCCGCCATGGCGGTGGGTCTTCGCTGAGGAACAAGAGCGAGAAGACAAGGATGCCCACCGTACCGGCGGCCGTGAGGATGTCGATGAACAAGAGGTAAGCGGTCTGCGCAGTGGCTGATGGAAAGCGCGAGAACCCGCCGAAAGCGATGCCCGGGCTGAAGCCCAGGCAGTAGAGGTAAAACCCCCACGTCATCAAGCTCGGTCGCAAGATCACGAGCAATCCACCGACCGTTACGAAGATGAGCGCCGCCAGCGTTCGCATGACGAGGTTGAATTTCGAAGCCTTCGAATAGTCGGCGCTCTCGGTGGTGAGCGTGACTTGTCGCTCGCTTTGGCCGCGCGTGAGCGACATGGTGACGCTCTGGCCGGCCGGCACCCGCGCCGGCGCCGCCGTAAGATAGTGGCGGCCTTCGAATGAGGTCCGTTTGAGATCCACGCGATCGCCTTCGTGGATGTCGGCCCGAGCGGCCGGCGAGCCTGGTTCCACCGCCTTGACGACGCCGTCGTAGTCGGTCGCGAAGCCCAGCGGACCTTGCGGCCCGTAACTGACATCGGTGGAGTCCCACACAAAGCTCAACCCGGGCACTGTCGAAGCCACGACGAACAGCGCGAGCAATGCGACGATAACGGTCCGAACGACCGGACTCGAAATCATGGGTGACGATCCAATCATCGCTGGCAGTTGCTTCGCAAGGTTTGGCAAGGTTGCCTATGAGAATACGGCCCTCATGTCACTCGAGCTGCTCAATACCATCGCCTCATTGACCACTGCCTTTGTCATTGCGGCCACAGCCATTGCTGCGCTGATTCAGTTGCGGCACATGCGGGCGGGGAACCAAATCAGCGCGTTCCTCACGCTCCGCTCGATGCTCGATCAGCCAGAACACCGTCTCGCGCTTTCGCTCGTCCGGCTCAAACTAGACAACATGCTTGAAGAGCCCGGGTTTCGAGCATTTCTCGAAGGCACGGCGCCTGAAGAAACGACGCCCCGCCTAGCTGATTACCAAGCGATGTCGGATGCTACGCGACTCATCGGCAACACGTATGACGCGGTCGGGACCCTTGTTCGCAACCGCATTATCGACAGTAGGTTATTCTTTGAGCAGTATGGCTCGGTGGTCGATCGGGACTGGTTGGCCCTGGAGGTTGTGACGGACTACTACCGCCGGCGAATCGACCACCGGATATGGGAAGATTTCGAGTATATCACCGCGCTAGCTCGCCGTTTCTCGCGAGAGCGCCCGACGACGTACCCGCACGACGTGGAGCGCATCGAACTCCACAATCCCTGGCGCACGTGAACTCCGCTTTGCGGGTAAGAAAGCCCGCCATGCGCGTCAAACAGTACGGCCGGCGCCGCCCGTCTTCGACCTGGCGCGATAGCAACGTAGGCAGTAGGATCGTACATGGCCACACACAGCGCGTCGAATCGAGCCGCTTTACGGGCGTTCTTTGTCGTCGCATTGGCAGCGCTGGTCGTGGCATACACGCTGCCCGACTTGCGGCGCGTGTGGCAGCCTCCGGGTGTCATGGGCTTTGTGGCTGATGAGGATAACGTCATCTTGAACGTGGTGGCAAACCCATCTGCAGTCAAGGCGGGGCTGAAAGACGGCGATTCGCATTGACATGGTGGCCACCAGTCCCGATTTTCGCGTCGTCGGCGCCGATGCCGGGATCACGCGTTCACCCGGCCAGCGCTTCACCTTTGCGGTCGCACGCGCATCTCACGAACGTTATGTGACCGTCACGAGCGAATCGTCAGAACTTAGCTCTGCCGAGAAGGCCCTGCTCGTCGGTCGGTTAGCGGCGATGTTGCTTTTCGTTGGGATCGGAGCGAGCCTCGTACTCCTGCGCCCATCTGCGGCGACGTGGGGATTTTTCTTCTACTGCCTGGGGCTCAATGGCGCGCCGGCGGTTGTGGCTCCAACGCTGGTGAGCGAACCGTGGAACTGGTTTATTCTTGTCCTATCCCAAGCTTTGCTTCCAGCCGCGGCCTTTATCGGCGTTATGGTGTTCGCACTGCACTTTTTGCATGAGCAAATAGGGGGTTGGCGAGCGACGGTCTATCGGCTCATACCGCTCGCATTGGTCGTGATGTGTGGTTTGGAGCTTTATGCGCTGCTCGGCCCCAATTGGTTCGGCTGGCGGGCTAACAGCGCAGGGTACGTGTTGTTGTTTCTTCAGGGCTCCATCGCGCTCGTCGCGATGTACGCGCTCGTGGCGACGTACTTCGGGGCTCGGGGCACTGACCGCCAGCGTATTCGTTGGGTTGTCCTAGCATTTGCCGTCGCCCTGGCGCGGCGATTCTGTCGCTCGTTCCTGCCTTCGTCTTCAATGTTCCCTATTGGTTGTACGCGGCCACAGAGCTGAGCGGCGTCGTTGTGCCGCTCGCCGTCGCCTATGCGGTCATCAGACATCGAGTCATCGATGTGAGCTTCGTGGTGAGTCGCGCGCTGGTATACGGCGTCCTCACTGCTCTGCTGGTAGGTGGATTCGCCATCGTTGACTGGCTCTTCATCGAAAAGCTGAAGCTCGCGCGCCTTGGAACGATTGCTGAGATCGGCGTGGCGGTTGCAGCCGGGTTCTGGTTCAACTCGCTCCACAGGCGCGTGGATTCTTTCATCGATGCGACGTTCTTCCGCCAACGTCACAGAGCAGAACGCCAGCTCTCGCAGATCGCAGCGGCCTTGCCGTTCGTCACGACGACCGCGGGAGTCGCCGAGGTGCTGGTCTCGGAACCGGTTCGAATGCTGTCGCTTGCATCGGCCGCGCTGTTCAGGCGCAAGGAAGTTGGCATATATGCCCGCGAGAAGTCCGAGGGATGGGCAGATAGCGATCTCACGGGGTTGGATGATGGAGACGATCGGCTTTTGGCACTCCTGCAGACGCAGCGCGGCCCGGTGTCGTTGTACGATCACCCATGGCATAGCAAAGGCGTCCCCTCGGGTGCGGCACAGCCCGTCTTGGCGCTCCCCATCTTCATCCGCCGAGACCTGACCGCCGTTGTCTTCTACGGTGCCCATGCGCATGGTGAGTCGCTCGACCCGGATGAGATCAGAGCGATTGCGGGTCTCGCCCCCGGCGCGGCCGCCGCTTACGATCATCTCGACGCCGAGTCGATGAAGAGCAGACTCGACTCGGCAAGTAAAGAGATCGAGTCGTTACGGACGCAGCTCGCAGAAACGCAGATCCAGCCTGCGTAATTCTCCTTGAACGGGCGTTGGCAGGCGCATACCGGGCCGCATAAGAAAATGGTATTCTAGGAAGCCACGCCGACGTAGCTCAGGGGTAGAGCAGCGGTTTTGTAATTCTCGAAGGACGTGTCGCGAGGTGGCGGCACGTCCATTTCTTCTGCTTTACATGTTATCAACTGATGCGTCGTGTTGGTCGCTGCCGAATGGTTCGTGACCACGGCGTGACCACCGCGATCTGGCCATCACCCCCGCCCGGCCCCTAGGCCGGCGGAAACCCGACCTGATCCTTGCCCCGACGCGCAAAATATTTTTTAGGAATTACTTCCCCTATATATCCCCTCGGTTTTCACTGCAACACTGCAACACTGGAGCCTTTGAGAAAAATTTGACACTTATGGCAGCTTCCTAGGTCTTGCGACTTCTCCTAAGGCTGGGTACGATATGGCTGGCAGTGTTCACGCCCTGTCACTGCCGAGGGACCCGCAACCAAAGAACGGGTCCCTCACGTTTGGACCGGCACAGAACGGGCCACAAAGCCAACAGCCGCGAGACTTGAAGTCGCAGTAAGGGCGCTCGCCTTAGGGTTTGTCAACAGCAATCAGCTTCCGTCCGGACTCGTCTCCTTTCGCCGTTTGTCAGGGCCGACGCCGCAAAGGCAGCTGCGGCGGTCTCTCACTGTTGGGTGTGAAGCCCCGGGGCATCAATGCTATTGGCAGGCGTGCGGAGGTATCGCCAAACGGCTTGGCGGCGATGCGGTAGGCGAATGCGAGCGAGGACCGCCCTCCCTGCAGTTCGCGCACGGTGAAGCCGATGCCATTCCGTTGTGCGACGTACAGGCCTCGACAGTCACCTTCCGGCGTCACGGTCACCAAGTATCTCGCCGTGCGATCGATTGCAGCGGCGAACCTAGGTTCAAGAGCCACGTTGGCGACGCCATTCACCAACTGTGCTTCTCCGAAGTCCTCAAGGGTTGGCTGGCTGACCTGCGGCGCATAGGTATTGACGCTGCGGCCCGTAGACGTCTTCTGTAGGGTTCTCGCAGCACTCAATGACGAGTAGCCCTTCGCGAACACGGTGCCGTCATCAGCCACCTCAAACGTGTAGGCGCCGTGGAAGTTGCTATAGCCGCGAAATATCCATGACTCTGGGTTGTCCGTCTGCGAGTATACGCCAGCACCTCCAGAATCAGTGCCGGTCACAAATGCTTGCACAGCATAAGATGGTCCAAACACATACGCAGTGTTTTCGACAATCGCGTAGCCAAAGATAGAGGTGTCACCGAAGGCACCAACGATAAATGCGTTACCGGCAGGCCCCGCGCCAGAGAAGAGTCTACCGCCAGTCGAACGGGCGACTATCGCATTTCCGTTTGAGCTGTCGGCCTCAACGCCGGTCCCGTTCGTTCCGCCGCCGATTCCCTTGACGCCAACACTTCCACCCATG
Source organism: Vulcanimicrobiota bacterium (assembly GCA_963764965.1). Classification (GTDB taxonomy): domain Bacteria; phylum Vulcanimicrobiota; class Vulcanimicrobiia; order Eremiobacterales; family Eremiobacteraceae; genus JAFANK01. The sequence continues at coordinate 259,153 of CAVXUM010000002.1, forward strand.
CCCTCGAGGCCGATGCCCCGCACCGATAGGCCACTCACCCCGGCGTTAAACGACCCTAAAGTGCTCGCATCGTTACCGAAGATGCCGCTCCTAGCGTTTGTGGCGGAAGTGCTCTTGAACTTGGTAGTCCCACCAATACCATTGCCGACAACTGATGTACCGCGGATTCCTGGCCCTGAGCTGGTGTTGTCGTACTCGACGCACGGGCTCGAGCTCGTACACGTCGGATCGATAACTCCACCAGCACTAGCGGGATATGGTCTGCCAGCACCGGTCGCCCAGGCGAACATCAAGCATGCTAGGATCGCAATGGCTGCAACAAATTGCCTCTTCATGGAAAACTCCTTGATAGACTAATGTTTCAGTGGACCGGCGCCACGAATCCAGGATGTCGTATAGGCCGACCCACGACCGGCACCTTCGGCATCAAAGCCGCAGCCGCAGCGCGAGTCATGACAACCATCCGTTCACCGGCGTGTCCACGCGCCGGTGCGTAGATGTGGTAGTCGAATTCAAGCGAACCGCGACCACCTTGCACCTCACGCACGATAAACCCGGCGAGCGTCTTGCGTTCCACATACAGCCCGCGCGTGTCACCGTCGGGGGTCACCATCACGTGATATGGTGCTCGCGGATCGATCGTTTGCGCGAATGCCGGGTCGAGTGAAATCATAGCAACGCCGTTGATCAACTGACCGGAGCCAGTATCCTCAACCATGGGCGATGCAACCTTCGAAGTGTATGCAGTAGCGATGTTCCCGTTTCGTGTAACGGTAAACGAATGCAGACCTCCGTGGTAATAGACATCACCATTTCCGTTAACAAAGAAGAGATCATTGCTAAAAAAATCTCTGAGAATCAGTGGATAGTTCGTTGCGCCACCGTCGACGTACGAAATTATTCCTACGCCTTCCGACGAAAACTGACCGCCGATAGTGCCCCCGCCTAGCACGCCGACACCGGCGGAGCTTACCGCATCCAGACCAGCACCTGTGCCGTTGCCTTCGGCGAATACCCCAGCCCCACCATCGCTGTGGCCGTACACGCCAATGTGTGGGCTGACGCCTTGAACACCTATTCCGTTAGGGTCATTAGTCAGACCCCGGACACCGATCGTGTTGCTGGTGCCAACAACTCCAAATCCACTTGTTGAAACGCCGGACACACCGGTGCCGCGGACAGATTTGCCCTCAACACCACTATTAAAGCTTCCCGACGTGCTCTCGTCTTGTCCGTAGACTCCGTTCTTAGGAGAAGTTGAGGTGCTGTTCCAAAGGGTAAAGCCCGCCAGTCCGTTGCCTTTGAGGCTCTTAGACTTTACGCCAGGTCCTGCCCCGTTGTTGTCGTACTCGATGCAGCCTAGTGAACTGTTGCAGGTGGGATCAATAACGCCGCCTGCGCTGGCGGGATAAGGTCTGCCCGCGCCAGTCGCCCAGGCGAACAGCAAACAAGCAAGGATAGCAAACGCGCCGATAAGTGACGGTTTCATGATATTCTCCTGTTCGAAATTACACGCAACCTAATGAACCGGCACCGCACCCCCCGAATGCCAAGACCGGGCACCTATCGTTCGCCGAAGCGGTATGTCGACCATGGGTAACCTCTTAGCAATCGAGCCATAAGGTTTCGCCACGATGCGGTACTCGAACGCCAGGGTTGACCTGCCGCCGTTATTCTCACGAACCGAAAAGCCGGCCATGGTCTTTTGGGTGACAAAGAGACCGTTGCTGTTACCTTCTGGGGTGATCGATACGGAGTAGATTGTCCGCTGATCGATGACGTTGGCGAAGGCTGGATCAACTCGCACATACGCGACACCGCTAACAAGCTGCGCTTCGCCGTTGTCCTCGATCATTGGTTGACTGGACTGTAGCGAGTACGTCTGAACTCGACGAACTGATGTGGCAGATGCTCCACAACCGGCAACGCAGCCGCCACCCTGCAGGTATTTTCCTAGAATGTCGATGCTGCCGGCGGAATAGACGTCGCCGAAACCTCTAACCCCGAAGATACCATTCGCGCTGTCGCAAGGATCCGCGCTGCCTGGCGGGCAGGCGTCGATAAGATCGTTTCGTACCGAGCCTTCAGGTGTGCTTGAGGTGTCACCAATGATGCTCAGAGCAGGGTCGTCGTGGCCCGTGCTGAGCACAAAATTGCCGCCTACGGCATCGACGCCAACAAAGCTGGCGGATGTGCCCTGAACGGCAATGCCGCTGGTCGATTGGCCAAACACCCCAACACCGCTTGTTGAGCGTCCGGCTACGCCAAAGCTGGTTGAGCCTTGGCCATACACCCCACTGGCAAACGTTGAAGCCGAAATGCCTTGGACACCATTACGGGATGTCGAAGTCCCGTCCACGCCGTCGCCCCTAGTGGAGTTCCCCGATACACCTACGCCGTTGACTGACAGCCCATGAACGCCACTATTGAAACTTCCGGTCCCGACATCGTTGCCTATCAACCCGGCTCTACCGCTTGCCGTGGACGTGCTTTTGTTCTTGGTCGATCCAGAGAGACCGTTACCCGCGAGCGAAATGCCCCGAATACCCGGACCCGTTCCATTGTTGTCATACTCGATGCACGGGCTCAAACTCGTGCAGGTCGGATCGGTGACGCCACCTGCGCTTGCCGGGCGCAACTTCTCGGCGCCAGTAAAGAGCATTGACACAACACAAATAGGGACCGCCATCAGAGCGATCCACAGTCGCTTACTAACCATGATGGTTCCTCTCGGGAAAACACGGTCGGAACGACTCAGACTATGGCGGAAGTACGGCCGTGCGTGATCAGTCTATCACAGCCGCGTACTGAAGCGTGAGGCCAAGGGCCTGAAATGGGTTTGACTGAGCTCGTAGCACCAGAAGTCTACTTCAGCCCGGGATATACCCCGGTAGAAATGAAGCTAGGCGCCGTTGCAAATGCCCTGGGGCAATACCAGCCGATCAGTAGTAGACCAAGACATGCCCGCGCCAGCCACAAGAATGGTCACCAATCTTCATAGCTCCCCGTAGCTTAACACCAGGCTCTACAATCATTCCAACCCGCGACTAACCGCACCCTCTCACCTTCGCAGCGGACCTTCAGACCTGCCGTCGAAACCCCAAGCGTGAACAACGCATTTGGTTTGAAATGTCCTGAATGCGGCCACAGCATCGACTCGCATTCAAAGTATAAAGATCACCCGAATTCGTGTACAGGCTACTTTGATGAGTCGGGCAAGCCGGTAACTGGGGAAATGAAAGAGAGTTGGCGTTTCTGCAGTTGCTTTCTTACTGAATACGACATTCAAGAATGGCGCGGAGGGAAAACAAAGTGACGAGGGCCGGGCCATGAACTGGGTAGCCCTACCCGACGACTTCGCACGGCACGTTCACGAACTGGTAGTCCGCAAGTATCCGAAGGCGGCGTTGTCTAGGCCCGATGCAACGCACTACATCTGGAGTGAACATGACATCCGCTATGCGAGGATGACGATAACTCCCGCCGACGACCACGTTGCCGTAACGTTCATACCACCGCCAGGTAGCACGAAGAGTCGGCCTGACCATGTTTTTCCCTATGTTGAGGCCTCACTGAAACCGGTAGCCCAGGCTATCTGTGATTGGATTGATGAGGTTCGGCCTCGGTAAGGGAGCAACGCCGCAATGATCTCAGGCCTAAGAACCGCACCGTCCATAGCCCGGATAAGGTATACTAGTACTGCAGCGACACCCGGCATTGATGTAAGGATTGCCCTCTGTTACTGGCGCTTGTACTAGCGGCCATATCAGCGGGCGATTTCTGTTTCCATGCCTTCGCGAGGTGTCGCTGTAGCGAGCGATATGGAACATGAGAGAAGCCGAAGCACATCAGAAGATCAACGCCGAGTTGGACATCGTGTGGCCGGAATGGCGCGGCGTACCCGGATCAATTGGTCAACTCGGGCTCAGTTTGGAACAACGTGGTTTGAAGTTTGACTACTCCCTGATAAATGTCGGAGCGCGTTTGTCCCTGGTTAAGCATGCGATAGATAAAGCTCTTGGCGATCACGCCGGGATATGTCTATTCTCGAGCTAAATTCTCAAGTAGGCAGCCCACGTTCTTCAGTTAGCGCATTAACAACCTCCTTAGCGCCGCCGCGTTCTCACGCCCCCTCGCGCTCTAGATCAAGATAACGCCTTGACTCCGCGGCCTTCTTTATTTCAGCCTTGGTACGGTAGCAAGAGCAGAAGTCCCAACCACGCTTAATTGATCCGACCACAGGTTGACCGTTGCTGTCCACGTGGCCCCGACACCGCTTGCCATCGGTTGATTGCAAATCCGCCGGGTGTTTACACCGGGCGCAGCGGGAGGACGAATAGCTTACCCACGCGCTACGTTGCTGCCAACCCGCGACAAAGCATACCCGCAGTTTGCCGCGGCTTTGGTTTAAGCCACGTTCGTTTGGGAATAAAAACTAAAATGCAGGCGACGTTCAAGCAAGACTACCAATCAAGCGCTTCTTGGGTGAGCAAGGCACGGAAGGAAGTTACAGACTTTGTCACCCTGTGCGGATTTTGTTGTGAGGAAGTTTCGGAGATAGCCCTGGCAGTAGGAGAAGCCGTTAACAACGCAGTTGAACATGCCAGATCACCACACGATTTTAGTATCTGGTGTGATTTCGACAGTTATAGATTACTAGTCCGAGTTGAGGACCATGGCATTGGGTTTGACCCGCAAAGTGTCACTGCAAACCGCACGTTGCTTCAACCCCGAGGTCTCGGTATATTCCTCATAAATCAACTCATGGATAAGGCAGAATTCTCGTTCAAACAGGGTGAGGGAACAGTTTTGACGCTGGAGAAGCGCAAACCCGGAAGCAACGTAAAGATCAGCAAAAATATGCGCGTTGCACTCAGCATGACGTTCTAGTCCAAACTCCGCTTCTAAGCTTGGTCCTTGGTCCTTGGTCCTTGATCCGCTGGTGGCTTTTGCGCCAACGCTTCAGGTGACGGCGAGGGCACTCTCACCTCACCGCTAATCATGCAGACCGAATCGTTGAGGAATCGAGCCGGTTCGAGGTCTGTGGCATCCCAGGCTGCGCCGACCACCCGTCGACGACCCGGCTGCGGAACTTGCAGCGAGGAAAAGACGATGGCTCACCTTACTCCAGAAGTCATAACACGTTACTTTCAAGCGCAGTCCACGCGCGACTTCACAGCGCTAGTCTGCCTATTTGCTGATGATGGAACGGTTATCGACAAAGGGAAGACGTGGAATGGAGCAAGCGAGATTCGGGCGTGGCGAGACAAGGCTGCATCGGTCTATCAGTACACCATAGACGTTCTCGAAGTGAAGCCCTGCCTCTTGCGATCAATCCGTCTAACCAAAGCAGACAAGAAGCGGCGAACTGGTTGGAGTCGAACCCGGCCACAGCGGAATCCTGAGTCGCAGCCTAGCAGCATGCCAGTGCGGCGGCTGGCACGGTAAGCTGTACGCTCCCCCGCTGCGTCAGCCACACAACCTGGCGAGGAAGGTGACGCCACACTAGGAATGCGGAGCGTACCACCCGTTCCAACAGCGCCGAATTCGGGTTGTCCTCTTGTTGTGGAACCTTCTATTTCGGTAACCCGTTGAGGTTATAGGGCATACGATTCGCCAATTTACGTCGTCGAGGTACGAGAGCGATTGCAACCCGACGAGGTTGGAAAAACTAAGACAGAGATCATTTCTTCTGCATGGAGAACTAAGATCGTTCGCAGGCACCTTTGGCTGCACGTTGCTAAATGGAGTTAAGAACAGTGAGTACATTCAAATCCCTAGGCGGCTCCCTCGCGCGTGGACCTGGCGTCCTCGCCGCGACTATTGCGGGTTGCTTGGCGCTTTGCGCCGGGATATCCGTAGCGACCAATATTCCGGTCATTGTCAATGGTCAACAAGTACAATTCGATACGCCCCCCATCGAGCGGGCAGGGCGCGTTTTTGTGCCGCTGCGCGGAGTTTTTGAGAAATTGGGCGCAAGCGTCGTCTACGACAACGGGATTATCAATGCGACCGGTAGCGGTCGGACGATACAGTTAAAGATCGGTTCAACGACGGCCACCGTGAGCGGTACCAACCAGCAGTTGGACGTCGCGCCGTTCCTGGTGGGGCCGAGGACGTACGTGCCGTTGCGGTTCGTCTCCCAAGCGCTCGGCGCGACAGTGGATTGGAATAACAATACGCAGACAGTCACCATTGTTTCGGGTGCTCAGCCAACGGGGGTACAACTGACCAACTTAACGCCCGCATCGGGGTCTGTCGTTGCCGCGAAAAGCCCGGCAGTTTCAGCGTCTTTCTCTGCGCCGGTGGATCCAAATTCGGTGCACATCACGCTTGACGGCCGCGACGTATCGAACACCACGGACATCTCAGGAAGCAATTTTCTCTTTACGCCGCCATATGCCCTAACGCCGCAAGAACATACGGTACGGGTTACTGGTACATCCACTAGTGGAACATCATTTTCTCAAAGCTGGTCATTCACATCTGGCACCGGCGTTGCCGGCAACTACCTCAGGAACTTAATACCTACCAATGGCGCGACAGTCGGCAACACTTTTACCCTTTCCGGAACGACCATTCCCAATTCCGCCGTCCACATTGTCGTAACACCGACCACCGTTGTCGGCGGAGTCTTCACGGTGTCGTCAGGAACGTACGTGGCAGACCTCACAGCTGGCGGCGGCGGCAGGTTTTCTCAGGTGGTTAGCATTCAGACTCAGCCCGGGGGACAAGTGGGAGTCCGCATCACTTCAGTGGCTCCCACTAAAGAGAGCGTGACCGTGAGCCTCAGCCTCAAGAGTTAGGTGACGGCGACTCGGAGCACTGGAGCGTTCGTTGCGAGCAATTGTGCACCGCTTGGGGCTAATGCTAGGGGGTTGCGGTTGGCGAGCTGGTGGCTCGGAAACTAAAATGATGGCTAAAGAGCAACTCATCGTCAGCTGCGAAAGAACGATCATGTAGGCGGGAGCCTTGTCATATGAAGTTTCTAGGACCTGAGGGCAGGTGGCCGAGTGGTTAATGCCACGAACGTGATCACAATCGACGCTTGTGTCCGGTTATTCGAACCACTTTGAGGGTTGGCGGAATCTGTGCCCTTTAATCAACAAGCTGCATTTTCACTTGCCGCCGTTAATGGCGCTGCTGTTCTGTCAGTTAGTGGGGAAATAGATATTGGCAACAAGGAGCAACTGGAACTTGCTCTACACAAGGGGCTTGCGCAAGGCTCCGGCGACCTTATCGCAAACCTTCTGGATCTTAGTTACGCGGATTCCACTTGCTTAAATGCACTGCTCCACGCTCAACAGACGGCTAAGCGCATGAATAAATCGCTCATCGTTGTTATCGGCGAAGGCGGCGCTTTGCAAAAGATTTTTCGGATAGCAGGTCTACAACAAGTCTTTAACATCCACCATTCGCTGGGCGGCGCGTTGGCTGAAAAAACTAACGGCAAACCTCAAGGCTGATTCGGCGTGGTCGGAAGATCAGGCGGTCGAAGAAGCGCTCAAGCTTTAGTGGCCAATTCACGCAACCTTATCCCGAAATGGGTCGAACCCGTCGCCCTGTCTAGTCATGCTCATAAACTCGCGCTAAACAGGCCGCCCTGCAAAAATAGCGAGACCATTTCTAAGCGTATTCCCCAAGCTGCCGGATGACGCGCTGGCTAAGCGTCTAGGGAGACCACAACTGGGGGCGAAAATCTCTGCCGTCACACATCGGCTGGCGCAAACTCTTGGCGTCTAGCCGCCTCGTGGTTGGAGGTCGCCATGTCGCTCGAACTCATTAATACTCTGGGAACCGTCACCACGGTTATTATCGTCGCTGCGGCAGCCATCGCCGCAATGGTGCAACTACGCCACTTGCGTGCTGGTAATCAGATCAACGCGATGCTCAGTATCGGCAGCCAGTTCGATGCAAAGGAATTTCGTGACGCTTTGACTCTAGTTCAGCACAAGCTGGATTCGGCGCTGGAAGAACCGGCGTACCGCGAATATGTGGTTGCCCTTGGACGCCGGCTCCCTCTGCCAACTGTGTCCGAAGAGTATCACAACTTGGCTGGCGCGACGCGTCTTGTTGGCAACACCTACGAAGAGCTCGGCATTCTTGTCAAAAATGGCATCATCGACCGTAATATCTTCCTCGATCGCTATTCCTGGGTTATCCTGAGGGCGTGGGATCACACAAACCGGGCGCTTGCGTGGACTCGTGCCATCACCGACAACAACGCCATTTGGGAGAATTTCGAATATCTTACCGTCCTGTCGCAGGATTGGATGCGTGAGCACCCCAGCGCGTACCCGCAGGGCGTCCGGCGACTGCAGCTGTGCAACCCGTGGCCTGTGCCGCCCGTACCAGCGACCGCTTGAAGCTTCGGCACACGCAAGAAAGGTTGTTAATTTTAGTCGCCTATTTTCGCGATTTTTCCCTTGACGGATCGAATCTGGGGTTATCGTTGGTCTCACCCACGAACTCGCGGTAGGCACGCTGCCTAGCATAACGCGCCGCATATTCAGTACAGCGCTGATGGTAATCTTGCCGAAAGTTTGGGGAAGCTCGGCAAATGTTGCCGGGGGCGGCTACGGAACCAATTTGCCAATCTTGTTGCTGAAAAACTCAGTGAACCAAAGGTTACCATCGGGCCCCGTAGCAATCCGAGCCGGACCACTGCCTGCGGTTGGAATAGTGAATTCGGTGATTGCACCGACGGTGGTGATCCTCCCAATCTTATTGCTATCGACCTCCGTGAACCAAAGGGCCCCATCAGGGCCTGAGGTGATGCCCTCAGGCACGCTCTTGGCCGTTGGAATTACGAATTCAGTAAACGACCCCGCTGTGGTTATTCTCCCAATCTTGTTGCCGATGGCTTCCACAAACCAAATATCACCGTCGGGCCCGGCGGTGATACCACGTGGAGACCTTCGCGCCGTTGGAATGTTGAATTCACAGATTGTTCCCGAAGTGGTGATTCTTCCAATCTTGTTTCCGCTAGAATTACCCTCCGTGAACCAAAGGTTACCGTCCACACGCAGCCCATCAGCTGGCAAAGGGACCGCTGTACCTAGACCAAGGCTTTGTGTTCGCCGATGAAGTCGGGCGGCCATGGAAGCTCGATAGCCAGGCAACGCTTTTCAAGGCGATAGCCAAGCGAGCTGGCCTAGATCCTCGGGTTCACATCCACACGCTACGTCACACTTTTGCAAGCCTGGCTCTACGTGCCGGCGTACCGATCACGACGCTAGCTGCAATCTTAGGACACGATACGACCATGCTCATGCGAGTTTACGGGCACCAGATACCGTCTGCTGAAGACACTGCCGCGATAGCGCTACAAAAGGCTCTTGCAGGCGCGTCTTGATGCCGATGTGGAAGTGGACACTTCAGGCCGGTTTTCGGCCGTCCGTGACTGTTTCGTGACCACGAGGCAAGAACAGAGGAAGATTAAGACCCAGGGAAATGACGGGAAGCGTTACAAGACGAGGCTTTGCGGAAATCACGCCGACGTAGCTCAGGGGTAGAGCAGCGGTTTTGTAAACCGCGGGTCGGGGGTTCAAATCCCTCCGTCGGCTTTCAGCGTTTCGCTTATCACGCAAAGGTTTGCCGAAAGTCGTTGGTCTTGCCCCCCTTCGTCGTCGCCCGCGCTGGTCACACGCGACTCAAGACCGTCTCACATCGAGATTATCACCGTACGCATACTCGTGCTGTCGTCATAGTGGTAATGGCAGCCGAACATCCAAAAACCAGGGCCCGGCACCCTATAGACCCCGCTGACCTTACCGGCCATTATTGTACCTGTTGTGAAGCCCGTGGTATCGATAGCAGTGCCAGGGGACGACGCAGTGGTGCTTGCGCAAGCCGCAACGCTGGCGCACGTGCCCGGCCATGGTGTCGTTGATGCGGTCGCAGAACCTAGATACGCGACCGTATGTGAGCCGGAAGCATCGGGGTTGAAAAACTCGATTTTAGTATTTGCGCTAAGCTTAACAACCTCAGAGTTGTTTCCTATGAGGGTGCTATATTGAAAACCGAAAACGGGCCCATAGGTCGGGTCTACGACGGGAGTAAGGGTCAGAGATATCACAACATCTGGGATGAATGGAGTTGGCGATGGGCTGGGAGGCGGAGTTCCAAATGGCACGCACTGAAACGTAGAAGGGTCGGTTTCCGTGCCAGGGGGACAGGGTCCTGAGGTGAAGGAGCTGCCGCCGCCACATGCGGAAATCGCAAGAAAGCAAAGCAAGACAATCAAAGAACAAAACAACTTCATCGCAAAAACCCTTTCCTCAACCGTATCCTACTTGGGTTAGCGACGCCTACTGCGAGTCTGCTGAAGCCTTTCAGACGTCCGTCTGTACGCCCCTGTAACGACCCGCCTTTGTAAAACGCGGGCCGGGGGCTCAAATCCCTCCGTCGGCTTCCATCTGGCGCAAACCTGAATATATGTTGGAATCAGCATTCGAACATGGGTGCTACTGCGTGAGCTGAGCAGCGGTGCTATGCTTGGTTTAAGCCGGCATTCTCGAATCGATCGGTACGGCAGTTGGTTAACTCGTTTTGTAGGGAGTTTGACTATGAAGCGTTCGTTGATCGCAAGCTCTGCTATTTTGGCGTGTTTGATGTTCGCCTGGGCAACAGGCGCTGGTAGACCATACCCCGCGAGTGCGCGCGGTGTTATCGATCCCACTTGCACCAATTCATCTCCCTGCATAGAGTACGACAACAACGGCACCGGTCCAGCAATCAGAGGCGTTGGAATTGGCGGGAATGGCGTCGCCGGAGTCACCAAGTTCAACAGTACCTCTTCGAGCAACGGTAAATTCGCCGTCTATGGGAACGATGTCAGCACATCAGGGAGATACAATAGCGGCGTCCACGGGCTCTCCGTGCAGGGGACCGGCGCTTCGGGAGTTTCCACAAGCGGCACTGGCACACAGGGTAACAGCTCGACGGGTACCGGCGTTTGGGGTCAAAGCACCAGCGCTGTAGGTGTCTTCGGGTTGAGCAGCAGTGACGTCGGAGTGTATGGTGAGGGTCTTGGCGAGCAACCCGCGGTGAAAGCGCACAACAACGGCCTGGGTGAGGGTTTGCAGTCCGACGGTTACACCGGCGCTGAAATCACTGGAAACGGCGTTGGCGCGATCGTGCGTTCGCAGGTTGGCACCACGAACTACCCGCTCATTCTCACCGATCTGTCTCACAACGACCTATTCTTCGTCAACGGTAATGGCGATGTTTTCTATCACGGATCTCTTAACGCGTTTGCCATCGCGCCGAAAGGCAACGTGGCCACTGCCTTCACCTCGAAGGCCGCATCCCCTACGGTCGAGGACACTGGTTCAGGTCAGTTGATCAACGGCGTTGCCATGGTTTCCCTGGACCCGGCATTCGCCCAGACTATCGATCCGCGAACGCCATACCGCGTAATGGTGACCCCAGACGGTGACACGCGTGGGCTCTATGTTGAACGCAAGACGCTCGCCGGGTTCGTCGTGCGTGAAGTGCAGGGCGGTCGCGGTTCGCTTGCATTCGACTACCACATCTATGCCCCGGCGCGTGGTCACGCCGGTGAACGAATGGTCGTCATGTCGCGCGCTTCGGCGGCGGCGTTGATGCCAAGGGTACCACCGATCACCAGCCAACCTCTGCTACCAGACCGGCCTTGAAACGGCTCTCGCACATGGAAAATCATTACTCCTTTTAAGTGTGGAAGCTCACAGCCTCCACGAGGCTGCTAACAGGCAGCGAGAAGTTCCCGTTGCTTCCCGTCAGCGTTGTAACATTCTGGGCGCCGTTGTCTGCGAAGGCGGTCACCGTAACCGAGGTGACAGACGGAGGCAAGCTCAGAGTCAATACCTCAGTCGTCGGTGGCGTATCTGTTCGGGAGGACCAATCGTACTGTAAAGTACCTAGCCATGGTACGAGCACGTACGTGTCGTCAGACCTTTGGAACAGATCCACCCATAGCTTCCCAGTCGTGTCGCCGGTGAGTTTGTACGACAGTGGGGTCCGCGGTGAAATGCCGGTGTCCTTGAAATATGACATGAGTTGCATAAGCCTGTTCCACGCGGGTTTCGGCGCAAACGTTGTCGGGTCCAGCAGACCGAAGTCACCATCAGGATCGGTCGAAGAATCAATAAGGTCGTAGATGTAGGTTCGACTGATATTGTATTTCGAGTTCAAATGCATAAAGAGGATGCGTGGGGTGTACCTCTCCTGTGCAAGTTGTGATTCTCCCGCGTACTGAGCAAACGGCGGGCCAGTCGAGTACCCTGACTCTGTCGAGATGATAGGCTTCGAGCCCGAGAGGTAAGTTTGCGTGCTTCCCACGCAACTGTCGGTGTGCCCGTCTTCCGGCTGTAGTGGGAACCAATAGTCGTGAATCGCTGAGTAGTCTATGTCGCTTGTGAGGTTTGGGAACTGTGAGTAGTCACAGTATGCAGCCGCTGGACCCAAGATGGATGCTGATATCGAGCGCAGCGTTGCAATTTCAGGCTCCCATAAAGACAACGAGCCCTTCGGCCAACTGATGTTAGGGGATGTGCCGTAGTTGGTGCAGTCGCCGCCGCCATTGTTACATTCGTTCGGACCTTCATAGGCTTCGATAGCGCTTGCGTTGAGTCCAACCGTCGCGGGGTAGCCCCAGGTGCAGCCGTTGCCGTTACAACCGCTTGAGCCGCTCGTCCATCCCATCCACGGATCGGTGATGATGTCCATCTTCTTGCCGACAGCCGCAAGCGCGTTGAATCGCGAGGCGTAATTGCCGGTGCACCACGGTTCGCTCGCGCCATAGTGGCAGAAGCCAAAGCGCAAGTGGACGATTGGTGAATTGAGCAAGGTCGCCGACCACATGGGGTAATCAGTATCCCACATTGTATTATTGTGATATTCAAGATGCAGATTCAAGCCTACCGAATCGTTAAACGCCGATGCTGCTAGTGGCGTTGTCGCCGGCCCTGTAGGCGATGCGGATGGATGGGGAGATGGTGACGGAGATGATGGCGAAGATGGCGACGGAGATGGTGACGGAGATGGGCTAGAGCCCACGGTGCTCACCGCCACCGACATAGCAGTGAACTGCGGTCGACAACCAGCACAATTGAGTGATGGATTGTAGTATGCTGTAGCCGTAACATTTTGATCTTCGGCGATCTTCGTCGCAGCCGGCGTTACCTGTGATGCGGTGTAGTTGACTGCCACAACGCCGAACTGCGAGTACATGCGAAAGCGAGTTGCGGAATGAATGCCCTGAACCAAACCCGTCATTGTCACAGATATGCCGGGTGAAGGCAGTGCAGTTGGTGTTGGCGAGGCCGTCTGAATCGCAAGGCTCTGAGCGTTTGCGACCGATGCGGTTGGGGGAGCGTTGATTTGGGAAACGGAGGACGGTAGGGAATTGTTGCGAGCGGTGCAGGCAACCATCGCTGACGCAAGGAGCGCCAGGAAAAGCAAAATAGATGGGCGTTTCAACGGGAACTCCTCTAGTCAAGCAGACTTACGGGCTAGCAAAAAGCCCTTATTCTACTGACGTTCGTCGAAGAGCCTGTATAGAAGCCCGTGCGGTCCGTCACGACCATCTAGAATTGATGGGAATCTCAGTGGGCTGATAATCTTTCGAAAGCGTGCAACGATCTGCACGCGCGGGGACAGCGACCTATTTGAGCGCTGCTTCGACCGCCTGTTCCTCAGACCACGCGGCGCCTTCGGCCGCGAATTTTTTCTATTTCGGCCTCGCTCAGCTGCTCGCGCAGCGCAGTCATCAACCTCTCGAGCCCCCATTGCTCGATTGACTCGCGCTCAGACCTAACGGCTTCGTACTGGGCATTGACGTAGCCGATGAGCCGCGCCGCATCGCTTGCATGTCTCCCGAGGGCTGCGAGCAACGCGAAATGCTGCAACGCGATCGCCACTCTGAGCGTGTATTGCGACTCGCGTGCCCAGCGCAACCCTTGGTGGGCTGCCTCACGCGCTCCATCCACATCCCCCATCGCAATGCGATAGCCTGCGCTGTTGATGTAGTCAATCGCCAAGTAGATCGCGTTCTTGCCGCGTGCGTGAATCTCCAGCGCCTCGCCCGTGAGTGCCAAAGCCTGCTCACGGTGGCCGTCATTGAACTCAACCTCGGCGAGATTGCCGAGCACCAGGGCTGTCCCACCCTCATCGCCGAGCGCCTTGAATGCTTCAAGCGCCTGTGCGGCCACCTCACGGCCTGCTGCGAAGTCACCGCGATGTCGGTGGATATCCACTTGACATGCGAGGCAAAAAGCTGCTCCCCATCGATCTCCGCTGTCGCGCAACGCGACAAGGGCACGTGCGTACGCCTCGCTCGATTCGTCAAGTCGGTCCATGTGAAAAAGACCCAACCCGACATGCCAGAGCGCCCAGCCAGATCCGTGCTCGTCGCCCAGCGCCTGGTATAGCGCGAGGGCTCGTTGCGCGTGGTCGTATGCAAGCTGGCCATCGGAGAGAGCGGCGAGCGCATGCCACAGCCGAGCCGCCTCTCGCGGATACGCGGATTCGTCAAGACCGGCTTGGGCTCGGCCGATCCAATACCGCCCCTCTGCCGTCAGCCCTCCGTCAAACCAGAGTTGCTGCAGCGCCCCAGCGACGGCGCCGCCTAACGCTCTGTCGTGTCCCTCGGTGAGCGCCCACTCGAGCGTCGCACGGTGATTGTCAAGTTCAAGCTCCGCTTTCGCGAGCGCCGCCGCGGGTGAACCAGCTGCGAATTGTGTGTCGGATGCTTGCGCCTCATCGCGGAAATATTCGGCGTGGCGCCGGGCAAGGAGATCGCGCTCGCCTGCGGCGGCCAGCTTCTCCAGGGCATACGCGCGAGTTGATTCAAGCAAGCGGTAGCGCTCGCGAGCGCCGCTGGTGTCGGCGGCTATCAGTGACTTATCGGTCAGCGATGAGAGCAAGTCCAAGATCGCGACGGCATCGATGCCCTCACTCCCACATACCGCAACAGCCGCTTCGAGGCTGAACCCGCCGGCGAAGATTCCCACGCGGTTGAAAAGCATCTGCTCGTCGCGAGAGAGCAAGTCGTAGCTCCAATCGATGAGTGCGCTCAACGTCTTCTGGCGAGCCAACGCTGTGCGACTGCCACCTGTCAGGATTTTGAAGCGCTCATCGAGGCGCTGCGCCAGATTGGGCAGTGACAGCACCTTTACTCGTGCGGCGGCGAGCTCGATGGCGAGCGGAATGCCATCGAGGCCGCGACAGATTTCAGCGACGACCGGTGCTGTGTCGTCGGTGAGCGCAAAACGATTGTCGGCCGCCTGCGCTCTATCAACAAACAGCGCGATTGCGCCATGCTCGAGAGCATCAGCTGCCGTGAGACCAGCAGACGTTTCCGGTGCGGCCAGGGACGGCAACCGATACACGGCCTCGCCGCTAACGCCCAAAGCCTGGCGTGAGGTCGCGAGGATGCGCACATCGGGGCAACTGCGGATGATGGTGTCGGCGAGGCTCGCGACCGTCTCCAGTACGTGCTCGCAGTTGTCAAAGACGAGGAGCACCTTCTTGCGCCGCAGCCAGCGCGGGATCGACTCCTCAATCCTGCAGCCTTCAACCTGGGTCGCGCCCAGAACCTTTGCGACGACATTGGCGGCGAGCTCAGGGTCGGTGATGACGGAGAAGTCGCCGAACCAGACACCATCAGTGAAGTGGTCGAGCAGGTCGGTACCAACTTGTAATGCGAGCCGCGTCTTTCCAACGCCGCCCGCACCGAAGAGCGTGACAAGTTTCTGCTGACCAAGTAGGGATTTCACCGTCTCAAGGTCGTGCTCGCGGCCTCGAAAACTTGTCACCTGGATAGGGAGATTGTTTGGAGCGACGTCCAGAGACTGAAGGGCCGGGAAGTCGACCGGAAGACCGGTGATATTCAATTGCCAGATGTGCTCGTGCTCGGCGAGGTCCTTGAACCGATGCGTGCCGAGATCTAAGACCACGGTGCCGTTGGGAAGCTCGTCGCGAACCAATGCGCGTGTGGCGTCGGAGAGCAGTACCTGACCTCCATGGCCGACGTGCATCAATCGGGCTACCCGGTTTACCGCCGGCCCAAAGTAGTCGCCATCGCGCTCCGCGGCCTCGCCCGAATGAAGCCCCATCCGGACGCGCAAGCCACCGACAACCGAAAAATCCTCTGCCGCTAGCGCTCGCTGTGCATCGATCGCCGATGCCAGCGCTTCAGTGACTCGCGCAAATGCGGCGCAGAACGCATCGCCAACGGTCTTGAATACGTAACCGTTGTGCGACGAGATCGCGCGACTCATAATGGCGTCGTGTCGTTTGATCGCGCCGTCCATGGCAGCGCGATCCAACTCCCAACGCAGCGTTGATCCTTCAATGTCGGTGAAGAGAAACGTCACCGTGCCGCTGGGCAAAGTTGCGGGTTTCTTGGGTTTTTGGCCGGCCCGGCTCGCGCTAGGCATCTGGTACGATTCTGCCGGCGTTCATGCGCCGCCTATTCGCGCGTCACGGCTACGTCTCGTCAGATGGCATTTGGAGCGGTTCTCGCAGGACGTTTGGGCTCACCCTTGTCCCGTTATCCTCCAAAGCCAGTTGCGCTCCTTCGACCGCCTGATCTTCCGACCAGCCCGCACCCTCCGCCGCAAGCCGTTGCATCTCAGCATCGCCTATTTGCTGTCGCAGCGCCGCTATGAGCTTCTCGTATCCTAGTTGTTCCGTCGACTCTCGTTCTGATCCGAGTTCTTTGTACTGCGTGTTGACGTAACCGATGAGCCGCGCAGCATTTTGCGCTTGCCCGCGCAGTGCCCCCAGCAGCGCGAACTGCTGCAACGTCATCGCAATATGCAAGGCGCTTTGAGCTTGACGCGCCCATCGCAGTCCCTCGCGAGCAGCCCTACCCGCTTCATGGATGTCTCCAAGCGAAATGCGATACGCGGCGCTGTTGTTATAGCCGATCGCCAAGTTCGTCGCGTTCTTCCCGCGCGCTAGAATTTCGAGAGCCTCGGTGGTGAGTCGCAGCGCCTGTTCGACATGACCATCTGCGAACTCCATCTCGGCAAGATTTGCAAGCACGATAGCCGTCCCGCCCTCATCTCCAAGGGTTTTGAATGCCGCAAGCGCTTGAGCGAACAGCTCGCGTGCCCTGACGATATCAGTCTCCCAATGGATGAATGCCTGACTGCTGAGACACGCGGCCACTCCCCAGTCGTCGCCGCCTTCGCGCATCGCGGCAAGTGCCCGGGTATTCATCTCGCTTGCTTCCTCGAGTTGGCCCATTTGGATGAGGCTGACCCCAAGCGTGTAGAGCGCCCAGGCGGCTCCGTGCTTATCTCCCGCCGACTCATAGAGGGCGAGTGCGTGTTCCGCATGATCGTGCTTGCTCTTGCCCATGGAAAGCATTGCGGATGCACGCCACAGCCTGGCTGCCACTTGCGGGTGCGCCGCTTCGTCGAGAATCGCTTGCGCACGCTCGATCCAATAACGACCCTCCCCGGTAAGTCCGCCGTCTCGCCAGAGCCGCTCGAGCGCTCCAGCGACACCGCCGCCCAACGCTGGATCGTGCCCGCCTGTGAGTGCCCATTCCAGCACAGCGCGGTAGTTGTCCAATTCCACTTCCACGCTCGCGAGCCACGCTGCAGTCGATCCATGGCCGAAGCGTAGGTCTGCCGCCTGAGCTTGATCGCGAAAATATAGCCCATGGAGTCGAGCCAGCCGTTCGCGTTCGCCTGCGGCCGTCAGCTTATCCAAAGCATACGATCTGGTGGATTCGAGCATGCGGTAGCGCTCCTGCTCGGGTCCGGTATCAGCCACGAGCAAGCTTTTATCCGTCAGCGACGACAGGAGATCCAGGACGTCAGTCTCGTCAATGCCGTCGCCCGTACACACAGCCGTCACCGCATCAAGGCTGAAACCCCCAGCGAAGATGCCGGCGCGGTTGAAGAGCACCCGCTCATGAAGCGTGAGCAGGTCGTAGCTCCAGTCGATAAGCGCACCCAGCGTCTTCTGACGCGGCAAGGCGGCACGGCTACCGCCGGTGAGGAGCCTAAAGCGTTCGTTGAGCCGTTCGGCAAGTTTCGGGATGCTCATCACTTTCACGCGAGCAGCCGCTAACTCTATCGCCAGCGGAATACCATCCAGGCGCCGGCAGATTTCAGCAACGATGGCTGCATTGGTGTCGCTCAGAGCGAAGTGCGTATCAGACGCGGTCGCCCGATCCACAAAGAGGGCGATCGCGCCGTAGGCGGATGCTTTCTCCGCAGAAATTCCAGTCGTTGCTTCAGGCATCGAAAGCGAAGGCAAGCGGTAGAGAAACTCGCCGCCGATGCCCAAGGTTTGACGCGATGTGGCGAGGATGCGCACACCGGCTGCAGTGCTGAGGATCGCAGCAGCAAGTGGGGCGACCGTCTCAATCACATGCTCGCAATTGTCGAGGATCAGCAATAGCTGCTTTCGCTTCAGCCACTGTGGGATAGCCTCGTCGACTTTGCTGCCTTGGACCTGGGTCATACCCACGACTTTGGCGATCACGCTTGCGACGAGCTGGGGATCGGAGAGTGAAGCCAGATCCGCAAACCACACACCGTCAGGGTAGCCCTCGATCAGGTCGGCTGCGGCCTGCACGGCAAGGCGCGTTTTGCCAATGCCGCCCGCACCGGACAGCGTCACCAAGCGGTGTTCACTAATAAGCGACTTTACTTCCGCAAGGTCAAGCTCTCGTCCGCGGAAGCTCGTGAAATGCAACGGCAGATTATTCGGCGACGCATCGAGCGATCGCAGCGCCGGAAATTCTTGCTGCAGACCAGTTCCGCAGAGCTGCCAGACATGCTCAGCCTCCGCAAGGTCCTTAAGGCGATGCGAGCCGAGATCGGTCAGCGTCGCATCGGCCGGCAGATTGCTATGCGCTAACTCGCGGCTGGCACCCGAGACCAGGATTTGCCCTCCATGACCTACAGACAGCAAGCGCGCAACGCGGTTAACTGCCGGGCCGAAGTAATCGCCATCGCGCTCGTCGGCCGTCCCGGTGTGGAGCGCCACGCGCACGCGTAAGCCGTCAACGCTCGAGAAGTCCTCGGCATTCAGCGCACGCTGTGCATCAAGTGCGGCAGCGATGGCATCTTCAGGCCGTCCGAACGCAACACAAAAGGCGTCGCCGACCGTTTTGAAAACATATCCAAAATGCCGTTCGCATACCGTTCGGAGAAGCGAATCATGACGGGCAACGGCGGCTTCCATCGCCTCGCGGTGGGCATCCCAGCGCTGCGTGGAGCCCTCGATATCTGTGAAGAGAAATGTGATCGTGCCGGTAGGTAAAGGCACGGGCTTTTTCGACTTCTCTTTCGCCCCACTCACGCGTGGCATAAGGCAGTACAGTTCGTTCCCGGCGTGTTGGAACCTAGTGCGGAGATGCTACCAAGTTTCACCCAGGCTTGAGCGGCAGGATGAGCACATCACGAAGGTAAGTTGAGTGCCATCTTCGACGACACGAAAAGATCGAGGCACGATGGGCGCTGAGTCCTTCATTGCGTTCTTGCGTATGGCGTTGCTCTATGCATCATTTGGCCTCATCATCGTCTCTTGTGCAGCCGCAGCTCTTGCGCGACGAGAGGGCGCCGTAGGCGCTGCTGTGCGGATCGTGGCGACGATGCTCGCGCCGGCGACCGCATTTGCGTTCCTCGGCGTTCTTTTGTGGCCCGTAACGCTCAGCGCATCCGTAGCCGCGGCGCTCTGGCAGGGTCGTGGCTGCGTTCCGGCGGTCTCTGATCGAGTGCGCGCGATCTGGTCGTCCACGTCGCTTGTGTCCAAGGTGTCGATTGTGGCGCTTGTGGTGGCCATCGCATTTCGCGCCGGCACCGCGCTGGCGCTACCACCGACTGATGGCGACAGCCTTCTCTACCATCTCCCGATAACTGCCGTGCTCATACAGGATCACACCATGTGGTTCACGCGAGCTCTATTGTATCCCGGTGCAGTAGAGTTAGGGGAGGCGGTTGCGGGCGCCATTACCGGAAACGTCAGCGGCGTCATCGCCTTCGAGATGATGCAAGTACTTGCGTTGATATTGGTCGGTTACGGTTGGGCTCGCCGCGCAGGCGCGAGCCAGGATGGTGCAGTGGCAACCGCCGTCGTGGCCGGCGCGTTACCGATAGCCGTCGACCAGATGTTCACGTCACAGATCGACATCTTCGTCTGCGCCATGCTGGCGGCTGCCTGCGCCTTGTGGCGTCCAGCGCCGCGACTCGCTGCCATCGCGATCGGGCTGCTATTCGCGGCGAAAGCCACCGCCTTCTTATTGGTGCCGGCAGTGGGGGTCGTCATGCTCGCTTTTGAGGGCTGGCCGTTCTCGCTCATTGATGTGACCTGGGCCTGCGCCCTTGCCGCGCCTTGGTATATTCGCACGTGGGCACTGAGCGGTCGGCCGATCGACACCGTCGCGGTCATGGGCTGGAGCTCGACTATCGCCGCGCACTTCGTGGCAGTCTGGCCTTTCATGGTGGCGGCGCTGAGATCGTTTGGGGGCTTTGGCGCCTTCGTTGGAATCATCGCTCTAGCTTATGCGGCCACGCGACGAGATCGGACGCGATTTGCCCGTGCGATCCCCTGGTTAGCCGCTGTAGCGTTCATCGCGTGGACGATCATGCCCACTGCCGCCGAAAACGTGCCCAACACGCTTGACCAGATCCGTGAGGGTTGGTCGATCCGCTATCTCATGCTGCTTCCGTTCATCCTTGCGACCGCGCTGCCGATCGTCGCGGATAGGCTCACCCCGTTTCCGATCGCAGGCTTCGTGGCGCTCATCGCAGCGGCGAGCGCCGTCGTGCGCAGCGCTAATCTGACCTCATCACAGACCGCGCTGGGCTTTGCCTTCGCGCTGCCGCTCCTCGTGGTTGTGTTGTTGCTCGCGTTCGCGATCGCGTCTCGCTACCAGGTCGTCAGAATGCTGTGCCTAGCGAGTGCGCTAACCGCTTGCGCGCTGGTCACCGTCGCCGGCGCCCGCTCGTTCGAACATTATTGGAACGCCACATACATCCAGTGGAGCCCGCACATCCCGGCTAACGACGCATATCTAGACCCGCATGTCGTGGCAGGCACCAAGGTCGGGATCATCGGGATGCGGTCGTTTCCGCTGGTCGGCCCTGACTTCTCGCGACGGACCTACGAGCAAATACTTAAGGGATCTGCGGCACAGTGGCTCGATCAATTGCGCCACAGCGAGGTGCATGTGCTGCTGGCGGCCGGGCTGTCCGGCTCGCCCGACCAGCCCGGTTTCGGACAGCCGTTGCTCGCTGAACGAGCGATCCAGGCCCTACCGGGGGTTTGCTTGCTCGCAGTCCGTGGCACCGCTCGCGTCTACGGTCTTGACGGGACAGCCTGTGTGACAGCTCCGAGTCTGTAGCGGCCGCTTTTTCATATTCACGTTCGTTTCAGCTTGACTGGCTACGATTTGCGCATGAGAAACTTCAATCATGTCCCTCAATTCGTATTAGGCGGCATCCTGGTTTTGGCGGTCTCGCTCGCGGTCGGTTGCGGCGGGGGCGGAGGAGGCGGGTATGGTGGCGGCGGGAGCGTCAACAACCCACCACCACCGGTGCCATCACCGTCGCCCACTACGCCGACGGTGCATCTCAACTTTTTTGGCAGCGCGAACGGGGTCAAGACCGATGCGACGTTCGGCGCCGTCAGCGGATTCACGCAGCAGCAGCATGCCCAAGTCCTCGGCCTCGCGCCAGGCACCCAGGTGATGATCAAGAACAATGACGCGGTCACCCACACGATCAACGTCATGGCCGCGTTCCCGACGCCCGGTCCGCAAAGCACGGCGTCCGTGCCCAATGGCGGCGTGTTCGGCGTGGGATTCCAAAGCGGTCCCTTGTCACCCGGACAAACCATGGGTCCTCTGACCGTGACTGGCACGGCCGGCAACCTCTTCATCATCTGCGGCATCCATTTCGTGGATGGAATGAAAGATGGCGCCGTGATAGCGGTCGGAGCGACTCCCGGACCTGAAGCAACGCCAGCACCAGCCCCCAGCGGCGGCTGCCACGGTTACGGCTGCTAACGACGAAGAACTAAGGCCAACGTAGTCCCTGAGCTGACGGAGTTACGGCGCTCGCCCGATCGAGGGTGAGCGCCTGTATCCGTGTCGGGGCTTGCTCCCAATACCCGGCGGCTCGGCCAGCCGCGTCGGTCGTGACCTCGCCGACCCAGCGCCGTTCGCCGCCGGCTTGCTCGCCAAGCCGGTAGCTGGTGCGTGGCGCAAGCCCATCTGCGACGAGGTAAAGCCAATGGCCATCCAGCGCCTGGATAACCTTCGCGTTACCGCTCGCACCATGCAGCGCGTGGTGTTCGAAATGGCTGTGGACCAGCGAGGCGATTGGCACCACGACGACGTGCGAACGTAGATCGGCGTTCCACAGGAGCAGCACCAGTGCTGCTGCCGTCGCGGCCACCGCGAGCACCCACGGCATCCGCGCGGACAGCGGGCGCAGCGGCCGTACGGATGTTTGCGTCAGCCCCGAGATATCGATCGGTTGCATCAGCGCTCGCTCGCCGGCCGGCTCGATAGCATTTGCGACCCGAGTCGCCTCGGCGAGGAGCACCGCGCACGTCGGGCATTGGTCCGCGTGCGCGAGGACGTCATGAGCCTCGACGGCATCCAGCGCCCCAAGCGCGTACGCTTCGATGTCGTCGTGCGGATGTGAAGTCATGATCGTTGCTCGCTCATCACCCGGCCGAGTTGGCGTACTGCTAACTGGATCCGGCGTTTAACTGTGCCGAGGGGGCTCTGGGTCTGCTGCGCGATCTGCGCCATGGTCAGGAACTTGAAGTAGGCCAGCTCGACGGCCGTCCGCTGTTCGGACGGCAGGGTCGCAAGCGCCTGGCGCAGCTGCCGCGTGTCCGCCGCGGTCGCGACTTGATCCGCTGGATCAGGCGTTGCGACATTCGGGCGGGCAGCTGCGGAACGGTCCTCGCGTGCGGTGCGGGCGCTTGTGCGTCGCAGCATGCCGATCGCGGCGTTCCGTGCGACGACGAACAACCACGGAGCCAGCCCGGCCGTGCGCACCACAAGGCCGTGACGATGGCTCCACAACGCGAGAAAGCTCTCCTGAACCGCATCTCGTGCGGCGTCATCGTCATGCAGCACGCGGTACGCGATGGCATTGCACCGCGCGGCGTAGAGGCGGTACGCTTCTTCGAGCGCAGTCTCGTCGTCGGCGACGAGCCGTGCGACGAGATCCGCGCTATCGTTTGCCACTGGTTGTCAACGTTGGTTTCCTAGTGTGCCAGCGTTTCGTCGGCGATAGCGATCGCCCCTGACACAGGCTGCAGGCTCACCGTGCGTATGCCCAGGTGGTCGGCAAGCTGGCCCGCGGGCAATTTGAGCGGACCAGGTTTGGGCGCCGTGCCCGGTGCCGGCTGGGGAAACGCGGTCGAATCGGCGGTGAAGAACGTCACCTTACCATCGACTTTGGACAAGACCTGGTGGATGTGGCCGTTGAGCACGGTGACCGAGTCGAAGCGGCGTAGCATCGCGAGCAATTCAAGGTAATCGTCGGTGGTCCATCCCCACTCTGGGTACAACGCGAAGAGTGGTATGTGGGCGCAGACGACGATCGGTGTACCGGTGCGTTGCTTTGCAAGATCCGCGCGAGCCCACTCCAGCTGATCGCGTCCTAGGTAGCCGCCCGCTTTGATGTCGAGGACGTTGGTGAGAGCGAGCACGTGCGCGCCGCCGGCGTCGAAGCTATACCAGGGGTTGGCACCCCGGCCGAACATCGAGAAGTACTGCGCGCCGCGGTCGTCGATGATATCGTGCTCGCCGGGCACGGCGTAGATGGCGCCGGTCTTGATGGTGCCCAGCATCTGCTTGACAGTGTCGAACTGATCTGCTTTGGAGAGGTGCGTGAGGTCACCGGTATGGATGACGAAGTCAGGCCGCTTCGGCAGCGCGTTAATCTTATCGATCGCCTGCTGGAACGTGGCGAGGACGTCAGCGTTGGCGTCGCCATGAAAACCGACGTGCGTGTCGCTTATCTGGACGAACGTGGCTCCGGTGATGGCGGCGGCGGTCGCTGTGCCACCAGCTGAGGGTAGGGAATCGGCCAACGCGCGTCCGATGACGCCGGGGCCCGCGATCGTGTAGAGCACGCCGGTGCCGCACCATGCCATGCATTCCAAGAACTTGCTGCGATCCATGCTCATGAGCTGCTCTCCTTGACGATGATCGTGCCCCGCATCATAGGGTGCACTTTGCAGTAGTATGCGTATTGCCCGGGCTTGGTGAAACGGTATGCGAACGAGTCGCCTTGGGCGAGTCCCTTGGAATCGAACGAACCGTCGACCGCCGTCACCGTGTGTGGATCGTCGTCGAGGTTTTTCCACACGACCGTCGTGCCCACGGCGATCGTCACCGTCGGTTCCTTAAAGGCGTAGTTGTCGATGCTCACCTGCGTCGTCGGGCCTGTAGGAGCGGATGTCGCTCCCGCGGTTGGAGCGCCGCGCGCCGGCCCGACAATGGCGGCGACCGAGACCGCAGCGAGCATCATGAGGAGAAGAAGACGTGTCATAAGACCTCCCAAAATTGCGCAGCCTTGAGCTTGCGCTGTCGCAGGAAGTATGTGGCCAACTACCGCCCGGGTTCACCATGTGGCGCGCGAGCATGCCGCAAAAGGCGCATAATGCCCGAAAACCTTATGGGTTAAGGTTAGGTGACCTATTGCGCTGATAAAACGATAGTAGTATGATAGTTTTACCTAATAAAGTAGCGGAGTGCTTCAAGGCGAATGCTCAACGGTTCGGGCCCAGGCGTCGACGAACTCGATCTCCAGCTTCTCGACGCGCTGCAGCGCAACGGGCGTTCGACGTTCGCCGAGCTCGGCGAGATCGTCGGTCTCAAAGCGGCTTCCGTCCACGAGCGCGTCAAGCGGCTCGAAGCGCGCGGGTTCGTTCGCGGCTACACCGCTCGCCTGGATGGCCAGCTCTTGGGGCTGAATCTCACCGCCTTTGTCAGCTGCTACACGTCCGCGAAGACGGACTACGACAACTTCAACGAAGCGGTCTCAAGCCTGCCTGAGGTGTGCGAGGTGCATAGCGTCGCGGGCGAGGAGAGCTTCATCCTCAAGGTGATGACCAGGTCCACGGTCGAGCTCGACGATTTTCTCTCGCGGCTGAAGAAGATCGCCGGGCATCGAACGGCACCAAGACCACGATCGTCTTGTCCACGCCGTTCGAACGCGGCGGAATCACTCTTAAAGATGACGGCGTGCCGGCTGCGCGCCGTTTACGGAGCGTGCGCTGATGTCGGAAACCACATTGATCTCGAAGCAACGCAACGGCGTCCCTGCGCAATCGGTGAAGCAGATCAGACCACCGGCGGGCCCAGAGGCCCTCGAGCATATGAATCTGCGCCAAGGCGAATTCTGGCGCGCCATCCCCGCCTACAAAGACGTGGACGAGGAGACGTTCCTCAACCACCTGTGGCAGTATCAGAAATCGGTGAAGACGCCCGAAGAGCTCCACAACACGGTGCAAGAGCTTGGCGCCGGCGGAGTTCATGGACGACTCTGCGCGTCGGGTTTCCACAAGGCGCCCATGAACGTGCGCATCTCGCCCTACATGATATCGCTGATCGACTGGAGCAAGCCCGTACACGGATCCCATCCGCACCCAGTTCATCCCGCTCGCGTCGCGCCTGCTGCCCGATCATCCCAAACTGTCGCTCGACTCGCTCCACGAGCAAGATGACGCGCCGCTCCCCGGGCTCACGCATCGCTACGTCGACAAGGCGCTGTTCTTGCCGATCAACACCTGCCCGGTCTACTGCCGCTACTGCACGCGCTCGTACGCCATCGGCGGCGACACAGAAGTGGTCGAGAAGGCGGGTCTTGCGACCAACCAACAGCTTTGGCAGCAGGCGTTCGACTATATCGCTTCGCGGCCGGAGCTGCAGGACGTGGTGATCTCGGGCGGCGACGCGTACCAGCTTCCGGCGAAGAGCCTGAAGAGCAATCGGCGACACGCTGCTCGACATCCCCAACGTGCGCCGCATGCGCTTTGCCACCAAGGGCCCGGCCGTCATGCCCAGCAAGATCCTCACCGACACGGCATGGACCGAGGCGCTGGCTTCCGTCGTCGAGCGCGGCCGCACGATGGGTAAAGACGTGATGCTCCACACGCATTTCAACCATCCCGAACGAGATCACGTGGATCACGCAAAAAGCCATGCAAGTGCTCTTCGAGCGCGGCATCATGGTGCGCAACCAGAGCGTGCTCATCCGCGGCGTCAACGACGACAAGCACACGATGCAGCTGCTCGTGCGCCGTCTGGGATACGTCAACGTGCATCCCTACTACGTCTACATGCACGACATGGTCAAGGGCGTCGAGGATCTGCGCACGACCATCCAAACCGCGATCAACATCGAGAAGTTCGTGCGCGGCTCGACCGCCGGCTTCAACACGCCGCTGTTCTTGTGCGACGCGCCCAGGCGGCGGCGGCAAGCGCGACCTGCACAGCTACGACTACTACGATCGCGAGAACGGCATCGCGGTCTACAGCGCGCCGAGCGTCAAGCCCGGCCAGTGGTTCCCGTACTTCGATCCGAT
The DNA here is from genome assembly GCA_963764965.1 of Vulcanimicrobiota bacterium. GTDB lineage: Bacteria > Vulcanimicrobiota > Vulcanimicrobiia > Eremiobacterales > Eremiobacteraceae > JAFANK01. Next base: position 285,718 of record CAVXUM010000002.1, read on the forward strand.
CGACCAGCTATCGCCGGCTGCGCAGGCGCGCTGGGCGGAACCGAAGGTGCGCGAGGAGATGATCGCGGACGCCATCGCAAAGGCGGCGGCTGCGCCAGGGAACTCCTAAGGCCGACACCGGTCGCCGCGCCGGCCAAAGACAACGCATATCAGGTAAAGGGCCCGGCGATGACAAATCGTCGGGCTCTTATGACAATTGGGCTGCTCGGCATACCGTTTGATGCGAACTCTTCATACCTGCGCGGCGCTGCGTTAGCACCGGCGTCCATTCGCGACGCATTGCGCAGCGGCTCGAGCAACCTATGGACCGAAGATGGCGTCGACCTCGGCGCAGTGGGCGCATTCGCAAATGCAGGCGATCTCCCGCTGCCCGAAGAGACTGCTCAGGCGTTTGAGAGAATCCAGGCTGGCGTGGGGGCGGCGCTCGAGCGCTCCCAGCCGCTTATTTGCTTGGGTGGCGATCACTCGATCACGTACCCCATCATCAAGGCGTTTCACGAGCGTTTTCGCGACCTCACGCTCCTGCATTTCGACGCGCACCCGGATCTGTATGACGAGCTTGACGATAACCGCTTTTCGCACGCTTGCCAGTTCGCACGAATCTTAGAAGAAGGCTTGGTGCGCCGGCTCGTGCAGGTCGGCATCCGCACGCTCAACGCCCACCAACGCGCCCAGGCCGAGCGCTTCGGGGTCGAGGTGATCACCATGCGCAAGCTCGCCAAGCTGGCCAGACTAGAGCTGGAGGGACCGCTGTTCATCTCGTTTGACGTGGATGTGCTCGATCCGGCGTTCGCCCCGGGCGTATCGCACTACGAGCCGGGTGGGATGTCCGTGCGGGAGGTGCTGAGCGTCATCCAATCGTTGCGGGTGTATGTCGTCGGCGCCGACATCGTCGAGTATAATCCAACGCGAGACCGCGACGCGCAGACAGCGATGGTTTGTGCCAAGGTACTCAAGGAGATCGCCGCCGCGATGTTGCGGCGTGGAGCTGAGCCGGCGGCGGGGTGGCCGTAGGGGAATGAAATCAATCGCTGGGGTGCAAATAGCCGAGTTGAAAGGCACGGTGAGAGGTGGCTAACTGGGCCTCAGCCACGATGTACGTGCTCGGCTATCTAGCCGGGCTCGCCGCGTTTGCCTACTTCGCCCGCCGTCGCGGCCTAGCCACCGAGGGTATCTGGGCGCTCATGGCGGCGGGACTCATCGGTGGCTTGGCCGGCGCGAACCTCGTGCAGCTGCTCGTCACCGCGACCGTCGGAAAGACGATTTTGGGAGCCGTCGCGGGCGGTTACTTCGCCGTGATCTATACGAAGCGACGCTTGGGCATCACGCGCCCGACGGGTGACCTGTTCGCTTTTGGGATATCGGCGGGCGAAGCGGTCGGGCGCTTCGGATGTTTTCTCGGTGGCTGCTGCTACGGCAAAGTCACCTCGGTCCCGTGGGCTGTCTGGGAGCACGGAGCGTATCGCCATCCGACACAGATATATCTTTCGGCCGCGGCCGCGCTGACCTTTGCCACGCTCGTGCTCTTCCAGCGCACGAAGCCTCCGGAAAACGCGACGTTCTTTTTGCAAGGGCTCATGCTGTGCAGCCTGCGCTTCGGGATCGAATTCTTCAGAGACGACGCGATCATGATCGGAAACCTTAGCGAAGCGCAGTGGGCCTGTATCGCGGGTGTGGCGTTCTTTGGGTTCAAGCTCGCGCACGTGCTCAGCGTCAGAGAGGTGGCGCCATCGCTACCTGCCACAACTGCGGCAAGCTCCTAGACGAGGGGTCCACCGAGTGCCCGAACTGCGGCGCATTGACGCACGTCTCGCCATCCCAACCGGCGAGCAACCCCACAGCGAGCGATCCAAAGGCGAGTAATCCGAATGCGCCGCTGTTCGGCTGTCTGTTGGGCGGACTATTGGGATGGGGTCTGACTGCTGTTGTCGCCTTTTTGCTGGCCTCGATCAGCGGATCTAGCGGGAAGTTCATGGTCGTTGGGGCCTGGATAATACTGGCCATAGCGGCAATCGTCCTCATCCCGCTGATCTTGCCCTATGGAAGGCGTCTTCCCATCTTCAGCCGATGGTTGTGGGCAACGGCGCTTGTGATGCTGCTCGTCTCGCTCGGATTGGGCGCCATATGCACGACCATGTTCTCTTCGGGCGGATTTAACTAATCCGCGCAGGTCAGCGGCGCATGAACATCGCGTAGGTCTGCACGAGGCACATCAGCGCGAGAGCGATGACGACCCAGGGTGGTTTCACAAAACAACGCCACTCACGAACGCCGTAGATCGCGGCGATCACGTAGAGTATGACGGCGATGCCCGAGGTCGCGATGGGCGTGAACTTCTGGAAGATCAGCGCCAAGAAGGCGGCCTTGCAGAAGGTGAAGGCATAGCCCTCAAGTTCTTCGCCCCGGATCTGCCGCGGTGTCGCCGCGGTGACCTGCGGATCAGACATGCGGCGTGATCTCCTCTCGTTTCACGGAGCCATCCATAGTCTTCTCTCGCAGGCTTGGGAACAGCCGCGCCGCGCAAAACGGCATGCGCACCGGGTTGTTGCCCGCGCTGGCCACGTGCACGCAGCACTGCTCGAGGCGCTCGGTGATGAGCGTGTTCGCATCCATGAAATGCTTGACGGTGATGCGCTTGACCGAGCTCCCGACGAAGTCCGCCGACGCGCCTTTACGAAACGCCATGGCGATAAGATCGGCAACTCCACCGAAATCGCACCACGAGCACAGCTCCGAGAGATGGGCGACAAGCTCAGGGCGTGACAACGTCATCGACTCGGACATGACTCCGGTGAGCGCCGCCCTGACTTTGGACATCGTATCCGAGAAGGCGATGCTGTTGGCCACCAGCGCAAGGTTTTGGCGAAGCGTATCGATCCCGATGATGTCCGCCAAGCTGCGGTACGTCCCGTCCTTGCCTTTCAGAAAATATCCTATCGCGCAGCAATCCGGGTGACTGCATGGCAGCGCGATGAGATCGCGCGCACGCAGCGCTCCTGACGTCTGGCGCTCGATGCGACGCAGCACGCCGGTGGTCGTGACCCGGTCCATCGGGTCTATGTCGGGAGCTCGCCCCGAGCCGAAGATGGGCTGGAACGCGACGCCGCCGACAAACGGCGTCCCCAGCGCGGTCTGCACGACCTCGCCGATCTGGTCCGCGTTGCGCGGCGTAACGACCATCACGAGGGTGGTGAAGACCTTCGCCTGCGAGAGTCGTTCGAGCACCCGGCGTTTGGCCTCACGGAGGTCCTGGCCACGAAGATAGCGCTGCGTCGACTCGCGCTGGCCATCATACTGCAGATAGATCTCGACCCGGTCGCGCAAAGATTGGAGGAACGCGAGCAGGCCGTCGTCGTTCGCTATCCGGATGCCGTTGGTGTTGAGCAAGACCCGGGTGACGGGCAACCGCGCAAGCCGTTCGATGATTTCGACGATCTGCGGATGGACGGTGGGCTCACCGCCGCTGAGCATCACGACGTCGAGCCGGCCACCTTCCCGTTCGATCGCGGTCTCGACAGCACGCATGACGTTTACCAACGGCAAGTATTGCGTCGCGTGCGGGCTCGACTCGGTGAAGCAGGCAGGGCATGTCAGGTTGCACTGCGTCGTGATGTCGAGCAAAAAGATGCAAGAGTGCTGAAGGTGATTTGGCCCGAGCCCGTGCTCGTAGCCCATCGGGACCGGGAACAGCTCGCTCGTATCGGGGTTGATGATTTTGGTCGGAACGCGCCACTGCTGCAGATACTGCCACAGTTCGAGATCCTCTTCGTACAGCGACCATTGCTCACCGTGGCCGCGCCGGCAAAACCTGCGCAAGAAGACCTTCGTGTCGCGCGTGACGAGGTGGCCGTCGAGAATATCGAGCGGATACTGCGGATCGAAGGCAGGGTCGTCTTGGAAGCAGCGTGGGCACACCGCGCGCACGCTTTTGAGCACCGTGTAGTCGTTGGTTGCAAGCCCAGGCGTCATGTGGATTTCAATCTCGTGAACTCCTCATCCAATGACTGCTCGAACTGCGTATCGGAGTAATTGATCGCGCGTGGCGGGCGCGGTGTGTCCTTCCACCAGGCGCTATAGCGGGCTAACCATTCGAAGTTCTCGAACATGTATGGGTTGTCGTTGTAGCGGCGCAGGTGGTAGACGAAGTCGCGGATCAACGCCCAGCGCGTGCGCAGCATCAGGCCGACGGCATCGACGATGAGCGATGGGTCGAGCACCTCGCGCCGGGCCAAAGCGGCGATCGTCTCGACGTACTGCCCGACCATAAGCAGGGACTCGTCATCCTCCGATCCGTGAAAGCGCTCGGCGATATCGGCATCCGTCAGGTAGCGCGTCTCGACCCCGCGCAGCCGCGTGAAGACGTGGACGATGGGCGCGGAGGAAAGCCGGTCGATCGCCTGGAGGATCGCGATCGCGTTGCGCTCGTGTTCCATTTGCCGGACCTGACGCGCGAGCATCAACGTGGTGAAGACTACCGTCGCGAAGGCGATGAGGAGCGAACTGACCGGCAAGATCTGTTCGAACAAGGACATCTGCGAAGCTCCCTAAGCGAGCCGAGGCTCTCGGTGGGGTATTGTCGTGAGCCTCATTCGCACTGCTCGTGCTCAGGTCCTAACCGACGGGTCACCGGAACCTAGGCATTAGGCCGGGCGCTGCGAACGACCAGGCATGACGGCAAAGGCGCTATGGGGCGGCCTGGTGTTGTGCGCTGCGGCGGTGCTCGTCGTCTTCGTGGTTGCTCGCGCGCCGCGCTGGACGCCGGATGGCTTCTCCTATGCGCGGATGGCGATTGAGGATGCGGGCGTTGCCCCCGATCGTGCGCTTAAGCTAGCCGCGGACTTCTATCTCGCCACGCCCGTGGGTCGCGATCCCAAGTATCGCATCTGGTTCAGCGCCGATGCTCAACGCGCTGCACCGGCTGCGGGCCCTATCTTTCGAACTCGGATATTCTACCCGTGGGTCGTTTCGCTCGTCTACCCGTGGCGAGGCCTGGCTGCTCTCACCGACGTCTCTGCGGCTTCGTACGTCATAGGAACGTTATCCCTTTATTGGCTGCTGCTCGCGTTGGCTCGGGCGTGGCTTGCGGCGGTCGGAGCCATCGCGTTCGCGGCGAGTCCGATAGTGCTTTGGCTCGCCGAGTCGGATCTGACCGACATGCTCGCGCTCGCGTTGTGGATCATCGTGCTCGCAAGCGTCTTGTATTTTCTGCGACAGGCATACGCGCCTTGGGCTATAGTGTTCGGCTTCGCGGCGCTGGCGCTGGTCCTCACAAGACAGGCGATCTATTTGCCGGTCGGTGCGGTCGCCGGAGCGCTCACCTCTGCGCTCTTGCGCCGCGATACGGCTGACGCGAAAAGCAGCCTGATCCTCGTCGCCGTCACCGCCGGCGTCGGCGTGGCAAACATCGTCTCGAGCACCTTGCTGCATGGTGTTGGTCCGCGTGTCGAGTTGGGCATGACGCACCTGCTCGCGATCAAGAATGGTTCGGTCGCGCCCGGCACGACGCTTGAGGTCTGGTATCGCCAATCCGTCATCGCCAGCATCGCCCTCGAGTTGAAGCGCTCGATCCGCGATGTCATCCCAATACTGGCCCTGGCTGCTCTTCTTTGGAATCTGCGTCGCAAAGAAGCCGCGGTGCTCATCGGAGCTTGGATCGCAGGATTGGTCCCGGTCTTTTTGGATCCAACCCTGTACGCGCTGCCGCGGATCCTGGAGGCACCGTTATATCCGGTCGTCCTTGCCTCGCTCGCTATTGGCGCCGAGCGCCTACTACCAGGGCGCTCGCGAGGATGAGCAAGGAGCAGATCCTCGACGACGTTTGTAGTCCCACCATGGAGCGCGGTTATTAGGTCCGCGCTCCCACTTTTTTGTTCCAGTCGGAATTTCGCAAGAACTACGCAGAGGGCAAGCTGTTAGAGCAAACGTCACGCCGTGGCTATCGCCTGGCTAGCGGAGCCCTAAACGTGGGGCGTCATATAGGGCCGTATAAGACATTGCACTAGGAGTCGGGCGCCCACCAAACTGAAAGAAGAAAGATCTCTGAAAGGGGTCTCATTCTTATGAAAAAGTTACAAGCAGGCTTCACGCTCATCGAGCTGATGATTGTGATTGCCATCATCGCAATTCTGGCGGCTATTCTGATTCCGAACTTCTTGCACGCCCGCGCAGAGGCCGTTACGGCTGCCTGCGAAGGTAACGAGAAGCAAATCGCAACCGCGGAAGAGGAATATGCGGTAGACAACGGTGGCGCGTATGTCGTGCTGACGTCGCTCACCACGCCCTATCTCTCGACGACCATCACCGACCCGGTCAACAAAGGCAACGCCTACACCGTTGTGATTCCGGGCGGCGGCTCGAACGGCTCCTACGAGATTGACGACGCCGGTGGGCACGACTCCACTACGACCACCAGCCTCTCGCTGACGTCGGGCGGTACCGCGTGCGCGACCTGCACGAGCGTCATCTATGCACAGTCCTCGGGTGTCCACGGAAAATAGGGCAAGCCACATACGGCATACGCAGGCCGCCCATATTGGCGGTCTGTGTTTGACCTGCGCACCCATAGCTTGCTGGTAAAACCGTTCGTCACTAGTCACGCGCTTGGCCACCATGATCCTGAATTGAAGTTACGCAACCACTTCTTGCCTACCATGCGGGCCAGGCGGCGGTGGTTCTCGATGCGACCATTCGCGGTGCTAGGGCGGCAGCCGCCTAGGGTGCACTGCGCGGTAGCGCGAAGGAAGAAAATCCAGATCGTGGGCAGGTGGCCGAGTGGTTAATGGCAGCAGACTGTAAATCTGCCGCGCGACGCGCTACGTAGGTTCGAATCCTACCCTGCCCAAATCAAAGGATGATGAATGGCGTTTAGCCTCCGCAAGGGGAAGGCCGCGGTTCTCAAAGCTGTAGGTCTGGCCGTCCTCGTGTTGGTCGTCGTCGCCGTGGGCGTCGTCGCCTGGCTGATACGCTCCCCGCTCCCCAAGGTCAATGGCGCGATCCGCGTTTCGGGGATCAGCGCTCCCGTCACTATCCGGCGCGACGCGCGCGGCATACCGCACATCGAAGCCAGCGACGAATCAGACCTGTTCTTCGGCGAGGGTTTTGCTTGCGCACAAGATCGCCTTTGGCAGATCGACCTGCTGCGCAGGACGGCCGAAGGCAGGCTTTCCGAGATCATTGGTCCCGCGACGATTAGGATCGACCGCTATATGCGTACGCTGGGCCTCGGGGCTGCGGCAGAGCACGACGCGAGCATGCTTCAAGGGCAAACGCGCGCTGACATGATCGCATATGCGGCGGGCGTCAACGCAGCAGCGTCTGCTCGTCCGCTCCCATTGGAGTACAGGCTCCTGGGTTACCAACCGCAGCCCTGGACTCCAGCTGACAGCATCGCGATCATCAAGCTCATGGCGCAGCGGCTGGATGATCAATGGGAACAAGTCGAACTGCGGGCGATGCTGCAGAAGAAGATCGGCGTTGGCGCTGCCAATGCGCTCATGGATGCGCAGATCCCCAGGCTGGAACGTTTCATCCCAGGAACCAGTGGATCTCGACCGCGCGTGGCACGCTTGCCTAGTTCATTTGAAGCCACAGCGCTTGCGACGTCTATCGACCGTGCGCCAATGCGGCCAGATCCACAAAGCGGATCCAACAATTGGGTCGTCGCCGGCAGACTCGTGACCACGGGTAAACCCGTTCTTGCCAACGACACGCACCTTGGTCACTCCGTGCCGAGCACGTACTGGCTTGTGCATCTTCACGGTGGCGGCGTCAATGTCGAGGGCTTCATCATTCCGGGCATTCCTTTTGTCGCGCTCGGCCATAACGCACGGGTAGCGTTTGGTGTGACGAGCGGTGATGTCGCGGTGCAAGATCTCTTCATCGAACGATTTCGCTCGGCAACCTCTGATGAGTATCTGGCAAACGGACGATGGCTCAAAGCGCACCATCGCATCGAAGTCATCAACATCAAGGGCGCCAAGGCTGAAACACTCGATGTGCTTGAAACGCGCCACGGCCCTGTGATGAAACGAACCGGAACGAGCGCAAATGCGCTCGCCTGGACGATCTTGAGCGCAGGCAATGAGAGCGAGCTTTTGCGGCGTTTGGACATAACCGCGAACTGGACCCAGTTCAAAGGCGCCCTAGCGCAGGTGGTCGGGCCGATGTTCAATTGGGTGTACGCGGATGTCGATGGCAATATCGGCTATCACCTGGCTGGTAGGGTGCCCAATCGCCTCCATGGCGATGGTTCGTTGCCGGTCGAAGGCGTCGATGACCGCTACGCCTGGCACGGCTTCCTGCCGTTTGACGCCCTGCCCCACGCCTTCAATCCGGGCGCTGGCATCCTTGCGACGGCGAACAACCAGCTGGCGCCGCCGACGACGCCGATCGGGTCATCGCCATTTTTCGATTCGCCATACCGCGTCAACCGTATCTACTCTCGGCTCAAACATGGTGGCGAGATGAGCGCCCAAGCAATCGGCAACATTGAAGCCGACGTGTACGACCTCCCGCGATCTGGTCTTGCATCGTTGACCGCGCGGACCTTGCGCGACAACCCGGATGCGCGTCTGCGGCTTATCGCACAGCAGCTTGATTCCTGGGATGGCATGGCCACATCGAATGAGACCGCGATGACGTTTCTCATGGCAGAAGCACGGGCGCTTGAGGAACAGCTCGTCGCGCCCAAACTTGGGCCTACACTGCTACAGCGTTACGATAATGACTTCAACGCCCTCGTACCTTTGGAGCGTGTGCTCGGCGACAACGATCGCTCGCTCGCATCCATCGGGGTAACGCGAGCATCCATCGTGGCCGCGATCCCTTCAGCCTGCGCTCGCGCCGCAGATGCGGTGGGCGCCACCGAGTCGCAGGGATTGGAGAAGATCAAACCTTGGGGTGCGATGAACATGGCGATCTTTGATCACCCATTGGGGCGCGCATGGCCTCTGACGACGCTGTTCAACATCAAGTCGTTTCCACAGCCGGGCGACGGATACACGGTCTATGCCGCAAAGCCAGATCATGGACCCGCATCGCGGCTCGTGAGCGACCTTGCGAACTGGGATAACTCTTCAATGCTGCTGACGCTGGGCGAGTCTGGACAGTTCAACGATCCGCATTATCAGGATGAGGTGGAAGATTTTCTCGCCGTTAAATGGGTGCCGACGCCCTTCTCTGACGGGGCGGTGCGAGCGGCCACCAAGGATACTCTTACGCTTAATCCGTAACATATAAACGGAGCTTGCGGGAGTAGCTCAATTGGTAGAGCGCTAGCCTTCCAAGCTGGATGTTGCGGGTTCGAGACCCGTCTCCCGCTCCAAAACGAACCCTTATGAAGTCTATACCTTGAGCGCTTCTTCGACCGCCTGATCTTCCGACCACGCCGCACCTTCGGCCGCAAGCTTTTCTATTTCGGCGTCGCTCAAATGCTCTCGCAGTGCGGCCATGAGCTTGTCGTAGCTCCACTTTTCGGTGTCCTCTCGCTCGTAGGCGAGTTCTTTGAATTGGGTGTTGACGTAGCCGATGAGTCGCACCGCAGTAAGGGTTTCTTCGCGCAGCGCCCCGACTAGCGCGAGATGCTGCAACGCGATTGCAATTTGGAGTGCATATTGCGCTTGCCTTGCCAAGCGTAATCCCTCGCGGGCAGACTCTCTTGCTTTGTCCACAGCCTGCAAGGCGATGCGATACGCAGCGATGTTGTTGTAGGTAGTCGCCAAGTTGAATGCGTTCTTGCCACGCACATGGATCTCCAGGGCCTCACCCACGAAGCGCATCGCCTCTGCAAAACGCCCGTCTCCGAACTCTAACTCGGCGAGATTTCTCAGCACAACGGCTGTCCCCGACTCGTTTCCCAGGGCTTTGTATGCCGCAAGCGCCTGCGCATACGAATCGCGCGCCGCTGCGACATCGCCGCTAGGCGTTTGAATTATCGACTGCGCGTTGAGGCAATCGGCCACTCCCGCTTTATCCTCCAATTCGCGCATCACTGCAAGCGCCCGGGCAATCGTCTCACTTGCCTCTCCGCGGCGGCCCATTCTAAAGAGGCTATACCCAAGCGCGTTTAGCGCACAAGCCTGCCCGTAGTCGTCGCCCACCGACTCGTACAGCGCGCGGGCGCGTTCGGCGCAGTCGTGCTCGCGCTTACCCGAGGAAAGGTTGCTTAGCGCAAGCCACAGCCGGGCCGCCACTTGCGGGTGCGCGGACTCATCAAGGCCCGCCTGCGCTCGGTCAATCCAATAGCGCCCCTCTACCGCCAATCCGCCGACATACCAGAGCCGCCCAAGCGCCCCAGCCACAGCACCACCTAGCGCTACATCATGTCCGTCGGTGAGCGCCCACTCCAGCACGGCGCGATAGTCGTCTAGTTCCAGTTCCACGTCTGCAAGCCACGCGAATGTTGAACCCATGCCGAAGCCTTTGTCGGCCTTCTGCGACTGGTCGCGATAATGCTCGGCGTGGCGGCGGGCGAGGCGCTCACGTTCACTTGCTTCCGTAAGCTTGCCCAGCGCATACGCGCGTGTGGATTCAAGAAAATGGTAGCGTTCTTGCACGCTGCCAGTATCAGCCACGATCAACGACTTGTCAGTCAACGATGTTAATAGATCCAAGACTTCGGCCGCTTCGATTCCATGTCCCGAGCACACCGGTGTCGCCGCATCCAGGCTGAAACCTCCGGCAAAGATTCCCGCACGATTGAACAGCATCTGCTCTTTAGGTGTGAGCAGGTCGTAGCTCCAGTCGATGAGCGCGCTCAATGTCTTCTGGCGTGGCAGCGCGCTCCGGCTGCCCCCAGTCAGAATCTTGAAGCGTTCGTTGAGCCGTTCCGCAAGATGAGGAAGAGAAAGCACTTTCACACGTGCAGCAGCAAGCTCGATGGCCAGTGGAATGCCATCGAGGCGACGGCAGATGTCGGCGATGACGGGTGCCGAATCATCGGTGAACGCAAAACGATTGTCGGCAGCCTTCGCTCTGTCAACGAAGAGCGCAATAGCGCCATAGCCTAGCGGCTCTGCTGACCGCAGGCCCGCAAGCTTGTCTGGAATGGCAAGCGAAGGTAACCGATACACATTTTCCCCACTGATACCAAGCGCCTGGCGCGAGGTGGAGAGCAGCCGCACTTCCGGGCAACTACGGATGATCGTGTCGGCAATGCCTGCGACAGTTTCCAATACGTGTTCGCAATTGTCAAGGATGAGGAGCAGCTTCTTGCGTTTGAGCCACAGTGGGATGGACTCGTCAACTCTGCGGCCCTCGAGCTGGTTCACGCTCAATTCTTTGGCGATAACGCTTGAGACAAGTACCGGGTCCGTGATGGGGGCAAGCTCGGCCAGCCATACTCCATCTGGATAGTCATCGAGAACATCTGCTCCGACCTGGAGCGCAAGTCTAGTCTTGCCCACGCCGCCTGCACCAGACACCGTCACTAGTTTATGTTGCGCAAGCAGGGACTTAACTTCCTCAACGTCACGCTCGCGGCCGCGGAAACTAGTCGGCTGAATTGGAAGGTTGTTTGGAGGTACATGTGTCTGGGCGGTGATGGGACCAGTCTCAGTGATCCCCCGGAGAACGGCCGTGGCTAGCTCGACGCGCGAGTGCACGTTCAGTTTGCTGAAAATTGAACTGAGGTGACTTTCGACGGTCCGCTCGCTTAGAAATAGGGCCTCGGCGATTGCACGAGTCGAATTGCCGTGCGCTACTAGTTCTGCAACTTCGCGCTCGCGAGCTGACAAAAGATTCGTCCGCGCAACCTTATCCGGCGTTGTGCCCTTTTCCACAAGGGCGAAGCCTTTACCAAGAGTGGTGAGGCCACCCTAGGCTGGACAGTTCATTAGAAGAATAGCATTTCCCCGTGGTCTGCTGATGCGCGTAGCTGACCTAGTGACCACGCTGGAGGGCTATTCTGCTTACCAGAATCGCGTAGAAACAGCGTAAGGTTGTGCCTATCTCCGCCTTCGCCAAAAAGAGTATCACGACTATTGCCAACACTGCCAGCCCAACCTCGTGGTAGACCATGCCGCGAAACACCCAAACCCGATCGAACTTTACCACGCTGGGTGAACGTATCGTATAGAAGGCGGTCGGGACGCTAATCGCGCCGTTCAACCGCAAACGCTGTCAATTGTCAAGCGACCGTTAACCCAGACGCCTGGACCGCCTGGAATAGGTACTGCCGGTCGCACAAATCCGTACAATGCCGGAATCTATGGACACCACACTTCGGCTAGCCTTGGCATGTGAGCGCCATGCGGCGTTCTGCACCAAATGACAAGGAGCCAAAACCATGCATCGCAACACCAAAGTCAACCCCACTATGATTGCTGCGCTGGCTGTCTTGGTGGCCGTGATCGGCACGGTCTCCATTGCTCTCGCAGCCGAAACGGGTTACGGCCCGGTTCAGCTGATCAAAGCGCAAACGATTGACGATCCCGCGGGACCCTGTAGGAGTGCTGACACTGCGGCCAGCATTGCGCTCCCACGGGCGCCGCAATACCCGGAGATCGCTCTCGAACAGGGCGTCGAAGGTTTCGCAACGGTGACCTTCACGATGGCCCTCGACGGGAGCGCCTCCAACGTAAAACTTGCCGGCACCTCAGGCAATCGATTGCTCGATCTGGCAGCGATTGATGCGGTGAAAAACGCTCGCTTCGCACCGGAAATGGATAACTGCGCGAAAGTCGCGGGACTCTACGGCGTCCCCGTTGTTTTCTCTCAGTCCAACGCACCCGATTGGCCGATCATCGTGGTCGGCAACGGTGCCGGTACGGGTGGGCGTATTGTCGTCAAGTAACGCGACAACACCACTACACGTGAAGCACATGCAAACGCCAGCGCTACGGGGTCTCGCATCAAAGGACATGCGGTATGCCTAGCGCTGGCGGCTTTGCCTTTGTTTCAAAAGGGCCGGAAATGATATGGATTCGGCAATCGCGCCAGGTAGAAGATCGGCTTTTGCTATCCGCAGCCTTTGACGCGGTGGCAAGCTCTCTTACCGCCTGAATCTCAGACTACGCCCCTAGATCGGCCGCAATGGGGCGGGTTAGAAGATCGAATCGGGTCACATTCCGACCCGGGTGACTGATCTCTGTACAGGGCCATACCTGGCCAGAAGGCGCAGTCGCGATTGCCATGTTGCCGTGAAACTCGTGGTATCATTCATACATGACTGGCCGCAAGAAGCCGCATAAAGCTTCGCCCAGTATGAACAAGAAGGCTAGACCCTCCACTGGGCCCGACGCTGATCGCTGTCTACGACAAGACTGTGACGCTGGACGAGATTGTAGATCGTTTGAGGAAGACAATGGATGGAAAGTTGCCGGGCAGTCGTTAACCGCGTATCGCCCAGTCTGGACCAAGGCTAACTTCTTTCTGGCCTATTTGAAGTAGCTTCAAGACGAGTTCAATCGAAATAGGAGCGGCTGTAATTCAGCAGTCGGACGAACCGTATTCGCGCTACGCTCTGGCGGATTGGCGATCGGCCGACGGCAGGCTCCATGGTCAGGTGTCGTTTGCCTACATTTGTGACCATTGGAATGTACAGGCTGTGAGCGTCGGGCATCCGTTGACCGCCCAGGAAATGGCACCCGATCATACACCCACGAAGGTCGCGAACAAACTCATCGCTGCTCTTGCCCAGGCAGGGACTCTGAACGTCGCGTATCTAAAGCCCGCGACCGCAGGGTTTACTTGCCAGAAACGCTCAATTATGAAGAAGCCACAAAACTTCGCTGAGTATCTGTCGAGCCATCCACCAAAGGCCCAAAAAGCGCTAAGACAAATTCGGGCGACCGTCAGAAAAGCTGCGCCGCAGGCAAAAGAAGTGATCAGCTACGGAATGCCAGCCTTCCAGATGAACGGCATGATTGTATATTTTGCAGCCCACTCAAGACACATTGGTTTCTATCCGAGAGTTTCGGCGACACGCGCGTTCAAGAAAGAACTGTCAAAATACCAAGGGGCTAAAGGTTCGGTTCGGTTTCCCCTGGACGAGCCTCTACCACTAGGCCTGATTTCCAAGATCGTGAAGTTCAGAGTGGCTGAAAACGGGAGAAAAGCGCTGGCGAAGAAGAAGTAATTATTTTCGGCTCGGCGGACCGGTCGCCGCAGGCAAATCCTGGCGTGAGCCCCATTCTGCCCAGGAACCGTCATACAGCGCTGCGATCGGATGGCCGGCCTCTTCCGCGCCCAACGCCAGAATTGCCGCCGTTACGCCGGAGCCGCAGGATGTGATCACCGGCTTTGTCAGGTCAACCCCCGCATCGCTAAACGCCCGATTGATCTCGTCCGCAGATTTCAACTTTCCGTCGGCGACGATTTCGGTGAAGGGCAGATTGTGACTGCCGGGCATGTGGCCCGAGCGCACACTTGCACGAGGTTCCGGCGCTTCACCACGGAAACGGTCGGCGGCGCGGGCATCGACCACCTGGGCCGTGCCGCTCGCAAGGGCGTGCGAGACCCCTTGCAAGTCAGCGACGGCCTCTGCGTTCAGATGCGGAGTGAACGAGCAGCGCGGGCGTTTCACCTCGCCTGACTCGAGCCGACGCCCTTCCGCCTTCCATTTTGGCAAGCCGCCCTCCAGCACTCTGACATTCCCCACGCCATACGTTCGCAGGGTCCACCAAACGCGCGGAGCAGAGAACAAACCGGTTCCGTCATAGACAACGTAGCGCATGTCATCGCTTAGACCGAGTGTACCCATCGCAGCGGCAAAGGCCTCAGGCTTTGGCAGCATGTGCGGCAGGCCCGTGGACGTGTCGGCGATCTTGTCGATGTCGAAAAAGACGGCGCCGGGAATGTGCCCGGCGGCATATTCGGTTCGACCATCGCGCTTCGCAGCCGGCAAATACCAGGAGGCATCGATCACAGCGAGATCAGGCTCGCCCAGATGAGCGTCGAGCCATTCGGTCGTCACAAAGTTTTCGTTGCGCATCGGCGTTTCGCTACGGTTAACGAAATGCCAGAATCACACCCGCAGAAGGCGTAGCTGTTCTAGCCTCATACGATCGTCTGTTCCGCTTTGTGGGCGCTGCTCTTCACAAATGCAGCCCCGTCCTTGTGTGCTTTCGGCGTGTGACATACAAGCACCGGAATCTGTGAGCGGCGCAAGATCCCCTCGGCGACGCTGCCGAGCAGCGCGCGCGGGATGCCACTGCGGCCGTGGCTCCCTACCACGATGAGGTCCGCCTTGCGCTGGCGCGCCACCTCCAACACCGATGAGACGCACTCATCCTCAGGCAGCTCGCAAACCGCTCGCACCCCTGCCTTTTCCGCTTGTTCCTTCATCTGGTCTAGGATCTCGCGTCCCGCCCGGCACGCCGCGTCGATCGCGTACGACGGGTCCATGGGCGCAGGTGCCGCAAGAGCGACGATCTTGTGCAGCTCAACGGCGTGGATGAAGATGACTTCGGCTTTGCTTTCACTTGCCAGACGGATGGCCAGCTTCACCGCCTCGTTGGACGGGTCTGATCCGTCGACCGGAACCACTATCTTGGTGAACATATGCTACCCCCGTTCGTAGCTTGGCCTTAGTATGCCAAAGGGCTCCGAAGATAGTGTGAACGTGCATTCGCAGGGCCTTCACAGGTGTGCTCTATGGTTTCAGGCAGCAGGCGTCGACCAGGAGTGACATCATATGCTAGGCCACCTGAACGGGGTCGAAATCGAAGAACTGCTCGCCGGCCAAAAGATCGGCCGTTTAGGCTGCCATTCGCTGGGTCGGACCTATGTCGTGCCGATCGCCTACGCGTACGAAGATGGCGCCATCGTCGCGCACAGCACCGAGGGGCTCAAACTGCGGATGATGCGCGAGAACCCGCACGTCTGTTTCGAGGCCGATGCGATGGACGACATCTCGAATTGGCGCAGCGTCGTCGCCTGGGGCCGCTTCGAGGAACTGCATGGAGCGCAGGCAGACCGCGCAATGGCGCAGCTCATCGCGCGGCTCGCACCGCTGGGCGCGTCGCTGGCGTCCAGCGCACTCGCCCAAGGATCTCACTCATCAATACCGGGCGCAAACGCAGGATCTGCCCACGGTGGTCTATCGCATCGTGTTGACCGAGAAGACCGGCCGATTCGAGAAACGCTAATCAAAATCGGTCAAACCGCCCCAGGGAAAGGCCACGCGCACTGCATTAAGGACCGCTAGCACGTCGATGACCTCTTGCGCGATCGCTCCCACCACCGGCGGCAGATAGCCGGCCACTGCTACCAGCATCCCGATGGCGCTCAGCGCCATGCCGCCGATGGCGCTTTGCAGCGCGATGACTCGCATCCGTTTCCCGATGTGGATCAGCTCGTCGACTTTAGCGAGCAAGGGTTCCATGATGACCGCGTCCGCGGCCTCGGCGGTGATCTCGCTCGCCTGTCCAAAAGCGAGCCCCACGGTCGCCGCTTGCATCGCGGGTGCGTCGTTGATGCCATCTCCGATGAACAGGGTGGGCGCGCGGCTGGTCTGGTCTGCGACGATGGCGACCTTGTCCTCGGGTGTCTTGCCTGCATGCGCTTGGGCGATGCCAACCCGTTGTGCCAAGAAGGTGACCTCAGATTCACGGTCGCCGGAGAGCAGTATCACATTGGTAACGCCATGACGAGGCGAGAGGTGCCGGACGAACGATCTGCTCTCATCGCGCGGTTCATCGCGAAAGCGCAGCACTGCGGCAAAGGCACCGTTGACGAGTAGCAGCGATTCGAGGCCCGCCTCGGGCGGCGGCAAATCGTCTGGCAGGCCTCGGCCGAGTCGGCTGACCGTCTGGCGACCGGTTAGTTCGATTGTGCGGTCGCCAACGACCCCGCGTAAACCTTGGCCGGGATGCTCGCTGATCTGCTCTACGGGTTCAAGCACCAGCGATGCGTCATGAGCGGCGGCCAGGACCGCACCGGCGAGCGGGTGCTTGGAGTACTGCTCGAGGCAGGCGGCCAAGCGCAGCACCTCATAACGCTCGAACCCCGGTGCGCTGATGACGTCGGTGAGTGAGGGCTTGCCGTATGTCAAAGTGCCCGTCTTGTCGAAAATGACGGTCCGGCAGGTGTCGATGCGCTCCAACATCGCCGGATTCTTTATGATGATGCCATGGCGCGCGGCAAGCGAGATCGCGCCGATCACTGCGACCGGGATGGCGATGAGCAACGGGCACGGCGTAGCGATGACGATGACCGAGAGAAAGCGATGGGCGCTTCCGCTCACCGCCCAGCCGAGCGCGGCGAGCGCGAGCGCCGCCGGCGTATACCACGCGCCGAGACGATCGCCCAAACGTCGCAAGCGCGGGCGTTTCGCCTCTGCCTCTTGCATCACGCGCATGATCCTCGAATAGCGCGAGTCGACCGGAAGTCTCGTGGCTTGGATGCTGAGCGCGGCATCGCCGTTGATGGAACCCGAGAGCACGTGAGTGCCGCGCACCTTGGGCATCTGGAATGGTTCGCCGGACAGGTACGATTCATCCATCCAGCCATGGCCGTCCGTGACCACGCCGTCGACGGGACACAGCTCGTGCGGGAATACGACGAGGCTATCGCCGATCGCGATGTCGTCGAGGTCGATATCGACAATCGCCGATCGCTCCTGCCGATGGGCGGTGCTCGGCATGCGCCGTGCAAGAGCTTCGAGGATCGATGATGCGCGTCTCGTCGCGAACTGCTCGAGCGCCGTACCTCCGGAAAGCATCAAGATCACGATGCATGCGACGATGTATTCACCAAGGATGACCGCTGTGGCGATCGAGATGCCCGCGAGAAGGTCGGATCCGAAATCGAGCGCCACCAGCCTGCGCCCGAGCGTCACCAGCAGTGGAAGCCCTCCCAGGATCACAACCGCATACAGGGGCAGCAAGGACAACGAGGGAGGCGCACCTGCGACAAAGCGCAAGACAAGGTAGGTGAGTATCCCCGCAAGGGCCATGATCGCGATGAGCGTCTCGAGCGGGTATCGAGGCTGTGGTGGCGTCGTCAGCGCACCTCCCATTCTTTGGTGTATCGTCGTTTAGGCGCGCTTTAGGTATCACCTACGATCGACGCGAGCGTCGTCGCCGAACCGAAAGAACGCCTGCCAGACTAAAGTCGCGCAAGCCCTCACGTCTTCACGTCTGCTTCACATCCCATGGGAACCCGAGGCCTATGCTGTGACCATACCTACCACAGAAAGGGGATAGATTCAAATGACAACCACGCTCACGAAGAGAGAAGCGATTCGACCGTTCTTCGAAAACTTCTTCGAGATCGAGCCTTTTGCGGAACTGACATCCGCGCGGCGCACGGTGAACACCCTGCTTGATTCGTTCATGCGGCCGGCACGGTTCCAAGAACTCAGCGTGCCTGCGATGGATCTTTACAAGAAAGATGGGTCGTACGTCATCGAAGTGGCGCTACCCGGCCTTGATAAGAAAGACATCGCGATCGAGATCGAGGCCAATTGCCTGACCATCACCGGCAAGTATGCCCTGAAAGAAGAAGAGCTCGACAAGCGGTATCACTATCGCGAGCTGCGGCGCGGGGACTTCTCCCGCTCAGTGACCTTCCCCGAGGCGATCGACGCCGACAAAG
This sequence comes from Vulcanimicrobiota bacterium, assembly GCA_963764965.1. Taxonomy (GTDB): domain Bacteria; phylum Vulcanimicrobiota; class Vulcanimicrobiia; order Eremiobacterales; family Eremiobacteraceae; genus JAFANK01. The sequence continues at coordinate 304,252 of CAVXUM010000002.1, forward strand.
TCGTGGCGGACTTTGACAAAGGGATGCTCAAGATTCTGATGCCCTCACTGAAAGTAGTCGAGCCCAAGAAGGTCGCCATCAAGTAAAGTGCGACCGAGATGACCATAGCGCTAAGCGCGGAAGGTCCGTGATGGAGCCGCAGAGCCGACAAAGCCTGCGGCTCCCCTCTTTTTTTGGCCTAGTACGTCCAGGTGTAAAACGGCGGGAACACGTACGGGCCGCCAACCTCGAGCGTTATCTGCTCGTGGTCGCTGAGCGGGATCGTACGCGAGTCGCCGCTGAACAGCGATGTCCCCACGTAGACGATCGTCGGACCCATGAAACCGGCGATGTTCCCATTGGTGAGCGGCTCGCCCCAGATATCGAAGACTTGGCCCAAGGTGAAGGGGACAGTCGGAATCGAGGGGTTCTCAATGTGCACGATACCCGAGTTATCGTGCACGTGGAGATGGTACGAGCAGCTGCCGGTGTCGACATAGTTCCCCGCGGTGTTGTAGACCGGGTTCATGATGCCGATGGCTATCGGCAGCGCGACCTGCAGCCCGTCGTGGAATAGCGTGACGTGCGCGTGGATGTGGTACACGGCGGCTGAGGTGTCGCAGGGAATCCCGTCAACTGGTGCGCCTTGGCCGCCGCTGGCGGTGTCGCCAGGTGGGAACACAGATGTGCCGATGGTGATGCCATTGGGCAACAGCATCGGCGTCGGCGTGGGGACGGGCGGCGGGGTGGGCAGCGCGGGTGACGGATTCGGCGACGGCTGTTGGAACGGATTCTGTAGCGAGGACCCTGAGCCGCCGCACGCGACGACGCCTAAGACCAGGGAAGCACAAATCGAGAATACAGCCAGCCAACGCATACCAAGCATCTTCTCGTAACGATGAGTGAATATGCTAGGTACAATGGACCATTTGCGACTTCCACGGTGAGGAGACGATGAAATCGAGCCGGGCTCGGCAGCACGGTGGGGCTTGGCTGCCGCTCAGCCGAGCTTCCAGTTAGGATTGGCGAGAGAGGTCAACACGTGATCCTCCCACACGCTATTGATGAGCAAATAGCGCTGCGCTAATCCTTCGACGGCAAATCCCATCCGCTTGAGCACCGCTGCGCTGCGCGCATTGCGCGGCATATAGTTGGCCATAATGCGGTGCAAGCGCAAGTCGTCAAAGGCGAACCGGACGAGCATGGTGAGAGCCTCATGCATGAGCCCGTGCCCTTGTTTGGCGCCGGCGATAGCGTAGCCAAGATAGGCTGACTGAAATGCGCCTCGGACGATCACGGAGAGATTTGCTGAGCCGATGACGGTGGCGTCATCAGGCTCGAACAAGAAGGTCTTGCATCCGTGGTCCCCGGCAAATTCTCGACGTTGGGCTTCCACTTGGAGACGCCAGAACGGCTCGCTGAGGAACTCCTTAGGAAAGGGAGAGAACTCTGCCAGGTGCACCTCGTTCTCGCGAAAGTGCCGCACGATGCTTGCGATGTCGCGCTGCTCGGGTAAGCGGACGATGACGCGCTCCCCGACAAGCCTGCACGTCCGAGGTGACTCAACAGCCATATTCCGTGCGTTCGCGACTACGCTGCAAGTTGCCGCCCGCCTCGAAAATGGCTGGCTCGGCGCCATCAGGCCGTTCTTGCCGCGGGAGTTCGGGCCACGAACGAACAACGGCTCACGGTACTGCGCTTACGCGGCGCAGTCGAGTGAACGAGCTGGAGGACACAGCGATGGATTTCCTCACGCATCTCCTGCACGGTGCAGCCTGGTTGGCCGGGATCATCGTTTTGTTCGCGATCATCGGATTCTTCGCGACCATCCGCTGGATCGCGAGACTGTTCACCTCCGCCGAGCGAGCAGTCGAAGGTGGCGTCAAGAGCGCCGGAGACATGATCCACCGCAAGTAGCGTCGCAATGGCTAGGCCGGGTAAGCCTGGCGGCGCCGGTCATCGCGTGCGAGGCCTAAACTGCTACATTTCTCTCTGACGGCCGGCGGTAGGCTTGCCAGCGCGGCGCGCATCGGATAGTATAAGGAACGGCTCGTCAGCTGGGAGGGAACCTCGGCGCCCTTGTAGCTCAGTGGTAGAGCGCGTCCTTGGTAAGGACGAGGCCGCGGGTTCAATCCCCGCCGAGGGCTGTGCAAAACCAGCATGCGCCCGTAGCTCAACTGGATAGAGCGATGGACTCCTAAGCCGTAGGTTGGAGGTTCAAGTCCTCTCGGGCGCGAACTTTTAACTTTCACACTCCGGAAATCCGGGGTGTGCGTTAGCTTGTCTAGGCCTCATTTTAGGAAGATATGGCAAAGCAAAAATTCGAGCGGACCAAGCCGCATGTGAACATCGGCACGATCGGTCACGTGGACCACGGCAAGACGACGCTGACGGCGGCGATCACCAAGGTGTTGGCCGAGTCGGGGACGGGGACCAAGAAGCTGATCGTGGATCAGATCGACAACGCTCCGGAAGAGAAAGAGCGTGGCATCACGATCCAGCTGTACCATGCCGAGTACGAGACCAAGAACCGCCACTACAGCCACGTGGACGCACCCGGTCACGCCGACTACATCAAGAACATGATCACCGGCGCCGCCCAGATGGACGGCGCGATCCTGGTGGTGTCGGCGGCAGATGGCCCGATGCCGCAGACGCGCGAGCACATCTTGCTGGCGCGCCAGGTGGGCGTGCCGTATCTTGTGGTGTTCTTGAACAAGGTCGACATGGTGGACGACCCGGAGCTGATCGACCTGGTGGAGATGGAAGTCCGCGAACTGCTGTCTACCTATAAGTATCCCGGCGCAGACATCCCGGTGATCCGGGGCAGCGCGCTCAAGGCACTGGAGGAAGCGACGCCAGGCGAGTGGTCCAAGAAGATCCTTGACCTGATGGACGCGGTGGACACGTACGTGCCCGTGCCCGAGCGCGACGTGGACAAGCCGTTTTTGATGCCGGTGGAAGACGTCTTCACGATCACCGGTCGCGGCACGGTCGGCACCGGTCGCGTGGAGCGTGGCCGGGTGAAGGTCGGCGACGAGATCGAGATCGTGGGCCTGGTGGACAAAGCGCGCAAGTCGGTGGTGACGGGCATCGAGATGTTCCGCAAGCTGCTGGACGAGGGGATCGCGGGCGACAACGTGGGCGTGCTGTTGCGTGGCATCGAGCGCGACGACATCGAGCGCGGCCAGGTGCTGGCCAAGCCCGGATCGATCAAGCCGCACAAGAAGTTCGAAGCCGAAGTGTACGTGCTGTCCAAGGACGAGGGCGGTCGTCACACGCCGTTCTTCTCGAACTACCGTCCGCAGTTCTATTTTCGGACGACGGACGTGACGGGCTCGATCAAGCTGCCCGAAGGGGTGGAGATGGTGATGCCCGGTGACAACGTGCGCATGGACGTGGAGCTGATCACGCCGATCGCCTGCGAAGAGGGTCTGCGATTCGCCATCCGCGAGGGTGGCCGCACCGTCGGCGCCGGCGTCGTCACTAAGGTGACCGAGTAATGGCGAAGAAAGAGAACCGGGTCATCATCACCCTGGCGTGCGGCGACTGCAAGCGGCGCAACTACACGAGCACGAAGAACCGCCAGAACACATCAGCGCGGCTCGAGCGACGCAAGTACTGCCGCTGGTGCCGCTGCCACACGGGGCATAAGGAAACACGATAGACGCCCATAGGGCGGTAGCTCAATTGGTAGAGTAGCGGTCTCCAAAACCGTTGGTTGCAGGTTCGAGTCCTGTCCGCCCTGCCAGAATTCAGTCGAGCGCGCTCGACGCTAAAGGAAGATTAGTGAAAGGCATGACGACGCCGCGCAAAGCGTCGGACAACTCCTCCGGGAACCGGCCCGAGCCGAAGTCGAAGGCTGCGGAGAGCCGCGCGCTCGAGCGCGAAAAACGCTGGCGCGAGCTCAGTTCGGGTTTCCGCGCGATCGTCTCCGAGATGAAGCGCGTGACCTGGCCCAGCCGCGAGGAGTGGGTCTCGGCGACCATGGTGGTCATCGGCCTCGTGGTCATCGTCGCGTTGTGGACACGGTTCATCAGCTTCATCGCGGAACTCGTGTTCCAGATCAAGACAAGTTGAGCGTAATGGCAGAAGAGACTCAAGACAAAGACCAGCAGGTCGCAGTCGCCGAACCGGAAGAGATCGGCATCTCGTCCGATCCGGATCGCAAATGGTACGTCATCCACACCTACTCGGGCTACGAGAACAAGGTCAAGGCGAACCTCGAGCGGCGCATCAAGTCGATGGCCATGCAGGACTACGTCTACCGCGTGCTCGTGCCCACCGATAAGGAAGTCGAGTTCAAAGACGGCAAGCGGCGCGAGGTCGAAAAGAAGGTCTATCCGGGCTACGTGCTGGTCGAGATGAAGATGACCGACTCAGTCGTGGTACGTCGTGCGCAACACGCAGGGCGTCACGGGCTTTGTGGGCTCGCCCGGCGCGGGCGAGAAGCCGCTGCCGCTGGCCGACAAAGAAGTGAAGACGATCCTCAAGCAGATGGGCATCGAGACGCCCAAGCTCAAGATCGACTTCAAGAAGGGCGATCGCGTCAAGGTCACTTCGGGACCGTTCTTCGATTTCACCGGCACGGTCGACGAGATCGATGCGCAAAAGGAGCGCCTGCGCGCGCTCATCTCGATCTTCGGGCGCGAGACGCCGGTCGAACTCGAATTCTATCAAGTCGAAAAGGTATAAATCGTGGCAAAGAAAGTTCTCACGACCATCACGCTGCAGTGCCAGGCTGGCAAAGCGACACCCGCCCCGCCGGTCGGTCCGGCGTTGGGCCAGCACGGCATCAACATCATGGAGTTCTGCAAGGCGTACAACGAGCGCAGCGCGAGCCAAGCGGGTCAGATCATCCCGGCCGTCATCACGGTGTACGAGGACCGCTCGTTCACCTTCATCCTGAAGACGCCGCCCGCATCGGAGCTGATCAAGAAGGCTGCCGGCGTGGAGAAAGGCTCGGGCGAGCCGAATCGCAAGAAAGTCGGCAAGATCTCGCTGGAGAAGTGCCGCGAGATCGCCCAGGCCAAGATGGCGGATCTCAACGCGAACGATATCGACGCCGCGATGAAGATCGTCGCCGGCACGGCGCGATCCATGGGCATCGAGGTTGGATAGCAGATGAAGAAGCACGGTAAGAAGTACACCGAAAGCGTCAAGGAGCTCGGCGACGAGCGACTCAAAGATGCCGCCGGCGCTGATCGACGCGCCTCAAAGCCACGGCCAAGGCGAAGTTCGACGAGACGGTCGAGGTGCACGTCCGCCTGGGCATCGATATGAAGAAGAGCGAGCAGAACGTGCGCGGCACGGTCGTGCTTCCGCATGGCACGGGCAAGAGCAAACGCGTCATCGTCTTCGCCAAAGGCGAGAAGGCACGCGAAGCGCAGGAGGCCGGGCGCTGACGTGGTCGGCGACGCGGATCTCATCGAACGCATCAAGGGCGGCTGGAACGAGTTCGACATCGCCGTCGCGACGCCGGACATGATGGGCGCGGTCGGTTCCAGTCTGGGCAAGATCCTCGCACAGCGCATGCCCAACCCGAAGGTCGGCACGGTGACGCAAAACGTCAAGCAGGCGGTGGGCGAGATCAAAGCCGGCAAGATCGAGTACCGCCCCGACAAGGCGGCCGTCATCCACTGCATCATCGGCAAGGCGTCGTTCAGCCAAGAAGCGCTGCTCGAGAATTTCACCGCGCTCATGGATGCGCATCGTGCGCGCCAAGCCCGCGTCGGCCAAAGGGACATACCTCAAAAGTATCACCGTCGCCACCACCATGGGACCGGGCATCCGGGTGGATCCCTACGAGGTTGAAGACCGCCGCTTAACGAAAATAATAGCAATGGTCGCCACTATAGCGTGGCGACATCCGATGACAGCAGGTCGCATCGCCACCGCGGTGCGTTAAGCCGCAAGGGCCTGCCGAGGAAGCAACCGCAAAGACGACGGATAGACGTCCGTCAACCTCACAGTGCGAGCGCTTTCTCCATCGGTTCGGAGAGAGCGTTTTGCTTTCCCACTCCACGACAAGGACGAGACGCATGCCGACCGAACGTAAGAACGAGGCCATCAAGGAGTTGCAAGCCCGCGTCGCCGCGAGCCCGAACTTCTTTCTCACCGATTACCGCGGGCTGACCGTGAGCGAATTGCGCACGCTTGCGCATCGCGCTGCGCAAGAGCGTCGGCCCAATACTCGGTCATCAAGAACACGCTCTTCGGCAAAGCGCTAGGCGAGGACAAAGCTCGCCGAGCTCAAAGCGCTGCTCGAGGGACCGACCGGCATCGCGTTCGCCGGCGACGACGTCGTCGCCGCGGCGAAAGCGCTGGTCCAGTTCGCCGCCGAGTCGAAGAAGCTGCAGATCAAGGCCGGCATGGTCGACGGGCTTTTCTACGACGCGGCCAAGGTCGAGGCGCTCTCCAAGGTGCCCACGCGCCACGAGCTCTTCACCAAGCTGGTGGGCTCGCTCAAGTCGCCGCTGCATCGGCTGCATAACGTGCTGCACGGGAGCCAACGCAAGCTCGTCCTCGCGCTGCACGCGGTGCACGCGAAGACGATCCGAAGAAACACCCGCCGAGGCCCCCGCCTCAGCATAATGTGACGGCGCGGATCACCCGCGCCGATGAAAGGAACAATCGCACATCATGGCCATCACGGATATCATCGACCAGATCGGAAACCTCACGGTGCTCGAGCTGCACGAACTCGTCAAGACCCTCGAAGACAAGTTCGGCGTCTCCGCCGCAGCGCCGGTGACTATGGTCGCCGCAGCAGGCGCAGGCGGTGCGGCTGCAGCGCCGGCTGAAGCGAAAACCGAGTTCGACGTGCACCTCATGAGCGCGGGCGAGAAGAAGATCAACGTCATCAAGGCCGTCCGCGAAGTCGTCTCGGGCTTGGGTCTCAAGGAAGCGAAAGACCTCGTCGAGGGCGCTCCCAAACCGGTGAAGACCGGCGTGAGCAAGGACGAAGCCGCGGCGATCAAGGCCAAGCTCGAAGAGCAAGGCGCAACCGTCGAAGTCAAGTAGAAGCCGTACAAACGAAACAGGCGGCCTAAAGGCCGCCTGTTTCTTGTTGTGTCCCCTTGCGTCTTATCACACGCCCTTAAGCACAAGCCGCGCGTCAGAACCGTATGACGAGCGGCAAACCGGGTGTGGCGGTCAGCGTGCTCGACCAGCGAGCGAACTGCGTCGGATCGCTCTTGAAGAACGACTCGATGCGCGCGATGCGGTCTTTAGTGGACGGGTGGTCCTGGACGTATTGCTCGAAGCCGGAATCCCCGTACAGCTTCTCGAGCTTTTCGAAGAACCAGATCATGCCCCACGGGTTGTAGCCGGCTTTGCTGGCGAGGATCACGCCCTCGTGGTCGGCTTGGTATTCTTGTTGACGGCTGAAATTCAGGAAGCCGTATCCCGCGGCGAATTGCGCTAGGTTGAACGTGTTGGCGGCGCCCTGCGTGTGGACGAAGATGCTGGCAATGCTCAAGATGGTGTTCAGTGTCTGCGCTTTGTGCAGCCGGTCCATGACATGTCCCAGGACGATGTGCCCGGTCTCGTGGCCGACGACGCTGGCCAGTTCGGTCTCGTTGCCGGCGTCTTTGAGCAACGCCTCGTTGACGTACACCCAGCCGCCGGGAACGGAGAACGCATTGGCTTGGGTGCCCTTGACGACGACGAAGTTCATCGGCCACCAGTGAGGTTGTGCCGCATCGGAGATCCTCGCGCCAACCGCCCGGAGAACGGGATAGTAGGGTGACGTGTCCAGGATCTGTCCCTGCTTGCGCTGGTCGTTGTAGACTTGCTGGCCGATCTGGATCTCTTGCGAATGGTCGTCTGCTCGGGCGGGTAGAGCGAATGGTGGCGCCGCGAGCGCCGCGCCCATCGCGCAGACCCCGCATATCCAGGAGCCTCTTGTGAGTCGTTGTGCGGTCATATAGCTATAACGTACCCCGCCGCCCGAAGAGTTCACATACGTGACGGCAGCGGTCTAGGCCTCGGTCACTATTACGATCGCGAGCGCATAGCGGCAGGACGTGGGACGCTCATCGGTCGGCCTGGGGCATGGTTTTGATTGAGGCAGCCGAAAACGGCGCCAGCATGCGCAAGCAACTACTCGGCGTCGCGGCGATGCTCGCAATCGTCGCGCTGTTCGGAAGCGTCAGCTGCTCCAGAGTCGAGATCTCAAAAACCGGCACGTCACAGGCCCGCTCCCCTGGAGACCAACCCGGCGTGCTGCGGATCTTGACGGGCCGATTTGATACTCTGAACACCGTGGTCTCGGGCGGCGGTAGTTCGGTATATCTCTCATATCTTTGGGCGGCCTATCTGTTCATCGCAGACGAGAAGGCCCGCGTCGTTCCCGAGCTTGCCACCGAGATCCCATCGCAGGCCAATGGGGGCATCAGCCCAGACGGGTTGACCATCACCTACCACCTGCGCCACGGCGTGCGCTGGCACGACGGCGCCCCGTTCGGTGCCGACGACGTCGTCTTCACCTGGCACGTGATCATGAACCCGAAGAACAACGTGGCGTCAAGGATCGGCTACGATAAGGTCGCGTCCATGGTAGCGCTCGACCCATACACAGTTCGTGTGCAACTCAAAGAGCGCTATGCGCCGGTCACCTCGAGCCTCTTCGGGCCTGGAGAAGTACCGCTGCCCATCCTGCCCAAGCACATCCTTGGCAGCCTTCCGGACATCAACCGCGCGCCGTACAACCTTAAGCCGATCGGCACAGGTCCGTTCATCATCACGAGTTATGACCCGGCTGTTGGCGTGACGCTAGCCGCCAACGCCTACTACTGGCGCGGGCGTCCCAAATTGCGCGGTATCTATTATCGCATCCAAGAGGATAGCAACACAGCTATCGTCATGCTGCGCAGTGATGAGGCGGACGTGGGCCTTGTGTCGGACTCGCATGCCAAGGAGTTGGCTGGCGTTGCTGGGATCAAGATCATCCGAGAACCCGTGGCACAGAATGCGTTCTTGTCGTTCAACGAACAGCATCCGCCATTCGACGACGTGCGCGTGCGGCGCGCCATCGCCATGGCCGTGGATCGCAAATTCTTCCTCCACGTCTTCCAATATGACGTCGGTGCTGTGGCGAACGGCGATCAGCCGCCATTTTATTGGTCGTTCGATCCCAACGTCAGCATGCCGGCGTACGATCTTACCAAGGCGCGAGCGCTGCTGGACGAGGCGGGCTGGCACGTGGACTCTGCCACCGGTTATCGCATGAAAGATGGCAAGCAGCTCGCCCTGACGTTCGCCTACATCACCTCGCGGGATCCGGACACCAAGTACGCGCCGATCTTCCAAAACACCATGAAACAGATCGGCGTGGCGGTGCAAGTCAAATCATACCCGTATAACGTCTTCTTCGCGCCCAAGAACCAAGGCGGCGTACTAGATACTGGTAACTTTGACGTCGCGTCGAGCGGCTGGGTCTTAGGCTCGGATCCCGAAGAAGCGACGTTGTGGATGTGCGACCAGTACCCGCCTGCGGGCTACAACTGGTCGTTCGCCTGCGATAAGCGCATTGATGACCAAGAGCGCATCGCGCTCACCTCGTACGATCAAGCAACGCGCAAACGCGCATACTGGCGTATCCAGGAGCTGCTGGCCGAGGATGTCCCGGCGATTTTCCTATCCTGGGTCGATCTTTTCTGGGCGACGCGCGACACGGTGCACGACTATTACCCTGGCGAGAACCAATACGGTTCGTGGCTGTGGCGTAAGGACTAAAGCGCTCGTGCGGTAGACAACTGCCCTTTGCTGCCTAGCGCAGGAACGGCACCAGCAGCAGCGAGACGATGTTGAGCACCTTGATCATCGGATTGATGGCCGGTCCCGCCGTGTCCTTATAGGGATCGCCGACGGTGTCGCCCGTGACCGCTGCCTGGTGAGCGGGGCTGCGCTTGCCGCCATAATGGCCGTCCTCGATGAACTTCTTGGCGTTGTCCCAGGCACCGCCGCCTGACGTCATGGAGATGGCCACGAATATGCCGGTGACGATCGAGCCCACGAGCACGCCGCCGAGCATGAGCGCGGCGTTGTCGGGGGCTAGGATGTGCGTTGCGCCAAGCACGACGATGAGGACCGGCGTGAGCACCGGTATGATCGCAGGCACGATCATCTGCCGCAGCGCCGCCGCGGTGACGATGTCGACACAGCGGCCGTACTCGGGCTTGCCGGTGCCTTCCATGATGCCTTTGATGTCGCGGAACTGACGGCGCACTTCTTCGACGACCGCTGCGCCGGCGACGCCGACCGCCTCCATGCAGAGCGCACCGAAGAGATAGGGCAGCGCCCCGCCGATGAGCAGGCCCGCCAGCACGTATGGGTTGTCGAGCGCGAAGACCAACGCCGCCGCTGCTTGACCGCCCTTTTCGGCGAGCTCTTGTTGGAAAGATGCGAACAAGACGATCGCGGCGAGCGCCGCAGAACCGATGGCGTATCCTTTGGTGACTGCCTTGGTCGTGTTGCCGACCGCATCGAGCGGGTCGGTGATGGCGCGCATCTTCAGGACCTAGCTTGGCCATCTCTGCGATGCCACCGCCGTTGTCCGTGATCGGGCCGTACGAGTCCAGCGCGACGATCACGCCGGCCATCGAGAGCATCGCCATCACTGCGACTGCGACGCCGTAAAGCCCGCACAACGAATACGAAGTCAGGATGCCCAGCACAATGACGAGCACCGGCAGGGTCGTGGAACGCATCGAAACGGCTAGGCCCGCGATGATGTTGGTGGCATGTCCTGTCGTCGAGGCCTTCGCGATGCTCTGCACCGGCTTGAATTGCGTGCCAGTGTAGTACTCGGTGATGACCATCATGAGCGCCGTGATGGCCAGGCCGATCAGCGCCGCGACCCATAGTTTCCAGGCGTCGTACTGGCCGCCGCCGTTGGCAGCCGCGTCGGCGCCGCCCATGATGTAGGGCGTCACGAACCAGAAGGCGATCGCCGACAGGATGGCGGCGATGGCTAGGCCGGTGTACATGGCGGCCATGATCTTCTTGCCGCGTACGCGCACGAACGCGGTGCCGATGATCGAGGTGATGATGGAGATGCCGCCGAGCACGAGCGGGAAGATGCACGCGATGAGCGCGTACTGCGCCGAAGCATGGAATACGAGAGCGCCGAGCAGCATCGCGGCGATCGTGGTGACGCAATAGGTCTCGAACAGGTCTGCGGCCATGCCGGCGCAATCGCCGACGTTGTCGCCGACGTTGTCCGCGATCACGGCAGGGTTGCGCGGATCGTCTTCAGGAATGCCTGCCTCGACTTTGCCAACGAGGTCGGCGCCGACGTCGGCGCCCTTGGTGTAGATGCCGCCGCCGAGCCGGGCGAAGACCGAGATGAGCGAGCAGCCGAAGCCCAGGCCGACCATCGCGTTGAGCGCCGCGCGCAGATCGTCAGGATAGAGCCGGTGCATGATGGCGAAGTAGCCGGACACCGCGATGAGCCCCAGGCCGACGACAAGCAAACCGGTGATGGCACCTCCGCGGAAGGCCACCGCGAACGCCGGACCCATGCCCTCGCGCGCGGCTTCGGCGGTGCGCACGTTGGCGCGCACCGAGATGGCCATGCCGATGAAGCCGGTCGCGCCCGAGAGCAGCGCCCCGATGAAGAAGCCGATGGCGGCCTGCCATGACAGCGTAAAGCCGATGACCACGATGAGCACGACCGCCACGATGGCGATGGTCGTGTACTGACGGCGCAGATATGCCATCGCGCCCTCTTGGATCGCCGCCGCGATCTCGCGCATGCGCTCGTTGCCGGCGGGTTTGCGCAGGATCCACACGATCAGGTACAGACCGTACAGGATCGCAAGGAGACCGCTCACGAGCGCGAAGCCGATAGCGGCGTTGATCAGGCTGTCGGTTGAAGTAGGCATCGAAACTTGTCCGTCTCCCGTCCACGAAAGGGTGCAACAGCGCTCCCACGGGCCGGTGCAAAGGGCACTCGCCGGGAGCTTACACACGCGGAACAGAGCGTCATTTGAGGTCGGGTTCCTGCCTCCTGCGGCATTACGCGCTTGCCCCTAGGCGGCTCGGGAAGGTCGACCAGAAATCGCGACTAAAGTCTGACGTTCGTGGCAAGCTTTCTCGGTCAACGCTTCATCCGCTTCGTAGCTGTCCTCCTCACGATCACCGCGGTGTCTTTTTTATTTCTCGCACCTTATCCCGGGAAATCCGGTCGAGATTCTGCTCGGCGAACACGCGACCCACGCCGACGTCGTCAGGCTCACGCACGATCTGAAACTTGACCAGCCGTGGTACATGCAGTACCTCGCCTACGTCCAGCAAGCGCTGCATGGCAACCTCGGCCGGTCGCTCACCGACAATCTTCCGGTGGCGGAGAAGCTGCGGACCTATTTTCCCGCGACGGTGGAGCTTGGATTCGCCGCCATGTTCGTCGCGATCGTGGTCGGCGTACCGGCCGGCATTTTGGCGGCGATCAACCATCGGCGCCCGCTCGACACCGCCACCAGCATCGGCTCGCTGCTCGGCGTCTCGGTGCCCGTCTTCTGGTTGGGATGGATGCTGCTCTGGCTGCTCGCGTACGAACCGAGCAAAGTCGGCGTGAACCTCTTCCCGCTCGCGGGGCGCATCTCGATGCGCTACGACATTCCTGTGCACACGCACTTCATCACGATCGACGCGTTGCTGGCGGGCAACTGGGCAGCGTTTTGTGACGCGCTCTGGCATCTCGTCGCTGCCCGCGCTCACGCTGGGCACGATCCCTATGGCGATCATCGCGAAGATGACGAGAGCCGAGATGCTCGAGGTGATGAAGACCGACTACATCCGCACGGCGCGGGCCAAAGGCGTGGGCAAACTCGGCGTCGTCTTCAAGCACGGTCTGCGCAACGCGCTCATCCCGATCGTGACCGTCGTCGGGTTGCAGACCGGGTTTCTGCTGGGCGGTGCGGTGCTGACCGAGAGCATCTTCGCGTGGCCGGGCGTTGGCCGCCTCGCGTTTGAGGCCATCAGCAACCGCGATTACCCGTTGATCATCGGGTCCATCTTGCTGTTCGCCACGACCTTTGTGCTGGTCAATTTCCTGGTGGATATCGCATATGCGCTGCTCAACCCGCGGATTCGCTACGCCTAAGGCCAAGCGTGACCGGCCTCAACCCCCACGCGCGTCTTTCTCAGGGTGGTCTAAGCTCGCTTTAAGGTTAGCAGGGTACGATTGCGACAACCCGCAACTACTGCCTCCTGCCAGGGCATGAGGGGATCGTCATGATCATCAAACCCCGCATCACGGATGAGGCGCTCGACCAACGGCTTTCAGGGCTGGTCGACCGCGAGCTTGCCGAGCGGCTCGTCGCCGCCAACCCCGATCTTTACAAGCATCTAAAGGAGAGGGGAGACATCCTCCCCGCCTTCGCCGCGGACCCGCAAAGAGAGCAGGTCGCGATTACGCTGCCGACCGCGCGGCGAACCCGACAGGCTCCCTACCTGCTCATCGCCTTGGCGCTTGTCGCCGTCGTGGGGTTGTTCGTCGTCGCTTTGCTTGCCCGCGAGCGCCTCGGCAGCGGATACGTGATGGTTTCAGGGCCGACTAAGCCAGGGCCAGTCGCGAAAAACCCCAACGCCGTGAAGCATCAGCGCTTGGTTCACCGCAGCGCGGCGCTCGTACCAGCTGCTCTGCTCGCCCGCGCGCGCGCCAGTGCCGCCATCGAGGCTGCAGCGGCGGCGCGAGCCCAGCAAGAGGCAACAGCGGCACGAGCGGCGCTGGCGGCAGAACGCGTCGCGGCGTCGAGAGCACCCGTGCAACCGAAACCGCTGGCACAACCTGCACACCGCTCATCCGCAGCGCACGCAGCAGTGACGATGCCGGTTTCGAGCACGCGGCTGCGGGTCGCAGAGCAGACAAAGACGCAGCCCGCGCCCAATGCCGAGGCGACCAGCGATGTGCCCGTATGGGCGTCCGCAGGCTCCGCCACGCAGGCCTCGACCAGCACAGACGCCGGATCGGGGAACACAACGCCGGGCGATCCGAAATATCCCGGCCGGCAAACACCCAACGGCCCTGTCTGGGGAGAGAACCCGCCCCCTGGTGGCGGCCACGCTGGGGATGTGATCCTCGGCGGTGGTGGTGGCGGCGGCGTGTTTGGTGGCGGGAACTGCTCTCCTTCACGCAGCGGCTTCGTGCTCCACGGCGGCCACTTCTAAGCCTCAATCCCGATGTGAAAACCAACGGGCGCAAGCAATAGCTTGCGCCCGTTGAACATGCGCCGGAGCCGGGTTTCACGGGGCTCTTGTGCCGCCCGTCACCGCCCCATACGTCACCAGATGCTACTATATGAGCAATCTCCGCCTCGAGGGCCGACCGCACGTGAGCAAGACTTTGCAGAGCCGAAGCCAGGAAGCGCAGGAACCCACGCAGCACCGCGTGACCGTGAACCGCGAATCGCGCGCCTCACGTGTCTGCGAGCGCTGTTTTGCGCGTAACGGAGTGGGAGACACGTTCTGCAAGGTCTGCGGTGAAGAGCTGCCGGAAAGCCTGGCGGACGTCGATGCAGACGTCACCCGGCGGCTCGTCCCTGCGGCGGCCAGAGCGCAGCTGATCGTCGAGGTCGGCGACGGCGGTACCGCCGAGTACTGGATCGACAAGGACGTGGCGCTCGTGGGGCGGGCTTCAGCCGCCGACGGCGTCTCTCCCGAGGTCGATCTCAGCGACGTCGACCCCAACCGCCTCGTATCCAGACGGCATGCCTTCATCACCCGGCGACGGGGCGGCTTTGTCGTCGAGGATCTGGAGAGCGTCAACGGGACCTATCTCAACGGCATCCAGCGCCTCCAGCCCCACGCCCAGACCTTGCTGCGCGATGGGGACCAGGTCAGCTTTGGCGAGATCCGAGCCATCTTCTGGACCGAGGCTGCGTCGGGCGTGACAGCCCAAACGCCCGGATTGAAGCTCGGACATTAAGACCGCCTAAAAGCGTAAAATCGGTTAGTTCCGAAAAAAGGGTAAAACCGTAATTATGGATAAAAAGCGGCGCCTGACGCGGGAAGCGTCGGAGTCGCTGCTTTGTCGTATGAGATAATGCTGGCGACGCTTAGTGTCTTTCGGAGGAAAGCGCACGCCATGGCGAGCCGCCGGCGAAGCTCGATCACAGACAGACCCGAGAAATCTTGGGTCACGTCGGGTGAAGTCGCGCGCGCGCTCAACATGACCGACGCCGCCATACGGCGATGGGCGCGCGAAGGACTGCTCGAAGCGATCAAGACCCCGGGCGGACAATACCGTTTCCGCCGCGAGGCGGTCTCCAATCTGATGAAGGGCCGGCAGATGCCCAAAGGCGCGCGCGCGAAGAGTTCCTCACCAGCGCGCAGCACGAGATGACCATGCGCATGAAGCCGCAGGACATCTGCATCATCGGCGGCGTCCCGCTCAGCCGCGAAGAGATCATCCACAAGTACCTCCACCTGGTCAAGTACGTCGCCGGACGCATCTCCATCAATCTTCCGCCCCACGTCGAGATCGATGACCTCATCAACGAGGGCATCCTGGGGCTGATCGACGCCATCGGCAAGTACGACGACTCGCGCGGCGTGAAATTCGAGACCTACGCCATCACTCGGATCAACGGCGCCATCCTCGACGCCCTTCGAGCGCTTGACTGGGTCCCGCGTGCGGTCCGCCAGAAGGCGCGCGAACTCGAGCGCGTCTTCGTGGATTTGGAAAACCGGCTCGCTCGTGTGCCCGAGGATGAAGAAGTCTCCAAGGCGCTGGGCATCACGCTCAAAGAGTACCATACCCTGCTGCTCAAGATCCGCGGTACGTCGATTCTCTCGCTCGAGGAGTTCTTGCCCAATGAAAAGGGCCACGACGTCGCGCTGCTCGACACGCTCAAGGACGGCGGCCCGGATGCCACCCACGTGCTCGAGTCCACCGAGGTCAAGAGCACGCTGGCGGCTGCGGTGGAGAGCTTGCCGCCGCAAGAGCGCACCGTCATCTCGCTCTACTACTTCGAGGGCCTGACGCTCAAAGAGATCAAGAACGTCTTGGAAGTCTCCGAATCACGCGTCTCCCAGATCCACGCGCAGGCGGTCATCCGGTTGCGCTCCAAGCTGCGGACCTTGCAATCGGATATGGGCATTCGTGAGGGCGACCCGACCATCAAGCAGAAATACGTGCGCAAAAAACCGCAAACGCCGCATACCTCGTCGCATCCGTCGCATCCCCACCACCACACGCCGCGGGCCGCCTCCGGCTGATCCACCAGCCTTAACCAGGTCCCCATAGGTTCCGCCTTCAAGCGCTGAGAAAGCGGGGCGCCTGATGCAATGGCTTTCATCCCTGCGCGACGGGCTGGCCAAGAGCCGCGACAGCCTTGCCGGCCATCTCAATGCCCTGCTCGGTCGCCAGCTGGTGGACGACGAGTTCTGGGACAGGCTGGAAGAGACGCTGATCGGCGCGGATTTCGGCGTCAGCACCACCGAGAAGATCGTGGGCGACCTCAAGATCGCGGCCCAGCAGCAGAACCTCAAGGTCGCGGGAGACGTCATCCGGGTCTTCAAGGCCGACGTGGCCGAGTACGTCAAGCACCCCAACATCAGCGCCGTGCCGGTGCGAGCCACCCCTCACGTCGTGCTGGTGGTCGGCGTCAACGGCTCGGGGAAGACGACGACCATCGGTAAGCTCGCCGCACAGGAGCGCAAGCGGGGCCACTCGGTCATGCTCGTGGCCGCAGATACGTTTCGCGCCGCAGCCGCGGAGCAGCTGGCCATCTGGGCGCAGCGAGCCGGCGCGGAGATCGTGCGCCACAAAGAAGGCGCCGACCCGGCAGCCGTCGTGTTCGACGGCCTGGCGGCTGCCAAATCACGCGGCATCGACGTTGTCTTGGTCGATACCGCGGGCAGGCTTCAGACCAAGCACAATCTCATGGAAGAGCTGAAGAAGATCCGCCGGATCATCGCCCGCGAGGTGGAAGGCGCGCCGCACGAGACGCTGCTCGTGCTCGATGCCACGACCGGCCAGAATGCTCTGTCGCAGGCCAAGCTCTTCCACGAAGCGACCGACGTCACGGGCATCGCGCTCACCAAGCTTGACGGCACGGCGAAGGGCGGGATAATCGTCGCGATCATGGACCAGGTCGACCTTCCGGTGAAGTACGTCGGCTTCGGCGAAAAGGTCGATCAGTTGCGCCCGTTCGATCCGCGAGGGTATGTCGAGGCGCTGTTTTAACTTACGTCGGTGACGGCCGGACACGATCGACCGTTCGCAGCACAGTTTGTCGAGGAGATCACCTTGTCGGATAAAGAGAAGGACAAAGCCCTAGAGAACGCACTGGCGCAGATCGAGCGCCAATTCGGCAAGGGCTCCATCATGAAGCTTGGCGAGGCGGCCGCGAATCTGCAGATCGAGGTCATCCCTACGGGCTCTATCGGCCTTGACGTCGCGTTGGGCGTCGGCGGCATCCCGCGCGGTCGCGTGGTCGAGATCTACGGGCCAGAATCGTCCGGCAAGACGACCCTCACCCTGCACGTCATCGCCGAAGCGCAAAAATCGGGCGGCGTGGCGGCATTCATCGACGTCGAGCACGCTCTCGATCCGGCGTATGCCCGCAATCTGGGGGTCGATCTGGACAACTTGCTCATCTCCCAGCCCGACACGGGAGAACAGGCGCTGGAGATCGCCGAGATGCTCGTGCGGTCCAACGCCGTCGATATCGTGGTTGTAGACTCCGTGGCGGCCCTGGTCCCCAAGGCTGAGATCGAGGGTGACATGGGCGACGCGCACGTCGGCCTGCAGGCCCGGCTCATGTCGCAGGCCCTGCGCAAGCTGACCGCTGCCATCAGCAAGTCCCGCACCACCATGATCTTCATCAACCAGATCCGCGAAAAGGTCGGCGTCATGTTCGGCAATCCGGAGACGACGAGCGGCGGCCGCGCCCTGAAGTTCTACGCCTCGGTCCGCCTCGACATCCGCAAGCTGGAGCAGATCAAGAGCGGAACCGACGCCATCGGTTCGCGGACGCGCGTCAAGGTCGTGAAGAACAAGGTCGCGCCGCCGTTCCAAGTCGCCGAGTTCGACATCATGTACGGCAAGGGGATCAGCCGCACGGGTGACCTCATCGATATCGGATTGAAGCACGAGGTCATCGGCAAAAGCGGGTCGTGGTACACCTACGGGGACACGCGCATCGGTCAGGGTCGCGAGAACGCCAAGACGTTCCTCGAGGAGCATCCCGAGACCGCGGACGAGCTTGAGGCGAAGATCCGCGCGCTGCTCGTGCGTCAAGGCGGCGGCCCGGCAGAGAACGGTGCCGCGCGATACGCCGTCGTCGCTGAATAGGCTGCTTCGGTGGGCGCCCTCGAGGGCCCGGCTTCCGGGCTCTCCAAGCCGGTCTTCCTCGCGGCACTACGATTGCTCGCGGGAAAGCGGATGTCATCGGCGCAACTCGGCAAGAAATTGCGCGACCGCGGCTTTGCGCCCGACGTAGTACGCGAGGCGGTGGCCGAATGCGAGCGGCGCAAATATCTGGACGATCGCACCTTCGCCCAGCTCTTCGTGACCAGCGCGCTGGAGAAGAAGCCGATCGGACCGCTGCGGCTCATGCGCGATCTCGTGAAGGCTGGGATCGATGGCGATCTCGCGCGCGAGATCATCGCGCAGTCGGACGTCGATCACGACGAACGGCTCGAGCGAGCCATCCGCAAGCTTGAGGCATCCCGCCCCGGTGAGCGATTCGACCGTCTCGCTCGCCGTCTGGTCACCCTTGGATTCACCGCGCCCGCGGTCGCTCGCGCGCTGCGCCGCCGCGCGGCGGAGGGCATGGAGATAGGCGAGCTCGAGGAGCTGTCGTGAGCGCCCCGCCGAGCGAAGCGCCGGCGACGGTCGAACTTGGCGACGGATTCATCTACGTGCGCCGGCCCGACGGGCGCGCCGCCATCCTCGCACCGCATCTGCAGAGCGCCGCGGTCGCGGGGATGATGACGCCGGCTTCCGTCAATGCACGCGACGCCGCTGAGCTGCGCGACTGGTTGTCGTCCTGGGGGCTTGAGCCATCGATGCCGCTTGCACAAGTCGATCAGGTTCACGGCACCACGGTGATCGAGGTCGGTTCCCCAGCCGTCGCCGCAGGCACGCATGGGCAAGCCGACGGCATGTGGTCGGACTCTGCCGAGGTGATCCTGGCGGTCAAGGCGGCGGATTGTGCACCCGTCTGGTTAGCCGACGTCGACTCGCAACGATTCTCGGTCGTGCACGCCGGCTGGCGAGGCGTCGCCGATGGGATCATCGCCGAGGCTGTCCATGCGCTGCTCTCCCAGGGGACAGAGGTCGGCGCATTGACGGTGGCGGTCGGACCGCATCTGGGGCCTTGTTGCTTCGAGATAGGCCCGGAGGTGGCCCAGCGCTTTTCCCGCATCGAAGGTGCGCTGGCTCCGGCCGACGGTCTAAGACCTGCACGGCTGCGCAGCGATAGCGTGGCGCTTGACCTGTCCGCGGCGATTCGATCCGAGCTGGCGGCGTGTGGCGTGCGCGGCGAGCAGATATTCACCGCGACCGCGTGCACGCGCTGTCACCCGGAACTTTTCCACTCCTATCGTCGCAACGGATCGGGCGGCCCGCTCATGGCAGCCGTCGCGGCACGCCGCGCATGAGCGCGCCTGCGGGCGTCGTGCGCACGAGCGGCGGCACCGGCGCCATGCGTGGCTGCGCGCTCATCGTGGATGACGAGCCGCATGTCGCAGAACTGCTGCGCGACGCGCTCGCCGCCGAAGGCTTCACGCCGGTGATCGCCGGCGATGGCCTGGCGGCGCTTCGGCGCGCGCGCGAGCACGACCCTGACGTCATCGTGCTCGACATCGGTCTGCCGGGTCTGGATGGCTTCGAGGTGTGCAGAGCTTTGCGCAAGGAGACCGCTGCGCCGATCATCGTCGTCTCTGCGCGCGGGGATGAAGTCGACCGCATCGTCGGACTAGAGATGGGTGCTGACGACTATCTCACCAAGCCGTTTTCTCCACGCGAGCTGGTTGCCCGGCTGAAATCGATCCTGAGAAGGTCTGGTGCCGAGGTGCCCTCGCCCAGGAAGCGCCGCACCGTCGGCGAGCTGAGCGTCGACGCCGACCGGCGCGAAGTCACGATCGGCGGCGAGCTCGTGCGGCTCAAGCCGCGCGAATTCGATCTCTTGTGGCTCTTCGTACGCAACGAAGGTCACGTCTTCAGCCGCGATCAGCTCATCGAGGCGGTCTGGGGCTTCGACTTCGAAGGCGATCCTCGCACGGTCGACGTGCACGTGCGCCGGATACGCCGGGCGCTGCGAGATCCCGCGACCTCATCTCGTTATCTGCACACCGTGCACGGACTTGGCTATAAGTTCACTGCACCGAAGTAGAGGTCACGCCGATGATCGAGAGGATACGACCGTCCCAGCTCTACCGCGACGCTCCCTACGCGTATGCTTCGGTGGTGCCCGGAGCTGGTCTTGTGTTCGCCGCCGGCGCATGCCCGATCGACGAGCACGGCGCCACGGTGGCGCCCGGCGACTTCGAAGCTCAGGCCGCCCATGCGATGCGCAATCTCTTCGCCACCCTCGACGCCGCCAGTTCCTCGCCGGCACAGGTCCTTAAGACCACCGTCTTCGTCGTCACGCAGCAGCGCGCTGAGCTGGTACGGGTCTGGGCAATCGTCCGGGCCGCTTTCGGCGACGTCGATCCACCGAGCACGCTGCTCGGTGTGTCCATGCTCGGGTACCCGGATCAGCTCGTGGAGATCGAGGCCGTCGCGATAACTCACCGTGTCGGCTAGAGCGGATCGCCGCCACGCGCCCTCACGTTTGCCCGACCTTGCCGCATTGGCGGCCGAGCTGCACGGGCATGCTCGCACGAAGCACGCACTACCGCTGCTCTATATCGAATTCTCCGGTGCTCGTGTGCAACACAGGGCCGCGGCCTACAAACGCGCGACGGCGGCCGCGTTGCGCGCCTCGGTGGGGTCCATCTTACGCAAGGACGACCTTGTCGCCGCCAGCGCCGGTGGAGAGTGGTTCATCGCGCTGCTGACGGCGCGCCCTACCCGCGGCCTGCAGGCATCTGATCCCGACCTCGGTCTTGCCGCCGAAAGGCTGCGACGCACCGTGCAAAGCGCGCTGACAGCGCAGCGCCCTGCAGCTACGTCCGCGACCGGTGCACGGAGCGCGAGCGCATCGCGTCCCCAGGCACGCGTCACCGTGCGCTGTGGATGGAACGTTCTCGAACTCAGCGATGGAGATCGGCCACTCGAAGCTCTACGCCACGCGGTGCGCGGTGCAGCGCTCGTGGCGCGCATCGAGGAACGCCGCGCAACCATCCTCGCTGCGGTCACGCACGAGCTGCGCACACCGCTGACCGCGATCATCGGATTCGCCGAGCGCTTGCAGACGGAAAGCCTCGTTCCGCGGCAGCGCAGACGCTGTCTTGCTATCATCGCCGATGAATCCAAGCGCCTGCATCGCTTGGTGGAAGGACTCATCGACGTGGGCTCCTGGACGGCAGGCAACCTCGTGCTGCGGCCTGTGCGCAGCGAGCTTACGGCGATCGCGCGCAGAGCCGCACGTGCTGTGGCCGATCGTGCGGCGCTCAAGGGCGTGAAGATCGCGGTCACCGGGAACGCCCGCGCGAACGTCGACCCAGACCGCTTCTTGCAGATCCTCATCAACCTGTTGGACAATGCGGTGCGCTACTCGCCCGACGATGGCCGGGTTGTCCTCGCCATCGAGCGGTCCGGCCGCGAAGCGGTGGTCGCGGTGAAAGATCAAGGCCCCGGTTTTGCCGCATCCGCGCGTGCGGCGGTAGGATTGCCGTTCGCCAGCGGTGCGAACGGCAAGGTCGGGCTCGGTCTTGCCATCTCAAGCGTCCTGGCGCAGGCGCATGGCGGCGCCTTGCGGGTGGCTCCGAGCGGGCGTGGAGGTTTGGTCAGCGTCACTCTCCCGCGGGTGAAGGACCAGAAATAGGGCATCCCGCAGGAGCGAACAGATGTTTGTGAGTAACAGATTGCGGTCTGCCGACCTCTCTCATATAGGAAGAGAGGCGTCAGGCAGAAGTGGGAACTGGCTCAGGCCGCACCTTGAACCGTCAACTCGGCGCGATACTTCTTATTGCCGTGGCGCTCGTGCTTGCCCGGCCCTTTGTCGCGCGCGCGGCCGAGATCGACGCAATCTCCAAAGCGGCCGAGCAATACCACGGCCCATCGCTCGATACTGCGCAGATCTATTCGCAGTGCTTGCTCTCCACCGTGCGCTACGATGTGAGCTTCGCACCGGATAAGACCACCTACGTCATCACCGGCGACATCGGCGCGATGTGGCTGCGCGATGCCAGCGCGCAAATGCGGCCCTATCTTTTCTTCGCGCAAGACCCGGCGGTCAAGGCCATGTTGCGTGGCGTGATCGCCCGTTCGGCCAAGAACATCCTGGTCGACCCATACGCCAATGCTTTCAACCGCGACTATCGGGTCACCGAAGAGAAATTCGAACTCGATTCGCTCGCCTACCCGATGGTCTTGGCCTGGAATTACTGGAAACAGACCGGCGACACCGCGGCGTTGACGCCGGAGGTGAAATCCGCGTACGAGCGAGCGCTGTACCTGATGGAGGTCGAGCGCGACCACTCGCGCTCGCAATACCGCCACCGTCCGCTTCCTAATGGCGGCGCAGGGAGTCCGGTCGGATACACCGGCATGGTGTGGTCCGGCTTCCGCCCGAGCGACGATGCATCCGAGTATGGCTACAACATACCCTCGAACATGTTCGCCTCGGTGGCGCTATCAGAGCTCGCCGACATGGAGACCAACGTCTGGCACGACGCACCCATGGCAGCCGAGACGGCGTCGCTGCGCGACGGCATCATGGATGGCATCAACAACTACGGCATCGTGTACACGCCCAAGTACGGCTACATGTACGCCTACGAAGTGGACGGGCTGGGGCACTCCAATCTGATGGATGATGCCAACATCCCTAGCCTGCTCTCCATCCCCTATCTTGGCTATCCGGCGGACAAAGGGATCTACCAGAACACCCGGCGCTTCGTGCTCTCGAGTGACAACCCGTATTATTTCTCCGGCAAGGTCGCGCGCGGCATCGGAAGCCCACACACACCCAAGGGCTACATCTGGCCTCTCGCGCTCGTCATGCAAGGTCTCACAGCCGACGACCCAAAAGAGCTTGAGGACGTGCTTTCGCAGTTGCGCGCCTCCGACACAGGCGACCACCTGATGCACGAATCGTTCGATCCTAACGATCCGACGAAATTCACTCGCTCGAACTTCGGATGGGCATGCTCGCTGTTTGCAGAACTCGTGCTCGATCGCGTGATGGGCTACACCTCACCGCTTCCACCCAACAAAGGCGGCAGCGATCGCCGCGGCGCCACCGCGAGCATCTTCCAGCCGCTCTACAGGTAGCAGTCGCATGCCCGTAACCCTTGTCATCGGCGCCCAGTGGGGGGATGAAGGCAAGGGTCGCATCGTCGATTTCATGTCTCGAGTGGCTCAGATCGTCGCCCGCTTCGGCGGCGGCTCGAACGCCGGTCACACCGTCCGGGTGGGGGAGAAGACCTACAAGCTGCGCATCGTGCCCAGCGGGGTCGTGGCGGGCGTCGAGCATTGCATCATCGGGCCGGGCACGGTCGTTTCTCCAGCCGGATTGGTGGCCGAACTCGACACGCTTGAGTTCAACGGCGTCGACACATCCCGGGTGTGGGTTTCGGATCTTGCGCATTTGATTTTGCCTTACCACATCGAGCTCGATAAGAGCGCGGAGCGAGAACGCGGTGAAGATGCTTTGGGCACGACCGGCAACGGCATCGGACCCGCCTATATCGACCGCGTAGCGCGCACCGGCATCCGAGCGGGCGAGCTGGTCGATATGCGTCGCGCGCGTCAGGCGCTCTTCGCCCGTACCCAAGCGCTGCGAGCGCAAGGCATCGTCTTGGATCTCGACACGGTCGCGGCGGATCTCGCTCGTCAAGCCGAGCGCATCGCGCCACACGTTCGCGATACCGTCAGCCTCATCCACGAGGAGCTGGGTGCGGGCAAGCGGATGCTCGCCGAAGGGGCGCAAGGCTCGATGCTGGATGTCAATTTCGGCACGTACCCCTATGTGACGTCGTCCGTCACCATCGCCGGCGGGGCGCTCTCGGGTCTGGGCTTTGGTCCGCGCGAGGTCGACCACGTCATCGGCGTCGTCAAAGCGTATCAGACACGGGTCGGGGGTGGGCCATTCCCCACCGAGCTGCAGGACGAGAATGGCGCCGAGCTGCAAAAGCGCGGCGCTGAGTTCGGGGTGGTCACAGGTCGCCCGCGGCGCTGCGGCTGGCTGGACCTCGTAGCGCTGAAGTATGCGGTGCAGATCAACGGCATCACCCATATCGCGCTGACGAAGATCGACGTGCTCGACACGTTCTACGAGATCTCGCTGTGCACGGCGTATGAGGAGGGCGGCGAGGGCTCCCTGCCGTTTGTCATCGCTCGCGGCCCTAAGCCTGTCTACAAGAAGATGCCGGGCTGGCTCAAGACCACTGTCGCTGCTCGCGTGTGGGATGACCTGCCCTACAACGCGCGCGAGTACATCAAATGCATCGAGGCGTTCGTGGGCGTGCCTGTTTCGTACATCTCGGTCGGTCCGGAGCGATCGCAGATAATCGTCAAGCCCGACGCGCCGCTGGCCTATGCGGCCAAGATCAGATGACTGCCTCGGCCTCGCATAGAGCGGTGCTCGATCTCGAGCGCCGCGCGGCTGCCCGCCTGGCCGCCGTGCACGTGAATCTTTATCGTCTGAGCGAGGCGCGCAACGACCTCATCGCGCGGGCGGCGCAGGTTCGCCGGACTCTGTTGGGGAGGGCCAGCTGCAGCGGTTTCGAGATCGCCGCGTTGGCCGCACACATGGTCCGCGCCGCTGCCGCGGCCGCCGAGCTTTCCGCCGCGCAACGCGATGACAATACGCTCGCTGCAAAGCTGAACGCAGAGCGTCTGCACTGGGCTCGGTGCCGGCGGGGTCTCGAGCGCAGGGCCGAGCGTGCGCACGACTTGTCGGCACGAGGGTGCGGACACGCGACCGTGGTTTACTCCACATCGGGCGAGCGATGGCTCGGCTGAGCGACGCCGACGTCGACCATCTCATCGCGGCGCTGGCAGACGAGCGCCTGTCGAGCTTAGCGCCCCGACCCGCGCAGCCGAGCGCTGCGAACGTGAATCCCGATCGAGCTGCCATTGCGACGCGGCGCCTACACGAGCTTTCTGCCGACGGGAGTCTTGGGCCGCTGCTCACCCAACGATTGGCCGCGTACCTGAACAGGCCACTTCGGTGCACGAGCGGCAATGCGGCACCGCTGAGCGGCGAGGTCGCCGCTTACGGCGGGTCGGCAGACGGGCTCCGATTCTGGGTCAGGCTTGAATCGCTGCTCGTGAGCTCGATCGCCGACGCGATGATCGGCGGAGAAGGCGACGCTCCAAAGGTGGGCTACGGGCCCAAAGTCGCGCGGCTGGCGGCCGGCGCCGCGTTAGAGATCATGCGAGTCATCGCAGCCGCGTTACGGCTGCCCGAACCGTCGGCAGCTCACCTCGAACGTGAAGGGCATGACGAGCCAGGCGCACAGGCAGGCGGACGATTGTCTCTTACGGCGCGCGATTACGGTTGGCAGGCTGGGCTCGTGCGCATGGAAACCCCGATGAGCGCCAGCAGACAAATAGCAACGGCAGCGAGCCCTCCAGACTCGATGTCGCCGCCCGTCGCGCGCGGAGCAAGGGGAAGAGCACCCGACCTCGATGCCGCGCTCGAACACGCACGCCGGCGGATGGAGGAGATGACGCATGACTCGGTGGCGCTTGGCGCCGTGCGCAGGGTCGCCATCGCAGTACCACGCGTGCCACCGGGCTGGCTGCGCTTGAGCCTTCGTGCCCGCGCCGGCGGTGCTATCATCCTCGCCGTCGATCGCGAGACGGCGGCCATGCTGGTGAACTGCGTGCTGCACGCCGACGTGATGAGCGCGGATGCAGCTGGCGCCCTCATGCGCAGCGGCGCAGAGGTCGTCCTGCGAAATACCCTGCTGGCGTTCGCGCAGGATCTTGCCGAGATGATCGATGAGCCCCATCACATGGTGCCGCTGGGCGATGAAGCCATCCTCGCCTCTTTTCCGCATCAAAGCATCGAGCATTCGTTCACCTGTGGCTCTCGATCAGGCGTCTTGCGCTGGCTCGTGCCAGATGGTCTCCTATCCGAGCGCTCGACCGGCCTTGCGCCGCAGACATTGGATTGATGCGCGCGCTGCTCGCTCGGCTGATGAATAAGCTGAGGATGCATCGCACCAGATGGCTCCAGGTGGCGGCTGCGCAGCCGCTGGGCGCCGGCCTGATGGTGTACGCCATCGACGTCGACAGCCGGCGCATCGTCCTGGCGGTCTCACCCCGCGCCATCTGCGTGCTCGACCGCTATCGGACGCCCGAGGCCCCGAACCCGGCGGGACCCGCGCCCGTAGGTGTCCAAATAGGACAAGAGATGATAACTCGCAACGGTATGAGTGACGCATGAACGCGAGACGACTGTATCCGCTGCTGTGGACGGCCGCCTTCTTGCTGTCGGCCTACGGCACATATCGCCTCGTGCGATCGCTGTTGGAGGTCGAACGGGCCGACCCCACGCGGGACCGGATCCGCGCGCTCATCGGCGAGGCTGACCAACTCCTCAAGACCCTTGACGAACAACGCCGCGGCTGAAGCGGCGGCCGATCTCCCAAATCACACCCTCCACATAGACGACCTACTGGCCAACGGCCAGGGTGTCGGGCGTGTTGGTACGCTTGTCACTTTCGTCACGGGCGCGCTACCGGGCGAGGATGTGCGCGTCGCGGTGGACGCGGTCAAAGCCAATTACGTCAGCGCGCACGTCCGTGAGATCCTGACGCCGTCAGGCGATCGCGTCGCCTCCGGCTGCGCAGCCTTTCCGGCATGCGGCGGATGTCAGACACTGCATCTGCGCTACGAAGCTCAACTTGAATGGAAGCGCCGGATGGTGATCGATGCACTGACCCGTCTCGGCGGTCTCAATGGTGTCTCAGTCGAGCCGACGCAGCGCGGCGAGCTGATCGATGAAACCCGCTATCGCAACAAGGTCAGTCTCGTGCCCCGCGTCGCCGGTGCGCGTGGTGAGCTGGGGTTCTATGCCGCGCGCACTCATCGGGTCGTGCCGGTAGAGCACTGTCCTGTGTTGTTGCCCTGGCTCGATGACGCGGTTCGTGCGCTCGTGCGATTCGTCGAAAAGCACCCGCAGTTCTTGCGCGACATGCGACACATCGTCGTGCGGACCGGCGTCGCCCGCAGGACGCTCGTGGTCGCCCTCTGCACCAAGACCGCGCAGCACGGCTTGACATCATGTATCGAGGAACTGCGTAGGCAGATACCGGCGCTGTCCGGCATCGTCGCCAGTTGGGATCCAGCCAGCGCGAACGCAATCTTCGGGCGGCGCTTCGCGACCCTGTGGGGGTCTGCCGAGACGATCGAAAGGGTGGCCGGCTCTAGCTTCCATTTCGGCATCGCTTCGTTCTTCCAGATCAACACCTCGGTGCTCGAACGCATCGTCGAGCAGCTGGGCGCCTCGCTGCGGGGTGCCCGGCGGATCGTCGATCTGTATTGCGGCGTCGGCACGTTTGCGGTCTTGCTCGCGAAGCAGGGCGTGGCAGTCACCGGCGTTGAGTCGTACGCCGGCGCAGTCGAAGAGGCCGCGGCGAACGCTGCCATCAACGACGTGACATCGGCGGCCTTTGAGTGCGCGCCGGTGACCGAGGCGGTCAGCGGCGGACGCGGGCGCACGCTGTTGCGGGGTGCGGATGCCGTGATCCTCGATCCGCCGCGGCGCGGCTGCGAGGAAGAAGTGCTCGCCGCCCTTGCGGGCGCACACATCCCTCGTATTGAATACCTATCGTGCAATCCAGCCACCCTCGCCAGAGACGCTCGCAAGCTCGTCGATGCAGGCTATCGGCTGGCCCGCACGGTTCCCTTCGACATGTTCCCGTTCACCGGGCATGTCGAAGTGCTCGCCGAATTCACGCGTTAAGAATGTAGAGCATCCGACGTTCGACCGCTGACGAGGAGCACATGGCAGAAGTCCCCATCGATATCGACCACGTGGCGCGCCTGGCGCGTATCGACCTGACCGAAGAAGAAGCAAAGCGTTTCTCGGCGCAGTTCTCGCGTCTTTTCGAGTTCATCGCCGAGCTGCAGAGCCTTGACGTCAGCTCGATCGACGCGACGGCTCAAGTCATCCCGCTGCACAACGTGTTGCGCGACGACGACGTCAGACCCAGCCTGACCCGGGAGGCTGCGCTTGAGAACGCCCCGGACAAAGAGGGCCCATACTTCAAGACGCCGCGGATCCTCGAATAACGGATATGATGAGAACCGGACACGAGATCAAAGACGCCATCGCCGCCAAGCAGATGAGCGCGTTGGAGGCCACGCTAGCCGCGCTGGCGCACACCGAAGGGTTGGAACCGGCGCTGCGAGCCTATATCCGCCTGCTGCCGGAGCGGGCGCTCGCCAAGGCGCGTGCGGTGGACGCGCAGATCAAGGCAGGCGCCGACCCCGGCCCCCTCGGCGGCGTTCCAGTGGCGGTCAAGGACATCTTCTGCGTCGATGGCGAGATAGCGACCGCCGGTTCGAAGATTCTCGAGAACTTCCGAGCGCCGTATTCCGCCACGGTCGTGAACAAGCTGGAGGCGGCCGGCGCGATCATCATCGGCAAGACGAACATGGACGAGTTCGCGATGGGGTCGTCGTGTGAGAATTCAGCCTTTTTCCCGACGCGCAATCCTTGGGATGTCACGCGCGTGCCCGGCGGGTCATCCGGGGGAAGCGCGAGCACGGTCGGCGCCGGCTCCGTGCCCATCGCTTTGGGCACCGACACCGGCGGTTCAATCCGCGAGCCGGCATCGTTCTGCAATATCGTCGGCGTCAAGCCCACCTACGGCCGGGTCTCGCGCTATGGCATGATCGCCTTCGCCTCATCCTTGGACCAGGCGGGCCCGATGACGGCCGACGTGCGCGATGCCGCGCAGACCCTGGCGGTCATCGCCGGACACGACGTCATGGATTCCACAAGCGTGGATGTGCCCGTGCCGGATTACGCAGCCGCGCTGCGCACCGACCTGAAGGGCGTGCGCGTCGGCATCGTGACCGAGTTCGAAGAAGAGATCGCCAAGAGCGACCCCGCCATGGCCGCGCTGTACAAAACCGCTTACAAGGACCTCGAGCGCCTGGGTGCGGTGCTGGTCGACGTGCGGCTTCCGCATGCCCGTTATGGCTTGGCGACCTATTATCTCATCGCGCCGGCAGAGTGCTCTTCGAATCTCGCGCGTTACGACGGTGCGCGCTACGGTCGCCGCGTGGATGGCGACGGGGATGTTTACGCCATGTTCGAGCGCACGCGCGCGGCCGGATTCGGCGACGAGGTCAAGCGCCGCATCGTCTTGGGGACCTATGCGCTCTCGGCCGGCTACTACGACGCGTACTACGTGCGGGCTCAGAAGATCCGCACGCTCATCAAGAGGGACTTCGACGAGGCGTTCGCGCAATGCGACGTCATCGCAAGTCCCGCGGTATCGTGCCCTCCGTTCGAGCTTGGCGCCAAGATGCAAGATCCCGTGGCGATGTATTTGATGGATTATTTCACCATCCCGATGAGCCTGGCCGGCGTGCCGGCACTCTCGGTTCCCGCGGGCTACGTCAGCGAGCTTCCCGTAGGCCTGCAGATCAGCGCGCCGGCGTTCGAGGAGGCGCGCATGCTCGGCGTGGCGCACGCGTACGAGCAAGCGACCGGCCACGCACGGTCGCGCAGTCCGAAGGTCGCAGCCGTGGCGGCAGGTGGGGCATGAGCCAGCAAGCGGCGGTCCAGGAGAACACGCGCCACGAGGCCGTCATCGGCCTTGAGGTGCACGTCGAACTTTCGACCCAGAGCAAGATGTTCTGCGGGTGCCGCAACCAGTTCGGCGCCGACCCGAACACGCTCGTCTGTCCGGTGTGCCTCGGGATGCCTGGAACGCTGCCGGTCATCAACCGCGTCGCGGTCGAGTTCTTGTGCAAGACCGGTCTGGCGCTTGGCTGCACCATCGCCACGCACTCGAAATTCGACCGCAAGAACTACTTCTATCCGGACATGCCCAAGAACTATCAGATCTCGCAATACGACATGCCGTTGACGACCGGTGGCGCGGTCGATCTGCCTTCGGGCAAGACCGTGAGGCTCAATCGCATCCATCTCGAAGAGGACACGGGCAAGAACATCCATGCCGGCGCGAGCATGGCTGCATCTGACCACACGCTCATCGACTACAATCGCGCGGGTGTGCCGCTCATGGAGATCGTCACCGAACCTGACATCGCAAGCCCAGAAGAAGCTGAAGAGTATCTGGTGCAGCTCAAGGCGGTGCTTTCGTACCTGGGTGTCTCCGACGTCAAGATGCATGAGGGCTCGCTGCGCTGCGACGCCAACGTGTCCATCCGTCCAGTCGGCGAAACCGCACTGGGCACGAAAGCCGAAGTCAAGAACATGAATTCGTTCCGCTCGGTCGTCCGTGCGCTGCGCTACGAGATCGAGCGCCAGGAGGCGGCACTGCGTAACGGAGAGCGCATCGTGCAGGAGACGCGCAATTGGGACGAGGCGCGCGGCATCACGTATTCGACCCGGTCGAAAGAGCAGGCGCACGATTATCGCTATTTCCCTGACCCGGACCTCGTGCCGCTCACCATCGAGCAAACCACCATCGCGCAGTGGCGTGGCGAGATGCCGGAGTTACCGCTCGCGAAGCGCGAGAGATTCGTGCGAGAGTATGGTTTGACCGACTACCAGGCAGGCATCCTCACCGAGGACCGTGCGACGGCGACTTTTTTCGAGGCGGTGGCGAGCACCTCGGAACCTAAAGAGGCGGCGAACTGGATGCTCGGCGACGTGCGGCGCTGTCTGGAGGTGCACGCTCTCACGCTTGTCACGTCGCCGATGAAGCCCACGCAGTTGGCCTCGCTCATCGGCATCGTCGCCTCAGGACAGATATCGCGCAAGACCGCGAAGGAGATCTGCGACGTCATCGTAGCCGAGGGTGGCGAACCTGCAGATATCGTCGCCAAGCGCGGTCTCGCCCAGGTCTCAGATAGCGGTGCGATCCAGCAGATCGTCGACGACGTGCTCGCCCAGAGCCAGGATTCAGTCGCATCCTACAAGGCGGGCAAGACCAAGGCGCTCGAATTCCTCGTGGGTCAGGTCATGAAGGCGAGCCGCGGCAAGGCCAATATCGAGATCGTCCGCGCGTCGCTCTTGGAGCGGCTGGGGTGAACGCCGAGCGCGCAAGCGCACGCGTCGACGCCCATAACGCTCTCGAATTTCCGGCGGTCATCGCGATCATCGCCGGATCATGCACGTCGGAGCCCGGCCGCCAAGCTGTGCTCTCGCTGCGCCCGCGCATGGGCGATCGCGCTTGGGCTGACAGCGAACACGCCTTAGTCGAAGATGCGGCGGGCTTCTTCCAGTCCGGCCGGGACTTCGGCTTTGACGGAGCGGTCGACACAGTGCCGCTGGTGGAGCCGACCGAAAAGGGCGCATCGCTGTCCGCGGCCGACTTGCGCCGCATCGCCGACACAGAACGGTCGTTGCGCACAGCGGTCACCGCGCTGCGCGAGGACCAACGCTCGCCCGGACCGTTGCGAAGCCTTGCGGGTCAGCGCCAGACAACAGACGCCGTCATCGCCGCAATAGATCGCGCGGTCGAGCCTGACGGGCGCGTCAGCGACGCTGCCTCATCCGAGCTGTCGAGCATCCGGCGCCAACAACGAGCGCTACACGATCAAGTGCGCGAGCGCTGCCGCTCTATCACGCACAGCGCAGAGCTCGCAAAGATGCTCTCCGAGCCGATCGTCACCGTCCGTGCGGGTCGGTATGTCGTGCCCGTGCGCAGTGAGTTCGCGGCGCAATTCCCCGGCGTTGTCCACGACCAGTCGGCCTCGGGCGCTACCGTGTTCATGGAACCACTGGCCTCGGTCGAGGCGAACAACCGCTTGCGCAGCCTGGAGGCGGCAGAAGAGCGCGAGGTGGCGCGTATCCTCGCCGAGCTATCCAAGCTCGTCGGCGAGCACAGTACTGCACTGCGCGCCAACTCGGCGCTGCTCGCCCGGCTCGATTCGATCGCTGCGCGGGCACGCTTCGGTCTTGCGCGAGCCGCCGGTAGACCCCAGCTGAGCGAGGCCGCCAGCATCCGCATCGTGCGCGGGCGCCATCCGCTGCTGCGACATGAAGCTGTGCCTTTGGATTTCGACGTCGGCGAGTCGTTCGAGGCAGTGGTCATTTCGGGACCGAATATGGGCGGCAAGACCGTCGTGCTCAAGACCGTCGGTCTGTTCTGTCTGATGGCGTTCGCAGGAATGCCGCTGCCTGCAGGCGCCGGCACGGTCGTCGGCACGTTCAACGACATCGCGTGCGTCATCGGCGACGAGCAGTCCATCGCCAACGATTTGTCATCGTTTTCGGCACATCTGCAAGCGCTCAAGGCAGCCACCGATAATGCAGGACCCCGCTCGCTGGTGCTGGTGGATGAGATCGGCAGCGGCACGGAGCCGGCGGCCGGCGCAGCGCTCGCGCAGGCCTGCATCGAATCGATGATCCGCTCGGGCGCGCGCGTCGTGGTGACCACGCACTTCACGCAGCTCAAAACGTTCGCCGCGGCGCACGATCGGGTTCGCAACGCGTCGATGCTCTTCGATGCGCAAACGCATGCGCCCACGTATCGCTTCGCCATGGGCGTGCCGGGTCAGTCGCTCGCGTTCGCCCTTGCCCGGTCGCTCGCGCTCAACGCACGCGTCATCGCGCGGGCGGAGACCTTGCTTGGGATCGACGCTCAAAACCTCGAGCAGGCCTTTGAAAAACTTGCGTTGGAGCGCGATCAGCTCGAAAAGCAGCGAACGCAGCTGGCTGAGCAGCAGGCACGGGGGCAGACCTTAGAGCAGGGCATGCGCCAGCGCATCGCGGCGCTCGAGCAGGAGAAAGAGGCCTTTGAACGGCGCGCCTCGGCCGAGCTAGCGCGAGGGGTCGAATCGCTTCGCCAGCAGCTCGTAGGACAGGCGCAGCGACGCTCCGATTCGGCGGCGCGTCAGGCCGCAAAACCGCTTCCCGATAGCGAGCGGCTTCTGGCGCAGACGCTATCGGAGATGCGACGCAGCCTGGGCCTGGAGGGGGCCAAGCCAGGAGAGCGGTCACCGCGCCGCTTCACGGTCGGCGACCAGGTCTATGTCCACAGCTTTGATGCGAGTGGCGTCGTCAGCGAGGTGTACGACGATAACCTGCTCGTGACGATGGGCAGTCTTAAGACGCTGATCCAGGCCAAAGATGTCAGCCTCAAAAGCGCTGCAAGCCGAGCGCAACAAGACGACCGAGATGGTGCCGGTCGTGGGCCTTCGGGAGTTCAGTCCAAGCGGAGCAAGACCGGCCGAGTCATCCCGAACCAATCTGATAGGCCGTCAGGGCAAGACGCATCCACGAGCGTCGACGTGCGCGGCATGCGCGTCGATGAGGCCTGGCCGCTAGTCGATAAAGCGCTCGACAACGCGACGCTGGCGGGTTTGAGCGAGCTTCGCGTTATCCACGGAAGAGGTACAGGCCAACTGGGCCGGGGAATCCGCGAGTTTTTGGAGGACCACGCACAGGTGGAATCGCTGTCGTCCCCGCCGGATCGTGAGGGTGGCGCCGGCGTCACCATCGTCAAGCTCGTATGAACGCACGACAGCAGCTGGATGTTCTGGTCGACCGTTGCGTGGATGTCATCTCGCACGATGATCTCGCGGTACGTCTGCGTGAGGGCCGGCCCTTGCGCGTCAAGCTCGGCATCGATCCTTCAGGACCGATGCTGCACCTAGGACACGCAGTCGTCTTGCGCAAGCTGCGCCAATTCCAGGATTTGGGGCATGAGGCGATTCTCATCGTCGGCGATTTCACCGCGCAGATCGGAGATCCAACCGGCCTTTCGGCTGCCCGAAAACCGCGCAGTATAGAGGAGATACGCGCCGACATGCGCTCGTATGCTGGGCAAGCCGCTCTGATCCTCGACATCGAGCGTGCCAGCGTTCGGTTCAACAGCGAATGGCTTGCGCCGATCTCCTTCGCCGATCTGATCGGCCTGAGCGCCAAGATCACGGTGGCGCGCATGCTGGAGCGCGATGATTTCACCAAACGATTTCAATCCGGCGCGCCGATCGGACTGCATGAGTTCCTCTACCCGCTCAGCCAGGCGTACGATTCGGTCGCGGTCAAGGCGGATATCGAGTTGGGCGGCACGGAACAGCTCTTCAATCTGATGATGGGGCGCCGGCTGCAAGAGGAGTTCGGGCAGCCGCCGCAGATATGCATGACGCTTCCGATTCTCGAGGGCACCGATGGCGTGCAGCGCATGGGCAAGAGCCTCAATAACTACATCGCCCTGCGCGATGAACCGGCGCAGATGTTCGGCAAAGTCATGTCAATCCCAGACGAATTGCTCGGACGATACTACAGGCTGGGCACGACGCTAACTACAGCCGAATGCGAGGGCATCGAGCGTGAGCTCGCGCAAGGCAAGCTGACGCCACGGGATGCGAAGGTGAAGCTGGCTGGCGAAATCGTCCGGCTCTATCATGGCGAGGCGGCCGCCCAGGCAGCCCGCGAGCACTTCGAGCGGACGATCGTGCGCAAGGAGCTGCCCGATGAGATGCCGACCCACACGCTGGTGGCCGACGGCGAGCCGGCGACGGTGGGCCGTCTGCTCGTGCTGGTCGGCTGGGCAGCGTCCAACCGCGAAGCGCACCGGCTCGTGCAGCAAGGCGGCATCAAGATCGACGGGAAGCGGGTCGACGACGTGCGCCACGCCGAGTCATCGTGGGATGGCAAAGTCCTACAGAAAGGCAATCACCAGTTTGTACGGATCGTGGCCTGAGGCCGCGGTTCACGCTTGATCCCGGTTGTCCGACTCGTTCATACGACCATCTGAGGTGCCCGCCAGGAGATCTGCGATCTCTTGTGGCGAGAAGTAGTAGCGCCGCCCACAAAAATCGCAGGTGACTTCCGTCTCG
The DNA here is from genome assembly GCA_963764965.1 of Vulcanimicrobiota bacterium. Taxonomy (GTDB): domain Bacteria; phylum Vulcanimicrobiota; class Vulcanimicrobiia; order Eremiobacterales; family Eremiobacteraceae; genus JAFANK01. The sequence continues at coordinate 339,299 of CAVXUM010000002.1, forward strand.
TCTTGCGCTTTCGACATCTGATCCAACTCAGCTGAACCCAACCCCGCCAATACCCTCGCTACTCGCTCGCGACTGCACGAACAGCCAAACGCCACTGGTGCGAGATGGGTGACGCGCGCGCCGAGCACTCCTGCGACGCGCCTCACGATCTCCTCGGGGGAGACGCCGTCGCGTATCAGCGCGCTGACGTGCGGCAGATCGCGCACGTTGTCTTCCAAGATGCCGATGGTCGCCTCGTTTGCTCCGGGGAGCAAGTGCGCGAGAAACCCGCCTGCGGCGACGATGCCTTGCGGGTTTGCGAGCACGCCCACACCGACAACCGACGGCACCTGTTCGGATTGCGCGAAGTAATGCGCCAGGTCTTCGCCGATCTCACCTGAGGCCAAGGGCACGGCGCTCGTGTAAGGCATGCCGGTGTCGAACGCGCGCGTGACGTGCAAGAAGCCGCGGCCGACCACGCCGCTCACATCGAACTTGCCGTGCCCATTGAGCGGCAACTCGGCGCGAGGCCGGAGTGGGAACCCGCGCACGCGCCCGCCGGCGACGACCTCGGCGACAAGGCCGCGAACGGGGCCGGTGCCGTTGACCTGGAGCGTGATGCGCTCCCGGCCTTTGAGGAAGGTACCCATGAGGGCTGCGCCCGTCAGCAGCCGTCCTAGGGCAGCCGTGACAGTGGGAGAGCAGCCGTGCCGCTCTTGGGCGTCGCTGACCGTCGCCGTGGTTCTGGCCGCCACGATGCGGAGGCTGTCGCCTGCGGCCAGCGCGGATGCGCTATAGTCCGTCGCCATGCTTGGCAAGCTTCCTGTCGTCGCGCTCGACCATCCTGCTCGGCAGCCCAGGGGAAGGTCGCCGCTGCGCCAGAAGAGCGCGGTGAGACACACGACACGATGAAAGACACACAGCGCGCCGGCATTGTGGTCCTGCACGGACCCAACCTCAACGCGCTCGGCACGCGCGAGCCGGAAACCTACGGGACGACGACGCTCGAAGAGATCGACGGGCAGTTACGCGCTCTCGGCGCCGAGCTTGGCCGCCCGCTCCTCATCCAGCAGCATTCATCTGAGGGTGCGCTCATCGACGCGATCCACGCCGCATCCAGCGCCGGTCACGCGATTCTGATCAACCCCGGAGCGTATACGCACTATTCGTACGCGCTGCGCGACGCACTGGCGTCGGTGAGCGTGCCGAAAATAGAAATCCACCTCACGAACATCTATGCGCGCGAGTCGTTCCGCCGCCGCTCGGTCATCGCGCCGGTGGTCGATGGAGCCGTTTTCGGTTTCGGCGCGGTATCCTATCTCCTCGCCCTGCGCGCCGCTGCGGCAATGCTCGATGAAATAAGGGATTGAGGCGAAAAACCGGGAGGAATCACCCATCCGCCCGCTAACTGGTTGAGCCGGAGCAAGCATTCGTCGCGCGACCGCTCCTCTTCAATGAGCGCGAAGGATTCGCGCGTTATCTTTGCTGCTGTAATAGAGAGGTGACCGATGACCAAGGCCGAGCTGATCGAAGAGATTACAAAGAAAACAGAGCTGCCGCGTCGCGACGTGTCGGAGATCGTCGACCACGTGCTGGAGACCGTCAAAGGCGCGCTGGCACATGGTGAGAAGGTGCAGCTCATTCCGTTTGGCAGCTTCGAGGTTCGGAAACGCAAAGCTCGCGAAGGGCGCAACCCCAAGACGGGTGAGAAGCTCATGATCGCCGCGCGTAGCGTGCCAGCGTTCCATCCTGGTAAGGACCTCCGCGAAGCCGTGAACAAAGGCAAGAAGAAGTAACTCGTCAGGTTCAGGCGTAACGGCCTCCTCGAGAAGCCCCGCGGGGCGAGCCGAGGAGGCTTTTGTTTTGAGCGAACGCTTCGCGGTCGGTCCCATCAGCCAGGCGGAGATCGAGCCCGCCGTTCGCATCTTCCTCGATGCCTTTGGGCCCAACGTGCGCCAGCTCTATGGCGACCAGCCCAAAAGCGACGCGATGGTGGACATCTGGACGTTTGCGCGCCAGACGGAACCAGGCGGTTTCCTGGCCGCGCGAGACCAGTCCGGCCTGCTAGGCTACGCGCTGTTCACAAGCTCCGTCGGCAGGCTCGAGTGGCGCGCGGTGCAAAGCGGCCGGATCATCGTGTGGGCGCTGCGAGCGCTGATCGGACGATATGGCATCCGCTGGGCGACGATCGCACGTCAGATGTGGAACAAGATCCTCTTCGTCGGCACATCGGGGCGTTTTCGCAGCCACGGCGATGCGCAGCTGCTCAATATCGCTGTCGCGCCCGCGGCACGCGGTCGGGGCATCGCCAAGGCGCTCGTGTCGGAGGGACTTCGCTATCTCGCACAGTGCGGCGTGCCGGAAGTGCGTCTCGAAGTGCAGCCGGGTAACGCCAGCGCGATCGCTGCGTATGCGAGCAATGGATTTGTCGAGCGCGGGCGGCTGCGCAACATTCACGGCGAGTGGATCGTGATGACCGCTGCGCTTACGCGATGAATTCATGACCACCGCGCCCACACGATGAACCCACAGCTGCAGAACTTCGTGCCGAATCTATGGACGACGCTGAGCGGCGTGTATCGCCTTGACGGCCACGCCTTCGTCAACGGCGTCGGGCTCAGGGACGGCGCGCTGGTCGCCGTCGCCATCGTCTTGGCAGCCGGTCTTTCACAAGCACTCGGGCAGAGCATCGTGCTCTTCGCGAACCAAGTCAAGCCCGCGCGTTTCGCGTTCAGCCTGATCATCAGCGCTGTGCTGTTCGCCTTCGGCTACGCCTTTCTGACGTTGAGCACGTGGGCGCTTTCGCGCTTCTTAGGCGGCGAGCGAGTGAGCCTGGGAGCGCTGTGGATCGTCCTCGCGCTCGCATACGCACCGCTGTTGTTCTCGTTTTTCGAGGCGATCCCGTATGCCGGCATACCAATCATGTGGCTGCTGCGGATATGGCAGCTGCTGGCGACCCTGGTGGGCGTCGGCGCGATCGCCCACGTCGGCGTGGTCGGCGCGCTCACCTACGTGGGCCTGGGATGGCTTGGCCTCGTCGTCGCTCACCAGACGTTCGGCAAGCCGATCGCGCAGTTAGGTGCACGGCTGATGGACGCCGTGAGCGGCGTCGAGCTTGAAGGTGATGAAGACGCGGCGATCGAGCGGGCGCAATCATCGTACCTCCAAGCCGCGCGCCCGGCGGAACCCGCCGCGAGCGGCGAAGCTCCGATCGAGCCCGCTCCCGCTGATGCGCAAGCATTCACCGTTGCGCCGACCGACGCGGTGCCCAGCCCGCAAGCGGGTGGCCGCAAGAGCTCGAGCTGGCTTCGAACCTTTATGATGGTCGCCGCGGTGATCGCGCTCTTCATCCTCGTCTCGCTCGCGGTGCGACCGCTACACGGCGCGTTCTTCGGATGGTACGACGGGCTTCCGGTCATGCTTCGACTGCCGTTCAATCTGGCCTGGATCGCGCTGATCGCGGTCATCGTGGCCGCGCTGCTGGCTCCGCTTGAGACGCTTGGCTGGTGGGCCGGCTGGTACGGTGACGAGATCAAACCGCCGCCGGCGCCTGCATCACGAGCCGGCGCGCGCGGCACGCCCAAGACCAAGCGCTATGTCGTCTACCTCGACGGCATCGCGCAATCGAGCGCACGCTACACGCCTGACGTCGAGGCGTTCCTGGATGCGCTCGCACCGACGCTGCCCAAACGGACGAAGTTCATCCGCGGCCTTATGGTCTACTCGGTGTTCAACCGGCCGCTGGACGATGACCCGATCTTCTCCGGCTTTTGGACGCTGGTCGACAAGCTGCGCTTTGCCAACCCCGCCAGCCTGATCGGCCTGTTCGTCAACATCCGCAACGTGCTCATCGTCGCGGTGTCGACCGATCCGCGTTATGGACCCATCTACAACTTCGGCATCGCGAAACTGCTGTACGAAGGTCTCCTCGCCAACGGATACCAGCCTGGCAGCGCGGTGCCGGTGACGCTCATCGGTTACAGCGGCGGCGCGCAGATGTCGTCGGGCTGCGCGAACTGGTTGCGGCGCGGGCTTGAGGCGCCGATCGATCTTATCACGCTGGGTGGCGTCATGAGCGGCAGCGGGCGCTTCTTGGATCTTGAGCACGTCTACCACATGATCGGCGAGAAGGACGGGGTCCAAAAGCTCGGGCCGCTGCTGTATCCATCACGTTGGAAGATCTTCCCGCTCACCTATTGGAATCGGGCGCTACATCTGGGCCGCATCAGCCAGATCTCGCTCGGGCCGGTCGGGCATATGGAGCCGGGAGGCATGTTCGATCCCAAGGCCACCTTGCCTGACGGGCGCACAAACCTCCAGCAGACGCTCGATAACATCTCGCATATCCTGCGCGGGAGATTCACACCCACTGAGCCGCGCCCGCCGAAGAAGGAGACGAACTACGGCGCGTACATCCAGCAGCCGTGGAATCGCCCGGGTTATTACCCGATCGGCGCCGGCGTTGATACCAGCCGCTATCATCCCATCGCGCCCTGGATGGGGCGGCTGAAGCTCCCACGGCGCGAGGAGCGCGACGATGTCGTCGGCGCTTGGTTCGAGGTGCATCACGCAGAAGCGGCCTATGCGCACTTAGTCGGCACGACGGTGAAGCTGCGCTGGTCGGATGATCCCGAGGTGCTTCAGCGCGTGCGCGGCGCGACGCGCGACGTGTTCTTCAGCGCTGAGGCCGAGCACTCGAGCGAATACGGAGGCACGGTCTGCCCGACGCGGCTGAACCACTGGCAACTGGTCGATCCTCTGGAATCGCTTGCAGGATCGCGACCGCTTGATGACGTGCTCGTCATGCTGGTCGGGAAAATCGAAGTAGAGGACGGCGCCGATCCGGTGGTGCGCATCGCGCGCGAACCGGTGCAGATCGGTGGTCACTACTATGGGCTGGTGAGGTTCGTGGGCCCAGAGCCGGACGATCGCTATCGTGTGACGCACTTCAACCCTGCCACGGGAGCGTTTGACGGTCCATCGGAAGTCGTCGCTGTGCCGCCTGCGGTGCGCAATCCGGAGGGCCGCGCTCCTTCGAGCATGCTTGCGATCGAGCAGGGCCCGCTCAACGCGCAGGGCTGGTATGTCTATGGCGCCCCCGACGCCTCGGGCAGGTTTGCCGTCCAAGCATTGGCGCCGCGCGCGCAGCTGCGGCCGCAACCGCAGCGCGAGGTCGGCCGCGACGCTGCCTACCGGTATGTGCGCAAGGAGGCCTGGGTCGGCCTCGTCGAGCGAAAGGGCACGGCGAGCTCGACGAGGCTTGAAAGCAGCGCCCCGGCGCCGGGGGCGCCTGTCCAGGCATGGAGTGAGGGCGACGCCGCGCTCGTCATTCACGTCTTCGGCGGGGTTGGCGGCCAGCATGCCGAGGCCTCTGCCAAGGGCCCCGTCTATCTCGGCCACTTCGCCTACGGTCAAGCTCTCGTTATCCGCGACCCGTTGTCAGACGAGTTGCGTTTTGAGATCACCTACTACCAGGTGTACGCCCACAACGAAGATGGCCTCGTGTCCGGAGCGCAGCACTGGTCGCGCTACATGGGAGACCGGCAATTCGGCTGGCTCGGCGAACGCCCGGTCTGTGACATCCTGCTGCGACACGACGGGTTCACCACGGATTTCGAGCTCGACGCCACCCGTCGCGCATCGGCGCTGGAAGCGCTGACGCTGCAGCTGGAGGTCATGGCCGCACGGTATCGCATCGGCGACGGTACCGGCTGCGCCTATGTCGGTCCGGCCAACAACTGTGCGCAGGACTCCAACCGGGCGCTTTTCGCCATGTTCCGCCACTTAAAGAGAATCGTGGGGAACAATCCGGCGTTCGACCAGTGGGCCGCCCGCTATCCCGATCAGCTGCCGCGCTACCAGCGTCTGGCGCGGCTTACCAAGGACCTTGAGCGCAAGCTGCAGACCTTCGGCGGACCGCGACGAGACTGGACGACGAACGAATTCAATCTCGGCAGCACGATGCAAGACCATCCATTGCAGCAGGTATGGCTGGCGCTGGGCAGCTGGCGGATGGCGCTGCCACGGTTTGCGAGCGACACGATCGTCAAGACGTTTCTGCGCAATGATGCGACCGCATGGGTGCTCTTCTACGACCAGGTGGGTGGCGAGCACCCGGAAATCGAACCGATTGCGCCGCTCACCCTTTGAGCGGCGGGCGACAGGAGTAACGATGGCGCAAGGACCGTACGGTTTCACACGTCGAGAATGGCGCGCGTTGCAGCGGCTTAAGAACCCGCACGGCATCCAGCGGCTGCTGGACTCGCTGCGTTATCACGACGCCGACACCGCGTGGTCACCACGGCGGGTTTTGCGCGAGCGTACGGCGCACTGCATGGAGGGTGCCATGCTCGGCGCTGCCGGCCTGCGGGCTATCGGCCTGCCACCACTCATCCTCGATCTGGAAGGCGAGCGCGACACGGATCACGTGATCGCGGTCTACCGCGTGCGCGGCTGCTGGGGCGCGGTCGCCAAATCGCATTTCACCGGCTTGCGCGACCGCATGCCCATCTACCGCTCGTTGCGGGAGCTGGCGCTCTCGTACTTCGAGGACTACTTCAACCTTCGCGGCCATCGCACGCTGCGGACCTATTCAAGGCCGGTCGATCTTTCACGATTCGACGATCGCCAATGGATGACGTCAGAGCGATCGGTCTGGTTCGTGCCGAGCTATCTATGCGACATCCCCCATACGCGGCTCATCACGCCGGCACAGGCCGAGCGTCTGCATCGCGTGGATCGTTTGTCGATCGACGCGGGTCTGCTTGGCTACCAGGCGCCTGAAAAGAAGAAGTAGCAGCGATTCATGCGAGCCGCGCCGCTCGCTTTGCCAGCAGCGCATCGAACTGCGCGATGCACTCAATGGCGTTGCGCCTGCCCAGGCCGACCCGGAAGTGCTCGTCGCCGAAATCGAGCTGGGCGCTCGGAAGCAGCAGCACGCCGCTGTTCGTGACGACGTCATCGCAGAATCGAGCGCTGCCTTCGCTGCCCGAATAGCGCACAAGACCGATGCTGCTGGCGTGCGGTTGCTGCCATGAGAAAAGACCGCTGTGGCGGCCCAGGAAATCGTTGAAGACGCGCAGGTTGCGGTGGATGATCTCCACGCTGCGGCGATGGATGGCCGAGCGATGCTTAAGGGCCACGCCGGCGAGCAATTCGTCGGGCGCCCCGTTGCACAGTGAGAGGTAATCCTTGAAGCGCGTCATCGCCTCGCGGACCTCGCGGTCGCGGGTGGCGATCCAGCCGACCCGTACGCCGGCCAAGCCGAAGGATTTGGATAACCCGCCCACCGAGATCGCGCGCTCGTAGATGTCGGCTGCCGCCGGAAGCCGTTGTTTGGGGTCGTGTTCGAGAAATCTGAATATCTCATCGCAGAAGAGCCGCAGCCCGTGCCTGCGGACGATGTCGACGATAGTCTGCTGCGTATCGCGCGTCATGAGATAGCCGGTCGGATTGTGCGGCGTGGTCAGCATGACAGCTTTGGTGTTGGGCCTTATGCTCTGCTCGAGAACGCCGGGGTCGAGCGACCAGCCCGTACGCTCGTCACCGATCCACGGCGTCACCTCGCACCCGATGGCGCGCGCGACCTCGTAGTGCGACTGATAGCAGGGGCTTTGCACGATGACATGATCGCCTGATGCTAGCGCGCAGTTCATGAAAGAGAAGATAGCCTCGGAGCTTCCCGCGTGCAGCAACACCTCGTCAGCCGATACGGCGTCGTAGAGCCCGGCGACGGCGGCTCGCAACTCGGGGGCACCGGTCGCTTGCGTGTAGCCAAGACGCAGGGCTTGCAGCGTCTGGTTGAGGTCTGGTTCGAGCGCGACGAGCTCGTCGAAGGTCAGCGCCTCGCAGTCCGACGCGCAGAGCAGATAAGGAGCTGTGAATTCGTGACGCGCGAAGAAGCGTTCGAGTTTGAACGGTGCGATGTTCATAGATCGTGGTTCAGCGCGGGAGCCGTTCATCCCGGCTACGAAGGTGCACAGCGAAACTTCCAAAGTGAGGTTCGACCAATGGACGGAGCAACGCTCAAACGCTTTGACTCACCGGACGAGACGAGGGTTTTTCCCAAGGGGACCTTTTCGACCATCAACGTGGGAGGCATGGTGATCGGCCGCGCCACGTACGAGCCTGGTTGGCGATGGTCGGTGGATGTGGGGGCGGCGCAAGGCCTGGCGATGTGTCCGGTCGAGCATGTCGGGATGGTCGTGTCAGGCTGTGCCACGGCTGAGATGGCAGATGGCACCACACTCGAGATGCGCGCCGGTGATTTCTTCTACATAGCGCCGGGGCACGATAGCCGTGTGATCGGCGACGAGCCATACGTTTCGCTACACTTCATGGGAGCGGAGAGCTACGCAAAAGCCTAGCGCGATGCGCTAAAGGATCTTTGAAAGCGCATCGCTGCTAGGTATGGGGTACCGTACTAGCTTCTAGGGCGTCAGCGCCTGAAAGCCACCGCACAGGCCGACGGGCGAGGTATAGTTCGCAGTGGTGTACGACCAGCCGGCCACTTGACTGGTGGTGTACCCGTACCAGAATGCTGCGCCAGGGCCAGCCAGCCAGCTCTGCACACCCGGGGTGTTCCCCGCGACCACGTATGCCTGATTGCCGAAAAGCGGATCGGACGGGTCGCCGGCAAAGAACGCGTTGACCGGTTGGTTACACGCGGCCTCGCCGAAGAACGCTTGGCGACCCGGCGAGAAACGCTGGTTCGGCGGCAATGGATTGCCGACCGGCGGTCCAACGCCCTGCGGATGCGCGACGCCCTGCACCTGGGAGGGGTGCGCTTGTGCCGATTGAGGGACCGCAAGCTGCGCGACGCAAAAACTCAAAACCGCTATCGCCGCAAGCCACGAACATGACTTCCGTGACCCAATGCCCGTATCCATGATTTACCTCCAACCGCCCCAGGAACGTGCTTCACTGATTGTACCACAAATCGCGCTATGAAGGGAGGAGCCAAATTTTCATAATTCAGCATTCCTCTGGGCCGCCGGCGGCCCAATCCGAGCTACGAAGTGGGCGGCCCAAGCACGATAGTGAATTCCACCTTGACGTCATTCTTGACGCGCACCGCCCCACCGGCGATCTTGATCGGCGAGATCCCAAAGTCTGTCTGCCGCACGTTCGCCGAGCCGCTAAAGGTGTTCGCGTCCGTTCTGATCACCTGAAGCGTCATTGGACGAGTCTGCCCGTGCAGCGTGAGTTCACCCGTCACAGTCCAATGGTCGGGATCGGCCTTCTCGATCTTGGTCGAATGAAACGTGATCTTAGGGTAGTTGGCGACGTCGAGCACTTGCGGTCCAAGCATGTTCGCCTGCACGGTATCGCGCCGGCTGGGCGGGTCTTGGACTTGCATCTTCGTGGCGTCGATCGCGAGATCAACCGTCTGGCCCGTCTCGTCGAGCGAACCCGAAGCGATCGGTGCCGACACCTCGTGATTATCCGCTGCAAATGCGAACAGCCCTTCCTTATACACAAAGACCGTGAGTTTTGATTTTGTGGTGTCCATGGGAGTCACGCTGGTATGGGCGTTCGTTGCTGCGATCAATGCCAGAGCGCAGGTCGCGTAGCCTAGTCGAGTCAGCCAGTTCATTTCCACTACAGTAAACCGCTCCCATGAAAGTGCTGTGAAATTAGTGGCGCAGGTTTTGTTGAAGCCCCAAAAAGGTACATAGTGTGAGAACGTGCGAACGTGATTGCGGAGGTGTGATGCTCATGCGCATGACTGCGATGGAACAGCGTCCGTTCGGTACGACCAACCGCCAAGTATCGGTGGTCGGCCAGGGGACCTGGGACGTTGCCAAAAGCGAGCGCGCTCGCGCAGTAGTTTCGCTGCGGGCTGGCTTCGACCTCGGCATGACCCACATCGACACCGCGGAGATGTATGGGACCGAGGATCTGGTGGGTGAAGCCATCGCGGGGCGACGCGACGAGGTCTTCTTGGTGTCGAAGGTGCTTCCCGAGCACGCATCGAGGACCGGAACCGTCGCGGCCTGCGAACAGTCCCTCAAGCGGCTCAAGACCGACCGGCTCGACTGTTACTTGCTCCACTGGCGCGGTCGCCATCCGCTCGCCGAGACAATCGCGGGCTTACTGCATCTCGAACGTGCCGGGAAGATCCGCTCGTGGGGCGTGAGCAACTTCGACGTATCCGATCTTGAAGAAGCGCGGAGCATCGCGCCCAACTTCGTCTGCAATCAAGTGTTGTACAATCTGGGCGAGCGCGGTGTCGAGCATGACGTGTTACCGTGGTGCGAGCGACATGGCGTGGCTGTCGTGGCCTACAGCCCATTCGGTCGTGACAAATTTCCAGGCGAACGCAGTGCTGGTGGTCGGGTGCTCGCGGAGATCGCTGCCGCAAGAGGAGCGACCCCGCGCCAGGTCGCGCTGCGCTTTCTGTTGCGTAACCCCTCGGTGTTCGCGATTCCTAAAGCCTCGAACCCAAATCACGCCGCCGAGAATGCAGGAGCTGGGAGCTTGCGGCTGAGCGAGCAAGAAATCGCTTTGATCGCTAAGGCGTTTCCATTGGGTCGCCAGCCCAGAGAGCTACCAACGCTCTAGCGTTTCTTTGTTTGCGGATGGACACCGAGCTCTTGCCATGACGACTCTGACAGGTCGACGCCATAGTGGCTCGCGGCTTCTTTAATATTGGCGAACGCCTCGGCGCGGTCTGCATCCGAAACGCCCTTGACCTGATCAAAGCGAGCCACGGCATTGCGGACATGGCGTGCATCGGTGAGCGGTTCCTTGCGCTGCTTCGGAAACGCATAGACGCTGTCCGGCAGATCGCCTTGCGCAGTCAAGCGGCCGTGCTTTTCATGCGGTTTCCAGGTTGTTTTCATGGAAAAATTCTACCCACCGCACCACAGCTTAATCAGCGAGTGGCGCTCGATATCGGCAGGCTGCGCTGCCCAAAACGTGGGAGATACTGACGGATGAGACGCACGACCGCCGCCCCGATGACCAAAAATCATTCCACGACTAAGTCCGCACTCAAAGCGGAGTTTGACCGCCTTGGCGTCGTCCTGAAACCAGATCGCCGGCTGGTCGACCGGGAAGGCATTCTCAACCCAGCAACTGCCAGGCTCCGCGATGGCTCTCTACGGCTGTTTCCCCGCATGGTGGCGCCGGGCAACATCTCGCGCATTGGATGCTTTTCGGTGCACGAGCACGGCAACGGGTCGCTTCGCACGAAGCAATTCGGTTACGCGCTTGAACCTAAGGCGCAATACGAGATGCGAGATGAACGCGACGGCTACGGCTGCGAGGACCCGCGCATAACCTATATCCAGGAGATTGATCGATACGTCATGGCGTACGTGGCCTTTGGACCGCGCGGCCCGGAGATCGCGCTTGCCGTGTCCTCGACCGGCGTGCGGTGGCAACGGTTGGGCCTCATGTGTTTTCGAAAAAGCAATGCGCCGTTTGCAGACAAAGACGCCGCATTTTTCCCCGAACCGGTGCTCTCGCCAAGCGGCGTCAAGTCACTGGCGCTGTATCACCGTCCAACCCTGTGGGCATTGTGGCGCAAGCTCGGTAAGCGAACCGCAAATGTCTTCCGGCATACAGGTCTGCACGAGAATATTGCGATCGGCTACGTCCCCCTCGCTGCCGTCCAAAAAGATCTTCGCAAGCTATGCGAGGTCGCAGAAACACATCCGCTGCGGCTGCCGCCGGCCGATTGGGGCCGAGTCAAAGTTGGGGGAGGCACGCCCCCTGTTCGCATCCGCGAAGGATGGCTGGCTGTGATCCACGGCGTCGATGTATGCGGGAAGCACCGCGGGGCGCAGCACCTGCGCTATTGTGCAGGGATCATCATCCATGATGCGGGTCAGCTCGACCAAGTCTTATATCGCTCGCCTACGCCACTTTTTGAACCGGAGATGCCGGGTGAAATCCGCGGTAAAGTCGGTCACGTCGTTTTTCCAACGGCGATCGACCCGCGACCTGACCTCGGAAATGGTATCTTCGATATCTACTACGGCATGGGTGACCGTCAAACGGGCCGCGGCCGTTTGACGCTGTATGACTAGAGGATGCAATGCAGACCGAAGCCATAACCGATCTGTTCAAACGCTACGACGTAAGAGGCATAGTGCCCGACGAGCTTTCACCTGAGCTGGCCTACCAAATCGGCCGCGCCTTTGTTGCGCAGTTTGGATTCTCTCACATCGTCGTTGGCCGTGATATGCGGCCATCAGGCAATGACCTCTATGCGGCCCTTGCTGACGGAGCCGCCGAGCAGGGCGCAGATGTGACCGACATCGGACTTGTCTCGACCGACGAGCTCTATTTTGCAACTGGAAAGTTCGGTTTTGACGGCGGGGTCATGATCACGGCCTCCCACAATCCGGCCAATTACAACGGGCTAAAGTTCTGCCGGGCGGATGCGGTTGCGCTCTCCCTTGACACCGGCTTGGCAGACGTCCGCGACCGGGTCATCGCGGGTAACCTGCCGCGCAGCTCGCATCGTGGGTCAATCGACGAGCGCGATATGCTTGCGGATTTCGCGCAGCATTGTCTGTCGATGATCGACCGGCACGCCGTCAAGCCTTTCAAAATTGCAGTCGACGCCGCTAACGGCATGGCGGGCATGACGACGCCGGCAGTTTTCAAGGAGCTGCCCTGCCAGATCATTCCGCTGTTCTTCGAACTCGACGGCTCCTTTCCCAACCATCCGGCCAATCCGATGGATCCCGCCAACAAGGTCCAGCTGCAAGCCGCGGTGCGGGAGCACGGCTGCGATCTTGGCGTTACGTTCGATGGAGATGCCGATCGTATGTTCATCGTGGACGAAAATGCCGGCTTGGTTGATGGCGGGATCATGACGGCCCTTATTGGGTTGAATACCCTGCAGCGTTTCCCACATTGCAAGATCCTTTATAATCTCATTTGCAGCCGGTCAGTGCCAGAGGCGATCACGAAGGCTGGCGGCGTGCCCGTACGATCGCCCGTTGGGCACTCGATCATCAAGCCGATCATGCGCGAGCAGAACATCCCCTTCGGGGGCGAGCACTCGGGTCACTATTACTTTCGCGAGAACTGGTTCGCCGATTCGGGTATGATCGCGCTCATGCACTGCCTGGAATTGCTCAGTCGGGAAGAGAAAACGGTGAGCGAGCTTATCGCACCCATCGACACGCGTTTTAGGTCTGGAGAGATTAACTCGACCGTTGGGGATGTAGCCGGCTCCTTACGCGAAGTTGAAGCGTTTTATGCAGCGCGCGGCTCGCAGATCGACCACCTCGATGGTGTAACCGTTGAAGAGCCTGATTGGTGGCTCAACGTCCGTCCATCAAATACCGAGCCGCTTTTGCGCCTCAACGTGGAAGGCGACACGGGCCTGCTCATGGAGCAACATCGCGACGAAGCGCTCGCCATCATCTCTGGAAGCAACCGACGTGGATAGACAGCCATCGCGAGCCCTAGCGGGACAGAGGTCTTGTGGGGCAGATTTGCCAGACGTATAGTGAAGGCACCACCGGAGGCTAGGTGACATGAGAAAGCTTGTCGTGTTCGGCGCCCTTTCGCTGATGCTGCTCTGCGGGCAGGTTGTCCAAGCGAATACGAACGTGGCTGTTGCGGGTCCGACGTCGGACCCCGTTCACGTCACCCATTGCCAGGCGTCGTTTGGCGCGAGTATTTCAAACCCCAATACGAATGACTATCCGTTGGGACCGTTGCCTAGCTATGATGTCGCATCCGATGTCTACCCGCCAGGTGACCTGAGCACGGTAAGTCCTAACAGCGTGCTGAGCCAATATCCGTATGGTCCTGCAAATTCGCCCAGAACGACCGATCGACGATCATATCTCGCAATCGATTACACCAACAAGTCAAAAACCACCCTGAAAACCATTAACTTCGGTCTGATCGTGCGAGGCAACTTGATAGCCGAAATACAGGACAAGGGCAGTGCTCTACCTGGCGTTGATATAGAACGCACCCTCGCTCTGGATGCAAGTCTCTTGCCACTGCCTAGTAACGCGGAGTGCGTACCACTGGAAGTCACCTATGATGACGGCACCCAATGGGCGAACCCACAGCTGCAAGCACTGCGAAAGACCAACCACACGAATTGAAAGCCGGGTAGGCTCAAGCTAAGGATCGAGGAAGTAACTCCTTGATCCTTTTGTTTTCAAGGATGACGCGAGATCTCATTATACGTGCTTGCTTGGGGGCCTATCGATGCTAGCTAGGGCGTTCAGGATACGGTTCCAGAGCGTGTTCAAGACGTGCTACAGGCTCGTGCGCCCATAGAATAGAACGATAACTCGAACGGCATCGGGCCGTAGCGAAGCCTGGTTAACGCGCCTGTCTGGGGGACAGGAGATCGCTGGTTCGAATCCAGTCGGCCCGAATCTCAATCATTGCATGAACCAGCGTTTCCGCTGGTTCTTTTTTGTGGTCCCAACTACCTTAGCCACTTTACTGCACTATACGCCGGCGTGAGTAAAGAATCGGTTGGGGGTAGGTTGGTACCCGCGTAGGTCTGTCAAACCGCGCGGCGGGTTCGATTCCCGCTGCCTCCAACACCGGGCACGCCCGGAGGAGCTGTGGCGTCGGACCTCTCGGCGCCGAAACTTGCAATCATCAACGCTTTGTGCTAGTATTTTTAGTGACAGACCTGCGCGGGTGCCACCTACTTTTGGTGGCTTCTTTTTTTATGCGCCTGCCTTAAGGGCAGGATCGCTTGGCCGAAATTCAACCTGTTAGGTGCAGGTTGCAGTCGTTCGACAAGATCGTGCGCGAAGGGTGCGAAGAAGAACGGCACGAGATATCGTTCGTAGAACTCTGGGATCAACCGGCAAATGTCCGGTGGACGTCAGACACGCGACGACTGTTTAACGGCCAGGCCCTGAAATGCCGTGGGCCGAACGTGTCCGCATGCCGACTCGCGGTGAGCCTGACCAGCCGCATGCTCAAGCCCCGGTGACGTTGCCTACTGGCACCGTCACTTTCCTATTCTCGGACATCGAGGGCAGCAGTCGACGCTGGGAGGCTAATCCCCAGGCCATGCGAGCGGCAGTCGCGCGCCACGAGGAGCTTATGCGCCGCGCGATCGAGCAGCAGGGCGGCTACGTCTTCAAAACCGTGGGTGATGCGTTTTGCGCGGTCTTCCACGCTGCCCCGAATGCGGTGCGAGCTGCTCTTGATGCACAGCGCGCGCTGGCTGACGAGGACTTCTCGGCCATTGACGGTCTTCGCGTTCGGATGGGTCTGCACAGCGGAAGCGCCGAGGAGCGCGACGCTGATTATTTCGGCGCCGTCGTCAACCGAGTTGCCCGCCTGATGTCGATCGGCCACGGCGGTCAGGTGCTGGTTTCGGGCGTCACATACGAATTGTCAAAGGCGGACGTGAATGGCGCCGAGTTTTCGGATCTCGGCCTGCATCGTCTCAAGGATCTTGCCCAGCCGGAACAAGTCTGGCAAGTGGGCGCCGATGGCCTGTCCAGAGAGTTCGGGCCTTTGCTGTCGCTCAACACGCTACCCAACAATCTGCCGGTGCAGGTCACGACGTTCATCGGACGCGAGCGAGACTTGGAAGAGCTCAAAGCGCACTTGGCGGAGCACCGGATGGTGACGCTTTTCGGGTCGGGTGGCGTCGGTAAGACTCGGCTTGCGGCACAAGTCGGCGCTGAGCTGCTCGAGCGCTACCCCGATGGGGTGTGGGTCGCCGACCTAGCGCCGATCACCGATCCAGAATCAGTGCCAAGTGTCATCGCTCAAGCTCTCGGCGCGAATCAAGCACAAGGTCTGCGAGGCGACCAAGCCATACCCCAGTGGCTGAAGACAAAGCAGCTGCTCCTCATCCTCGATAATTGCGAGCACCTGGTTCAGTCCATCGCCGTGCTCGCCGACGCGATCCACCGCAACTGTCCGACCGTGCACGTGCTGGCCACCTCTCGCGAAGCGCTGGGGGTCAGTGGCGAAAAGGTGTTGCGGCTTGCTTCATTGGCGGTCCCCGCTGCAACCCGAAAGCTGACGGTTGCCGACGCCATGCAATTCGGCGCCGTCGCCCTGTTCGCCGACCGCGCCTCGCTGGTCAGTCAATCGTTCTGTCTCAATGAGGAGAGCGCACCTATTGTGGCCGACGTTTGCCGGCGCCTCGATGGCATTCCGCTTGCGATCGAGCTCGCAGCGGCGCGGGTCAAGATGCTGAGCGTCTCCACGCTTGCGCAGCATCTCAACGAGCGGTTCAAGATTCTGACCGCCGGCAGCCGAACCGCGCTTCCGCGGCAGCAGACGTTGAGGGCGCTCATCGACTGGAGCTACGATCTGCTCGCGCCTCAAGAGCAAGAACTCTTCAATCGCCTCGCGATCTTTGCCGGCAGTTTCACGCTGGAGGCGGCGACCCACGTGTGCGCCGGCGACGGTATCAGCGAGGTTGATGTGTTCGATATGGTCGCCTCGCTCGCCGATAAGTCACTCGTCGTGGTGGATACGGGTGGCAGCCAGGAGCGCTCGCGGCTGCTTGAATCCACTCGCCAGTACGCGTTGGAGAAGCTGACGGCCAGCGGTGAGCTCGAGCGCGTTGCCCGACGCCACGCGGAGTACTATCTCGGGGTCGCCAAGAAAGCCGAACGTAATTTTGGAACGATCTCGCTGAGCGAGTGGCTTACGAGCCTCGAACCAGAAGTGGAGAATTTCCGCGCGACGCTTGAGTGGGCGCTCGCAAGGGAGCAGCAGGTCCCGCTGGGCAGTGAGGTCGTGAGCGCATTGGATATGCTTTGGTGGCACGGAGGTCTGGAGTCGGAAGGGCGCCGCTGGGTCGAGGTTGCTCTCCATCGAATCGACGAGGGTGCCGAGCCGACCGTTGCAGCGCGACTCAGGAATACACTCGCACTGCTCACCTCGCGAATGCTCTTTTCCTAGCGAGAGGCGCGAAATCAAGCGTTTGCGAAGGCCGCTCGTGGAGGCAAGCATGCGTCACCATGACCTCGCGTTCATCCTCGCCGTCCTTCTGAGCGTGGCGGCTGCCCCGGTCCAGGCCCAGCCCTCTGCGCACGACCGCTTGGCCAAGCTCGCTCAGGATATCACTTTCACCACGGCGCGCCTGTACCCCACCAATGCCACCGCCTTGGGCATTGCAGGGCACGATGGCGACCTCGAGACGCCAAGTGAGGTATATCGCGCCGCGTACGTATCGCTGCTGCGACAGTGGCAAGCGCAGCTGCGCGCCATCGCGCCGCTCATCCCTGCTTCGGCGTCGCTCGTCGATCGCGACGACGCGAAGCTCCTCGAAGCGCAGCTCGTCGCCCAATTGAACCAGCTCCAGGTCTACCAGACAGATCGTAAAGACTACGGCGCATCGGCGAACAACGTCGTCAACGCGATCTTCACCCAGTTTCTGAATCTTCCGATCGTCGGCCAGAACGGCTCGACCCAGGCTGATCTTGACAAGGCATGGGCCGACATCACGAGCCGGCTTACAAAGGCTCCGCAGTATATCGTCGCCGGTCAAAAGCTCGTCACCAAGCCAGGACACCTCTACGGGGTGATCGACAGCCAGGAACTGGCCGGTGCTGCCAGCTTCCTTGATGGGGCGCTTAGCGATGCCGCGAAAGCGCAGTTAGCCGGGGAACCCGATTTGCTCGCTCGATTCGTCAAAGCGCGAGACGCAACCGTTGCGACCATGACGCAGACGAAAGCGTACGTCGACGCGCACGTCGCGTCGTGGCCGGAGAATTTCTCGATCGGCCGATCGGCCTACGATCGCATGCTGCGTGACGAGCAGCTTCTCCCATACGACGCGACCGACATCTCTCGCATGGGCAACGATGAGCTCGCGCACGGATGGGCAGAAGAAGCCTGGCTCACCTCACTCTCCCAGCAAGAGGCGATGCCGTTCGGGCCCAAAAGCGGTGGGGGGATGGCGCCAAGTGGTCCCGCCCTCATCCAGTATTATCGCCAGCGCATCGCCGAGTTGCGCGCGTTCGTCGTCCAGCACAACATCGTGACCGTGCCCGACTGGCTTGGCGCGATCGAGGTGGTGGAGACGCCGCCGTTCTTACAACCCGTCTCACCGGGCGCATCCATGAACCCGCCCCGGCTATTCTCGGCTTCGTCGACCGGATACTATTTCATCACGCCACCGAAGTCGCTCGAGGATGCCGCCAAACGGCTGGATATGAATGAGGATTTCGATCGCGATCGCATCTGGTCCACCGGCGCCCACGAAGCCATGCCGGGCCATTTCTTGCAGCTGTCGATCGCGCGACGCAATCCTGATTTCGTCCGCAAGATCCAAAGCAGCGCAGAGTTCGCGGAAGGTTGGGCATACTACGGCGAGGAGATGTTCGTCCGGCTCGGTCTGTACGGCGATGACCTCGACGGGCGCGTCTACACCGCGCGCTGGGAACGGGTCCGAGGAGCACGCGCCATCGTCGACGAGAAGCTCGCGACCGGTGAATGGACCTATCGGCAAGCTGCCGACTTCTTCGCTCAGCAGACGAGCTTCACGAAAGAAGCCGCGGATGCGGCCGTCGCGGGCATCGCGACCTCGCCGGGCTTGGTGATCTCGTACACCGTGGGGCGCGTCCAGCTCGAAAACCTGCTCTCCGAGTATATCTTGCGGATGGGAAGCCGCGGCTCGTTGCTCGATTTCCACGACCGCTTGCTCTCGTATGGCACCACGCCGTTTGCCATCGTCGGGCCCGAATTGCTCGCCGATCTCGACAAGCCGACCAGCCAAGTGCGCGCTGCCGCAAACTATTGACCCGGCGCGCCTTCGTGAGAGGGGCGCCTGAGAAAGCGAGAGAATCGAGCCGACTGCCCAAGATTATGGAGGACGATCATGCCGAGGTACCTGATAGAAAGAACGTTCAAGGACGGACTCACCATCCCCACGACCAACGACGGAGCCGAAAAGTGCATCAACGTCGTCGATAAGAATGCGACGGTGGGTGTGAGTTGGGTGCACTCGTATGTGTCGAAGGATCATAAGAAGACGTATTGCATCTACGATGGTCCGAACGAGGCGGCGATCCGCGAAGCGGCACAGCGCAATGGACTGCCGGTCGACAGCATCTCGGAGGTCAGCGTCCTCGACCCGTATTTCTACCACTGATCCAGCGGCGCGGAGCGCACGCCACCTCGCCTTCACGGGAACTTCATCGGATATTCGCGCCAGCCGGTAGACTGGAGAAGTGATGAAAAATGCTCCCGAACCTGTCGAGCCGCCGCTTCCAGCGACGGTCCGATTCGTCACGCTGGTCGGCATCATCATCCTAGCCGGCTGGTTGCTGATGTTCCGGCTGCTGGTCAGCCGCTGGTGAGCTAAGTGTATAGATCCGAACGGGTCTGGCTCATCGCGGGCATCGTTACCCTTGTCGTCTTCCTCGTCATCATCGGCGTTGCCGCCGTGCATGATGACATCGTGCCCCCGAGCCATATGCAGACGATCGATCCGACCAAAGTTTCGCAGACCCCGCCATTCGACAAGCCCGGCATGCGCAAGACCGGTCCCAACGAGTACGAGGCTTACATCGTCGCCCACATATTCTCGTTCACCCCATCGACCTTGTCGGTGCCGCTGGGCGCGACCGTGCATTTCTTCACCACAAGCCCGGACGTGGTGCACGGTTTCTTCATCACCAACACCGCGGTCAATATGCTGGTCGTCCCCGGATGGGTGAGCGAGGACACGCACGTCTTCAGCAAACCAGGCACGTACCTGCTGCTCTGCAACGAATATTGCGGCAGCGGTCACCACTTCATGTACGGCACGATCGAGGTCAAATGATGGTGCAGACGCAGGTCATCCGCGAGAACCGGCTCATCCTCGCGCATCTGTACTTCTCGACGATCGCCTTGATGGTCGGCGCTATCTTCGGGCTGTTGCAGACGTTGTCGCGCGCCGGATGGTTCAAAGCGCCGCAAGCGTTCGACTACTACCGGATGCTCACCATGCACGGCGTGCTCATGGCGATCGTGTTCACGACCTTTTTCATCTGTGGTCTTGCCACGTTTCTCACCTACCGCGCCATCCCCCGGGAGCGCTCGTTGGCCGTCGGCTGGATCGGCTTTTGGCTGATGGCCCTGGGCACGCTGGCTGCGGCGATCACCATCATCACCGGCAACGCGAGCGTGCTCTACACGTTTTACGCGCCGCTCAAGGCCCATCCGGCCTTTTACATCGGCACGACCGTCCTCGTGGTCGGCACCTGGTTCGTGCTCATCGATATCCTGACCAACATGCGGTGGTTCAGCCGCCAGCACCCGGGAGAGCGCCTGCCGCTCGTCGTGCACGGTGCGGCAGCCACGTTCGTCATGTGGTTCATCGCCACCATCGGCGTGGCGATCGAGATGCTCGTGTTCCTCATCCCGTGGTCGCTTGGATGGAAGCCGACGGTGAACGTCATGTTCACCCGCATCCTGTTCTGGTATTTCGGGCATCCGCTGGTGTACTTCTGGATCATGGGCGCGTACCTGATCTGGTATAACATCGTCCCCAAGTATTACGGCGGCCGGGTGTTCAGCGACACGCTGACGCGGCTCGCCTTCATCTTGCTCTTGCTGCTATCGACCCCGGTCGGTATCCACCACGAGTTCATGGAGCCGGGCATCTCGGCTGGCTGGAAGTGGCTGCACACGATGACCACCTATGGTGTCGTGGTGCCGTCGATCCTCACTGCGTTTGCGATCTTCGCGTCGTTCGAGCTGGCCGCGCAGCGCCGGGGCATCCATGGATTCATCGGCACCATCCGCTCGCTACCTTGGGGCAACCCGGCGTTTTGCGGACCGGCGCTGGGCATGATCCTATTCGTCTTCGGCGGCCTTGGCGGCGTCGTCAACGCGTCGTATGCGATGGATGCCATCGTGCATAACACCATGTGGATCGTCGGCCATTTCCATATCACGGTCGGTGGCCCGGTAGCGCTCACTTTCGTCGGCACGTCATACTGGTTGATCCCGCTGCTTACGGGCCGCGCATTGTGGGCGCCGAAGCTGGCCCTGGCGCAGACCTATACCTGGTTCGTCGGCATGGCGATCATGTCGACCGCGATGCATTGGGCAGGGTTGCTCGGCTCGCCACGCCGCACGGACGACGTGAGCTACTTCGGCACCGCAGCCGCGGCGGCGTGGATGCCGCACATGCAATGGGCGGCGATCGGCGGCAGCATCCTCTTCTTGAGTATTCTGATGTTCGTCGCAGTGGCAGTGGGCACACTTTTCACTCCGCACGTGGAGGCCGAACAGACCCTCTTCGCAGATGCCGAGCCCGAGGCGATGCACAGCCCCCTCGCTCTGGACCGGTTTGGGACATGGGCGCTCGTGGCGATCGTGCTGGCCGTGCT
This sequence comes from Vulcanimicrobiota bacterium, assembly GCA_963764965.1. Lineage (GTDB taxonomy): Bacteria > Vulcanimicrobiota > Vulcanimicrobiia > Eremiobacterales > Eremiobacteraceae > JAFANK01. Next base: position 360,580 of record CAVXUM010000002.1, read on the forward strand.
CGCTTATGCGGGACCGATCCGCGAGTTCATGCTGCTGCACACCTATGGCGCAGCGGGCTTGCGCACGTGGTGAAATGGGGCTGCGACCTTCATCGAAGTGACCAGTCGAATAGTTCACAACATATTCAAACGGGCTACACGATAAGCCGCGATACTTTGTAATAGGAGGGTTTCATCATGCATCGCTTGTTTCGCATCACGGTCTGGCCGCTTGTGCTGGTTGTCGCAGCCGTCCTCGTCGGCGGCGCAATCGCGCTGGCGCATCCCAACGATCGACATCGTCGCCTCGAACTGGAAGTTCACGCCGGCGAAGATCTCCATCCCCGTCAACGAAGCCACAACGCTGCGGTTGACATCCTCATCCGGCGTCCATGGGATTGAATCTGACGAGCTTGGCATCGCCTAAGACGACGATCCGGCCCGATAATTTTCGAACTCGTCACGTTCACCCCGAAAAAGGCGGGCACGTACGTCCTTCACTGCGCAGTCGTGTGCGGGCCGGGCCATGGCGACATGACGCTGACCATAGAGGTCACGCCGTGAAGCTGCGCCGGGCGACGATCCTGCTCGCCTGCCTGCTCGTCATCGCATGGGTGATCGAGGCGATGCGGCCCACGTCTGCGATGCCCAACTTCGCGCAGGCCTACGGCATGGATTGCCAGGTCTGCCATACCGTGGTGCCGGCGCTCAACGCGTACGGACGCTACGTGCAGCGCACGGGCTATGCGTCGCTCGATGCCAAGACGATCGAGCGCGCCGACCCGATCTGGATCGGTGAGAATCCCACCTATGACTCAAGCGGCGGCCCGTACGTCCAATGGGGCAATCTCGCCATCCACGCCGCGGGATTCCTCGGCGACGATTGGACGTTCCATCTCCACCAGTGGGTTATACAAGACGGCGTCGCCGGCGGGACCGACACGCTGTGGATCACCTATAACAACCTGCTGCATCGTGACGGGCACCTGTTCCTTGGCAAGGTCGAGGCGCCAGCGCCATCGCCCTTCAGCCAGTGGATGGACCTCTCGGTGTTCGCGCCGCCGGAGATCACGGTGGGCGAGCACCCCTGGCCGTTCGACCAGAACCGCTGGGGCACCAAGTTGGCGTACGTCAAGAACTGGTTCACCGCCGACCTGAGTTATCTCGGACCCAATGGGGACATCGCGGGCACGGAAGGCGCTTTCGACTGGGGCTCGACCACCGAGAAAACGTTCCAGTGGCATCTCTGTGATTGCGTCGGGTTCAAACCGCTCGAAATCGGGGCATATGGCGGCGTGGGCACCTTCCCGATCTCGGACGGCACGATCGACCGCTATAATGGCGCGGCGGCATACGTCCAGTTGGATTCGGTCAAGGGCATCCCCGGCGTGATCGGGATCTACCAGCATGGTTATGACGGCAACCCCGGACCTGGGCTCAATGCTGCCACGAGCACGGCATACAGCGCTGAGCTCTGGGAGCCGCTGTTCAAGAACCAGCTGATATTGAGCTACAAGAACGAGTACACGAACGATGGTCTTGGCAACAAGATCGATTACAACTACATCAATGCCGCTTGGTTCGCAGCGCATCGGGTCACCGACCGCAATGCGAACGGCCTGATCGTCAACCTCCAGGCTTCGCTCAATCCGACGTTGAGCCCCAACGGGGCCCCGTCCTGGCAAGGACAGGTCTGGTATGTGACGACGATCGGTGGTGTCAACGGCGGACAGTAGAAGTTGATCTCGGCGACGAATTTGGAAGACGTGGCCGAGGTCAAACGGATCCTCATCGTCGACGACGAGCCCAAGATCATCGAGGTACTCGAACAGTATCTCATCGATGATGGGTTCGTCGTCAGTCAAGCTCATGACGGTGCTAGCGGGGTGGACAGCTTCCGTGCCGAACGGCCGGCGCTCGTCATCTTGGACCTCAAGATGCCGGGGATGTCAGGGCTAGAGGCCTTTCGCCAGATGCGGGCGGAGTCGGACGTGCCGATCATCATGCTCACGTCGCGATCGGATGAGGTCGATCGCGTGCTCGGTTTGGAACTGGGCGCGGACGACTACATCACCAAGCCGTTCAGTCCGCGAGAGGTCGTGGCCAGGGTCAAGACCGTGCTGCGGCGCGTCGCTCAGACAAACGGCAGTAATGGCCGCCCGGGTCCCTCAGGTTTGGTCGTCGTCGGCGCGTTGCAGATCGATCCGGTCGAGCATGAAGTGCGGGTCGAGGGCCGCACCGTCGCGCTCACACCCACCGAGTTCCGCATCCTTGAAGTGCTGGCGCAGCATCCCGGCCGGACGTTCACCCGCGCGCAGCTTCTCGACCGTGCCAAAGCCGAAAATCTCGACGTCTTCGACCGGACGCTCGATCGTCACATCGCCAACCTTCGGCACAAGATCGAAGCCGAGCCCGCCAATCCTCGATACATCGTGACCGTCTTCGGCGTCGGTTACAAGATGGCGAAGACCCAAGACAACGAGTCCAGGCCGTGAGCGGATCCGATCAACCAAAGCCGCCGACAGACGTCAACGAGCTCATCCACGAGATGCGCAACGAGCTCGCCGTCGCGCGAGCGAATCTCGAAGGGCTGGTCGATGGCAAACTGGCGCCGACGCGCGAACGCCTGCTAGGCATCATTCAAGCGCTGAGCCAGCTCGACGCTTGATCGATGACGTCCGCGAGCTCGGGCTCGAGGTCGCCATGCCGGTCCGAGCCGGCCACATCAACGTCTGCGAGTTGCTCAACCGTGAGTACAGCGCGATGGACGCGGTCGCGCGCGCCCGAGGGGTGAGCGTCTCTATCCATCGCTGCGAAGTGCCCGCGGCGGAATGCATGCATTTCTTTGGCGACCCAGGGCGGATCGGCCAGATCATCAAGAACGTCATGCTCAACGCCATCAGATATACCCCCAAAGGCGGTTCCGTGACGATCGACTGCGAGCGCCACGCTGACCAACTCGAGGTGCGCATCGCGGACACTGGCCCGGCCTCACCGAAGAAGACGCCGGACGCGTCTTCGAGCCCGGCTTTTCGAGGATCTGCGTCTCAAGCGACCGATGGATCCGGCTACGGTCTTGCGGTCGTCAAGCAGCTGGTCGAGGCGCAGGGAGGTTCGGTCGTCGGCGGCCAGCAGCGTCTGGCGGGTGGTGCCATGTTCACGGTACGACTGCCGGGCGTCGCGCCGCCGATGCTTCGGGCATGTGCGCGAGTTGCAGGCTGGCACGAACCACCGAGTAACAGCAAGCGAGGTTTCGATGTTCCACAAGATCGTCGTGCCGGTGGATGGTTCAGCGCCATCGCGCGCCGCTGTGGATCTGGCGCTGCGCTTGGCGACGGCGGAACGAGCATCGGTCATCTTCGCGCACGCCATCGAGGTCGACAAAGATCATCGCGATGACCGCGCAGTCACCGATAGGGCCGGAGTATGCCATCGACACCGCGCGCGCCGCGGCGAAAGAAATACTCGACGAGGCGCTTGCGCAGGCCAAGGGCTCAAAGGCCGAGGTCACAGCGGAGACGGTCGAGGGCGATTGCGTGACGTCGTTGCTCGATCTGGCGACCCAGCGCGGCGCCGATCTGGTCGTGGTGGGCAGCCACGGCAGAGGCGGCCTGTCGCGCGCGCTGCTCGGCAGCGTCGCCGAAGGAATCCTGCGGCGCTCGGCTGTGCCCGTCTTGGTCACGCACGCATCGCCGAAGACTGCAAGCCGCAGGCGCTCATTAGAGACGGACGCTCTGCGTCAGTTGCCCCCGCCGCCCGGATAGTTGCCGCCGCCCCCTGGGTAGCCGCCGGGCTGTCCACCTGGTTGCGCCGGCGTCGCGCTGGGTTCGACCGGTGGCGGCACGCGGGTGTGCTGCGCGCCTTGGAAAGGCGTCTCGACCGTGCCGAGGGTGATCGTGCCGACCATGTCCGCGATGCCGTCGATGGTGGCGTCGATCTTGCCCAACACGACGTCGGGCTTGTCGGCGCTCTTGATGTCGAGCACGAGATGCCCACCATCACGCGTGCCGCTCAAGTTGTAGACGGTTTTCTTGTCCGCGATCCAAACGCCGGTGACGGTGTTCCCATTGTTCTTGAGCTTGATCGTCGAATATGAGATGTCGTTGCTCTGCATGATCACATCCCAGGTTCCATTGGTCACCTGGTCGACGGGCATGTAGGGCGTGGGTGGATTGGTCGGCGATGGAGAAGGCGACGGGGCGGGCTTAGCCGTCGCGTTTTGGTGCGTGCTTGTCGCGATCACGCCAAGGGTGAAGAGGAAGACGATGACCGCCAGACGCCAGCGAAGCTGCATAGTTGTGAAACGACCTCCAAAAGGGAAACGTTGCTTCGCTTTCACGCACTTTCGGGTGCGTTCCTGGAACGGGGGCTGACCATAGTCGCATCGCGGAATTTGAACTGCGCGGTCTACACCGATGGCGGTGCGCGCGGCAACCCCGGGCCGGCCGCCGCTGGCGGCGTCATCCTCGCCGAGGACGGCACCCTCGTGGAGGAGCTGAGCGAGTTCCTTGGCGTGGCCACGAACAACGTGGCCGAGTACCAGGCGCTTGCCATGACCTTGCGCAGGGCCAAGGAGCTGGGCTTCGCGCAGGTGACGGTTCATATGGATTCCGAGCTGATCGTGAGGCAGCTCAATGGGATCTACAGAGTCAAAGACCCCAAGATGCTCGAACTCTACGCTCAGGTGCGTAAAGCTGCTGCGCGAGTTCTCCGACTGGAAGGTCGTGCACGTTCCTCGCGCCGAGAACAAGCACGCAGATGAACTCGTCAATGCGGTGCTCGACGCGCACAGCGCACAACTCGCACAGGAGGGTGGATCGTGAGAGACATCAAGGGTGCCAATGGTTTTGTGGTGGCTCGGGTGGACTCATCGGGCAACGTCACCCTCGGTCCGGAAGGAGGGCCCATCGTCGGCCGGGCCACAAACGCAGGCGAGATATTCGACGACGAAGCCGGCGTGCACCAGGTCGGCCGCGTGGATGGCGAGGGCACCGTCTTCAACATGGAGCACGAAAGCGTCGGAAAAGCAGACGCATGGGGCCGGGTCTACGATAAGGGCGGAGCGCTCGTCGGCCACGTGGAGAAGGCGGTCGACGCCGGCGTGCTCATGCTCATGGTCGAGCCGCCACAGACCTCGCAAGCGCGCGCCACCGACGGCCGAACAGGAATCAGCGCTGATGCGCGAGGCGCTGGAGCTAGGTGAAGCGCAGCGCTTCCCCAAGGTCCGCAAGGATTACAAGCCGCTGACCGATCGCGACCTGCACATGGAGCAAATCCGCCGCGAATCAGACAAGTGAGCGCGCCAGCGCCGACGCGGCCATCGCCTCGGCCGCCGCATCGTACCGGTCTTGTGGGATGATATAAGCCCCAGCCACGCCCGTCGTACGCGCCAGCTCCACCAGCATGTCCTTGGCGATGGCGATGCCCTCCGCGCCCTCGTCTGATGCGCGCTGCATCCGCTCGCGGATCGCCTCCGGTACGTGCATGCCCGGTACCTCGTTGTGCAAGAATTCAGCGTTGCGATGACTGCGCAGCAGCAGCACGCCGACGAGGACCGGGAACGAGCGCTCGGCGGCCCATGCGAGAAACGGTTGGATCGAGGCTGGATCGAAGACCGGCTGGGTGACGGCGAAGTCCGCGCCCGCTCGTCGCTTTTGTTCCAGCTTCTCAAGCTCAGCGGTGAGCGTCTTCGTCGTGGGATTGACTGCCACGCCGATGCGAAATCGCGTTGGGCGGCCGATGTCATTGCCGGCGTGGTCCCTGGCCGAGTTGAGGTCGCGCACGATCTGCGTGAGCCCAAGCGCCGTCACGTCGAAGACCGAGGTGGCCTTGGGGAAATCGCCGACGTTGCTTGGATCCCCGGTGAGCGCCAGGATGCCGGTGACCCCAAGCGCCGCCGCGCCGAGCAGCTCGCTCTGCAGCGCGAGCAGATTTCGGTCCCGGCAGGTCAAGTGCAGGATGGTGGCTAGCTTCGTCTCGCGCATGATGAGGTGCGCGAGAGCCGTGCTGGACATGCGCAGACGAGCGGTCGGGTTGTCGGGGATGTTCACCGCGTCGGCTCCCGCCGCTTCGAGCAGCTTGGCCGCGGCGATCGCATCCAGCGCATCGGCGCCGCGCGGCGGCGAGACCTCGACGGTCATGACGAACTGACGCCCGAGCTTTCTCTCGAAACCGGTCGGTGCCTCGCTTTGCCGTGGTGCTGCGGAGCGGGCTCGCGCCGCTGCGTCCATTCCGTCACGTTCGAACGTAGCGATCGCCGACGGCCGCCGGCGCGGCTGGCCCACGACCACCGCCGCCATGGCGCGCGCGTGCTCGGGTGTGGTGCCGCAACAGCCGCCGACGATCGTCGCTCCCAGCTCGACGAAGAGGCGGGCGTACTGGGCGAAGTACGCGGGCGAGGATTCGTAGATGGTCCGGTCGTCGAGCCGTTGCGGGTAGCCTGCGTTCGGCATCACCGAAAGCGGTGCTTGGATCGAGGCCGCGATCGGTCCAAGCGCGTCGTAAACGACCTGCGGACCGACGGCGCAGTTGACGCCGATCGCATCGGCGCCGGCATCCAGCAGACGCGAGAATGCCGGCAAGAGCGGATCGCCGCCGGCGGTCTTCCCGTCTTCGACGACGCAAAGCGAGGCCAAGATGGGCAGCTGTGGCGCTACCTGCTTGGCAGCCGAGATCGCGAGCAGAAGCTCCGCGGTGCTGCTGAAGGTCTCGAGGATCAACAGATCCGGCCCGCCGGACGCGACGGCCGAGATGTGTTCGGCGAAGACCTCTTTGGCTTGGTCAGGGGTGATGAGCCCGAACGGCCACATGAGGGCACCCAACGGCCCGATCGATCCCCCGACCAGCGTTTGCGCACCGGCCGCGCTACGCGCCAGAGCGACGCCGGCGCGGTTGATGTCGTCCAGACGCGGGCGCAGCTCATGGGAAGCCAGCTTGAGCCGGTTCGCCGCAAAGGTGTTGGTCTCGATGAGCTGCACGCCCGCTGCGATGTAGTCGCGATGCACGCCAACCACAGCTTCCCGCGCGTCGAGGTTGAGCAGCTCGACGCATGATGCGACGTTGGCGCCCCGCGCGAAGAGCAAAGTTCCTATCGCGCCGTCTGCGAGGACGACCTCGGTCGTCAAACGGCGAATCAAAGCGTCTCGTTCCACGATGCCGAGTTTTTTCGCGTCTTCGCGCGCGCGACCCCCCAACGGAAACGCTCAAAGGCTAGGATGGCGTCTGGCCCGGACCGAACTTGATTGGGATATGACCGACACAGCCTCTGCGCCCGCGATTTTCGTCTCGGCGGATATGGAAGGTTGCGCCACGATCGTGCACTGGGATGAGGTGCGCCCCGGCGCTGCGCTCGCCTATGAGCGTGCGCGCACGATTCTGGCCGCAGAGGTGAACGCCGCCATCGAAGGAGCGCTAAGCGCTGGCGCCTCGGCGGCAATGGTCAATGATGCCCATTCAGCCATGCGCAATCTTGTCGTCCAGGATCTGGATCCCCGAGCCAGGCTTGTCAGCGGACGCGGCAAGCCGCTGTACATGCTGCAAGGCATCGAGGAACAGCCCCGGGCGCTGGCGTTCTTCGTCGGCTACCACGGAGCCATCGGGGATCAGGATGCGGTGATGGGCCACACCTATTCCCCACGAGTCATCTTTGAGTGCCGGCTCTCATCGCGCGACGACGCGCCGCTGGTCGTCGGCGAGCTGACCATCAATGCGGCGCTGGCTGGCCACTACGGCGTACCCGTCGCGCTGGTGTCGGGCGATCGGACGACGCTGGCCGAAGCGAAGCGCACGATTCCGTGGGCCGTTGGGGTCGAGACCAAACGCAGTTTGAGCTACTACGCCGCCGAGTGCCTATCACCACAGCGCGTGCGCGAGGCCCTGCGAGCGGGAGGCGCTGAGGCGGTACGGGAGCGGGAGCGGATGGAGCTGTTCCGGCTAGCCGCACCGATCACGCTCGCGGTCGATACCGTGACGACCTCGCAAGCGGATGCGCTTGATGGCCTTGCGGGATTCGCCCGCCGCGCGGCCCGCACGGTTGAGTTTCGGGCCGAGGACATGCTTTCCGTCTACCGCGCGCTCATCGCCACGATTCATTTAGGAGCTGCAGCCGCGTAGCCGTGACGGAAAGAACGCGGTCTTGGATGGTCATCCTCATCTGCGTCGCGATCGCGGTGGCGGGCTATCTGCTGTTCATGAAACCGTTCCTCAAGCAAGAGCCGGACCTCGACCGCGTGCTCCACGCGCGCAGCACGTGGACCATCAGCATGCAGGAGTACCAAACCAAAGGGCCCATCTCGCAGGAGACGTATCGCATCTCCAACGACGATGGCGCCAGCCGGATGTTCTACTCGGCGAGCAATCGCGATGGTACGGTCACCAAGCAGTTCGACGTGCCTTTGTCAGGGCCGGGCGCCACGTTTCTCTTCGAGCAGCTCCGGGCGGATGGCATCTGGGAGTTGGACGACAAGCCGATGCGGCCGAATCCCAAGGATCAGTATCTCGTCGAAGTCGACCAGACCCTCGGCGACGAAGGAGGCAGCCGCGCATTCGGCTTCTCCGATCCGCATTACTGGGCCAACACGAAGGCGGAGGAGTTCCAAATCCGGCTACCCGCCAAGTCCATGCAACATCTCGATCTGACGCGCGTGGCATCGGCGGGCCGATCATTGCGAGAGCCACGTTATGAGAAAATCGTGGACGAGATACGCACCTTCGGACCGCAGAGCGTGCTGGATGCAGAAGCGCTCATCCGGTCGGAGATCGCGACCATGCCGAACCAGCAAAGCGTGCCCAGCGCCCTTAAGAAGAAGGGCTGATGGGCGCTTTGCGACCGCAGGGGACCACGACCAAGAAATGGTGGTTATGGGCCATTGCGCTCGTCGTGCTCACCATCATACTCGCCGTTTCGTGGTACGTGCTGGAAAACCCGAAGAACCAGACTTTTGGCAACACCGTAAACCGCGTACCGATCCATCAAAAGGTCGTGGCGCTCACCTTCGATGACGGGCCGAATCCGCCATACACGAACGAGATCGTCGACTACCTTCATTCCCGCCACGTAGTCGCGACGTTCTTCGTGGTCGGCCGCGCGGTGCAGCAGCATCCAGATGTGGTGCGCGAAGAGGTGAAAGACGGCAATGCGCTGGGAAATCATTCATGGGATCACGCGCACCTCATCTTAGAGCGCTCGGCCCACATCGGACGCGAGATCGCGCTCACCGATGCGGCCATCCAAAAGGCCACCGGGGTGCAGACGAGGCTTTTCCGGCCGCCGTTCCAGCAGCGAGACTACACGGTCATCGCGGTGGCTCGCAAGATGGGCTATCAGGTGATCTTGTGGTCGGTCCCCTTGCCCCGCGACTGGCAGAACCCACCGCCCACGGTGGTGCGCGACCGGGTGCTGCGATACGTGAAAGATGGCGACATCATCGTGTTGCACGATGGGAATCGGGGCACGAGCGGCGACCGCCACGTGACCGTCGCGGCCACCAAGTTGATCGTCGACGCTTTGCTCAAACAGGGTTACCGCTTCGTGACGGTACCCGAGCTCTTACGTCTCGGCTACCTGGAGAGCCACAAGACAGCACCCGGCGCCGACATCATGGAATGATGCGCATCATTCCTCATCGGCGCTCGGCGTCAGCGCCGGTTCGTCCAGACGCCCGCACAGCTCGCGGAAATTGCAGGTCCGGCATAAGCTTTTCTTCTCGGTCATCGGGAAGCGCTCCATGTCCCCGGCCAGATTGGCGGCGACGTCGGTGAGGCGTTCCCGCACGTCTGCCACATAGGTGGCGATCGATCGCCGGGCTTCCTCGACCCCCTCGATGACCTCGTGCTTCTCGCGCGTGCCCGCGCTCACATAGATGAGGTGCGCGGTCAACCGCTCCAGCGGAATCCCGAACTTCTCAGTTACGAATATTCCGTAGACCGCGAGTTGCGCGAGATTGGGCTTGTACGGGCGTCCGGTTTTCCAGTCGACGATGTGCAGGCCGCCGTGCTCATCCTCGACGACCAGATCGGGTGAGGCGTAGAGCACGAGACCGTCGACGCTCACGCGCTTCTCGCCCACGTTGCGCGGATCGATATAGCGCAGCTGCTCTTTGCGTACCGCGAAGACGCGCCGCCCGAACGGCTCGGCGGCGAGGCCATCGACGCAGCGATGCAAGGCCGTTAAGGCATCGGTCTCCATCTGCGCGTCGACCCCCGACTGGTAGTAGTCTTCGAACAAGATGGTGTACTGCCTGGGCTGGTCGTAGCGCTCCCAATCGGAGTTGCGCGATTCGCGCAGCCGTTTGAGCAAGCGCCGCTCCATGTCGGCCTTGAGCTGGTCCACGGGAACCGCAGTCGGCTTGGCTCCGCGCCGGCGCAATATCTCAGCCAGCTCTTCGTGGAAGGTCTCGCCGACGAGCATGGTGAGGTTCTTGATGTTCTTGAGCCGGTACGCCAAGCGTGCGCTGGCGGGCGCCTCGAGCTCCCAACCGCCCCACGAGCCGTAATATTGCCAGTACAGCTTGCGCGGGCAGTCATAGAACATCTTGTGCCGCGACCAGGAGAAGGCGAACTCGTTGGTCAGCTCCGCCATGTCTCTCCTATCACTTATGCTTTGCCGTTGTGATTAGCGGTACGGGCGTCCCTATCATCGTATTGAGCTGGCATGGCTGCGGCGTCTGCCCCAAGAGCCACGACCTGCTGCATCGCCGGCGGTGGGCCGGCCGGTATGATGCTGGGTTTGATGTTGGCGCGCGCTGGCATCGACGTAGTTGTGCTCGAGAAGCACAAAGACTTTTTCCGCGACTTCCGCGGCGATACTGTACACCCGTCGACGCTGCAAGTGCTCGATGATCTGGGTTTGATCGACCGCCTGTTGGCATTGCGTCACTCGCAGGTACAGACGATCGAGCTGATGACCGCCGATGGGCCCGTTGTGATCGGCGATCTAAGCCACTTACCCGTGAAATATCCCTTCATCGCCCTCGTGCCGCAATGGGATTTTCTCAACATGCTCGCCCAGGAGGCGCGTCGCTATCCCAGCTTCAGCCTTGAGATGGAAGCCCAAGCCCAGGAGCTCATCATGGAGGGCGCAGCGGTCGCCGGCTTGCGCTACGAACGCAGCGGTCAACCGGTCGAGTTGCGAGCGGCGCTTACCGTGGCGGCGGATGGCCGGCACTCGACGCTGCGCGACCAAGCGCACCTGCCACGGGTGGAGAGCTCGCCGCCAATGGATGTGCTGTGGTTCTCGCTGTCTCGCAAGGAGAGTGATGGTAGCGGGTTTCTTGGCCGCCCAGGCAATGGCAAGCTCATCGTCTTCATCGACCGCTTCGACTACTGGCAGATCGGCTATGTCATCCCCAAAGGGCAAGCCCAAGCGATACTCGCTCGTGGCGTGGACGAAGTCAAGCGCGGGCTGCTCGACCTAGCGCCCGAGTTCGCTGACCGCGTCGACGAGCTCACGAGCGTCGATCAGCTCAAGCTGTTGACGGTGCAGTCTAACCGGCTGACGCGCTGGTGGCTACCGGGATTCTTATGCATCGGTGATGCTGCACACGCCATGAGCCCCGTCGGCGGGGTGGGGATCAATTTGGCGATCCAAGACGCGGTGGCGACGGCCAACCGCGTGTGGGAACCACTCGCGCATGGCCGCCTGACGGTGCAGGATCTCGACGACGTGCAGCGGCGGCGGACCTGGCCTACCATCGTGACGCAGCTGGTCCAGTCTTTCATCCAAAAACGGCTCATCTCGGAGGCGCTCCACAGCAGCGGTCGCCTGAGAGTTCCTGGCTTCGCGCGATTCCTGTTCTCGCTGGGGTTCGTCCGCGAGCTGCCCGCGCGGTTTATCGGCGTCGGCCCGCGACCCGAGCGCCCGACTGCCGAGCTACTTGGCGCTGGTGTCACCCACTCGACATCGGCGGCCGCGACGTAGTTCTACCGAAAAACGGTACTTCAACCGTCTTGGGGTCAAATGAGAAATATCGCGCTGCCTGCCCGCCCGACAACGCAGCGGCGACCGGTATGCGCAGCACGTCGGCTTGCAGCAGCGCAGGCGCCAGCGTAGTTGGCACAAAGTTGGCAGCGAGCACTTTGGGATCTGCGGGTACTGGCTGTTGCAAAGGCCCCGATTCGCTGACCCAAAAGGTGCAGTTCAGCACGTGCAGATCCACGGCAGGGTCGATCGACTCACTGACATAGGCGAGAACTCCGACCTCGACGCGCAAAGAGGTCTCCTCGACGAACTCACGCATCACGGTTTCTGCTATGGATTCACCGGCTTCTTGGCGGCCGCCGGGCAGCGTCCATAACGGCTCGGGTTCGCCAGCATAAAGACAACGCACCAGCAACAGCTCACCGCCCCGCCGCAAGAGCCCACTCCCCAGAACAAGCCGGATCATTGGTGCCCTTCATTTTAGCAGACCGGACGCGAGCTTGCGACGGGAAAGCGAGCCCGAAGTGGGAATTAGCCGCCAGCAGGGTTTCACGCGCTTCATTGATGGAGGCCATTTATCCATATGCGACGGATCGGGTATTTTTTCTTATGTTCGCTCGTCGTTCTCTTCGCGTTCGCGCAAGCGGCACGAGCCGATGATGCAGATTCAGGCCCGGCGCCGTATGCGAAATGGGTCGCAGGGGCGACATCGCAATCCGGCCTGTTCACCCTTTGGCGTAAGAGCGGCAAAGTCTATGTCGAGATGAGCTCCTCGCAGCTGGGCAAAGAGTTCGTGCAAAGCGCCGCTCCGGCCAATGGTCTTGGCGGGTGGGCGATCGTGTGGGGCGAGGCGATGTTCGCCCAGACCCGCATCATCACGTTCACGCGCTCGGACAACAAGATCGTGATGACCTGGCCAAACACGTTCTTCAAGGCGCCCGAAGGGAGTTCTCGGGAACGGTCGGTTCAGCAGTCGTTCTCGCCATCGATCGTGGCACTCGCCCCAATCGTCGCTGAAGATACCGCCACTGGCAAGGTCGTCTTCGATGCATCCCCCTTCCTTGGAGACGTGCTCAATCTCACCGCGGTTTTAAAGGCGTCCATCGGCACCGGAGACGATCCGGAGGAGACCTATAAGCTCGACCCCGACCGGACGTACTTCGGACCGACCAAAGCCTTTCCTGAGAACGTGATCATCGAAGCCGACCAGACATTTGAGGGCGATAACCCAACCAAGGTCGACACCGTCCCAGATCCGCGCAGCATCCAACTGCGCGTCGTCTACAACATCGCGCAGCCGCCGGATGACAAGGACTACATGCCACGCATCTACGACCACCGCGTGGGCTACGTCGCCTCGCCGTATCTGAAGTTCGGCAACGACCTCAAGGTGGATCAGAACATCAACTACATCGTGCGCTGGAACATGCAGCCTACGGATCCGACCAAACCCATCTCGCCGGCTAAGCATCCGATGGTGTTCTGGCTGAGCAACACGATCCCGGATGAGTACCGCCCGACGATTCGCGAATCGTTGCTCGAATGGAACCAGGCCTTTGAGAAGATCGGCATCAGCGATGCGGTCCAGGTCAAAGACCAACCGGCCGATGCCAGCTGGGATCCCGACGACATCCGCTACAATGTCGTACGCTGGGTGACGGAGGCGTATCCCAGCTTCGGCGCCGAGGCGCAATGGGTGTACGATCCCCGCACGGGGCAGCTCTTTCACACTGGCATCCTGATCGACGCGGTCGAGGGCTACGGCCCTCCTGGCAGCTGGGACTACTTCGTGAACCCGGTGAGAAGCTTGGGCAATAGAGGCCTGCAGCAGCCCATGAGCTACGCGATGGGCAAAATGGCGGAGACCGCCTACGGCATGGTTGCGCTCAACCTCATGGGGCGCATGAGTGCCACGACGGAGCAGCAGTACACGCTCGAGGCGATCAGGTCGACGGTATTGCATGAATCCGGACATGACATGGGTTTCCAGCACAACTTCATCGCCGGGGACTCGTACAGCGCTAAGGATCTGCAGAACAAGGGCTTCACCTCGCGGATGGGGGTGGCGACCTCGGTGATGCACTACGCGCCGGTCAACATCTGGCCGAAAGGGACCGGCCAGGGCAACTACTGGCAAGTCGCGGTCGGACCGTATGACTACTACGCGATCAAATGGGGCTATGCGCGCATACCAGGAGCGCGGACGCCTGAAGATGAGCTGCCCGACCCTGCACCGCTGGGCGTCTGTGTGGTCCAACCCCAACTACCGGTTCGCGAGCGACGAAGACGTGGCGTGGGCCAGCGGCCATGCCGTCGACCCGCGCGTGCAGTGGTTCGTCCTCACCAACGACGCGTTGGGCTGGTGCTCCACGCAGCTCGGCATGACGCAATCGCTCATGCATGTGGTGGATCAGCGTTGGCCGACGTCAGGCCACACATACCAACAAGAGCGCGATGCGTTCGGATGGCTGTTCGTCCATTCACTACGCTGCGACGCGATCGCGCAACACTACATCGCGGGCGAGTACCTCTCGCGAGCCAACAAGGGCGATCCGGGAGCCGGGCTGCCGCTGCAGCCGGTCTCGCGCAAGGACGAGCAGCGCGCCTTCGGGATGCTGAACCGCTATCTGCTCTCGGAAAGCGCCTGGCACTTCCGGCCATCGTTGCTCAACAGCCTGGCCTACACGGAAGAAGCGCCGGTCTGGGGTGGCCTGTGGGCGTATAATCCGCCGCCGAGGCACGATCTACCGGTGGCTGAGATGGCGGCAGCCGCCCAAGCCACGATAGTGGGCGAGATGTTCCAGCCGCTGGTCTTAGAGCGGCTGGATGATCTCTCCATGAAATCCAGCCCAGGCCAGACGATGAGCATCTCGGACCTGTTCGACTGGACCCAGAGCAGCGTGTTCGGCGATCTGCGTTCCAAGCAGTACGCTCCCAACCAGATCCGCCGTAACTTGCAGCAATGGTACGCGCGCTATCTCATCGGTCTGTGGCTCAAGCCCGAGCCCGGCACGCCATACGACGCGCAGTCGCTGGCGCGCCTTAAACTGGGCGAGCTACAAGGCGACGTGCGCTACGCTTTGGGCCATACCAAGCCGGACGAGCTGACACGCGCGCATCTCGAGAACCTGGATACGATTGTGGGCCGTGCGTTGGATACGCGCAACGTGGTGCCCATGGTCCGCGCGCCAAGTCCTTGAGAGCCCTGGAAGTCAAGGACGTTCGCATGCGCTTGAGGGGTGGCACGATATGTGCCGCCCCTTTTTCGTGGCGTTCCTAGAGAGCAGGCAGCGCCGGTTTGAGCACCATGAACGCGACGGCGACCAGCGGTGCGACCGTCGCCAGCATGCCCCAGCCGGCCCAGCTTTTGGAGATCGATTCGTAGCGCGTCCAGTCCAGCGGTGCGCCGGCGACGGCAGCTGCGGCGATATCGCGCAGCTGGCGTTGCGCGCGCGCGATCGGACCGAAGGCCAGCCCAGAGATGATGAAGAGCACGAGCGACCACAGGATCCATCCCGTGGCCAAGATGGGGATGTGGCCGATCTGCGCCGTGCCGACGCCGGCAATGACCAGCACGATGATGGCGGGTATCGTGAAGATCCGGTCGGCGCCGATGATCCCTTGCATCGTGTGCGCGATGATGCGCGGATCGCGCGTGCGGTCGGCGAACTGCTTCCAGAAGACGCCGATGGTGATGTTGCCGAGAAAGGCGATGACGGCTACGATGTGGACGAGCTTGAGGACGAGGTACACGGTTAGCCGGCGAAGGTGGGCTCGATCAGCGCGACCGGGATGGTCCCGTAGGACAGCAACCGGTCATGGAACGATCGCAAGTCGAAGCCGGCCCCGAGGCGCTGGCGCTCCCGCTCGCGCAGACCCAAGATCTGATGCTTGCCCATGAGATAGGACATGGGTTGTGTCGGCGACTGCGTGTAACGGCGCACCTCACCGATGGCGTTGGGCCGCTCGAGGTGCGCGACGTCGACCAACATGTCCACGGCTTGCTCGAAGGTCATGCCGCCGGTGTGCAGCTTGACGTCGATGACGACGCGACAGGCGCGCCAGAGCTGATCCTTGAGCTGGAAGAGGCGATGTCGCGGATCGGTCGTGAAGCCCTCATCGAGCACGAGCTGCTCGCAATACAGCGCCCACCCCTCGCAGAAGACCGTGTTCCACAAGAGCTTGCGCACCGGCGACTGGATGGCGCTGGCGTGGACCAGCTGCAGGTGATGGCCCGGATATCCCTCGTGCACGTTGGTGAGCAGCATCCCGAAGCGGTTGTGGCCTGACATCTGCTGCGCCCGTTCCTCCGGCGTGAGGCGCTGGTTGACCGGCGTCACGTAATAAAGGCCGTCTTGACGCGGCTCGAATCCGCCGGCCGGCATGTATGCCGCATACGGCACCGTCGGGCGCATGAACGTCGGCGTCTCGACGACGTGCAACGACTCGCCGCTCGGGATGGACACGAGCTTGCGTTCTTGGACGAACTGTTTTGCCTGGTCGACGCCGGTGCGATATTCTTGCAGCAGTGTCTGCTCGGCCGGCAGCTCGCGCCGCGACTGCTCGACGATCTCTCCCCATGATCTTGCGGGATCGATAGAGCGAGCGACCTGTGCCAGCTGGTCGAGCGTCGAGGTCACGGCGTGCTCGCCGAAGCGCAGAAGCGCCGCAGCATCCAGGTCGAGCAGATGCTCGCGTTTGAGTTTGAAGTCGAAGAGTTCGCGGCCGATGGCGAACGGCACGCCATTGCTCTTGTAATCCTCGCGCAAGAACCGGCCGTACTCGTCGGTGGCCGCGATGGCGGTGCTGAGCGCACCCTCCAGAGCGCCGTGTTCCTTGGCGATGGGACCGACGGTTTGACGCAGGAAGTCGCTCGCGCCGTCGGTCTCTTCCACCGCGATCTCTCGCCAGATGGCGGGTGAGCTCGTCAGGTTTGTGCGCGCCGCCTGGAAGATGGCCGGGATCTTCTCAAGACGGCTGGCGACCGACGGCAGGCGATCCTGCAAGGGCGCGTAGTCGCGGGCGAGTAGCGAGTAGATACCGTCGACGGCGACGTTGGGATACAACGACGGGCTGTGCTTGTGCAGTTCGAGCTGTTCGAGCTCGCGCGACTGGACCTCGAATTTTGAGACGAGCATGTGCCAGTCGATCTGCTCTGACCTGCGAAAGCAGTTGCGGATCCCACCGGCGCAGCGTGGCGAGATGATTTTTGGCCTGCGTTTGGGCCTGTTTGAACCCGTCGAGGGAGACGTCGGGATAGTCTGCATCGTGTTTGTGGATGCCGGCCCAGGTGGCCTCGATGGGCTCGTGGGTGAGGACGTCCTCGATGATGGCTCGGGCGATCTGGGAGAAATCGGTCATCGTCGGTTTTGCGGTCTCCGGCGGGGCGAAACGAGCAGCAAATGATGTCCCGGTGGGGCTTCAAGAAGTGAGCGATGCCCCCTTGTCATCGAACATATGTTCGATTATACTAACAGTCCACCTATTTCGAGGAGAGGCGGGTTTCGATGTCCGTCGCCGCACTGCAAAGCCTGATAGAGAGCCGTTGGAGCGGGGCGGCGGTGCATGGGCGCGTGCTGCCGATCACGGGCTGGTCGACCGGCATCGCAAGCGTGGATCGAGCGCTGGGACCTACCGGCATCCCATGCGGTCGTCTGACCGAGGTCTTCGGCGAGCGCTCTTGCGGGAAGACGACGCTCGTCTACGCGCTGCTGGCGGCCTGCACGCATCGCGGAGACATCGGCGCATTCATCGACCCGCAAGCAAGCCTCTTCGCGCCGGCAGCCGAGGCTGCCGGGATCGATCTCGAGACGGCTCATCGTCGTCCGGCCTGGCCATGCGCAGGCGCTGCGCCGGGCGCTCGACGCGCTCGTGCGTAGCGGTGCTTGCGCCGTCGTCGTCGTCGACGCTGCCGGTGGCGATGCGTTGCAGACCCATCACTGCGCTCGTCTGGTCGCTCAAGCGGAACGGACCGCCACGACCTTGATCGCGCTCTCGCAAGGCGACAGTCAAGCGTTGGCCTCGTTCGCCTCGCTGCGCGTGCGCATGCACGGACTCGCGCCGCTGTGGCAAGACGGCAGCGATGGCGGCGCACGTCTGTCAGGATATGGCATATCGCTCGATATCGCAAAATCGAGGATGGGAGCGCCAGGCAAGAGCGCTGCTGTCGACGTCTGCATCCCCGACGTCAGCACCAGCTGGCCTGTGCCTGTCGCTGGCCCGGACGATCGAGGATCACAGGAGCTCGAAGATGATGCTCGCTACGCAACCATCGCGTGAATCCGAGACCAGGTCTTGGGTCGCGCACGATCTCCAGCGCAGCCGGTTATCCACGCCGAGCGTACCTCCCCCGCGCCTCGAGTGGCGGCCCTGCTCATCGAGCAGTTCATGGTCGAGGTCTGTCTGCGCGCGAATCCGTCGCTCGTCGGTCGGCCGATCGCCATCGCCGATGGCGTGTCGCGCCGCGAGATCGTGGCTGCGCACCCTGCGGCAGTCGGCGTCCAGATCGGCATGACGCCCAAGCAGGCACGAGCGGCAAGCCCTGGTCTTGTCGGTCATCGCGCGCGATGAGAAAGCCGAACGCGATACGACCAGCGCGCTGCTGGATGCGTTGGAGAGTTGCACGCCCGGCGTGGAAGCATGGCGTCCCGGCGTCTGTTTCTTCGACGTGAGAGGCTTGCCGGGCGGCGAGGCGGGAGCGATCGGCACCGCGGTCGCGCTTGCGGCGACGCTGGGTTTGCATGCATCGGCTGCTGTCGCGGACGATACGTTCACCGCCTACTGCGCCGCGGTGACGGGCGGCGGCTGCAGCATCGTGCCGGCCGGCGGCAGCGCGGCCTTTCTCGCACCGCTGCCGCTCTCGTTGTTGCCGCTTGCGCCCGGCGATGCCGAGCGTTTCGACATGCTCGGCCTGCGCCTGCTGGGGCAGATCGCCGCGCTACCGGATGCCCCGCTCGCCGCGCGTTTCGGCGAACGCGCGCGCGTTTATGCACGGCTCGCGCGCGGCGAGCAACGCGATCCGCTCCGGCCACGCCGCGCGCAGATCGTCCATGAAGAACGCTTCGCGTTCGAGAGCCCGGTCGATCGTCTTGAGCCGTTGTTCTTCGCGCTGCGCGGATGCATCGCCGGCGTCGCCGGGCGCCTCGCCGGTGCAGCCCAGGTGTGCGAGCGCGTCGACATCATCCTCATCTTGGATGCGACCAATGCACTGGCGGCGGATGGCAGCGCTGGTGGCCAAGGTGCTGCGGTCGGCGAGATCCGGGTCAACCTCGCGGAGCCGACGGCCTCCGCCGCCACCATGTTCGATCTCGCTCGCGTCGCCGTCGAGTCTCGCGAGCAGATCGGCCTCGTCGAGGCGATCATCGTGCGCGCCGCGCCCTGTGCAGAGCCGCCGCCGCAGCTCGGACTGTTCGACGGCTCGGCCGGCTCGCGCAATGCGGCGCTGGCCGCGACGCTGGCACGGCTGCGTGCCACGCTCGCGGAGCATGAGGTCGTGACGTTGCAGACCCAACGCGAGCGCTCGCGCCTTGCCCGAACGGATGCAGCGGGCGCTGCCGGTCACATCGCCGCGTCAGTTCGTGAAGAAGAAGCCTCTCGTACCGCCGGCGCCGCCGGCCGGGCCGTGGGCGCCCGCGCTGCGTCTGCTCAATCCGCCCAAGCCGATGAGCCCGCCCGCGCCACACCACCTGCGCGCTGGGCCGTTCCGCTTGTGCGAGAGCTGGTGGGAACAGCCTGTGGAGCGTGACTACTATCAGATGATCGACCAAAGCGGCGCTCTCGTGCTCGCCTTCTCCGATATCCGCGATGGCGGCTGGTATGTGCAAGGCGTCTTCGACTGACCGCCATGCCGGCCACGTACGCGGAGCTGCACGCGCATTCCAACTTCACGCTGCTCGATGGCGGCTCGCATCCGGAAGAGCTCGTCAGCCGCGCCAAAGAGCTCGAGTACGGCGCCATCGCGATCACCGATCGCGATGGGCTCTATGGCGCGGTGCGCTTCGCGCAGGCAGGCCGGGAAGAAGCGATGCCGGCCATCATCGGCGCCGAGCTGACGCTGGAGGACGCAAGCCACCTCATCGTCCTGGTCGAGGATAAGACCGGTTACGCGAATCTTTCGCGCCTGATCAGCCGGGCGCGCATGGACCATCCGCGCGGCAAGCCCATCACGAGGTACGACGTCCTCGCTCGGCACGCGCGTGGCCTCATCGCGCTCTCGGGCTGCAAGCACGGCAGCGTGCCGCAGCGGCTCGAGCAAGGTGATTTCCGCGGTGCTTGCGAGAGCGCAGCGCGGTTGCGCGACATCTTCGGCTGGGGCAACTTCTGGATCGAGCTGCAACGCCATCTCGAACCAGACGACGGTCCGCGCATCCGCGCCTTGACCGCGCTCGCAACGACGCTCGAGCTCGGGCGTCGTCGCCACCGGCGGCGTGCATTACGCGCGCCGCGAGCATCGCGACCTCGCCGACGTGCTCGCCTGCATCCGGCTCAAGACGACGCTGGAAGCCGCCGGCACGCAGCTGCGTCCGAACGGCGAGTACTACCTGCGCTCGCCGGAGGAGATGGCACGCTGGTTTTCGGAACACCCGCGCGCTGTCGGCAACAGCCTCGCCATCGCGCAGCGTTGCGGCTTTCGGTTGCGAAAGCTGGAGAACGAGTTCCCGGAATTTGCGCCCCCGCCGGGCGAGACGTTGTTTTCGTACCTCTACAAGCTCGTGCACGAAGGCGTGCAGCGCCGCTACCAGCCGGTGACGCCGGCGGTGAGCCGGCAGATCGCGCACGAGCTGGCGGTGATCGAGAAGCTCGAACTGGCCGGCTATTTCCTCATCGTCTGGGATATGGTGCGTTTCGCGCGCGAGCGCAATATCTTGGTGCAAGGCCGTGGCTCGGCGGCCAACTCCGCGGTCTGCTATGCGCTGGGCATCACGAGCGTGGATCCGGTCGGTCTCAAGCTGCTCTTCGAACGGTTCTTGTCGGAAGAGCGCGACGAGCCGCCCGATATCGACCTGGACACGCCCTCGGGCGATCAGCGCGAGGCGCTCATCCAATACATCTACCAGCGTTATGGCCGCGAGCATGCGGGCATGGTGGCCGAGGTCATCACCTACCGCGCCCGCAGCGCGGTGCGCGACATCGGCAAGGCGCTCGGGCTCTCGCTCGATCAGGTGGATGCGCTGGCCAAATCACTGGACACGAGCTCCGCCGCTAAGGTCGGCGATGAGGCGCGCGGGAACGGCGTGCGCAGCGGCGCTGCCCGAGCAGACGGCTCAACCCCTCCACGCTCGCTTGGGTCTCAGCCAGCATGGAGAGCGCCTGCCCTTGACGGCCGCAGAGGTCGAAGGTGCGGTCGCCGCGCTCCCTTCGGCGCTGCGGGTCGATCTGGGGGGCGAGGTGGCCGGCCGGCTCTACGAGCTGTGCCGGCGCATCGACGGATTTCCGCGGCACCTGAGCCAGCATGTCGGCGGCATGGTCATCACGCGCTCGCCGCTCATCGAGATCGCCCCGCTCGAGCCGGCCGCCATGGCGGATCGCACGATCCTGTGCTGGGATAAAGATGATTGCGCGACGTTGGGGCTCATCAAGATCGACATCTTGGGCTTGGGCATGCTCGACGCCATCGAGCGAGCGCTTGGCGATGTCGAGCGTAGCCGCGGGGTGAAGATCGACTTCGCAGATCTGCGCGCTTGCGACGATGCGCGCATCTACGACATGCTCTGCGAAGCCGACACGGTCGGTCTGTTCCAAGTGGAATCACGCGCGCAGATGGCGACCTTGCCGCGCCTGCGGCCGCGCTGTTTCTACGACATCGTCGTGCAGGTCGCCATCATCCGCCCGGGCCCCATCCAAGGCGACATGGTCCATCCTTATATCCGGCGGCGCCGCGGCCTCGAGCCCGTGACCTATCCGCATCCCAAGCTGCAGCCGGTGCTCGAGCGCACCCTGGGCGTGCCGCTCTTCCAAGAACAAGGCATGCGCTTGGCGATCGAGGCTGCCGGTTTCACGCCCGGGCAGGCGGACGAATTGCGCCGCGCCATGGGGCACAAGCGCTCGCACGAGAAGATGGCGAAGCTGCACGACCGGCTGCTCGACGGCATGCAGCGCAACGGGATCGAGCGCGATCTCGCCGACCGGCTCTTCCATATGCTCAGCGCCTTCGCGGATTACGGCTTTCCCGAGTCGCATGCGGCGTCGTTCGCGCTCATCGTCTACGTCTCGGCCTATCTCAAACGGTATTATGCGCCCGAGTTCTACGCGGCGTTGCTCAATGCGCAGCCCATGGGGTTTTATTCACCAGCCACGCTCATCGGCGACGCGCGCCGTCATGACGTGACCGTCTTGCCGCCCGATGTCAACGCCTCGAGCTACGATTGCGGCGTCGAACCGCTCGGCGTCGCTGCGCCGCAGCGGCGGAGGACTAGCGCGGCGGACGTCGTGACGTACGCTTGGGAACACCCGGTGGCGCTGCGCATCGGCCTGAGCCAGGTCCGGGGCATCGGCGAAAAACATCGCGAGCAGCTCGTGGCCCAAAGGGCTCGCGGACCGTACGAGGATCTACGCGATTTCGTGCTCCGCACGCAGCTGTCCAAGGACATCTTGGAATCGCTGGCCGCGCGCCGGTGCGTTCGGCTGTTTCGGTCTTGCGCGCCGCGCGGCGTTCTGGGACGTGCAGCGGCTCGGCAATCTGAGCGGCGCCGGCGCGTTGGAACGAGGCATGACCGTGGACGAGCCGGCGGTGGCATTGCCGGCGATGCGCGCGCGGGAAGAAGCGGCGGCGGACTACCGCACGCTCGGTCTCTCCACGCGATACCAGGTCATGGAGTTCTACCGGCCGCAGCTCGCGGCCATGCGAGTGCGCCGCGCGTGCGAGCTGTCCTCGCTGCCCAACCGCCTGGTTCTCAAGATCGCCGGCATCGTGACCACCCGGCAGCGCCCGGGCACCGCCAAGGGCTTCGTCTTCACGACGATGGAGGATGAGACGGGGCTCATCAACGTGATCATCCGTCCGGACATCTACCAGCGCTACCGTCCGATCGCACGCGACGAACCTACGGTGATGGTCGAAGGCGTCCTGCAGAAGCAGGACGGCCACGTCAATGTTCTGGCGCGGCGCTTTTGGAAGCTCGATAGCCAGGGACTGGCCGACCATCTCGACTCGCGCGACTTCCACTGATCATCGCCGCCCAAGCGACCCGTAATAGTGATAGGGCTTGCCCCGCCGCTTCGTGAACTGCGACGAATTCATGCAAAGCGTCGCGGAGCACACACACTGTGAATCCAAGCCCGTCGATCGATCAAGCGTCCAACTTCAAAGACATCCAGGCGCAGCCGCCCAAACTCGAAGACATAGCAGCCGAGTACCGCCGCCTTCAGGTGGCCTGGGACAGCGCGGCCGACGCTGACGCGCGCATACGCGTCTTCGAAGAATGGGATGCGCTGCGCCGCGGGCTGTGGAGCTGGCAATCGATGACCCGGCTGCGTTTCGATCAAGACACGCGCGACGCCCAACGCAAAGCCGCGCGCGAGCAGCTGGACGAGCTGGCACCCAAGCTCACGGCGTTCGATACGGAGATGAAGCGCAAGCTGTTGGCGAGCCCGCATCGCGGCGACCTCGAGCGGCGCATCGGCCGCCACGCCTTCGCCCTTTGGGATGCCGACGTCGCCACGTTCATCCCGGAGATCGAGCCCGATCTCACCGCCGAGTCGCAGCTCGAAGCTCAATACACAGAACTCACGGCCAGCGCCCGGCTTGAGATCGACGGCGCCATCGTGAACCTGACCGGCATCGAGCCTTATCTGCAAAGCCCGGACCGCGACCTGCGCCACCGCGCGCATCTCGTACGCGACCAGTTCTTCGCCCGCAACGCCGCGCAGTTCGACCGCATCTACGACGAGCTCGTCCGGGGGCGCCATGCGATGGCCCGCAAGCTCGGATTCGAGAACTTCATCGGCCTGGGCTACAAACGCATGAACCGCATCGACTTCGATCAGCGCGACGTCGAGCGTTACCGCGACCAGGTCGTGCGCTTCGTCGTTCCCTTGGCGCACGACGTCGTCCGACGCCGCGCGCAGGCGCAAGGGCTGAACGAAGCGGCGTTCTGGGATGAGGAGATGTCGTCGGCAGCGGGCAATGCGGCGCCGCAGGGCGACCATGATTGGATCGTCGAGCGCGGCCGCGAGGTGATGGCCCAGATCCACCCGGAGCTTGGCGCGTTCTACGAGATGATGATCAGCCGCCGGCTGGTCGATCTCGAAAACCGGGATGGCAAGGCCGGCGGCGGCTATTGCACCGCGTTCCCCAGCTACGGCGTCCCGTTCATCTTCGCGAGCTTCAATGGGACGCACTTCGACGTGCACGTCCTCGTGCACGAGATGGGCCACGCCTTCCAAGATTGGCGCAGCCGAACGCTGCCCGCTTGCGATTATCTGTCGCCGACCAGCGAGTCGGCGGAAGTCCACTCGATGAGCCTGGAGTATCTTGCGGCGCCGTTCATGGAGCGGTTCTTTGGCTCAGATGCGGCACGCTACCGGCGACAGCAGCTCGAAGAGGCGATACTGTTCTTGCCGTACGGCGTCGCCATCGATCATTTCCAGCACTTGGTGTATGCGAGTCCCGAGGCGTCGCCCGCCGAGCGCAATCGCATGTGGCAGCAGATGGAGGCGACGTACCTTCCCTGGCGACGCTACGGCGATCTCGCCTATTGGTCGCAAGGCACGCTGTGGCAGGCCAAGCAGCACGTCTATCAAGCGCCGTTCTATTACATCGACTACACGTTGGCGCTGTGCTGCGCGTTGCAGTTCTGGGTGCGTTCGCGCGACGACTATCCGCGGGCGGTTGCGGATTACGTGGCGCTGTGCGGCCGTGGTGGAGAAGCTCCGTTCCGGGATCTGATCCGATCGGCCGGGTTGCGCTCGCCCTTTGAGGACGGTTCGCTGGCCCGAGTCGCCGATGAGGCGCGCAGCGTTTTAGTTAGTTGACACTTACGTAAGTATAGGCTAAACTTGTCCCATGGACGCAGCCGTCCGCGCGCTGGCGCTGCCGCGCCGCCGCGAGATCCTGACCCTCGTCGCCGCAGGCGAGCTCTCCGCGGGCGAGATCGCCTCGCATTTCGACGTCACTCGGCCGGCGATATCGCAGCACCTCACCGTGCTCAAGGAGGCCGGCCTTGTGAACGAGCGCCGCGACGGCACGCGGCGGCTCTACCAGGCCCGTCCAGAGGGTTTGGCGGAGTTGCGTTCCTTCCTGGATGCGTTCTGGGAGGCGCGCCTGCGCCGCTTGAAACACGCCGCTGAAAAAGAAGAGAGGAGCTCACGCCGCCATGCCATCAGTCGACAGCAAAGTCGTCGAACGCGAAATAAAGGTCAACGCCGCGCCTGAGACGGTTTTCTCATACCTCGTAGACGAAGCAAAACTTCGGCGTTGGATAAGCATCGGCGGCCGCTGGGACCCGCGGCCGGGCGAAGCCTTCCGCCTAGAGATGAACAAAGAAGACGTCGCCGCAGGGAAGTATGTCGAGGTGAAGGCGCCTAGCCGCGTCGTGCTCACGTGGGGTTGGGAAGGTGACGATGCGATCACAAAACCAGGGTCGAGCACCGTCGAGATCACGCTCACGCCGGATGGCGCCGGGACCATCGTCAAGCTCGTGCACCGCGACCTGCCGACCCCCGAGTCCGCCGAGTCGCACGCCCACGGCTGGGAACACTACCTGCAGCGTCTCAGCGTCGCGGCGACGGGCGCGGATCCTGGTCCCGACAAGTTCCAGGAATGACGCGAGTATAGCGCGCGGTCTTAGTGGCCGCGCGTTTTGCGCAGCTCGGGATCGAACTGGGCCTTGTGCTCGACCATCTTCTGTTGATGTTCTTGCGTCGCCGCGAGATGGGTCTTCTCCGCGGCTGAGAGCTTGCGATCGACCAGCTGGCGGGCGGCTTGTCGAGTCCTGTTCGCGTTGATCGCGCCCAGGATCACGAGCAGCAGCACGTAGACGCCGATGACGCCCGCCGCGCCGATCCAACCATAATAGCGAAATGCGAAGTAGGCGAGCGCGGCGAGTATGATGATCCTTAACATGACGAGCCTCCCCTCCTTATAGGAGTATCGGCAAGACTCGCTTAGGGCATCGTCACCGCGCCGGTGAAAAGGTCCACGTCGACGCGCGCCGCCTTGTCGCCGGTCCCGCGGCTGAGCGAGAATTCAACGGTGGCGTGCTGGTCGGCGACGGCGCCATAGCTCAGGTATTGCGCGCTGCCGTTGCTCGCGAAAAGCAACGGCGTGGTGGGGCCGATAGCTCCGCTCGTCAGCATCACGCCCTGGAAGCTGCGCTCAACCACCAAAGCGCCCAGCGTGGAATTCGGATCGATGCTCGTGGGCCGGCCACGGTAACCTCGATAGTGCAGGGGATCGGCTGAGATGATGATCAAGGACGCGCCTTCGTTGAGCTTGCCGTTCTGTGCGGTTCGCGCGAGCAGCGAAAGATCTTCAGCCAGCGCGGTCGCTGCGTCGAGCGGCGCGCGAGAGGCGCTGTAGTTGCGATATGCCGGCACGCCGAAGCCGCACAGCAGCGCGGCGATCACCGCCACGACGACCATCAACTCGACGGAGGAAACGCCGCGCCGGCTCATGGCAACAGACCGGTCGATCCTGCGTTTCCGTCCGACCAGGAGTCGCTTTGGAAATGATCCGCAGGTACTGGAGGTCCGGAGCCGGACTCCGTAGATGCTTGGATCCGAAGATCGGTCAAATATATGCCGCCCGGCTGGCCACCCGCATCGCCAGGGCTGTAGACGGACGTCGGGCCAGCGTCGTCGATGACACCGACGATCTCGGAATATGGCGCGACGTGGTGAAAACTGCGCAACAGCGTGGTCACGGTTCGGGTCGCCACGATCTGGCCTCGGCGTCTGAGCGTGGCGGTGGAGACGACCTGCAGCGGGGACTCGGCGATCTGCGGATTGGCTTGTACGTTGACGTCGAGATGGTCTGCATGCTTGACGGCGCCGGGAAGCTGCAGGCTCACCTGGACGTCAGCGGTCGTATCCGCGTCGATGGAGATGGTCCGGACGCTATGCGCGCTGCCCAGATCGGCGAGGACCAGGGTTAGCTCGCCGTAATTCTTGGCGAGCAGTGCGCGCACCCAACCCGCACCGGCGTCCGCGGCCGCAAGCGCTTGCAAAGCACGGGTCTCCTCATCCGCTCTGCGCAGCCGGGCAGTGCCCACCTGCACCATGACCGTGAGCAATGCCATGACCAAGACGATGGCGAGCAACGACGTCACAAGCGCAATACCGCGCCCGAACGACCGGTGCCGCAGGCGGTTCATCGCGTCGTCCCCGGAGCGGTAGACCCAGGGCTGGGCGCGCCTGGCGGTGGGACCGGAGGCCCCGCCAAAGTGACCATGCGCGCCAAGGGCCTCCCGTCGGCGCCGCTCACGTCGACGGTGATGGCGTGCAACTGGCTCATGCCCGCGGGATCCACCGTCACGCGCAGCGTCATGCCGGCGACGGTGGACGTGGCCGAGCCATCGCTGATCGTCGTGCCATAGGCGAGCGCGGCTTCCTCGTCTGCGAGCGCATTGGCTGCGATCTGGGTCGCCGTCTCGTGCTGCGCGGCGACGCGATCGGCGCGCGCCAGCACGATCATAGCCGGGAAGACCGCCCCGACGACGACCGTGGCGAACAATGCTGTCGCCGCCAATGATTCGATAAGCGAGAATCCGGCCGTGGCATTTCTGGTTGAGATGTCTTGCCAGCGCGGGAACTTGCGCGCCATGACGACGGCTCGCGGCACGTTCGGCGCGCTCACGCGAATGAAGAGCGGCGAAGACTGCACGAGGGCGGTGCTGGCGAAGAACTCAGCGCCGACACGATAACGCCGTCCCTCGAAATACAAGATGCCCTCTGGCGATACGAAAAGATCGACGCCCTCGCGACGCCAGGCGCGCGGATCGGCCGCCAGGCGCCGCGAAAGGCCCGCGACAAGCGCGTCTCGCCGCGACCACACTACGAAGCCCAGTGCGAGAGCGAGCAATGCGAACAGCGCCGTGAAGGGCCGCCACGGCGAGGGCGTTGGCGTGACTGGGGCGCCCGCTTCGTGCGTAGTGGGGACTGGCGGTGGCTGGGTGCTGTCCCTGACGACGCCCTTTCCCGTTGAGGCCCCATCGGGTGCCCACTGGACTTGATAGCTGTCGACGATCACCGTGGTGTCGTTTGTGCCGCTATGGAGACGTAGGATGGACTGAGGCAGGGCGAGTCCGCCCTGCGTCGTCCACTGCCCGTAGACGAAGGAGGCGCTGCCCGATATCCGCGCATCGCTGGCGCCGATCACCTCGTCTTGCGACGGATCGAGGAAGATGCGCACGCCCGTACCGGTGGTCCATGACGCGCCGCCCGGGTCGCGCGACAAGCCGCCTTGCGCGCTGGCCCCGAGGACGACGGCCCATGAGTTCGCGAGCGCATCGACTTGAAACGGATCGTCGAAGACCGCCGTTTGCGTGCCCACGCGGATCCACGATTGATCGTTCGCGACATGCAACAGTGAGGTCGCGCTGCGCTCTTCCAATTCCCACGAGCCCGCGTTCACGACGAGCGTGCCATCGATGACGGCTGCCGGCCGTTCAGCGCGGTGTGCCCGGTACAGCACGCGACCACGAAAAGCGAGCGTGTGGGCTAGTGCGGCGGGAACGCCAGGCTCAGCGCTCGCCGGAGCCCAGCGCAGGAAAAGGCTACAGATACAAAAGAGGAAGGCTGCCGGGTAAAAGGCTCGCATCAATCCTCCGCCCGCTGCTCGCTATTGGCACACATGGTACCTCCGTGGCGTCCGTGGTGTCAACGCGAACACCCGGCCGACCGGACGCGAACACCAGGCGGTATCACGCACGAGCCGGCGCTCGGCAAGAGTGGGCTGCGCACCGCAGGGCGCGCTCACCAGGGCGCAAAAAAGGCTGCGGATGGAGCCGCGTCACAAAGCGCATCTTCAGGGGCGGTAGTTCATGGATAATTTCAACAAACTCACCGAAAAAGCCCAACAGGCCATCGTGCGCGCGCAAAGCATCGCGCGCGATCATAGCGCGAGCGAAATAGATGCCGAGCACCTATTGCTGGCGCTGTTAGAGGACCCGGAGGGCGTTCCCGACACGGTGCTGCAGCAGCTGGGCATCAACGTCTCGTCGCTCACGCAGCAGCTCACCGACGCCTTGGCCAAGCGCACGAAGGTCTACGGCGCGAGCGACCCGAGCCTAGGTCGCGACTTGCGCGATATCTTGACGCGCGCCGGTCAGGAAGCGTTGAATTTCAAGGACGAGTACATCTCGACCGAACACCTGTTGCTCGCCATCGCAGACACCCGCACCAAATCCGACGCTTCCGCCATGCTCAACAAGGCCGGCGCCACGCGCGATGCGATCCTCAAAGCGCTCAGCGCCGTGCGCGGAAGCCAACGGGTGACAGACCAAAACCCCGAAGGCAAATACCAAGCGCTGGAGCGCTACGGTCGCGACCTGACCGCCCTCGCACGCCAGAACAAGGTGGACCCGGTCATCGGGCGTGATGAAGAGATCCGCCGCGTCGTCCAAGTGCTCTCGCGGCGCACGAAGAACAACCCGGTGCTCATCGGCGAGCCGGGCGTCGGCAAGACCGCCATCGTCGAAGGTCTAGCCCATCGCATCGTGCGCGGCGACGTGCCCGAGGGGCTCAAGGACCGGCGCATCATCGCGCTCGACCTGGGCGCGCTCATCGCCGGCGCCAAATACCGAGGCGAGTTCGAAGACCGCCTGAAAGCCGTGCTCAAGGAGATCAGCCAGAGCCAGGGTGAGATCGTCCTGTTCATCGACGAGCTGCATACCGTCGTCGGCGCCGGCGCAGCCGAGGGATCCATGGATGCCTCGAATCTGCTCAAGCCCATGCTGGCCCGAGGCGAGCTCCATACGATCGGCGCCACGACGCTCAACGAGTATCGCAAGTACATCGAAAAGGACGCCGCGCTCGAGCGGCGCTTCCAACCCATCGTGGTGGGAGAGCCCACCGTCGAGGACACCATCTCGATCCTACGCGGCCTGCGGGAACGCTACGAGGCGCACCATCACGTCCGCATCAAGGATTCGGCGCTGGTCGCCGCTGCCGTTCTCTCCAACCGTTACATCACCGACCGCTTCTTGCCCGACAAAGCCATCGATCTCGTCGACGAGGCGGCCGCCAAGATCCGCATGGAGATGGACTCGCGCCCGGTGGAGCTCGACGAAGTGGAACGCCGGGCCAATCAGCTCAAGATCGAGCGCGAGGCGCTCAAAAAGGAGAGCGATGCCGGGTCGCGCCAGCGTTTGGCCAATATCGAAAAAGAGCTCGCGCAGCTCGAGTCGGAGACCGTGCGTTTACGCTCGTTATGGGAGGCGGAGAAGAAGGCCGTCAGCGAGGTCAGCACGATCAAGGAGCAGATCGAGGCGCTCAAAGAGCGCATCACACGTGCCGAGCAGGGTTACGAACCGAACGTTGATTGGGGCGAGATCTCCAAGCTGAAATATCAGGAGCTGCCGGAGCTTGAGAAAAAGGCTCAAGCAATCGAAGAGCGCGCCGGTTCGTCGGCGGCGACCAAACTGTTCAAGGACGAAGTCGACGAGCACGACATCGCCGAGGTGGTCTCCAAATGGACGCGCATCCCGGTGACCAAACTGCTCGAAGGCGAAGTGCAGAAGCTGCTCAAGATGGAAGAGCGCCTGCACGTGCGCGTCGTCGGCCAAGAGGACGCCGTGCGCGCGGTCTCGGCGGCCGTGCGCCGCGCGCGCGCCGGGCTGCAGGACCCCAACCGTCCGCTGGGCTCGTTCATCTTCTTAGGCCCGACCGGCGTGGGGAAGACCGAGCTCGCCCGGGCGCTGGCTGAGTTCCTGTTCGACGACGAGCGCGCGATGATCCGCATCGACATGTCCGAGTACATGGAAAAGCACAGCGTCGCACGGCTCATCGGAGCGCCGCCCGGGTACGTCGGCTACGAAGAGGGCGGACAACTGACCGAGGCCGTGCGACGCCGGCCCTATGCGGTGGTGCTCTTCGACGAGATCGAAAAGGCGCATCCTGACGTCTTCAACGTCATGCTGCAGATCCTCGAAGACGGCCGGCTCACCGATGGTCAGGGCCGTACCGTCGATTTCAAGAACTCGGTCCTCATCATGACCAGCAACGTGGGCTCCGCTGCGATCGCGGAGGCGAGCGGGGACCAAGAACGCATGCGCTCGCAGGTGATGGAGGCGCTTCGCGCGCAGTTCCGCCCCGAATTCCTCAACCGCATCGACGAGATCATCATCTTCCAAAGCCTCACGCTGGCGGACATCAAGCGCATCGTCGATATCCAGTTACGCAGCCTCACCAAGCGGCTTGCGGAACGCGGCATCGAGCTGGAGCTGACCGATGCGGCTCGCGAATTCGTCGCCAATCGCGGATTCGATCCCGTCTACGGCGCGCGGCCCTTGAAGCGCACGATCCAAAAAGAGATCATCGACCCGTTGGCGCTGAGCATCCTCAACGGAGACTTCGTGGCCGGCGACGTCGTCGTGGCAGATGTGCACGGAGGCGAGGTCGTCTTCAGCAAGAAGCGCGCTGAGAAGAAGTCCGCCAAACAGGCGGAGGAGAAGAAGCCCGCCGGCACGCGCGGCTGACGCTAGGTGCGCGCTTGCGTGTGCGTGAGCTGGATCGTGGTCGTCGCCTTCACCTGAGTGATTTCGACGCTCTTTTGATCTTTGTCGCCGAGCTTACCGATGGCGAAGACCGCCGTCGAACCCCCGCTGACCTCGTTATGCGCTAGCTCGGAGCCGTTCGGCATCTTTTGCCGGTACCAATCGTAGACCCGGTCGAAGGGGTCATCGGTGCTCAGGGTGACGATGTGATTGGTGCCTTCTTTGGTGTGGGTCACGAGCGCGCCGGTCCTCGCGGCGATCGCACCCGGATACAACGGCAGGCCGAGCGCTTTGGGGTCGACTGCCCCACGCCCGATGATGGCGACGCCCTGGCGGTTGGACATCTTCACCGTGTGGTGAAGCTGGTTGGTCTCCACCGTCGTCGTGCCTTGATCGGTCGTGATGGTCTTCTTGCTCGTGCACGAGGCGAGCGCCACGCTCGCGAGGAGCGTCGCAACGATGGGACGCCAATGCATGAGGGACTCCTTGAAAGCCGCACCGAGGGTTGACGCAGTACGACATTGAGCAAGCGAATACTTGCCCGCGATGGCGCCGACGTATTGACCGGCCTGGACGCGGCCGATCTGCTCATGACAAGTAAGGAGCGATCCCTTCACCGGCTTGCGCTGCGTCCATGACCATCTCGCTGACGGTGGGATGCGCATGGATGATCGAGCCAAGCTCGTCCATGGTCAAGGCATCGGCCATCGCGACCGCGATCTCGTGGATTATCTCGACCGCATGGACGCCGATGATAGTGGCGCCCAAGATCCGGCCGGTCTTGGCGTCGGCGACGATCTGCGCGTAGCCGTCAGCCGCTCCTTCGCCCAGCGCCTTGCCGGATCCGACGAATCGCGCCTGACCTGTTTTGACCTCGTATCCAGCAGCCTTGGCGGCATCGGCGTGCAGGCCCACCATCGCGATCTCGGGGTGCGTGTAGATGCAACTGGGAATGACGGTCCAATCCATCGGCTGCGGGTGGTGCCCAAGCGCGTTCTCAGCTGCGCGATGTCCTTCGGCGGATGCCTTGTGGGCCAGCTGCAATCCGCCCGAACAATCGCCGGCCGCGTAGATCTTCGCATTGGCGGTGCGCAGATAGTCGTCGACCACGACGAAGCCGCGTTGGTCGATCGTGACGCCGGCTTGCTCCAAGCCTATGCCGCGCGTTTGCGGCGTGCGACCGATCGAGATCAAGAGCTTGTCCGCGTAGAGCAACGTGCCGTCGTCCAGCCTGGCGGTGAGCTGGCCTTGACCCTTGCCGTAGTCGACAACGGCATCGAGCTTGCGTCCGGCCATGATGACCACGCCATCTTTCTCGAGAAACTTTTGGAAATATGCCGCCGCGCGGTCGTCAAGCGGCATGAGGATACGCGGCATCATCTCGACGATGGTGACCTTCGTGCCGAGCGCAGCGAACAGACTGGCATACTCCGAACCGATGACGCCTCCGCCTAGGACGATGATGCTGCGCGGCAACTCGCTCAGGCGCAAAACGCCGTTCGAGGTGAGCACGTTGGGGTGGTTCATATCGATGCCCGGAAGCTCGGACGGTTCGGTGCCGACGGCCACGATGAGCACGTCGAACGGGTGACGCTTCCCATCGACGACCACGGCGTCGACGTCGACCGCTCCCTGGCCGCGCACCAGCTCGACCTTCTTTCGTTTGACGGCCGCCTCGACGCCGCTGCGCTGTTTGAGGACGATCTCTTCTTTGCGTTCCATCATGCGCGTGAAATTGATCTTCGGCTCGCCGATCTCGATGCCGAAATCGGCGGCGTGGCGCATGCGACGGAGCAGATCGGCGCCGGCGAGCAAGGATTTGGTCGGGATGCAGCCCCAGTTGAGACATGTGCCGCCAACATGGGCGCGCTCGATCAGCGTGACGCGCGCGCCGAGCTGAGCGGCGCGCAGCGCGGCGACATCGCCGGCCGGGCCGCCTCCGAGCACCACGACGCGTTGGGTCACGAGCGACCTTTAGGTTGGATCTCGAGAACGTCGCTGAGGATGCGATCTTGTTCCGCGGCATGGGCGCCGGGATAGCCTTCGCTCGGGCTGGCGCGGTCAGGCCGACCGATGTAATCGAAGATGATGCCGCGCGGCGTGAGCTTCTCGCGGATCCGCCGCGAGACGAAGGCGCGCGCGCCCATGTTCTTAGGTTCTTCTTGCACCCACGTGACCTGCTTGACGTTCGGATATGACGCCACGAGTGCCAGGACCTCATCGAACGGGAACGGCTCCAGCATCTCGACCCGCGCGATGGCAAGGTCGGTGATAGCCGCACGCTGCGGATGCGCCACCAGGTCGTAGTAGATCTTGCCGCTGCACAGCGCCACTCGCCTGATGGCGTTGCGGTCGCGGACGAGTGGATCGTCGAGCAAGGGTGCAAAACCACCTTGCGCCAGATCGTCTACCTTGGAGCTCGCGGCCTTGAGCCGCAACAGGCTCTTGGGGGTCATGATGACCAGCGGACGCGGCCTGGGGTTCTTCGCCTGATCGCGCAGCAGGTGGAAGTATTGCGCCGGCGTCGTCGGATTGGCGATGCGGAAATTGCCCTCGGCGGCCAATTGCAAGTAGCGCTCCAGCCGTGCGCTTGAGTGCTCGGGGCCGGCGCCCTCATAGGCATGCGGCAGGAGCAGGGTCAGGCGCGAGGTCTGTTGCCATTTCGCTCTGCCTGCGGCGATGAACTGATCGATGATGATCTGTCCGCCATTGCTGAAATCACCGAACTGCGCTTCCCAGAGCACGAGCGCATCCGGCGCCTCGGCGCTATAGCCGTACTCAAAGCCCATGACGGCGTATTCGGACAGCGGGCTGTTGTAGATCTCAAACGAGGCCGCGGCATCGGTGAGGTGCTGCATCGGCGTGTAGGCGAGCTCCCGTCGTCGCGTCGTGCAACACCAGGTGCCGGTGGCTGAACGTGCCGCGCTCGGTGTCTTGGCCGGTCACGCGGATGGGAATGCCGTCGCGCACGAGGCTGGCGAAGGCGAGCGCCTCGCCTAAGCCCCAGTCGACTTCGCCTTCTGGGCCAAGCGCGTCTTTGCGCCGCTCGAGCTGACGAGCGAGCTTCGGGTGCACGGTGAAGTCGGCCGGCACACGCAGCAGTTCGAGATCCAGCCGGCGCAGCAGGTCCGCGGGTACGGCCGTCTGCACCGCCGCGCCGTTGACCGGGTCGGCGGGCTTGGTCTTGGGCTCCTTGGAAGGGCCGTTTTTGGTGCGCGCCTTCACGGCCGCATGCGCCTCGGCCACGCGCTGTTGTGCGCGCTGGGCGCTAGCCTTGATGTCGGCCTCGCTCAGCGTGCCCTCTTCGACGAGCCTGCGAGCGAAGATCGCCAGCGCCGTCGGATGCGCCGCTATGCGCTCGTACATGTCCGGCTGGGTGTAGGCTGGTTCATCCGCTTCGTTGTGACCGAAGCGGCGATAGCCGATGAGATCGATGACCGCATCGCGATGGAAACGCCGCCGGTATGCAACCGCCAGATGCACGGCTGCGATGGTCGCCTCGAGATCGTCGGCATTGACGTGGATGATGGGGACGTCGAAGCCCTTGGCGGGATCGCTCGCGTAGCGCGTCGATCTGCCATCGCGCGGCAACGTCGTGAAGCCGATCTGATTGTTGGCGATGAGGTGCAGCGTGCCGCCGGTCGTGTAGCCGGCAAGGCCTTGCATGTTGAAGACCTCAGCCACGACGCCTTGGCCGACGAACGCCGCATCGCCGTGGATGAGAATGGCAGCGGCGCGAGAGATGTCGAGCTTGGCGATGTTCTCACGGCGGTCGGTCTGCACGGCGCGGGTCTGGCCTTCGACGACCGGATCCACCGCTTCTAGGTGACTGGGATTGTTGGCGAGCACGACGCGGATCTTCTTGCCGTTCTCCGTCTCGTACGTGCCGGAGGCTCCCTGGTGATACTTGACGTCGCCCGTCACGTCGCCTTCGCGGTGCACCAAACCCCGCTCTTGCGCCTGCTCGAACTCGAGCAGCACCTCCTCATACGGGCGGTCGACCACGTGCGTGATGACCGCGAGCCGTCCTCGGTGTGCCATGCCTAGGCGGACTTCGGCCGTCCCCTCGTCGGCCAGCACGTGCAGCATCTCTTCGAGCATGGGCACCATCGCGTCGAGGCCTTCGATCGAGAACGTCTTCTGACCCAAGAACGCCTTGCGTAGGTAGCGTTCGAACGATTCGACCCGCGTGAGCCGCTCGAGCAGCTCGAGCTTGCGTTCGCGCGAAAGCGGCTTGCGGTGCGCACCCGATTCGATCTGCTGCCGCAGCCAGGAGCGCTGCTCGTGATTGCTGATGTGCTCGACCTCGTAGGCGATCGTCGAGCAGTACGTGTCGCGCAGCCGGTTCAAGACGTCGGCAAGGGTCTCTCCCGGGGCGTACACGCGCAGCACCGACGCCGGAACTTTCTCCATGATGGAGTGGTCGAGTCCCAAGCTGGCCGGGTCAAGCGCCGTATCGAAGGGCGTGGCGTCGCTCGAGGGTCGAGATGCGCGGCGTTGACGCCATGGGTGCGATAGCGCATGACCAGGCCCATGCCCGCAGCCGCCGCGCGCGCCACCTCGCCTGCGCCTACCTCGGCGATGACCGACGGCGCCGCGGGCGCAGGTTTGACGAAGACGGCCGGCGGCGAGCCGGCGCCGAGCGACGAGAAGATCGATTCGTAGAAGCCGTCGGCGCCGGAGAGCAGCTGATCGATCCGTCGCAAGAACTCGCCTGACTGCGCGCCCTGGATGATGCGATGGTCGTAGGTGCTCGTCAGCGTCATCACCTTCGCGACCCCAAGACTGCGCAACGTTGCTTCCGGCATGCCGCCAAGCCCGGTGGATAGTCGATCGCCCCTGCCGCGATGATCGCGCCTTGCCCGACCATGAGCCGCGGCACGGAGGCGACCGTGCCGATGCCGCCTGGGTTGGTCAAGGTCAGCGTCGCGCCAGTCATCTCCGCGGGGCCGAGCGTGCCGCTACGAGCCTTTTCCACCAGCGCCTCGTAGGCGCGGTGGAAGGCGGCGAAATCCAAAGACACGGCGTCGCGGACAACGGGGACGACGAGCATGCGCGAGCCGTCGGGCCGTTTGACGTCGACGGCCAGGCCGAGATGCGTGCCGCGCTCGACGCGCTCGGGACCGTTGCCGCCGCGCCTAAAGCTTGTCGTGATGGCAGGGACGGCCAGCGTCGCCTGGGCGATGGCGTACGCCAAGATGTGGGTGAACGAGATCTTCTCCGAACGGCCCGCCGACCGTAGGGCGGCGTTGAGTTCGCGACGGCGCGCATCGAGCACGTCGACGGCCAGCGTGCGAAAACTTGTGGCCGTGGGGATCGAGAGACTGCGCTCCATGTGGTCCGCGAGGGACGCAGCGGCACCTCGCAGCGGCGTGACTTTGCCGTCGGCGGGACCAGCATCAGGACCAGGTTTCTGGGAAGCTGCCGAACCTGCACTCGACGGGGCTGCGGGCGACTCGAGGGAGCGCGCGACATCAGCCCGTCGGATCGGCTGGTCCGCAAACGCCGGTTGAACGCCCGCGAGGTCAGCGCCGCGGATGGCAGCCATCCGGCGGGCAAGCGGTGACGCGTCAACCGAACTCGACGCTTGCGCAGAGGAGGTATCCCCGCCGGCCGGCGGCGTCACGGGATGGGCGGTTTGTGCTTGCGCTGGCGGCTGCGGCGAGGGCGCCTGCGGCGCCGTGGCCTGCGGCGTTGTCTCATGCACCGCTGTGGCGGTAGCTATAGGCGCAGGGGCGGACTCGGTCTTGGAAGCGTCTTTTTGCGCGCCATCGTCGCCGGCGGCGGTATCGATCTCGGCCAGCGGTGCGCCGACCTTGACCGTCTTGCCCTCCTCGACGAGCACCCTGGTCACTCGGCCCGCCGCAGGCGACGGCACTTCGACGTCGACTTTGTCGGTCGTCACGTCGACGATCGCCTCGCCTGCCGCGACGAAGTCGCCGGGTTTCTTGCGCCAGCTCGTCACCGAGCCTTCGCTGACCGACTCTCCCATCTCGGGAAGGACGACTTGGACGAGGGTCTGCTGCATCGTCCGTGGCTTTCCGCGCGCGCAAAGCAGCGCCCTGGCTGGAGCCGCTGTGTCACGCGCCGTGCACGCGCCTCTTCATGGGTTCTCTAGCGGACGTACGAGCCGCCGTTGACGTCTATTGTCGCACCGTTGGCGTATGTCGCGAGGGGCGAGGCGAGAAAGGCGATGATGTGCGCCACGTCATCCGCGCTGCCCACATAGCCCAGCGGGATCTCAGCCTCGATCCGCGCGCGCTGCGTCGCCAGATCCGGCGCCGCCATCTCGGTTTCGATGAAGCCCGGTGCGACCGCCATTGCCACGATGCCGTCCGCTGCGCACGAGCGCGCTATCGATTTCGTGAGGTTGATGAGCGCGGCTTTGCTCGCGCCATAGTCCGCGAAGCTCAGCTCGCCGCGATGCCCGGCGCGCGATGCGACGTTGATCACGCGACCGCCGCCGCCTTGGCGGCGCATCTGGTGCATGACGAGCCATGCGAGATGCGCAGCGCCGAAGATGTTGACGTCGAAGGTGTGCTGCCAGCCGCGGCGCCACGCGCCGTAGTCCTGGCCGACGAATGGGTTCTCGGCGAAGATAGCGGCGTTGTTGACGAGCACGTCGATACGACCGAAAGCGCCCACGCAGGCCTCGACGAGGCCGGGAAGGCTGTCGTGGTCTGCCACGTCGCAGTATTGATATGCCACCCGCTCGCCTAGCTCGCGCGCCAACGCCGCAGCCCGAGACTCGTTCTTCAAATAGGTGAAGAAGATGCTCGCGCCCGCGCGACGCATGACGCGCACTGCGGCGGCGCCGATGCCGCTTGAGCCGCCGGTGACGAGGATCGTCTTGCCGCTAAGATCGATGCTGGTCATAACGGCTCCGCGTTCATATGGCGGCGCGCAGGCTGTGCATCCACAGCGTCATGACGGGGTTGACGTGCTTCTGATCCGTCCGGCGCGGCCTCAACCGAGCAGTAGAGCACGACGACGTAGTTCTTCCCGTCCGCGGTCGAGAGAATGCCGGCATCGTGGCTGACGGTCGACGTCTCGCCGGTCTTGTGCATGAACCGGTCTCCCGGTCGCAAGCCGGGCACGAGCTTTTCCGCATCGATGCAGCGCAGCAGGATCTCGCGCTGGTGTGCGGCGCCGGGGATCGCGTCTGTCGCGATGAGCGCCAGCAGCAGCGCGATCTCCTCGGCCGGCAAGCGATTGCGCCCCACCATCTCGGGATCGTCGATCAAAGGCTCGGAGCCTGAGAGCTTGCGGCCGAGCAGAAAAGTTCTCAAGCCGCATCGTCGCATGAAATCGGTGACGCACTCGCGCAGCACGACATCCATGAGTTGATTCGTCGCGACGTTATCCGAATGCGTGATCATGAGCTCGACCAGCTGCTCCACGGTGGCGACGTATCCCGTCGCGAACGGTGTCGGCTGGTCGGTCGTCGTCTGGTTGTTAGCGGTCACGACGACACGGTCGTTAGGATCGAGCGCTCCGGTCTCATATTGGTGGAATACCTCGGCCATGATCGGCACTTTGATGACGCTGGCGGGATAGATGTCCGCGTCGGCTTGCCATGCCCCATAGCCCATGCTCTGGACGTCGCAGACAAACGCCGATGCCGAGCGGACGTGTGGTTCGATCAGCGCCGTGGCGTCGGCGACCGAGCGATTAAGGGAAGGCTCGGCCACAAGCTGCGGCAGCAAGACGCTCATGGTCTCGCTTGGCCCGGCGTCCACGGCTTGCCGTCATAGATCTCCTCGAGTATCTCGCCGACGCTCACCCCCATCAGGCTCGTGTGCCACTCGATGCGCCCCGTGTAGTGCTGGACACCGGGCGTGCCTTGATCCAGATCGAACTCCGCGGTCCCGCCGAAGGTCATCGTGGCGGTGTGAAATCCGCGCGCCTGCACGTCGGCCGGCGGCGTGATGCGACCGGTCGCTGACACGTCGATGACCGCCACGCGCTGCCGGCCGCGTTCGTCGACCCGCTGCAATGTGTCGACGTAGTCCATCGTGCCGGAGCCCTGCTCGCGACCGACGGCGACCTGGCGAGAGAAGGTCCAAGACTGCCCGATCTCGATCGTGCCTGCAGGGAACTCAGCCAGCGCCGCATCGCCCGGATCCTCGAAACGCTCGTCGCTGGGTCCGCCGGTGCCGGAGCACGCCGTGAACGCAGTCGGATTGGGATTGGCGTCGTTGAGCGCGGGCTCGTCCTTGCACAAGAAGGGTTCGTAACCATAGCGGCCACTCGCGTCGAACGGCACGATCTGCTTGCGCGAGCGGCGCTTGACGGTCGTGTCCGTGTTGTTCGGGCCCCCATGATGGCGCGCGAAGGCGTCGTCAACGTAGACGGTTGCCGCACCTTGGGGAGCGGTGTACGTCCGGGTCCGGTCCTCGACGACGTAGACCGGGTCGGCCCGATGTCCAGCAGCCGTGCGGAGCCATCCAGGCATGGGAAAGGTCGCGTTGTCTTGGACGGTCGACAAGCCGACAAGTTGAGCCCCCTTCGCCGGCGCGCGCCACGCGATGCGGATCTGGTCAGCCGGCGGTGACGGTGAAGCCGCCGCGAGGCCGAGCAATGCGATGAGCGCGACCGATGCGCCTAGACGACGAGAAAAATCACATGCGACGTAAGGCAAAGGCGACGTCCCTCCAGAAACACGGGCGCCGTGTCATTCCGCGTCTTCGCGCATCTCACCGCCTTTGCAATGATCCTGTCGATCGCGTGGACGACCGGCTTGGAGGCTCGTGCCCAGACCATCGCCACGCCTTCGCCATCGGGTCAGGCGTTCGCGCAGCCCGCAGGCTGGCCGAGGATTTCGAATGCGGCGGTCGCGTCTGAACCGCTAGGTCCGGGCGTGTCATACCAGCACTGGATGCTTGCGACCGATGCGGGCCCCCTGCAGGTCTCGATCGCCACGATCGATCTGCGCAATCCCTATGCCATGCTTGCGGTGACGACCCACAAAGGCGTGGTCATCGGTAACGGCGAGCGCCTCAGCGCCATGGCCGACAGGAGCGGCGCCGAGCTCGGCATCAACGCCGATTACTTCGACATCAACGAGTCGGGGAGCCCGCTTAACATCGTCGCTATCGATCAGCGCGTCCTCCACCAGCCCGATGGTGCTGCGGCGTTCGTCCTTGACGCTGACAACCATGTCCAGATGGGTCCCGTCAGCTGGCGCGCCCATATGGCCTCCTCCGCCGGCGCCGCCCGCGACATCACCCTCGTCAACGATTGGTCGCCTCGGTCAACCTGGCGCTGCTGACGCCCGAGTTGGGGACAGATGTCGCAGCCGGCGCGACTGAGCTCGTCCTGATGCCCGCTGGGCCATCCCGGGCAATACCGCATCGCAAGCAGCGCTGCCGACCTCAATCAGCTGCTCAGTCTTGCGCCCGGCCAACTCGCGGTTGCGGCACACGGCGCGGACGCGCAGTCGCTCATCACTGATTTTCACACCGGCGACACGGTCACGCTGACAGCGCAAGCCGAGCCGCCCGCCGATGGGATGAGGCTCGCGGTGGGTGGCGGCCCGCTTGCTCGTGAGCGGCGGTCAGCCGGTCACGGATCCTGCGCCGCCAGCGCCCGAAGAGACCAACGTCCGTAACCCGGTGACCGGAGCCGGGCTTTCAGCCGACGGCAACACGCTGTGGCTCGTCGTCGTCGATGGGCGAGCGCCCGCCACCTCGATCGGGCTCACGCGCCCACAGTTCGGTGCGCTGTTCCTCGCGCTTGGGGCGAACAGCGCCATGGCATTCGATAGCGGCGGCTCGAGCGAGATGGTCGTGCGGCACGTGGGCGATCTCACGACCTCGGTCGCGAACACCCCATCCGATGGCCGGGAGCGCTCGATCGCGGACGGATTGCTCGTGCTCAACGCCGCGACGCCAGGACCGGTCACAAGCGTCGTGCTCAAGGCGCCCAGCGGAGCAAGTGCTCGTCGGCAGCAAGCTGGCTATCGCGGTCCGAGCTGCCGACGCAAACCTGCAGCCGTTGACGTTGCGAGCGCAAGATGTGGTGTTCCGAACCGATCCCGCCGCGATTGCGAGCATCGATGGCGCTGGCATCTTGACAGCCTTGCGACCAGGAACGGTCGGGGTGAGCGCAACCGTGTCGGGAACGAACGCGAGCGCGGCAGTCCGCGTGGTGCCGGCGGTCGACGATCTTCGCATCGTCGTGCCGGCGGCTTGCCGTGGCGGCGGGCGCCAAGACGCAGCTCTACGCCCGCGCGTTCACGCGCGACGGACAACCGGTCGCGGTCGATGATTCGGCGGTCCGGTGGAGCGTACAGAGCGGCGGCGGCCGGGTGGCAGCAGACGGCACGTTCGTCGCGGCTGCGATCCCCGCGCGCAACGTCGTCACGGCGCAAGCCGGTGGAACGTCTGCGACCACGACGATTCTGTCGGGCGATCATCCGGTCGTGCTCGCGTCCGTGCCCAAAGCGGGCACCGCTTCCGAGCGCGTGGCACTATGGCGCTCGGCCGGCCGGCCTTCCTGGCGGTGTGGATAGCACCGCGGCGCCCGACGGCTCGGCGGCGCTGCGTCTCGCATACGATTTCTCATCCGGAGGTTCAACTCGCGCAGCATATGCGCAGACCAGTCTGGCATTGCCTGGCGCGCCGCTTGCGCTGGCTATCGACGTCTTCGGTGACAAAAACGGCGAGTGGCTGCGCGGCGGATACACGAATGCGGATGGCAATAGCGAAAGTCTCACGATCGCTCGCCATGTCGATTGGCAGGGTTGGAAGACCATCCGCGTCGCCATTCCGCCGCAGGCCGCGTGGCCGATCGTCTGGACGCGGCTATACGTGGTCGAGCGTTCGAAGGATGCGCGCGAGCAGGGTTCCCTCTGGTTTCGAAACCTCAGGGTGTTCCTGGCCGGCCCGTCTTAGAGCTTACGCGTGCTGACATCCACGCTGAGCATCTCGTCGAAGCCGATCTGCTCGCCTTCGGCCGGCTTGAGCAACCGGTTGTGCTCCGCGTAGCTCTCCTGTGTGATGAGCCCGGATCCTGGGTCGTACCACGCGTCGCCATGCAGCTCGATGCTCCCGGGAAGCAATTTGGGCAGGTGATACTCGCTGCCGGTGATCGCGCCTTTGCCGCTCACCGTGATGCGCACAAGCCCGTTCTCGAACGACACGATCTGGTGGTCGAAAACCGCGTCACCGCTGCCAAGCGTCGTCATCACCCGCGATCTGGTCTGCCAACGCTGCCCGAGGTGCAGCGGCTTGACCGGCAACGCCGTCATCGCCGCGTCCTGAACGTCAAGCGGACCGCCCACCTGCGGCACGTTGTCCGAGCGCAGACCGGTCACGAACGATCTGTTGACCGCCGTCGTCACGTTGCGTGGAACATCGAATGAGGTCAATGCGACATCACCGGATATCTTTGCGATGCCGCCTTCGACCGAGTCGACGACGACGCGGGTGACGCTGGTCAGGTGGACCTCTTCGTTGATGATGACGCCAGCTTTTTGAAAATGTTCCATGCGTTTGTGTGGCAGCTTCCAATCCACACGATCGTTTTCGAAGCGATGCTCCACCAGCCGCTCGCCGGCGTGCAAACGTAGCGCCAACGAGAACGAAGGGGAGGCTGTCGCCAGCGCGATGAGGATGGAGAACAACGCTGCCATGTTCACCATCATGATTATCGGAAAAGCGCGGCGGGAAAAGGATGCGCCGCGGGTGGAAGCCAGACCACATGGGCAAGCCCGGACGAAACGACCCCTGTCCGTGCGGCAGCGGTCAGAAATACAAACGCTGCTGCTTGGACAAGGAGGTCTGGCGGGATGAATTCGCACGCGAGTTGACGGCCCACGGGCTTCCGTTGTTGCGTGAGCTGGGGCGCTACGCCGCGCTGCGCGCCGGTGGTTCGCCGGAAGAGATCGCCGCACAGCGGTTTCCGTTCTGGCGTCCGCCACTGGACAAATTGCGGGGAGCACGGCTGCTCGACTACCTGATCTTCGATCATCGCGTCGGCGCCCGCAGCGCGATCCAAGAATACCTGGCCGAACGAGGTCCGATCGTGACGCAGCAGTGGCGGGCGCTGCTCGAGGCCTGGCAGGATGCGAGCATGCATCTGTATGAGGTCGAGCGATGGTCGGGTGGATTCGCGCGTTGCCGCCCGGTCGTGCCTCACGAAGGAGCGGTCATCGACGTCATGCCGCTTGAGGTGGCCGATGCGCCGCTTGCCATAGCAGCGCCGATCGCTTTGCGCGCGCTTGCGCTTGGGGCAGGGTTCGTCTACCCAGGTTGGCCCGTGACGTTCGCAGCGAGGAGCGTGGATGACGTCACGGCAGCGGTCGTCGCCCGTCACCATGCC
The DNA here is from genome assembly GCA_963764965.1 of Vulcanimicrobiota bacterium. Taxonomy (GTDB): domain Bacteria; phylum Vulcanimicrobiota; class Vulcanimicrobiia; order Eremiobacterales; family Eremiobacteraceae; genus JAFANK01. The sequence goes on from CAVXUM010000002.1 coordinate 404,452, forward strand.
TTCGTGCGCACCGAGCGGATCGTCAGCCTTGAAGAGTTCCTGCGGATCGCCGGCACGGCGTTCGACGAAGAGGCGGCACGGTCCGGCACTGTCGTCGATCATCGTTCCGGGTCGTGCATGAGATGATGTGCACGGCGGCACGGCTTTGATGTTCGAACCTGACGGTATGCGCCCGGCCGCCCGGGCGTGCCAAGGGATGGTCACCGCGCCTCACGCGCTGGCCGCCCAGTGCGGTCTTGGAATTCTCCAAGATGGCGGTAACGCGGCTGATGCGATCATCGGCGTGGCCGCGGCGCTGGCAGTCCTATATCCGCACATGACGGGCATCGGCGGCGACGTGTTCTTCCTTTACTACGATGCACGCAGCGGCACGGTCTCGAGTTACAATGGATCGGGTGCGGCTGCGCAGCTGGCGACGCCCGAGCGCTATCGCGAGCGCGGCCTGCGGCGCATACCGGAGCGCGGCGGCGATGCCGTTGTGACCGTGCCCGGAGCCATCGACGCCTGGTTCGCGCTGCACGATCGCTTTGGGTCGCTCGACATGCATCGCATCGTGGCGCCGGCGCTCGCCTACGCCCGCGATGGCGCGCCGGCCGCGCGCAGCTTTGCGGGTGCGGTCCACCGGCTGCACGATGTGCTCGCATCCGACGAGGGCGCGCGCTCCCTGTTCGTCGAGCACGGTCCACGCGCGGTGGGAGAGCGGTTCGTCAACGACCGGCTTGCGAATACGCTCGCGTCGATCGCAGAGCACGGGCGCGCGTGGTTTTACGAGGGCGAAGGTGCGGGCCACATCGCGCGCTACTGCGAACGCGTCGGCAGCCCCTTACGAGCGGCGGACTTGGCCGCGCATCGAGGTTTTTTCACGGCGCCCATAAGCGGCAGATTCTTCGGGTCAGACTCGCTGACGGTTCCACCGAACTCGCAAGGGATGGCGCTGCTCGTGGCGCAGCAGATCTTCGAAACGTCGGGCGAGACGTCACCCGCGACTGCCGGCGGAGTCCATGCCGCGGTCGAGGCCATCCGCCTGGCGTATGCGGATCGCGACGCGTGCGTTGGCGACCCCGAGGTGGCCACCGGGTGGGAGCAGATGCTCGAGATGACGCACGCGCGCGAGCAAGCCGGCCGCATCGATCCCAATGCCGCGATGCAAGAACCGGTCGCGCGCGCAGACAGGGGCGATACCGCATATTTCGCGTGCGTCGATCGCGCCGGCAACGCGGCATCCTTCATACAATCACTATTCCTCAGTTTCGGCGCGGGCGTCGTGGTGCCCGAGCTGGGCATCCCGCTGCACAACCGCGGCACGGCATTTGAACTGTCGCACGGCGAGCTGCGTTCGCTGGTGCCGCGACGCCGGCCCTTTCACACGCTCATGCCGTGCATGCTGGCGCGCGACGGCAAGCCTTGGCTCGTCTACGGTTCGATGGGTGGAGAAGCCCAACCTCAGATCGCCTTGCAGATCTCGACGCGCATCGCGCGTGACGGCGCGGATCCGCAGCACGCCATCGAGGCGCCTCGTTGGCGCTGGGGACGCGACGCCGCCGATGAACCGTCGCGCGTCCATGTCGAGGCGCGCATAGGCAATGCCTGCATCGCCGGACTGCGCGCGCGCGGCCATGACGTCCGCGTGCTGGGCGATTGGGAAGAGTCGATGGGACACGCCGGCGCGATCGTCGTCGACCATGCGGCGGGCATGTTGACGGGCGGGGCTGACCCGCGCGGTGACGGCATGGCCGCGGGTTGGTGACGTGACTCGACGTCACGCGCGACCGGGCGCCGACCTGTTCGCGCCGCCGCATTCGCTGCGATTTCCCGGCGAGTCTACCTGGTTGTGGGTCGATGTGCTCATGGCGCCACTGACGGTGGGCGTGGTCGGCGCCTTCATTCACTCGCCCTTTCGCTTGTCGGAGATCGGCCTTTTGACCGTCGCCGCGATGGTGTATGTGACCTTGGCGCGTGGCGGGCTGCTGGGCACCAGCGTGCGCGTGCACGAGCAGCAATTCCCGGAGCTTTTCGCGGTCGTGCGTCGTTGCGCCGGCGTTCTCGGCGTGCGCGTGCCCAACGTCTTCCTGCGCGAGGACGTCATCGTCCCCATCACCGCGATGGGCCTGGGCGAGCCGTACTCGATCGTGATATCGAGCGAGTGGCTACGGCATTTCGACGAAGACGAGCTTGAGTTTCTGATCGGTCGCGAGCTTGGCCACATCGCCGCCGGACACACGCGTATCAGTTCGCTCTTCTCGGCCTCCGGTCGCGACAACCCATTCATCGCGCTCGTGTTCGGGGCGTGGCTGCGCCGCACGGAGTACACCGCCGATCGCATCGGTTTGCTCTGCTGCCGCTCGGCCGACTCGGCGGTGCGGGGGATCTACGCGACGACCTTTCGGGCCCTCAAGGGGCAGGTCGATCTGCGCGCATTCATCGATCAGCGGCGCGCCATCCAGACGGATCCATCCCTCGCCATGGGCGAGTGGCTTAGCGAGATGCCGTATGCGGTCAATCGGCTGAAGGAGCTCGAGCGCTTCGCCGCAAGCCCAAGCCATGCGTATTGGGAGGCGGAGATGTCCTCCCGGCAGCACCGGCTCCCCCCGCCCGCCGACGTCGTCGCCCAGACCAACGCCAGTTTGTACTTGCGGTCCTTGTCCTTCATCGTCGACACCATCGTCGTGGGGACGATCGTCGCATCCGGCAAGTTTATCGCGTCGTTGACGTCGCCGGATATCGCGACCGTCAACGAGCTAGCCAAACAGCCTGACGCCGACCAGGTCACGCATTGGCTCGCGACGCACAAGTCGCTCCTCATCAACGATAGCACGCCGTTGCTTGGGTTCGTTTGGCTGGTCGCCTTGATGCTCTATAGCGCGATCATGGTAGCCATCGTCGGCCGCACGTGCGGCATGCTGGTGTTCGATCTGCGGGTCGTGCGAAAGGATCGCATCACCGTCGGCCCATTGCGCGCGCTGTGGCGCTACGCCGTGGGGTTCGTCACGCTAGCGACGGTCGTCCCCACGATCGTGGCGATGCTCATCGGCTGGTGGCCGCACGAACGGCTGTCTGGAACCCGGCTCGTGCGCGGTGCGACGCCGCGCGTCTAGAAACACAAGAGGCCGCGCTTTCGGCCGGCCTCCTTTGTGTTCTTGAGAAGACGCGACGTCCTACTTGACGTGCGCCTTCGCGTGCTTGCCGAGGACGATGTCTTTGACGACCTCGTCTTGGGATATGTGGACGCCGTGTCCGGCTAGGACGCTGAAGGTCCGCCCCGGCATGTGGACCGCGACGCTGCCCTTGGCGACCGAAAGATCGGTCGAATCGGCCTTGGCGCTCACCGAGAAGGTCGTGCCCGTGGGCACAAAGGTCGCCTGTGCCGTCGCTACGTGGACCGGCGAGACGTCGCGATGCAGTATCTCATTGATCTTGAGCGTGCCGCGGCGCAGCTTGAGGAAGATGGCATCGGCTGCGCCATTGACTTTGTCATAGTGCAGCCGGCTCACTTGGACCTCAGACCCGCTCTGCAGCGTCAACGCGAGATGCGGCGTGATCGCCACGATGGCAGCTTGCGCTCCCTCGGGCCGGATGACCTCGCCGGTGGACAGCTGGGTGTCTGACTCGGCGACTTCGCGGCTTTGGTTGTTCGGCGTCACCGCTTGCAGGCTGCCCTGGATCGTCGCCACGACGGTCTCGTCGGCCGGGCGATGGAAGCTGTTGGCGAGCGTGCCGTGCGCGATGAAGAAGACGGCGAATCCCGCAGCCAGGACACCACCGAAAGCGAACGCTGGCCGTAGCGCGGTGCGCCATGAGAAGATCGGGCGATCGATCTTGGCGGGTCGCGTCACGCTTTGCGAGGACTTATGCAGCACGCGCTCGAGGATGCGGCTTTCGAGACCGCGCGGCACGGAGAGCTGCGGGACCCGGTGGATCAAATCTTGGAATCGCTGAGCCTTGGCGAGCGTGCCGGCGCAGGCGAAGCAGGTGCGGCGATGCCCGTTGAGCAGCGACTGCTGTGCAGGGGTGATCTGCGCATCGAATGATTCGTAGAGGAGATCGAGGGCTTCAGAACATTCCATCGTCATCGTTCTACGCTCTTAGACCAGAAGTGGGTCGAGCCAGACCTGCAGCCGGCGCTTGGCGCGGCAGAGGTTGGTCCGAGCAGCCTGTTCGTTCATGCCCAGAACGTCCGCTATCTCCCCATACGATAGACCCTGAAGTTCCCGCAATATGAAGACCATGCGCTGCTGGCTTGGCAGCGCTCGCAAGCCATCTTCCAAAGCCCGGAAAGTCTCCCCGCGTTGCGCCATCACCTCGGGGCGCTCGTCTTCGCGGACCAGCAGCTCCGCCTCGTTCACATCGTCGATATCCGTCGTCTGTCCGCCGGCCCGGCTTTGATTGGTCAGGCAGACATTCACGCAGATCCGGTAGAGCCACGACGAGACCTTGCTGCGACCCGAAAACGTCTTGGCATGCTGAAAGGCCCGCAGGAAGGTCTCTTGGACCAGGTCCTCGGCCGATGATGCGTTGTAGCGATACGCTACGTTGTAGAGCATTCGGGTGTATCGTTTGACTAACTCCGCAAAAGCTTCGCCGTCCCCATTGGCTACTTTGGTCATGAGCTCGACGTCGAGGTTGTTCGACACCGGCTCTAGGTGATATGACCTAACAGCCCCGGGGATTGTTACAGCCAAGAAGAGTGGGAACATCGACCTTGTCTCACCGAAACGGGCACTCTGCGGGTGTGACTTCCGCTACAGGGCCTGCCCGCAAAGGCTGGGACGGCACTGCAAACGAGAGTCGACGCTTACAATATCGGGCGCCTGGCGCCGGACCTTATCGGTACAGAAGAATATGAGCTAGGCCACGAACGCTACGGCCCACCGCCAGGCTTAGCCTTTCGAGCGGAGAACGACGAGTGCGTCCATTGACCCAATCGGCATACTCCATGCTTGAGAAACCGTGCGAAACCTCATACTCGAAGAGCTGACAGACGCCCTGGACGACCGTAGCGGACAATTCCGCTACTTTTTTGTTGTGGCCTCCGGGCGGGTCGAGCCCTATACGGCGGATGACCCCGCCATGGTGATCGTGTCGGCGCGCACAGATGCGGTGCCTATCCGTCCCCTCTCCCACGGCGAGGCCCACCAGATGACGGTGGACTTCATCGCGACCTTGACCGACGGCGCTCTGGCAGACCGGCTCCGAGCTGCCGCGACCGGCTCGATGCCGACGGCTCGTTTCTTACAGCTGTTGTCCGCATATCCGCGAGCCCGCCGTTCGTGGCTGGCCTATCGCCAGCGCAGGCTCGAGGCGTTGGCGATCGAGTGGCTGCGCGAGCACGGTGTCGATCTCACCCGTCTTGGCCTCGACCGGCGCACGCGTTCTCAGGAGGACGCGACGGGTCTGCGCTTCGATGCGGCCCTCGACGAGCGCCTGGAGAAGCTGCACGAGCGCGCGATGGGCTTTGCTGCTCGCGCGAATGCGCCGGCGGCGCGCGCCGCCTGTCGGCACGACATGCGGGTCGACGAGATCTACCATTCCAACGCGATCCGCGGCAACCGCCTGGACCGGACACAGACGGAAGAGCTCATCTCACGCGGTACGACCGTGGGGGGTCTGAGCCTGCGCGAGCACCTCGAGGCGGTCAACCTCAACCGGGCGCTGGACCGCGCAGAGGTCCTTGCGATTGCGGAAGCACCGCTCACGGAACACGGCATCCGTGAACTGCATGCGCTGCTGTTCGCATCCATCGACGACGAGAACGCCGGCATCTACCGCCGCATCGACACGCGGTTGGTCGGTCGGGATTACCTCCCCCCGGAAAGCGTACTCGTGCCGGCGCTCCTACGCGAGTTCACCGAATGGCTTGAGGAAACACCGGCTGACGCGGTCGCGCGCGCGACTGCCGCCCAGGCGAAGATCCTGAGCATATCCCCCTTCCTGGACGGCAACGGCCGGGTCGGGCGGCTGCTCTCGAACTTCATCCTCTACGCGGCCGGCTATCCACCGGCCATCGTGCGGCTCGAAGACAGCAAGCGCTATTACGACGGGCTGCGGCAAGCCGACGGCGGCGACATGTCTATTTTGCTCGCGCTCATGATCGAACGGATAGAGGCGGGACTGGCGCAGCTTGAGGAGCAGGCAAACCGTCCTTCGGGGGCGTCCGCCGCTCAGCCGTAGAAACGGCTTGCGAATGACGCTCGCCGCTGACTGCTCGCTACGACCACCACAATGAAGAACGGCGCTCCCGAAGCGGACACGTCGCCGGCGGGCCCCGCGCGCCGCGCCGCCATCTGGGTCGCCGCTCAGGCGGCCGCGCAGGGTGACGCATACCTTCGCAGCCTCCTCGGGTCGCTTGGCGCTCTCCTGATCGACGACTTCTGCCGCGCCAGTCTGTGGTGTGACGAGCGAGATGTGTCCGATGCCGCCCTCGCTTGCGCCGCAGCCGAGGGCGATCCCGCCGTCAGCCGCGTCAGTGGCATCATCTATGCCGCGCGTCTGCAGTTGCGCACAGCCGGCTTCGGCTCTAAGCTTGTCGCGCCGGCAGTCAAGGCCGCTGAACACGTACTGCGTTGATCTGGCGACCGCGGTAGCAGCGCTGCTTGCCGCCGGCATCGCGCGAGCCTACGCGCCGCGCCAGCTGATCGACGACTTGCGCGGCGCCGGGGCCGACCGCACCCAGAGCATCATCTGCGCATTGCTCGGGGCCGCCTACAGCGACGATCGCGCGGACCTCATCACGGCGCTGTACCTGCCGCCCTATTCGATCGATCCGGGAAATCTTGCAGCGGCGCTGTCCGGGGTTCACGATGCCGGCAGCCGCGCCGCGCTGGCGGCGGCGATCGGCGAGCTGCGTGGTGCGCCGGCCAGGGAAGCCGCGTCGGCCGCGATCGCGGCGCTCGACGCTGCGCGCCCGGATCCGGCGAGCGGCGTCTCGCTGGCGGCCGCGGTGGGGACGCTTGAGCAAACGGTGAGCCGCTATGCGCAGAGCCGAAACGAAACGCTTTTCGACCCGCGCTTCCCCGAGCTGCTGCGTGCCGCGGCTTGCGCTGATCGCGTGTTCGCTCTGGGCCCCGTCGATCTATCGCCGGCTCTTCGCGCGAAGTGTCTGCTTGAAAGCGTGAGCCAGGCCGAAGTCGCGCCTTATCTCACGCTGGTCCCGAGCGGCTGCATGGATGAGCTGCGCTTGGGCGCCATTAGATTTGAGAACGCTCCCCAAGCCCCGTTGCATTGGGAATCGCTCGCGCGAGCGCTTGAGATCGATGTGGGATCGGCCGAGGCTCTCGATGCGGCGGCCACCTACGTCCTGGGGGGCGCAATCGAACAAGCGGCGGCGAAATTCGTTCTGGCACAGACGCTAGCCGGCGGACATCGCAGCTGGCCGCAAAGCGAACCATCGCAGACCTTCACCGCGCCGCCGATGACGTTCTCCGCCTCACGTCTGAACGCGTATGTCAAATGTCCGCGCCGCTGGTTCTACGATTACATGTGCGAGGTGCTGGACGACCCGCCGTCGCTGCATGCCGCCTACGGCAGGGTCGTGCATGACGCGCTCGAGTCGTTGCATCGCTACGTGCGCGTGCCGAGCCGTCACGACGCTTCATCCATTCTCGATCGTCTGCTGCGCGAACTGGACATCGCGTTCGGTAAAGCTCGCCCGGACTTCGATTCACAGCTCGAATACGAAGTGTCTCGATGCCGGGCTAGACGGATGGCCGAGCAATACGTGCGCTGGCTGTCGCTCGAAGCCGAGCGCGCGCCCATGGAGATCATGCACGTCGAACTGCTGCAACGCAAGCGTTTCGGCGGTCACGATTTCGTCGGTTACATCGACCGGATCGATCGGCCGGTTGGGGGTGGCCCCGTCACCATCTATGACTACAAGACCGGGCGCATCGACACCGATCCGGGCGAGTACCTTGAGAAGGTCCGACACGGCGACGAGGCGCAGCTCGCGCTCTACTACGCCATGCGCCGGGCAGAAGGTGATGAGATCGCCCGTATTGCGCTCGTTTCGATCCGCGACCCGAAAGACGATGCCTGGATCCTCGCGTTGGACGTCGTCGACGATGATGGCGCGGCGGTCGTGGTGCGCGACACGCAGGAGGGCGTGTTGCGCGCGAGCAGCTCGCGTGCGGATCTCGACGCAGCGCTGGCGGCGCTTATCGCGCGCTGCGATTTTCTGACCAAACAGGGTCTCGACCACTTCCCAGTGGGCGAGGATCCGCCGTGCAACTTCTGCGCGTACGAGCGCGCTTGTCGCGAGCGTCCGAAAGATGGAGAGCGTATCTTTGCCCGCTGATCGAATGACCGGTGTGGCGGACCAGAGCTCTATCGCGCCCGAGCCGAGCGCGGGCTTTCGTCTAACGCTGACCGAGGCGCAGCAACGCGCTGTAGGATCGCGCGCTGCCCTCGTGACGATCATCGGGGCACCCGGCTCGGGCAAGACGACGGCCCTAGCTGCCCGGGCCATCGCGATGCACCGGCGCGGCGATGAGCCGCTGATCATCTGCTCCCATGCATCCGGCTGCGAGGCTTTCAAGCTCGCGTTGGCGAGTCTTGAGGCCGACGCGGCCGAGCGGCCCTTTCATATCGAGACGCTGGCCGCGCACGCAGCGCAGTGGCTCTCGGGCGCGTATCTGTCCGCCGGCGCCGCCGTGCAGACCGCAGTCGGGGGTAAGGGCGCCACGCGGCACATCCTGTCCGCTGCAGCGCGGGGCTTGCTCGACATGAGCTGGGCGATGTTCGCGCGCAGCGACATCGATCTCGATCTGCCGCATCTAAGCAGGCCGGAGGCCTTTCTCGACGAGGCCGCCTCGTTGTTCTCGCTCTTGCAGCGAGCCCGAATAACGCCCGAGGAATTCGAAGAGGGCTGCGCCGCCGGCATCGCGGCCTTTTATGGCGAGCAGGTCGAGCGTGCTCTCGTGCTGCTGGCCGATCCGCTCGTCCGCCGAAAGGCGAGTGGGCGAGGCCGCGACGCCTGCCGAGCGCCGGCGGAGAGCCTTGTGAGGCAGCGCAGCGCCGAGCGCGACACAGTCGCGATGTTGGCGCAGCTGTATAGAGATTACGGCGCGGCCGCAGCCAGCATGGCATTGCGTTCGCCCGAGGATATCGTCGACGCTACCGTGCGCTGGCTCGCTCGAGATGCAACCGCGGCGCGACGTATCGCGCATGACTACGCCGCTGTGATCGTCGACGACGCTGAGGACGCAGAGCCGGGACTGATTGCGCTCGTGCGCGTGTTGCGCGCTGCCGGAGAGCTTTCCCTGACGCTGGCCGGATGGGAAGCGGGGCGTGTGGATGGATTCGACGGCAGACGATCCGCGCTGGCTGGCAGCGCCGACGCCGCGCGTTTCGATCTGACGCCGGTGGTTGTCGCACCTCCCATGCAGATCCAGCGATTTGACGATGAGGCGTCAGAGGTGCAGTGGCTGGCCGGCCGGATCGGCGACCTGTTGCGCGAGGGCGCGCCACCGGATACGATCGCACTCGTGAGCCGTAGCGAACACGCGGCGGCCCTGTACGCCCACGCGCTGCGCCAGCGTGGGTTGCCCGTGACCAAGCCCGTATCGATGTTTGAGCGCGACGATGAGATCACAGATCTGCTCGGGCTGGCCGCATTGGTCGACGATCCGACCGATGAAGCGCCGCTGTTGCGCGTCCTTTCGTCGCCGCTCGTCGGTCTGAGCGACGCGAGCTTGTGGAGCTTGTGTCGCGATCCGTCCGAGCGTCAACAACTGGCGCTTGACGTCGGCGCCGAGCATACTGCGACGCGGACGGTCAATCCGAAGTCCGGCACGCTGGCGCGCAACGCGCTCAACGGCAGTGCCGATGCAAGTCTCCCCGAGCAGACGCGTACGATGCTTGTCGCGTTCCGTGAGGACCTGGCGCGCTGGCGCGTAGATTGCCGCGGCGCGTCGGCGCTGCGGCGCTTGACCTATCTTGCGGATGCAGCGGGTTTTCGCGATCGTTGGAGCAAGGAGAGCGGCCCCGCACGCGATCGTCTGCTGGAAGACCTGCGCAGACTGGCGCAGGCGGCGTCGCAAGCCGAGGCGCTGTGCGGCGCGCGCGATTTTGACAGCATCACCCGGCTGATCGAAGATGAAGTCGTCGCGCTGGAGCCAGCCAAACGGGTCAAGGGCGCAGTCGTCGCGGACAGCATCGTCGCACTGAAAGGCCTGCGCTTTGATCACGTCTTCGTCGCCGGCGTCGCCCACGAGCGCTTTCCGCGCATCTACACGTCGCATGCCATGGCGTTCTCGCGCACGTACGGGTTGATCGTCCGCGAGAACATCGCCCGCGGCGCTGCCCAAACGGCGAAGTTTGCTTGGTACTACGCCAAATTCGGCGCTAAGGCGATGTACTTAGACGAAGAGCGCAGAGCGCTGGGCTACGGGCTCTCGCGCGCGCGCCTAAGCGCGACGGCGACCGGCTTCGGCACGCCGCCCTATTGGGCGCGCGAGCACGATCTACTGGCAAGTCTCGAGGCACGCGCCGAGGCGCCTCCTCAAGGATGAAGCGCTTGCTCGGTTTCTTCAGCCTCTGGGCCGCTGCCATAGTCGCATCTGCTAGCGCGGTGCATGCGGACCCCGGAACGTCGCTCGGCGGCGTCTTGCTGGGCGCCCAGGTGCAAAGCGCCGTCAAGCTGTTCGGGGCGCCCGGATTGGTCCAGACCACCGATGACGGCAATGAATGGCGCTGGTACGACGCCGGCGGCATCGACGTGGATCTCTTGACCGACGATGTGCTCGTGGTCCGGCAGATATTGGTAAGCCGGCCAGAACCGTTGCATGGCAAACCGTCGGCTCTCGTCCAGCCGCGCGAGTTCCCGCTGCTGGAGGGTAGTGCCAAAACGGCGGACGCTTGGATGCGGGCCTCGGGCGCGACTCGTCAGAGCGAACCCGAAGGCGGTATAAGCGCATGGCATGTCGGCGACGATCTCGTGGTGCTCGAGCTGCGTCAAGGAGCCGTGAGCAAGATACTGGCGCTGGATCGGGCCTCAGCCGAGCGGCAGGGCTACGTCTCCGCATCCCCAGCGCCGCGGCACCATGCACCGCGTCTAGAGCATCAATTTCCGGTGGACTATCCCAAGCGTGCGATGGAACGGCGAGCCGAGGGGGTCGTCGTGGTGCAAGTCGATCTCAGCGTCACCGGCGCCGTCAAAGACGTTCGCGTGCTGGTCTCATCAGGCGATCCGGATATCGATGCCGCAGAATCGTTGAGCATGCGCAAATCCACATTCACGCCGGCGCGTTGCGACGGCCAGCCATGCGAAGGCGTCTTCTTAGACCGCGAGGAGTACACGCTCGGGCCGTGACCGGCCACATCGGTGCGTCAGGGCCGATCCGTTTTTGCAATCGCTCGCCAGACGCGCTCGGGGGTCATGGGCGTCGCGTAGGGGACGGCTCCCACGGCGTCGCGGATGGCGTTGCCGATCGCGCCCGCGGGCGTGGTGACCGGCGGTTCCCCAGCGCCCTTCATCCCGTGTGGCCCTTCGGCCGACGGCGACTCGACGATGATCGTCTCGATCGGTGGCGCATCGAGCGCCGTGGGCATGAGGTAATCGTGAAAGCCGGTGTTCACGATGCCATGCTCGTCGAACTGCAACTCCTCGGTCAAGGCGAAGCCCAGGCCCGCGACGGCACCGCCTTCGATCTGCCCGATGACTCCGCTCGGGTTGATGGCGAAGCCGACGTCTTGCGCGGTCGCGATGCGCAAAACGTTCACGCGACCGGTGGCGGCATCGACCTCGACCTCTGCCGCGCTCGTCGTGAACGACGGCGCCATCCAGCTCGCGAAGTCATGCGACTCCACGAGCTCTGCGTCGAATTCGGGGTCGCTGATCTCTTGCGCCTTGCCCTCGCCCGCGACCGTGCCGCCGGAGGCCGCGGCGAGCTGTGCCAGCGAGACCGCGTGATCGGGAGCCCCACGGACGACGGCGCGGCCATCGATCAGCTCGATGTCATCGCGACGCGCCTCCAGGAGATCCTCGGCCTTGATTAAGAGCTTCTCACGCACGTCATTGGCGGCGCCTTCGACCGCCTGGCCCGCTGAGAAGGTCGATGCGCTCCCACCGACCCCGCCGTCGTACGTCTTCGTGTCGGTGTCCGCCAGGACCAGATTGACCGAACTTGGATCCAGACCAAGACGATCGGCGACGATGATCGGAAGCGCGCCAGCCGCAGAACCTGTGCCGACCTCTGGGTTGCCAGAGAAGACGTGCACCGAACCATCCGAGCGGACCTCGACCTTGGCCTCGGAGCGGCCGCAAGAAGAGAACCACCACGAGCAGCTCAGGCCGCGGCCGCGCCCGGCAACGCGCTGCGCGCCCCAGCCGATGGCATCTGCGGCGCGGCGCAGCGTCTCCTTGACGCTCACGGAGGTAAGCTTCTGACCGGTGGGGCTGACGTCGCCGTCCTCCCAGGCGTTGCGCAAGCGCAGCTCGAGCGGATCTATGTGCAACTCGCGCGCGATCTGGTCGATGTGCAGCTCTTTCGCGTACGTCGCCTGTGGGCCGCCCGGCGCGCGCACGGGACCTGCCACCTGCTTGTTCGTGTAGACGAGCTTGGCCTCGAGATCGAGATTTGGGATCCGATACGGCGCTGACGCGAGCATGGAAGCGATGAGCGCGGTACCGGAGCCATAGCCGATGTATGCACCCGTGTCGAAGATAAAGGATGCGCGCATCGCTACAAGCGTCCCATCTTCGGCCGCGCCGCTGCGGAAGAGCGCCGTGCCGCCGTGCCGCGGGAACACGTTGAGCCCGTCTTCGCGCCGCGACCAGATCATGCGCACCGGGCGGCCACACTGCAAAGCCAGTGCAGCGGCGTACCACTCCGTCGCCATCAAAATCTTCCCGCCAAACGCTCCGCCCACGAACTGATTGATGAACCGCACTCGCTCGACCGGTAGTCCGAAGAAATCTGCTAAGTCATCGCGATTCGAGTACGGCGACTGAGAGCCGCACCAGACGGTGAGGCCACCATCGGGTTCGCGCCGCGCGGCAGCGCCGCGCGGTTCGATGTAGCCAGGGATGCCGGGCGAGAACGTGAAGCGCGATTCCACGACGACATGCGCTCCAACCAGCGCCGCGTCGACATCGCCACGCTGGATCCGGTTGTGACCGCAGATGTTGCCCCGCAGCACCCTGCCGCTGGCGCGCTCGTACGATTCCCAATCCGGGTGCACGAGCACGCCCCCTGGCTCGATCGCCTGCGCGATGTCACGAACCGGAGTCAGAGCTTCGTATTCGACTTCGATCGCCGCGGCTGCGGCGCGGGCTTGCGCCTCGGTTTGCGCCGCGATGGCCGCCACCGGCTCGCCGGCGTAACGCACGCGATCGACCGGGAACAGATGCTGATCTTTGATGCCGAAGTCCAATGGCTTGTGCGGCACCGTACCGCTGAACGCGATCGTTTCGACGCCAGGCATCGCCGCCGCCCGGGTTATGTCGATCCGACGGATAACGGCGGACTGATGCGGCGAGCGCAAGAGAACGCCGGTTAGCGCGCCATCCAGAGCCACGTCGGCCATGTAAGTGGCTTCCCCGCGGACTTTGGCGCTGGCATCCGCGCGCGGACGGTTCGTGCCGATGACGGCAGCCATCAGGCGCGAGACCGGATACGCGTGCGAGGTTCGAGCGCGGCGATGGCGCCTGGTCGATCGCGCAGCTCGCGTGCCGCGTTCAACACCGCTTGGACGATCGATTGATAGCCGGTGCAGCGGCAGATGTTCCCGGCCAGGCCCGCTCGGACGTCTCCCTCAGATGGCGATGGGTTCTCCGCGAGCAGCGCTACCGAGGACATGACCATGCCAGGCGTGCAAAAACCGCACTGCAACCCACCCGATCGGATGAATGCTTGCTGCAACGGATGGAGCGAACCGTCTAAACCGGCGAGGCCCTCGATTGTCATGACCTCTCGCCGATCTGCGTCCACCGCGAAGAAGAGGCACGCATTCACCGCAGCCCCATCGACGAGCACGGTGCACGCGCCGCAGTAGCCAGTGCTACAGCCCTCCTTTGTGCCGGTCAACCCCAACTCGTCGCGTAACGTCTGGAGCAGCGATTGCGCTGGGTCGACCATCACGTCATGCGTCTTACCATTGACGCGAAGATGGATCGGCTGCATCAGCGCGCACCGCCGGCCGGCTGTCGTCCGGCTGCCAGCACCGCTCGCTGCGTGAGCGTCGCGACGAGGTGTCTGCGGTACGAATCGCCAGCCCGCCGGTCGCCCGCATCCTGCGCGTCCGAATCTGCTGCGATCCGGCCGGCTTCGCGCGCCACGCCATCGTCGAGCCGCGCGCCGGTGAGGAGTGCCTCAGCGCGCGCAGCTCGGATCGGCGTTGCCCCCGCGCCCGCCAGACCGATGCGCGCTGCGACGACGCGATTGCCATCCATGCGAGCGCACAACGCGACCGCGACCAAAGCCATCTCAAATCCGCGTCTCGTCGTCATCTTCTCGTATGCGCCCACGTGAGGAGCGATCGGGATCTCGACCCCCACGAGCAGCTCGCCGGTCTGCAAGACCGGGTTGTGCTTTGCCAGGACGCGCTCGATCGGGATCGTCGTCAGTCCATCAGCAGCGCTTTTCACCTGGCAACGGGCGTCGCATGCGAGCAATGCCACCGAGAGATCGGAAGCGGGATCACCTGAGCAGATATTGCCGCCGAGAGTGGCGACAGATTGGAGTTGCCGTGCGCCCAGGCTGGCCGCGGCTGCTGCCAACACCGGCGCGTGCTCGCGCACGCCCGCATCGCTGCGCAAGGTCGCGGCGGTGACGAGCGCGCCGATGCGTAGCGTCGTCGCGCTGATGGCGATCGCGCCAAGCTCGTCGATGCGCTTGACGTTGACCAACGCGCTAACACCGGAGGCGTCGTGGCGCAGGCGCGGGCCGACCCGCGTGCCGCCAGCAAGGATGCGAGCCGTGGTCCCAAAGCGGTCGAGCAGGACGAGCGCCTCGTCCACAAAGTTGGGTTCGAAGTACTGCATGGGCTCGCGCGTTTCTTCAAAAGGACCGGCGAGTCCCATGGCCGTGCAGGTCGGCTCGCAATCCCATTCGAAATCGCATTCAGTAACGGCTGGGCGCCAGGGAAGCCGGTGAAAATCCGGCGCGGTCGCGCCACTGTGATCGGGGAGCCGTCGGCAACGCCACCTTCCGGCAACGGGAGGGAAGGCACCGGCATCGCGCGTGGATCCGAGAGCCAGGAGACCTGCCCACCGTTGTTGCGCACGTACCTCTTCGCGCCAAAGAGGTGGCCGGTCCATGATTCGTACCCGCGGCATTCCGCCCGCCGCACCGCCGAGCTTGACGGCGAACTCGCCGCTCCGCGCAGCACCGCTGCGCCACGTGCCCCGCAACGTCCGCGGCGTGCGGCTTGGGCTGCTCGCGCTCACGCTCCCTATCGTCGGTCTGGTCGCGCTCTCGATCGGCAGCGTGCACATACCGCTCGCCGCCGTGTGGTACGCGCTCGTGCACCCATCCGCCGGCGGCGCGACGCACACCATCGTATGGGATCTGCGCCTGCCGCGGGTGCTCATCGCAATGGGAGTGGGCGCCGGCTTGGGCATCGCCGGCACGCTGTTGCAAGCGCTTTTCCGCAATCCGCTGGTCGATCCGTACATCACAGGCGTCTCCGCAGGCGCCGCCCTGGCGGCCGCTGTCGGGTTCATGCTGGGCGTGACCTTCGCATTGATCCCGGCCATCGCGTTCGCTGGCGGACTGATATGCGCTGCCATCGTCGCTGCCATCGGCGCCGGCGATTCGGCGTCAGGCAACCTGCGTCTCGTGCTCGCCGGCGTCGCCGTGTCTGCCCTCGCCAGCGCGCTCGTCACGCTCATCTTGTTGCAGCGTGGACAAAGCGGCGGCCTCGGCATTCTCGCCTGGCTCGCCGGCGGGATCAACGGCCGCGGTTGGAACGATTTGGCGCTCATGGCGATCTATCTCAGCGTGGGCTGTGCGGCGGCGTTTGCGCAAGTGCACACCGTCAATCTCCTGCGCCTGGGCAGCACCGCAGCCCAAGGGCTGGGGCTGCCGTTGCAGCCGGCACGCTGGCGGATCTTGGCGATCGCTGCTTTGATCACGGCCGCCTGCGTCGCCGTGAGCGGCATCGTCGGCTTTGTCGGGCTCATGGTGCCGCACGCTCTGCGCCGCATCATCTCAGGAGATGCGCGTTGGCTGTTACCGGGCAGCGCGGTCGGCGGAGCGATCGTCGTGGTGATCGCGGATCTGCTGGCGCGTACGATCATGTCGCCCACCGAAGTGCCACTGGGCGTATTGCTGGCATTTGTCGGCGTGCCGTTCTTCTTGATGATCGCCCGCAGGCCGGTGGAGCTGTGAGCGCGGTGCTGGCGGGCCATGGTCTGGCGGTCAGTTACGGCGCGCGATGCGTCTTCGAACATCTCGATATCGCAGTGCCGCGCGGGCGGTTCTTGGCGCTGGTCGGGCCCAACGGCAGCGGCAAGTCGTCATTGCTGCGCGTGCTGGCGGGAGCGCAGCGACCATCGAGCGGCCGGGTGACGCGTGAGGGCAGCGTCGCTTTGATCGCGCCGACGGGAGATCCGCCGGGTGATCTCACGCCACTCGATCTCGCCGGCTACGGGCTGGCTGCGCGGCGCGGGTTCTGGCAATGGTCGCTCCCGCGCAGCGATGAGCAGCGCGTGCGCAGCGCGCTTTCGCGCTGCAACATCGAGGATCGCGCGGACGAACCCGTGTCGAGCTTGAGCGCGGGCGAGGTCCAGCGCTCGTGGATCGCCGCCGCCCTGGCCACGGCACCCGATGTTTTGCTCATCGACGAGCCGACGACCCATCTCGATCTGCGCTTCCAGGTCGAGATGCTTCAGACGCTGGCCTCGCTCGCCGTCTCGCGCATCTCCGTCGTGGCCGCCATCCACGACCTCACGCTCGCCGCACGCTTCGCCGATGACGTCGCGCTCATCGCGCACGGATCGCTGGACATCGGACCCCCCGACGAGATCCTCGAGTCGAGCGCGCTCTCAGAAGCGTTCAGCGTCGGCGTGTCGACCCACCGCCACCCGCAGCAGGGCTACCTCATCTGTCTGCCCGATTGATGACCGTGATAAGGAAACCATCGATGATGCGCACCTCAGCTTTCCGGCTCGGCTCAGTCCTGGCGATCGCGTTGTGTTCGACGCATGCGGCGTTTGCTGATCCCACGCCGGGGCCAAGTCCGACAGTCACGCCCAGCCCGACGGCAACATCCAGTGCGACCTCAACACCCAATCCTTCCCCGACGCCGAAAGCGCTTCAGGCGATCGTCGTGACCGCGCAGCGACATCCGACGCCCATCGACGCGACGTCGCGACAGACGTGGGTGATCTCCTCGGGCGATCTCGAGCGCCTTGGTGCTCTCACCGCTGCGGATGCTTTGCGCTTCGTGCCTGGCACGGTCGTCCAGCAATACGGCGCAGACGGGTCGCTCGGCACGGTCGCTCTGCGTGGCGCGAGTTCGTCGCAGACCTTGGTGCTGATCGACGGCCAACCCGCCAATGAAGCCGACACCGGTGTCTTCGACTTCTCGTCGTTGCCGGCGAACGTCATCGACCGGATCGAAGTGGTCCAGGGCGGTTCGTCGACGTTGTACGGTAGCGCCGCTATGGGCGGGGTGATCAATATCCTGACCAAGCGGCCGATGAGCGCGGGCAACATCGATGCGTACGCCCAAGTCGGATATCAAGGCACGTTCGTGCGCGGCCTTGGCTTCACGCTCGGCGGTCCGGACATGCTGGCGCGCGTGGACGTGCAGGCGGTGTCAGCTTCGAACAGCTTCGCCTACCCGGCGTTCAACGATCTGTATCCGCCCGGCGAGCGCACCAATAGCGACGCGAAGAACTCTGATGCCGCCATTGCGCTGAACGGGCATCTGGGCGTGGTAATCGGCCAGCGCCTCACTGCACAATGACACCTCGGCGATCGGCACGCCAGGCAGCGTGTTCTTCAGCAGCGATCTCGCGCAACAACAGCGCATCTATCAACGGATGAATCTCGACCTCGACCTGCCGCTCAAGCACGGCGACGTGGATCTGCAGGTGGCAAGCGCGGGCCGGCGCCTGCATTTCTTCGACCCGACACAGCCGTTCCCGTACGACAACCAAGCCAACGGCAACATGCGTTCGGCCTCGCTGCGCACGACATTGGAGCTGGGAAAGCTTCAAGTGCTCACCGCAGGTTATGACTCGACGGGCGACAGCGTCACCTTCGACACGGCATACGTGCCGCCCAATGGCCCCGAACCCCCAAGCTGTCAGGGTGGTGGATCGTTTGACTCGTGCCAGACGAACGATGCCTCCAGCGCTTGGTACGTCCAAGACGAGCTCCATGCACCCGGCGCTCCGCTGACGCTCAACCTTGGGCTACGCGATCAGCGGACCCAAGGCACCAAACCCGTCTCGGTCCCATCCGCCGGAGCTATCGTGGCGATCTCGGATTCGGTGGATCTGCTGGCGAACTACGCGCGCGCGTTTCGCACGCCGAATCTGGACGAGCGCTATTACCCGGGATATGGCGATCCGACGTTGCAGCCCGAGTACGGCGCGACATACGACCTCGGCGTGCGCGGCCAGGGCGCGCGCAGCGATTTCGCTATCGCTTATTTCGGACAAGACACGACCAATCTGATCGTCAACGTGCCCATCGATGCTTTCGGTGACGTCAAGCCGATGAACGTCAGCCGCGCCTGGTCAGAGGGTTAGAGGCCAGCGTGCAATCCAGGTTCGGCACGTTTGCTCACTTCTTCGCGGCCTACACGGACTTCACCAAGGCGCAGGATCTGACGCCCGGCTTTGAGGGCAATCGACTGCTCTACCGGCCGACCTCGACCGGCGCGTTGGCGCTGTGGATCAGCCGCGGCACGTGGACATACGGGATCGACTCGACCTACGTCGGGCGCCGTTTCGCAGATGAGGCGAACACCCAATTGATGACGCCGTACATGCTGACCGGCCTGCACGTCAAGAAGACGCTCAATCGCAGGCTTGCGCTGACGGTGCGTGTGGACAACGTGGGCAACAATCACAACGCGGAAGACGTCCTCGGCTATCCCATCGTCGGTTCGGCGTTTTCCGTGCGTCTCTCGACGCGCTAGTGAATGCCGCTGCTCGCGTCGCGATCCTCGCCGTCGCTTTGCAAGCGACGTCAGTCGCTCACGCGCCGCAGCAGCGCATCGTCACGCTGGCGCCGTCGTTGACCGAGATCGCCTATGCGGTGGGCTGCGGACCTTAGCCTCGTGGCCGACACGACCTACGACGACTTCCCAGCAGGGGCGCGCTCGCTGCCGCACGTCGCCGACCTGGTGAACGTCGACCTCGAGCGTTTGAGCGCGTTGCGGCCGAGCGTCGTCATCGCACTGCACGATCAGGAGCGCGAGGCGGCGCCCATCAGCTCGCGTTTGGGCGTGCCGGTCGCTTACCTGCCCAATCGGAACCTCGATGATCTCTTCACCGACATAGCCCGCGTCGGCGAGCTATGCGGCACGCCGGACGCTGCTGCGTCGCTGTCGCGTTCGCTGCACG
This sequence comes from Vulcanimicrobiota bacterium, assembly GCA_963764965.1. Taxonomy (GTDB): domain Bacteria; phylum Vulcanimicrobiota; class Vulcanimicrobiia; order Eremiobacterales; family Eremiobacteraceae; genus JAFANK01. The sequence goes on from CAVXUM010000002.1 coordinate 423,968, forward strand.
CGCGTTTGGCTGTGGTGGCGCAGCAGGCTGCGCGCTATCCGACGCACCCAAAGGTGCTTTTCCTCTTGGATCTGCCGGGGTTCACGGCGGGTGCGCAGAGTTTCCTCAGCGATCTGATCCGCCTTGCGGGCGGCGTCAACGTCGCCGGCCATATCCAAGAGGCCTATCCGGATCTCAGCGCCGAGTCGCTCCTGGCGATGGATCCGCAAGTCATCGTCGTCGCCAAAGAGGTTCGCTTTGGGTCGTCGATCCAATCATCCGAGCCCTGGCGCAGCATCTCGGCGGTGAAGTCCGGCCGTATCCTACGGCCTCCGTCGGATGACATCTTGGAGCGCAACGGACCACGCATCGTCGACGGGCTCGAATGGCTCGTGCGGTCGATCCACGCTTCAGGATCTTAGGTCTGCGGCAGGTGGCTGCCCCGTTTCCCATGCCGGTGCTGAGGTTCGTCCGCATCCTCCGGTCCGATCTCAAGGTCTGCGAGGCGGAAGAAGACGATATGACGCCCCTCATCGAATCCGACCTTCACGAGCGGATTGTCCCTCGGGATTGACGGCACGATCGCGTGGACGCGCCCCGTTTGGCCGATCCATCGCCTGTGGACGTCCGTGAAATATCCCGGCTGGTGATCCGTGGTCCGGACGGCGGCTGATTTGCCCACTAATACGGTGGGGCGGCTGGATGCGGCTCCATCCTTGGAGATCGATTTGTCTGGATCCATGATGACAGGTTTTGGTTCGAGTGGGCCACCTACCTTGAACGCAGGCGCGATCGGATGCGTTTACCAGAGCGATGAGGCGCTGGACGCCGCGGTGGCGCAGCTGCGCCAGGACGGCTTCGACGCGTATGCGCTGCATGTCGGCGCTGCCGACGGGCTACGCGCCGCAGCGGCGGCTTCGCGTAACGGCATCCAGGCAGACGTCGACGCGGACGACCCATTGCGCGATCTCTTGCCGCCGGATCAAGAGGGAGCCGCACGTGGCGCGGTGGATCGCGCTGGAATTCTGGGAGCGGCGCTCGGTGCGCTTGCCGGTGTCGCGCTGAGCATGTCGCCGGTAGGCGGACTGCTCGCCGTGCCCCACGAGGCTCGAATGCTCGCCAATATCGCGCTGTATCTCGTGCTCGGCGCCATCGTCGGTTCGGTCCTGGGCGCTGCGTTCGCACCGCAACCTTCGACGCATGTCGGGTTTCGCTTGATCGACGGCATGCAAGACGGTGCATTCGCGTTGATCGTCAGCGCACCACGCGCGCGTCTCGACGAGTTGCACAAGGCCCTCGAACGCTGCGGTGGCACCGGGATCACCCGAGTCTGATGGAACCCGCCGACGTTGTCATCTTGGCGGCTGGCCGGTTACGGCCGCGCGACGCGGCAATGGCCGGAGTCGAGCTGAAGGCGCTCCTCACAGTCGACGACACGACACCGCTGCGTCGGATCGTCGAAGCGATGAAGGCGTCGCCTGCCGCCGGTCGGGTCATCGTCGTTGGACCGCGCGAGCTTCGATCCGCGTGCCGGACGTGGACGAGTGGGTTGACGAGCGGCCAACCGGCGAGGAGAACGTGCTGGCCGGGTTGCGAGCAAGCCATACGAGCCGCGCGATCGTGAGCGCCTCGGATCTGCCATTTGTCGAGCGCGAGCACGTGGATGACTTCGCCTCGCGCGTGCCGGCCGCGATGCGGACTTCGCTTATCCCGTGTACGAGCGCGATGAATTCCTCGCCACGTTCCCTGGAGGCCGCAATCGTTTTGCTCGCGTCGGAAGACTCGTAGTGGACGGGAGGAAGCGTATGTCTCATGGACGTGGCCGCGGCGCTGCGCAATGCATCGCTCATCGGTCGCGGTTTTCGCGCACGCAAGAGCCAGTTGGCCATGGCATCGCTTGCTCGGCGTGGATGTGCTCGCGCGGTACGTGCTCGGGAACGTACAGCTCGCCGATGTCGAGCAGACGCCTGAGCGACGTATCGCGCGGCAAGTATCGCGGTGGTCCGCGGTGCTCATCCGGCGCTTGCCATGGATTGCGACGGGATCGCCGACATCGCGTACGTGCGAGCTCGTAGCATGGCGAAACAGTCCGATGAGAAGAGATAATCTCGCGTCGCTTTCGGTCTTCTGGTTCGCCTGGGAAATGCACTGGGCTGCGCTGCTGGGCGCTGCGATGCAGGGACAGATCGCGCGCTTCGCTCCCGTCGATCTTATCGGTACCGCGACAGCGATACTGGGCGGCAGCGGCGCGGTGTTCTCCATCATCGCGCAATACGGGTCTAGGTCGCATCTCCGATTCGCTGGGACGGCGCATGCCCGTTCATCATCGCCGGGACGCTGCTCGACGTGGTGGCGCTGTTCGGCTTCGCGATTGGCGCCATCGTTCCTGCTGGTCGTCCTGACCTTTGCCGGCGTGCAGATCTCGCTCAACGTCGCCTGCGGACCTTATCAGGCGCTGATGCCCGATCGGGTGGCGATGGAAGCGCGCGGCAGAGCATCCGCGGTCATGGGATTGTTCCGTCTTTGGGCACGGTCGCCGGTCTGTTCTTGGCAAAGCTGTTCGTGCACCAGCCTGGTCCCGGCGTGTCGAGCGCGATGTTCACGTCCGGCATGCTGCATCTGGCCACGGCCATCGCTGCGGTGTTGCTCGTGGCCCTGGTCATCACCGTGCTTGGCGTTTCAGACGGCGCGCGAGAGCCGTCGACATCGCGCTCATCGGCCCAGGAGTGGCCCGAGCGCAAAAGCTTCGCGTGGCTCATCGCGTCGCGCTCGGCGGTCAACATGGGCATCTATTTCATCTTGCCGTTCCTGGCTTTCTATCTGCGTTTCGCGCAGCACGTCTCGAACTATCTCTCGAAGAGTCTTGACTTCTTGTTGATCATCATCGGTTGCGCCGTGGTCGGTACGGTGCCGGCGGGGATCTTGGGCGATCGGGTGTCCAAGAAGAGCATCCTTTACGTCGCGCTTGCGCTGCTCGGCATGGGGGCCGCCGCGTTCAGTCTCGTCGAGGGCGTGGCGAAGTTGCTTCCGATCGCGGCCATCATCGGTCTGGGCTGGGGAGCGTACTACTCGGTGGACTGGGCTTTGGCATGCGTGCTGTTGCCGGCGGGGCGCGCGGGAGCGCTCATGGCGATCTGGAACATCGGCGCGTCAGCTCCGCAAGTGGCCGCGCCGATCGTGGGCGGCCTTCTGATCGACCGCGTCGGCGCCATCACCGGCGACCACGCGCTCGGTTATCGTCTGCTCTTCGCGCTGTTCGCCGTCTTCATGGCGATGGGCGCCGTCGGGCTTGGATTCGTCCGCGAGCCGCGGGCAGGATTGGCGTCGCGGACCGGGTAACGGGCCACTCCTCCAGCGCGCTCAGATCAAAGGAGATTAGACGCGTGAAAAAATTGACGGCTCTGCTCGCCGTGCTGCTCGTCGCGGCATTCGCCGTGTCGGCATGCACGAAGAGTCAGGACACATCGACCACGTCAAGCTCGGACAACTCGGCGGCGAACAACGCCGCCTCGGCCGCTCCGGCGGCTATGGCGACCGCTGCGCAGGCGGTGGCCGGGGCTATGGCGGCTGCGAAGCTGCCGATCCCGCTCGCCAAACTGCCGTCGGCCACCGTCGCTCCCGGCAACGCGACCGCAGGTAGCCAGGTCTTCGCGGCTAACTGCGCGAGCTGCCATGGCGAGGGCGGAAAGAACGGCCAGGTCGGACCATCGCTTGCCGGAGCTGGGCTCAAAGCCGGACAAGTCGCGTACATGGTCCGCAACCCGCAGGGCGTCGACAAAGATTCAGGCATGCCGAAGCTGCCGTTGACCGACAAGCAGGTCGCCGACGTCGCCGCGTATGTCGCCTCTCTGAAATAACGAACGCTCGGACCGATACCGCGAAGGAGGCGCGTCGGCTCATGCCGATGACGCCTCTTCCATTCGCGCTAGAGGCCACGCCGCAAGCGTCACCTAAAGCGATTCACGAACCCCATGACGATCAGCCTCTTCTGGTTCCGGCGCGACCTGCGGCTGCGCGATAACTCTGCGCTGTCAGCGGCTACTGCTGCGTGCGCGACCACCTATGCCGTCTATTGCGCCGACGAGCTGACCAGTCTCAATGCTCGACAGCGCAGCTTCATGGCCTCGGCGCTGCGACATCTGCGCGCGGCGATCGGCAAAGCCGACGCCTCGCTTTCGATCGTGGATGGCGATCCCGCCCAGGCGCTGACGGCGACCGCAGTGCGCCTCGGCGCGACGCGGGTGTATTGCGCGCGCTCATTCGACCGCAGCGAGCTCGCGCTCGAACGGCGCGTCTCCGAGTGGCTGCGAGTCGCCGGGCGTGGACCTGCGCGCTAGCGGCGGGTGCGTCGTCCACGAACCCGAGGCGGTGGCCGAGCGCAAGCAGTCTCCCGGCGTTGGCTATCGGGTCTTTCCACCATTCCTGGAAGCGTGGCGCGATGTGCCGGTCGAGCGCCCGCTTGAGGAGGCATTCCCCAACGGCCAGGATCCGCAACCCGGGCCGATCCCGGAGTCGCCGACCGGGTCTTTGGACGCGCAAGCATCCGAAGCGATCGCACAAGAGTCGCTGGCGCGATTCGTCACGGCGCGCGCAGGCGACTATGGGGCCAACGCGGAGTACCCCGGGCGCGCGGGCGCGTCGAACCTGGCCGCATACCTGCGTTTTGGCCTGTTCAGCGCGCGGGAGACCTATCATCTCACTGCGCGTGCGATGGCGCGCACGTGGACGCTCGCGCAAGAGCGCATGTCCATGGGTGCGTTTCTGCGCCGTCTGGCGCTGCGCGATTTCTTCATCCACCTCGCGTACCACGAACCCGACGTATACGACCAGCCGCTGCAGGAGAAGATGCGTGGTTTTCCCTGGTCACAGGATCAGCAGATGCTGGCGATCTGGCGCGCAGGGAAGACCGGCTATCCATTGGTCGACGCGGCGATGCGGCAACTCGCGCTTGAGGGCCACGTGCATCAGCGCGCCGCCGTCGTCGCCGCCTCATTTTGTTGCGCGGATCTCGGCCTTGACTGGCGGCTGGGCAACGATGTCTGGATGAGCGATCTGCTCGAGGCGGACGCGGCGTTGTGCGTGGGTAACTGGCAACGGATCGCCGGTATCGGCTCGGACCAAGCGGCCTATCCACGTATCTACAATCCCATCCGCCAAGCGCAGCTCTTCGATTCGCAAGCGACCTACGTGCGGCGCTATTGCGCAGAGCTTGCCAAGCTGCCGACGCGCGCAGCGCTCGCCCCTTGGGAGATGGGCACGCAACAGCAGATCGAGCTCGACTTTTTCACACCGCAACAGTATCCGGCTCCGATCGTGGATCACGAAGCCGCGGCGCACGCATTTCTGGCCGAGTATACGGCGTATCGCAATCGCTCCAGCGGGGGATTTGCCGCCAACCTTAGGTAACTAGAAGTGCCGCCGATGGTTTATCGCAGGCTCCTCACCTACGCGCGCGCGTTCATACCTCAGCTCTTGCTGGGCGTCTCGGTCACGGCGGTCGCTTCGCTCGCCACGATCGGCTATGCGCTGGCCGTGAAGATGCTCATCACCGCGGTGCAACAGCACAGCTTGCGCACGCTCGAGCTGGCCTTGCTCGGCGGTTTGGCGCTCAATATCGTGAAGAACCTGGCGCAGTACGCCGGCGGCTATACCATGACGAACGTTGGGCAAAAGGTCGTGGCCAAGGTGCGCGGGGATCTGTTCTCACGCATCCAGTTCCTGCCGCTGCAGGTGTTCGACCGCTGGCGGAGCGGCGAATTGATCTCGCGATTCGACAACGATGTCGGTCTCATGGTGAGCGGCGTGACGTCGTTGCCCTTGCTCACGAGCGCTCTGCTGACGCTGACCGGCGCGCTGGGCTACATGTTCTACCTCGACTGGGTGCTGACGCTGGTCACGATCGCGGTCGCGCCGCTCGTCTCCTTCGCCGTGTTCCGGTTCTCGCTCATCATCCGCAAGATGACGCAGATGTCGCTCTCGCGCGTGGCGGACGTCAACGCGGCGCTGCAAGAATCGCTCGAGTCCATGCGCGTCATCAAGGCCTTCGCGCGCGAGCCGTACGAGGTGCGCCGCTTTCTGGACCGCAACGACGCATATCTCGGCGCTGCCATGAAACTGGCGCAGATCAGTTTGACGCAGACGCCGGTCGTGGACTTTTTGGTCACCGCCGGCCTGCTCGTTCTGGCGGGCGTCTCGTTCTACGAGCTCGTCATCGGCCGCAAGACCCCGGAACAACTGGCCGCCTTCTTGACCCTGGCCGTGGCGGCGAGCAACCCGCTCAACCAGCTGACGAACTATTTCGGCGATCTCAACAAGGCGTTGGTCGGCGCGCGGCGGATCTTCGAGATCCTCGACCTGCCGGTCGAGGTGCGCGACGCGCCGGGTGCGCGTAAATTGGTTGACGTGCGCGGCGAAGTGCAGTTCCAGGATGTGCGCTTCGCCTACGACGGCAAGAACGAGGTGCTCAAGGGGGTCTCGGCCGAGGTGGGACCGGGCGAGGTGATCGCGCTGGTCGGACCGTCAGGTGCCGGCAAGACCACGCTCGTCAATCTCATCCCGCGCTTTTATATCCCGACCTCCGGCTTGGTGCGCATCGACGGTCAAGATCTACGTGACGTGACGCTCGTGTCGCTGCGCGAGGCGATCGCCATCGTGCCGCAAGACCCGCAGCTGTTCTCCGACACGATCGAGCAGAACATCCGCTATGGGCGGCTAGATGCGACTCGCGAACAGATCGAGGAAGCAGCCAAGCTCGCCAACGCACACGCTTTCATCACGAGCTTCCCGGATGGATACCGCACGCTCGTCGGGGCTCGCGGCCTGCGGCTGTCGGGCGGCGAACGCCAGCGCATCGCCATCGCCCGGGCGATCCTGCGCGACCCGCGCATCCTGATCCTGGATGAGGCCACCTCGTCGCTCGACGCGCAATCCGAGGCGCTCATCAACGAAGCGCTGTCGCGCTTGCTCGTCGGCCGGACCACGTTCATCATCGCCCACCGGCTCTCGACCATCCGTCGCGCCACGACCATCTTCGTCCTCGCCGACGGCAAGATCGTCGAGCACGGGCGCCATGGCGAGCTTTTGGCCAGAGACGGCATGTACGCCAAGCTGTATCGGACGCAGATGCTGCGTCACGACGACAGCGACAATCCGACTGCCAGCAGCTTCTAGCATGGCGCCAGCCCGTCGAGCATGAGCAGCGAACCCCGCGTCCTGTTCGTCGTGCGCCCAGACGCATCGACCCGCTTCGGGGGCGACACCGTGCTCGCGCGTGACAACTTCGCCGCGGTCAAAGCCTTTGGCATAGATGCGGATTTCGTCGAGACGGACCGGCCCGAGCCGCGCGGCTACGATATCGCCCACGTCTTCAACGTCGGGCAGCCCGAGCTGTGCAAGCGTCAGATCGAGGCATGCTTGGAGGCTGGCGTGCCCGTCGCGCTGTCACCCGTCTGGCTCGACCTGCGCGAGTTCTTCGGTCGCGCCCATGCCTACGAGCACCTCTTCCTCAACGCCCGCGACGTCGAGGGGCTCACGGCCAAACTGGCCAGCATGCGCGAACGCACCGATCCCAATAGTTACCTCGACAAGCGTCAACGCGCCGATCTCGAGCGACGCCTCGCCCAACAGAGCGCACTGCTGGAGCTGGCGCGCGTGCTCATGCCGAACAGCGCCATCGAGGCGCGCGATTGTTTGGTCCAGCTCGGCGTGAGAGACAAACCGATGGTCACGGTCATGATCCCTGCCAATCTTGAACCGGCGGCGTTCTGGAACGACGATAAGCGCGGCCTCATGGCGATCGGCCGGGTCGAAACCCGAAAGAATCAGACGGGGCTATGCTATGCGCTGCGCCGCGAAGACATCGAGATGGACATCGTCGGCGCCTGCTTCAATCCCGGCCTCGTGCAGGTCTGCCTGAAGCTGTGTCCGCGCGCGCGGTTCCACGGCAAGGTGCCGCGGCAGCCGATGCTCGAGATGCTCGGCCGTTGCGAGGTTCACGCGCTGGTATCATGGTGTGAGACCGCCGGCATCGCGACGCTCGAGGCTGCCGCCGCAGGCGCCAAGATCGTCGTGGCGGACCGTGGGGCCGAAGTCGAGTACTTCGGCGCCGATGCTGAGTACGCCGACCCAGCAGATCCGGATTCCATCCGGGCAGCCGTCAAACGGTCGTTCGCCCGGCCGCCACGCTATCGGGGCGATTCGCTGGATATGCGCATCCGCCGGCTGACCTGGCATGACGCAGCGCAAGAGACGGCGCACGCATATCATCTCGCCTTGGACGGCAAGCGTTAACCGGCTCGGGAAACACAGGCTGCGAGAGCGCTAGCCTAGCGTGCCTGCGGATTGATTGGTCATGCGTCGCTCGGGTGCGATCGCGATGGGAAGCGGAGCATCGACGAGACGCTGGGCGCCGAGAACGGCGGCCGGCCGGTAGGCCTGCGGCCACTGCCAACGCCAGCGCGCCTCGGTGGCACGCCACGCTATCAAACGCGTGCCATTGACGTGACGCACGGCGTTGCGTAAGCGCTCGGCCGGGGTCTGTTGCGCGGCTAAGATGTCAACCTTGGCGAAGATCGTGGCCCGCTCGCGTTGTAGCTGCGCGATGACGGGCTCCATGGCGGCCGGGTGTCTGCCGCTGAAGCGATTCGCCTTGCGCAACAGCCACGCCCAGACGATGGCCGGCGTCGCCGCTGCGGCTTGAGCTTCGCTGAGCGCAACGCCCGGTCCAAGCGAGGCGTACAGCCGGCTTTTCTCCGCCTCTTCGCGCGGCGTGACGACGTGGCCATACTGACACCACTGTGCGGGCAGCGCGATGCGTCTCCCGACCGGCGACAGGCGCTCGTGGATGCGGCCCGACCATCGCAGTCCGGGCGACAGCCGGACGAAACAACGGCTGCGCTGCAGCTCGGTCCACCAATGGAAAGAACCGACGAAGAAGCGGCTGTACCCGTCGACGGCTTCTATGTCATGCGGCAAGGATGGGAGCAGCGCCGCCATGGCGGGCAGCTCGTCTCCATGGACCTCATCGGCATCGACGAACAGCGCCCAGGCGCGCGCAAAACGCGGCGGCGTCGCGTCGAGGCAGATGTTGCGGGCGGTCGCGAAGTCGACAAAGGATGAGCGGACGATCGTCAGCCGGCCGCTGCGGGCTAGGCGCGACTGCAGGATGGTCTCGTAGTTGGCGCTATGGGGCAGGCCCGAGTTGTCGTTGATGACGGCGTGGTCGCAGACGTCTGCGACGGACTCTAAGACAGCTCCGAGGTATAGTTCCGGCTTGCGCCCGACAATCAAATGAGCGACGATGCCCATAAATGGTGACATTACGCCGACAATTCCGCCCGTTGGGGCCGCACCTCCTTGTACGACGTGCAGGAAGAGGGCGCCACTTACGCCTTCCTCAACATCTCCAGCATGCCGTTGCACGTTGGTGTGGACGCGTGGAACCTCACAGGCGATCGGCGTGGGATCGGGCGCTACGTGCGCGAGGTGGTGAGGCATTGGGCTGCCATGGGGCCTGACGTGCTCAGGGTTTCGCTCCTCGTGCCTGAGCGCGCGGCGTGGTTCGCGCGAAAACGATACATCAAGGAGCTCGATGGCGTGGACCTGCCGGTGCGCCATCGCAGCACCTCGCGAGCGCTCGACGTCGTATGGTATCCGTGGAACGGCATGAGCTGGGTGGCGGGAGTGACCAGCGTCGCGACATTGCACGACGCGAGCTTGTTCACCATGCCTCCTTCAGATCCGCGCAAGCGCGACCGGGAGCAACGTCCTTTCCGGGTCGCCGCCGCGCTCGCGCGACGCATCATCACCGACTCGCAATTCTCGAAGCAAGAGTTGATCCATCATCTCAGCCTCGATGATGCGATGATCGACGTCATCCACCTGGGTGTGAAGGACGTCTTCCGGGGCCGTGCGCCAGCTGAGGAGGTCGCCGCTACGTCCAACCCGGGCTACCTGTTGTTCGTGGGCGAGCCCGAGGCGAGGAAGGGCCTTGCCACCTTGCTGCAGGCTCTCGCACTGCTTCCGGAAGCACTTCGCTCGCAGACCGAACTGATCGTCGTCGGGGCGAGCGGCCAATATCCGCTGCCGCCCGCGCCGGCCTCCGTGCGCATGCGCGACGCGGGCTGGGTCGACGACGAGGAATTGGCCAAGCTCTACGCCGGTGCGATAGCGCTCGTCTATCCATCACTGTATGAGGGTTTTGGGCTACCGATGGTCGAGGCGATGGCGATGGGCACCCCCGTGATCGCGGCTGGGACTGCAAGTCTGCGCGAGGCGGGCGCCGATGGGCCACGGTACGTGCAGCCGGGGGATCCGCGCGAGCTGCGCGCAGCGATCGAGGAGGTCATCACCCAACCCGAGGTCGCCCGCGACTTGCGCCGGCGCGGTCTGCTGAGGGCCCAAGAGCTCAGCTGGGAAAACACCGCAAAAGAGACGCTGGCCGTCTTGGAACGGGCCGTAGCCTCCGCGAACGGATCGTGACAATGCATGTCAGGTTTTTTTGCGCCGCGCGCGACGAGGCGTCTTGGCGGCTGGTCAAGGCGTTGAGAACTGACGTCTTCGTGCGCGAACAGGGCATCAGCGACCGCGAGGAGTTCGACCGGCACGATCTTGAGGACCCGACGTGCGTGCACGCGCTGATCGAAGACGGTCAGAGAGGGCTTGGAACGGGACGGGTGTACGAGCCCAAGCCGGGCGAAGGCAAGATAGGGCGGATAGCCGTCGCAGAGGAACACCGTCGTCAAGGAGCGGGGTCGGCCATTTTGGCGGCCCTTATAAAGGAAGCGCGGGGGCGGGGGCTGGCCTCAGTGGCGCTAGACGCTCAGGTCCAAGCGGCTGAGTTCTATACACGGCGAGGCTTTGCGCCCGAGGGGCCCGATTTCATGGACTGCGGCATCCCCCACAGACGGATGCGACTTTCCTTCTCGGCGCCTTGACTAGGCGAACCTTTGTGCTATAATCTATTTCTGTGCCCAACTTGGACGAACGCGTCGGCCGACGGAAACAGTTAGAGGAAGACGGCGCACTCTAGCTGGCCGGGCCCCCACAGCGGGTCGTCCGATTTCATTTCACTGGGCTCCACGCCCAAGACCCACGCCAAGCGAGCCGCGTAGCGGCGACGCTTCGAAGCGCGACGACGAGCGCTGACGGATCTATGTAATAGCACACGGGCTGACGACGCCAAGCCAAGCTAATACCCGCCGCGCACTGGAATCGTGCGTGGCCCGCTGCGAAGGTAACGACCTCAAAGATGAAGACCACACGCGAATCAGCTAAAACCAAAGCAACCGCGAAGCCGGCGCGCGCGCCTAAAGAGGCCAAGCCCGCCAAAGAGAAGACCGCTAAGGTCACCAAGGCCAAGGCGCAGGCCAAGCGCAGGACCTCGGTCCTGGCGCGCGGCGTCGCGCGCGCTCGCTCACCACGCCCCATCGCTCGTCTCGCCCGCCTGACCGATCCAAGGGCGGCGCTCGAGGCATTGACCGAGACGAAGGGCGTCACCAAGGCACTCGAAGGCAGCGGCACGGACCTCAAGCCCGCAGGCCTTCATAAGGAGCGCTTCAGCTTCGCCAAGATCCCCTACGTGCTCGATATCCCGGATCTCATCGAGCTGCAGAAAGATTCGTTCAACTGGTTCATCACCGAGGGGCTGCGCGAGGCATTCGCGTCCATCTCGCCCATCAAGGATTTCACCGGCAACCTCGTGCTCGAATTCGGCGAGCACAGCTTGGGCGAGCCCAAGTACACGGTAGAAGAATGCCGCGAGCGCGACATGACCTACTGCGCGCCGCTGCGCGTGCGGGTACGCCTCATCACTTCCGAGTCGGGCGAGATCAAGGGCATCCCGGACCAGGAGATCTTCATGGGCGATTTCCCGCTCATGACCGATAAGGGCACCTTCGTCATCAACGGCGCCGAGCGCGTCATCGTCAGCCAACTGGTCCGTTCGCCGGGCGTCTATTTCTTGGCGGACACCGACACGAACGGCCGTCCCATCTACCGCGCCACCGTCATCCCCAACCGCGGCGCGTGGATCGAGTTCGAGACCGACAACGGCAGCAAGAACGACACCACCGAGGGCACGATCGGGGTGCGGATCGACAAGAACCGCAAGATCATGGCCACGACCTTCGTGCGCGCGCTCGACAAGAAATACGAGAGCGACGAAGCGCTCAAGGCGCTGTTCGCGGATCCGCGCACGGGCGAAGTGCCGCCGATCATCCTCAACTGCCTCGAAAAAGACAAGGACGTCAAGACGCGGGAAGACGCGCTCAAGGAGCTCTACAAGAAGCTGCGCCCGGGCGAGCCCGAGAATGTCGACAACGCGGAGACGCTGCTGCGCAATACCTTCTTCGACGATAAGCGCTACGATTTGGGTTCGGTGGGCCGCTACAAGCTCAACCGCAAGCTCGAAAAGCAATTCGCCATCCTCAACGTGGATGCGCCCCGTCTCGAGGAGGTCAAGGACAGCCATGGCCGCGTCAAGGAGAAGGCGGTCCGCCATCTGACCCGTGAGGATCTCATCGGCGTCGTGCGCCACCTCATCGAGGTCGTCGAGGGCACGCAGAACATCGACGACATCGACCACTTGGGCAATCGCCGCATCCGCTCGGTTGGCGAGCTGTTGCAGAACCAGTTCCGCGTCGGCTTGCTGCGCCTCGAGCGCGTCGTGCGCGAGCGCATGACCGTGCAAGACATCGAGACGGTCACGCCCCAGGTGCTCATCAATATCCGGCCGGTGGTCGCGGCCATCAAGGAGTTCTTCGGGTCCAGCCAGCTCTCGCAGTTCATGGACCAGACCAACTCGCTCGCCGAGCTGACGCACAAGCGCCGCTTGTCGGCGTTGGGTCCGGGCGGACTGTCACGCGAGCGCGCCGGTTTCGAGGTGCGCGACGTGCACCACAGCCACTACGGACGCATTTGTCCCATCGAGACGCCTGAGGGACCGAACATCGGGCTCATCGGCTCGCTCGCGACCTACGCGCGCGTCAACAAATACGGCTTCATCGAGACGCCCTACCGCATCGTGCGCAAGGGCATCGTCACCGACGACATCATCTATCTGACCGCGGACGAAGAGGACCAGTTCCGAATCGCGCAAGCCAACTCAGAGCTGGACCCCAAGAACCGCCTGGTCGGCGAACGCGTTGTGTGCCGCTATGCCGAGGAGTACATCGAAGCCTCGCCGGCCGACGTGCATCTCATGGACTGCACGCCCAAGCAGATCGTCTCCGTCGCGACGGCGCTCATCCCGTTCCTCGAGCATGACGATGCCAACCGCGCCTTGATGGGCGCGAACATGCAGCGTCAAGCCGTGCCACTGCTGTGCCCGCAGGCGCCGCTGGTGGGCACCGGCATGGAGTACCGCGCAGCCAAGGACTCCGGCGGCGTCGTCGTGGCCGAAGAGTCGGGCGAAGTGCAGTCGGTGACCGCCGAGCGCATCGAGATCCGCAATAACAAGGGCGCGGTCAAGAGCTACCCGCTCATCAAGTTCATGCGTTCAAACGCCGGCACGTGCATCAACCAGAAGCCCATCGTGGCCAAGGGCGATCACGTGAAGAAAGGCGCCATCATCGCCGACGGACCGTCGAGCGAGGGCGGCGAGCTATCGCTCGGGCAAAACGTGCTGGTCGCGTTCATGCCGTGGGAAGGCTACAACTACGAGGACGCCATCCTCATCTCGGAACGGCTCGTCAAGGACGACCGCTTCACCTCGATCCATATCGAGGAGTACGAGTGCGAGGCGCGCGACACCAAGCTCGGTCCTGAAGAGATCACGCGCGACATCCCCAACGTGGGCGAAGACGCGCTGCAGGATCTGGACGAGCAAGGCATCATCCGCATCGGCGCTGAGGTCCGGCCCGAGGACATCCTCGTCGGCAAGGTGACGCCCAAGGGCGAGACCGAGCTGACCGCTGAAGAGCGCCTGTTGCGCGCCATCTTCGGCGAGAAGTCGCGCGAGGTCCGCGATACCTCGTTGAAAGTGCCGCACGGCGAAAAAGGCAAAGTCATCGACGTCAAGGTCTTCAAGCGCGAGAACGGCGACGAGCTGTCGCCCGGCGTGAACGAACTCGTGCGCGTCTACGTCGCACAAAAGCGCAAGATCCTCCAGGGCGACAAGATGGCCGGACGCCACGGCAACAAGGGCGTCATCGCCAAGGTGCTGCCGGAAGAGGACATGCCGTATCTGCCGGATGGCACGCCGATCGAGATCGTGCTCAACCCGCTGGGCGTGCCTAGCCGCATGAACATCGGCCAGATCATGGAGACCCATCTGGGCTGGGCTGCCAAGCTGCTCGGCTTCTCGATCGCGACACCGGTCTTCGACGGCGCACGTGAGGCCGATATCTGGGAGTGGCTGGAACGCGCCAACCTCTCGAAGATCGGCAAGACCACGCTTTTGGACGGGCGCACGGGCGCTCCGTTCAACCGCGAGATCACGGTCGGCTACATCTATATGATGAAACTCGCCCACCTCGTGGACGACAAGATCCATGCCCGCTCGACCGGACCGTACTCGATGATCACCCAGCAGCCGCTGGGCGGCAAGGCGCAGTTCGGCGGCCAGCGTTTCGGCGAAATGGAGGTCTGGGCGCTCGAGGCGTACGGTGCTGCCTACACGCTGCAAGAGCTGCTCACCGTCAAGTCCGACGACGTGGTGGGCCGGGTGAAGACCTACGAGGCGATCGTCAAGGGCGAGAACGTGCTCGAGCCGGGCGTGCCCGAATCGTTCAAGGTGCTCATCAAGGAGCTGCAGTCGCTGGCTCTCGACGTCAAGGTGCTCACCGAGAACCGCGAGGAGATCGAGATCCGGCTCACCGACGAGGATATGGGCGAGAAGGCAAGCGAGATCGGGTTGCTCATGGGCGATGAGGATCCCAAGCTCGTCGCGCCTGCACCGACCACGGCCGCGTCTCGTCCGCGCCGCGCCGGCGCCGACGGCGAGTCGGAGGAAGTGGAAAGCGTGACCGCCGGCGCGAGCACGGCAGTGCTCGAAGCCGAGTCCGAGGACGACGAAGACGAAAGCGACAGCCCCGAGGAGATCTCGCTCGAGAGCCTCGGCGAAGCAGGACTGGGATCAATCGAGGATGTGGAACCATAAATGTTAGACGTCAATAATTTCGACGCGATGCGCATCGGGCTGGCGAGCCCGGAGCAGATCCGCGCGTGGTCGTTCGGCGAAGTCAAAAAGCCCGAGACGATCAACTACCGCACGCTCAAGCCCGAGCGTGACGGGCTGTTCTGCGAGAAGATCTTCGGCCCGACCAAAGACTGGGAATGCCACTGCGGCAAGTACAAGCGCATCCGCTTCAAGGGCATGATCTGCGACCGCTGCGGCGTGGAGATCACGCGCGCTAAAGTGCGGCGCGAGCGCATGGGGCACATCGAGCTGGCGACGCCGGTCTCGCATATCTGGTATTTCAAGGGCGTGCCTAGCCGTATCGGCATCCTGCTCGACATGTCGCCACGGCAGCTCGAGAAGGTCATCTATTTCGCCGCCTACATCGTCATCGATCCCGGGGGAACGCCGCTTGAGAAGCGCGAGATCCTCACCGAGCAGAAGTACCGCGAGCATCGCGATAAGTACGGCAATGCGTTCCGTGCAGGCATGGGCGCGGAAGCCGTGCGCGAGCTGCTGCGCGACCTCAACCTGCACAAGCTGCAGGCCGAGCTGCGCGCGGAGTTCCAGCAGACGTCCGGTCAAAAGCGCATCAAGGCGATCAAGCGCCTTGAGGTGGTCGAAGCCTTCCTGCATTCCGGCAACAAACCCGAGTGGATGATCCTCTCGAGCGTGCCGGTCATCCCGCCCGAGTTGCGCCCCATGGTGCAGCTCGACGGTGGCCGCTTTGCGACCTCCGACCTCAACGATCTCTATCGCCGCGTCATCAACCGCAACAACCGGCTGAAGCGCCTGCTCGAGCTGTCGGCGCCCGAGATCATCATCAAGAACGAGAAGCGCATGCTGCAAGAAGCGGTGGATGCGCTCATCGACAACGGCCGTCGCGGCCGCCCGGTGACGGGCCCCAACAACCGGCCGCTCAAATCGCTGTCCGACATCCTCAAGGGCAAGCAGGGTCGTTTCCGCCAGAACTTGCTCGGCAAGCGGGTGGACTATTCCGGTCGCTCGGTGATCGTCGTCGGCCCGAACCTGCGGCTGCACCAGTGCGGTCTGCCCAAAGAGATGGCCCTCGAGCTCTTCAAGCCGTTCGTCATGAAGAAGCTCGTGGACCGCGGCCAAGCGCACAACATCAAGAGCGCCAAGCGCATGGTGGAGCGCGTGCGCCCCGAGGTCTGGGACGTGCTGGACGAGGTCATCAAGGACCATCCGGTGCTGCTCAACCGCGCCCCGACGCTGCACCGCTTGGGCATCCAAGCGTTCGAGCCCGTGCTCGTCGAGGGCAAGGCCATCCAGATCCATCCGCTGGTGTGCACGCCGTACAACGCCGACTTCGACGGCGACCAGATGGCGGTTCATCTACCGCTGTCCGCTGGCGCGCAAGCCGAGGCGCGCATCCTCATGCTCTCGAGCAACAACATCTTGCAGCCGTCGTATGGCAACCCGGTTTCGATACCGACGCAAGACATGGTGCTCGGCTTGTACTATCTGACCATCGACTCTGCGACCGCAGGGGCGCAAGGTTCCGTGCCGCGCAAGGACGGCAAGTCCGAGATGCGCACGTTCTTCAGCGAGAAAGAAGCGCAGCTGGCATACGACGCCGAGGTCATCTCGCTGCACGAGCCCATCCGCGTGCGTTGGCACGACGGGCAGATCGTGGAGAGCACGATCGGCCGCGTCATCTTCAACGCGGCGTTTCCGGTGGAGTGGAACCATCCGTTCGTCAACCGCACCGTCGACAAGAAAGGCCTGACGCAGCTCATCGCAAACTGCTATCGCCGCTACGGCAACGCAGAAACGGCGAGCTTCCTCGACTCGATCAAGACGCTGGGCTTCCGCTTCGCGACCGTCTCGGGCACGACCGTGTCGATCAGCGACATCGTCATCCCCAAGAAGAAAGAAGCGCTCATCGCCAAGGCCGATGCCTCGGTCTCGCAGATCAACGACCTCTACAAAGAAGGCTTGCTCTCGGACGACGAGCAGTACACCAAGACGATCGACGTCTGGACCAAGACCGGCGAAGAGGTCACCCAGGCGATGCTCGCCGAGCAAGACCGGCTCAACTCCATCTTCATGATGGCCACGTCGGGCGCGCGCGGCTCGATCGCGCAGGTCAAGCAGATCGCGGGCATGCGCGGCCTCATGGCCGACCCGTCCGGACGCATCTTGAGCATCCCCATCAAGGCCAACCTCAAAGAAGGCCTGACGGTGCTCGAGTACTTCATCTCGACCCACGGCGCGCGCAAGGGTCTGGCCGATACCGCGCTGCGCACGGCGGACTCAGGATATCTCACCCGCCGCTTGGTGGACGTCGCTCAAGACGTCATCATCCGGGAGGAGAACTGCGACACGGATCGTGGTATCGTCGTGGCCGATATCGCCGACGGCAAAGAGATCATCGAGCCGCTCGTCAACCGCATCATCGGGCGCTATGCCCTGGCCGACGTCACCGATCCGTCGAATCACTCGGACGTGCTCGTCAAGCGCGGACACGAGATCGACGAGGAGATCGCGGCACGCATCATCGCGGCCGGAGTCAAGGAAGTGGGCATCCGCTCGGTCCTGACCTGCGACGCGCGCGTCGGCGTTTGCGCGATCTGCTACGGACGCAATCTTGCGACCGCAGGGGTCGTCGACATCGGCGAAGCGGTGGGCATCATCGCTGCGCAGAGCATCGGCGAACCGGGCACGCAGCTCACGCTGCGCACCTTCCATACGGGCGGCGTCGCCTCGGAGGACATCATCACCGGTCTCCCGCGTGTCGAGGAGCTGTTCGAGGCGCGCAAACCCAAAGGCCAAGCGATCATCACCGAGGAGTCGGGCGCGGTGCACATCCAGGAGGAGAAGGGCATCCGCGAGATCGTCGTGACCGATGCCGAAGGTGAGGAGCACGTCTACGAGATCCCGTTTAACGTGCACATGAGCGTGCACGACGGCGATCGCGTCCAGGCAGGCGACCAGCTCATCGAAGGCTCGGTCAACCCGCACGACATCCTGCGCATCAAAGGCGAGACCGCGCTGCAGAACTACCTCGTGCAAGAGGTGCAGAAGGTCTACCGCAGCCAGGGTGTGGACATCAACGACAAGCACATCGAGGTCATCGTACGCAGCATGCTGCGCAAGAAGAAGGTGACCGAGAGCGGCGACACGCGTCTGCTCCCGGGCCAGATGCTGGATGCCGAGAAGTTCGTCGAGGAGAACGCGAAGATCGGTGCCGCAGGGCAAGAGCCGGCCAAGGCCGACACCGTGCTGCTGGGCGTCACCAAAGCGTCACTGGCGACGGAATCATTCCTCTCGGCCGCGTCGTTCCAAGAGACAACGCGCGTCCTCACCCAGGCGGCGATCGAGGGCAAGTACGATCCGCTGCTCGGGCTCAAAGAGAACGTGATCATCGGCAAGCTCATCCCGGCCGGAACCGGCATGCCGCGCTACCGTGCCGTCGAAACGTCGGTGCGCGGTCGGCCGAAATTCCGTGAGGTCGACATCTTCTCCGATCTTCCGGAGATGCCGATCGACCAAGGCGGCCTCCTCGAGGGCGAGGACGGCACGGCCGAGCTGGCTGAGATCGCGGCGCCCGCGATCGATGATTCGGCGTTCGCCGATGTCGCCGCGCTCGCAGAGACGATCGACGCACCCCACATCGTGGAACCGGATGAAACGGCGAACGCGATCGATGGTGCACACCACGCCGCGGTCGGGCTAGACCCGTTCGCCGAGAATGAGACGATGTCCGAATCTATCGATCCCGCGTCGGACGGCGAGGCTGGTGGCCGAGCGGTTGACGACGCTGTGGACGAGACGGTCGAGAGCTCGCCGCCGCAGGAGGAACGACAAGAAGCTGAACCGTCATCCGAGGCCGACTAGACGGCGGCCACGGACCGACTTATGTCGCTGACCGCTCGCGCCGCGGGCGGTCGGCGGCGGACGAATGTCGCGGATGGATGAGCTCGCTTGCGGGCGAGAAGTCGACCGGCCACATCGCCCGGCCTTGACGCTGCGGCGTTCCGTCTGGTAGAATACGTTAGTTGCGGGTGTCCCTTGTGAGCGCCCGTATTCCCCGGTGGTTTTCAACTCCCAGCTCGCCACGGCGGAGATCAAAGAGAGGCGGCGTTGTCGCCTCCCGCTAGCGTGTCGAGCGCGCGTTCAATAGAGGATTCGATTGCCGACGATCAGTCAGCTGGTGCGAACCGGCCGCGAGAAGGTGCGAAAGAAATCCAAGTCCCCGGCGTTCCTCGTCTCGCTGACGGGAGCGAAACCGGGTCATCCTGACTTGCCGCAGCGGACGAAGTTCATCGCCAAGGGCAATCCGCAGCGGCGCGGCGTCTGCACCCAAGTCAAAACCGTCACGCCCAAGAAGCCCAACTCCGCGCTGCGCAAAGTCGCGCGCGTGCGGCTCACCAATGGCATGGAAGTTACCGCCTACATCCCCGGCATCGGCCACAACCTGCAAGAGCACTCGGTCGTGCTCATCCGGGGTGGACGCGTCAAGGATCTGCCGGGCGTGCGCTACCACATCATCCGCGGCACGCTGGACGCACAAGGCGTGCAGAGCCGCAAGCAAGGCCGCTCCAAGTACGGCGCCAAGCGCCCGAAAGCATAAGCGATGCCACGCAAAGGTGCCGTTCCCAAACGCCAAGTGCTCCCCGATCCGCGATACAATTCGCGAGTGCTGGCGCGTTTTATCAATAAGATCATGCTGCGCGGCAAGAAGAGCACCGCTGAGCTCATCGCCTATGGTGCGTTCGACATCCTCAAGGACAAGACCGGAAAAGATCCCATGGAAGTCTTCACGCAGGCGCTCAACAACGCCATGCCGCTAGTCGAAGTGCGTCCGCGGCGCGTCGGCGGCGCGACGTATCAGGTCCCGATGGAGGTCCGCCCGGATCGCCGTCAGGCTATGGGCATGCGATGGCTGATCGGTTTTGCGCGCAGCCGCCCGGGGCGCACCATGGAAGAGCGTCTCGCTGCGGAGCTGCTGGATGCCGCCAACAACCAAGGCGCTTCGGTGAAGAAGCGCGAGGACACGCATCGCATGGCCGAGGCCAACAAGGCGTTTGCGCATTATCGATGGTAACGACGTCGAGCGCTGAAACCAAGGGCGACAAGCGCGGGGCATCCTCGCGCCAATTCTCGCTTGCCAACACGCGCAACATCGGCATCGCGGCGCACATCGACGCGGGCAAGACCACGACGACCGAGCGCATCCTCTTCTATACCGGCCGCACGCACAAGATGGGCGAGGTCCACGAAGGCGCTGCGACGATGGACTGGATGGAGCAAGAGCAAGAACGCGGCATCACCATCACCTCAGCGGCGACGACCTGCGTTTGGCGCGACACGCGCATCAATATTATTGATACGCCCGGCCACGTGGACTTTACGGTCGAGGTGGAGCGCTCCATGCGCGTGCTGGACGGCCTGGTGGCGCTCTTCGACGCCGTTGCCGCGGTGCAGCCGCAGAGCGAGACGGTGTGGCGTCAAGCCAATAAATACAAAGTGCCGCGTATCGTCTTCATCAATAAGATGGACCGCACCGGTGCCGACTTTTATAACTCGGTCGACAAGATCCGCGAGCGCTTAGGCGCGCGCGCCGTCCCGATCGTCCTACCCATCGGCGCCGAAGATAACTTCAAGGGCTTCGTCGACCTGCTCAAAGTCGAGGCGACCATCTACGCGGACGACTTGGGCAAGACCATGGAGTCGGCCGAGGTGCCGCCCGAGATGGCGGACCTCATCAAGAAATACCGGGCCGAGCTGATCGAGGCGGTCGCCGAGACCGACGAGCACCTCACCGAGAAGTTCATCGAGGGCAAGGACATCTCGGCCGGCGAGATCGCCCGTGCCCTGCGCGCCGCGACCATCAAGGGGATCGTGATCCCGGTTTTGTGCGGCTCCGCGTTCAAGAACAAGGGCGTGCAGCCGTTGCTCGACGCGGTGGTGGATTATCTGCCTTCACCCGTGGATCTCCCAGACGTCGAAGGCATCGACCCGGATCACCCGGACAAGACGATAGCCCGCAAGCCGTCGGACGAGGAACACTTCTCAGCGCTGGCGTTCAAGATCATGAGCGATCCGTTCGTCGGCAAGCTGACGTTCTTCCGCACGTATTCAGGGAAGCTGACCGCAGGCTCGTACGTCTACAACTCGACCAAGGGCCACCGCGAGCGCGTGGGGCGAATCCTGCGCATGCACGCCAACCATCGCGAAGACGTCGACAGCGTGGAGGCGGGCGATATCGCCGCCGCCGTGGGCTTGAAGAACACCACGACCGGCGACACGCTGTGTGACGAGAAGCATCCGATCATCCTCGAGAACATCACGTTCCCCGAGCCCGTCATCAGCCAGGCCATCGAGCCCAAGACCAAGGCCGATCAGGAAAAGCTCGGGCAGTCGCTCGCCAAGCTGGCCGAGGAAGACCCGACGTTCCGAATGTTCACCGATGAAGAGACCGGCCAGACCATCATCTCGGGCATGGGCGAGTTGCATCTGGAGATCATCGTCGACCGCATGCTGCGCGAGTTCAAGGTGCAGGCCAACGTGGGCAAGCCGCAGGTCGCTTACAAAGAGACGATCACCAAGACCGTTGAGAAGCAAGGCCGCTACGTCCGCCAGACCGGCGGCAAGGGCCAATACGGCGACGTCTGGTTGCGGGTCGAGCCGCTGCCTCCGGCGTCGGGTGTTCAGTTCGAGAGCAAAGTCGTCGGCGGCGCGATCCCGAAGGAGTTCATCAAACCGATCGAAGCGGGCGTCCGCGAGGCGGCGCTATCCGGCGTGCTCGCCGGGTACCCCGTTGTCGACTTCAAGGCCACCGTGTTCGACGGCTCCTATCACGATGTCGACTCGAGCGAGATGGCCTTCAAGATCGCCGCGTCGATGGCGTTCAAAGAGAACAATCGCGCGGCCGGGCCCATCATCAAAGAACCTGTCATGGGGGTCGAGGTCGTCACCCCGGATGGATTCCTGGGTGACGTCATCGGCGATCTCAATGCCCGGCGCGGTCACGTGCTCGGCATGGAACCGGAACCCGGCGGCGCGCAGAAGATCAAGGCCAACGTGCCGCTTTCGGAGATGTTCGGCTACGCGACGGATCTGCGCAGCCGCACGCAAGGCCGAGCCACCTACACCATGGAGTTCTCGCACTACGCTCAAGTGCCCAAGAGCATCGAAGAAGAGATCGTTGCTAAGACCACGGGCAAGGGATCATAAGAGGGAAGTATGGCAAAGCAAAAATTCGAGCGGACCAAGCCGCATGTGAACATCGGCACGATCGGTCACGTGGACCACGGCAAGACGACGCTGACGGCGGCGATCACCAAGGTGTTGGCCGAGTCGGGGACGGGGACCAAGAAGCTGATCGTGGATCAGATCGACAACGCT
This sequence comes from Vulcanimicrobiota bacterium, assembly GCA_963764965.1. GTDB lineage: Bacteria > Vulcanimicrobiota > Vulcanimicrobiia > Eremiobacterales > Eremiobacteraceae > JAFANK01. The sequence goes on from CAVXUM010000002.1 coordinate 446,436, forward strand.
CCGGAAGAGAAAGAGCGTGGCATCACGATCCAGCTGTACCATGCCGAGTACGAGACCAAGAACCGCCACTACAGCCACGTGGACGCACCCGGTCACGCCGACTACATCAAGAACATGATCACGGGCGCCGCCCAGATGGACGGCGCGATCCTGGTGGTGTCGGCGGCAGATGGCCCGATGCCGCAGACGCGCGAACACATCTTGCTGGCGCGCCAGGTAGGTGTGCCCTATCTTGTGGTGTTCTTGAACAAGGTCGACATGGTGGACGACCCTGAGCTGATCGACCTAGTGGAGATGGAAGTCCGCGAGCTGTTGTCTACCTATAAGTATCCCGGCGCGGACATCCCGGTGATCCGGGGCAGCGCGCTCAAGGCACTGGAGGAAGCGACGCCAGGCGAGTGGTCCAAGAAGATCCTTGACCTGATGGACGCGGTGGACTCGTATGTGCCCGTGCCCGAGCGCGACGTGGACAAGCCGTTTTTGATGCCGGTGGAAGACGTCTTCACGATCACCGGACGCGGCACGGTCGGGACCGGTCGGGTGGAGCGTGGCCGGGTGAAGGTCGGCGACGAGATCGAGATCGTGGGTCTGGTGGACAAGGCGCGCAAGTCGGTGGTGACGGGCATCGAGATGTTCCGCAAGCTGCTGGACGAGGGGATCGCAGGCGACAACGTGGGCGTGCTGCTGCGTGGCATCGAGCGCGACGACATCGAGCGCGGTCAGGTGTTGGCCAAGCCCGGATCGATCAAGCCGCACAAGAAGTTCGAAGCCGAAGTGTACGTGCTGTCTAAGGACGAGGGCGGCCGTCACACGCCGTTCTTCTCGAACTACCGTCCGCAGTTCTATTTTCGGACGACGGACGTGACGGGTTCGATCAAGCTGCCCGAAGGGGTGGAGATGGTGATGCCCGGTGACAACGTGCGCATGGACGTGGAGCTGATCACGCCGATCGCCTGCGAAGAGGGTCTGCGATTCGCCATCCGCGAGGGTGGCCGCACCGTCGGCGCCGGCGTCGTCACGAAAGTGACGGAGTAGACGAAGATGGCAGGCAAGATTCGGATCCGGCTGCGCGCCTACGACCATAAGATCCTCGATCAGTCGGCGGAGCGCATCGTCGACACCGCCAAGCGGACGGGCGCGTTCGTCTCTGGTCCGGTTCCCCTGCCGACTGAGATCGAGCGGACGTGTGTGTTGCGTTCGCCTCACGTGGACAAGAAGAGCCGCGAGCACTTCGAGATCCGCACCCACAAGCGTCTCATCGACATCCTGCAAGCATCGGCCAAGACGATGGATGCGCTGATGCATCTGGATCTGCCGGCCGGCGTGGACATCGAACTCAAGGCATAAGCACATGAAACACATCATCGGCCGCAAACTGGGCATGACGAACGTCTTCACCGACACGGGTGAAGTCGTCCCCGTCACCGTCATCGCGGCAGGCCCGTGTCAGGTCGTCGAGCGCAAGACCGCCGACAAGCATGGCTATGACGCCGTCGTCTTGGGTTTCGAAGACGCCAAGCTCAAAGGACTCACCAAATCGATGCGCGGGCGCTTTGAGAAACTCAACGTGGCCCCCAAAGCCGTGCTACATGAATTCCGCGCCGATGCAGGCGAACTCAAAGGCGGCGACCTCGTCACCGTCTCGTCGTTCGCGGCGGGCGACCGCGTGGACATCACGGGCGTGAGCAAGGGCAAAGGTTTCACCGGCATCATGAAACGCTGGAACGCATCCGGCGGCGGGGCCAGTCACGGCTCGATGATCCACCGTCAGCCGGCCAGCAACGGCGACACGAACGCCGCCAAGACCGTCAAAGGCAGCCACCGGCCGGGCCACCTCGGCGTCGATCGCATCACCACCTTGAACCTCGAGGTCGTGCGCGCCGACGAGGCGCGGAATCTGCTCCTCGTGCGCGGCGCCGTCCCCGGCGGCAAACGCGCTATCGTGTTCGTGCGGCCGACCGTGCGCACAAAACGAAAGGTTGAAGCGTCGTGACGACTGCCGCACAGCTCGACAAGACCGGGAAAGCCGTGGGCACGTTTGAGATCCCTGATATCTTCACGATCAAGCCCAAGCTCTCGGTGATGCACCAAGCCGTGGTGCGGCATCTCGCCAACCGGCGGGCCGGCACCGCGGATACGAAACGCCGCGACGAAGTGTCCGGCGGTGGCCGCAAGCCGTGGCGCCAAAAAGGCACCGGCCGCGCGCGCGCAGGCAGCATCCGCTCCCCGCTGTGGCGGACCGGCGGCGTGGTCTTCGGGCCGCACCCGCGCTCCTTCGCGGTTGGCATGAACAAGAAGACGCGCCGCAGCGCGGTAGCGATGGCCATCGCGGCCAAGGCGAACGCCGGCGCGCTCTACGTCATCGACGCCGCCGGCATCAAGCCCGCCAAGACCAAAGAGCTCAGCGCCCTGCTCTGGCCGGACAAGCAGGTCGACTCGGTGCTGCTGGCCGTGGATGCGACCCGCGATGAGGGCGCCCGCGAGATGCATCTGGCCGGTCGCAATCTGCGCCGCGCAGACGTGCTGCGCCACGACGAGCTTTCAGTGCACTCGATCCTCGGGCACGACCGCCTGGTGATCACCAAGAACGCGCTGGATGCGCTGGCGGAGGTGTGCCGTGGCTGAATCGCGTCGCGCCGTCGTCCGCCCGCTGGTCACCGAAAAATCCATCGCCCAGACCGCCGTCTCGCAATACACGTTCTCGGTGGCGCCGGACGCGAGCAAGCACCACATCAAAGATGCGGTGGAGAAGCTCTTCAAGGTGAAGGTGCTGCGCGTCAACACCATGAGCGTGCGAGGCAAACGCAAACACGACACGCGCCGTCGCACGCGTAAACCCTCGGTCGCGCGTTCGGATTGGAAGAAGGCCGTCGTCACCTTGCGTGAGGGCGACAAGATCGAGCTCGGGGGCGTGAATTACTTTGAATCGTAACCTAGAGGCGGCCGCGAGCACGGCGCCCTCGCAAAGGTCGCTATGGCACTGAAAAAATTCAAACCCACGTCGCCCGGGCGGCGCTTCGCGCAGATATCCTCATTTGAGGAGCTGACGAAGAAAGCGCCCGAGCGCTCGCTGCTGGAGCCGAACAAAAAGCACGCAGGGCGTAATTTCAACGGCCACATCACCGTGCGCCACCGCGGCGGCGGGCACAAGGCCATGTACCGCATCATCGACTTCAAGCGCGATAAGGATGGCGTCCCCGCCAAGGTCGCCGCCATCGAATACGATCCCAATCGCTCGGCGCGACTGGCGCTGCTGCATTATCGGGATGGCGAGAAGCGCTACATCCTCTCGCCGCTCGGCCTGGGCGTGGGCGACATGCTTGTGTCCGGTCCGGCCGCGGACATCAAGACCGGTAACGCCTTGCCCTTGAGCAACATCCCGCTCGGCACGGTCATCCACAACATCGAACTGTCGCCTGGTCAAGGCGGCAAGCTCGTGCGCTCCGCCGGCGGCTCCGCGCAGCTCATGGCCAAAGAGGGCGACTACGCGCAGGTGCGCATGCCATCGGGCGAAGTGCGCAAGATCGCCATCGTCTGCCGCGCGACGATCGGTCAGCTGGGCAACGTCGAGCATGAGAACCAATCCATCGGCAAAGCCGGCCGTTCGCGCTGGCTGGGCCGGCGCCCGCACGTGCGCGGCGTGGCCATGAACCCGGTCGACCATCCGCACGGCGGTGGTGAAGCGCGCTCGACCGCGGGGCGCCCGCCGACGACACCCTGGGGCGAGATGACCATGGGCAAGAAAACGCGGCGCAACAAACGCACGACGAAGTTCATCGTGAAGCGGCGAGGCAAAAAATGAGTCGTTCTTCCAAGAAAGGTCCGTTCGTCGCCGACCATCTGCTCGTTCGCATCGAGCGGATGAACGCGGCGCGGGAAAAGCGCGTGATCAAGACGTGGTCGCGGGCTTCCACGATCATCCCCGCCATGGTGGGCCACACGATCGCCGTCCACGACGGCAAAAAGCACGTCCCCGTGTACGTGCAGGAGAACATGGTGGGCCACAAGCTGGGCGAGTTCGCGCCGACGCGGCTGTTCCGCGGCCACGGCACCGGCGCTGCGAGCGCAGAAAAGGTCGAGGTCAAGTAGCGTGGAGGCCAAAGCGACGGTCAAGTTCCTGCGCGTGCCGCCACGCAAGGCGCGGCGCGTGGTTGATGCCATCCGCGGCCAGCGCGTCGATCGCGCGCTGACCATTCTTGATTTCACACCCGTGTCGGCCGCCAAGGCCATCCAGAAGATCATCCGATCGGCCGTGGCCAACGCCGAGAACAATCACAGCATGAAGCCCGCCGATCTGGTGATCGCCAAGGCGACCGTGGACGGCGGCCCGTCGTTCAAACGGCTCGAGGCCAGAGCGCGCGGACAAGCCGGCTTTAAGAGAAAGAAGATGTCGCACGTGACCATCATCGTCACCGACGGAGAGGACGCATAGTGGGTCAGAAAGTCAATCCGGTCGGCTTCCGCTTAGGCATCACGCGCACGTGGGATTCGCGCTGGTACGAGAACAAGCAGTATCGCGACTGGCTACACGAGGATCTGCGCATGCGCAAGCTCGTGGACGGCCTTTCGCGTTCCGCCGCCGTCTCAAAACTTGAGATCGAGCGTCGCGCGAACCAGGTCCGCATCGTCATCAGCACCGCCAAACCCGGCATCATCATCGGCAAGCGCGGCGCGGGCATCGAAGACCTCAAGAAGCGCCTGGAGAAGGTCTCCGGCAAACAGGTCAACGTTAACGTCGTCGAGATCAAGCACCCCGAGCTGGATGCGAAACTCGTCGCCAACAACATCGTCGACCAGCTCGAGAAGCGCATCGCGTTCCGGCGTGCCATGCGCCAGGCGATCCAACGCACGATGAAGGCCGGTGCCAAGGGCATCAAGGTCCAAGTCGGCGGCCGCCTGGGCGGAGCCGAGATCGCGCGCGTCGAGCGCAATTTCGACGGCAAGGTGCCGCTGCACACGCTGCGGGCGAACATCGACTACGCGCACAGCGAAGCCTACACGACTTTCGGCCGGATCGGCGTCAAGGTCTGGGTCTACCTGGGCGAGATCTTGCCCGACGGTAAGGTGAAGGCAGACGCGGCGCAAGCGGCGCGTCCTGCTCGGCCCGTGCTGCGGCGAACGCCGCGCGTGCCACGTCCTGGTGATGCTGTGGCCGCCACAAGCGCAAGCGACGCGCAGACGGCCGGGACGGAGCCCGTTGCGCCGGTCAGCGCGGAAGCCGCGACAGCTGCGCCCGTGGATGCTTCGGCCGCGCTCGTCGTCGAAGCGCCGGCAGCTGCAATCGCCCCGCTCGCGGTCGAGGCCGCACCAGGCGCGCTTGTGGTTGAAGAGCCCGCGGCGGCACCCACGGAGCAAGAGGCCGCGCCCAGCGCAGCCGCTCCCGAGGCCGATCCAGCGGCGGCCGACCCGGCAGCAGAGGAGACCAACTAGACCATGTTGATGCCCAAGCGAGTCAAGCACCGCAAGGTGCAGCGCGGACGGATGAAGGGCAAAGCCCAATCCGGCAACGATTTGAATTTCGGCGAGTTCGGGCTGCAAGCGCTCGAGCCGGCGTGGATCAGCAATCGCCAGATCGAGGCTGCTCGTATCGCCATGACGCGCCATATCAAGCGCGGCGGCAAGGTCTGGATCACGATCTTCCCGGACAAATCGTTCACCAAAAAGCCGGCGGAGACGCGACAGGGATCCGGCAAGGGCCAGCCCGAGGGCTGGGTCGCCGTCGTGCGGCCCGGTCGCGTGATGTTCGAGCTGTCCGGCGTCGATGCGATCGTCGCCAAAGAAGCGCTGCGCTTGGCCGCGTTCAAACTGCCGATCCGCACCAAGGTGTTGCGACGGGAAAGGGCTGGTGAAGCACTTGAAGCCTAGCGAATTGCGCAGCCTGCGCGAGCTCACCAACCAGGAGCTCGAAGAGAAGCTCGCAGCCACGAAGGAAGAGCTTTTCAATCTGCGTTTTCAACTCGTCACGGGTCACCTCGAGGATCACGCGACCGTGAGCAAGCTGCGCCGACGCATCGCGCAGCTCTACACGATCCTCGCACAACGGCGGCTGGCAGGCTGATGATGGAACAGACAGCGGCGCGGAGCACGCGTAAGATCAAAATCGGCCGCGTGGCGTCCGACAAGATGCACAAGACGATCATCGTGGTGACCGAATCACGCACGGCGCACGGGACCTATGGTAAGACCATGCGCCGCTCGGCTCGGTTCGCCGCGCATGACGAACACAACGAGGCTAAGACGGGCGACCTGGTGCGCATCGAGGAGACGCGTCCTTTGAGCGCGCGCAAGCGCTGGCGGCTGGTCGAGATCGTGGAGCGCGCCAAGTGATCCAAGCGCAGACACGCCTCAAGGTGGCGGACAATTCGGGCGCGCGCGAGCTCATGGTCTTCCACGTGAGCGGCGGCTCGCGGCATCCCTACGCCTACGTCGGCGACATCGTGGTGGCGACGGTCAAGAGCGCCATCCCGGGAGCTGCCGTCAAGAAGGGCAATGTGGTCAAAGCCGTGATCGTGCGTCAGAAGAAGAAGATGCGCCGCCCGGACGGGTCGTTCATCCGCTTCGACGAGAACGCGGCTGTGCTTATCAACGATCAGAAGAACCCGCGCGGCACGCGCATCTTCGGTCCGGTGGCGCGGGAGCTGCGCGATCGCGACTTCATGAAGATCATCTCTTTGGCTCCGGAGGTTCTCTAAGATGGCGGCGAAGCTGCGGCTCGCGGCCGGTGACAACGTCATCGTCCTGGCGGGCAAAGACAAGGGTAAACGCGGCAAGATCAAGATCGTGTTCGCGCACAAGGGCTCGGCGGAAGTCGAGGGCGTCAACGTGGTCAAGCGGCACAGCAAAGCGACCCCTAAAGCCAAAGCGGGCATCCTTGAAAAAGAGCTGCCGCTGCCGCTGGGCAAGCTCATGTATGTCTGCCCGAAATGCGACAAGCCCTCCAAGGTGGCGTTCCGGGATTCTGCCGGCACGCGCGAGCGCGTGTGCCGCCGCTGCGGCGAACCGGCTGAGCGGCCGGTGAAGGTATAGCACGATGAACAGGTTGCACGAGAAGTATCGCAAGACGATCCAACCCGCGCTGCTCAAGCAGTTCGCATTCTCGAACCCTATGGAAGTGCCACGTCTGGTGAAGATCGTGGTCAACATGGGCGTGGGCGAAGCTGTGGCCGAGCCCAAGCAGATCGAAGAGGCGGTCGCGGACCTGGTCGCCATCACCGGGCAAAAACCGGTGGTGACGCGCGCCAGCAAGAGCGTCGCCACCTACAAGCTGCGCGCAGGCATGCAGATCGGGGCCAAAGTGACGCTGCGCGGCGAGCGCATGTACGCGTTCTTCGACAAGCTGGTGAACATCGTGCTGCCCCGCATCCGCGATTTCCGCGGCATGTCACGCAGCTCGCTGGACGGACGCGGCAACTACGCGCTGGGTCTGCGCGAGCAGCTGGTCTTCCCAGAGATCAGCTACGACAAAGTGGCGCACGTCCGTGGCATGGACATCGTTATCGTGACCTCGGCCAAGACCGACGAACACGCGCTGGCCTTCCTCGCTGAGATGGGGATGCCGTTGCGTAAGGAGGGCGCTGCGGCGTAAGCCGAGCGCACAGAACATGGCAACCACAGCGATGATCGAGAAAAGCAAGCGCAAAGAGAAGTTTCCGGTGCGCCAGCACAACCGCTGCCGCCGCTGCGGGCGACCGCGCGGCTACCTGCGCAAGTTCGGGCTGTGCCGCATCTGTTTCCGGGAGCTGGCCCATCGCGGGCACATCCCCGGCGTGACCAAGGCTTCCTGGTGATCCAACAGCAGACGAAGGGTTAAGAAGAGTCGTATGGCAGTGATATCCGATCCGATCGCGGACATGTTGACGAGGATCCGCAACGCGAACACCGCGCACCACGAGCGCGTTGACATCCCCGCGTCGCGGCTCAAGAAAGAGGTCGCCAAGGTGCTCAAGGACGAGGGCTTCGTCAAGGGCGTCGAGGTGGTCTCCGGCACGCCGCGTGACGTCATCCGCATCACGCTCAAATACGGGCAGCATCGCGAGCGGGTCATCAATGGCCTGCAGCGCATCAGCCGGCCTGGGCTGCGCATCTACACCCCCAAGGGCGACATCCCCAAATGCATGGGCGGCCTTGGTCTGGTCATCCTCTCGACGTCGAAGGGTATCATGAGCGGTCGCCAGGCCAAACGGCTCAACTGCGGCGGCGAAGTCATGGCGTTCGTGTGGTGAGCTGCCATGAGTAGAATCGGACGTCTTCCCGTCAGCGTTCCCAGCGGCGTCACCGTACGCGTGACCGACCACGAGGTCGCGGTGAAAGGCCCGAAGGGCGAGCTCAAGCTGCACTACGTCGAACCGATCACGGTGGTGGTCGACGGCGCCGTGGTGACCGTCGCGCGGCCGAACGAGGACAAACGCAGCCGCCAGCTGCACGGGCTGACGCGCACGCTCATCGCCAACATGGTCGACGGCGTGACCCGTGGCTTTAGCAAGAATCTCGAGATCCAAGGCGTGGGCTACCGCGCGCAGATGCAGGGCAAAAAGCTCGGGCTGCAGCTTGGCTTCTCGCATCCGGTCGTGTTCGAACCTCCGGCGGGCATCGACATCAAGGTCGAGGGCACGACGAAGATACAGATCAGCGGCGCGGACAAGCAACAAGTCGGGCAGATCGCCGCGCAGATCCGCAGCATCCGACCGCCGGAGCCCTACAAGGGCAAGGGCATCCGTTACGAAGGCGAACGCGTGCGCCGCAAGCTCGGCAAAGCCGGCAAGACCGCGGCTAAGAAGTGAACAGGTAGGACAATCGATGGCAAGCGCAACGAGCAGAAACAAACTCAGGGTACGGCGCCACGCGCGCGTGCGCAAGCGCATAGCGGGGGTGGCCGGCCGGCCGCGCCTTTCGGTGTTCCGCAGCTTGCACCACATCTACGTGCAGCTCATCGACGATGCCACCGGCATGACGCTCGCCGCGGCATCGACGCGCGAAAAGGACATCGCCCAAGGGCTTGCGTCGCGCAAGAGCACCGGCGCTGCCGAGAAGGTCGGCCAAGCCATCGCCGAGCGTGCCAAGAGCAAAGGCATCAGCGCGGTGGTCTTCGACCGCGGCGGTTACAAATATCACGGCAGGATCAAAGCACTGGCAGACGCGGCGCGCGGCGCCGGATTGGAGTTCTAGCGGATGGCCCGCATTACGGACGGCTCGGGTCTCGAAGAGCAGGTCGTACGCGTGAACCGGGTGGCGAAGGTCGTCAAGGGCGGTAAGCGCTTCTCGTTTTCCGCGCTCGTCGTCGTCGGCGATCGCCAAGGGCGCGTCGGCTACGGCATGGGCAAGGCGCGCGAAGTGCCCGAGGCGATCCGCAAGGGCGTCGAAGACGCCCGCCGGTCCCTTATCACCGTGCCGATGGTCGGACGCACGATACCGCATCCCATCGAGATCCATGTCGGATCGGGCAAAGTGCTGATGAAGCCCGCCAGCCGCGGCACCGGGGTCATCGCGGGCGGCGCGATGCGTGCCGTGCTGGAACTGGCGGGCGTACATGATATCCTTACCAAATCGCTCGGATCGAACAATCCGATCAACGTCATCCAGGCGACGATCGCCGGGCTGCGCAAACTGCGCACGGTCGAAGACGTCGCCGCGCAACGGGGCAAGACCGTGGATGAGATCTTAGGGAGAGCACAGGCAAGTGAAGCTGTCGGAACTTAAGCCCAAGGCGGGCTCGACGTCCAAGCGGGTGCGGGTCGGCCGCGGCCACGGCAGCGGCATGGTCAAGACGTCCGGTAAGGGCGGCAAGGGCCAGACCGCGCGCTCGGGCGGCGGCAAAGGGCCGAATTTCGAAGGTGGCCAGACGCCGTGGTTCAGACGGCTGCCGCAGCGTCGCGGCGTGTCGCAGAAAGCGCGCTCGACGAAGATCTTCCGCACGGAGTACGCGGTCATCAATCTCGGCGACCTCGATGCCTGGGAAAAAGATGTGGTTGTCAGCCCGCAGGCGTTGCTCGAGGCCGGGCTGGTCACGCGGCTCAAAGATGGCGTCAAGGTCCTGGGCTCGGGGGACGCCCCGGCCGGCCTGCGTTTCAAGGGCATGCATTTCTCGGCGGCGGCCAAAGCCAAGCTCGAGTCTGCCGGATCGAGTTTTGAGGACTAAGCGCGCTTCATGAACATCTGGCGCAACCTCGCCAACGCCTTTGTCGTTCCGGAGATCCGCAATCGGATATTCTTCGTGTTCGGCGCGTTCGCGATCTTCGTCGTCATGGTGTACGTGCAGATACCTTACGTCGACGTCGCCGCATGGCAATCCATCCTAGCAGGCGGCCAGTTCCTCAACTTCTTGGGCTTCCTCTCGGGCGGCGCGCTGCAGCACTTTTCGGTCATCGCCATGGGCATCACGCCGTACATCAACGCGAGCATCATCATGCAGTTGATGACGGTGGTCTTCCCGCAGCTGCGCGAGATGCAACAACACGGCGGCGAGGAGGGGCGCAGGCAAGTCGGCCTCTACACGCGCTGGCTGACCGTCTTCTTGGCCTTCGCGCAGGCGAGCGCCATGGTCATCCCGCTCAACCGGGCGCATGTGTTCACCCGCTCGGACCCGTTCTATCTGGTCACCGTGGTGCTGACGCTCACCGCAGGCACCATCTGGCTCATGTGGCTGGGCGAGCAGATCACCGACAAAGGCATCGGCAACGGCGTCTCGCTCATCATCTTCGTCGGCATCATCCTGCGCTACCCCGTCTACTTCAGCCAAACGCTTGCCTTGGGTGAGAAGGGCGGCCTCAACGTCTTAGGCCTGGTCATCTTCGGCATCATCGCCGCGATCTCGCTCATCTCCATCATCTTCATGTATCAGGGCCAGCGCCGGGTGCCGGTGCAGTACGCCAAACGGGTGGTGGGCCGTAAGGTCTACGGTGGGCGAAGCACCTATATACCGCTGCGCCTGAACAACGCCGGCGTCATCTCGATCATCTTCGCGATCTCGATCCTGCTGCTGCCGCAGCAGATCTCGTCGTGGGCCGCCCAGAGCGGCAACCCGATGTGGCAGGGCTTCTCCCAGTTCATGGCGCTGTATTTCAACTACGGCAGCTTCTTGTATAACTTCGTGTACTTCTTGCTCGTCGTCGTCTTCACGTTCTTCTACGCGGGCGTCGTGCTGCAGATCAACGACATCGCGGACAACCTGCAAAAGCAGGGCGGGTTCATCCCGGGCATCCGGCCGGGCAAGCCGACGTCGGACTACATCGGCAAGATCCTGACCCGCATCACCGCGGTGGCGGCGATCTACCTCGGCCTGCTCGCGATCCTGCCCAACGTCACCCAGAGCGTCACCCACATCACGACATTCTACCTAGGCAGCACCTCGTTGCTCATCGTGGTCGGCGTCGCGCTCGACACCATGCAGCAGATCGAGGCCCGCTTGGCCATGCGCGACTACCGAGGTTTTATCAAACAATGAGCGCACGGACATGGCGTCTCGTGCTCCTCGGGCCGCCGGGAGTGGGCAAGGGCACGCAGGGCAGACTGCTCGCGCAGAACTTCAACATACCCCAGATCGGCACGGGCGATATCTTCCGCAACGCGGTGAAAGAGCGCACGCCGATGGGTGCTGCGGCCAAGGCGTATATGGACGCGGGCAAGCTCGTGCCCGACGATGTGACGATCGGTCTCGTGGTGGAGCGGCTCGCCCAGCCAGACGCGCAGAACGGCTTCATCCTGGACGGCTTTCCGCGCACGGCGCAGCAAGCCACGGCGCTGGACGCGCTGCTGCATGCCAAGGACCTGCACCTGGACGGCGTCATCGAGATCAAAGTCGAAGCCGAAGAGGTGTTGCGCCGGCTCACCGGGCGTCGCCTGTGCGCCGTCTGCCAGACGCCGTATCACCTTGAGTCAGCGCCCACTCGACTCGTGGGTGTGTGCGATCGGTGCGGCGGGCCGCTCATCCAGCGGCCGGACGACGACGAAGCGACGGTGCTCGCCAGACTGGACGAATATCAGCGCAAGACCGCTCCGCTGACGCAGTATTACGGCGCGGCAGGTCTGCTGCGGGTGATCGACGGCAACGGTGACGTCGACGTCATCCTCAACCGCATCATGACGGCGCTCGAGGCGCCGGTCGGGCCGACCGTATGATCACCTGCAAGAGCAGCCGAGAGCTCGAAAAGATGCGCCATAGCGGCCGTGTCACCGCACGGGCGCTTGAGAAGCTCAAGGCCGCGGTGAAGCCGGGCGTCACGACAGCGGACATCAACGCCTATGCCGAGGAGCTCATCCGCGGCGACGGTGGCGTGCCTGCATTTTTGGGCTACCACGGATTCACGGGCTCGATCTGCACCTCGGTGAACGATGAGATCGTGCATGGCATTCCCGGCAAGCGCGCGCTGCACGAGGGCGACGTCTTCAAGATCGATATCGGCTCGTGCGTCGACGGCTGGTTCTCAGACATGGCCGCCAGCGTTCCGGTCGGCGCCATCTCGGCGCAGGCGCAACGCTTGCTCGAGGTCACGCAGGCCTCGCTTGCGATCGCCATCGAGTCGGTCCGCCCCGGCGTGCATATCTCCGACATCGGTCACGCGGTGCAGACATTCGTCGAGGGCAAAGGCTATTCGGTCGTCCGCGCGCTCGTCGGCCATGGGATAGGCACGTCGCTTCACGAGGAGCCCCCGGTACCTAACTACGGCCGGGCGGGCATGGGCGTGATCCTCAAGCCGGGGATGGTGTTCGCGCTCGAGCCGATGGTCAACGTGGGCACGTTCCGCGTGAAGACCATGCCGGACCAATGGACGGTCGTGACCGCCGACGGCAAGCTCTCTGCGCATTTCGAGCACACCGTCGCCGTCACGCAGGACGGTTTTGAGATATTGACGCTCGCAGACGCCGAGCCGCAGGTCAACCACATACCCGAGACCATGCGGCGAGGAGAAGGAGGCCACGTTGCCAGGCAGACGCCCGGGCGGATACAAGCGATCGGATAGGAAGAAGAAAAAAGCCGAGCGCACCGAAAAGATAGGGTCGACCAAAGAAGAGGCGATCGAGGTCGAGGGCGTGGTCGTCGAGCCGCTGCCCAACGCCTTTTTCCGCGTCGAGCTGAGCAACGGGCATAAGGTCCTGGCCCGCGTGTCCGGCAAGATCCGCATGAATTTCATCCGCATCCTGCCCGGCGATCGCGTGCTCGTCGAGCTGTCGCCCTACGACCTGACCCAAGGCCGCATCACGTATCGATACAAATAGGAGAATGACTTGAAGGTACGACCCAGCGTGAAGAAGATTTGCGCGAAATGCAAGGTCATCAAGCGTGCCGGCCGCACGCGGGTGATCTGTGAGAACCCCAAGCACAAACAGGCGCAGGGGTAAGGAGAGCACATGGCCCGTATTGCCGGAATCGACCTGCCGCGCGAGAAGCGCGTGGAAGTGGCGTTGACCTACATCTTCGGCATTGGACGTCCGACGGCGAGCAAGCTGTTGGCCGTGACCAAGGTCAACCCAGACACGCGCGTCAAGGACCTCAAAGATGAGGACATCCAGCGGCTGCGCGAGCAGATCGAGAAGAACCTCAAAGTCGAAGGCGACCTGCGCCGAGAGGTGTCGAGCGCCATCAAGCGCTTGATGGACATCGGCTGCTACCGCGGTCTGCGGCACAGGCGCGGTCTGCCGGTGCGTGGTCAGCGCACCAAGACCAACGCCCGGACCCGTAAGGGGCCCAAGAAGACCGTCGCCGGCAAGAAGAAGAGCAAGGGACCCGGGATCGGCAAGTAGAGCACGACCTGGCGGATCGCCCGTTCGGGAGATCGGCCAAAGTAGCAACGGACCCCTCGGTCCGTTCGGAAACAGCGAAGGAATGGCGAAGTAATGGCAGTTGCAAAGAAAGCTCGACCGCGCAAGAAGCGAGAGGCAAAACACGTCTCGCAGGGCATCGCGCACATCCACTCGAGCTTCAACAACACGATCGTCTCCATCACCGATACGACCGGTGGAGCGATCTCGTGGGCGAGCGCCGGCGGGATGGGATTCAAGGGCAGCAAGAAGTCGACGCCCTTCGCCGCGCAGATGGCTGCCGAAACCGCAGCCCGCAAGTCCATGGAGCACGGCATGAAACAGGTCGAGGTCTTCGTGAAAGGCCCAGGCGCCGGTCGCGAAGCCGCGATCCGCGCGCTGCAGGCGGCCGGTCTCGAGATCGTGCTCATCAAAGACGTCACCCCGATCCCGCACAATGGTTGTCGTCCGCCCAAGCGGCGACGCGTCTAGGAGGCTGAAGACTCTCTCGTATGGCTCGATATACAGGACCCGTCTGCCGCATGTGCCGGCGCGAAAGCGCCAGCGGTGCGAAGCCGGGCGAAAAAGTGAAGCTCTTCCTCAAAGGCGAGCGCTGCCTCTCGAAGAAATGCGCCGTCGAACGGCGTACGGCAGCGCCTGGGCAAAAGGCGAACACGAAGAACCGTCCCAAGGTCTCGGAGTACGGGCGCCAGCTGCGCGAGAAGCAGAAGATGCGGCGCATCTACGGCGTGCTCGAAAAGCAGTTCGAGAACTACTTCGTCAAGGCGAGCGCGCGCAAAGGCCAGACCGGCCCGGCGTTGCTCGCGCTGCTCGAGTCGCGCCTGGACAACGTCATCTATCGCCTGAATCTGGCGACCTCGCGCGCGCAAGCGCGCCAGCTCGTCCGTCATCGTCATTTCGTGCTCAACGGCAAGCGGGTCAACGTGCCTTCCATGCAGGTCCGTCCTGGTGATGAGATCAGCATCGTGGAGACCAGCGCCAAGACGACGCTCTTCGCGGGACTGCTCGAATACGCCAAGGGGCGCCGCGTGCCGGGCTGGCTCGAATTTGACGAACAAAATCTCAAGGCAAAGGTCGTGCAGATGCCGACTCGCGCCGATATCGACACCAATGTCGAAGAACAGCTGATTGTGGAGTACTATTCACGCTAATGATTGATCAATTAGGGCAGCCGCAAGCTGCATACGACCAGGCCGGGCGCAAGCACAACGCCCATGGGGTATCTATGTCAGTTCTGGAGTTCCAACGCGCGTCCATCGAGGTGCGCGAGCGGCGCGATAGCAGCGCGACGTTCGTCATCGAGCCGCTGGAGCGGGGCTTCGGCATCACGCTGGGCAACTCGCTGCGGCGCATGCTGCTGTCGTCGTTGCCGGGTGCTGCCGTCACCTACGTCAAGATCGACGGCGTGCTGCACGAGTTCGCGACGATCCCGGGCGTGGTGGAAGATGTCACCAACATCATCCTCAACCTCAAAGGTCTGCCGCTCAAACTCAACTCGGACGAGCCCAAGGTGCTGCGCATCGAGGCATCCGGCGAGCGTGAGGTCACCGCGTCGGACATCGTGCAAGACTCCGACGTCGAGCTGCTCGACCCCGGCTATCATATCGCCACGCTTTCGGACAAGAAGGCCCGGCTCTACATGGAGATCGGCGTGGAGAAATGGCGCGGCTACGTCACGGCGGAGAAGCAGCGCAACGTCGAGCACATCATCGGGCTCATCCCGGTGGACTCGATCTTCTCGCCCATCCGCAAAGTGGCGTACCACATCGAGGACACCCGCGTCGGACAGACGACCGATTACGACCGTCTCATCCTCGAGATCGAGACGAACGGCAGCATCACGCCCGACGAGGCGCTGAGCACGGCTGCGAAGATCCTAGGCGACCAGCTGGCGCTCTTCGTCAACTTCAGTGGCCGCGCTGAGGTCGAGGTCCCGGCTGAAGAGGCCAAGCCGTTCGCCAATTGGGATATCCCGGTCGACGAGCTCGACTTGTCCGTGCGCTCGTACAACTGCCTGAAACGAGCCGGCATCACCAAGATCTCCGAACTGCTGCAGAAGACAGAAGATGAGATCATGAACATGCGCAACCTCGGCAAGAAGTCGGTCGACGAGATCAAGGAGAAGCTGCTGGAGCGCAACCTGTCCTTGAGGGCGTCATAACGGCATGCGACACGGAAAGGCCGACAAGCGCCTCGGGCGCAACGACGATCACCGGCGAGCCATGCTGCGCAACCTGACGACGTCGCTCTTCACGCACGGCACGATCGAGACGACCGTGACGCGCGCCAAGGAAGTGTCTCGCACTGCGTCGCGCATGATCACCCGCGCCAAAAAGGGCGATCTGCACAGCCGCCGGTTGGTGGCAGCGTACCTCACGTCTGAAGACGTCGTCAAGAAGCTCTTCGACGTCATAGCGCCGAGCTTGGCCGGGCGCAACGGCGGGTACACGCGCATCGTGAAGACGCGCGTGCGCAAAGGCGACGCGGCCCCGATGGCCCAGCTGGAATTGCTGCAGTGACAGGCTTTCAGCTAGACTGCAGGATGATGGGCGCCCGGCGCCGCAGTATCGCCGTCTCATGAACGTCTGTCGTAAGGCTTGGTGGCGTCAGATGCCCGCTCCGCAAGAACGCGGTGGGGTGCTGATGCTCGGCTAGGCAGCGCTTCCACCACACACCTCTTGGGCGGGCTCGAAGAATTTCGAGCCCGTTTTCTTTTTGTCTGGCCGCTCCGCTCCGGTGAGAAAAATGATCGCAAACGCACTATCGCAGGTCCACGTGAACGCAAAGGAGATGCTCCTCGATGGCATAACGCCGATCGCCGCTTATGCGGCGCTGCGACGCGCGATCGACGGTCCATCGTTGTTGCTCGAGAGCTCACCAGGCGCGGGCGAGCTCGCTCGTCATTCCATCATCGGCCTAGGGGCGATCGGTGAGCTCGTCGCATCGGGCGGCCAGCTGCGGCTCTCAACACCTCGTGGCCTGAGGACGTTCGGCGCGACCCAGGCGCTGGAAGCGGCACGGCTCCTCCTGCGCGAATGCACCCCCTTCGGTCTTGAGCCAGCCCAAAGCGCGTTTCTGGGCGCGTACGGGATCGCATCGTTCGAATTCGCCGGCTATTTCGAACGGATCGCATCACCGGTCCACAACGATGACGATGCCCCAGACCTCCATCTGATCGTTCCTGCTGTCGTGATCGTCTTCGATCACTACAGCCACAAGACCACGATCATATCGCTTGCGGATGACCCCGCTCTCTCGGAATCGGCGTTGCAGCAAAGGCTTTCGAAGGCGTGGATCCCTCCGCTGGAAGCGCAGGCGCCGCAGACCGAGCTGCGCCCGGTGCGCGAGCGCTTCGGCTATCAGTCGATCGTCGCTTCGGCGCAGGAGGCGATCGATGCCGGCGAGGTCTTCCAAGTCGTGCTCTCACAGCGCTGGACGGGCGCCGCTGGACGAGATCCGTTTCCGACGTATAGGCGACTGCGCTCCATCAACCCCTCGCCGTACATGTTCTTCCTGGAGTTCGACGACCGCGTGCTCTTGGGCTCATCGCCCGAGATGCTTTGCAGGCTTGAGGGCCGCCAAGCACGGCTGCGACCGCTGGCGGGCACGCGACCGAGATCGGCGTCGCCGGAAAAGGATCGCCAGATGGCGCGCGAGCTGCGACGAGACCCGAAGGAACGCGCCGAACACGTGATGCTCGTCGACCTCGGACGCAACGACCTCGGCAAGGTGTGCGAGTATGGCAGCGTCGCCGTGACGGAACTGCTGCAGGTCGAACGCTACAGCCACGTCATGCACCTCGTCTCAGAGGTACAGGGGACGCTGGCGCACGATCGCGATGCGCTCGATCTCTTCGCGGCGACGTTTCCGGCCGGAACCGTCTCGGGGGCCCCGAAGATACGAGCGATGCAGCTCATCGCGCAGCTCGAAAACCGCCGTCGAGGCTACTACGGCGGCAGCGTCGTGCGCTTCGGGTTTGACGGTTCGCTTGACGCCTGCATCGTGCTGCGCAGCGCTGAGGTGCGACACGGGGTGGCATCGATCGCTGCAGGTGCGGGCATCGTAGCGGGTTCGTTAGCTGCGCTCGAGGATGCGGAGTGTTGCGCGAAGGCCGGCGCCGTTGCACGGGCGCTGGGAACGACCGGGGTGTCTTCGTGATAGTACGCGTCCTCATCGCAGACAACTACGATTCATTCACATACAACCTGGCCCAGGCGTTCGGGGTATTGGGTGCGCGGGTCGACGTGGTGCGCAGCGACGAGATCGACCTGGGGCTCATCGAGCTCGATCCGCCCGACGCGCTGATCATCTCGCCCGGACCCGGGCGACCGCAAGGCGCAGGCAGTTCGCTCGCGCTCATCGGGCGCTTGAGCGGCCGTATCCCCATCCTGGGGGTCTGTCTCGGACACCAAGCGATCGGCGCGGCATTCGGCGCAGCAATCGTCGGCGCGCCGTCAATACTGCACGGCAAGACGTCGCGCATCACGCATGACGGCGGCCCGCTCTTCGAAGGCATTCGAAACGGGTTCCGCGCGACGCGCTATCATTCGCTGGTCGTTGACGAAGCGAGCATCGCGGCCACGCCGCTGCTGCCGATCGCTCGAGCCGACGATGGCGTGCTCATGGGCGTGAGGCATTGCGAACATCCGACGTTCGGCGTGCAGTTCCATCCGGAGTCGGTCTTGACAGCGCGTGGTCCTCGGATGCTCGCGAACTTCCTCGCCATGGCGACGAGCGCGTGATGATGCCAGCGTCGGCGATCGCGGACATCGGCGCCGCAGCCTACATCCGGCGTTGCCTCTCGGGCGGCGACCTGACGGTCGGCGAGACCCGAGAGGCCTTCGGCGCGATCGTGGATGGGAGCGCCTCGCAGGCGCAGGTCTCGGCATTGCTCGTCGCGCTGAGCGCGAAGGGCGAAGCCGTCGATGAAATCGTCGGCGCGGCCCAAGCCTTGCGCGCGCGCATGATCTCGGTCCCCGCATCTCGACGGCCGCTGATGGACGTCTGCGGCACGGGTGGCGACGGCTTGGGCACGTTCAACATCTCGACCGCCGTGGCGTTTGTCGTCGCCGGCGCTGGAGTGGCGGTGGCCAAACATGGTAACCGCGCTATGTCGAGCCGCTGCGGTAGTGCGGACGTGATCGAGGAGCTGGGCGTGAAGCTCGAGACCGATCCGAGGGTTTCGGCGCGGCAGCTCGAGCGCCACGGCATCGCATTCCTGCACGCCCAAGCGCACCATCCGGCGATGCGCTCCGTCGCCGGGGTGCGCCGGGAGATCGGCGTGCGAACGCTATTCAATCTCGTCGGCCCACTGTCAAACCCGGCGGGAGCGACGCATCAAGTCGTCGGCGTTGCGGCGCCGCGCGCCGTGCCGCTCGTCGCGCGAGCGCTGGCGGCTTTGGGAAGCCAGCGCGGCGCGGTGGTACGAGGAGATGATGGCGTGGACGAAGTTTCACTGTCCGGCGCGACCCGCGTCGTCGAGTGGACCGGCGAGCGCATCATAGAGTACGCCATCGCGCCGGAGATGTTCGGCCTGTCACGCCGCGCGATCGGGTCCTTGGCCGGCGGAGACGCGCAGGTCAACGCCGCGTGCATACGAGCAGTCCTCGAGGGGCAGACCGGACCACACCGTGATGTGGTGCTCCTCAACGCCGCTCTCGCACTGTACATCGCCGGCGCGGCCCTGGACCTCACGTTGGGCTTCTCATTGGCGAGCGACTCGATAGACTCGGGTGCTGCGCGGCACAAGCTAGACACGCTCAGGGAGGCGGGAGCATGAGGTATCTCGACGCCATCCTTGCCGACCGGTACGCGGACATCAGGAGTGAAAAGCGGCTGGTGCCCGTGGAGATATTGCAGGGCATGGCCGCGGAGCGCACGGAGTATCGCGACTTCGAGGCGGCGTTGGGGAGCGAACGGCCGGCGATCATCGCCGAGATCAAGAGAGCCTCGCCCTCGGCCGGGGTGATCAGCGCTGATTGTGAACCGGCAAAGATCGCATCGGCGTACGAGCGGGGTGGGGCGGCAGCGCTTTCTGTCCTCACCGAGCCGAAAAGATTTCGAGGGAGCTTCGCCGATCTGTGTGCTGCTCGCGCCGCCGTGGCGATCCCCGTGCTGTGCAAGGATTTCGTCATCGACGATTTCCAGATCTGGAAGGCGGCGGCATTCGGCGCCGATGCGCTGCTGCTCATCGTGGCCGCGCTTGACGATGACCGTCTGCGTGCGTTCTTGAGGCTGTCGAACGACCTGAGGCTCGCCACCCTGGTAGAGGTTCACGACGAAACAGAGGCATCCCGGGCGGTCGCCGCAGGCGCGCGAATCATCGGGATCAACAACCGCGATCTTGCCAGTTTCGCCGTCGACACGGCGACGGCCGAGCGGGTGCGCACGGTCATACCGGGCGGGCCCTTGGTGGTCGGGGAGAGCGGCTACAGTTCGCCTGCGCAATTCGCCCAAGGGGTTGCGGGCGGGCTCGACGGCTTTTTGGTCGGCGAGAACCTGATGCGCAGCGACGACAAGGCGGCAGCGCTGCGCGCGTTGCGCGATGTGCATGCATGGTCAGAGTGAAGGTATGCGGGATGCGTAGCGCCCAGGACATCGACGTCTGCGCAGCAGCCGGTGTCGACGCCGTGGGTTTTGTGTTCGCCGATGGACCCCGGCGTCTGCGGGTCGCCGAAGCCGCGCTGCTCACCCGGATCGTGCCGCCTTTCATCACGAGCGTCGGCGTCTTCGCGGGCAACGAAGCAGCCTGCATACGCGAGGCGCTGCAATACTGCCGCTTGGACGTGCTGCAGTTCAGCGGGGATGAGGCGCCCGAGCTGTGCGGTTCGTTCGGCAAGCCCACCATTTGCGTCATCCACGCGTGCCCGCCGCTTGCGCCGGCCGAGGTGACGCTGCCGGACGAAGCAGCATTGCGTGAAGCGCGCGCAATCGCCATCGCGATCGATTCTCGGGTCGGCGGCCAAGCCGGCGGCACTGGCGTGCGCGTCGCGGTCGACATCGCATCGGCTGCCTCACGCAAGTCGTCGCTGCCCTTCATCCTCGCGGGCGGCCTGACTCCCGATAACGTGACCGATGCTATCGCGACGGTACGGCCCTGGGGTGTGGACGTGCGATCGGGCGTCGAGCGTGCTGGCGAGAAGGATCGTAACCTCGTCCAGCGTTTCGTCCACGCCGCCAAAGGAGGTTTTTGATGATCGGAGCTGACGAGCGCGGTTACTTCGGCGAGTTCGGCGGGCAGTTCGTGCCCGAGGTGCTCGTGGAGCCGCTCTTCGAACTTACGCGCGGTGTGGAAGAGGCGTTTAGCGACGAACGCTTCTGGGACGAATACCGGTCACTGCTGCGAGATTATGTCGGAAGGCCGACACCGCTCACCGTGGCGCGCAATCTCAGCGGGTCGGTGGGTGGAGCGACCATCGTGTTGAAGCGCGAGGACTGCAACCACACCGGCTCGCACAAGATCCTCAACGCGCTCGGCCAGGCGCTCGTCGCGCGGCGCATGGGGAAGACTCGGCTCATCGCGGAGACCGGCGCTGGGCAACACGGTGTGGCCACCGCGACGGCAGGTGCTTTGCTGGATATCCCCGTTGAGATCTACATGGGCGGCGAAGACATCGAGCGCCAGGCGCTCAACGTGTACCTGATGCGCCTCTTGGGCGCCCGGGTCCATGAAGTCGACAGCGGAAGCCGCACGCTCAAGGATGCTACGAACGAGGCGTTTCGCGATTGGGCGACGACCGTCGGGCACACGTTCTACGTCATCGGCTCAGTGGTCGGTGCGCACCCGTACCCATCCATCGTGCGACGCTTCGCGCGGGTCATCGGCGACGAGGCGCGCGCTCAATATCTGGAGCGTTTCGGCGCGCTGCCCGATCACATCGTGGCCTGCGTTGGCGGGGGGAGCAACGCGATCGGGATGTTCGCCGCGTTCTTGCAAGAGACGCATGTGAGACTCTGGGGCGTCGAGGCCGCAGGCCGAGGTCTCGGCGTCATGGGGGATCACGCCGCCAGCCTGAGCGCCGGCAGCATCGGCGTCCTCCACGGAGCCCGCACCTTCGTTCTGCAAGACACCGACGGACAGATCTCGACGACGCACTCCATCTCGGCGGGTCTGGACTATCCGGGTGTGGGCCCAGAGCACGCCTATCTGAAGGCCACAGGGCGGGTCACGTACGAGGCGATATCTGATGAAGAAGCAGAGCACGCGTTTCGGTTATTAGCCAGGACCGAAGGTATCGTGCCTGCGCTCGAAAGCGCTCACGCTATCGCGTTTGCCTGCCGCCTAGCCGCCGGGCGTCCCTTGAGCGAAGTCATTCTCGTCAACGCATCCGGACGCGGGGATAAGGACGCCGTGAGATTCGCGACCGAAGACGCGGCGTCGCCGCTCGCGTGAGCTCCGCGCTCTTCACCAACAGCGCTCAAACGGCCGTCTTCGCGAAATGCAAAGCGCAAGGCAGAGCCGCCTTCATCCCATTTCTGGTGGCTGGCGATCCAGATGCGGACACGAGCGTCGAACTAATCGTGGCTGCAGAACAAGGGGGTGCCGATCTGATCGAGATCGGCATCCCGTATTCGGATCCGCTCGCCGATGGGCCGACGATCCAGCGTGCAGCGGCGCGAGCTCTCTTGCGCGGGATGACCTTCGACGGCGCGCTAGACATCGCGCGGCGGGCTCGAGCTCGGCTGCGCAACGCGCACCTGGTCGGGTTCAGCTACTACAACCCCGTGCTGGCCAGGGGACTGGAGCGAACGGCCAAAGACTTCCAAAAAGCCGGATTCTGCGGATTAATCGTTCCCGATCTGCCGCCGATGGAAGCGCAACCACTTCTGGATGCGTTCACTTACCACGGCCTGGCGGTCACGCTGCTGGTGGCGCCGACCACCAGCGCTGCACGTGCTGAGGCGATCGCCGCCCGCTGCACGGGCTTCGTCTATGTCGTCAGCCGCATGGGCGTCACGGGAGCGGAGCGCCAGGTTGGTGAACAGGCGCGCGTTCGGATCGAGCAGCTGAGGCGGCTCACCACCAAACCGCTGGCTGTGGGCTTCGGCATCGCGTCGCCCGCGGATGCCGCGGCGGTCGCGGTCATCGCTGATGGCGTGATCGTCGGCAGCGCGCTGGTCGATCGAATCGCAGCGGCCCGCAACACGCAACGCGCAGTGGAGGACCTACGAGAGTCTTGTTTTCGGTTAGCGCAGGCATGCCGCCGCTCGGACTTCATGAGCTAAACCATAGGTTGGTGACGTGAAGGTCCTGTTTTGCGACACCGGCTATTCCGAGAGCAGGCGGCAACTCGCGCCGCTGCTCGGCGGCTGGGAGCTTGCCGTCGCACCAAAGGATGAAGTCCCAACGCATCTCAGCGGTATCGATGCCCTCGTGCCGTACGGGGCGCGGATCGACGCGGCGATCATCGACGCAGGCAGCTTCGGCCTGATCCAGCAGTTCGGGGTCGGCCTGGAGACGGTCGACGTAGAAGCCGCGACACGTGCCGGCGTGTGGGTGGCGCGCGTGCCAAGCGCCTCGACAGGCAACGCGGACTCGGTGGCCGAGCACGCCATTTTGCTGATGTTGGCGCTGTCGCGCAACGGTCCGCAGATGCATGAATCGATTCGCGATCGCGTCATCGGCGAACCGGCCGGGTTGGCGCTGGCTGGCAAGACGGCTTGCATCATCGGGCTGGGCGGCGTGGGTTCGGCGCTAGCGCTACGGTTGCACGCGTTTGGGATGCACCTCATCGGCGTGCGCGCACGGCCGGAACTTGGACCTCCGCCAGAAGTGCCAGCTTTGCGCGTGGTGGGCGAGGCAGGTCAGGCCGCAGCGCTAGGGGAGTCCGATTATGCGATCGTCTGCGCCCAGATGGACGCGCGCAACCACCACCTCATCGACGCAGCTGCATTGTCGGCGATGAAGCAGGGCGCATTTCTTATCAACATCGCCCGCGGCGGGCTCGTGGACACCGCGGCCTTGGAAGCAGCTCTCGCCGGCGGGCACATCGCGGGCGCGGGGTTGGACGTCGTCGAGGGCGAGCCGATTGATCCGAACGACCAGCTGTTCCAGCACAACGTCATCGTCACGCCGCACGTCGCGGGCGTCACCGACCTGTCCTATGCCGGCATCGCCCGGGTCGTCGCCGACAACTTACAACGCTTTGCGCGCGGCTATGAGCCGCTGCACGCCGTCAATTCCCCGAACGCGCCGACGCGGCGGGTGAACGCTGTGCTACAGTGACGCCGCACAATGACTGAAGGCGGCTGACGTAGGCCGCCGTCCCAGGGTCGAGCCGACGCGCGAGGTCGCAATCCAGTGGCTGGGCTGCGAGAAATTGCTCCGGTGCCGCGATATCGCCCGGGGCGACCGGGACGCGATTGCGTAGCACGATGTCGCACGCACCGACGTAGCGCAACGCGACCTCTTTCCAGCGCCGGCCGGGATCCGTCGCGACCATGACGCTAGCCGTGGGTGTCAGCCATTCAAGCGACGTGGTGCCCTCGATGACCGCCAGCTCGCGCACCGTGCGAGCGCAGGTGAGAGATGGCCGCCTCCAATGCGTCTGGCGCTCCCTCTCGCAGCGCGATCACCCAGGCGACTGCCACCGCACCAGAGTTGTGGAGGCGCCACGTATCGGTCGAGGGCTTGCGGATGGCGCCTTCGCTTGTGATCAAGCGGCTTGGCCTGCGCTTTGAAACCGTCTCGCAGACGCCGCACGACATCCCGCGGCCACAGATGCCGGCAGCATCGGCGACAACGAGCGCCGAGGGTCCATGATCGTGACCGAGGTCCCGCTCGCCGTCGGCCACCGTGAGCTTGACGGCTCCGACGGGACGGTCTGCCAGCGTGCGGATGGCTATTTCAGCCGCGAGCGTCTTACCGACGCCCGAGTGCGGTCCGCCGACCACCACGATGTCCATGCGCGCTCTTTCGCGATGGGCGGGCCTTGGACCCAGTAGGCCGCTTCTGGGGCTTAGAGTCGCCGTACAAGCTTGGGGTTGACTCGACGAGGGCTTCTCCAGGGATAGGTTGTTCAGATGACAACGAGCAGACCTGGCACACAATACGTCCTCGGTAATACGGACGAAGAGCATGATCGTCTTGCGCGGCAGCATGTCCTCGTCGCTCCGCTCACCGAACGATTGTTCCGCTCGGCTGGCATCCGGCCGGGGCAGCGCGTTCTCGACCTCGGCTCGGGCGCTGGTGACGTCGCCATGCTCCTCGCGAGGCTGGTCGGACCATCGGGAGAGGTGGTCGGCGTGGAGCGCGACCCGAGCTCTATCGCCCGCGCTCGGGCTCGCGCGCTCGAAGCTGGCCTGGCCAACGTGAGCTTCACGCAGGCAGATGTGGGCCAGATCCCCACGGGCCAGCCCTTCGATGCAGCCGTGGGCCGCTTCATCTTGATGTTTCTCCCAGATCCTATTGCCGTTGTGCGGTCCCTAGCCGCGCTCGTGCGTCCAGGTGGAGTCATCGCGTTTCAAGAGGTGTCTTGGGAGCCGTTCTTTTCGCTCGTCAAGCATCTTCCGCTGACACACGCCAGTGGTTCGCTGATCCACAACACAGTCAAGGGCTCGGGAGCGAACATGGAGATGGGACTCGCTTTGCACGATGTGTTCATAGCGGCGGGGCTGCCCGCGCCATCCATGCATCTCGAGATGCCGTTTGACAGAGAGGCTGTGATCGCGTTCATCGTCGACATTCTTCACAGTGTGGAGCCGCAGATAAAAGACCCCACGGCGCTTCAGGCGGTGGGAGGCTTTGAGGGCTTGCGTGATAGGCTTCTATCTGAGATTGTAGCCTCGGGCACCGCGGTTCCTTGGATCGCGACCGTCGGAGCCTGGGCCACCAAGTAGACGACTAAGGTTGTTATGGGGGCCGGCACGAGGTGCCGAAATGTGCTATACTAGGCGTACAGCGACTCTAGGCATTGAAAAACGACTGCTCCTGTTACTGGCGCCTCCAGGCGCATCCAAGGCGGAGCAGTTTTCTTTTGAACACTTACGCTCTCGACTGTTGACCAAATCCAACTCTGAGGAGTTTTATGTACGCACGCATCCTAACGTTCAACCTGAAGCCGAATCACCTTTCTGACTTCAAGGAGACGCTTGACAAGCAAGTGCTTCCCATGCTCCGCAAACAAGAGGGCTTCAAGGACAACATGACCTTGGTAGGCCAGAGCGGCACCGAAGTCCGCAGCATCAGTCTGTGGGAAAAGAAAGAGAACGCCGAATCTTACAACAGCGCGACCTATCCGGAAGTGCTGAAGGTTCTGTCAAGTGTTCTCGAGGGAACGCCGCAGATCAAGATGTTCGACATCGTGAACTCGACCTTCCATAAGATCCCAGTTCCCGCGACGGTCTAACCGCCGAAGCATCCCCATCCAAAGGAGCGGTCGTCGCGACCGCTCCTTTCCATTGCACCACTATAGGAAAGGAGTTATTGATATGAATCTGTTCTTCGAAAAGCTGTTATGGCCGTCGCTGGTCCTCGTGCTGATCGAGCTGATCTTCGCGTCCGCTCAACCGCACTGGTTCCTCGCAACCTTGGCCTTTGCCATTTTGAACGCCGTAGCACTTGTCGTCTTGAGCGTCATCAAACGACGGTCGACAGTTCCTGCACACCACCCTAAGCGAGAGCTAAGGGCCGGCTCCTAGACCACGGGTGCTGCCGCTCGGACGTCGGCATCTGCGCTGGCAGCGAAGCGCTCGAAGTTCTCGGCGAACTTGCGCGCCAGCTCCTTGGCCTTGGCGTCGTACGCGGCCGGATCCGACCAGGTCGCACGCGCGTCGAGCACTTCCTTAGGCACGCCCGGCACTTCGGTCGGCACGCCGACTTTGAAGATAGGGTGCGGCACGAAGGTCGCATTGTCGAGCTTCCCAGAAATCGCGGCGTTGATCATGGCACGGGTGTATGGCAGCTTCATACGCTTGCCGACGCCCACCGGGCCACCGCTCCAGCCCGTGTTCACCAGCCAGACGTTCACATTGTGCTTGGCGATCCGTTCGCCGAGCATCTTTGCATAGACGGTCGGGTGCTGCACCATGAACGGCGCGCCGAAACAATGCGAGAAGGTCGTCTGCGGTTCGGTGACGCCCTTTTCGGTGCCGGCGACCTTGGCCGTGTAGCCGGAGAGAAAATGATACATCGCCTGCGCGGGCGTCATGCGCGCGATCGGGGGCAGGACGCCGAACGCGTCAGCCGTCAACATGACCACGTTGCGCGGATGCCCTGCGACGCCGCTGGCGTGCACGTTGGGCACCGACGAGAGCGGGTATGCGGCGCGGGTGTTCTCGGTCAGCGAGGCATCGTCGAGATCGAGCTCGCGGGTCTGCGGGTCCATCACGACGTTTTCGAGCACCGTGCCGAACGTCCGGGTTGTTGGAAAGATCTGCGGTTCGAGCTCGGCTGACAGATGGATCGCCTTCGCGTAGCAACCACCCTCAAAATTGAAGACGCCGCGATCGCTCCAGCCGTGCTCATCGTCGCCGATGAGCGCGCGGTTCGGGTCTGCGGACAGCGTCGTCTTGCCGGTGCCGGATAGCCCGAAGAAGATCGCCACATCACCGTCAGCGCCGACGTTGGCCGAGCAGTGCATGGGCATGACGTTGCGCAGCGGAAGCAGGTAGTTCATGATGGTGAAGACCGACTTCTTGATCTCGCCCGCATAGGTGGTGCCTCCGATGAGCACCAGTCGGCGCGAGAAGTCGATGATGATGAAGGTCTCCGAGCGCGTGCCATCGCGCTCGGGCACCGCGAGGAAATTGCAGGCGTTGACCACTGCGAACTCTGGCACGTAGCCGCGCAGCGCGTTACCTTGCGCCGGGATGAAGAGGTTGCGCGCGAACAGGTTGTGCCATGCGAGCTCGGTGACCACGCGCACCGGGATGCGAAATTCCGGATCCGCGCCTGCGAAGGCGTCGAGCACGTAGACGTCTTTGTCGCGCAGGTATTGATCCACACGGGCCAGCAGCGCATTGAACTTGTCCTGATCGAAGGGCTTGTTGGTCTTGCCCCAGTCGATATACGCTTGGCTGCTCGGCTCTTGCACGAAGAACTTGTCGTTGGGCGAGCGGCCGGTATGCTTGCCGGTGCGGACCACCAGCGGGCCGTGGCTCGCGGCGAGCCCCTCGCCGCGCCTTATCGCCTCTTCGAAAAGGGGTGCGGTCGTCAGATTGCGGGTCGCCTTGCGCACGGGGCCAAACCCGTACATCTCCAGACCCGCGTTTTCAGTTTCGCCGGCGAGCAATGCCATAGGGGGTGATAACTCCTCATCTGCCGCGGAATTGATCCGGGCCTACCTTATAAGAGCTGGGATTGCAGAACGGCTTACAAGGGGGTTTTACCCTTCCCTGCGGCGGGCTCGCCGGCTTCGACTTTGCGCGCTGCGACGAAACGCAAACCGGGACAAATCGATGCGCTTGATGGAGCGCAGACCGTCGGCAGAGCCACGTCAGGGGCGTCTGAGAGCTCGCGGAGCCTGGAATGGCGAGAGCGGGCTCGAGGTCGAGCACAAGCGCTCACACGATGTGAGCGCTTGCGCGTCCCCGGAGGTGGTTCTGGCGACGGCTGCGCTTCATCCACAGCAATTCGCTTCTACCCACACGCCGCTCACATCTCGTGCACCAAGTCCTCCACAAGGGCGCGCAAGCGCAAACCGGAATAACATCCAAGCGCGCTGATTCTTGCGAGGACCATGGCTTCAGGTTTCGTCCATCTCCATACCCACAGCGAGTACTCGTTGCTCGATGGCGCATGCCGCACGAAAGAGATAGCCGCGAGCGCGGCTGAGCTGGGGATGCCCGCAGTCGCCCTCACCGATCATGGCGTCCTGTACGGCGCGCTCGAATTCTACTTCGACGCCAAAGCCAAGGGCGTCAAGCCGATCATCGGCTGCGAGATGTACGTGGCGCCGCGCGGTCATCGCGATCGCAGCGCCAGGGACGAGCACCACCTCACGGTGCTCGTCGCGAATAAAGCAGGGTATCACAACCTGCTCAAACTGGTCTCGATCGGCTTTCTCGACGGCTACTACTACAAGCCGCGCGTCGACCTCGAACTGCTCGCCAAACACAACGAGGGCCTCATCGTGCTATCGGGGTGCCTTGGCGGCGCCGTCGCACAATCGCTGATCCGCGGCGATGCGACGGCCGCGCAGCAACTCGCGCGCGACTACAAGGCCGTCTTCGGCGACCGCTATTTCATCGAGGTGCACCACCATCACCATCCCTTAGAGGACCGCATCCGGCCAGGGCTGTTCGCGCTCGCCAAGGAGCTTGGGATACGCCCGGTCGCGAGCAACGACTTCCATTACCTACGGCGCGACGACGCCGCGGCGCACGATGTGCTGCTGTGCATCGGCACGGGCAAGATGGTCTCGGATACGGACCGGCTCAAGTTCGAGAACGACCAGTTCTACTTCAAGTCTGCCGAAGAGATGCGCGAGCTGTTCGCCGATTCGCCCGAGGCTTGTGATGCGACGCTCGACATCGCGGCCATGGTCGATCTGGATCTGGAGACCAGCTCCTTCGCCATACCCGCGTTCCCGGTGCCGGTTGGAGAGGGAAACGATCAAGAGTACCTGCGCTCGCTGTGTGAAGCCGGCTTGCGCGCGCGATACGGCGAGCCGACCGACGAGCAGCGCAGCCGCCTGGAGTACGAGCTCGGCATCATCAACCGGATGGGATACGCCTCGTACTTCCTCATCGTTTGGGACTTCATCCGCTACGCGCGAGAGGAGGGCATCCCGGTCGGCCCCGGCCGCGGTTCGGCCGCCGGCAGCATCGTGGCCTACGCGCTCAAGATCTCCGACGTCGATCCATTGCGCTACAACCTGCTGTTCGAGCGTTTCCTCAACCCCGACCGCATCTCGATGCCGGATATCGACACCGATTTCTGCTTCGAGCGGCGCGATGAAGTCATCGCCTACGTCACCCAGAAATACGGCGCCGATCGGGTCGCGCAGATCGTCACTTTCGGAACCATGGCGGCGCGGGCCGCGGTCCGCGACGTGGGCAGAGTCATGGGTGTGCCGCTGTCCGATGTGGATCGCATCGCCAAACTCATCCCCAACATACCGACGAGCCCGGTCTCGATCCAACAAGCCATCGACAGCGTTCCCGAGCTGACCTCGCTCTACCAGCGCGACCCGCAAGCGCGTAAGCTCTTGGATACCGCCAAGCGGGTCGAGGGCCTAGCACGCCATGCATCGACCCATGCCGCCGGCGTGGTCATCGCACCTGGACCAGTCACGGACTACGCGCCGCTGGTGCGGTTGGGCGACAATGACGTCAACACGCAGTACTCCATGGAGTGGGTCGAACGCGTAGGTCTGCTCAAGATGGACTTCCTTGGCCTGCGGACGCTCACCGTGCTCGCGGCGGCGGAAGAAGAGATCCGCCGGACGGCCGACCCCAGCTTCACCATCGAGACGATACCGCTCGACGACGCGAAGACGTATGCCATCCTCTCTGCCGGACAGACGACGGGTGTGTTCCAGCTGGAGTCCGCAGGCATGCGTCGCTACATCGCGGAGCTCAAGCCGACCCGCATCGAAGACGTGATCGCTATGGTCGCGCTGTACCGGCCCGGGCCGATGGACTGGATCAACGACTTCATCGCCGGCAAGCATGGCCGCCGCAGCATCACGTATCTGCATCCAAAACTTGAGCCCATTCTCCAAGAGACGTACGGCATCGCATGCTACCAAGAGCAGGTCATGCGCATGTGCCGCGATCTGGCCGGCTACACCGCCGGTCAGGCCGATGAGATGCGCAAGGTCATCGGCAAGAAGGTCAAAGAGAAGATCCCGTTCGAGCGTAAGAAGTTCATCGAGGGCTGCGTCGCAAGCGGCCTCGACGAACAGCTCGCCACGAAGATCTGGCAGTTCATCGAGCCGTTCGCCGGCTATGGCTTTCCCAAGGCGCACGCGGTTTGCTATGGTCTGCTGGCGTATCGGACCGCATGGCTCAAAGCCAATTACCCGCTCGCATTCATGGCTGCTTTGCTGACGTCGGTCAAGCAGAACACCGACAAGCTCGTCGAATACCTGGCTGACAGCGCGCAGCGCAAGCTGCCCATCCTGCCGCCGGACGTGAATGAAAGCGGCAAGGATTTCACGGTCGTCGGCCGGGCTATCCGCTTCGGTCTCACCGCCGTGAAGAACGTCGGCGAGGGCGCGGTCAACGAGCTCATCGAGAAGCGCTCTGCTGGGCCGTTCTCGTCGCTGGCGGACATCTGCTCGCGCGTCGACTGCCGCATCGTCAACCGCCGGGTGCTCGAATCGCTCATCAAAGCGGGCGCGCTGGACGCGCTGCCCGGGAATCGCACGGAGCAGCTGGCGGGTCTAGACGCCGCGCTCGACTACGGACAGCACGGGGCCCAAGCCCGAGCGCTGGGTCAGACGTCGCTGTTCGGCACCGACGGCGACGGAGGTCTACCACCGCCTTCGCTGCCGCCGCGAGAACCACCGAGCTCCGCAGTGCGATTGGCGCAAGAGAAAGAGGCGATCGGAGTCTACATCTCCGGGCATCCCCTGGCCGATAAGGCCGATGAGCTCGCGCGGCGCACCTCGCACCCGATTGCGAGCCTACGCGAGTTACCAGAAGATGAGACGGTCGTCATCGGGGGCGTGATCACGGCTAGCCGACGGGTCGTGACCAAGGCGGGCGGCCAGATGCTCGTCGCCAAGCTTGAAGATCTGACGGGTACCATCGAGGTGGTCGTATTTCCGAAGTGGTTTCCAGAGCTGTCGCCGCTGCTGCTCGACGAGGCGATCGTCGTCGTTCGCGGCAAGGTCAAGGAGCGCCGGACGATCGGCAAACCACCCGGGTACGTCGAACCGCAATCGGCAGACGAAGAGAAGCAAGAGCGGCCTGAAGTCAGCTTGCAGGCGCTCGAGGCGTGGCCATTTGGTCAGGCGCGCTACCTCAATAATGGCAGCCGACCGCGCGATGCGGATCGTGACAAGCCCGCTTCGCTTGCGCTGCATATCCGTCTGCAAGGAGACGCCGAGGACGCTAGTCGGCTCGAACGGTTGCGCCAACTCATCAGTAACGCCCAAGCCGGTGAGGATAAGGTTTTCTTGCACGCCGGAGGCAACGGCGACTCGCGCCCGCTGCGCCAACCCCTGCAGCTGACGCCGGCGCTACGTGAAGACTTCGCGACGGTCTTCGGCGCCGATAATGTATGGCTGGCCGACAAATCGTGACTCGCATGCTCGTGGCGATCGACGTCGACGGGACGCTGGTCGGCGACTCGCTCTCGATTTCGAGCGCGGACGCCTCCGCGATCCGACAGGCTCTTCACGATGGATATGCGATCTGTTTGGCGAGCGGCCGTTTGTTCGCGGCGGCTCGACCGTATGCCCAAGAATTGGGGTTGACGGGACCGCTCATCGCACTGCAAGGCGCGGTTGCGTATGAGGTGGGTTCGGGAAAGCGTCTGTATTGCAACCCGCTTGGAAGAGACACGGCGCTGCGCGCATACGACGACCTCAAAGCGCGCGGGCTGCATCTGCAGCTGTACTACGGCGATCGCCTCTACTTGGACGAGCTCAACGACTGGGCTCGCTATTACCTGCAGCTCTCGCGAGTCGAGCCGATCGTCGTGCCGGACTTGCGCGATTTGCTCACCGTGAGGCCGCCCGACGATCCCGGACCCATCAAAGTCTTGGCGATCGCCGAGCCCGGCGTTGTGACTGCGACCATCCCGATGCTCGCGCAGGAGCTAGGGGCGACCGCAAACGTCTTTCGCAGTCTGCCACCATTTCTCGAAGTGACGGACCCGAACGCTAACAAGGGGTACGCCCTGCGCTGGGTCGCGCAACACCTGGGGGTCGACATCGCCGACACCGCCGCGATCGGCGACGCTGACAACGACATACCGATGTTCCAGGCGGCCGCTCGCTCGTTCGCCGTCGCGAACGGTTCCGAGGGCGCCAAGCGCGCAGCCGGCACCATCGTCCCCGCGCTTGGCGAAGGAGTGGCGTTCGCCTTAGCGCTGCTGCAACAGGAGCGGGCGCATGAGCCGGCCTGAGCCCGTCCGACGGCCGCCTGCACGGCGCGGGGGATTGCTGCGCAACGCCGTGCTCTTCACGGGTTGCGTGCTTGCCCTATCGGCGCTAGGTTTTGGCGTGACGCGAGAAGCCACCGATCCTCGCTTCTGGGTCGAGATCGCCGCGATAAGAGGTTGCGTCCACACCTCGTCCGACCAAGTCGTCGCAGCGGCTGCCCTGCCCCCTCGCCAAAACGTCTGGCTGCTGAACCGCGCCGCCCTGACGCGGCGCATCGAGGCGCTTCCCTGGGTCGACCGCGCCACGCTCGAGGTCGGCTGGCCGAACAAGCTACGGATCAACGTCGTCGAGCGCCGGCCGGTGGCGCGGGTCGCCATCGCTCCTTTGGGCGGTGAGGAAGAGCCGGTGCCGCACTATGCGGTCATCGACGAGACACAGCGCGTCCTCACGGTGAGCGCCGACCCGACGGAGATGGCGCAGTTGCCGGTGCTTGTCCTGACACCGGCGCCGTCCGGCGAGGCCGTGCCAGGCAGCGAGCTCGACAGCCGGGATGCCGCGCAAGCGCTCGACGCCTACAGGCGGCTGAGCTCGCTCGGCCTCCACGTGAGCGAGGTGGCCATCGCTCCATCCACAGGCATCAGCGCCACCGCAGATCGGAATCTTCACGTCCTCTTCGGAGAAGACGAGGATCTAGCGAAGAAGGCGCAACTTTTCCAGGCGATCGTCGCAAAGATATCCACAACCGATCGCGTCGCGTATGTGGATGTGCGCAGCATTCGCGCGCCGACGGTTTTGTATCGATGAGAGGGAACTGCGCTCGCGCTTGGAATGGCATAGCGTGCCACCGAATGGGCGGCTACGCGCTGTTGTACGGTCACATATCGCCGTGGGTAGACAAGAGAGAGGATAGGCGTTGGCGCGAAGCGACGTAGTCTGCGGGCTCGACATCGGCACCACGAAGACGGCCGCGGTCATCGCGAGCGTGGGTCGAGAAGGGCCGATCGACATCATCGGATTCGGCGTAGCCCCCTCCTCCGGGCTACGTAAGGGCGTCGTCACCGATTTAGAAGAGACGGTCAAATCCATCGAAGCGGCTATGGAGAGCGCCGAGCGGATGGCCGGCATTCACGTGTCGCAGGCCTTCGTCGGCGTCACCGGCGAGCATATCAAGTCGCTCAACTCGCACGGCATCGTCGCGGTGAGCGGCGAGGACCGCGAGGTCGGCCCGCTGGACGTCAAGCGGGTTGTGGACGCCAGCACGATCATCACGCTTGCCCGCCGAGCGCCAGCTCATCCACACCTTGCCGCGCGAATACGTGGTCGATGGGCAGAACGGCATCACGGATCCGGTCGGGATGTCGGCGATCCGCCTTGAGGTCGACACGCACATCGTCACCGCGGGATCGTCGTTCATCGCCAACGTCCTCAAGTGCGTGCACCGGGCGGGCATCGAGCCTAACGGCGTCATCTTCGAACCGCTGGCCGCAGGCGCGGCGGTGCTGTTGCCCGAGGAGCGCAACGCGGGCGTGGTGCTGCTCGACGTCGGCGGCGGCACGACCGATGTCGCCGTCTATTGGGGCGGCGGCGTATACCACACCTGGACCGTTCCGGTGGGTGGAGACCTCATCACGAACGACATCGCCTTGGGGCTCAAGACCAGTCACGGCGAAGCCGAGAATGTCAAGCTCGCCTACGGCACTGCCGATGTCGCGGCGGACCTGGAGGACGCGACCTTCGAGGTGAAGGCGGTATCCGGGCGGACGACGCGCCCCGCGGCCAAGCATTTCTTGCGTCAGATCATCGTCGCTCGCATGACCGAGATCTTCAAGATCGTGCGTTCGAACCTGGCGGAGAACTGCCCACCCGAAGTCATGCTCGCCGAGCTCGTCCTCACGGGTGGCGGCGCCGAGCTTGCCGGCATCGATGCGCTGGCTGCAGACATCTTCGATCTGCCCGCGCGCATCGGCACGCCGATGCACGTGGGCGGCCTGAACGAGACGATCAAACATCCCGCCTATGCGGCCGTTGTCGGGCTCGTGCTCTTCGGCGCCAAGGCGGATGGCGCAGTGCAGCCGACGCGCAGCAACGGTAAGGGCGCGTGGCACCGCGTGAGCTCCTGGTTTTCGGAAGTCTTCGGATGACCGGCCCACGACAGCGTCGCACGCGAGGCGGCGATGCAAATGATAAGAAGCAAAGCGTTCCACCACCCTCGTCACTTCGAGCAGAGAAGGGAGAAACAATGACCGACCAGCGCCGTTACGTCCCCGAGCACATGGCGACCATCAAAGTCATCGGCATCGGTGGCGGAGGTTGCAACGCAGTCAATCGTATGGTCGACTCCGGCATCAAGGGCGCCGAGTTCTTCGCCGTCAACACGGACGTCCAAGCGCTCAAGAACTCGCGCACGGACAACACGGTGCAGATCGGCCAGAACTTGACTCGAGGACTCGGCGCAGGCGCCGACCCTGAGATCGGCCGGCAAGCCGCTGAAGAGTCGCGCGAAGACCTTGCCATGTTGGTCGAGGGGACGGACCTCGTGTTCATCACCGCAGGCATGGGCGGCGGCACCGGCACCGGTGCTTCGCCTATCCTGGCCGAGATGGCGCGCAGTGCAGGCGCGTTGACCGTCGGCGTCGTCACCAAGCCGTTCGGCTTCGAGCTACGCCGTCGTGCCCAGATCGCAGATCGCGGGATCGCCGAGCTGGAACAGAAGGTCGACACGCTCATCGTCATCCCCAACGATCGGCTCTTGACCGTTGTCGAGAAGCGCACGCCCTTGCTCGAAGCGTTTTCGTACGCGGACGACGTGTTGCGTCAAGGCATCCAGGGGATCACCGACCTGATCACTCAGCCGGGACTCATCAACCTCGATTTCGCTGACGTGCGGCGCGTCATGACCGACGCAGGCTCAGCGCTCATGGGCATCGGCACGGGCACTGGCGAGCACCGCGCAGCAGATGCGGCTCATAAGGCCATCTCGAGCCCGCTCCTCGAGGCGACAATCGAGGGCGCGCGCGGCGTCATCTTCAACATCTACGGCGGCCCGGATCTTTCGATGTTCGAGGCCAACGAAGCCGCCGAGCTCATCAGCAAGGCCGTGGATCCAGACGCAGAGGTCATCTTCGGCGCAACGATCGACGAGCGGCTCACAAATGAAGTGCGGGTCACCGTGCTCGCGACCGGTTTCGGTTCGCGTGCCCGCGACCGGCAGCGTGTGATCGGCGTCGGCGAGATCGAGAAGGTCGCACCGGTGAGCATGGACGAGATCGAGGTCCCTGCTTTCCTGCGGTACCATCGCTAAGGAGAGCGCCGCGGCATGAAAGTGCTGTGCTCGCAGGCGGTGGACGTCCACGCGCCGCCGGAGGCGATATTCGATTACATCTGCGACCTGCCACGCTGGCCGACGTGGTTCAGTTGCGTGGTCTCCGCCCAGCAGCCAGACAATCGGCCTCTGGCGCTGGGCGAGGAGATCCATGTCTGCATGAATGCGGGGCGGCGGCGCTGGCAAGAGGACCTCGAGATCACGCGCTTCATGCGCAATGCGTTTCTGTCGTTCGAAGCGCTGTACTCGGCGGCGCGCCGGATCGATTTCCGCTTCGAGCGGCGCGGCAAGTTGACGCGCTTGGCGTGCTCCATCGGTTACCTTGTCTCGGGCGGCGTCGTCCCCACGATGTTCGACGCCGTGGTGACACGACGGCGCATCGACCGCGGGCTACGAGATTCCCTCGTGCATCTCAAGAATGTCCTCGAGGAGCACGCCGGGGTGACCGAAGCGATAGACGACCTTGATGCGCTCGCCGTCGCGCCGGTCGCCAAGCCCGCGGCGGCGGTGGCGACGCAGCAGGTGCGGGTAGGGCAAGTCTGAGCGGCGAAGTCTGCGGCTCATGCCGGTCTACGAGTATCGCTGCAAGGCTTGCGGCCGCAGCCACGAGATAGAACACGGATTCAATGACGAGCGGCCGACGCAATGCCCTTCGTGCGGCGGTCAGCTCGTGCGCGTTTTCCATCCCGTAGGCGTCGTCTTCAAAGGTTCCGGTTTTCACAAGACCGATTACACGTCGTCGGGCCTGCGCAAAGCCGCGGGTAGCCCCGATTCATCCGGCGACGGCTCCAAAGGGGACGGGAAAAGCGCCGAGAGCAAGCCGGCCGACGGCAAGACTGCAGCCGGCACGGAGAAAAAACCCTCTTCAGACGCGAAACCGGCAGCTAGTGCCGGAGATGCGAAACCATCCTCGCAAAGCAGCAAGCCGTGAACATATATTTCTCGATATTCCTTGGTATGCTCGCCGCGGCATTCGTCATCGTCATGGTGGGCGCCGTCGTGTTGTTGCGGACGGCGCTACGGACTAAGCGTGCATCGGACGCGATTCAGGCGCATCCCACCGTCATCGCGTTGCAGAGCGCGCAGGCTATCGGCGACCGGCTGAGCGGACTGGGGGACCAGGTGGCAAAGATCCGGATCCAAGCCGCGCACATCATGGAGAGCGCCGCGCAGATCAGCGCGGTTGCCGCGCTCCTAGACCTCGAAGTTGATCGCGTCAGCTTCGCGACCCGGCTCCTGCTCAAGACGTGCATCCCTACATTACGCGGGTCGATGGCCGACTAAGGTCCACATCCATCGCGTTCGCATGCTCCTTGGGAGCCGTCTATCGTGTGGAACGTAGGTTTCGCCGCTTGGCAAGCGACGCCCGCCACGCGGCGGCAAAGCCCGGGAAAGAAGTGGCGATGCATTCGCTGTCGTGGATAATCAATGGGGACCGGGTTGCAGCCGCCAGGATAGCCGCGGCCATGCCGATACGGTGATCGCCGTGCGTAGAGATGCTCGGCGGGGCCACGAGCGGGGACCCTCCCCTGACGCTGATCCCGTCTGCGTGAGCGCGCGCATCGCCACCAAAGCGATGGAGAAGGGCGACCGTGGTTTCGATCCGATCCGACTCTTTCACGCGCAGCTCGGCTGCGCCGCGCACGGAGAAGACACCGCGCGCGACGCAGGCGAGCGCGCACAGCGCGGGGATCTCGTCGATGAGGTTCGGCACGAGAGCCGCAGGAACGGTGATGTTGCGCAAGGGCGCGCCACCTTGGATCGAGATATCAGCGACTGGCTCGAACGACCTGGATGAGCGGATTTCAACATGGAGGTTGGCGCCCATCCGGCGTAGGACGCCCAGCGCGGCGCTTCTGGTAGGGTTGATGCCCACATGGCGGAGTCGTAGCTTCGCGTCGGCAGTGGCCGCGACCGCGCAGATCAAGTAGACGGCAGAGGAGAGGTCGCCGGGTATTCGCACCCGTCCGAGCGATACAAGCGAGGAGGGCAGGATGCGAATGGTGCGGTGTGTCGTCCTTATCTTGGCACCCATGGAGCGCAACATGCGCTCCGTATGGTCGCGGGTCGGCACGGGTTCGGTGATCGTGCTCGGCGCCTGAGCGCGAAGGGCAGCAAGCAGCAGCGCGGACTTGAGTTGCGCCGAGGCTCTGACCATAGTGTAGCGGATCGGCTTGAGCTGCTCAGCTTGGCGAGCAAGGCGTACCGGAGGCCGCCCGGATCGGCCTATCACGATGCGCGCGCCCATCGCTCTCAGCGGTTCGGTGACTCGCGACATCGGTCTGCGCCGTAAACTCGCGTCGCCGTCCAGATACGGCATTCACCCGGCCGGCTAACAGCCCGAGCAGCAGGCGCATCGTCGTGCCGGAATTAGCGCAATCGACGATCGCAGGCGGGTCTACGAACGCTTCGCGACCGACGACTTCGATAGCCATCGTGTGACCGCCGAACGCGCACGCCCAACTGGCGTAGCGCGCGAATGGTCGCAAGGACGTCGCGGCCGATGTTTGGGCCGAGGATGATCGTCCGGCCCTTCGCGATTGCGGCGAGCATGAGCGCGCGATGCGTGATCGACTTATCGCCGGGAAGCGTAAGACTGGCCCGTGCCCCAGGCGTCGGCTTAGGCAGTCTCAGTGATTTCACGCTGCTACATTTTACCGGGGTGGACAGGAAATCCGCGCGCCGGACAAGGAAGCCGCTCGTGTCCATGCGCAGTCAAGCAAGTTCGCGTTTTGGCGATTTGAAGCTCGCCAGCGCGGCTGCAGCGGTTTTCGCCTTTGCGCTCGTCGTCTGGGGTGCCATAGTCCGCATTAACAATGCGGGTATGACCTGCCCGGATTGGCCACGTTGCCAAGGGGTATGGTTCCCCGATCTCAACGGCTCGGTCTTCTACGAGTGGGCACATCGCGTCGGCGCGCCCTGTCCTGACGATCTTGATCCTGACCACCTTCGCGCTCGCGTATCGGCATCGCCGCCAGTTGAGCGAGTCGATGCGATTCGCATGGGTGGCGTTGGGCATGGTCTTGGTGCAGATCATCATCGGCGCGTTGACCATCAAATACGCCAACAACCCGCCGAGCGTCGCCGCGCATCTCGTCGTCGGCATCGCCACGTTCATCAGCCTGCTGCTCCTCGCGTATGCGACCTGGGGCGAGGTCGACACCAGCACCTGTCGGAGACGAGAGCCGCCGTGTGCGCCCCGTGTTCTCGTTGCTGGCGCTTGCCACAACGATCACCGCCTTCATCGCCGTCATCGCGGGCGGCTACATGAGCGCATCGCATGCTGGTCTGGCCTGCACGGGTTTCCCGAACTGCAATGGCTGGTCGGCAGCGGTCACCACGGCGGGCCAACTGCACATGGGGCATCGCCTTCCCGCCTATGTGACGATCGTGCTTATCACGGTGCTCGGGGTGCTTGTGACCGCGGCAAAGGATCAACCAGCCGATTTCCGACGGCTGGTATGGCTGGCTTGGGGTCTGGCTTACCTGCAGGGCGCGCTCGGCGTGGCCACGGTCGTCTCTGGGCTCATGCCGCTGCTGCGGTCGGTGCATCAGGCCAATGGCGTGCTGCTCGTGGCGACGCTCGCGCTCATCACGTATCGCTCATCCCTCGGCCGTGCGCACGAGCGCGAGGCGCACGTGACCGGCGCCGAGCGAGGATAGTGCCGCCCTCGCCTGACGTCGGGCGCCTGGGCGAACGTGAAGAGCTACGTGCAGTTGACCAAGCCGAACGTGATGTCGCTCCTGCTGTTCACCACGTTCACCGCCATGATGATGGCGGCAGGCGGGTTCCCGTCGGCGCCGCTCGTCTTTTGGACGCTGCTCGGAGGCGCGCTAGCATCCGCCTCGTCCGGCAGCATCAACATGTACTGGGATAGAGATCTGGACGCGCAGATGTCGCGCACCAAGCGCAGGCCGATCCCAAGCGGGCGCATCCCCGCCGGCAACGCGCTTATCTTCGGCATCATCCTTGGTGTGATGGCGTTCGCCGTGCTGTGGATCGCGGTCAATCCGCTGGCCGCGACGCTCTCGACCATAGGGATCTTGTACTACGTCATCATCTATACCATGTGGCTCAAGCGGACCACGCCGCAGAACATCGTGATCGGCGGAGCTGCCGGTTCCATTCCGCCGCTGGTGGGATGGGCAGCGGTGACGCATCATCTCGATCTCACCGCGTACCTGCTCTTCCTCATCGTCTTCGTCTGGACGCCGCCGCATTTCTGGAGCCTGGCGCTGATGAAGAAGGAAGAGTACGCGCGCGTCGGCATCCCGATGTTGCCCGCGGTCTACGGCGACGCCGTCACCAAGCGTCAGATCGTCCTGTACACGATCGTCCTCATCGCATTGACGATCGTCATGGTCCCACTCCATCTCATGGGCGTTGCCTATTTATGGATGGCGCTCGTCTTAGACGCGTTCTTCCTCGCGGGCGCACTGTGGGTCGCAACCGCCGGTACGAAGCGCAGCGAGGGCATGATGTACCGGTTCTCCATGCTCTATTTGGCGCTTTTGTTCAGCGCCATGGCGATCGATCGCTTCGGCCACGGCGGACTCTGATCTGGGCGTAGCGACGTACCGTCCAGCGGTGTTGCTCCCGCCTTTGTTGCTCGGCGTGTTTCTGCGCGCGCTGCAGATGACGGTCATCGGCCCATCGCTGGTCAGCATCGCGAGCTCGCTCGGCGCGACCTTAGCGGATGTGGGCTGGATCATGGCGATCTACGCGACCGGCTCGCTCATCGCCCAACCCATCGCCGGCCGCATGTCCGACGCACGCGGGCGCCGCAACGTGTTCATCGCGGCGCTGGTGGTCTTCACGGCTGGATCGGTGGTCTGCGCATTGTCGACCTCGCTCGGCGTCTTGATCGCGGGCCGAGTCATCCAATCGCTTGGCGCCGGCGCCGTGCAGCCCGCGGCGATCGCGCTCATCGGCCAGCGTGTGCCCAAGGAGCGCCAGAGCAGTGCGCTCTACGCGCTCTACGGGATGTTCGCGCTTGCGGGCGCGCTGGGCGCCGTCATCGGCGGTGCGCTCATCGACGGCGGCAAAGCGCTTGGCGGGGCGGCGTTCGTCTGGGGCGCGCTGCAGCACGAGCTGACGCTGTTCCCGTGGCACTTGATCTTTTGGATCAACATCCCGCTTGCCGCCGCTGGCGCTCGTGCTGGCGTTGCGCCTGGCTTCCGACCCGCCGACGAACGAGCGGATCGGCTTGGATGCGGGTGCCATCGTGCTCATCCCTGCGGCCGCGTTCTTCCTCATGATGGCGGCTAATGACGCCGCAGGTCGCGCGTTCTTATGGCTTGCCCTAGCGGCAGCGGCGTTGGTCGCACTTGTGGTCTGGGAGCGCAAAGCGCGCGATGCCTTTTTCGATCCATCGCTGTTCTCGCATCGCGGGCCGATGCTGCTCTATTCCATCGCCGCGCTCACCGGCATCCCTATCTTCTCCGTGACCATGTACTCCGCCGCGTATTTCATGGCGCAGTTCGGGGCAAGCGCGGCGCAGGCCGGCCTCGCACTCCTCGCCTTGGCGCTGCCGCTGGGCGCGGGCCAAGGCGTGGGCGGGAGCCTGGCCAAGCGTCTCGGTGCTCGCGTGCTCTTGATCGCCGGGCTTGTGGCGTTGACCTCAGGCGAGCTCGTGCTTGCGCTTTCAGCCGGGCTGCCTGGCGTGCTGTGCGCTTTCGCCTTGGTGGGTTTCGGGGTGGGCCTCGCGAGCGCGCCGCCCAACGTGCTCGTCCTGCGCTACACGAGCGAGCAGCGCAGCGGCGCCGCGACCGGGTTGCTCACCATGTTGAGCAGCACAGGCGCGATCACCGCTCCGTCAGCGGTCAGCGCATATCTCAACCATAGCGGCTTACCAGTGCCGCAGGGGTTTCGCCTGGACTTCATGCTTTCGTCGCTGCTCGCGGCGCTGGCCATACCGCTAGCAGCACTCCTGCCGAAGCCGGACGTAACGTGATGGGCGGGCGCACGCTCGGAGGTCGCCCCGCAAGCGCGACAGAATCCGAAACCATATCGCCGAAGTGGCGGAACTGGCAGACGCACGCGACTCAAAATCGCGCGAGGTCACCCTCATGTGGGTTCGATTCCCACCTTCGGCAGTTCGCTCGCACAAGCGCGACGGGTCGGATTTGCGACTAATCCGACACGATGGGGACGGAAGCTAGGATGCTGAGCAGCCCGCCGTGTAAGACGCGCGTTGGTGTTGGCACGAGTTTCTCTAAGGTGACGTTTTGAACGACGACCATCCTCGAGGTCTTCTCGACGGCGGTTTTTGGCGCGCCACGATCGTGATGGCGCTCATCAGCGCCGTCCTGATGTACATCGTGGTCGTGTTCCCGATCGATCGTCTCTTCTTGCCCGAGGCGTCCGACGTCAGCGTGCCGATCGATAATCTGTTCAAGTTCAGCATGTTCTTCGGCGTGCCCATCCTCGTCTACGTGAATGGGTACATCATCTATTTCGCGTTGCGCTACCGGCTCAGGCCGGGAGAGTCCATCGACGCGGTCGGCTCGCCCATCCACGACAATCGCGCCCTCGAAATGGTCTGGACGATCATACCTGGCATCCTCATGGTCGTGCTGGCGGTGTTGAGCTACTTCATCATCCCGATGTACTACCCGACCGGGCAGGCATCGGCTAGCGCCGTCACCATGGAGGCCATCGGGCATAAGTTCTACTTCGAATTCCGCTATCCAGGCCTCAAGCAGTCGGTCATGAACGAGATGCATCTCCCGGTAGGCGTGCCGGTGACGGTCGAGATCACCTCATTTGAGGAGAGCCAGGACATCCATACGGGTGCGGTGCTCCACTCCTTTTGGATACCCGAGTTCCGGCTCAAGCAAGATATGATCCCCGGAATGATCGTGCCCATCCATTTCACGCCGCGCGAGACCGGCACGTTTCGGATCGTCTGCGCCGAGTTCTGTGGTCTTGGCCACTCGCACATGTGGGGCAAAGTCGTCGTCCAGTCCAGGGCCGATTTCGATGCCTGGTATGCCGACCAGCAAAAAGCCGATCAAGCGCAAGCAGCTGGCGTGAGGCCGCTCAGCCTCGCCGGGGGTGACGCGGGCGCGGGGCAGATGCTTTTCAACGCGAAATGCATCATCTGCCATAACGCGGCGCCTTTCGCGCAGCGCAAGGTCGGACCCGGGCTTGCAGACCTGTTCGACGATCCGGATCATCCCGATCTCGTGACCGGCAAGAAGGCGACACCGGACAACGTCGCAGATATCATCGAGCACGGCGCCCACGGCGACATGGGCGTGATGCCCACGATGCAGGCCAATGGGCTTTCCGGCAAGGACGTCGCCAATCTCGTCGCTTATCTGCAGACGTTGCACAAATGACGGAGTTGCGCAGCCATGTCAGTCGCTGAAGTAGGCCACCCGGCAAGCCACATCCACCCGCCGCCCGACACGTTCATCAAGAAGTACGTGTTCAGCCTCGATCACAAGGTGATCGCGGTGCAATATTTCCTCACCGGTGGTCTGTTCTTCGTGCTGGCCGGCTTGCTGGCCGAGCTCATGCGCGCGCAGCTCATGGGACCGAACAACCACGTCCTCAGCGTCGCCACCTACAATCAGGCCTACAGCGTCCACGGGTCGGCCATGGTCTGGCTCGTCATCATACCGATCCTGACCGGCGGGTTCGGCAATCTGGTGATGCCGCTGCAGATCGGGGCACGCGACGTCGCCTTCCCGTGGCTGAACATGCTCAGTTTCTGGCTGTTCCCGCCCGCCGGCATCTTGCTGTTCGCGAGTTTTCTCTACGGCGCGCCGGAAGCCGGATGGACCGAGTATCCGCCCATCACGCTGCAAATGCCGTTCGGCACGAGCCTGTGGTGCATGGCCATCTTCCTGATCGGCGTTTCCGCCACGATCACCGGCCTGAATTTCTTGGTCACCATCGTGAAGATGCGCGCGCCCGGCATGACCTGGACGCGCACGCCGCTGTTCGTCTGGGCCACCGGCGTCACCGCGTTCCTCTCCATGATCGCGACGGCGAACCTGTCCGCCGCGCTTGCCGGGCTCTTCATGGCGCGCACCTTCGGCATCCCGTTCTTCGACGCCGCAAAGGGCGGGAGCCCCGTGCTGTGGCAGCACGTGTTCTGGTTCTATTCACATCCCGCCGTCTACATCATGATCTTGCCGGCGTTCGGCCTGGTTTCGGAGATCATACCCACGTTCGTGCGGCGGCCGATCTTCGGCTACAAGGCGATCGCCTATTCGTCCGCGTCGATCGGCCTGCTTTCGTTCATGGTCTGGGCGCACCACATGTTCACGAGCGGCCTGCAGCACTGGGAACAGTTCGCGTTCATGGTCTTGACCATGATCATCGCCGTGCCCACCGGCATCAAGATATTCAGCTGGGTGGCGACGCTGTGGGGTGGCAAGATACGGCTGGACACGCCGCTGCTCTTCGTGCTCGGCTTTCTTTCCACGTTCACGTTCGGGGGCATCACCGGCATCCTGCTGGCCTCCGTGCCGGTGGACGTGCACGAGCACGCCAGCTATTTCGTCGTGGCGCATTTGCATTACG
This sequence comes from Vulcanimicrobiota bacterium, assembly GCA_963764965.1. GTDB lineage: Bacteria > Vulcanimicrobiota > Vulcanimicrobiia > Eremiobacterales > Eremiobacteraceae > JAFANK01. Next base: position 491,044 of record CAVXUM010000002.1, read on the forward strand.
TGCTCTTCGGCGGCAGCGTGTTCGGCATCTTCGCGGGCATCTATTACTGGTGGCCGAAGATGACCGGCAGGCTCCTCGACGAGCGGCTGGGCAAATGGCACTTCTGGCTCATGTTCATCTCGTTCAACGCGACGTTCTTGCCGATGCACTGGATCGGACTGCACGGCATGCCGCGGCGCGTCGCCACCTACGACCCGATCTACACCAGCACCAACGAATTCGTCTCCATCTCAGCCTTCGTGCTCGGCCTGTCCATGTTGCTCTTCGCATACAACGCGCTGATCTGCACGAAACGCGGTGAGATAGCCGGTCCCAACCCGTGGGGCGGCAGGACGCTTGAGTGGATGATCCCCTCGCCCGCGCCGTATTACAACTTCAAGGACATCCCGATCGTGCTCTCAGGCCCGTACGACTACGGCAAGCCCTTGCCGTATGCCAACATCACCCAGGACCACGCCAGCGTGCCGGTGCACTGACGACATGGCCACACACGTCAGCGCGGTCAGCGATCTGGAATATGGGGAAGTTCGCAACCAGCGGTTGCTGGGCTTCTTGTTCTTCCTCATCAGCGACTGCGTCATCTTCGGCGACTTCATCTTTTCGTATCTCTACCTGCGCAGCGCGTCGCCGGTCTGGCCGTACGGCGTCGGCGGCCTGCATATCGAGCGGCCGTATCTCTATCTGGCAGCCGTCAACTCGATCGTGCTGTTCGGCAGCGGCGCGACCATGCATTATGCGATGGAGGCGTTCCGGCACGCCAAGCGTGCGCGCTTCATCGGTCTGACCGTGGCCACGATCATCTTAGGCTTGATGTTCTTGAGCGGTCAGGCCTATGAGTACACGCATCTGCACGACACCTGGGCGGGCAGCACGTTCGGAGCCTCGTTCTTCACGCTGACCGGCATGCACGGGTTCCACGTCTTCATCGGCGTGATCTTCCTCATCACCGTGCTCATCCAGAGCTTGCGCGGCACGTATACGCCGCAGCGCTATTTCGGATTGACGGCGGCGACGCTGTACTGGCACTTCGTCGACGTCATCTGGGTCGCGCTGTTCTTCTTGTTCTACATCTATTAGAGGCGGCGGATATGGATCTTGACCACATCCTCAAGCTCATCGCCCTGGTCGGGGCGGTCATCGTCGGCGTCACCGCGCTCGTGGCGCTGCGAGCTGAGTGGAAGAAGACCGAGCTGGAGGACCAGGTGACGAAGATCATGATGGTCTTGCTCACCGTCGGATGCATCTTCGTGGTGCTGGTCGCTTTCGGCGTCTGGGGCAAGGTCTAAGGTCTAAGGAGGCGGACGATGTCGGTCGGATACGAAGAATCCCAATACGAGATCCCGCAGAGCCGGGGTATGCCGCCTGTGGTGCGCTATCTTTTCGGCGTCTGCCTTGTCATGATCTTCGCCATGGGGACGCTGTCGATCTATTTCGCGGGCGAGTTCCATGGTTGGCCAGCCTCCCAGACGCGTGAAGGCACAGCTTTCGGGTCAGTTCCCCTGATCCGGAGGTCGGTTCGAGCGCACGCCGATATTGCGGAATCCCGCGGGTAGAACGCCCGTCGCGCGGCCGTCGATGCTATGGATGCCTCCATGCTCGCTGAACTCGAGCAACGCTGCTGATTCCGTCGCGGACAGGTCGCCGTCACCGACGGTCGGCCACTCGCAGGCGATGCGCCGGTCCGGGAGCAGCACCGCGACGTAGCCGTTGAAGCCGCGCTCGGAGAAGTCATCGCGACCACGCGTGCGCAGGTAGCCGTCGACGACGAAGATCGGCTGATAGGTCTCGCGCAGGGCGCGAATGGGCGCGCGCATCATCCACATGGCGTAGATCGCAAACGCGAGCGCGCCGATCCCGAATATGGGTGCGAGCAGCTGCAAGCCGGCGTGATCGGGGTTGCCGTCGGCCGCCAAGTGAAGCAATCCAGTGGTGAACGCGCCGAACAGCAACGCGATGATGGCGGGCTCGACCGCGATCGCCAGGCGCCCGAAAAGGCCGCGTCGCACGATGCTGCGTTCGTCAGGCGTCCATCGTCGCATCGCCAGCTGCTGGCGGCGTTGTTGGGCAGTTAAGCAGCCCGAAGGGACCGAAACGTCAGGCACGTGAGCAGTTTTCGATGAACGGGATTGCCAACCCCCGCGCCGCTTTGCTCGCCCTCGCGGTGTGCCTTGGGCTTGCGGCACATCCGGCGTCAGCGGCGTCGAATCCCTTCGATCAAAACGTCCAGCCGATCGAGGTGGGCGAACCTATGCCGGCGGCGACGTTTGTGGACGAGCGCGATCGGCCTTTCACGTTTTCCGCGTTGCACGGACAAGTCGTCGTCGTCGGCTTCATCTATACGCGCTGTCAGGATGCGTGCCCGATCATCACGCAGAAGTTCGCAGTGCTCGACCGGGCGCTTGGGGCTGGGCCCTACCATCTCGTCGAGATGACGATCGATCCCGCGCACGACACGCCGGCAGCGTTGCGCGCTTATGCTCGCAAATCGAGCGCAGGCTCGCCTAGGTGGGACTTCGTCACCGGCCGCTCAGAGATGGTCAACACGTTTGCGCGAGCAGCGGGCCTGTCGGTCGTCGACAATGGGCGAGGCGATCTCATCCACAACGCTAGGCTGCTCATCGTCTCGGAGGACGGCCGCGTCGCCGACGTGGTCCAGCTGGTCGCCTGGGACCCGGGCACGATCGCCGCGCAGGTGCGCCACGTCGCCGGTGCGAGCGCAAACCCGCTCGCGCGCGTGGACTTCGAGCTGACCAAGGCCGTGGCGCAGCTATGTGGAGGCTCGTATCAGATCGCGTCCGGCATCGTCGACGTCATCGCCGTGCTGCTCATCGTGGTGGGCGGCGTGCTGGTCATCCTGTGGATACGCCGGCTGCTGTCGGCGCAAGGAGCATAGTAGAAGTGCGCAGTAGGCTAGAGGTCTTCCGGGCGCGAGGAGTCATCTTCTCCATGATGCGATTCATCGTCAGTGCCGCCGCGATCACCGCTGCCCTCGCGCTTGCGGCCTGCAACAATCCAGCCGCCCCGCAAGGCAACTATGGGACCATAGCGGGCACGGTCACTTCGACCAGCGGCCAACCGGTCGCCGGTGTCGCCATCCTGATCGATTACACCATTTCGGTCACGACCGGGCCTGACGGCAAGTACACCTTCACGTCGGTGCCCCTTGCGCCCGCGAGCGCGCCAGCGCGAGTCGAGGTGAAGGTCGTGCCCTCGGGCTATCAGATCCCCGCCACCCCGTACCGACGTCCAGGTCCTCCTGAACCAGACCACCACCGTCAATTTTGTCCTGAGCCCGGGCTAGCTACCGTCTCGCAGCCAGGAACCGCCGAGCGCCTGGGGGAAGGGCTGTCCCGGAGCCAGAGCTTAACGCGTCCCGAATTCAAGCAAACGCGTCGACCCTTGAGGCACCAATTCTTTTTCACGTCACCGGGCGATTCGACCGCTCTGCAGAGCATAGGCGGAAACAGTGGAGGAGACCGTGGCGATCAGTTCCAGCGAAGTCAGCGCCCCAGCCAAACCCCGTGGCGAATCGAAGGTCAATTCCGTCGATCGAGCGTTGGTGATCCTTGAATACCTCGGCACGCAGACCAAAGAAGTCGGGGTCCGCGAGCTGGGTCAAGCCATCGGCCTTTCCAAGAGCAGCGTGCACCGCATCTTGCAGACCCTGCGTGCCCGCGGATTTGTGAAGTGGAACCCGGACAACGCACGCTACTCGCTCGGCATGCGGGCGTTCGAGGTCGGTTGCGGAATCCTGCGCTCCATGGAAGCCCACGCTGTCGCGAAACCCTACCTCGAACAGCTGGTCAACAACCTCGGGGAGACGGCATTCCTGGGCGTTCTGGATGACATCGACCTGGTCTTCATCGACAAGATCGATGGGCGGCGCTCCGTGCGCATGTACGCGGATATCGGTAGCCGGCGACCGCTGCACTGCACCGGCATCGGCAAAGCATTGCTCGCGCACCTCGACCGGGCCGAGATCGACCGTATCATCGCAGCCAAACCGCTGGCCCGTCACACGAAGAACACCATCACCGACCCGGAAGCCCTGCGCGCGGAGCTCGAAAAGATACGCCGCCAAGGCTATGCCGAAGACAACGAGGAGATGGAGGACGGGCTGTATTGCGTGGGCGCGCCTCTCTTCAACTACTCCGGCCGCCCGGTCGCAGCCATCTCCGTCTCCGTGCCGAAGATCGGCCAGCAGACGGTGCAGAAAGATCGGCTGATCAAAGCGGTCGTCCAAGCGGCTCAAGAGATCTCGGCCAAGCTCGGGTACAGCGGCCGCCCCAAAGCCGCGTCGCTCGGTTGAATTGAGCAAGCCTAGCGTCTTCGTGAGCCGGGAGATCCCACAACCCGGCTTGGCTTTGCTGCGCGAGCATTGCGAGGTCGAGGTCTGGCCGCACGACCGAGCGCCCACTCGGGAAGAACTCATCGCGCATTGCCGCGGCAAAGACGCGCTCGTGTGCTTGCTGACCGAGAAAGTAGATGCCGAGGTGTTGGCAGCGGCGCCGTCACTGAGGATCGTCGCCAACGTCGCAGTCGGCTTTGACAATCTCGACGTGGCCGCCGCAACTGCTGCGGGCGTGGTGATGTCGAACACGCCCGGCGTCCTCGACGACACGACCGCGGATCTGGCTTTCGCCCTGCTCATGACGGTCGCGCGGCGTTTGGTCGAGGCAGACCGGCTCATGCGCGCTGGTGGCTGGGGCGGCTGGGGGATCATGCAGCTCCTCGGGCACGACGTGCATCACGCCAAGCTTGGCATCATCGGGTTCGGCCGTATCGGTCGCGGCGTGGCGCGCCGTGCCCGCGGCTTCGAGATGCCGGTCTCCTATTACGACGTCCAGCGGGTCGCCCCTGAGGTGGAGCGCGAGTTCGCCGCGACCTACGTGCCGCTTGAACGGTTGCTGCAGGAGAGCGATTTCGTCAGCGTCCATGTTCCGCTGCTGCCACAGACGCATCACCTCATCGACGCGGCGGCACTGCGGAAGATGAAGAAGAGCGCGATCCTCGTGAACACCTCGCGCGGACCCGTCGTGGATGAAGCGGCATTGGTGGAGGCGCTCTCCAACGGCGTCATTTCAGGTGCCGGTCTTGACGTGTACGAGAACGAGCCGCAGCTCGCGCCGGGCTTGAGGGAGCTTGACAATGCGGTCCTCCTGCCGCACATCGGAAGCGCCAGCATCGTGACGCGCGGCAAGATGGCGGTGATCGCCGCCGAGAACGTCGTCGCGTTCTTTGCCGGGCGCACTCCGCCGACCGCACTCAACCCGCAAGTGCTGCGCGCGCCGAAAGGCTAGCGTCTTGCCGTTACGGGTCGTCATCGCCCCGGACAAGTTCAAAGGGAGTCTGTCGGCGCGACAAGCGGCACAAGCCATGGCGCTTGGGCTCGCGCGAGCATTGCCAGACGCGCAGCTAAGCATCGTGCCGGTCGCCGACGGCGGCGACGGGACGGCGGAGACGATCGTGCAAACGCTCGGCGGCGACATGCGTACGGCGACCGTGCGCGGTCCCGACGGCAAACCGGTGCAAGCTCGTTTCGGCATGGTCGGCCTAGCGGATCTGGCAGTCGTCGAGCTCGCGCAGGCAAGCGGCCTGGCGCTGATACCTGCCGGCCACAACGACCCACTGACGGCGACCACGTACGGCACGGGCGAGCTGATCGCTGCTGCGATCGACGCCGGAGCGCGGCGCATCATCCTCGCTATTGGCGGCAGTGCGACCAACGATGCCGGGACCGGCGCCCTGAGCGCCCTGGGGGCGCGATTCTTGGACGATGCAGCGCAGCCGCTTCCTGCGGGCGGCGCCGCGCTGGCCCGCCTAGCGCGCATCGATGTCTCGGCGCTGGAACAGAGGCTGGCAGGTGTCTCGATCGAGATCGCAAGCGACGTGCGCAATCCTCTGTGCGGCCCTGCAGGGGCATCAGCGGTCTACGGACCGCAAAAGGGAGCGTCACCCGAAGATGTCCGGCTCTTAGACGCTGCGTTGCGACACTTCGCCGACATAGCCGCGAGCACGGTGGGTGCCGACGTGCGTGACGTGCCTGGTGCTGGAGCCGCTGGCGGTGCGGGTGCAGGGTTTCTTGCGCTGGCGCATGCGACACTGCGCCCGGGCGCCCAGCTCGTGCTCGAGATATTGGATTTCGCGCGACACCTCGAGGGCGTCGCGCTCGTGGTCACCGGCGAAGGAAAGCTTGACCGCCAGACCCTTGCAGGCAAAGCACCCTATGCCGTGGCCCAGGCCGCAAAGGACAAAGGGATACCGGCAATCGCGATCGCAGGCAGCGTGGCCGTTAGCGCACAGGACTTGGAACAGGCGTCGATCGTGCTGGCGCTGCCGATCTGCCCCGGACCGATGACCGCGGACGAAGCGATGCAGCGCGCTGCTGAGCTGGTGGCGGACACGGCCGAGCGCCTCGGCAGAGCGCTCGCTCTGCGCCTAGGCTAACGCCCGATCAAGAGCTTGGCCGCGCGTCCGGGTCAGCGCACGGTTGATGGCGTGCGGCGCTGGTTGGGCGACAAAAGCGCGTTGAGCCCATAGCTCTCGTTGCGCTCTTCAACGATCCGCAAGATAGCGGCGGCGAGCTTTTTGGGATCGTGTCGGACCTGATGGCCCTCTGAGATGAAGTCCCCGACGATGGGCGTGACGCCGAAAGCTGTGATGGTCTCGAGATCGGCCGGCACCTGAAACGCGCCATCCCGTTCGTAGAGCGGCAGCAGGCGGTTGGCCTGTCCGACGTTGACGAGAGCCCGGTCGAACAGACGCCGGTCCGTCGTCTCGAATACGGCGCGGACGTGATCGCTGGCCGTCATGCCCGTCGTCTCACCCGGCTGGGTCATGATGTTGCAGACGAACACGCGCGTGGCTTTGGATCGTTCGATCGCCTCGGCGATGCCGGGGACGAGCAGGTTTGGCATGATGCTCGTGTAGAGACTGCCCGGTCCTAAGATGATCACGTCGGCGGCGAGGATCGCCTCGATCGCCTCGGGCAATGCCTGGCAGTGACTGGGCACAAGCCGCAGCCGCCGTATCGGCAGCGTCGACCGTGAGATCAACGTCTCTCCCATCACGATGGTCCCGTCGGCCAGCGTCGCTTCGAGCGATACGTTCGCCAACGTGGACGGAAGCACGCGGCCCTTGATCGCCAGGACGCGGCTGCTCTCTTTGATGGCGCGGTCGAAATCGCCGGCGATGCCGCACATGGCGGCGATGAACAGGTTGCCGAACGAATGGCCGACGAGCCCGTCGCCGTCGTTGAAGCGGTACTGGAAGAGCTCAGCCATCATGGATTCGCTGTCAGCCAGCGCGACGAGGCAGTTGCGTATGTCGCCGGGGGTAGCACGCCCAATTCGGTGCGCAGCCTTCCGCTGCTGCCGCCGTCATCGGTCACCGTCACGACCGCGGTGAGGTTGGTCGTGTACTCTTTGAGACCGCGCAGCACGGTGGACAGACCGGTGCCGCCGCCGATGACGACGAGGCGGTTGCCACGGTCGAGCTGCCTGCGCTCGTGGATGACCTCGATCAGGCGCTGACCGTCGTGCGGGCTCACCACGGCGATGATCGAGCGCATCCACTGACGGATGCCGTAGTACACAAGTCCGACGCCGGCCAGGATCAGGATGGCATCCAGCAGGCCGGGCGACATGCTATTACCGAGAGCCGCATTGATCGACTCGTTGACGTGGAAGTTGAAGTTGTACGCTTTGAGAATCCGTCCGAAGCCGTCAAGGATGAGGAACGCGCCGAAGAAGGCGACCAGCAGCCAGCGCTTGAGCTTCATGCCAGGCGACAGCCAGGTCAGAAATCGTCTGACCTGAGGCGGAGCTTCAGCGTTGTGCGTCGCGCCGTTCGACAAATGCCGTGATCCTTTGCGCCTGGAGATGGCGCGCCAGCTGGTTTGCGATGTATACGGAGCGGTGCCGCCCGCCCGTGCAACCGATGCCGATGGTCAGGTGCGATTTGCCCTCGCGCAAGAATTGGGGCAACAAGAAGTCGAGGAAGTGGAGCAATTGCTTTTGGAAGGCAGCGACCTCCGGCGATTTGTCGAGATAATCGATGACCGCTTGATTGTCGCCCGTCAATGCCTGCAGCTCCGGCACGTAGTTCGGGTTGGGGAGGAAGCGCACGTCGAAAACCAGGTCGGCGTCCAACGGCACGCCATACTTGTACCCAAACGCGACGACCGATACGCTCATCATCCGCTCTTCGGCGATGCCGCTGACCGCATGCGCGAGTTTTTCTTTGAGGGCCGAGAGCGTGAGCGATGACGTGTCGACGATGACGTCGGCCGCATCGCGGATAGGTTTGAGCTCCTCGCGTTCCGCGGCGATGCTGTCGCTCACCCGGCCGCGGTCCGAAAGCGGATGCTTGCGCCGCGTCTCAGAGAACCGTCGCACGAGGACGGCATCGCTTGCGTCGAGGAAAACGACGCGATGCGGGATATGGTCGCGTTCCAGGGCCCGCAGGTTGCTGAGCAGGTCCCCGAAGATCTCCTCGCCGCGGATGTCCAGCACGACGGCGACGTTGCGCAGATTCGCGCTGACGGTGCACAGCTCGGCGAACTTGGGGATGAGGCTGGGCGGCAGGTTGTCGACGCAGAAGTAGCCCAGGTCCTCTAGGCATTTGGCCGCCTGGCTCTTACCGGCGCCCGACAGGCCGGTGACGATGACGAAATGGATGGCGGGGGCCGCGAGCGGCTTTTCCACGACGCCGGGGGCGGGACGTTGAACTGATAGTGGGTCCACGATAGAGATATTATCGGTGCGAACCGCCCCACCCCGCTAGCGGTGAGGTCACGGAACGGCCTGTATGCCCAATCCGCCCCCGTCACAGGCCCGCCACCGCGTCATCGCCGAACCTGGACGTACCATGAAGGTCTTCCGGCTCGATGAAGCCGCCGCGCTTCTGCCCACCATCCGGCCGCTTGTCGACGAGATGCTGCAGGCCAGGCGCGATCTCGCAATCGATCTGCTCGAGGCGGACGCCGCCCAGCGGATGCCACCGGACCACTCAGGCAAAGGGCGCACCAGTCTTATCGAGGAGCGCGCCCGCGATCACCAGATGCGAATCGTAGAGACGGTGGAGAAGATCCACAGCTACGGCTGCATCGTCAAGGACGTCGACCTTGGACTGGTCGACTTTCCCGCACTACGCGGTGGACAGCTCGTCGAACTTATGCTGGAAGAAAGACGAACCGTCGATCGCGTACTGGCACGGAGTCGAAGAGGGATTCTCTGCGCGCCGCCCGCTCAAGCGGGGCGACGTAGCCGAGGCGCACCTGTAAGCCGGGTTCTGTACCGCTCAACGAGCGGTGACGACCATCTCTCTGGGGCGTCCGTCACCGGACGCCTCGTGCGACGTGCTGTGGGATCAGGCGGGCCGCCTGCGCTGTTGCCAGCGATCCCAACGGTCTTGCTCCGGGTGGGGTTTGCCCAGCCGGCATCTTCCGATGCCGCTGGTGCGCTCTTACCGCACCATTTCACCCTTACCGTACGCCCGAAGACGTGACGGCGGTTTGTTTCTGTGGCACTTTCCTTCGGGTCGCCCCGACCAGCCGTTGACTGGCACCCATGCCCTACGGAGCCCGGACTTTCCTCAGGTCGCGATCGCTCGCTACCCGTGGCCGCCCAGTGCGCTCGGCTCGAGGATTATACCACACGATCGCGTGACGGGGTCGTTGGTCTGAGCCCGATCAGACGCGGATCACGCGCCGGTAGAGCGCGAGCAGCGGACCGAGCAGGCCGGCGCGGCCAGGCTGCCACAGACCCGAATCGATGTCGACGTCCACCGCGGCCGCTATCGCCGCCGCATCCTCGTGCAGGGACTGCTCGTCGACCTTGCCTGCGGCTGCAGTAGAACGCGCACATCGCGCGCACGGCGAATGCATGGCTGGACGGATCGTCGGTGGCGCTCGCGTGTGCCAACGCCTCGCGCGCTATGCGCGCGATGCCTTCGCGGGCGGCCTGCCTAGACGGGTAGCAGGCGACGAAGTTGAGCTCCCCGTGCGCGCGGTCTTCCGCCTGGTCGATGAAGTAGTCCAGCAAGATGTGAAACGCGGAGATGTACGGGAAGTAGGCCTCGTAGATCTGGCGAGCCTGGCGGTCGTCGCATCGCTGCATCGCCGCAAACGCAAGCGCGAATGTCGGCATGGTCGAACCGCTGGCAGCCGCCCCTTCCCACCAGTGCAGGCCGGCGGCGACAGCGCCGAAGGCGCTAGCGCATCGCTCTTCGCGGATCCCGGGAGCGAGATGCTTCAATGCTTGCAGCTCGCAATAGCGCCTGGTGATATCCGCGACATAGGGTGAGATCGCCGCGAACGACGGCAGATCGGCGAACGCCGCCTGCGAGCGTGCGACCAGCTCGTTCAAGTAGCCGCCATCGTCGCCCGCGCGGTGGCGGAAGTAATTTCGCCGGGCGTCCCGGGGTCGCACGGCGTCGGCAAGGGCTTCGTGCAACGCGCGAAAATCGGCTTCGTCTTCGCTGCCGATGCGATCGCATAGGTTGTCGAGATAGTCGACGGCCGTTTCGAAGACCGCCACCAGCCTGACGTACGGCCGGATCTGCTGCGGCGGCAAGAAGGTAGCCAGAATGCAGCCACCGTGCACGTGAAAATCTTTGTGCGCGATGCTCGAGAGCGCTTCGCCGCGCAGCCGCTCGTCCGGGATGCGTTGCGCGATGGTGCGCAGGTCTCTCAGTTCTGCCGCCGCCAGCGGGACCACGCGGATGAGAAAGCGTCTGGCATGCGCGGCGAGCTCTTTGTCCACGCCGTCGCCTGTACGACACGATGGCCAGGGCGTACTCTTTTGGGCGTCAAAGAGCGCCGCGATGATTCACAAGACCTTAATCACCGCCATCGGCGCCGTGTGCGCTGCGTCCGCGTGACGTCGACGCCGCGTTTGCCCGGCGGCGACGCCGATGCCGACGCCTGGCGCCGTCGTGACGCCGACCGCCGCGGCCAGCGCGAGCCCGAAAGCCACACCCGAGCAAGCCCCACCGCGAGCGTGATCGTCGAACCCACCCGGCTCGGGGCAAGAGTCGCTCATGACCTATGCGCGTTTCATCGATGGTGCGACCTCGCAAAGCGGCCTCTTCACGGTGTGGCGCAAGCAGGGCAAAGGTCTATCTGGAGGTCACGCCCAGCTCAGCTCGACCACGCATATCTGCTCGTGCCGATCCTCAGCAGCGGACTGGGCCGCGGGCTCTTCGCCGGTCTCCATTTCAAACCGCTGCTCTGGCAGTTCACTCGGATCGGCAACCAGATCATGACCGTCGAGCAAAACCCGTATGGGCAGGCCAGACCCGGAACGCCGGTAGCGCTCGCCGTCGCGAACTCATACCCGCAGTCGGTCATCTCCGCCGACCCGATCGTCGCCATCAACAACGACAACGGCCACATCGTGTTCGCCGCGGATGCGTTGTTGGGTGACGTCGTCGATCTCACGACTGCGCTCAATGGACCGCCCGGTGACAGCCGTTCGACGGTGCGCTACAATTTCAATTCGCGGTTGAGCTACTTCGGGCCGACAAAGGCGTTTCCGACGAACGTCGACATCGAGGCCGACATCACGATGTCCTCGGGCACGGGCAGGGATCATCGACACCGTGCCCGACCCGCGCAGCCTGTTCATCCGCTTGCACTACAGCATCATCGACATGCCCAACGACGGCTATCGGCCCCGCATCGCGGACGACCGCCTTGGTTATTTCATCACCGCGCGGCGCCAATACGACGACGAGCAGACCCCAACCAGTTTCGTGCGCTACATCCAGCGCTGGAACGTGCGCAAGAAGGATCCAGCCGCACGCGTCTCGCCGGCCGCAGATCCTATCGTTTTCTACCTGTCCAACGACATACCGACCAGGTACCGGGGAGCGATCACCGCAGCGCTGCTGACCTGGAATAAGGCCTTTGAGAAGGTGGGGATCACCGGGGCTATCATGGTCCGCCAGCAGCCGAACGACCCGGATTGGGACCCCGACGATGCGCGCTATTCGGTTGTCCGTTGGGTTGTGAGCCCGGATGCCGCGTTCGCCTACGGTCCCTCGTATGCCAATCCGCTCACCGGTGAGATCTTCCGGGCGGACATCGTCATCGACGGCAATCTGGTGCGTTACGGGCGTGGCCAGCTCGAGAACGTCGTCGATCCGACGCGCGGTCTGACGCCGGCCGAACGCCTGGATTGCAGTCTCAATGATTGCGACTACGGCTACGAATCGATCGCAGCAGGCCGCTTGGGCCGATCTGGTGCTGCGCGACGAGGGCGTGTTCAAGGACAATGCGCCGCCGCCGGAGTGGTTCGTGGATTCGTTCCTGGAGTCGGTCGTGCTGCACGAAAGCGGACATACGCTGGGCTTGCGGCACAACTTCGAAAGCTCGACCATCTACACGCCGTCGCAGGTGCCACGACAAGCGCTTCACCCAGGCGAATGGTTTGGTCGGTTCGGTCATGGAGTATACGCCGATCAACCTCTCGCCGCATGGCCGGCCGCAGGGATCGTTCTTCCAGACGCAGCTCGGCCCGTGGGATTACTTCAGCATCAGGTATGGGTACGAGTCGATCGCGGCGAGCTCACCGCAAGGCGAGCTGCCTGAGCTGCAGCGCCTCGCATCGCAGACGACGCGGCGCGACCTGCGCTACGCCACGGATGAGGACAACTCGTGGGGCGACGGCTTCGCGACCGACCCACGCGTGGCCACCTACGATCTCTCCAGCGACCCGCTCGCCTTCGCTGGCGATGTATTGACCATCGACCAGCGGTTGTTCAACACGCTGCAGACGAGGGTGCCGAAGAAGGGGCAGAGCTACGCAGAGACGCGGGCGGCATTTGCGGCCACGCTGCGCAGCTGGTGGCTGGCGTGCCGATTCGCCACGCATTATATCGGGGGCGAATATTTCACGCGCAACCACCGTGGGGATCCAGGCGCGACCTTGCCGTTCACGCCGGTGCCGCGGGCAGATGAGCGACGCGCGTTCTTGTTGCTGGCGCGCTATGCATTCGCCGACGATGCTTTTCAGTTCTCACCCTCGTTGCTCAACAGCCTCGGCGACGACCGTTTCTCGCATTGGCAGAACGACCCCAATGCGTTGGATCGCCTCGACTTCCCGCTGGACGAATACGTGCAGGCGTATCAGCTGACGCTGCTCGGCCAGATGTGGCAGCCCAACGTCCTCGCCCGGCTTGCCGAACTCGAATCGCGCGTCGCGCGGCCCAGGCCAGACGATGAGCTTGGCCGATCTGTTCGACTGGACCGACGACGCGATCTGGGGCGACCTCGTCAACGCCGCGCAGCGCACGGTGCCGCGCGCCCATCGGACGCTGCAGCACGCGTATGCTGAGCAGATCATCACGTCATGCTCGCACCTGCGGCGGGTACGCCCAATGATGCGCGCACGCTCGCGCGCCATCATCTGGTATGGCTCGACGAGCAGCTCGCTGGCGCATTGCGCCGCGGCGGCATGGACGAGGCCACCACCGCCAACCTCGAGGACATCAAGAACCTCGTCGACCGGGCGCTAGCGGCGAACGCCATCCTGCCGATCTAACAGGAGCGCGCCTAGCGCTCGGTCAAATGTCAACCATGGTTAACACCGGCGCGGACCGTTCGCCCGAGCGGGCGCGCCAGGATTACGTCAAGGTCATCTACCAGCTCGGTCAACGGACGCCCGTCCGTGCGGCGGAGCTGGCTCGCTATCTGGGCGTCACGCGCGCATCGGTGAGCAAGTACAAGCGCATGCTCGAGCGCGAGAAGCTGCTCCATCCCTCACGGCGTCCTACCGATGCGCTGCGGCTGACGAAGAAGGGCGAGCGCCTGGCTTTGCGCATGGTGCGACGGCACCGGCTGGTGGAGACGTTCCTGCATGCGACGCTGCGCATGCCTCTCGAGCGGGTGCACTCCGAGGCGGAGCGCATGGAGCATGCGATCTCTGAGGACGTCTCTGCGCGCCTGGCTCGATTCTTGGATCATCCGGCGGCCGATCCGCACGGGCATCGGATCCCCGGCGCATCGGCGCGCGCCACGGCGGTGAGCGATCGCGCGTTGATCTCGGCGCGCGCCGGGTCGGTCATCGTCGTCACGAGCATCGACGACCGCAAGCCCTCGGCCGTGCGGCGCTTGGCGGCGCTTGGCGTGTTGCCCGGTCTACAGGCGGTCGTCGCGGCGAATGGTGGCGGTGGTATCCGGTTGAGCGCGGGCAAGCGCACCATCCGGCTTACCCAAGGAGACATCGAAGGTGTGCACTGCACGTTCGTGGCGCCTCGACCAAGTGCCGGGGCGCGCTGACCATGTCAGGCATCGATGCCACGCTGAAGCAGCCTTCTTGGAGCGAGCAGACGCGTCGCGCGGCGCGCGAGGTGCTCGAGGGACGCCGCAAGGGGATTCGGGCGCTGCTCCCCTTTGCGGGACCCGCGTTCATCGCATCGGTCGCCTACATGGACCCGGGAAATTTCGCGACCAACGTGCAGGGCGGTGCGCTCTTCGGGTATCGCCTGCTGTGGGTCGTCGTGTTCGCCAATGTGACGGCGATGCTGTTCCAGGCGCTGTCGGCCAAGCTTGGCATCGTCACCGGCAAGAATCTGCCTGAGGTCTGTCGCGAGCGGTTCTCGCAACCCGTGGTCATCGTCATGTGGCTGGTGAGCGAGGTGGGGGCGATGGCAACCGACCTCGCAGAACTCCTGGGCGCCGCCATCGGATTGTTGCTCCTGTTCCACACACCACTGCTCGTCGGCGTGGTCACCGCGGGCATCGCCACCTACGCGATCCTCCTCATGCAAAACCGGGGCTTTCGACAGATCGAGGGCTTGATCGTGGCGCTGGTCGGCGTGATCGCCGTGTGTTACGTGCTGGAGACGATCCTCGCTCGGCCGGATTGGGGTCAAGTCGCCTATCATGCGGTGGTGCCGTGGCTGGGCAGTCCAGGAGCGCTGTTGCTGGCCGTTGGCATCGTCGGCGCCACGGTCATGCCGCATGCGATCTATCTGCACTCAAGCCTCACGCAGGATCGCATCGTTCCGGGCAACCGCGCGGAGACATGCGTGATCGTGCGCTTCTCGCACATCGACGTGTTGATCGCGCTGGGTGTTGCCGGCATCGTCAACCTGGCCATGATGTACATGTCGGCGGCGGTCTTCCATTTCGGCGGTCACCCTGAGGTCGCCGGCATCGAGTCGGCGTACAAGACCTTAACCCCGCTGCTCGGGTCCGCTGCCGCCGCGATCTTCCTGCTCTCGCTGATGGCGTCGGGGATATCGAGCTCCGTGGTGGGGACCATGGCAGGCCAGATCATCATGCAAGGATTCGTGGGCTTTGCGATACCGCTATGGGTTCGACGTATCGCGACCATGATACCGACGCTCATCATCGTCGCCATCGGGGTGGACGCGACGCGCGCGCTGGTCATCAGCCAGGTCGTGTTGAGCCTCGTCCTGCCGCTGCCCGTCATCGTCTTGCTCATGTTCACCAACAAGAAAGCCGTTATGAGCGAATTGGTGAACGGTCCCTTGGTACGAGTCCTGGGCATCGTCGCTGCCACCGTGATCATCGGCTTGAACCTGTTGCTGCTCTGGCAGACGCTTGGGCTTTCGTTCACCCGAGCGGCGGGTTGATGCCGTTAAGCGCGCCCAGCTCCGCGTTCGCGGACCTGCTGCTCCTCTTCGTCGCAGTGCTGGCCGCGGCCATCGGTTCGCGTCATGCACGAGTGCCCTACACCGTCGGCCTTGTGATCGTGGGTCTTGCGATCGGCATGATCCCAGGCCATCCGCAAGTGCGGCTCACTCCGGACCTCATCATGCTGGTGTTCTTGCCGGCGCTGCTTTTTGCCGGTGCTTGGACCTATCCGACCGCGCAACTGCGCCGCAATTGGCTGCCGATCGCGTTGCTCGCCACGCTCGGCGTGCTCATCAGCGTCTTGGTGTCTTGGCTGGTGCTGTCGCGCTTTCTCGGACTACCGGTGCAGACCGCATTGCTCTTCGGCGCGATCACCGCCGCAACCGATCCCGTCGCGGTCCTCGCGGTGTTCAAATCCCTGCGCGCCGATCATGACCTTTCGGCCATCGTCGAAGGCGAAAGCCTTTTCAACGACGCCACGGCGGTGGTCGCGTTCAAAGTCACGCTCCTCATCTCCGTCGTCACCACGCATGTGAGCGCTACGGTGCCGGCGATGGATTTCGTGGAACTGCTCGTCGGCGGCGCACTCGTCGGCCTGGTCATCGGGGTGGCTGGCTTGCTCGTGTTGCGCTTGACGGACGATTATCTCATAGAAGCGATGGGCACACTTATCATCGCGTACGGGTCGTATTTCCTCGCAGACCGCCTCGGCGTCTCGGGCTTGGTCGCGGTGATCGTCGCTGGGATGTTCCTGTCGCGTATTGGTGCGCGGATGGGAAGCTTCACGACGACCCGCCAGTCCGTGAACCAGCTTTGGGAGTTCGTGGCCTTCATCGCGAACTCGATGCTCTTTTTGCTTGTCGGTCTCGCGATCAATTTCGGCGACTTGCGCTCCAGCCTTGTTATGGCGCTGTGGGGGATCGCAGCCGTCGTGCTGGCGCGCGTCATCTCGGTCTACGGCCTGAGCGCCATCAGCGCGCTGTTGGGACGGCGCATGCCGGCCTCGTGGCAGCATGTCTTCTTGCTGGGTGGGCTTCGCGGGGCGCTGTCGATGGCGTTGGTGCTCAGCCTTCCCTCATCTATAGCGCAGCGCGGGCTCCTGACCGACATGGTGTTTGCGGTGGTCCTGTTCACGATACTCGTGCAGGGGCTCGCCATCACCCCCGCGATTTTGAGGCTGCGGCTGAGTTCTGCCGACGCACAGCGTTAGGTCTAAAGGCTCAATAAACGGGGGGTGGACTTCCACGCTGCGGCTAGCTGTGATTAGATAGGAATATGGAAGAAGCCGAGCTGACACCCGCTCTTGAGCGGGTTGCTGCGTCTGTTGTCGAGACGCACCGTAAACGTCAGCAAGTCGAGGAGGAGCTCAAGGCCGCCGCCGCCGCGGTCGCATCGCTCCATGCCCAGAGCTCGTCGCTCGAGGCATCGATCGTCGATTTGCGTAGCCAGCTCGAGGCGACACTCAAAGCCAAATCGCAGGAAGACGCGGCAGTTTTGCAGCTGGCAGCAAAACGGCAATCAGCGCTCGACCAGATGGCCGCGATCGACCGCGACATCGCGGCATTTATGGCCGACAAGGAACGCAGCGCCGCTGAGATAGCGTCGCAGGTTGAGGCGGCGCGCACCAAGCTCGCGGCAGTGAGGCAAGAGCTCGGCGCGGTGAAGGACGGTTTGGCCTTCCTAGAACGCGATACGACCGGACTGCGTGACAAGCTCGGCGAAGTGCGCAAGAGCGCAGACGCGACCGAAGCCCAGCTTGGCGAGACGCAATCCAAGGCACGAGAGCTTGACGGTGCAGTGGACGCTATGGCGGCGCGCATCTGCGCGGTCACAGAAGAGCTCGATCACGTGGAGAAAGGCAAGCAACAAGTCGTCAGCTCGGGAGATGAGCTGCGTGCGGCGAGCGCAGCGCTCGAGGTGCGACAACGGGAAGCTCAGGCGGCCGCGGAGCAGATGCAACGCCTACTCGCGGATCGCGAACAGCAGACCTCGGCGTTGGCGCAACAGCTCGAGCGTATCGCACAGCTTTCCGGCGAGCCGGTCAATGGCAAGGATTCGCAAGCGCCGCCCTCTGCCCCAAGCTCAGCCGCCCCTCCCAACGCATCTGTCGCCGCGCCCGTCAGTGCGACAGTCACAGCGCCGGTCAGTGCAACGGTCGCCGCGCCGGTCAGTGCGACGGTCGCCGCACCGGTCAGTGCGACAGTCGCAGCGCCGGCCAGTGCGGCAGTCGCCGCGGACCGCGAAGCGCCCGTCGTTCCTGGCAGCGGCCCTGCGAATAGCGCCCCGGTCGCTGCGCCCAGTGCACCCGCCACGGCTACGCCGACGAATGGGGCGACGGGTGGACATCGGTTCGAGAATACCCTGGGCCTCTTGGAGCTATTGGCGTCCGTCGGATTCATCGCCGCGCCGGAGGCGCAAAGCGCCGCTGAGCTGTTGCAGGTCGGCGACGTCGACAAGCTCGTCCGCTCGATGTGGTCGCGGGCCATGGGCGGTCCGGCCCCGGGGTTCTATCGCCTGGTGATCGGGAGCGCGCTTAGCGAGTCCGGCGACCCCAAAGGTGCGATGACGTTCTTCAATAAGGCGCTTGAAGGTAGACAGGTCGACCCCTTTGCCACCTACCTTGTGGCGGTGGCGCTCTTGCGGATGAAACGCTACGTCGACGTGCTTAATATCGCCCAGGCGCTGGGCCGGAGCAAGACCGGTAAGGCGCTTGCCCGAAACGTCGAGGCGCTGCACCTGCAGGGGACAGGCAGGCTCGAGGACGCGGAGAAGAAGTTCGGCGAGGCCTTAGGGCTTGCTGGCCACCCGCGCCTGCACTACAACGAAACGATGTATAACCTTGGCCGCCTGGCGGAGACGCGGGGCGATGCTCGTTCGGCGTATATGTGGTATGAGAAGCTGGCAAGCGGCGATCCATCATATCGCGACGTCGGACTTCATATGGAGAAACTCAAGGCGAGCGCGCAAACCGCCTGACCCTGACACGAACAGACATTCGGATCTGTCACTCTTTACGATATTAAACAGGTAGGTGACCATAGTCACCGATATTTGGGAATATACATCACTGGGGGACCATACTCGAGGTTGACCGACCGGATGCTCAAACCGAACCGCGGGAATGGTCGTGGTTTCACTCTCCTAGAAGCGCTGATCTCGATCGTGATCTTCGGGATCGGGCTATCGACCTTCTTCGGTCTTTTCCCGTACTCGCTACACGAAGTGCGGCATTCCAACATCTATCTCCAAGCGGTCAGCCAGGGCCAGCAGTACATGGATTCCATGCGCGCTGATGTGGAGCAGGGCAAAGCACTTCCGGTACCCGTCAGCAAGGCGATTGATGGTGGTCTCTCCGTTATGGGTACAGGCGCCGCAACGAGCGGATCCGGCAACTTTTCGATTTCAGGAAGCTGCGCGCCCGTGTCACCGTTCACCCGTTTGGAGCATTGCACGGTGAACGTGCAATGGGTGGAAGACGGCTTCACGCGCTCGTACAGCGTCGAAAGTTACGCGACGCAGCAGATATCATGAAGCACAGCCGCCGCGGTTTTTCGATCCCCGAAGTGCTGACCGTCACGGTCATCATCGGCATGCTGCTCTCAGCTATGGTCGTCATTGTGCCCATGCTGGCGAAGGCACCGATGCAGATGCAATCGCAAGTCGATCAGGTCAACACTGCCGCCTTGGCGCTGTACAAGATACGTCGCGATTTCAGTGAGGGCGACACCTCGGGGCTGATGGCGTGCACCACGAGCCCAGTGGTCTCATGCTCGGCGGCCTCTCCAGGAATGCCGGCGGTTCAAGCGCTTGCGGTCGCGACGGCTGAGAACTCGTCCGGTGCTTTTCAGGTCGATGCGGCAACTGGCAATCCCAAATGGCAAGGTTTCTACATCTACTGGCTGGTGCCCAACGCCACGGGCACGTCGAACGACCTCATGCGCGCTTACGAAGCGCCGGGGCTCGGCGTGCTTGGCATCGCGCCCAACGGTTCGCCGACCGGGGTCACCGCGGCGGTCGTCAACCCGCTCGTGACGGCTGCGATGGCGATCTCGCCTCCGCCCGTGCTGTCGAATGACATCCGGTCCATGAGCATGGGGGATACCGCGAGCACGAGCACCGTCAACTTCAAGCTTGTCGTCGGCACGACCAGTGGTGCCGACCCGACCCTGACGAACTTCATGAGCAACACCTATGCCAGAAACTAACTCGCGTCTTCCAATCGTCCCACGCCGCCCGGGCCGGCAGCGGGGCGTCGCCATGGCGTTCGTCTTCGTGCTCGTCGCACTGCTGTTGCTCATCGCCATCTTGGTCGTCACTGGCGCCTTCAACGCAGGCAGCCAGGCGCAAGCGGTCGGCATCAAATACGGCGTGCTCAACTCGGCCGAGGCAGCCGCCAATCTTGCGCTCAACCGGCTTGCCGAGAACCCGAGCGAGCCCGTGGGCTGCGTGACTGGCAGCCTTAATGGCGCGGCCTATCAGTCGTGCCTTGGCAGCAACAACCTGTTGAACTCTGTTCCCACAACCGCACCCGACTACGCCAATGGCCAACCAATGCTCGTACCAGGGCATGCCGCCTATATCTACGGCGAGGCCACCAACGGCGGAAATCGCAAGACCTACGTCGAGGCGATCGCCCAACCGGCACCGCCACTCGCCATGCCCGCCGGCGCCGTCAATGCAGCGCAGAATGTCAACGACCTGACGCCGATGCCCATCAATCAAGATCCGCTCTACGCCAACGATGCCAACGTCTATGCCAACAACAACATAACCGTGGCCGGCGCGCCGAGCCTGGTGCAAGGCAAGACCTATGCCGTGGGCACCAACACACTAAACGGCTCGGACGGCATGGCACACTCCGGTTGGTCGGCGGTCGCATTCCCAAGCTCGACGCAGATCGCGCAGGCGGTTGCCAATGCGAAAGCGATCGCGCAAACAGGGGCCAGCCTCAGCGGCGCGACGGTTTCAAGCGCCGGCACTACAACGTACACCGGCAACATGTATGTCAATGGCGACGTCAACATCACGTCCGGCGCGATTACCCTCACTTCCGGGACGAACGTGTACATCAACGGTAATCTGTGCATCAGCGGCACCGGTGCGCTTATCAACAAGGACGCCGCCCAAGGCATCCTCGTCGTCAGCGGCGTTGTCTCCTCGACCGGCGCAGGCGGCTATCAGGTGCCGTTGCCCGCGAACACGATGCTGCTCGCGCTCGGCACGGACCCGGGAGCGATCAACCCGTGTGGCAGCAGCTCGGGTGATGCGCTCTTCCTGGCGCCGCTCGGTAGCTCGGAACCAGTCGGGACCGTGTACGCGGCGAACGGGTCGGTCAACATCGGCGGCACGGGCTCGGTCCAGGGTGCCTTTGATGCGGGCGTCAACGTCGACGTGGGGGGCTCTTCCAGCGCCGCGATGCAGTACGATGCCAACCAATCGGCGACCAAGCTCTCGACGGGGACGATGACGTACACTGCTTACAATCAAGACTAGCCCAACGGCCGATCGTCATCTCTTGACGACCAAAGGCCTGTTGGCCGCGCAACCAAAGACGCACGAACGCCCGACCGGGTTCATCCCGCTGTTGCAGCTGTTCGAACGCCTCGCGCTATTGGGCTACTCGTTCGATCACGCCAAATGGGAGTCGCTGGTCAACGGCGGTCTGCTCACGGGCTTGCCGCCTATCCCGTCCAACGACTGCCAGATCCCGCATGCAGCAGAAGAGCGCATCCGCTTCATCCTCGACGTGGAGAAGCAGCTATCGCCCGGCGTCGCGGTGGACAAACTCGCGTTCTACCTGATCATCGCCGGCCTCGACGACGTGCCGATGACGCTCGTCGGCGAATACATAGAGGCAAGCCTTTCCAAGTTCTTCATCGTTGGCGACGGGATGCTGCGCCGGCTCGAACGCAAGCCGGCCAGGGTCGGACCGCTGGAAGAGCGCAGGCTGGCGGACGCGATGGCCAAAGCGGTGCTGCGCGACTATCAACTACTCAGCGCTAACGCGTACACTGCATCTCAGCAGCTGCTGGCCAATTGCTTCACCTTGTACTTCCGCACCGCGTGGCGCAACCGCAGGCCCGCTCCGAACCGCCAGTGGCAGCGCATCATCACCCCCGAATTCTTGGATTACGACCGCCTACCGGTCAAGACGATCGGCGAAGCCGATCTGCCCGCCGACGAGGCGGCGGCCACGAGCCTCAACCCTGCCGTCGACAGCTCGCGCTTGATGGCGCAGCTGCGCGCCGCCTACGAGGCACACCCCGATGATCTGGTACAGGCCGTGAGAGACTCAGCCATGGTGATCTCGGCCGCCGCGAACACCTTCCCGGAGCTACACGACGCTACGGCGCCGCCAACGCCGAGGGGCGCCTTCGCCCAATGGGTGCTCACCTTGGTGCCGCCGGTGCTCGCGGCCGCGCTCTTCCGCGTTTCGCAGAACACAGGCACGGAGAAATATGGCAATCTGATCCCGGATCGCAAAGAGACGGGTTTGGAAGCCATCTTGCGGACCGTTTTGGTGTACTGGCACACGTAGCAACACCTTCGTCGCCACACGCCCACGCTAAGCACACCTCGGGGGGATGTTCGCCTTACCCTTGAACGGGACGTTCATGGCGTTCATCCCAGTGGATGCAGTCGGTCTCGAAGAGCGCGCCGCCGTTCTCGCCACGCGAAGCATCAAACGTTCGTCCAAGACCGTTGGTCTGTGTCTGGTGATCTCGTGCATCGATCTCACAACGCTTGAGGGGAGCGACACCCCCGCTCGGGTGCGGCAGCTGTGCGGCAAGGCGGTGACTCCCGACCCGAACGACCCGTCGCTGCCGTCGGTCGCCGCCGTCTGCATCTACCCCACGCTCGTCAAGGCAGCAAAACAAGCACTTGCCGGCTCAGCCGTCAAGGTGGCATCTGTTGCCACGGCCTTCCCGAGCGGCCTTGCCCCTTTGGAAACCAAGCTGCTCGAAGTTCGTGAAGCGGTGGCCCAAGGGGCGGATGAGATCGATATGGTCATCGATCGCGGAGCCTTTCTAGCCGGCCGGTACCGGGATGTCGCCGCGGAGATCGCCGCGGTGCGCGAGGCGTGCCGGCCCGCGCGGCTCAAGGTCATCCTGGAGACCGCTGAGCTCGCAACCTACGACAACGTGCGACGGGCGAGTTGGCTCGCGATGGACGCAGGCGCCGATTTCATCAAGACATCAACCGGAAAAGTACAGCCAGCCGCGACCTTGCCCGTGGCCTTGGTCATGCTCGAAGCCGCGCGCGATTACGAGACCGCGACCGGTAGAACCGTCGGTGTGAAAGTCGCCGGTGGCATCCGCACTGCCAAGCAGGCGTTGCAGTTCTTGGTCCTGGTCAAGGAGACGGCGGGCGATCGCTGGTTGAATGCGCGCTACTTCCGCATCGGGGCCAGCTCGCTGCTCAACGATGCGCTCATGCAGCTGGCGAAGGGGCGCACCGGCGCCTACCAGTCGGCAGATTACTTCACGAAGGACTGACGACACGATGTCGACCCGATCCAAACGGCCACAAGCTCGAACGCGAAAGACCGTTTCTGCGAGCAGAGGCAATGGTGCATTGAAACCAGCCCCGAAGAGCGATGGATCGTCCGCCTGGCGCTACGATGCTGCACCTGAGTCACACGACTATCTCAAGCTAGCTTCGCGTTACGACCTCTTCATCGGTGGACGATGGGTGACGCCCAAGGATAAGCGGCATTTCGCCACCATCAACCCGGCGACTGAAGACGTCCTCGCTCGCATCGCAGAAGCCGGGACCGCTGATGTCGACCGCGCCGTTCGGGCGGCCAGGCTCGCCTACGACCGGTATTGGCGGCGTTGTCCGGGCGCGACGCGAGCTAAGTACCTCTATCGCATCGCGCGCGCGATCACCGAACGCAGCCGCGAGCTAGCCGTCCTCGAGTCGATGAACACGGGGAAGCCTATCCGCGAAGCCCGTGACTTCGATATCCCGTTGGCAGCTCAACATTTCTTCTACTATGCGGGTTGGGCCGACAAACTCGAGTGGGCGTTCGCAAATACCGAGCCTAGACCGCTCGGCGTTGCGGGGCAGATCATCCCCTGGAATTTCCCTTTGCTGATGGCGGCTTGGAAGATCGCACCCGCTCTTGCCTGCGGGAATACGGTCGTGCTCAAGCCGGCCGAGACGACGCCGCTGACCGCGCTCTTTCTGGCGGACATCATCCGCCAAGCCGATCTGCCGCCCGGCGTGGTCAACATCATCACCGGTGGTGCGCAGACCGGCGCGGCACTGGTTTGCCATCCGGACGTCGACAAGATCGCGTTCACCGGTTCGACCGAGGTCGGCAAAGAGATCGCGCGCGAATGCGCGCAGCTGAACAGGCATGTGACCTTGGAATTGGGCGGCAAGGCGGCGAACATCGTGTTCGACGATGCGCCGCTCGACCAAGCGGTCGAGGGAATCGTCAACGGCATCTTTTTCAACCAGGGTCACGTGTGCTGCGCCGGTTCGCGTCTGCTCGTCCAAGAGCCGGTCCATGATCTCGTCGTTGAGAAGCTCTTCCGCCGCATGCAGGCGCTGCGCGTCGGCTCACCGCTTGACAAGAACACCGATATCGGCGCGATCAACTCAAAAGCGCAGTTGGAGAAGATCGAGGATCTGGTGCGCAGCGGCGAGGCCGACGGCTGTACGCGCTTTGAGACCCAATGCGCATTGCCGGCCCGCGGCTTTTGGTTCCGGCCGACGTTCTTCACCGGCGTGGCGCTTTCGCATCGCATCGCCCAGGAAGAGATATTCGGCCCGGTGCTGTCCGTCATGACGTTTCGCACGCCACAAGAGGCTATCGAAAAGGCCAACAACACGCGCTACGGGCTCTCCGCGGGCGTCTGGACCGACAAAGGCAGCAAGAACTTCCGCGTGGTTTCGCAGCTGCGTGCAGGCGTGGTTTGGGCGAACACGTTCAACAAGTTCGACCCATCCTCGCCGTTCGGAGGCTATAAGGAAAGCGGCTTCGGTCGTGAGGGCGGCCTGCACGGCCTGTTGCCGTACTTGGAGGTCTGATGGCCACTCGAGTTATGCCGGTCCGAAAGACGCACAAGCTCTTCATCGACGGCGCGTTCGTGCGCTCCGAATCCGGTCGCACATCGCCGTACGGGAGCAAAGGACAGACGATCAATGTCGCCCGGGCGAGCCGCAAGGACGTGCGCGACGCAGTGCGAGCTGCGCGCGCCGCCTGGCCGGGCTGGAGCGACCGTTCCGCGTACAATCGCGGGCAGATCATCTATCGCCTCGCCGAGATCGTCGAATCCCGGACGGCGCAATTCATCGAAGCGCTGCGATTGGCAGGCTCCAGTCCGCCGAAGGCCGAGCGAGAGGTGAGCGCCGCGCTCGAGCGGATCGTGTGGTACGCGGGTTGGTGCGACAAGATCGAGCAGCTGCTCTCCACCAAGAATCCTGTGGGCAAGGCCCACTTCAACGTGAGCAGTCCCGAGCCGACCGGCGTCGTTGGTATCGTCGCGCCGCAGTCGCCAGGCCTGTTAGGCTGGATATCGACCGCGATACCGGCGCTGTGCGGCGCAAACGCCGTGGTCAGCATCGCCTCGGAGCGAGATCCGCTGAGCGCTGTCGCGTTAGCGGAGGCGATCAGCGCGTGCGACCTGCCTGCCGGAGTCGTCAACATCCTGACCGGATGGCGGGCCGAAATCGTGCCCACGCTTGCCGCCCATATGGACGTCAACGCGCTCGACCTTTGGATCGACGATCCGGCGCTGGAGACATCCGCAGCCCGATCCGCCTGTGACAATGTGAAGCGCGTTCGCCGCGGGGGCGAGCCCGGCGAGCGTTATTGGTCGAGCGACGTCTCACAAAGCCCTCGTTGGATCGAGGCGTTCATGGAGATCAAGACCGTCTGGCATCCTGCCGGCTACTAGGGCGCGAACGGCACGCCATCCGCCGCGGGCGGGCGCGATTTGCCGATGAAGCCCGCGATGGCGATGATGGTCAGCACGTACGGAAGCATTTCCAGGAAGGGCGCCGGCACGTCGACGCGTTGCAGCGCTATCTGCAATCCGTTGAAGAAACCGAAGAACAAGCACGCGCCGGCCGCTCCCAGCGGCGTCCAGCGCCCGAAGATCACCGCCGCGAGCGCGATGAATCCTCGGCCTGCCACCATGCCGTCCGAATAGAGATCGACCTCGCCGATCGATAGATATGCTCCGCCAAGGCCGGCCAAGGCTGCCCCAACAATGGTTGCGCCGTAGCGGTACGCAGCGACGTTGATGCCGGCCGTAAGTGCGGCATGAGGGGCCTCGCCGACTGCGCGCAGGTGCAAGCCGCCTTTGGTTCGGTAGAGGAACACGTGAGCGACGCCCACGAGCGCGATCGCGAGCCAGACGAGGGCGAAGCTGGCAGGCCTCGTGAAAAACCCGGCCAGGCCGTTGGCTTCGTCTCCTCCGAGCGCGCTGAACGACCGCACTTCGGGTGACGCACCGGGGTGACCGAAGATGACGACGAGCAAGAACGCGGCACCGCCGATGGCGAGGACATTGATGGCCATGCCGGCGATGATCTGGTCGGCGCGCAGCGTGACCGCGAGGTAGGCGAGCAGAAGGCCGAGCAGCGCGCCGACGAACCCCGCTGCGAGGACGGCCAGCCAAAGGTCGTGCAGGTAGAACGACGCGACGACGGCTGCGAACGCGCCAGCTGCCATCATGCCTTCCAACGCGATGTTGATGACGCCGGCGTTTTCCGAAAATACCCCGCCCAGAGCCGCGTAGACGAGCGGAGTCCCCTTGATGAGCGAGATGGCGAGAATGGCGGCGATGACCGAGGCGAGGCCGCTCATGCCGGCTCCGCCGCTTCACGCTCACCGCTCACGTCGCGCGCGAACGTCGTGCGCGCGAAGCGGACGCTTTGCCAGCCGATGGCGACGAACAGGATGATGAGCCCCTCGATCACCGCGACGAGATCCTTTGGCACTCCCGCGAGCGCTTGCATGGAGAGCGAGCCGTTCTGCAGGAGGCCGAAGAAGAAAGCAGATGGGATCACGCCGAGCGGATTCGATTGCGCCAAGAGGGCGACGGCGATGGCAGTAAAGCCATAACCAGGCGAGAGCTGGGCGTTGAAACGATGGAAGAGTCCGAGCACTTCTGTCGCCCCGCCAAGGCCGGCCAGCGCACCGCTCAGCGCCATGGTTTGTATGACGACGCGGTATGCGCTGATGCCCGCGTAGCGCGCGACGCGCTCACTGCTCCCGACCGCACGCAGCTCGTAACCACTGACGGTCCGCCGCAACCACCACCATAGAAGGAAGGCCGCGACGATCGCGAGCGGGAGCGCAGCTGTCAGCCGAGACAGCGGGATGATGGGCGCCAGGATCGCCGTCGAAGCGATCGGCGCGGTCTCGGGTGCCGTAGCCGAACCGCGCAACGGACCGCCCACGAGATAGTTGACGCCGAAGTAGGCGATGTAGTTGAGCATGATCGTGGTGATGACTTCGCTTGCACCATAACGCGCTTTGAGCCAGCCGGCAAGACCGCCGAAGCAGGCGCCGCCGAACGCGCCTGCTGCCAGGCACAACGGGATCTCGAGCGGCGCGGGAAGATGTATCGTGGCGCCGGCGACCGCGGTGCAGAACGCGCCGATGACCAGTTGACCCTCCGCGCCGATGTTGAACAGACCTGCCCGAAAAGCGACCGCCACCCCGAGGCCCGCGAATAGGAATATCGTCGACTGTGCAAGCGTTTCGGCGATGCCCTGCACGCTCCCAAGAGCGCCTGAGACCAGCGCGCCGTACGCGGCAAATGGATCGCCTTTGGCAAGAGCGATGAGACCGGCGCCGATCGCCAGCGCTAGAAGCGGCGCTAACGCCAGGGACGCTAAGCGCCGAACGTTCATCGCGCTAAGCCACCCATGAGGCGCCCGAGCGTGGCATCGTCGGCCTGGGCTGGCTTCAAATCGCCGACGAGTACGGCGCGGTAGATGACGAGAATGCGATCCGCAAGCTCGCGGATCTCATCAAGGTCATACGATAGCAAAAGCATGCAGGCGCCCTGTCCCTGCAGCCTTCGCAACGCGGCGTTGATCCGTTTCGCCGACCCGATGTCGACGCCGCGAGTGGGCGCAAACGCTATCAGGGCCCTCACGCCGGACCGTGCCTCGCGCCCCACGAGGAACTTCTGCTGCGTGCCGCCGGAGTAGCGGCGCATCGGCGCGGCTGCATCGTAGTCGCTGATGCCAAGATCGGATGCCACAGAATCCGCTTGCGCGCGACCGACTGCATAGTTGACGACCGCGCCGCGATTGTTCCGCCTGACGTCGCCTAAGAGCGCATTCTCCGTGGCATCGAAGTCCAGCAGCAACCCCTCGCGCTGACGATCGGGGGGAATGTAGTGAAGGCCGGCCGAGCGGCGCGCTTGCAGCGAAGCGTTCGTGATGTCAACGCCATCCAACAAGACCGTGCCGTGGTTCGCCGCGTTCAGGCCATAGATCGTCTCGGCGAGTTCGCGCTGGCCGTTTCCCTCGACGCCAGCTATGGCCACCACCTCGCCGGCACGACATGCAAAGCTCACCCCTTTGGCGGGTGCCTGTGTTCCGGTGATGTTCAGATCGCGCACTTCGAGGACGACATCACCCAGGAGTCTCGTATATGCCGGCGTCTCAACGCTTGCGATCGAGTCAACAGCGATCATCATCGCAGCCAGGGATGCTTCTTGCGCTTGGCGACGGTCGACGGTCGCAACGATGCGCCCGCGGCGCATCACGGTGATGCGATCGCACAGCTCCATGACTTCTTTGAGTTTATGCGTGATGAACACGACCGCGCGGCCGTCGTCGCGCAGACGGCGCATGATCTCGAAAAGTCCTTGGATCTCCAGCGGCGACAGCGCTGCTGTCGGCTCGTCCAGGATGACGACATCGCGGATCTCTCTCCAGCACCTTGAGCAGCTCGACTTGTTGGCGGGCGCTGATGCCCAGGTTCTCGACCGGTGCAGCCGGATCGATACTAAAACGATAGCGGCGTGCGATCTCTCCTACCGCTGCCTCGGCGCCATGACGATCGAGAAAACCAAACCGAGCCGGTTCGCGCCCGAGCTGGATGTTCTCCGCAACCGAAAATCGTTCGACCAGCAAGTAGTGCTGGAACACCATGCCGATGCCTGCGCGCATCGCATCGGCACAGCTGGAGAATCTCACCGGCCGCGCGCCGACCGCGATGTCTCCGGCGTCCGGGGCGAACACGCCGTAAAGGATGCTCATGAGCGTGCTCTTGCCTGCGCCGTTCTCGCCGACAAGACCATGGATCTCGCCGGCGCGCACGTCGAAGTCGATGCGATCGTTCGCAACGACCGACCCGAAACGCTTGGTGAGGCCGCGGCAGCTCAGCGCGATCGGCAGATTGCCGCCGCTCACCGCAGTGCCGCTGGAGCGACCGGACGGAACGCCTGCAGCTCTTGCGGCGTGGAGGGAACGGCCAGCCTCCCGCTCACGATCGCCCGCTGGTAGCGATCGACCTCGGCGAGCGCGCCCGCAGGAAGCAACGCGCGCGTGAACTGCATTGAGGTCAGCCCAACCCCGCCTTGTTTCAGCCCGAGGACCACATGGCCGTTGGGGATCGAGCCGTGTGCGGCGTCCGCAGCCAACGCGAAGACCGCATTATCCACGTGCTTGACGGCGCTGGTCAGCACCTTGCCCGGTGCGAGCGCGTCTTGGTCGGAATCGACGCCGATGATGAAGAAGCCCGGCGGCCGCGTTCTCACCTCGTCGATAGCGCCCAGGCCGCATTTCCCTGCGGCGACGTACATGATGTCTGCGCCTTCGTCGTAGAGCACGGTGGCGTACTCCTTGCCAGCGGCGACATCGTCAAACGATCCCGTGTATTTGACAAGGACCTGCGCGTGCGGATTGGCCGAGCTCACGCCAGCCTCGAAGCCGTCGCGGAATTTCTCGATCAGCGGCGACTGGGCGCCACCGAGGAAGCCCACGACCTTCTTTTTGGTCGTAAGGCCGGCGAGGACGCCGACCAAAAATGAGCTTTCCTCTTCTTTGAAGGTCACGGAGGTGACGTTGGGCTGGTCGACGACCGAATCGATGATGGCAAAGCGCGTTTTGGGAAAGCGCTGCGCGACGTCATCGACCGAGTCGTGCATGAGGAAGCCGATCGCGAAGACCAGCACGTCCCCATTGCCCGCCAGCGTCTGGAGATTCGGTTCATAGTCTGACACTGACCGTGATTGCAAAACGGTGGTCGCGGCATGCAGTTGCGCTTGCGCCTGCTGCAATCCGCGATAGGCCGAGTCGTTGAACGACTTATCGCCCAAGCCCCCAACGTCGGTGACCATGCCGAGGCGCAGACCCGAGGATGCGGCCTCGCCTGGGGCGGAGCGCGTGGCTGGGGCGCGCGAGCATGCCGCACACAAGAGAGCGATGACGAGGGCGAAAAGACCCCGGGTCTGTATCCGCATTGCGAACCTCAAGCTCTGCGACGGTTGGCGCGCTTGGCCCAGCTGCCCTCTTGTGGGCAAGTCGCTTCCACCAGACGTGAGTTCTGGTCTGACAAGCCGTCGTGGCGACAGGTTCAATCGGCGCCACGTGCGAACGGCGGATTCCTGGTTCGCGCTTTCAAAGCATGAGGATAGAGGTTGGTCATGCAAAATATGGTTGTCGGGATATTCCCAGACCACGATTGTCTCGCAAAGCTCGCGGACGGCATCAAGTCCGGCGGCTTCAACATAGAACGCCTGCGAGTGATATCGAACGATACGCTGTCGGAGAATCTCATCCGCACCGGATTGCGCTTCATCTACAGCGGCGATGCAGAGACGACCTCGATCGCTCAAGGCAGCGGCATCATCACGAGCTTCGGCGGTACCGAAGTGCCCGGCCTTACGAACGTCAAAAGCCAAGTGGGGTCTGGGCACAACTTGCCATCGACAGAAGATCTGCTGGGCGAGCTCGAGATCCCCGGCGCTCGCAATGAAGACTATGCTAAGGCGTTGGACGCCGGTCGCAGCGTCGCCGGATATCATGCTGGACCAGACGTCGATCGGGTGAAAGCCATTTTCAGCGCTGCCGGCGGCAACCCCGTCGACGTCTACTGATCCTAGCGCAACGCCGCGCGGTATTGATCCAGCATCTCTAACTCTCCGGCGCGGGCGAGCACGCCTTGCTGGTGCTCGGACCATTTGTGGTCCGTGCTGCCCAGCACCGGGCGTCCTTTGCGCTTGCGATACAGCGCGAACAGGCATACGCCGAGGATGACCCACGACGGGCCGGCGATTCGTCCGACCGGGTGCGTGAGCAGCGTGAAGACCAAGATCGAGGCGATGCCGAGCAACCCGAGGATAGAGACGATCGACACGGTTCCCTGCCTTCCTCGAATCGTGAGCGGCACGTTCCATGGCATCTTGTAGGGTCGCGGCGCCGCTTGGTCGGTGAATCGCAAGGTGATCAAGGCGACGAAGACCAGCGTGTACGACAGCGCGGCGCCGAATGCGTAGAGATCGGCCAGGAAGTTGAGCGCCTGGTCGCCTTGCAAGAATGCCGCCACCAGCTCCACGACTGCCACGCCTGAGAACACGAGGATGGAGATGACCGGCGTCCTCGTCTTGGGGTTTGTGGTCTTGAACATCGACGGCAGCAAGCCGTAGTTGCCCATCGAGTACGCGATGCGTGATGCCCCGTAGACGCCGGAGTTGCTCGAGATCATGATGAGGAATGCGCCCAGCAGCGGAACGTAGAGCTTGAAGACGGTGCCGAGCACGGGGATGAAGCCTGCCAGGACCGCGACGGCTTTGTCGTTATTTTGAGGGCTGCCCAGGAACGCGTACATCGGTGTCGCGCCGGCACCGGTATGGACGTCGGGCATGCCAAGAACGAGGTTGGAATACGAAACGGCGAAGATCAAGATGGTCAGGATGAGCGCCACCGACGTGCGCGGGATGACCCGGGATGGCTTGTAGGTCTCTTCGGCCGCCTGAGATATGCTCTCGAGGCCGACAAACGAGATGATCGCGAGCGATGTGCCCAGGAGCAGGTTCGAGGTGCTCGGCCAGTGAGCAGCCATCGTGTGCACGAGCATGGCCGGGTTCCAGGCAAGTGCGAAGCCGACGGCGAGGATCAGGGTCTCGTTGACCACGTCTATCGCGGAAACGATTTCATTGATGCGCGATGACTGACGCACGCCGATGACGTTTATGACGGTGAGGAACGCCGTCAAGCCGAGCACGCATGCGAAGTACCATCCATGGTGGTGCGTTAGCCAAGGCAAGGTCACGCTGAGGTAGCCGATGGTGAACCAGGCGAAGAGGCTGATATCGATCGTGAAGTCGAGCAGGACGGCCCAACCCGCGATGAAGCCCATGAAATCACCAAGCGCTCGCGTCACGAAGAACTGACCGCCGCCGGCAACCGGGTACGCTGCGGCCAGTTCGGTGTACGCAAGGCCGATCGTCACGTAGATGATGCCGGCGAAGGCGAAAGCGACGTTGGCCGCGCCCATAGCCGCGCCGACGACGAGGCCGAGCGCGACATATATGTCGGCACCCACGTCGGCATAGCCCCACGAATACGAGCCCCAGATGCTGACGGCGCGACGAAGCTCGTGACGCTCAGTCGCGACAACCCGTGCTGCGGTAGCCATATCGGTATAGCGTTTACCGTGGGGGCTCATGCGGTGCCTGCGCAAAACGCAGGAACGTCCAAAAGGATAGTCCGTTCGGACTCAGACCAGGCGTGGCTCGCGCGGGAGATGCGGGTGGAGTGGGGCCTTCGCAGCGCCCATTAGGATCGCAGCGGCTATCCAGAAAGGCAACAGGCCGGGCTGCCCTTCACCGTGAACTTGCGGGTCTGCTCGCAGCGGCAGCGTTCTAGCATAGGCTCATTCGAGGCGTAGGCATGGCTGTATTCGGGCGGCCTTTTCTCACCGCGCTCTGCGTCGTGGTTGTGGCGCTGATGCCGGCGTGCCACGGCAAAGCCAACGCGCCGCCTCCGGCACCGATACCGGTACAAGTGGTCAAGGCGGTCCAAAAGACAGTGCCCGTCATGGTGGAATACGTGGCGCACACCGAAGCCGTGCAAGAGATCGGTCTCGTGCCGCGTGTCGAAGGCGTGCTCGAGCTGGTCAACTTCCGCGATGGATCGGTGGTGCATAAGGGTCAGCTGCTCATCCGCATCCAGCAGGACCAATACAAAGCAGCCGTCCAGGCCGCGCAAGGCGACCTCGATAAGGCGCAAGCCGACCTGGTGCGCGCCAAAAGCAACGTCGCCGATCAGACCTCCAAAGCCAAGCTGGCGCAAGCCGTCGCTTCGTACGAGTACCAGAAAGTGCAACTGGCGCGTATGGGTCCGCTCGCCGCCAAGAAAGCGGTCTCCCAAGAGGACTTCGATCAGACCAAAACCCAGTACGACATCGCGGTGGCAAACGTGATCGCCGCGAAGGCCAACCTGCAAGACGTGCAGCTCAATCAGAAGACATCGATCCTCGATGCACAGGGCTCCGTCGCCCAGGCGCAAGCCTCGCTCACCAACGCCGAGCTCAATCTGAGCTATACGACGATCTTCTCACCAGTGACGGGCATCATCAGCTTCGTCAACGTCGACCAAGGGAACTTCGTCAGCCCGGTCAAGACGCCGACGCTCGCCACGGTTTCCACCGTCGATCCGATCAAAGTGGTCTTCCAGCTGAGCGAGTCGGACTATCTCAAGCTCGCGCCCCGGCTCCCCAAGATGCGCTATACGCAACGCAAGGCGCTCCTCGAACTGTATCTATCCGATGGGTCGCGCTATCCGTATCTTGGGACCCCCGAGAACATCAACCGAGCGGTGGATCAGCAGACCGGCACGATCTCGGTCGAATCGTCGTTCCCCAACCCCGACGCGCTCTTGCGCCCGGGGCAGTTCGCTCGGGTCGAATTCCCGATCTCCATGCAGTCCAACGCCATCCTCGTGCCGCAGGCAGCGGTGGCATCGCTGCAGGGGACGCCCATCGTGTACGTGGTCGGCCCGAACCATGTGTTGCAATTGCGCACTGTTGCAACCGGCACGAACGTCGGGAATGACATCATCATCAACAGCGGCATCAGCGCTGGTGAAAGCGTCGTGGTCGGCGGTGGCAATAAAGTGCAGGCAGGCATCACGGTTGCCCCGGAGTCTTTGGCGACCGACGGAAAGCGCTAAGGCATGATCTCGCGGTTTTTCATCGAGCGGCCCATTTTCGCGATTGTCATCTCACTCGTCGTCGCCCTGGCAGGCGCTATTGCGCTTGCCATTTTGCCGGTGGCGCAATTCCCCCAGATAACCCCGCCGACCGTGCAGGTCAACACCGTCTACACGGGCGCCAACGCCACCACCGTCGAGCAGGCAGTCGCCACGAACATCGAGACGCGTGTCAATGGCGTGCCCAACCTCATGTATTTGAACTCGTTCAGCACCTCCAATGGGGTCTACACGCTGACGGCGACCTTCAACGTTGGCTCTGACATCAACGCCGATGCGAACCTCGTGCAGAACCGCGTGCAAACGGCGTCGAGCAGCCTGCCTTCCGCCGTGAACACCTACGGCATCACCGTCACCCAGCAGTCGCCGGCGATTCTCATGATCGTCACCCTGTACTCGCCCGACAATATCTACGATTCGCTGTGGTTGAGCAACTACGCCACCATTAACCTCATCAACAACATCAACCGGCTGCCGGGCGTGGGCAACACGACGCTCATGGGCGCTGGTAACTACGCCATGCGCGTCTGGCTGCGCCCGGATTCGCTTGCGGGTTTGGGATTGCAGACCAGCGACGTCCTCAATGCCCTTCAGGAGCAGAACACGCTCGCGCCGGCCGGCCAGCTGGGGATGGCACCCGCCCCGCAAGGAATCAGCTTCCAGACGCCGGTCAACGTGCACGGGCTCTTGGAATCGACGCAACAATTCGACAACGTCGTCCTGCGGACGCTTTCGAACGGGTCGGTCGTGCGCCTGCGCGACGTCGGGCGTACCGAACTAGCCGCCCAGAACTATCAATTCTTCAGCGAGCTCAACGCCGCGCCGGCGGCCGCTATCCTCATCTATCAGACTCCCTCGGCGAATGCCATCCAAACGGCGCAGGCGATCCGCGCTACCATGGCGCAACTGGCGCGGGCGTTTCCTCCCGGACTGCAGTACGGCATCACGCTGGATACCACAGATTTCGTCCACGCCTCGATCAAGGACGTCATGAACACCTTGTTCGAGGCGTTCGTGCTCGTCTGTCTCGTGGTCTTCGTCTTCCTAGGGAGCCTGCGCGCCACGATCATCCCGGTTTTTGCGGTTCCGGTAGCGCTGATCGGAACGTTCGCGGCATTCGTCGTGTTAGGATTCTCTATCAACACGCTGTCCCTGTTCGGCATCGTGCTGGCGATCGGCATCGTCATCGACGACGCGATCGTGGTTGTCGAGGCGACCGAGCGCCACATCGAGGACGGTATGTCCGCCAAAGCCGCCACGATCAAGGCGATGGAAGAAGTGCAAGCGCCGGTCATCGCTGTGGCGCTCGTCTTGACCGCGGTCTTCGTGCCGGCCGCTTTTCTGCCGGGCATCACTGGCCGGCTCTATCAACAATTCGCGCTGACGCTATCGGTGTCGGTCTTGCTGTCGGCCCTGGTGGCCCTGACGCTGACGCCGGCGCTGTGCTCGCTGTTGCTTCGCCCCCGTCAGCCGATGCGCGGGCCGCTAGGCCGTTTTATCGCATGGTTCAACACGAAGTTCGACAGCACGCGCAACAAGTATATGGGCATCTTGAAGAGCTGCATCCGTCGGACCGCCCTCATGCTCGTGCTCTTGCTCTTCATCACGTTCGGCGCAGGCTGGCTGCTCAAATCGCTGCCCTCGAGCTTCGTACCGCTTGAGGATCAGGGTTATTTCTTCTTGGACGTGATCTTGCCCAACGGCGCAGCGACCGATCGCACGAAGGCAACAGCCGACGCCATCGCTCGGGATATTAAGGGTATTCCAGGCATCAAAGACGTGGTGACGATGGGTGGTTTCAACGTCCTCAACAGCATGACCCAGTCCAACGTCGCGGCACTCGCCGTCACACTCGAGCCTTGGGATGAACGCAAGAAGAAGAGCCTGGGGCTTGCCTCGATCATCACGCAAGCCTACAAACGCGCGAACGCGCACCCCGAGGCGCAGGTCTTGCCCATTCCTCCACCGCCGATCACTGGGCTTGGCAACTCGGGCGGATTCCAGTTCATGCTCGAGGACCGAACCGGCCACTCGAAGCAGGAGCTCGCTCAGGTGCTCGCCCGCGTTATGGATGTTGCCCGAAAACGGCCCGAGCTGGTGAACGTCAGCTCAGGCTACTCCGTGGACTACCCGCAGGTCGATCTTGCGGTGGATCGCGACAAGGTGCGCAACCTCGGGATCTCTGTGGGTGACGTCTTCCAGACTTTGCAGACCGAGCTTGGCGGCATCATCGTCAACAACGTCATCCTCTTCAATAACAGTTGGAAGCTCATCGTGCAGGCCGAGCCGCAATACCGGATGACTCCGGCGAACATCGGCTCGCTCATGGTGCGCAACCATGACGGCAACATGGTGCCGATCAGCACCTTCAGCTCTCCGAAGCTGGCGCGCGGTCCGAACCTGATCCAACGGTACAACGTCTATCCGGCGGCCGAGATCGATGGTCAGCCCGCCACCGGCTACAGCTCGGGTCAGGCGATCGCGGTCATGCAGGAGGTCGCAAAGCAGACGGTCCCCGAGGGGTTCGGCTACGAGTGGTCGGGCACCGCCTACCAGGAGCAGTTGGCCGGGAGCGCACAGGCGATAAGCTTTGCGCTCTCGATCGTCTTCGTCTTCCTGTTCTTGGCTGCGCTCTATGAAAGCTGGGCAATCCCGTTCGGCGTGATCCTGGGCATTCCGTTAGGCGTCTTCGGGGCATTCTTCGGCGCGTGGCTTTTCCGGCTGCCGAACAATGTCTACGTGCAGATCGGGCTGATCATGTTGATCGGGCTGGCCGCCAAAAACGCGATTCTCATCGTCGAATTCGCCAAGGACAAACACGAGAAGGAAGGCATGCCGATCGCGCAGGCTGCGCTTGAGGGCGCCAATGTCCGCTTTCGCCCGATACTGATGACTTCGCTAGCCTTCATCTTCGGCGTTATACCGCTGGTCTTCAGCTCCGGTGCCGGTGCCGCATCGCGCCATTCGCTTGGCACATCCGTGTTCTTCGGCATGATCTTCGCCACGTCGTTGGGCGTGTTCTTCATCCCCGTTTTGTACAACGCGATTGAGAGCGCGGTGGAGCGGCGCAAGAAAACGGTGATCCCAGCGCCGGTCGGGACCGCGCCCACGGCGCGCGCGGCCGGCGAAGAAGGATCACCGTGAAGCTCGCGATCCTCGGCTTGCTGATCGTGCAGCTCGTGTCCACCTGCGCACCGGCCTATCACCGCCCGGACGCGGCAGAGCCGCCCGCGTACCGCGATCAGCAGCCGGGGTCGCAGATGGTTCCCCCGATGGGAGCGCTAGGGTGGTGGGAGGTTTTCCAGGACCCTGAGCTGCGTTCTCTGATAGGGGCGGCCGTCGCTCATAATTATGACGTCCAGATCGCTGCCCAGCGCGTGCAGCAGGCACAAGCCGAGTACACGATCATCGCGGCGGACCGCTACCCGCAGATCAATGCTCTGTTCAGCGCGCAGTACCAGCAGACAAACGGTCAGCAGATCCCGCTGAGCCCGCGCTCCACGTTCACACCGAATGGCCTGCTGACGTTGCAATACGAGGTCGATCTTTTCGGCAAGGTGCGCAGCGAAACGGCGGTTGCTGCCGCGCAAGTACTGCAAACCGAGTTCGCACGCGAGACCGTGACCTCGACCGTCGTCGCTTCGGTCGCGACGCTATATTTTCAGCTGCGCGAATTGGATGAGGAGATGAAGATCGCGCAATCGACGCTCATCGCACGCAAGGAAAGCTTGGCGCTCGTGGAGGCCCGTCTTGAGGGCGGCATCGGCACGCTGCAAGACGTTCGTCAAGCCCAGGAGCTCGTGGCCCAGACCGCTGCGGCGATACCGGTCATCCAACGGACGATCGGCCAGACCGAAGATGCGCTGAGCATTCTCGTCGGCAAGTATCCCGGTGCGGTGCCGCGGGGCCTGCCGCTGCAAGAGCAGATCGCGATGCCGGAGGTTCCCGCCGCGGGCCTGCCTTCGACGTTGCTGGAGCAGCGGCCGGACATCCGCGGCGCCGAACAAGGGCTGATCGCAGCAAACGCCCAGATCGGCGTTGCCCGGTCCCTGCTCTTCCCGCAGTTCACGATCAGCGCAGCAGCGGGAGCCGGAAGCACCCAGATCGACAGGGTGATATTGGGAACGGCGACCTACGGACAAGGCTTTGTCTCGATTCTGCCTCAGATCGTGCAGCAGATATTCAATGCAGGTGCGCTGCGCGCAAATGTCGCGCAATCCGAAGCGGCCAAGGAGGCCGCCGTCCTGCAATACGTCCAATCCATTCATCAGGCGTTCGGCGACGTATCGGACGCGCTCATCGCTTACGACAAGAACCGTCAGTACACCATAGAGCAAGCGGCGTATGCGGCGGCCGCGATCGACGCGACACGCCTAGCCAACTTGCGCTTCGAGGGCGGCGTGACTTCGTACCTCGAGGTGCTCGTCAGCGACACCCAAGCATATTCGGCCGAGATCGGGCTGGCGCAAGCCACGCTGGATGAGCGGCTGGCGCTCGTCCAGCTTTATAAGGCGACCGGAGGCGGTTGGCAGCCGGAACCACAGCCAGCGCCGAGCACACCCACCGAGTACCCCTCGCCGCAGGCGACGCGCTAGACGATAAGCGTGAACGCTTCAAGCCAAGCGGCCGAACTACATCGGCGGCGCTGTCGGCGATGCGGTCGGGCTTGCGGAGGAGGAAGCCGTCGGCATGGGCTCAGGCGATGACATCGACGATGTCGGCATCGGCGAAGCCATCGGTCTAGGCGCAGCGGCCGGATTGGCTGATGCGCTCACGGTCGACCATGAGGCCACTAGAACACACGCGACCAGGCCCAGAGCTGCAACGGTTCCCACAAGAATTTTCATGAGGCAGATGTTCCCACCCTCGGCGGCCGCAAACGTGGCAAGCATCCGCTCCCCCGTCGCGGCTCCTGGCCAAGCTGAACTCCAGCAGGGGCGAGGGCTTGCTTACCAAAACCCTCGGCAGCTTGTTTTGCCAGTGCGCGGGCACACAGTAGGCAGCGTCTGGGTAACGCGCTATTCTTCACGCCGGTCATAGTATATGAAACGTCGGAAATTCTGTGCAGCACGCGGCGCTGGCTGTGGTAACTGACTGAGGAGAGAGACCGTGCTCAAGAAACTTCCCTTGCTCGCCCTTGCGGCTATCTTGTTATTGCTGGTGCCCCAACATCGAGTGCTCGCGGACCCCAGCGGCACGACCTTCAACATCAAAGTTGTGAACAATAGCAACAAGATCATCAACAACTTTCGAGTGGCTGATTATGAGACCGGCGACTACTCGTCAGACTTACTAGGAGCCAATCAGACCATCGATCCCGGTGAATCTGCGGATCTGACATTCACCGAGTATCGCAGTGACTGCAACTTCAGAGTCAGGATCACGACGTATCCAGTTGGGGCAGCTTCAGACGTGAAGCCGACCATTACCGTCCTCCAACATAACTTCTGTGATTACCCAACGATCACCCTAGAGGACGCTTCTTCGTAAGAGCCTCCTCGAGGAAGGCTGTAGCAGCGGAGCCACTTGCAGCGCCAAGTGGCTCCGCTCGTTTCGCTCGAGCGCCGAGGAGCCGAGTGGTGCTACGCGAAGGCCTAAGCAGGGGGTCAACGATGAGAGCGCAGCGCAGCAAGAACTCGTCGCCTTGGGAGTTCCGCGTTCGCGCATGGATCGCGTTTGCGATCTTCTTTGTTGGTTTCTTTGTCGGGTATTACATCGACCACGTTGTGGGAGGCAAGGGAATCCCGACCTACGTGCTCATCGGAAGGCACTGGGGCGATGCCGGGATTCGAGCCGCAGCGGCGGTTGCGGGTGCGCTTACGCTGGCCGGTTTCCTCATTCGCTGGTGGGCGTCAAGTTATCACCGCGTAGGGGTTGTGTTCAGTGGGCAAATCGTGACAGACAACTTGACGGCGGCGGGCCCGTACCGCTATGTTCGCAACCCACTATACCTCGGCAATCTCTTGCAAGGTGTTGGCATCAGCATGATCGGGCCACCCGCTACGACGGTGATAGTCGTCGTGCTGTTAACCGCCTTTCTCTACCGGTTGATTTTCCTGGAAGAGGACCAACTTCGTAGAGCGCAGGGAGAGGCTTATGCCGGCTACTGCGCCGTAGTCCCCAGACTCATCCCGCGTTTGACGCCAGCGCCACTCGCTGCGAGCGAAGAACGGCCGAACATCATGTTCGGGCTGACAACTGAACTCGGCTCCTTCGGGTTCGCAGTCTGGATGGGGTACCTCGCGATAGCGAATCCACACGGGCCGACCACCGTGTTTATGCTGCTCTTTTACTGCGCGATTGCTTTGTTCATCGTCGGCGGCGTTGTGAATCGGCGTTTTTCCCACGTTTAGGGCTTGCATTTGTTTCAACTTTGCGATACAAAGTATATATGCATCGCTTGCTCGGCTTCACCCCGATATTCATATCGCTCTTCTGGGTAGTGTTTATCGTGGCTACCCAATCCGCTTATTGCAAGCCACCGCAAACCGATGAAGGTACGGCTGCTCATCTCTTCCAGATCTTGATGGTTGCGCAAATACCGATGATCGTGGGGTTTGTCTTCACCAAGGGCCAGACGCCGTTTGCACTGAGGCTCCCAATGCTGGCGCTTCAGGCGGTTGCGTGGGGAGCTGCGGCCTTGGCCGCGCGGCTCATGACCTGACGCGCAATCCCCGACGGCGCTGACAAGAAGGGCTCGGCACCGTCGCGTCGCTATTATGTATCCTTGGGCATAGGTGATCCCCGTTCTTGAAAGAGAAAGCTGAGGCTGAAGATGTCGCAAATCATACCATACCTTTGGTTCGAGAATCAGGCAGAAGATGCGGCTAAGTTCTACGTCGCATTGTTCAAGAATTCGAAGATCGAGAACATCAGCCGATATACGGATGCCGGGCCGATGCCCAGCGGCACCGCCATGGTTGTCGAGTTTCAGCTCCTCGGACAGGATTTTATGGCGCTCAATGGCGGCTCGCCGAGCCAGACGAATGGTCAACCGCCGGTCGCGCTGTTCGTCAACTGCGACACGCAAAGCGAGGTCGACGCCCTATGGGAGAAACTTTCGGCAGGCGGTCAAAAGCTGCAATGCGGTTGGGTGGTCGACAAGTATGGCATTTCCTGGAACATCGTCCCCGCGGGCCTGGGCGAGCTGTTAGGCAGCGATGATAGCGAGAAACAACGACGAGCGATGAAGGCGATGCTCGAGATGGAGAAGCTGGACATCGATGAATTGCGGAGGGCGTACGATGGAGTAGCTACGTAGAGCCCTACACCGCAAACACGGCGACGTTAACTGGAGCGAATCTCGGCACCGGCGATATGCGAACGAGCAGATCGCCGGCTTTTTATGTCGACGCATCGGTTCGCGGATCGCCAAGCCCGCCAACCAAAACGAGCCCGAGCTGCACCAGGGCAGCGAAACCACCGAGCCGTTTTGTCACTGACATCCCGATCTAAGGGACGGGCTGGATATTGTGCTTGACATTATGCAAGATGCTTGCTAGTGTACTAGTGCACTAGTTACCTAGTACTACAGGGCACCTTGGAGGGATTGGCATGTTGATTTACCGCCTCAACAAAAACGGAGGCCAAACTATTGACGATCCACGCCACCCGTTCGTCCGGCTGCCGGACTCGGGCGGTGGCACGATTTTTAAGGGCTGGGGACCGACGATCTAGCGCCCGTGCCAGCCATCTTTACCGTCGACCCGCGCAGCGGAGTGCCGATCTACCTGCAAATCGTAGAGCAGGTCAAGCGCTCCGTTGCGATCGGCGTTCTCGCTCCGGGTGAGCAGCTTCCAACCGTCAAGCAACTCGCCAACGAACTCGTCGTGAATCACAATACGATCACGCGCGCGTACCGAGAGCTCGAGCACGATCAGGTTGTGGAAACTCTGCCGGGCCGAGGATCCTTCATCGCCGGTGATGGAAGCGTCGCCGGTGCGAAACGCGCCGTTGCGGACGTCGCCGATCAAGCCCTGATACAAGCCGTGCGCGAGGCCAAATCAATGGGTCTAGAGCGCGATGATGTTAGAGGCTCTTTCGAGCGCGCGCTCGATCGTTGGTATCCTAACACCTCTGAAAAGGACACTGCAACATGACGGACACAGACGCCGTTATCTCCGTGCAAAATCTCACCAAATCATACGGCGCGACGCGAGCGGTCGATGATGTGAGCTTCCAAATTGGTAGAGGGTCGATCTTCGGGTTGCTTGGCACCAATGGTGCGGGCAAGACCACGGCCTTCAAGAGCATGCTCGGGCTCGCTTTGCCGCAGGCCGGCGAAGTGCGTTTCAATGGCGAGCCGCTGCGACCCGCGCAATTCGCGCGCATCGCGTACGTGCCCGAGCGAAGCGCCCTGTACGAGTGGATGACGAGTCGAGATCACCTTGAGCTGACCAAGCGGTCATGCCCGGGGTTCGATGCGGCGCGGGCGCGGGCGCTGGTCAACTTGTTTGCTTTGGACACAAGCAAGAGAGTAAAGCAGTTGTCAAAGGGTCAACAGAGCGCCCTTGCGCTCACGCTCGCGTTTGCGATCCGCCCAAAAATCTTCGTGCTCGACGAACCGTCGAGCGGCTTGGATCCGCTCCACCAGCGCCACGTCCTCGATCTCATGGTCGATGCCGCCGCCGGGGGTGCTACCATTCTCTTTTCGTCTCACCAAATCGGACAAGTCGAACGAGCAGCTGACCATGTCGCGATCATGCACAAGGGCAAAATCCTACTGGATGGCGACGCCGAGGCGCTTCGTGCCGGCGAGAAGGTCGTCGAGGCGACCTTCGATACGGACGCACCCTTCCTAACCGGCTTAGAGGGCAACCCGCACGTGCGTCGCGTTATGCGTCATGGCCGGATTCTGCGCGCCTACATTCGTGAGGGCGGCGACGGCATTGCGAACCTCATCAGCATGGCGAGGCCCACCAGTGTGCGCGTTCTCGACCAGAACCTCGAAGATATCTTTCTCGCGGCCGTCGGCGACGACTCGGCTGCCGCGCTTGATGCAGCGCGGGAGGGCTAAGAGATGTATTACAAAGAGTATCTGCGGGCGCGCAAGCCGCTGTTCGTTTATGCGCTTGTCTGGGCCTCACTGTTCCTATTGACATCGCTCATCACACTCTGGGTGCCGATGACCGGTGACGACGGCGGAAACAAGGGGGCAGGGCCGGTGCCGCTGGCGTGGCCGAAACTCTTGGAGGTCGCGGGCTTCATCGCCTCAATCATCGCAACGGTACTGGGTTCTGTGCTGGCACAAGAAAACAACGGACATCTTGAGCTTGCGCTCACCAAGTCGTATTCAAGGGACGCGTATGCAACGACCGTTATCGCCGTCGACATGGCAGCCATCGTGCTCGCGGAACTCGTCGCATTTGCGTTCATACTCGTGCACATCCTTATCTTCCATCACGCGACGAACCAGCTGGTTGCCGGACCAGAACCTGTCTTCAATGCACTTCGCTTCCTCTTGTTCCCGCTTGCATGGTACGCGATCATCGTCGGCCTGAGTGCCAGGTTGCGGGGAGCAGCTGTCATACAAGCTCTGATATGGCCGCTGGCCATCGGGCTTGCAGCAATGCGCGAAATACCCGCGAGTGGGGCGTGGCAAGTATGGCACGATATGTTTGTCGCGATCAATGCGTTTAATCCGCTAACCTATATCTCGCACGGCGCAGGTGCCTCGGA
The DNA here is from genome assembly GCA_963764965.1 of Vulcanimicrobiota bacterium. Classification (GTDB taxonomy): domain Bacteria; phylum Vulcanimicrobiota; class Vulcanimicrobiia; order Eremiobacterales; family Eremiobacteraceae; genus JAFANK01. The sequence goes on from CAVXUM010000002.1 coordinate 534,518, forward strand.
CTCTGGGGCTGTCGGCGCAACGGTCCTGGCCACCTTAGTAATCGCAGGGTACGCCGGCGCAGTTTTGCAATGGCGTCGCGTGGAGGCCTAAATCGTGAAACACGTGAGCCCCGATCCATGACACATCACGTAGCACTGCGCCACCTGGTGGTGGAACAGGCTGCCTTCGAAAAAGAAGAGCCTTTTACGTGCCCGCGTCACCGCCGATATGGAACACGTACTTCACGATGAACCGCTGCAGCGTGCTGCTTGCGGCCGGAGTTCCAAAGTCCGCAAAGAGCTCGTTACCGCTTGAGAAGCGCCGGTGATAACCAAAGGCTACGTTTGTACCGGTAGCTGGTAGCAAACCCGCCCAGGCCGTTAATGGATTGGACGGAAATCGAAAGATTGGAGTCGGCGCTCGAGCGACGTGCCCAGTGAGATGCGCCGCAGCCATTGCGAGTCGAGGATGCCGCTGCCGAAAGCTCGTTCGTAGGTGCCGTCGTATTCCAGGCCAATCGAGTAGCGCCCCAGTGGGCGCGATGTCGTGATTGAAAACGTTTGCGTGTAATTGCCGCCAAAGGGGCCGAACGCGAAGGAAGAATCCAGTGGCTTGGGCGTGCCGTCCTTATACCCGAACGCGGTGGTGAAGAGATTGAAACGCTGATTCTGGCCGTTGCGATAGCATGGAAAGCCGGTAAATGACGAAGTTCCGACGATCGGCCCGGTGCAATCGGTGTTGGCGGGAATGTCGTAACTGCGCAATATGCTGACGCTCGGGCCGAGATTATTGATCGACAAACCGTTGTTGAAGGTGACCGAGAGCGACGCCAGCGTGTCCGCCTCGTGCACGGCGCCTGAGCGGTCGAGCCATCGATCCAGGTTGACGCTTAGTGAGTAGTTCTTTGCCCACTTGGTCGATCCCAGCGTTTGCACAAAGCCCTGGAAACCGCGAATATCCGAGTTGAACGTGAGACCATCTATTGGGTTATAGTTTGGGCTGACGTCGTTATACCCCATCGCTGCAAACCAATTCGGCTTGTTCATGGCGACGTACGTGTTGCTCGAGTGCGCGACGCCGGTGTATGGCACCCAGCTCCCCTGTTCGAATTGCTGGGCGTCTCCCCAGGTAAACCCGCTCTTTGCGTTGCGACCGGAGAGCCCAAGGTCGGTCGTCGTGTCATTGCCGGCGATGCTGTGATGTGCGAGCACGCCGTCTGCCCAATAGTAGAACGTTTGATCGGCCAGCGAATGCCGGTAGCCGTACGCGATGTCGTCGAACGTGTTGCCGGTCGTCTCGTCAAATCCGCGAACGTCAAGCAGGCCAAATGACTGCAGTCCAAAAGAGCCCTCAATTTTTGCGCCACGATCGAAAGGCCCAATCGAGGGTGAATACCAAACCGCATTGTTTGGGCTTGTGGGGCTGGAGAACCCGACGCCGCTAGGCGTGAGAAATCTGGCCCCCTGCGCGAAAAAAGGACGATACTCTATCAATTGACGCTGGAATTCTTGGGGTGCAATGGTTTGCTGGTCGACTTCAATATTCGAGAAATCAGGATTGAGCGTGCCGACGGCATTGATCGTGTTCGTGAGCGGGATGGTAAGGTCGATCCCTACCGGGCGTACGGTCTCGGGTGCAAACGTCCCATTCGCTTGTTGGAACATGTCGCGGTCCGCGCCGACGCTCTCCAGTGCATAGATGTCCGCTTGCGGTTTGGCTCGCACGAGCCGGCTTGCAGTCGTGAGGCCATCGAGGGTGATGGTGGGCCAGTAGCGCGCGTCCCCGAACGTCGGCCACGCCAGACCAACGGGACCATCGTTCATGAGGCCGTCGTAGGCCCATGTATAGTGCTCGCCCTGCGCCGCCACCGAGCGGATGAAATTGAAGCGCCAGCTGGAATGCTTTCCGGGCGGCAACCGCATGGTGCTGAGCGGAATGACGAGCACCGCATTCCATGTCTGTCCATCGATTTCGGCCGCGCTATGCCATCGCGCTGAGTAGCGCACATTCTCGCTCGACTGTTGGTAGCGGATTGCGCGCGGGGTCATTTCAAAGAAGTAGACTTCGTTGCCGGCAGCACTACAGTCGACAGCGACGCCCACGAAATCATCGAGTCCGAACCCGACATTATTGGTCGTTTGGCCGGCGATGATAGGCACGCCGGGCTGTTCTGCGTGAAAGGCAACGTAGAGATTCTGATCGTCGTAGAGCAGATAGGTGCGGGTTTTAAGCACTGCGCCGGCGTGCTTGGTGAGATTCCAAAATCCGTCGGGCTGGATTTCACCCAGACTCCACGCCGGATCTCGCAGAGAGGGATCAAGCGCCAACGGATGGGGGGCACGAACGGCCTTGAATTCGCTGCTTTCGGAGACAGAGGCGCCGGCTTCCACCCTCACGCCAAGCACACAGACTGCCACCAAGAAGAGCGCCCCGAGCAGGCTTCGCATACACCGACGCTAGCTGCTGGGACACCCGAAGCACAATCAACGCCGGGTCACCGCGCGTCAAAACGCCAGAAATGACAGTTCGATGATAGCGCCGCGCGTGAAACGCGCCTAAGCTGGAAGGCAAATGCTAGGGGTGGACTCCGGCAAGTTCGAAAACCTGGCGATGCCCGCCACGGTGCTAGTTGGTCGTTTGCGGTTTGATCTCGAGAACCGCGCCCTATTCGATGGCAGCCAGATCGTCCCGATCGCGCCGCTTCCCGCCCAGATGCTTGTCGAGCTCGTCCGCGCGAACGGCGATGTTGTTTCCGCAGCGTGGATGCGCAACACGCTGTGGGGAGATGCCGCGGTTGAGGAGCGCAACCTCAACCAGCAGATGTACATCTTGCGCCGGGTTCTGCGATGCGATCCTTCCATCGCTATTGAGAATGTGCCGCGCCGTGGGTACCGCCTTGTCGTGGCTCCCGCGGCGATTCCTGAACGACGCCAGAGGTCGCCCATTTTTTGGGTGAGTGCGGCGGCAGCTTTGGGCGCGCTCCTCGTACAGATTCCGCAACCCCAGTCGGCCGTGCCCCTAGATAATCGCGACCTTGCGATCGGCAACTATTTGGCGACCAGCGAGGGCCCAAACCATCTTGACCGTGCAGCGCACTACTATCACGCGCTCGTTGCCGAGGCACCATACGATGGCGCGGGGTATGGTGGACTCGCCGTCATCGACGCGAGGCGGGCACTCAACCTCGCCTGTCACGACGCGCGCTCGCACTATTTTGACGTTGCACGCGTCGAGGCAGCCGCGGCGCTACGGCGCGACGCCAGCGAGAGTAACGCCCTGACTGCTCTTGGCATTGTCACGAGCGTGTACGATCATCGTGTCGATATTGCCCGCCGGATGTTTGATGCAGCGGTGGCGGCGGATCCAGGCGCCGAGTCGCCGCGAGCATGGAGGGCAAAGTTTCTTCTGAGCATCGGAGCCTTCGATGAGGCAGGTCGCGAATTTCAGATGATGAGCCAGGACGAACCAACGTCCGGCTACGCGGTCGGGCTGTTCGGCGAGTGGCTCGTCTTGGATCGCGACTACAAACGAGCTGGCAGCGTGCTTTCACAAGCGCTCGATCTCGGCAACCATCCGGGGCTCGCCCGGTACTGGCTGGCACGATCCTACTATTTTCGGGGACGGGACAAGCAGGCGCTGCGTTTGACTAACGAAGTGCTCGCATTGTATCCGGGTGAGGCCTCTGCAATTGCCTTACGTTTGCGCATTGAAGCGAGGGACGGCGAGATGCGCGCTGCGCTTGTGGATTTCGAGCACCTCCAGCGGATTCGAGATCCAAACGAGATGGATCCGATTGCGCTCGCGTCAGCAAGCGTTGCCTTAGGAAAGCGAACCGAGGCATCGCGAATACTGCGGCAATACCTGTCGTCCGGCGCGGCTGGCCTGGACGAGATCGCCCGCATTCGCACCGACCCTGATTTCGATTCCTTGCGCACCGGATTCAACGCCCAGGTCACACTGTAGCCCCAGCGTGGCTGCCGCTAGCCCCACAACGACCTAAACGGGTCGGTGCGCCCAAGTCTGGATGATTCGCGGCCCGCTCAGAACGGTGTTTGGATCGCGGGCAAACGCGTACAATTCAGAAACCATTCCATCCAAATCCACGCGCGAGGCCAGGCCCTCATCGATAATGGCCTCCGCAGTGTTCTCAGCTGTTATCGGCGTTATCAGCTTTACCTCGCCTTCAGTCCCCGCGTGTTGAACGACGTTCATATGCACGTTCCCGAACCCACTTTGGGTCAGCAGCGCTGGCAAGCGCGGCCCGATGTTAGGATCTCCGCCTCGACGCTTCACCGCCTGGGTGTACAGCTCGACGTGACGCCGCACGAAGGGACTGTCAGGCTCCGAGAAATAGCCACTCCAATCGCTATCGGCGACAACGATGACTCCACCTGGTCGGAGAGCATTCCAAATTTTGGTGAGCACCTTTTTCGGATCCGGTAGGTGCGAGAGGACAAATCTAACGTGAGCGAGGTCGAATCCAGGCGGTAACTCGTACTCATCGATGTCAGCGACCCGGAATTCGATATTTGCAATGTGCGCTGCCTGAGCCTCAGCTCGGGCCATGTCGATCTTAACCTCATCAAAATCCATGCCAAGCACTGTTCCGCCGGGCTCGATAAGGCGCGCTATGTCGAATGAGACATCGCCACCCCCGCAGCCGATATCCAGGCAAGCCATGCCCGGTCTGATGCCGGCTCGTTCAAGCAAGCCTAAGGTAGACTGACGATTGATTCGCGAAAGGACTCGAAGCCGTTCCCTGCCTTCAACTCCACCACGAATGACATAGTTCGTTCTTCTTGCGGACGGCGGTGCCATAAAAAGATTCTCCTGGGGCCTCTCGCGTGAGCGCAGGGAGGGCTTTCCGGCATCACCAAACCGCCACCTCGCACACCTAAGCCTGTCTTTAGTAACTCCGTGGCTACACTGCGGATACAAGAACTCTCGCTCGTTCCCACCTCAAAATGCGGCACCATTTCGGAGCGACATTCACGCTTCTGACTCGCTAACTGCTCGCCAGGTATGCCTCAGCTTCGGCGATTGCCGGCACTCCGGGGTCGGCGTGCTTCGCGATCGCGAGCAGCTTGCCGTAGTACAGGCGCGCCTTTGTCGCGTCGCCGGCGAGGCGCGCCGCTTTTGCGGCGCCGTATAGTCCGTGGAAGCGATTGGGTGATGTCGTGAGCGCCGCTTCGTACTCAAGAAGTGCCTCCGGGCCGCGCCCAAGTTCCAGGAGGAGATCGCCGACGAATTCGTGCGCTGGAACGAGCGGCCCGGGAGTAACGTTGCTTTTCTCCGTCGCGTCTTCTAGTGCCGCCGCCGAATGCAACATCGCAAGCGCCTCGTCCTCATTTTTTTGTGCATGAGCAATCCAACCGGCCGCCTCCAAGCGTTCGATCTCGACCTCCCCGGACCAATAAGTCTGTTTGGCGGCCAAGAGGGAGTCGCGGATCGCCGCAAGCTTCGTCAAATATCCGCGCGCGGTCGCTACATCGCCCAAACGCGCAGCGCCGAGCGCGTTTGCGAACTCGATTGTGGCCGGTGTCCACGGAAACAGAGTCCAAGGGTAGTCGAGCGGATGAACCCGTAACGCCTCCGCATCGCTCCACCTACCGAGTTCAATGCTGAAACGAGCGGGGATAGCGGTGAACGCGTAACTTGAGGCCAAGTCCTGGGGCTGCGACCGCGCGACCGCAGCGACTAGGTCGACCACGCCTTTGGCTTTCGCAAATTCGCCGGATTGCAGGTACGCGTACTCGAGGTAGTCCAACGCGTGCAGGCCGTTGCTGAATGCCGCGCCTGGGAAATTCTTGGCGGCGTAGTCCTGCGCCGCTCCCCACGACGCGAGGTTCGACTGAATGGATTCATCCCATAGCCCCAGCCGAGTAAAGATATGCGAGGGCATGTGGAGCGCATGCGGCACGGAGGGAGCGATCGATGCATACTTCCGGGCCGCGGGCAAGGCCTGCGCCGCGAGCGGCGGCACATCATCGCTATGAATGATATAGTGCGCGATGCCCGGATGGTTTGGCTGTTTGGCGAAGAGCGGCTCTAAGATCGCGTCCGCTTTCCGGTAGTTGGCATACGTCTTGTCCGAGGGACTTGCCGTCGAATCGAGCGCCAGTGCGTAGAACACGGCCGCCTCGCTGTCCATCGGGTAGCGCTCCTGAAGCTGCTGCATGGCGGTGGTATAGAGGAGCGCCCGCGTCTCATGATCGACTTTGTCGTAGGACTTGTAAAAGAGGTCGATGGCCGACACGTAGTCCCGCTCGCGCTGCGTCTTCGGCCCTAGCTTGCGACCGGTTTCGGCCGCCTGCCAGCCCTTCAATAGCGCCTCGGCATTAGGCGGCTCCCACAGTTGATGATAGTAACTCATCGCGACGCCCCAATACGCCATGGCGCAGGTTGGATCGGCGTCCGCGACGCCGAGGAACGCCTTCTGAGCTTCTTCGTACCAGAACGAGTGAAGAATGGCGACTGCACGGTCGAACTTGCGTTGCGCATCGGGCGTGCAGGACACCGCGAAATGCACGCTGCCAAGCTTTTCGGGAGAGCCACCGCCATGCATGTGGCTCTCGTCGTCACCTAACGAACGAGCCGCAAGAACGAAAAATGCCGCGAAAATGAGGATTGCGAATCTCATGCGTGGTGCCGATCTGCGTCAATGCGGGGGTCATGCGACCCCGCGGAGTACCGTGGCTCGCCATTCGGGGGAGTACGGGGTCGCCCTGCGGACTGCAGGCGCGTGCAACGTGCTGACGCCATCGATATGTCGGGTTAGCCCGATGGAGTCAAGAATCGTGATGTCGCCCTTGACATAGATGAGATGAAGCAGGCGAACACACCGGTCGCGCTTGCCTGGATTCAAATCCCCGCTGCTTGGCGAGTTTCGACGAGCAATTGCCGCGTGCTAGCTAGTTGGCGCTCATGGTCTGCATCGGTCAAGTTTGGAGCCTGCTTCGCCATGACGTTGTAGATGCTGGTCATCCGACCGAAAAGTGCGTTAGCACCGCTGAGATCTTGGTGCCCTGGGGGTGCTTGCTTACCCTCGCTGACGGTCAAGCCCGAGAGCGCAAGTACTAGTTCGGCCTCGTCATAAAAGAGCAAGCCGATGTTTTGATCGGCTTCCGCTTGTTTGTAGCAAGGCTCGACCGCCCTAAGCAACTGCAAGCTGGCATTGTGAAGCGCGATCAAATCACGGCTCTGTCTTGCATCGTCGACCTGCTGGCCGAGGCCCAGTAGCGTGTTCTCGCAATCAGCTCTCGCCAGCATGGGCATCGCCAGCATGAAAAATGCAAGGCCCGCCATCCAGAGTATTCTCTTCAGTCGGACGTTGCGATCACCTGAGGTCATATAGTTAATATCGTTCTATTTCCGCTGGGCAATCGTGTGATGAAAGTCAATGCTACGGCTACCGTGCCTCAAGGATGCTGAACGGATCCCCTATGGAAGGGTTGCGATCACGCGAGCTGGGAAGCCGGAGCCGCCGCGGGGCGGCGATCGCGATTGCGCCGCACACTAGTACTTTGTCGAGTGGCACCTCGCAGTCGTGATGCAGGATCCAACCTGTCGAGGGTACCCACCCGACAATGCCGACGTGAATACTCTTTCGGACGCACGTGAGTGCGTCAGGGCTTCGGGCATTCAGGAGCATGGCTTTGTGGCGCAGGGACGATTAGCTGAATTTGTTTGTGTTGACGAGGCCGGTGAGAACAACTCGTCGGTAGTCACCTTTGACTCTAAGAGTCTCAATATTCACCCTTACAACGCGCTTCCCGGCCCGTAACAAACCTTCAGCATTACAACGGACAACTTGTGGTGGGATGAGTGTGGTCGGGAGCAGTCGGTGGAAAAGTTCTTGCACCGAGCGCGAGGCTCGCGCCCTTTATGATGTGGGTCTTGAGTTGGTGGAGGATAACGGGGTCGAACCGTTGACCTCTTGCATGCCATGTAGAAAAGGGCCAACTCGGCGTTTCCGCTAGAACGCCGAAAAATGGCGGGAACTTAGATACGACGAGGGACGGCGAGGACTTAAGTTTTCGCCGTCTTTCGCCACTCTTCGTTAGTCTGCGTCATTTAAGTGGTCAGATAAGTGGTCAAACTCGCGTTCATGGTGACGCTGAAAGGTGGAGGAAACACGTTAGAAGCTATCAGCCCTACCGGCGGCGCGCCTTGCACCATGGCGTTTAAGCGTGTCGCCGATGAACGATGCCCAAAGCGATGGCGCACGTCGAGCGCCAGTTTAGTTGGTCCACGAGACCAAAGTCCCAGGGGTGGCTCTCCCAAAGCTTGAAATGGGAGACTCGCCGTCGTCGCTTTCGGCAGTCGCCTCATTGCCGGCTCTTACTGGTGAGGAGGAAAATATGCGCGCTCTGGGCCCCATGTCAACGGCGGTCATCGTCTTACTGGTGGCGAGCTCGCGCGTCGCCTCATCGGAGGTTCCACCGCTGACGCTCAGCGGAAAGATGAAGCAGCAGCAATACCTTGTTGGGACATGGACGTGCACGACCAAAATACCCGCGATGGGCAAGACGCAAGCGCAGACAATTTTGGCGAAGGTCATTTACTGGGTCTCGCCGGGGAATGTGATCGGAAACCACTATAGTTCCAAACCATATTCGTCCTCTGGGTTTGTGGGTTGGAATGACTCGAAGAAGCTTTGGTGGGGCACCAGTGCGGACGCTGTGTACGGCGTGGTTGGATCCTCGACTGGTCCAGACAGCGGCACCAACGTTCAGGTGATGACTTGGACGAATGGGTCTGGAGGTAAGGAATCCATAGGACGCGATACGATGACGAAGACGAGCGATACGAGCTATGCGGACCACTTTGAGAGTTTGCAAGGCGGAAAAGTGACCCTTCAAGGCACCTCCGTATGCACCAAAACTTCGAACAAGACGATTTAACGGTTGTTGAAGCCGCCAGCGCGGACTCGACAAGAAAACACGCCAGGTTTAGAGCCCGGCGCGTTTGCGTTTTATGGTAATCAAAAGGTCGCAGATGGCCGATGCCCGCCAGCAGAATCAAGACAAACGGAACTTTGCCCGCGTTTCCATTTTCAGCCAACTAAAGCAAGAATTTGACCGACTTCAGAAGGCGCTCGGTCTAATTGAATAGACTGTTAAACGCGCGAAATGGAATCAACCGAATCGGCTTAGTTTAGCTAGAACAGCGCTGAGCAATCGGTCAAGACACGAGACAGCTTGAAGTGCCGTCAGAAAATCTTTAGGCTTGTGTGTCAAGCACAGGCTTGTTGAGGATGTTTATTAAGATGGGCACCGTGCTTAGCACGCCGAGTGCTAGCAGCGACAAACCGATAGCCCTCCGCTTGTCGCTACTTAGGCTATCTGCAATCAGCAGGCCGACACCGACACCAAGGGCACCACGAGTGGCAGCGACTAGCATGACATCGGGCATGGTCAAGGCTCGTTCTTTCATAGCACGCTCCTGTAAACTCTTGTGCTCCACAAATGTACCCAAATAAATGAAGTCTGAAGCCAAGCTAGCGGAACAGCGGCCGCATCCGTCACCGCGCTCGACGAGTTCTACGAGGCGAAGGCCGTAGGTGGTCAGTTAAGTGGTCAAACAGCTGAAACAGACATGGCCGTCGCCAAGATGAAACCCGCCGAGTCTTACACCCGTGCGGGTTTGAGTGGTGGAGGATAACGGGGTCGAACCGTTGACCTCTTGCATGCCATGCAAGCGCTCTACCAGCTGAGCTAATCCCCCCAGTAGCTAGTTTTCGGCTGGAGGCTCGGGACGTCCCTTTCGCCAGGGCGACTTAGTGCACTTGGGTCGTGCCCCGACCGATGATCGTGTCATTGTCGCTCATGATAAGGGTCACTGGGCCTGTGTAGCCACTCTTGAGGTCGAAGAACATGGTGCCCTTGCCGGTCGATCCCGGATCGATCGTGTCGGGGTCGCAGCGATTCTCAGCTCCGGCATCCGGCTGAAGCGTCGAGCCGTCGGCGAGTTGTAACGAGAAACCGCTCTCCTCGCACAACAGCGGATCGCTGCCGCCATTCTTCGCGACGAAGCCAAGACGCAACACGCCGCTCGTCGTGACCGCTACATCGTTGAATTGAAACGTCACGTACAGGTCCTGTTTTTCCGGCGCGCTGGACGCCGCCTCAGCGGCTGACTCCGTCGCTGCGGGTGTCGAAGAACCGGTTGCCTCGCCGTTGGATGAGGTCTGTTCCTTGGGCGTACAGCCCACGATGACCAACGCGGTGAGCAATGCTGCGACGCTGATTGACTTCATGTGATCTTCCCCTTGCAAGGAGTCGACGGTCTACGGCTGGATGAGTCCCTATAGGACCAAACCACAGGGGAACCATTCTTGCCGCGGGAATCGCGCTCCGCTGCCCGAATCGGGGCTTGGCAACATATCCATATCGATCGCTCGCGCCGACAGGACTTGGATGACCAAACCTCCCGTCGCAGACCTTCGCAGGTCGGTTAGCACCTGGGGCTCTTACGCGTGGGGCTACGCAGATGTTGGCGCCGATATCTACGTGGCTCTTGGCGTGGTTATCGGCGTCGCCCTCGGCGCGGCGAACGTGGCGTTCGCCTTCGCCGGATTGGTTTACGTTTGCATCGGCCTAGCCTATACGGAGCTGTCGTCGGCGTATCCGGTCGCGGGCGGCGGACAATTCTTTGTCATGCGGGCGCTCGGCGACTTCATCGGGTTCATCGCCGGCTGGGCGGTCCTGCTGGACTTCACCATCGACATAGCCCTCTTCGCGTGGTTCACCATCGGCTACATAAGTTTTCTCATCCCTTGGCTAGGCGTGCACCGACCCATCTACTTCCTCTGCGTGCTATCGGTGACCGCATTTTTGACTGTGCTCAACGGGATGGGTGTCAAGCAGTCGTCACGGCTCAACGAATTGGTCGCAGCGCTCGACGTTGTGACCGAAACGGTCATCCTAGTCAGCGCCTTCGTCTTGGCCTGGGACCCAAAGATCCTCGTACACACCATGCAGACGGCCTGGCCCAGCACGGAGGACCTGCTCAAGGGCATCTCGCTTGCGATCATCTCGTTCGTGGGTCTGGAAAGCATCTCGCACGCTGCCGAGGAGACCAGGCGACCGACAACCGTCATCCCTCGTACGTCGGTCGCGCTGATCCTGACCATCCTGATCTTCGCTATCTCGTACTCCAACCTCGTGCTGGGCATGCATCCGGTGCATACGGCGCATGGCGGTTTGATCCCGATGTATCAATATGTCGGGAGCGGTGACAACAATGACAAAGCGATCGCGGTGCTCGCCAGTCAGATACCGTACCTCGGGTTCATCTTTGCGATCTACGTGCCGCTGGTCGGCGCCTTCCTCGTCCTGATCTCAAGCAATTCAGGCATCTTCGGGGCGTCGCGCATCGCCTACTCGATGGCCAAGTTCAACGTCTTGCCCTCGTGGTTTCAAGTGACCAACCCGAAGACGAGGACTCCGATCGGGACGATTGTCGTCTTCTCGGGGATCGCCGTCATCGAGCTATGCGCTGCGTACCTGCAGGGTCCTCATGCCATAGGCTTTTTGGCCGACCTCTATGCCTTTGGAGCTGCGCTGTCGTATACGCTCGTGTTCATCGCGCTCATCACCCTTCGTTTCACGGATTCAATCGCGCCGCGACGTTTCAAGATGCCGTGGAACATTCCAATGACGCTCTTCGGGAAAAAGGGAGACTTGTCGCTGCTGTCCGTCATCGGTCTCTTCGGCATCTTCGCGATCCTGATCTTCACCCTGCTCACGCACCCGATCGGCCGCATCGCGGGCCCGCTGTGGGTGATCCTCGGCATCATCTTCTACGCGTTCTATCGGCGCGGAAAGCAGTTGCCGGTGTTCGGCAGTGTCGACCGCAACTGGGTCAAGCTCCACGAGCAAACACTGACGACTGCGGGCGAGATCGAGATGCTTGACGAATACGATGCCGCCCTGGCGGCGGAGCGCAAGACCAAAGTGGGAGTGTGACTGAGTGGCGATCATCGCAAGTGTGAACCCGGCGACCGGTCAAACGATCAAGACGTTCGAAGCAATGAGTGCTGCAGAGATCGAGCAGAAGCTTGCGGCGGCCCAGTCGGGATTCGAGCGCAATCGCGAGTTGGACATCGCCTCGCGGGCGCAGTTCATGCGGCACGCAGCTGATTTGCTCGACAGCGAAAAACTTGATCTGGCTAAGCTAGCCACGCTCGAGATGGGCAAAACGCTGCGCCAAGCGGTGGCGGAAGTCGAGAAGTGCGCGCTTGGCTGCCGCTACTACGCGGACAATGCGGCAGCGCAGCTGGCCGACGAGCGCATCGCGACCGATGCGTCCGAGAGCCTGGTGCGCTACCGTCCGATCGGTGTGATCCTGGCGGTGATGCCCTGGAACTTCCCGTACTGGCAAGTGTTTCGATTCGCGGCCCCGGCCCTCATGGCCGGCAATGCCGGTTTGCTCAAGCACGCATCCAACGTGCCGCAGTGCGCGCTGGCTATCGAGTCTATTTTCGCACGTTCGGGGTTTCCGGCTGGCGCTTTCGGCACGCTCTTGATCGGCAGCGCCGCGGTCGAAGCCGTCATCAAAGATCCGCGCATCCGGGCTGTTACGCTCACCGGCAGCGAGCACGCGGGCAGGATGGTCGCATCGCAAGCCGGTCAAGAGATAAAAAAGACCGTGCTCGAATTAGGCGGTAGCGATCCGTACATCGTGATGCCGAGCGCTGACGTCGCGAAGGCCGCACAGACGGCGGTCACCGCAAGGGTCCAGAACAACGGACAATCATGCATAGCCGCAAAGCGCTTCATCACCGCCAAGTCGGTGGCAGATGAATTCTCGAGGATCATGGTCGAGCAGTTCAAGGCGCTCAAGGTGGGAGACCCGATGGATGAGAGCACGGATGTCGGCCCACTCGTCAACGAGACCAGCCTCAAGGAGCTTGACGATCAAGTGAAGCGGCTCGTGGCCGCCGGAGGCAGGGTTCTCACCGGTGGCAGCCGCCTCGAGAGACCCGGCTACTACTATGCGCCGACGATCGTCGCCGACGTGCCACCCGATGCGCCCATCGCTAAGGAAGAGCTCTTCGGACCTGTGGCGGTGCTCTTCCGAGTGAACGACGCGGACGACGCGGTCCGCGTGGCGAATTCCACCACCTTTGGCTTGGGTGCAAGCGCTTGGACCAATGACGGCGCAGAGCGTGAGAAGTTCATCAATAACATCGAGGCGGGTGCCGTCTTCGTCAACGGCATGGTCAAATCGGATCCTCGGTTGCCCTTCGGCGGCGTCAAGGCGTCGGGGTACGGAAGAGAGCTCAGCGTCTACGGCATTCGAGAATTCGTCAACGTCAAGACCGTCTGGATAGGCCCCGCCAAGTAATCCAGGCGGCGTGCTTCACCCCGAGTGGAGGTCATGATTTATGCGGCTAGCATTCGTTGTTTGCATCGTATTGTTGGCACTCGCTCCGCTTGCCGCGCCTGCAACGCAACTCGAGCTAGTCGTCCATTCAGTCCTGCGATTCAACAACAAATCGAGGCGGCCGTCCACAAAGACCTGGCTGAGTACGGCGGCAAGCAGCCGGTGCCAGGTGTCGTGATCGGTATTTGGTATCCTGGCGAGGGAAGCTTCGTGCAAGCTATTGGCGACGGCGAGCTTTCGCCGCGACGCCCTATGGCACTCGACGATAAATTCCGTGTCGGCAGCAACACGAAGACCTTTGTCGTCACCGTGCTCCTGCAGCTCGTCGACGAACGGAAGCTCAAGCTCGATGATCCAGTGAGCAAGTTCAAGCTCGGCGTGACGGTGCCCAACGGCAACAAGATCACCATCCGCCAACTCATGCAGATGCGCAGCGGCCTGATCGATCTCTACGCCTTACCGGCGTTTCAGGCGCTGGACATCGGGCCAAACGCTACGTTCAACCGCACACACTGGTTGCAGTTGGCCGTCGATCATCCGCCGCTCTTTCCGCCCGGAACAAAATGGAACTATAGCAACACGAACTATATGTTGCTCGGCATGGTCATAGAGGCCGTCACGCATGAGACCGTGGCGAACGAGATTGACAAACGTATATTGGTTCCGCTGGGTTTGAAAGAGACGAGTTTCCCGGTGAGCGATCCAGCTATGCCGCTGCCGTATGCCCACGGTTACATGCTCGACGCCCATAACAACTGGGTTGATGATTCCGTCGTCTTGCCGCCATCGGTATCGTGGGCCGCTGGGGTGATGATCTCCGACATGGCCGACATGAAGAGGTGGGTAAAAGCCTACGTCACGGGGACTACGAATAGCGCGGCTACCCAGAAAGAACGCCTGACGTGCTTGCCGATCGGCAAAGCGGGCTTGTCGTTCGGTCTGGGCATCGGCTGTTCGGCAGGCTGGTATGGCTACACTGGCGGCATCACCGGCTACAATACGGCTGCGTATTACTTGCCGGACAAAGACGCGACGATCATTGCCTTTGTGAACAGCCAACGGGAACCGAAGGGGAAACCCGACGTTCCAAACGCGATCGTGAGAGACATCGCGCGAATCATTTTCCCGGAGAATGTCCCCTTCAACGGATGAGGGTTTGCCTGGTGGAGGATAGCGGGCTCGAACCGCTGACCTCATGCTTGCAAAGCACGCGCTCTACCAACTGAGCTAATCCCCCGTAGTGCATATTTTTTTACACGGCGATGGAGCGGGCACCTGGCCTTGCGCTGAAGCCCTCCGCCACCAGTAGCAAAACCGGCGGCGGTCCAAGGCTGCTCTGGGAAGGCCTTGCTACCCCGGTCGCGCAAAATATGGTCCTTCAACGAGGGGCGATTAGCTCAGGTGGTTAGAGCGCATCCCTGATAAGGATGAGGTCCGAGGTTCGAGTCCTCGATCGCCCACCATTGTTTCTTGTGTTGGCCCTCACCTTTATCGCAGTTCGCGCACGAAAGAAACGTTAATCGACAGCGCCATGCAACTTAACAATGGAACCCGGCTAGAAAGGAGCAGTTGCGAATTTTACGCCATGGTCAAACATGTATCATTTATACATGACCCCACGTAAGAAGCCGCCCAAAGCTTCGCCCAGTATGAACAAGAAGGCTAAGCCCTCCACTAGGCCGACGCTAGTCGCGGTTTACGACAAGTCAATGACGCTGGACGAGATAGTAGAGCATCTACGGAAAACAATGGATGGACATTCGCTGGGCAGTTGATAACTTGCATCGCCCAGTCTAAGCCTTGAGCGAGACCGCCTGATCAGATAAGACTCAACAGACGAAGCGAACCTTGCTAGTGTCGATCAAGAAATCTGCACCATTTAGCTCTGGCGCTTCTCCGACTTCTATTGCTCGAACGCGAGTATACCGCAAATCTCTTGGCTGGTCGAAGTCGGCGAAGTCGAAAAACTCAATGAAGCATAGGCGGTTATCAGCCTTGTTGAGTTTACGCTCGGCCCACTGAACCTTGCGGGACTCAGTCCTGAAGACATACATAATCGGTAATCCAAGTGGGGGCAATTCGTACCGGACCTCTATCTGCTCTACGTATCCGTTCGGGCTGGGGTAGGGTATGTCGAAATCGAACTCACTTAGAACGAGGCCGTCAAACAACTTTATATCAACTTCCCTGAAGAAGCTGTGTCCCCCGTCTATGTCCATAAAGTAGGTATTCCACACGTGGCGCGAACACTCACGGTACTGAAGCACGTACTTGGTAATATCGCGGGCTTTTGTCGGTTGATTTGACGTGCTCAACTGTTCGTCTCCAACCACTTCGCCGCTGCCCAATGACGCCAACTCATCACATCAGCCCTATAAGGTGCCACGATCAACTTCAATTTCATCATGAAAGCGATCTGCTTGGGCGTCCTTAACGTTGACGAATTTTCCTACAACCGATATTGACTTGCCCGCGATAAGTGCAGGGTGACCCCAAGTGAACACCCTAACACAGGTTCTGTCGCAGAGGCTGAATACCTCGTAGAGGTCGCCACTTTGGCTGGTCTTGACTTCAACTTGTTCAACCCGGCCCGCGACCTTAACGTGCTGACCGTTGTAGGAATTTGCGTGAGCAAGCAGAGCGGTAGGCGTGACGGTGATTGTCGGAACCAGCACGGTAACACAGGCTACCACGGCAGTGACGACAACCTTAGAAAGCGCCAACGATTCCACGAGCATAGACTTCGCTGTTGTCTGCGGCGGTTACCTGGAGGCGCATGCACTCAATGCTGTAAACATCAGGCACAACACGAAAGATTCAAGTTTTGCCACTACGGCGAGTGTGCTTCAATAACTTCGTCCTCGCCACCCCAGAGAATCATCGCGTGATCGGTAACTAAGTAGGGCCTTCCGGCTGCGAATGGGATGGCGCTGCCGTTGCTTATCATGTAAATAGCTCCTGTGTCTCCGCTTTCGTAGAAGGCATAGAAGTGACCAGCGAACCTACCTGCGCACTCCAATGGCTGGTCCCGATCATAGTGCCACATACCGAACGTTGCACTCTGCCAGGCATGCCAAGTCAAGATGGGTCGCCACTTGCTGTTGGCAAACAAGCCATAAAGCGCTACTTCACCGGTGCGACTGCCTTGTTTGCAGACAATCTCTTTGTCATGTCCTCGTAGACTTGCGGGTAGTGTCGAAGACTTTACTACTGCTCGATTTGGCAGGACTGCCCAGTGTAGGGCTGAGTCAGTCCAAGGGTTCAAACTGAATCCGTACACGAATGGGATGGGAGCGGCGTAGTAATCGAGCTTTAAGAAATAATAGGGTTCGTGTGGTAGCACTGTGTGAGTTATCGTGCCGCCATTGAGGTGACCAAAAAGTTCATGAGGGTGGGAGGAATCCGACTTCGGCCAATACGTAACCCAAACCTGACCGCTGGTAGTCTCCATTGCTGTATCCAAGTACCAATCGGGGTGATAACGAAACCACCGAATGCCCGGGGCCATAACTACCTGGTTAAACTTGGGCATCCGGTCCATCAATGCGGCCGCTCGCGCCACGTCCGGATTCAAGAGGCTATGACTCTGACTGGCGGTAGATGACGTTAGGATTGACTCCGCTTTATGAGTACCTTGGCATGCGTTGGTCAGAAGTGCGAGGCCAACGAACCATGGCACAAACCTGCGCGAAGACATACAGCCTATCACCGCCTATACGAATCCGTTAGGTGCCTGGGTTGGTTGACCCTGTCGCACTGAGGCCGGCGGGTTGGGTGCGGGAATGCATCGTAGAGCGTTCCAAACGTCTGCATCGGGCGTGGTAGAATGGTATCGGAGGTAACCGTCATCAGCATAGAGTTCCACAGGTTTCGGGGCGGCAACAGCCGCGATCTGCGAGAAATCTCACCCGAACTGCAATACAACGATAAACCCTTTGACTACTCGTGGCGTTATGCTCGCACTAAGCTTACCAATGATCTGCATCTTCAAGAGGATCAGGGCGAGTTAAATGCACTGTTTGACGGGCTGGTACCAGCTGGCTACATCCCAAGGTCGATATGGCGATTGAACCCGCCGGATTTCCGGGTCCTACTGCAGTCGAACAAAGCGGTGCACGTTGAGGTTGTGGCGGCAGGATCGGAGGAGGTGATCAAACAGGAGAACACTATACCCGATTTACACCGTGTCATCTTCGAGTGGAGTCAAACGCCCGAAGCTCAAGAGAAACTGCGGGGGTTTAGCGTCGGGTTTGTGCCCGATCAGATACCATCGGCTAAGCAAGAAGCCGTAATAGTAGAGGAGATCAAACGGTACATCCTGAGCGAGAGCTTAACCGAAACTCCTTTTTCCAGGATCGAAGATCAAACCTATCCTGTGATGACCGCTTGCGATACTCACGTTTCCATCAACCCTAACAACTCGGCGCTCGCTATAGTCTCCACTCCCACGGGCACCTTCGGAAACGGCGAAGGCATCGGAGCGATTGCCCGCGCAGTCAACAAGAAGACAAAAAAGGACTACTCGGCATTCGCCCCGATCTGGTTGGTAGTCTCAATGGATCATGTTATTGTGCCGTCGATTGATTCAGCTTTTGATTGGATTGAGCGCAAGATGCAAAGTGTCGGCCAGTTCGAGAAGGTATTCTTTTGCAACTCCAATCAGGTACTGATCGCTGAGTAGAAGTCACCAACAGGTTTTTCCTACTGGCCCTTATTGCCAAAACGGGTGGTCGATTCTCGTACAAGCGCGAAGCTGGTTTTGGGCACAGCCCCTGATTTCACTTGTTGATCGCACTTCTGGTATCGTTTGTGTATGGCCTCACCAAGAGGCCGCCCGAGAGTTCGCCCAGTATCGCCATAAACTCAAAGCTCGTAAGCCCATGTATCCCGTGGTCACGTGGTGGTCACGAACTAGGCACTACTGGGCGACGATTCTTAAACTAACCACTACTGGCAGACTGCGCAAGGTCGATACGGTGTCGGATGGGCAACCCACTCCTTCGGAAACACCTTTCTACTTGCCAGTTTGCGTTCAAGCTGTAGCAATCGCCAGCACCCACCAACCAACCACACTTTGACGCGATCTTCGATTACACGCGAAAATTGGCAAGGACAAATGGGCGGTTGCACACGCGAAGATGTTTTAAACCATATCCCCTGGAGCAAACTTAGCATGGGCCGCCGAAATGTCGGCCGCCGTCATCGAAACGTATCGCTTGGTCATTTCCAAAGTCGCGTGTCCTAATAACTGTTGCAGGCTGAACGCATCGCCGCCGCGTCGGAGGAACCATAAGGCACAAGTGTGTCGCAGCCGATGCGGGCCAACAGACTCTTCGATTCCGGCGCGCTTGGCAATTCTGGCGATCTGTTGATGAGCATGTCTTCGGTTCATGGGATTGCCACCCTCGACCAGGAATAGCGTTGTCGATCTTGCAGTCATCTGATTGCGCAGCCTTATGTAACCCAAGATCGCTTTTGCAGTGCGGGGACCCATAGGAACGATGCGCTGTTTTTGACCCTTGCCGTATCGAATATAGACCCGGCGATTTTCAATGTCTACGTCTGGGGGAGTCAGCGCGAGAGCTTCACCAATGCGTAGGCCCGAATCGAGAAGAAGCCGCAAGAGCGCTCTATCGCGCCAGTTCACGAATGAATCGCCCCGGCACAGTGCGAGCATAGCCTTTACCTGGCTAACGGCAAGCGGTTGGATGACTTTTTGTTCTGTCTTCGGACGCCTGATGGTTGCAGCTATATCCACGCAAACGTCTTCTTGAGCGCACCAGCGGAAGAACGTCTTGAGGCGTCGGGCAGCCTCAAACAGGGCGCTCTGCGATGCTTTTTGGCGGCTTGCGAGGTATGACCGCAGATGATCGGTACTGAGCGCGTTCAGGTCTAAATCGAGGCCACTGCACCACTCCAAGAAGATACACAGTTGAAGCCGATAGGTGTCGATGGTTGCGTCCGTCGCGCCACCAATGCGACGATCAAGTAGGAACGCCGTAACGGCTTGCGCAAGCGCTGGTAGTTGGAGGTTGGAGACTGAGGACGAAACTGAACCCTTCACTAGCGAAATCATGGAACCCATCCCTTTCAGCGGGTTCCTGATTTCGCGGCGGGCGATTAGCTCAGGTGGTTAGAGCGCATCCCTGATAAGGATGAGGTCCGAGGTTCGAGTCCTCGATCGCCCACCATACGTCTTTGTAGGCGTTCACGAAGTGCCTCGCACAATTTGATCGAGCAGATGGGCGTGACACAGAGGCCACGCCCACGTCCGTGAAGTCTACTGGCCGCGGATAAGGCCTATCCACTCTTTGGTGATCTTGTCGTCGATCTTGCGGTCTGACATGTCGAGATCCATGAGCAGCTCGCGCTCGCGCATGCGCTCGGAACGCTCCTGCGCCGCCTCGTTGAAGCGTTCACTGCGATCGTCCATGACCTCCTGATGTTGGAGCTCTCGCGCCTGGAGCATCAGCTGATGCGTCTCGTCCATGGTGATCATCGCCTGTTGAGCCGCATCGATTCCGTGCTGCGAGATCATCTGGAAGACCGTGCCAGCCGCTAGCGGAATCCAAGCCATTTCGCACCTCCTTGAGCGCCGGATAGCCGGCAGTCGCCCACTGCGGCCCGTGTTTCACTCACCGCGCTAGTATTGTCTAGGGGAATGACTGTGCAACGTCGCGAAAAGCGGTCCATGGACAAGTCGAATCGCATACGCATTCTTTTCGCCTGTGCAATATGCTCGGGTGTATTGGGCTTAGGCGCGGCGACAGCCACGCGGCTAGCATACCCCGCAACACTGGTCCATCCGGTGGTGGATACTTATTTCGGCCAGAAGGTCACTGACCCGTACCGCTGGCTAGAGAACCCCAACGATCCGGCAGTCAAGGCCTGGGCAGCCGCACAAACCAAGCTCGCCGTGACGTACATCCACGGACAAGCCACGTATCCGGGATACAAGGCCCGCATCGCCCGGCTCAGCCGAACATCCACCCAGCGCTTCGCCCTTATCATCCGGGGCGGCCGCTTTTTCTACCTGCGTGAAACGCCCCCACAGGCCCAACCGCAACTAGTCGTGCGTGATGGACTGCGTGGCGCAGAACGGGTACTGTTTGATCCGCAATCAGTCGCGAACGGCGCCGCGCCGCCAGCGATCGAGACGTTTCTGCCGGCGCCTGACGGTTCGAAGGTCGCCTACACAACGCAACTCGGCGGCAGCGAGAACGAGACCCTCCACTTCGTCGACGCAACGAGCGGAAAGAAGCTCGGGGACGAGATACCTCATGTCGGCGGTGGAACAAGTCCGACCGCGCTCGCGTGGGACGGCGACGCGCGCGGCATCGTCCACACGCTGTTCCCGAAGAACTCAGATGGATCGTACGCCACATCTGGCATCGTCATCATGCATCACGTGCTCGGGACTAACCCATCGACTGACACGTACGTGTTCGGCAAGGGCCTCTCACCGAAGGCGGAATACTTTCTCACGACGTCGAGCGACGGAAAGGAGCTCGCCGCTTACGAGACCGACGGCGACGGCGTTCACGCGTCCGTATATCTGCGCCACAACGGCGGCGCGTTCAGGCTGGCGCGACCCCTGCAGCCGCGATAGGCTCCAGCGGAGAAAGCGGAGGGGAGTTTGTCGGCGATAGGCTCATGGTCATTTCGAAGAAGCGCGATTCACGTGGTAAGGTCGTTGCGATCGGCCCGGGTCAGGACTTCGCGACCGGTACGGTGGTTGTGCCCGCAAGCGCCGTCGTCGTGGAAGCGATCGCGCCCGTCGTGGGTGGTTTTGTCACTCAAGACGTCGATGGTGGTGACAGCAGTGCTCGGCTGTTCTCGCGCGCCGGCATGCTGCGTGCGCACATACCCATTCCTAAGATCTCAACGCCTCACCGAGGTCGCAAGCGACCCGAAGATCCGGTCCCCTCATCGTCGGATACTTCAACTACACTTCGCCGGACAAATGGTTATCCTACGACACGACCAGCAACACGCTCGTTCCGACCGGCATCGCCGAGACCTCACCCGGCGACTTCTCCGATATTGTCGTCGATCGTGTTTTCGTACCGTCACTCGACGGTAAGGTGAAGATCCCCCTTGAGATCGTCCACGCGAAAAACGTCAAAAGCGACGGCACTGCTCCCACGATTTTGACTGCTTACGGCGCATACGGCGTCATCTCTCGGCCATATTTCAGCCCAACAAGCCTCGCTTGGTTCGAACGAGGTGGCGTGCGCGCTCAGGCGATGATCCGTGGCGGTGGGGAGTACGGCGAATCCTGGCACCAAGCGGCGCGGTTGGCGACGAAGACGGTGTCTAGCGACGACCTCGCCGCGTGCGCCGTGTGGCTGGGCAAGAATGGTTACGGGGACGCTCAGCATCTCGGCATCATCGGCGGCAGCGCAGGCGGCTTTTTGATGGGTCTCGCGCTGACGCGCAATCCACAACTCTATCGCGCGGTTCTCTCCGAGGTAGGCATTTACGATCTTCTCCGCGTCGAGCTCACGCCGAACGGCGCATACAACACACCAGAATTCGGCACGGTGAAAGACCCGGCGCAGTTCCGCTGGATGCTCGCGCAGTCGCCCTACTATAACGTCGCGAAGGGGCGACCCTATCCTGCGGTGTTGATGACGACCGGCGAGAACGATCCGCGCGTTGACCCGTACAATTCTCGCAAGATGGTGGCGCTGCTCCAAGCCGACTCTTCGTCGCCATATCCTGAACTGCTCATCCAGCGGTCCGGTCAAGGTCATGGGATTGGGAACTCATTCGATCAGGCCGTCGAGGCAAGCACGGAGCTGTACACGTTCTTCGATAGCCAGCTTCGCTAGCGGGTCCTCGCCGTGAATGGCCGCGAGACGAAAGTCCCGAGGCTACCCGCGGCACGGCCCCCGCTTGTCTGGACCCTCCGTGACAGCTTGTGCTATACTATCGTTTGGCGCACGTGGCTGGTTGCGGGACAATTGTCGCCAAAGCACCAGCCGGGCAGCGACCAACGAGAGGCATCTAATTGAAAGAGAAAATTCACCCCAAGTGGTTTGAAGCCACGGTGGTATGCTCGTGCGGCAACACGTTCACCACCGGTTCAACGCGTGAGAACCTTCACGTCGAAATATGCTCGGCTTGCCATCCATTCTTCACCGGCAATCAGAAGTTCGTCGACACCGAAGGTCGCGTCGAGAAGTTCATGACCAAATACGGCACGGTGACGAGCCAGAAGTCGAAGAAGGATCTCGCTAAGGCAGAAAAAGCTAAAGCGGATGCCGAGGCGGCAAAGGCGCAAGAAGCAGCAGACAAAGCCGCTGCCGTGCAGGCCGCAGAGGCGATGGCTAAGGCCGCCGCCGCTGAAGCCGCCGCAAAGGCCGAGGCTGCGGCCAAGGCCGAAGCGCAGGCGAAGGCGGATGCCGCAAAGGCCGTCGTCGAGGAGCCCGCAACTCAGGCCTCATCTGTCGCTGATGCCAGCGCGTTGACCCCGCCTGAAGAAGTGGCAAAGCCCGCAAAGCCCAAGCGCGCCTCAAAGCCACGGGCTGCGAAGCCGAAGACGGCCAAAACGGCAAAGACGGCCGCATCGGCAGTTCCGGAGGCAGAAGCTGAAACACCGGCCGCCGAGCCGGCACCAGACTCCGAGCAATAAGGTCACGAGCGGGCTCCCTGAGCTCGCTCGCTACATCTCAACACATGGCAACTACTGACCAGGCCACATCGATCGAAGCGCGTCTGCGCGCCGTGGAGCGTCGCTTCGTTGAGATCGAGGAAAAACTCGCGGAGATGGGCTCCGCCTACGAGCCGCAAACCGCAAAGCAACTTGCCATCGAGCGGTCCACGCTTGAGCCCATCGTCACCACCTATCAACGCCAGCGCGAGCTCGAGGTCGAGCTCGCCTCGGCTGAATCGTTGCTGCGCGAAAGCGACCCCGAGCTCGCCGAGCTCGCACGAGGGGAAGTTCAACGCTTGCGCGCCGCCGTCTCCGGCGGCCTTGAGGAGCTGAAGAAGCTTCTCGTGCCCAAAGATCCTAACGACGATAAAGACATATTCGTGGAGATCCGCGCAGGCACGGGTGGCGATGAGGCCGGCCTTTTCGCCGGCGACCTCATGCGCATGTATCTGAAGTTTGCGGACGGGCACAAGCTCAAGACCGAGATCATGAGCGCAAGCGAATCGCAAGCCGGAGGTTTCAAGGAAGTCGTGGTCGCCGTCAAGGGCAAAGGCGCATACCGCTTATTCAAGCATGAGAGCGGCGTGCACCGCGTGCAGCGGGTGCCGGCCACCGAAGCGAGCGGGCGTATCCATACCTCGACGGCGACCGTTGCGGTCATGCCCGAAGTCGACGCGGTCGAGATCGAGATCAACCCCGCGGATCTCGTCGTGGACACGTATCGCGCCCAAGGCGCGGGCGGCCAGCACGTGAACAAGACCGAGTCCGCTATCCGCATCACCCACAAGCCGACCGGCATCATCGTCGCATGCCAAGAAGAGCGCTCGCAACTCCAAAACCGCGAGCGCGCCATGCAACTGCTGCGCGCACATTTGTACGAAGCAAAACTGCGCGAGCAAGAGGAAGCAGCCGCATCTGCGCGCCGCGCACAAGTCGGCACGGGCGACCGCAGCGAGAAGATCCGGACGTACAATTTTCCCGCAAGACCGGTTGACCGATCATCGCATCGGCTTCACGACCGGCAACCTCAAGGGCATCCTGGACGGCGATCTGGATGACGTCGTCGAAGCGTTGCTCGCAGATGAGGAACGCAAACGTCTCGCCGGCGATGCGGTCGCATAGCCCCAAGACGATATCCGAGGCGATCGAAGCTTGCCGGGATCGCCTGCGCGGCGTTTCCCCCACGCCCTGGCTCGACGCCCGCCTGCTGGCGCAATTCATCACCGGACTAGACGCATCGGCCGTCATCGCGTACGGGGATGCAGCCCTTGATGGCAGGCGCCGGACCCGGCTTTTCGAGCTCGTCGAACGGCGTGCGGCCGGCGAGCCCGTCGCCTATCTCGTCGGCCGCAAGTCGTTCTGCGGTTTGGAGATAGAAGTCGACCGGCGGGCGCTCGTACCGCGGCCGGAGACCGAGGAGCTCGTCGCGGCCTGTGTGGCCGACTGGAGCGCCGGGTCACCTGCGATCGCCGATATCGGCACAGGCAGCGGCGCGATCGCCTGCGCTCTTGCACATATCATCCCCCAGGCGACCATCATGGCGGGCGACATCAGCCCAGAGGCGCTGGATCTTGCGGCGCACAACGTGACGAGGCTTGGATTCGGCGAGCAGATATCTCTCGTGCATAGCGATCTGTTCGCGCAGTTCCCGGACGGGGCGCACTTCGACGTGATTATCGCCAACCTGCCGTACGTGGCCGCCGAGCGCATCGACGAGCTAGAACCCAGCGTCCGCGAACACGAACCTGCGCTCGCGCTCATGGGCGGCCCTGACGGCCTTGACGTCTATCGGCGGTTGTTGGAGCAAGCCCCGCAGCGCATGCAGCCGGGTGGCGCATGCTATTTCGAGTGCGGTCCGGACAATGCCAAAGGACTCGCCGCACTCGTCGCCCAGGCTTTCCCCGGGGCGCACGTGCAGATTCGCGACGATGTCGCCGGTTTGGAGCGCATGGTGATCGGAAAGACGGTGGCGTCGCGATGAATGATGGTGTGGGAGGCGAACTGGGCGCTCGCGCCGCCGCCCTCTTTGAAACCCAGCAAATGGCGATCTGCCGCGAGCTGGCCGCCCTTGATGGCGCCAGAGAGTTCGCGTTCGACCGCTGGGAGCGGACCGGGGGCGGTGGCGGGCTCACGGCCGTGTTGGACCAAGGCGCGCTCTTTGAGAAGGCAGGGGTCAACACGTCGTCGGTGTGGGGCTCGCTCGATGATGTGGCGCTACGGAAGCTGGGCGGTCAGGAGCGCAACTTCTTCGCGACCGGGATCTCGATGGTGCTTCACCCACGCAGCCCGATGGTGCCGACCATGCATGCGAACTTTCGCTATCTCACTCGCGGAGCTGATGGCTGGTTCGGCGGCGGCAGCGACCTGACGCCCCACTATCCGCAGCTCGACGATGTGGTCGAATTCCACAGTCGTTGGAAACAGATATGCGACCGGCATGACGAGTCGTACTACCCGCGATTCAAGGCGTGGTGCGATGAGTATTTCTACATCCCGCATCGCGGCGAGGCACGCGGCGTCGGGGGCATCTTCTTCGATGACCTGCGCGGCGATATGGAGAAGAGCTTCGCGTTTGTGGCGGATTGCTGCCGCAACGTCCTCGCACCGTATGTGGCGATCGTCAAGCGCCGGCGCGACGAACCCTACGGCGATCGCGAGCGCGAATTCCAACTGCACCGGCGAGGGCGCTACGTCGAGTTCAATCTCGTCTACGATCGCGGCACCTCGTTTGGATTGGCGACGCATGGACGGACTGAATCCATCCTCATGTCGCTCCCGCCGCTGGCCCGCTGGACCTACGCGTACGAGCCTGAGCCGGGCAGCGATGAGGCGCATGCCATGACGTATTTCCAGCCGCAGGACTGGCTTGCGGCCCGGCGAATTTAGAAGTACATGAATCTTGTCATTTCGCCGGTCGAGCGTGCGGCTATGCGCCGGCGCTCTGCGTAGAAGATGAGCAATTTCATCTTTTTCACTGGTGGCGTGGTGTCGTCGCTCGGCAAGGGGATTGCCGCGGCGTCGCTAGGGCGGTTGCTCAAAAGCCGGGGCGTTTCGGTGAGCATCCAAAAGCTTGACCCCTACATCAACACCGACGCAGGCACGATGAACCCGTACCAGCATGGCGAGGTCTTCGTGACCGAAGATGGTGCGGAGACGGACCTTGACCTCGGCCATTACGAGCGCTTCATCGATGAGAACCTGACCAAGCTGCACAACGTCACGACCGGCCAGATCTATGGCTCGGTCATCGAGCAAGAACGCCGGGGCGCCTATCTGGGCGGCACGGTACAGGTGATCCCGCATATCACCAACGAGATCAAAGACCGCATCAAGCAAGTCGCCTTGGCGAGTTCGGCCGACGTCTGCATCATCGAGGTGGGCGGCACGGTCGGCGACATCGAGTCCTTACCTTTCCTTGAGGCGATCCGGCAGTTCAAGCACGACGTCGGCGACGATCACGTCATGTACATCCATCTGACCCTGGTGCCGCATCTGGGCGCGCCTGACGAGCTTAAGACCAAGCCGACGCAGCATTCCGTGCGCGAGCTGCGCGCCATCGGCATCTCGCCCGACGCCATCGTCTGCCGCGCGGAGCACCCGATCACGCAGGACATCAAGGAAAAGATCGCATTGTTCTGCGACGTCAAGCGCTCTGCGGTCGTGCAGAGCCGAGATGCGCAAAGCATCTATCAGGTGCCGCTCAACTTGGAGGCCGAGGGCTTAGCCGAAGCGGTCTGCGAGAAGTTCAAGTTCACCGACCGGACACTCGATCTTGAGGAATGGCGCACGATGGTGCGCGGCATCGCGCGGCCTAAAGAGACGGTGCGCGTCGCGCTGGTCGGCAAATACGTCGAGCTCAAGGACGCGTACATCTCGATCAATGAAGCCCTATACCATGCCGGCGTTGCGCAGAACACCGCAGTGCAGATCGAACGCATCGATTCGGAGACACTCGAGGAGCGCGGCGAGGAAGCGCTGGCCGACGTGAGCGGCATTTTGGTCGCGCCCGGCTTCGGTGCCCGCGGCATAAAGGGCAAGCTGCTTGCGATCCGCTACGCGCGCGAGCACAACGTGCCGTTCTTGGGCATCTGCTACGGGATGCAACTGGCCTGCGTGGAATTCGCCCGCAACGTCTGCGGCCTCGACAACGCGCACACGCGAGAAGTCGAGCCCGAAACGCCGCACCCCGTCATCGATTTCATGGAAAACCAGCGCAATCTGCAGGTCATGGGAGGCACGATGCGTCTGGGCGCCTACCCCTGCACGCTCGAGCCCGGGTCGCTCGCGCACAAGACCTACGGCCAGACGGAGATCTCGGAGCGCCATCGCCACCGCTTCGAGTTCAACAACGCCTACAAAGAAACGTTCGAGCGCAAGGGTATGGTGTTTTCCGGTCACTATCGCGCGGCAGACCTCGTCGAGATCATCGAATTGCCGGCCCATCCCTGGTTCGTTGGCACACAGGCGCACCCAGAATTCAAATCCAGACCGACGCGGCCATCACCGCTATATGCGGGATTCATCGAGGCCTGCATCGCGTACGCGCATGCGCGCGATGCTGGGCGCGAGCTCACGCGCGAACGCAGCGCGTAACGCGATCAAGAGAGCGGCGTGTATAGCGCCGACATCACATTCGTCATCTTGACCAAGGACGAGGCTACGGATATCGCGGCTTGCCTGCGATCCTTGCCGGCTGGCTCGCGGGCACTTGTCTACGATGCGCAGTCCGCCGACGCCACGACGGAGATCGCGCGCTCGTTAGGGGCACAAGTCATGGTCGCTCCTTGGCTGGGCTTCGCGGCGGCCCGCGAGCATGCCGCAACACAGGTCACCACGGCCTGGACCTTCATGATCGACGCAGACGAACGCATCACCCCGGAGCTGGCAGCTGAGTTGCAGCGCTTAGATCCGCTTCCAGCGGTGATGGCCTACTCCGTTGCGCGGCGTAACTGGTTCTGTGGCCGCTGGATCCGCAGCGCGGGTTGGTGGCCGGATAGGCTGATACGGCTCTTCCGCACCGGGCAAGCGCGCATCGCCGCCGCCGCCGTACATGAGACTTGGACGCCAACCGGCGTCAGTGCGCAGCTTCGCGCACCTCTTGACCACTACTCGTATGAGGACGTGGCAGAATACCGGCGCAAGTTCTCGCGTTACACCACGCTTGAGGCCCAAACCCAAGATTGTGGGCTGGTAGGCGTCGTCGCTGCCTGGCTGTTGATGCCGTTACGGGCCATCTGGTTTCTCGTACGCCGCGGCGGCGTGCTCGACGGCTGGCGCGGCGTGTACGTCAGCGTCGCAAGCGCGCTCTACCCTGCGGTCGTGGCCACAAAGCGCTGGCGCCGGCATCGAGCGGTCCCGTGAGCGCGCCGCTCATCGCGCTCGATGCCCGCTGCACCGAGCAGATGTCCATAGGCATGAAATCCTACGTGCGCGAGCTGGTCGCGCGGTTGCCGGCTGCCGCGCCGGATCTGCGCTTCCTGATCGCGAGTAACGAAGTACCGGAATCCAGTGCGCAATACGAGGTGTTGCGACTCGACGCAGCGACCGCGCGCAACGGGTCATTCGGCGAGCAGTTTGCACTACCGCGATTGCTCGCCAGCAACCAGCCGGATCTTGTCCATTACATGAGCGTGTACGCGCCCCGAGGATCGCGCCTGGCTCACGTCTACACGATCCACGATCTGATCCATCTGCGATTCCCGCGCTATTTCTCGTGGAAGGTGCCACCCTATTACCACCTCGTCGTCGGACCCGTCGCGCGTTCGGCCAAGGCGGTGATCACGGACGCCCGCGCGACCATCCCTGACTTACACGACCTGCTCGGCGTCAAGCCACAAAACACGCGCGTCGTAGCGCTGGGCGTTTCTGAAGCGTTTGTGCTCGACGAGCCGGCAAAGACGGCGCGGGCGGGGCGAGCAGAACGTCGCTTCGGATTGGAGCGCCCATTCTTCGTCTACGCCGGTAATCATCGGGAGCACAAGAACCTGCAGACGCTGGTCGCCGCCTGGCGACGCACCGGTCCACCATGCGATCTTGTGCTGACAGAAGAGGGACCCTTCGGGTTTGCGCTGGATAGGGGCGAGAAGGCGAACGGCAAAATCCACCTCACCGGACATGTCAGTCTTGAGGACCTCATCTCGCTGTACGCGGGTTGCTGCGCGGTGATCCAACCATCGCTGTACGAAGGGTTCGGTCTTTCCGTGCTCGAGGCGATGGCTTGCGGTGCTCCGGTCATCGTCGCACAGACACCCGCCTTGTTAGAGACGGGCGCGGACGCCGTCTTGAGTTTCCCCGCCGAAGATCCATCAGCGCTGGCCCAGCGGATGACGTCGCTCCTGCTTGACCCCACCGCGCGGGAGCGCCTGAGCGCTGCAGGCCGCCAGAGGGTGAAGGGGTTCACGTGGGACGCAACAGCACGCGCCACCGCACAGGTCTACCGAGAGGCTTTGCCATGAAGCGCCGGTTCATCTTCGCGTTGTGCGTGCTGTCGGTTGCGAGCTTGATATCGTTGCGCGTCGATGCC
Source organism: Vulcanimicrobiota bacterium (assembly GCA_963764965.1). Taxonomy (GTDB): domain Bacteria; phylum Vulcanimicrobiota; class Vulcanimicrobiia; order Eremiobacterales; family Eremiobacteraceae; genus JAFANK01. The sequence continues at coordinate 564,068 of CAVXUM010000002.1, forward strand.
CAACCGCAGACGATCCGGGTCGTGGTGAACGGAAAGGCATTGCCGCCGGATTCGGTGGACGTCATCGCGGAAAAGGTCTATGTGGCGCTGCGCCCGGTCGCGCAAGCGCTCAACGCCGATATCGCCACGAATGCGGCGGCGAAGACCGTCACCATCACGACGCTCCTGCGTCAGGTCGTCTTGCATCTCGACGACCCATGGGCGCTCGTCAACGGCCAGCGCGTCCGATTGTCCGCACCCGCCACACGCGACGGCGCCCGGATCGTCTTGCCGCTACGCGCCATCGGAGAGGCGTTCGGCGCGAGCGTCGTCTACGATCCGCACACGCACACGGCCATCGTCGCCGCCGCCTTACGCAGCACGCCGGCCGGACGCCCAACGCCACCACCTGCTTCCGCCGCGAAGACCCTGTCGGGGGTCGTGCTTTCCGTGGCGCCGGCCGACACGCCGCCCAGCTTGCAGATCAGAAGCGCGGGCACCGATTACACGGTGACCGTGCCCCATGGGACCAACATCGCTTTTCGCGATGTACATGGCGCCGTGACCGGCAACGGCGTGCTCTCGCAAGTGCGTCCGGGGGACACGCTCGTCGTCGCGCTCGATGCGAACGGTCAGCTCAACTCGATGGTGGATCTATTCGCCAGCATCAACGGCACGGTCGCTGCGGTCGCGGATCAGAACATGGTGCTCGAGAACGGGCGCGTCATCTCTGCCGATCCGGCACTGGTGAACGTCACCCTGGACGGTCGTCAAGGGACGTTCGCATCGCTCAAAGCCAGCGACAAAGTGAGCGTTCGAGCAGATCCGGTCAGCGGACAAGTGCGCGACGTGGTGGCGTTGCGGCCGGGTGGGCTTGCTGCAACGTCTGCCATATCGACGCCTGCACCCGGATCGACGAGCGCAGGCGGTGCGGTCAGCATCAGCGCGGATAAAGGACAACGCGACGAGCGCGTTCCGCGCCGGCCAGGTCTTCACGATCGCGGCTGACGGAACGCCAGGTGCCCGATCCACCTTCGACTTGAGCGACGTCATCATCGACAACCCGATGCGCGAGACGCGTCCGGTCACTACGAGGGGCAATTCGAGGTTGCGGTCGGCACCAATCTCGACCGCAGCGCCGGTGCTCGTCCGTCTCAACCGCGGCGGTGAGACGGCACTGGCGGAGGCGCCCGATCCGCTGACCATCGTGACTACCCCGCCCTCGGTCAAGGATGCCGCGCCGGGCGATGGCGCCCGCATCAACACCTCGCGGCCCAACATCTTCGCGAGCTTCCAGACCGTCGGCGACACGGGGATGGATGCGGACAGCCTGCGGATGACCCTCAATGGGCGCGACGTGACGGCGCTTGCCGACGCGTACGAACTCCTTCATTTCCTACTATCCGGCGGCCGAACTCGGGGCCCAGACCATACAGGTCGAGGTCAAAGGCACCGATATTGCAGGTAACACCCTTGACTATGCCGTGGTCGTTCGCCATAGGGGTAAGATGAGGTAGCCGAATTGCGGAAAGTAGCCCGACTCCAGACCTTTGTTCTCGCGGTGCTTGTCGCCGCGTTCTCTTTGTCCGTGACAGCGTGCGGTGGTGGCGGCGGCTCGTCTGCGGGCCCCGCCAGCAACGGGCCGAACACGCTCGTCTTCGGGCGCAACAAAGATGCGGTGCGCCTCGATCCAGCAATCGTCACCGATGGCATGTCGCTCAACGTCGCTCGCGTGACGATGGATGGGCTGACCACGTACGCGCTCGGCAGTTTCGACATCGCGCCGTCGCTGGCGACCCGGTGGACGCTCAGCCCGGATGGTAAGACCTGGAAGTTCTACCTGCGCCATAACGTCACGTTCCAGGATGGCACACCCTTTGACGCGGCCGCGGTCAAGTTCAATTTCGACCGCTGGCGCCTGCGAGACAACGAATGGCACAAGCTGCTCCAAGGCGGTCTGGAATACTCGTACTATGAGAGCCAGTTCGGCGGCTTTCCCGGAACGATCGCCGACGTCAAGGTGCTCGCCCCCGATCAAGTGGAGTTCGTCCTGACCGGACCCGTCGCGCCGTTTCTGGCGAACCTCGCGATGCCTCCATTCGCGATATCCTCGCCCACGGCGATGAAGAAGGCCGGTGAGGATTATTTCCGCCAGCCGGTCGGCACAGGGCCTTACCAGGTGACCGAGTGGGTGAAAGACGATCACATCACGCTCACGGCATATCCCGGCTACTGGGGGCCGAAGCCCAAGATCCACACGATCATCCTACGCGATATCCCCGATGCTTCGACGACCCTGCTCGCGTTGCAGAAAGGTGACATCGATGGCTGGGAATATCCCAGGCCCGACGACATGGCCTCGATCCAGGACGACCACAATCTGACCATCTATCACCAGCCGCCGAACAATCTGCTGTACTTGGCGATCAACGCGGAGAAACCACCGTTCGACAACGTGTTGGTGCGCCGGGCGGTCAACGAAGCGATCGACCCGAACGCCATCGTCAAGAACTTCTTCGATTCCTCAGCCAAGGTGGCGACCGACCTCTTGCCGCTCGCCGTATGGCCGCACCCGAATAAGACCGCATACGACTACAATCCGACCGACGCGCGAAGGCTGCTCGCGCAGGCCGGCTTCCCGCACGGTTTCTCGACGACGTTGTGGTACATGACGCTGCCACGCCCGTACGTCCCCGAGCCGCAACGCGTGGCTGAGGCCCTGCAAGCGGACCTGCGCGCGGTCGGCATCAACGCGAAGCTGCAAGCCTTTGAATGGGGCCCGTACCTCGATAAGACGGAACGCGGCGACCACACGCTGGCGCTGCTACGGATGGACCGGCGACAACGGCGATCCGGACAATTTCCTGTACGCATTGCTCGACAAGGACAGCGCGATCCCGCCGGGCGCCCAGAACATCTGTTTCTGGAAGGATGAGAACTTCCACCGCCTGGCGATCGCGGCGCAGCGCACGAACGACCGGAGCGAGCGCGCGAGATTGTATATGGAGGCACTCCAGGTGGTTCACGACCAAGCGCCCCTCGTGCCGCTCGTGCACACGTCGCCGCCCATCGTCTTCAAGCGCACGGTGCTCGGCTACATCCCGAATCCGGATAACTCCGAACCTTTTGAGATCATGTCGATCGCTCCCGGGAACTATTGATGGCCGAGACCTGCATCTTCTGTGAGATCGCCTCAGGGAGGGCGCAGGCGCCGTTGCTCTACGAGGACGATGCGGTCGTGGCATTCGCGGACATCCGGCCGATCGCGCCGACGCATATCCTCGTCGTGCCGAAGAAGCATCATCCGACGTTGCTCGACGCTGCCGCACAAGGCGATGAAGCGCTGCTTGGCAGGCTGCTGGCCGTGGCTGGTAAGCTGGCGCGCGAGGGCTTGGGAGACGATCCTGGCTGCCGGGTCGTGATCAACAATGGGTCCACAGCGGGACAGACCGTCTACCACCTGCATCTCCACCTCTTGTCGGGACGCCACTTCGCCTGGCCTCCGGGCTGAGCCGACAATAGACACGTAGGTAGTAGCAGGCCCAAGCTCTTCGTAGAGCGGTTGCTGGCTCGGCCAGGGGGCCGCATCCCGGGGTCGTCGAACCTGTGTCCGAACACGAAAAAGAAGACGTCTCGGCTGGCTTTGGTCAGCCGTTTTTGAGCGGGGAGGTGTCGCAAGCAATGGAGACGCGAGTAGGGGCGAACGAATCGATCGAGAGCGCCCTCAAGCGTTTTAAGAAGATGTGCCAGAAGTCGGGCGTCCTCGCTGAGGCCCGCCGTCACGAGCACTACGAAAAACCGAGCGTACGCCGCAAGAAGAAGTCCGCTGCTGCGCGCAAGCGCCGTTCATAACACCTCGCCGCCAGACCGGCACGTGAAATCGTGAGCATCCTGGACCGGCTGAACGCCGACCTGAAGGCCGCGATGAAAAACCGCGACACGGAGCGTCTTTCGACGCTCCGTATGGCTATTTCGGCCATGAACTATCGCCGCATCGAGCGCAGCGGTCAGCTCAGCGACGCCGAGCAGCTCGACGTCATGCGCAAGCAGGTCAAACAGCGCGAGGACTCGATCTCGGAATTCAAGCGCGGCAACCGCGAAGATCTGGTCGCCAAGGAGTCCCGAGAGCGGGAGATCTTGACCACCTACTTGCCCGCGGATCTTGACCCGCAGGCGCTGCGTGCCGCCGTCGCGACGGCGGTCGCAAGCCTCGGCCCCGACGCGCAATTCGGCGCCGCGATGAAGGCGGCGATGGCGGCGCTCAAGGATCAAGCCAGCGGCAAAGCTATCCAGGAAGCGGTTCGGGAACTGCTGGAAAAGAAGACATGATGTTTGTGCGCGTCGCGATCTTCGCAATGATGGTTGGCGTTGTCCTCACCGCGCAGGTGATGCGCGTGAGCGCAGCCGCGCCTACCAGCGGTCTCGTCCAAGTCATCGACGTCGACGACACGATCGACGCGGGCATGGCGCACCGCGTGCAGCGCGCGGTGGAACAGGCGCAGACCGAGGGCGCGACCGCGATCTTGGTCGTGCTCAAGACCAACGGCGGCGTGGTGGATGACGCCAACGACATTCGCGATGCGCTCGCATCCTCGGGTCTCCCCACCATCGCGTACGTCAAGGAACGCGCGTGGTCCGCGGGCGCGCTCATCGCGCTGTCCTGCGATAAGATCTACATGGCCCCCGGGTCGAGCATCGGCGCGGCCGAACCGATACCCTCGACGCCCAAATTCATCTCGGCTCTGCACGCCGAGTTCGTATCGTTGGCTGAAGCGCATCACCGCAATCCGACCATCGCCGCCGCGATGACCGACCCCTCGGTCGTCATCCCAGGGCTTAAAGCGAAGGGGCAGATCCTTTCGTTGTCGCCCGCGGTCGCGCTGAAGTATCATTTCATCGACGGCATCGCGGATCATGAGATCCAGGCGCTCGCGCTAGCCGGCATTGTGCACCCGCGCCTCAACGTCGCGACGACCACCATGGGCGAGCGCATAGCCCAATTCGTCGCCGATCCGATCGTCTCGGGTCTGCTGCTCACCATCGGCTTCCTAGGGCTGCTCATCGAGATGCAAACTCTGCACCTCGTTGCCGGCATCATCGGCGTGGCGGCTCTCGCGCTCTTTTTCGGTGCGCATATCGTGGCCGGTTTCTCGAATTGGGTCGTGCTCGCGATCTTCGCGCTGGGCGTGCTCGCCCTGCTCTTCGAATTGCACGTGCTGCCCGGCCACGGCATATCCGGATTGGTCGGAGCCATGCTCATCTTATTGAGCATCGTCATGGCCTTCGGTGCGGTCCTGGTGGGAACGGTCGCGACGGCTGTGTCGCTTACCCTGGCCATCGGGTTGTTCTTCCTCGCGTTGCGCTGGTTGCCGGAGAGCGCGTTCATGCGGCGGCTGGCGTTCGCGGGCGCGCAGTCGGCGGCCGAGGGTTACATCGCAGCCAGGCCGGTCACCGGCATCGACGGCGCAGAAGGGGTCGCGCAGACGTACTTACGCCCGGCGGGCATCGCGACCATCGCGGGCACGCGGTATCAGGTGCAGACCGACGGTGATTTCATCCCCGCGCAAACCCGCATCCGCGTCAAGCGCGTCGAAGGTGCGAAGATCTTCGTCACTCGGGCCTAAAGGAGTACTTCGTGGGTTCGTTTTTCATCATCCCCATCGCATTTGTCGCGATCGTCCTGTTCTTCATGTTCCTGTACTACTTCCCGTTCGGGCAATGGATCCGCGCTCAGGCCGCGGGCGTGCACCTCGGCATCTTCAGTCTCGTGCGGATGCGGCTCATGCGCGTGCCGCCCGGAGATATCGTCGACGCATTGGTCATGGCCCGCAAGGCAGGGCTTAATGTCTCCGTCGACGACATGCAATCGCAATATCTCGCCGGCGGGCATATCGACGTCGTGACGCTCTCACTCATCGCCGCACAACGCGCGCAGATCCCGCTGACGTGGGGCGGCGCGTGCGCCATCGACCTGGCCGGACGCAACCCGCAAGAGGCAGTGCAGATGTCGGTCAATCCCAAGGTCATCGAGACGCCGATATTCCAAGGCGTCGCCAAGGACGGCATCCAGCTCAACGTCAAAGCGCGGGTGACGGTACGCGCGGCGATCGACCGCTACGTCGGTGGCGCCGGTGAAGCCACGGTCATCGCCCGAGTGGGTGAGGGCGTCGTGGCCGCGATCGGCAGCGACGTCACCTACAAAGAAGTCTTGGAGAATCCCGATCACATCAGCAAGACGGTGCTCGCCAAAGGTCTGGATGCGGGCACGGCGTTTGAGATCGTCTCTATCGACATCGCAGACGTCGACGTCGGGCGTAACGTCGGCGCCGACCTGCAGACCGCCCAGGCCGAGGCGGACCGTCGCGTCGCACAGGCCAAGGCGGCCGAGCGCCAGTATGCGGCGCTGGCGCAAGAGCAGGAGATGAAGGCCCAGACGCAAGCCATGCGTGCGAAGGTGGTCGAGGCCGAGGCGCTGGTCCCCGCGGCTATGGCCGAGGCGTTTCGCAGCGGACATCTGGGCGTCATGGACTACTACCGCATGCAGAACGTCTTGGGTGATACGGATATGCGCAACGCGATCGCGCAGCAATCGGGTGGAGGGCCGACGCCCGCTACGCCGACGCCGAATCCGCCATCCCCATCGTAAGTCTGATGCCGCTCGGCCCGCACCTGGTGACGCGTGCTGCGCTGGACCCGTTCGGGTTCTTCATCCTCGTCATCATCCTGTTCAATGTGGTGTCGACCGTCATCGCCGGTCTGAAGCGCGCAGGCGCCAAGGCGGCCCAGAAGGCGGACGACACCCAGGCGCAGACGCGTCTTGCGCAAACGCTCAAGAGCAGCCCCGTGGCGGCGAGTCAAGGTGCGGCGGCGCGCGCCGCTCAGCTGGATCGGATCCGGCGCGCATTGCTCGCAGCGGCGGGAACGCCGGACCAAAGCGCCGGCCCGGCGCAGACCGCAGGCTACACGGCTACGGCGCAACCCGCTGCGGCTACGGTCACGTACCGCCCTCCAGCCCCGCCTGCGCCACCTCGGCAGGCGCCGATGCCACCTGCTCCGATCGCCGCGTTGGCACCCGTGTTCGACATGACCGCGGGCTTCGCCACGCCCGCGCTTATGACGCTTGAGTCGGGCACGACCGCGTTCGACCGCCTCGCGGCGGCAACCGGCGTGCAGGGCTTGGGTCAGGCCGGCGCGTCCGCCGCGAGCGCGCCTGCAGCCCTCGATCTGCTGCAGATGCCGAACAGCGGCGCCAATCTGTTCATCGCCGCGGCGATCGTCGGACCATGCGCCGCGTTCCGGCCGATCGGCCACACGCCCGGCGGCTGGTGAGCGAGCGCTCGAGGCCCCGTGTCCTCGTCAGGCTGCCCGCGCAGAACCGCGCCGCCGCAGTCCGCTATCGGGGCCCTAACGCCGCCGCACTGCGACGCGTGGTGCTGCGCACGCTCGAACAAGCGGCCCCGCAGATCGTCGGAGAGATCGGGGTCGTGATCACCGACGACAGCGCGATCCGCGGTCTCAACCAGCGCTTTCGCGCCAAAGACGTGGCCACGGACGTGCTCGCCTTCCCGTTGGGGGCAGGTCTTGACGCCGGGGAGCCCTTCGGCGACGTCGTCATCTCGTACGAGACCGCCCGGCGTCAAGCCCGGGCGTATGGCGCCCCGCTCGATGAGGAGATGGCCCGGCTGCTGATCCATGGCACCTTGCATCTGTGCGGTCACGATCATCACGAGAAGGCGCAAGCGGCACGAATGCACGGACTAACGCGGCGTTTGCTGCGCGAAATGACCGCTGATGCGTAAGCGATCGCTCTTCGCCGCATTTGTGGATGCGGGCGACGGCGTCTTTCATGCCTTCTTAGACCAGCCGAACTTCCGCATCCAGCTGGCGCTGGCGCTGATCGCGATCCTACTCGGCGTGTGGCTGCGCTTCGGACCGGTGCAGTGGCTCATCCTCATGCTCACGATCGGATTCGTGCTCGCGGCCGAGCTGTTCAACACCTGCCTCGAACACGTCGTCGATCTGGTCCAACCCGACTCGCATCCCTTAGCCCGTTCTGCAAAGCATGCGGGTGCGGCAGCCGTGCTGGTGGCAAGCATCGCGGCGGCTGCCATCGGCGTCGCGCTTTACGGGCAAGCGCTCCTCGAATGGCTGCACGGACGCGGTCTGCGATGAGGTGGAGAAGGCACACCCGGCCGCGAAGTAAGAGGCGCGTGACAACGCAAGCATGCAAGTTTCTTTAGACATCGCGATCGCGGGCATCATCGGCCTCGTCGTGCTGGCCGGTCTTTTCGCCGCTTCGGAAGCATCGCTGCTGGCGCTCAGCCGCCTGCGCATCTTGCAGCGCAACGGCAACGGCAAGACCAAAAAGCTGGTCAAACTGCTCGACGAGCGCAATCACTACCTGACCACCATCCTCGTCGGCAACACGGTCGTCATCCTCGCGGCGCAGTCGCTGGCGACCTGGGCCGCCATCGACTCGGGCGTGATGCGCCCGGTCCTGATGGCTGCCGTCATCATGACCATCGTACTCTTGATCTTCGGGGAGATCGTCCCTAAGATGGTCGTGGTCCAAGATGCCGCCAAGTGGGCCCCCCGGTTCGCGCCCTTGCTGCAAGTGATGTACGTGGTCTTGCGGCCCGTCACGTGGACCATCGTGACCTTCGTCTCCTGGGTCATACGGCTGTTCGGTGGGGACCCCAATAAGGCCGGTCCGTACGTCACCGAGGACGACATCCGGACGCTTGTCAACGTGGGCGAGAAGCAAGGCGTGCTCGAGGAAGAGGAAAAGGAGATGATCCACTCCATCTTCGAGCTCGGCGACACCGTCGTGCGCGAGGTCATGACCCCTCGGACGGACATGGTCTGCGCGGACGCGGCAGATCCGGTGAGCGAAGGGGTTGACATCGTCATCCGCGAGGGCTACTCGAAGCTGCCGGTCTTCGAGGAGAACATCGACCACATCGTGGGCGTGGTGCACGACCGCGAACTGCTGGTCTATGTCTCGCGCGGCGAGCAGCAAAAGCCGCTGCGCGACCTTATGCGTCCCATCAAAGCCATCCCTGAGAACAAGAAGGTCGACGAGTTGCTGCGCGAGATGCAGGCGGAAAAGGTCTCCGTCGCCATCGTCGTCGACGAATACGGTGGTACCGCCGGCCTGGTCACCATGGAGGACCTGCTGGAAGAGATCGTGGGCGAGATCATGGACGAATATGACGCCGAGGAGCACGACCGGCCGCCCGATATCAAGGCCGTGGGAGACGACCAGTACGTCGTGGACGCCCGTATGAACATCGATGACGTGAACGAGCAGCTCGGGCTGCACCTGCCCACGGAAGACTTTGAGAGCATTGGCGGCTATACGTTTGGTCTGTTCGGTCGTGTCCCGGTCGCCGGGGAACAAGTGGTAATCGACGGTGGTGTTATTTTAGTTGTGGAAAAGACGGCCGGCAGAAGGTTGCTCTCCGTACGCATCAAGAATCCGCCCATGCCGGAACAAACCGACGACAGCGTCACGGCGCGACAGGTTGCGGAACATTGACCCATCGGGCGAGTTATTTGCCAGGAGGTATTCGGTGCCGAGACTGGATGACGTTCAGATCGAGTCACTGGTCAATCAAGCCTGGGATGCCAGGCTCAACGCTTACGCACCTTACTCGCAATTCCACGTCGGCGCGGCGCTGCTGACCGCCGACGGGAGGGTCTTCACGGGCGCAAACGTCGAGAACGCGTCGCTCGGGCTTTCCATGTGCGCCGAGCGGGTCGCGCTCGGGGCCGCCGCGGCAGCGGGCGCGCGCAGCGTCGCTGCGATCGCGGTGGCGGGCGCAGACGACCAGGGCGTGTTCCCATGCGGAGCATGTCGTCAGGTGCTCAGCGAATTCTCGCCCAAGATGCTCATCATACGCTGCAAGCCGGACGGCTCGCACACGGTCACCTCGCTCGGGGAGCTGTTGTCGTCGCCCTTCACCGGCGAGAGCTTCGAGAAAGGCAAGAACCCGGGGCGGGAACCGGTAGGCGCGGCCTAAACGGGCAACCGCCGCATCGATCCTTTGTGAAATCCTTTTCGGTCGAAGCTATCGTGCTTCGCATGCGCCCTTTGGGCGAGGCGGATCGCATCGTCACGCTGTTGTCGCGCGAGCGCGGCAAGCAGAGCGCCGTGGCCAAGGGGGCGCGCAAGACCCAGAGCAAATTCGGCGCGCGGCTCGACTTCTTCACGCGCGTGGCGCTGATGCTCCACGAGGGCAAGTCACTTGACGTCATCACGTCGGTCAACACCATCAAGGCGATCTGGGAACAGCTCGTCGATCCCGATGCGTACGCGGCTGCGTCGTACGTGGCTGAGACGATCGACGCGCTGTGCGAGCCAGGGTTGGCCGTGCCCGAGCTGTACGAGACGCTGTGTGAATTCCAAGACGCGCTCGCCCAGCATGTGGACCGCGACCGTTTGTTGGCGGCCACCGATCTGCGCGTCTTGAACGCGCTGGGTTTCGCGCCGGAGTTGGATGCGTGTGCCCGCTGCGGCGCCATGCTCGGGCATCGTCCACTTTCCGGTGGGCGCGCGCATCTATCGCCCCAAGCCGGGGGGCTGCTGTGCACGGCGTGCACGCGCGAGCTGCGCGCAGATCGCCAGGCAGCAGCCGCAGCGGGAGGCTTGATCTCGCTGAGCGCAGCCCACTTCGCGCAGCTGCGAGCGCTATGCGACACACCGTTAGGCAGCGTCGGCAGTGCGGAGGGTCACGCGCCATTGCACCGTGTGACGAGGGCGCTGGTTGAGTACCAGATGGGGCGTCGTTCCAAGTCGTTGTCGGTCGAGGGAGACGGCTCGCGGCTCGCGCGATCGACCGCGCGCAAGGCATGAACGAGGCGGTGCTCGGAATCGACTACGGCTCCGTTCGGATCGGCATCGCCATCTGCGAAGCGCCGGGTCTTCCAGCCGTGCCGCTCACCACCATCGAGCATACGAGCTGGTCGGGAGACATCACTGCGATCGTCGAATTGGCCCGCGAGCGCGGCGCCGGGCGCATCGTTGTCGGCAATCCTATGCGTATGGACGGCACGGCAGGCCCGCAGGCGCTCAAAGTCGCGGCGTTTGTGCGCGAGCTGGAAGCCGCTTTCGACGGCGAGGTCATCGCGGTGGACGAGCGCTTGACGACGGCCGCAGCGGCCAAGAAGCTGCGCGAATTACCCGTTTCCGGAAGCACGCGAAGACGCCACATAGACGAGTTGGCAGCCGTGGAGATCCTCAACTCTTATTTGGCAAGACAGGGCGCTTCGTGACCAGCCGGCGTATCGGCACGGCGTTCGCGTTCGTGTTGCTCGTCCTCGCAGCCGGGTTCGGCTTTGTGGCTTGGTCCGTGTATGGCGATCGCAGGCTTCCCATCGCCCCGACGACGGTCGACATCGCACCGGGCGCAGGCATCGATGAGATCGTCGCTCAGCTGCAGCAAGAGGGAGTTGTCTCCTCGGCGACGGCGCTGTCGCTCTATTTGCGCGCCCAAAAGCTCACATCCAGCATCCAAGCCGCTGAGTATGATTTCGCCCCCAACGAGAATCTTGCCGAGGTCGCGCTCGTGCTCAAGTCAGGGGGTCATCCATCGGCGGTATGGGTCACCATCCCCGAGGGATTTACGGCAACGCAGATCGCGGCTCGTCTGGCACAACATGGTCTGGGCGAACCTGCATATTTTTTGTTCGAGGTCAGCCGCACGGATCTGGATATCGACGGCGCGCGCACGCGCGGCCTGGAGGGCTACCTGTTCCCGGACACCTATCTCTTCCCGCGTCACGCGCCCCCGCAAGCGATCGCCGTGCTGATGACCAAACAGTTCATGCGAGAACTGCCGCCGCATCACGCTCAGCTCGCCCGCAAGCTGGGCTTCACCATTCCACAGATCGTCACCATCGCTTCGATGGTCGAACGTGAAGGCAAGGTGGACGACGAGCGGCCGGTGATCGCCGGCGTCATCTACAACCGGCTGCATCGCGGCATGCCGCTTGAGATCGACGCGACGATCGAATATGCGCTGCCACACCACAAGGCGGCGCTCTCCTTCGGGGACCTTGCGCTTGATAGCCCCTACAACACGTACCGGCATACCGGGTTGCCGCCGACGCCGATCGCCAACCCCGGACGTAAATCATTGCTTGCCGCGTTCCACCCCGCTAAGGTAGACTATCTTTACTACGTCTACCGCGGCGGCGGCAGACATCAGTTCTCCCGGACGCTGCAAGAGCAGCAGGCGGCCGAGCGCAGATACCTTCACTAGCCGCAAGGCCGGCTGCGCGCGGAAAGAGAGGCGACCATGGAGCACGAAGCGACGGATCACGGACACAACGGCCGCACGGTGAGTCCAGAACGGGTCGAAATCGCAGACACCATCGTCGTCGAGCGACAGCTCCCGGATCCGGCGGGCACGGTCGATGAGCAGGAATTCGAGGTCGTCGGCATCGTTGAGGATTCGGACTCGACCATACGGTATGCGGTGTGCTATTGCGAATCTGAGGATGAGTTTATCGTCACGGATGACGTCGGCGTGCTGCTACGGGATGAGGCGCTCGCGCAAGAGATCCTCGAGGATTTCTTGGAGCAGGCGGCTACGACCGACGAGGAGAGCTAGATAGCCGTCCAGCCAAGCACGGTGGCAGCGCGCGGCCGGGCGGCAGCACCGGTCGTGCTTTTCCTGTCCGCCAGCGTCGGCGAAGGGCATACCGCGGCCGCTCAAGCCGTTTCGTCCGCGCTGGTCGAGCGCGTGCCCAATGCCGTCTGCGAGGTGGTCGACTCCTACCGATACGCCTCGACGGTTTTCCATCGCGTGGCGAGCAACGGCTATATCGGCATGGTCAAGCTGTTGCCCCAGCTCTATAAGTTCGCGTACGACCAGGCAGAGCGCGCCACAAAGATCTCCGCCTTCAAGACCTGGCTGCACCGCTACACCGCGCTCAACCTGCGCCACTTCGTCATGGAACTGCGGCCCGACGTCGTCGTGTGCTCGCACGCGTTTCCGTGCGGCGTCATGGCGGAGTACAAGCGCGAGTTCGCGGACGCACCGCCGGTCGTCGGCATCGTCACGGATTTCGTGGTGCATCCGTTTTGGATCCACCGCAACATCGACAAGTACGCCGTGGGGACGGCCGCCATGCGTCAGACGCTCATCTCTCGCGGCGTCGCCGCGCAGCGGGTGATGGTCACCGGCATTCCGATCGACTGCCGCTTCGCGGTGCCGACGACCAAGCGCCGGGCGCGGCAGAGCATCGGCGTTGCGCCGGACGTGACGACGCTGCTGTTGATGGGCGGCGGGCTTGGGATCGGACCGCTCGAGAAAGCGTTGATCGCGATGGATGCGCTCGACGCGCAGATGCAGATCGTCGTGGTGGTCGGCAAGAATCACGGGCTCGAGCGGCGCCTCAAGGAAGTCGCCAGAGGCCTACGCCACCGGGTGAAGGTCGCGGGCTTCATCCAGAACGTCTACGATTATATGCGCGCAGCCGACGTCTTGGTCAGCAAGCCCGGAGGCCTCACGAGCTCCGAGGCGCTCGTGTCAGAGCTGCCGATCATCATGCTGCGACCGCTGCCCGGCCAGGAGGAGCGCAACACGCGCTACCTCGAGGAACGCGGCGTCGGCATTCGGGTGGAGAAGTCGCGCGAGCTGACCGAGGCGTTAGAGCGGCTCTTTGCCTCGCCTGCGGTGCTTGAGAAGATGCGCCGTAGCGCCCGCAGCCTCGCCCATCCGCAAGCGGCGCAATCCGTGGCATCGATCATCGAAGGCCTCTACGAGCGGCGCGCAGCGGCGACTGTGGTCGAATAAGCGCGGCGAATGTGAGAAGAAGCCAGGGCCTGTGGGTTGAACCTATTTCTACCCTGTGGTAGACTAGCGTTCGCCCGGGGAGAGATGGCCGAGCTGGCTGAAGGCGGCGGTTTGCTAAACCGTTATAGTGCTGTAAAGGCGCTATCGAGGGTTCGAATCCCTCTCTCTCCGCCACGACGCGTCGAGCACGACGGACAGCGACATGTGCGCTCGTAGTTCAGCTGGATTAGAATGCCAGACTACGAATCTGGAGGTCGGGGGTTCGAGTCCCTCCGAGCGCGAGGACTGTCAAGGCGGCTACCCTCACAGCCAGCGAGCTCGCTCACAACGGCGAAGAGGGTGGCCGCGCTCATGCCTCGGTAGCTCAGCGGTAGAGCAGGGGACTCATAAGCCCTTGGTCGCAAGTTCGATTCTTGCCCGAGGCAGACGAAAAGACGACGACGCATCGCCGGCTGAGGGCGATGCGCCGCATGCGCCCGTAGCTCAATTGGATAGAGTGTCGGCCTCCGAAGCCGAAGGTTGGTGGTTCGAGCCCACTCGGGCGCGCGGTGAGAGGACGACGAGATCAGCCGTGGATGACGAGTACATGCGCCAAGCGCTGGCGCTGGCCGCCATCGCCCAGGAACGCGGCGACGTGCCGGTGGGCGCCGTTGTCGTCATCGATGGAGCAATAGCGGCGGTCGGATTCAATCAAAAAGAAACCAATCACGATCCGACGGCGCACGCGGAGATGGTGGCGTTGCGCCAGGCAGCGGCGCGACGCGGCGGCTGGCGCTTGACGGGCGCGACGCTCTACGTCACCAAAGAGCCATGCGTCATGTGCGCGGCGGCGTGCGTGGCGGCACGCATCGATCGTCTGGTATATGCGTGTGCTGATCCAAAAGGCGGAGGCGCAGGCTCCGTGTATGACTTGGTCAACGATCCGAGGCTGAACCACCGGATCGAGGTCGTGAAAGGAGTACGGGAAGAAGAAGCGGCCGAGCAATTGCGCGCGTTCTTTCGCGAAAAACGTAGCGCGGAGTTGTGAGGAACGCAACACAGACATCAATTGTCGCGTGGCAGTAGACATAGATCAACCGTGGAGAGGTGGCAGAGCTGGTTGAACGCGCTCGCCTCGAAAGCGAGTAACGGCTAAAACCCGTTCGTGGGTTCGAATCCCACCCTCTCCGCCAGATCGCTTCGATGATCGCGCCGCTGCGACGAAACGTGATTGCGAAGGACGCGTTCACTCGTGAACGGGAGGAAGCACCTACCCTCACGTGAACCCTGCTTGCTTGATGACCGTGGAGAGGTGCTGGAGCGGTCGAACAGGCACGCCTGGAAAGCGTGTAGGCGCTTAAACCGCCTCGAGGGTTCGAATCCCTCCCTCTCCGCCACAAGCCACATCGAGCGGCCTAAATCTGAAGGTCGAGCCCGTGCCAGCGCTTGAAGTTCGTGTCGCGGTCGCACGCATGGACGACTGCTGTGGGAGGCGTTGACGGTCAGGGTCCGCGCGACGAGAATCTGTTAACCCCGTCAGGACCGGAAGGTAGCAGCGGCATGCGGAACCTCTCGAGTGCCGCGGAGCGCTCTGGCTCGAGCCTCCCTCTTCGGGTCTCGCTATATTTCCGCCCATCATGCGCCGCTTGACGCAGCTTCACGAGGCGATTCGCAAGACATCCCGCACGTCGTGTGACGGCCGTCGGGGAGGAGTGACAAGGTGCAGTACGAATCTGCGGGGCTAGCGTCATGAACGACGCTCTTTCGACGTTCTTGACCAACCTCGGCAGCGGCCTGACATCTCCCATCTTCGCGATGTCGTTCGTTGCCGCGATAACCATCGCGATCGTCTACCACTTCGTCATCGCCCGCCGAGCCTTCGCACCAGCGCGCTCTGCCGGCGACAGATACAAAACGGCGGCCAACCCCCAGGATATCGCCGCCTTGCGCAGCCGGATCGATGCTCTCGAAGCGAACGCGGCGCGCAGCTTGCAACGAGTCGGGTTTGTGCGCTTCAACGCCTTTCCCGACGTCGGCTCCGAACTCTCGTACGCCCTGGCCGTGGTCGACGGGCAAGGCAGCGGATTTCTCGTTTCGAGCATCTATTCGCGCGAGGAAGTGAGGACCTATGCGAAAGCGATACGCGGCTACGCCGCTGATAAGGAACTGAGTGACGAAGAGCGTCGAGCCATCGAACTCGCCCGAGGCGGCTAAGACCACAAGCGATCAACCGGTCAGCGGTCAGGGCCGGCTGAGCAAGCTCAGCCGCTGGTTGTTCTGCCCGTATCGCCGAGTGCTCATCAAGATCGTGCCGCATCACGCCGAGTCGGTCTATAAACTGGAATTCTCCCATCGGCATCTTGCGCTCGCCGCGATCAGCGCGTTCTTGCTGGGCGCAGTATTGTTGTTCGCACATTTCGCCGAGGTGCACGCCGCCGAGGCTCGCGTCCGGGCGCTGCAAGCCGTCGAGGCCCATCAGCGCCAGCAGCTGAGCGCGTTCTCCAAGCAGACGAACATGCTCTGGCAGCGTGTGGGCAAGCTGCAGCGAGATGATGAGGAGATCCATCGGCTCACCAAGGTCATCGTTCCTAAGAGCGCATCGCATCTGAAAAGCCGCAAGGCCGTGGCCGGCGCGCCGAAGCAGTTCGGGGTGATCGCGCCGAGCCGGTTATCCTCATGGCGCAAGCTGACGTTGTGGATGCACTCGCTGGCCGGCGTCGACGGGCTGGGTTTTGCTGCTGAAGCGGCTGACCTGTCGTCGCTGACAAGCGCGGTGGACGAGACGGGGCGGCAGACATCGGCGCTCGAGTCGCGCATCCGCACGGTGGCCGAGGCGAAGATCGCCGCCGAGCTGGTTCGCGACCGGTACCTGGCAGCGATCCCATCCATGTGGCCGACGTTAGGGTATGTGTCTTCCGGTTTTGGCTACCGATCCTCGCCTGATTATGGCTTCCACGAAGGTCTCGATATCGTCAACGACTACGGCGCCCCGATCTATGCAACCGCTGCCGGCGTGGTCGTCGAGGCCGGTTGGTATGGCGGATTTGGATATCGCGTCATCATCGACCATGGCAACGGGTTGCGCTCGATGTACGCACACGATTCTCGCTTGCTGGTCAGCGCAGGCGAGACGGTGAAGAAGGGTCAGCAGATCGCCACGGTGGGCGCCACCGGTTTTGCGACCGGCCCGCACGTGCACTACCAGCTCGAGTTGTGGGGCAGGCCGATCAACCCAACGCCGTATCTCAACGGCAGCGTCAAGGACGTCGCCCTCACCCACTAGTCACGCTCTAGCGTCCACCAGCGGTTCCGGCACTCTTGACCCCGCGGCCAGGCAGGCATGCAGCTTAGGTCACGACGGCTCATCTCCGGGTTGGAACCCAACCTTGCCGGATGATAACGTATCACCGGATGCCTCGTTGCGTGCTTTGTCCCCCAGGTCGCCTGGCGAACTTCCCCGTACTCTAGCGGTATGTCCCATCGTGCGCCATCTGAGCGCGTTCGCGACCACGTGCGCAACTTCTGCATCATCGCGCACATCGATCATGGCAAGACGACGCTCTCCGACCGGCTGCTCGAGCTCACCGGCACGATGGCCGCGCGCGATATGCAAGAGCAGACGCTCGACTCGATGGATCTCGAGCGCGAGCGCGGGATCACGATCAAAGCGCATCCTGTGACCCTTGAGTACAAAGCACGCGATGGCGGGCGATACGAGCTCAACCTCATCGATACGCCGGGGCACGTCGATTTCTCGTACGAGGTGTCGCGCTCGCTATCGGCATGCGAGGGAGCGCTGCTCGTGGTCGACGCCTCGCAGGGCATCGAAGCGCAGACGCTGGCGAATTTCTACCTGGCGAGCGAGGCCAAGCTCACCATCATCCCGGTGATCAACAAGATCGATCTTCCGTCGGCGGACCCAGCGTCGGTGGCCAGGGATATCGAGGATACGTTGCTCATCGAGGCTGACCAGACGATCAAGGCGTCGGCCAAGGAAGGCATCGGCATCGAGGAGATCCTCGAGGCCATCGTGACGCGGATCCCGCCGCCCAAGGGCAGCCCCGAGCATCTGCGTGCGTTGGTGTTCGATTCTCATTACGATGCGTATCGCGGCGTCATCGCGTACGTGAGGGTGTTCGATGGGACGTTGCGCTCGGGCACGCGCATCCGGTCGATGGCGGGCGACTTGGTGTTCGAAGTGCTCGAGGTGGGGACGTTTCGTCCGGGCATGCGTCCGGCAGACAGCTTGGAGATCGGCGACGTCGGCTACGTCATCGCCAACATCAAATCGCTGTCGGAGATCGCGGTCGGCGACACGCTCACCGACGCGGATCATCCGGCGCACATGCCGCTGCCGGGCTATCGCAAGGTCACGCCCATGGTGTATTGCGGCTTGTATGCGAATGAGGGGTCTGAGTACGGCGATCTGCGCGATGCGTTGGAGAAGCTCAAGCTCAACGATGCGTCGCTGGCTTACGAGCCCGAGTCGTCGGTTGCGCTCGGGTTTGGATTTCGCTGCGGGTTCTTGGGGCTGCTGCACATGGAGATCGTGCAGGAGCGGTTGGAGCGCGAATACGGGCTTGGGCTTATCGCGACGTCGCCTTCGGTTGTGTATCACGTCAACACCGTCACCGGGGAGCAGCTCGTCATCGACAATCCGGCCAAGCTGCCGGCGCCGCCGGAGATCGAGAGCGTCGAGGAGCCGTACGTGCGCTGCTCGATCATCTCGCCCGCGGAGCACATCGGCGCGATCATGGACCTGTGCCAGACGCACCGCGGCGTGATGCAGTCGATGGATTACATCTCGCCTCTGCGCGTGATCTTCAGTTATGAGATTCCGCTTGGCCGAGGTGATCATCGATTTCTTCGATCAGCTCAAATCGCGCACCAAAGGGTACGCGAGCATGGATTACGAGATGATCGGCTTCCGGCCAGGCGAGCTTGTGAAGCTCGAGATCTTGCTCAACGGTGAGGCGGTGGATGCGCTGTCGTTCATCATCCATCGGGATAAGGCGGCGTCACTGGGGCCGCATGCTGGCGGAGCGCCTGAGCGAGGTCATCCCGCGCCAGATGTTCGACGTGCCGATCCAGGCGGCCATCGGCAACAAGATCGTCGCGCGAGAGACGGTCCGAGGCGATGCGCAAGAACGTGCTGGCGAAGTGCTATGGTGGCGACATCACCCGCAAGCGCAAGCTGTTGGAAAAGCAAAAAGAGGGCAAGAAGCGCATGAAGCAAGTCGGCAGCGTGGAGCTGCCGCAGGAGGCCTTCATGGCGGTGCTGCGCTTGCAGCGTGACTAGCTCGTGGCTGTGAATCGGTCAGGGCAGGATTGGCGACTGATCCGCTTGGATCGCGATGTGCCGATCATCGCGGCTACCAAGAACCTCGACAAGTTCAACGAGATCTGCGACGCTGTGGGGATCGTTCATGCCCACTGTTGTCATTGCGGATGCATCATACCCGGACGTTGAAGAGCTCGAGTGAGACCTATGAGGAGAATGCGGTCACCAAGGCAGCAGCGCTCGCGGATATCGTCGGCGGGCCCGCGATGGCAGATGATTCCGGGATAGAGGTCGAGGCGATGGGTTGGGGACCTGGCGTACGGTCGGCTCGTACGCCACGAGTCGGAGCGCTGTCGCCGGAGCGAAACGAGAACGTGCTGCGGGCAGTGGAAGGCCGCAACCGAGGTGCCCGATTTGTCTCGGTGTGCGTGCTTGTGGTTCCCGGTTATCAGCCGGTGATCGCGCGCGGCGAAGTGGAGGGGCTTATCGCTCCACGTCGCTTGGGAAACAACGGTTTTGGCTACGATCCTATCTTCTGGTATCCACCGTATGAGGCGACGTTCGGACAAGTTGACGCGGCGCGAAAGCACGCGGTCTCCCATCGTGGGCGCGCTGTCCGTGCGCTCAAAGCCATGCTTCAGCCGCTCGTCCGATAGTATCCGACCAAACGAAAGCTTTCACACTTCCTAGACCCTTGACAATCGAATACGTGTGCGTGAAGGATGTGCATGGCCGCAAGCCATACTCGAGCGTTCAGATCGTACTTTTCGCAGCCGATTCGCGGGATGCCACCCAAATAGACAGCGCTGCCCGAGTGTGAGCTGTTCCAAGCCGCTTGCAGCCTCTCCAGGCGACGTAGCTCAACGGGTGAACCGTGTCCAAAGTGTCATTGCGTAGTGGCAGCGCGACTACTCGCAAGTTGCACTATAAGAGATACAGACTGCGGCACAATCAGGGTCGCATGGCCGATCAAACGCTTGACGTAACGCTCGAACACAAAGCATCGAAAGCTCTATCTTAGTGACGCATCCATGCGTCGACTGTGGAGAGACCGACCCAGTCGTGCTTGAGTTCGATCACGTACGAGGTCGCAGAAGAGCAGATATCTCGACTATGGTTCGCCAGACTTTGCTTGGCAACAGATCAAGGCGGAAATAGCGAAATGCGATGTGCGCTGTGCCAACTGCCACCGACGAAAGACGGCGCCAGCAGATTGGGCGGAGGACGCGTGAAGCGAATAATTATTTGACGGGCGGTAGCTCAGCCTGGTAGAGCGCCGCGTTTGGGACGCGGAGGTCGCAGGTTCGATCCCTGTCCGCCCGATATTCTTTCTGATGCGATGTGCGCCTGTAGCTCAACTGGATAGAGCAGCGGCCTTCTAAGCCGCAGGTTCTGGGTTCGAGCCCCAGTGGGCGCGAAGAATTTTTTACGCATCACTCTTCGACTTCAACGACACCACCCAAAGGTCGCTGAAATTCCACCGGAGAAATGTCGAGCCCGGTTATCCGTGGTGAATGTAGCTCAGCTGGTTAGAGCGTCGGCCTGTGGAGCCGAAGGTCGGGGGTTCGAAACCCCTCATTCACCCCAAAGGCTGGAACGAACCTACCCGTTTCGACGTGCGCCTGTAGCTCAACTGGATAGAGCACCAGACTTCGAATCTGGGGGTTGGGGGTTCGAGCCCCTCTAGGCGCGAGACATGCCCCGTTAGCTCAACGGTAGAGCATCCGGCTTTTAACCGGGTGGTTCCGAGTTCGAGTCTCGGGCGGGGCACACTCCATTTCAACCGAGAGGACAACGAAGGTGCCCGACGAGACCGCCAGGCGTCAGCCGGCTCTGTGGTGGACGCTAACGATCGCCGTCGCGCTGGGTCTCTTCATCATCGCCCTCAGCGATGAGGTGTACAATCTCACAACACCTCCGGGTCCTTTTCGAATCCTCGTCCGAAAGTCGTACAGCGTCGTCGCGTTCGCCCTCGTCGGTTACCTCCTCAGCCGCGCGCTTGACGCTTCAGGGCGCCCGGCATCTGCTTTAACCGTCGCCGGGGCGGTCGGCATATACAGCCTGGCAATCGAGATTGGGCAGGACATCGGCGGGTCGCAAGAGGGTTTGATCTTCAACGCCATCGACGTCGTCTGCGGACTCATCGGCGGCTATCTTGGCCGCGTGGTAAGCGCTCGGCTTAAGAGTCGCTGACGGATCTACTCCGCTGGCACGGCCCGCTCGGGTTTCGCCCTGACGTTAGGCAAGAACCACACGAAGGGGACTGAGGCGAAGAAGACTATCGCCGAGAGCCGGAACAAGAAGTTGAACGAGATCAGACTTGCGTCTTGGGCCAACATCCCAGCGAGCTGCCGGACCGCGTCCATCTGCGTTGCTGACTGATTGATGAGCGCATGCACAGCATAGTGCGACTGGGTAACGCTTGCCGTTAGGTCGGCAAAGACGTGTTTTTGCTTCCAAATGAGCAGCGTGGTGAGAATCGCGATGCCGAAGCTGCCTCCTAACTGGCGCACGAGCGTCGAAATGCCCGTCGCGTTTGAAAGGTCTCGCTTTGCGATCTCAGCCAGCATAACGGTAGACAACGGCACGAAGATGAAACCCAACGCGAATCCGGAGAGCGAGCGCGGCCAGAAGATATCCCAGTAACCTGCCTGCTGGCTGAACGAGCCCAACCACCACGCGGCGATACCTGAGGTGACCAGGCCGAACGCTATAGAGATCCTGGCATCGATCCGATTGACGAGATTGCCCGCGATCGGCATGCCGACCGCAGTCGCGAGCGCTCCCGGCAGAAGGGTAAGACCTGTCTGCCACGCGTCGAAACCGAGCACGATCTGCACGAACAGCGGCAACACGAGATTGAGCCCGAAAAGACCGAACCCGGTCACCAACCCGACGACGTTGCCCACCGCGAAGGCTTCCGATTTGAAGACCCGTAGGTCCACAAACGGGTGCTTGTCGCGCAGCTCTCGGTAGATGAAGAAGGCGAGCGAGACGACAGCAGCGACCGTGAGCGTGATGATCAGCGGCGAATTATACCAGTCGTCGTGCTCGCCGCGCTCCAAGACGTACTGAAGCGATGAGATGCCCACGACCATCGCTCCCAAACCGAGCCAGTCAGCCGCGCCTCCGGGCTTCTTTATGTACTCAGGATCTTCGATGAACGCCAGCGTCATGAAGAACCCCAGTATCCCAAGCGGGATGTTGATGTAGAAGATAAGCGGCCAGGTGTAGTTCTGCACGATCCATCCGCCCAGCGTCGGGCCTAGCGCCGGCCCGACCATCGCCGCCAGGCCGAAGAACGCCATCGATTGGCCTCGCCGTTCGGGTGGGAACGACTCGAAGAGAATCGCCTGCGCCGTGGGCATGAGGGCGCCGCCGCCGATGCCCTGCAGGACACGATAGAAGACCAGCAGCCAGACATTGGTCGCCGTGCCGCAGAGCAGCGAGGCAATCGTGAATATCGTGATGCTCGCTGCGTAGAAATTTCGGCGTCCGAGGACAGCGGTCAGCCATCCGTTGAGCGGCATGACGATGACGGTTGAGAGGATGTAGCCGGTTGCCACCCAGCCGATCTCATCGATCGAAGCACCGAGGTTCCCCGCCATCTTGTCGAGCGCCACGTTGACGATGGACGCGTCGATGATCGCCATGCTCATGCCGATCATGACGGTCGTCGTCACGAGGAACAATGGGATATTGCTACGCCGCGGCCTTGCTGCCTGACCGGCGAGGGGAACGGTGATGGGTGGGGACTGCGTGGCCATGGATGCTACATATCTTCCTAAGGATACTCATCGGCCGCCTGGTGGCTCGGCAAGAACGGTCGCACCCAAGCTCGAACCCGTTTAGCCGCGATGATGCGTCGTTAGCTCAATGGTAGAGCAGCGGACTCTTAATCCGTTGGTTGTGGGTTCAAGTCCCTCACGACGCACACTCTCATCTTAAGAACGTAGGAGGCCCGCCATGACATCACGCGACACCTGGGGCCTCATCGCCGCCGCCGCCCTCGGCCTCGTCTCTGGCTACGCGATGGCTCCCAAGCCCGCGCGCCGCGAGCTGAACCGGCGCGCAGCGCGGAACCTCTCAACCCTCCAAGATATCGCCGTACGCGAAGGCGGCAAAGCTGCCCGCGTGGTGACCGGCGCTGCGGTCGCTGCCGGCCGAGTCGTCCGACAGATCACAGGGCCGCTCTCGGTCACGCTCATCCCCACCGAGAAACTCAAGGACGCGATCGCTGGCGATCCTATCCTCTCGCAGCGTCCGATCTGGGTCGATGCGTTGGGCGACACGATGTTGTTGCATGGCGTTGTCGACAGCGACGAGGAGTGGCGCACGGCAGACTTGCTCGCCCGCCTCGCCTCGCCTGACGGCTCGGTACGCAATCTCTTGCAGGTCCGCAGCGAACCGTCCACTTAGATCCGCGTCGCCCCGGAGGCCCCGACCATGCCCCTAACGTTCATCACCCGGGAGCATGCCAAGGTCGATCGTATCGCATGCGCCTGGCTCGTCAAGCGCTTCATCGACCCAACAGCTCAAATCCGCTATGTGCCTCGAGATCAGGTCGAGGCGATCGCCGCAAGCACCGGTGCCATACCTTTTGACATCCCCAACGTCGAGCTTGGTCATCAGGGAGCGCTCTGCTCGTTCGATGCTTTTCTTGCGAAATATAACCTGACCGATCCCGCCCTCGCGCGCCTGGCGCTCATCGTGCGCGCGGCCGACACCGATGACCGTGAGCTCGCGCAAGAGTCGCACGGACTGCATGCCATTGCGTCGGGCTTTCACGCGCTGTGGGGCACGCGCTTTCCAGACGACCACGCGTTGCTGTCGGTGGAGTTCCCTATGTACGACGCGCTCTACGAATACTGCAAAACGATCGCGCAATAAAGGTGGACGCGGACTCGGCAGTTGCGGGGGCGCACCGGCGCAACCTTGGCGTTCTGCTCGGTGCAATTTTCTTCATCGCTTTGGGCGAGGAGCTGTGGGCTCGCTACGTCCCCAACTACCTTATCGCGCTCGGCGGCTCGGTGCTGGCCGTCTCTGCATACGGCGCGCTTAAAGACCTCCTCGACGCCGTCTATCAGTTTCCTGGCGGCGTGCTCACCGCGCGTCTGGGCCCCAAACGCTCGCTCTTGTTGTTTAACGTCCTCGCCTTGGCCGGATATACCGTCTTCGCGCTAGCCACCCGATGGTGGCTGCTCTTGGTCGCCTTGCCTCTCGTCATGGCATGGCAAAGCTTCTCGCTGCCCGCGACGTTCTCGATCGTCGCAGACTCGCTCAAACAAGGCCAGAGGAGCATGGCCTTTGCTTATCAATCGATCGTGCGGCGCATCCCTATCATCGTGGCGCCGGCGCTTGGTGGCATGTTGATAGGCGCGTTCGGTCTGCTCAGCGGTATTCGTTTCGGCATCGTGATCGGCATCGCGCTTGCTATCGCCGCAGTTATCATTCAGCTGTTATGGTACCGGTTTCAACCGTCAACGCAGCTCTCGCTTGCCGAGTGCGTCAACGATGTCACACAGCTAGATCCGCGGCTCAAACAGCTGCTGCTGGCAGACATATTTGTGCGCTTCGGCCAGGGGATTGGTGAGGTCTTCGTGGTGCTTTATGCCACCCAAATCGTTGGCGTCTCAGCCACGGTCTTCGGTTTGCTGATCGGTCTCGCTATGGCGACGTCGATCGCTGTCTATATCCCGGTCGCTCGCATCGCCGATGCACGCGGGCGCGCGCCCTGGATAACCGCCACGTACTCGTTCTTCGCGATCTTTCCGTTGGTACTTGGCCTTTCAACCACGCCGGCGATGTTGACGCTGGCATTCATCTGCATGGGTCTGCGCGAGATCGGCGAGCCGCCCCGCAAAGCGCTACTGGTGGATCTGGCCAGACCCGAACGCAAGAGCGTGGATGTCGGGGCGTATTACTTTACCCGCGGCCTCGCGGTCTTCCCCGCTTCGATTGTCGGTGGTGCATTGTGGCGACTATCGCCGCATCTGACATTTTTCGCCGCCGCATTCGTCGCGCTCATCGGAACATTGATCTTCGCACTGACCCTCGGACGCCATCGCGTCACTTGAGCGGGCGATTCGGAAAGTTTGATGACACAGATGGCGACAGATGACGCGGCAAATCACGACCCGAACCCACAAACCATCAAGGAGTCCCTGCGCCCGGCTTCAAACCTCGACGTGGGGTCGCTTTTTCGCACCAAGGGGCCACCGCAACGATTTAAAGAAGCCACCCGCAACCGGCGCTCTCCTGAAGGGAGACTCTAGCTTGAAACGTAGCGTGTTTTCGTTAATCGCCTTCCTCGCCGTGCTAGCATTCGGAACCTTCGTCGCCGAGGCGTCCTTGAACGTCAGCGGCGGGTACAACGTCCAGCTCACGACCAGCCAAGGTCTTTCGACCGGCATCATCACTTTGAGCCAGGTTGGGACGACGATTGTCGGCCGCGGCACCGCTGGGCTCAACACCATTAGCGGCACGATGGTTAGCGACACTAAGATGAACGGGAAATGGGAAGGCCCAAAGGGCGCCGGCTGGATGACGATCTATTTCAGCGCCGACGGCATGGGCTTCCAGGGCACATGGGGCTACAACGGCAAGAAAGCCAACGGCAGCTTCGTCGGCAAACGAGCACCCGGTCACTAACCGACGACGACGTCAGGTGGAATCTCCCGCCCGGCACAGTCGCTCCTCCCAAAGACGATAACGAAGGCGGGTATCGGCGTTTGGCTGCACCAACTGCGGCGCGCGTGTCTGCGACTCTGCTAGGAGCGGCTGGCGTTGATCCGGGGACCATCAGCGAGCGACTAAGCCACTATGATCCAGCGTCCACCCTTCGCGTCTATCAGAGTGCGATGGCAAAGCAGCATTCAGAGGTGGCAGCGGTGATAGACGCGCAGTGCCAACACCGTGCAACAGCGAACCATTACAACACAACTACGGGCATGTGGCGGAATTGGCAGACGCGCCGGACTTAGAATCCGGTGACCGAAAGGTCGTGTAGGTTCAAATCCTATCTTG
Organism: Vulcanimicrobiota bacterium; assembly: GCA_963764965.1. GTDB lineage: Bacteria > Vulcanimicrobiota > Vulcanimicrobiia > Eremiobacterales > Eremiobacteraceae > JAFANK01. Next base: position 590,135 of record CAVXUM010000002.1, read on the forward strand.
CCCAGTCTGATTTTGTTGTTGCGGCTAGTTGATGAGACGGAGCGTGAACGGGTAGTGGTAGGCGATCCCTTTGTTTGCATCGACCGAAGCCAGGATGACGAGCACGAGGTCGGCTAGAGCGATGATCCCAATGAGCGGGAACAAAAACACGCCCACTACGATAAACGAAAGGATCCCTGCGACGATACCCAGCCCGATCATGTAGATCGACATCGAAATCTGAAAGTTGAGCGATTCTTTCCCGTACTCGTTGACGATGGGCATCTCGTCTTTCTTCATGAGCCAAACTACGAGCGGACCAATGATGTTGCCGACTGGGATGATCAAACCAGCCAGCGCCGATAGATGACATAGCATTGCCCAAGTACGGTTTTGCTGATCTGCGCTTGAGAGTTGGCCTGGGGGAGTGGACATGGAATGCCCTCCGAAATGGAGACACAACCGCCTTGTGTTTAAGGCCGGCGCTCACTCGCTATGCTACGGTGAAAAGGAGTTCTCCTGTCGAAGATGAGGCAGGCGGGCGCGTAATCGTTTGAACTGCCCGTCCCTATTAATCTTTTTTTTCGAAGCCGGTTTCTGGTCTAGTGCGTCAATTCAGATGGAGGATCGTTCGCGTCCGATTCGCGCACACTTGTGACCGTGATCGATATGAAGATCGCCAAGAATGCGAGACCACCGACAAGCAAGACGGCAAACACCAATCCATTGTCGCTCATGCGGCGATTTTCGGCTCGGGACGGCGCTTTCCCCCGCAAGGATAATGGGGTCGTGCGCATAAGAAACGGCACTCGTCGACACGCGGAAGTAGCTCAGCGGTAGAGCATCGCCTTGCCAAGGCGAGGGTCGCGAGTTCGAATCTCGTCTTCCGCTCCACCCCGCCGATGATCGCGCTCCATGTGTTGCAGGACCGCCCTCTATTCGATCACCACCAAAGGATAGCCCAAAATTTCGAGCGAACTCCGAGCGCCCCATGGATTGCAGCGCGACCCCATTCCTGTGACGACATCCGTACGCAAGCTCGCTCCCACCGAGGTCGAGCTTGACATAGAAGTGTCCCTCGCAGATTTCGCGCAAGCCCAAGACCGAGCATATCGTAAACTCGTCACCCGCTACAAGCTGCCAGGCTTCCGCGCAGGCCACGTGCCACGCAAGATCTTCGAACAGCACATCGGCAAGAGCAGCATCGACAGCCAGGCGCTTGAGGACCTCGTGCCCGAGGTTTACGCCCAGGCGCTCAAAGAGCACCAGCTCGAGCCTGTCGACCGCCCGCACATCGACTTGGATCGCTCGGACGATCAACTTGGCCTGCGCATCAAAGCCAAGGTCGCCATCCGGCCCGACATAAACCTTTCCGATTATCGCGGCATACCCGCCGAGCGCTCCTCTGTCGTGGTGTCCGAAGAAGAAGTTGACCACAGCATAGATGCGCTGCGCAAGCGCGCAGCGCTGCTCGAGCCGGTCGAGGACCGAGGCGTGCAAGACGGCGATACCATCACGATGGACTACAAAGGCCTCATCGAAGGCGAGCCGTTCGAGGGTGGATCGGCCGAGAACCACACGACCGAAGTCAGCGCAGATCGCTTCGTGCCCGGCTTCGCCGAACAGCTCCACGGCGCCAAACCCGGCGAACACCGTCAAGTGCGCGTCACCTTCCCGGCGAACTATCGCGCGCAAGAGCTCGCCGGCAAGGACGCAGCCTTTGACGTGACGGTGCACGAGATCAAGTGCGCGGTGCTCCCCGAGCTTAATGATGACTTCGTCAAGCAGATCTCCGACCACGAGAACGTCGCCGCGCTGCGCGAGGACGTGCGTCGCCGGCTCGAGGCCGTCGCGCAAGCCAACAGCAATGAAAACCTGCAGCGCCAGCTGCTCGACGCGCTGCTGATCCGCAACGACGTGCCACTACCTGAGGTGCTCGTGGAGCGCGAAGTCGACAACCTCGTGGCCGACGGGAAATCGCATCTGCAGCGCATCGGCAGATCGTGGGAAGAGTATCTCGCGGCCAGGAACATCGATGAAGCCAGGTTTGCGCAAGGAATACCGCATCGAGGCGGAACGCCGGGTCAAGACCGCGCTCCTGCTCGAAGAGATCGCCAAGCGCGAGAAGATCGAGGTGACCACCGCCGATATCGAGCAGGAGCTCGACGCGATGGCTCGCTCGTACGGTCAGCCGCGGGACGTCGTGATCGACGTCCTACGCAAGAGCACTGGATTCGGGCCGATAATGGATACAGTGAGCAGACGCAAGACCCTCGACTTCCTCGTCGCCAACGCGACCATCAGCGACGTCGCCGCCGTCGCCCACGCCCACGGCGTAAGGCCAACCTTTTTCACACTTACTCAGCCGCTTAATACGTAGGGGATCACAATGGGACATTTGGTACCAATGGTCGTCGAACAGACCGCTCGGGGTGAGCGCGCGTTCGACATCTTTTCGCGTCTGTTAAAGGAACGGATAGTCTTCGTCGGCGGCCCGATCGACGACAATCTGGCCAATCTGGTCATCGCGCAGCTTCTGTTCCTGGAAAAGGAAGATGCCGATAAAGATATTGAGATGTACATCAATAGTCCCGGCGGTAGCGTGACCGCCGGCCTTGCCATCTACGATACCATGCAGCTGGTGAAGCCGGACGTGCGCGACGTTCTGCGCGGGACTGGCCGCCAGCGCCGCGTCCATCCTGCTCACCGGCGGCGCCAAGGGAAAGCGTTTTGCCCTCCCGTACTCGAAGATACTCATCCACCAACCGTGGGTCTCGCAGGTTGGCGGGCAGGCAGACGGATCTCGAGATCTACGCGCGCGATCTCACTCAACACCCGCGAAGCTCTTGGCCAACATCTACGTCGCAGACCACGGAGCAACCGATCGAGCGGATCGAACGAGACATGGAACGGGATTACCACCTCACTGCCGCCGAGGCGGTTGAATACGGAATCGTGGATCAAGTCATCAGTCGCCAGTCGCGCGATGTGAATCCGCCCAAGCCGGCGACCAGTTAGCTTCGGACGTCAGGGCAACAGCAGGGAGTATACGACAGCGTGTTCAGGTTCGGGGACGAGAAAGGTCAGCTGAAGTGCAGCTTCTGCGGCAAATCGCAGGAGCAGGTGCGCAAGCTGATCGCGGGCCCCGGCGTCTATATCTGCGACGAATGCATCGAGCTCTGCAACGAGATCATCGAGGAAGAGCTCTACAAAAACGTCGACGAGAACCTGCGGCTGCGCAACATCCCCAAGCCCAAAGAGATCAACCACATCCTCAACCAGTACGTCATCGGGCAGGATCGCGCCAAGAAGAGCCTAGCGGTCGCGGTCTACAACCACTATAAGCGCGTCAACTCGAATCAAGCCTCAAGCGGCGGCAACGACGACGTCGAGCTCCACAAGAGCAACATCCTGCTCGTCGGCCCCACGGGCTCGGGCAAGACGTATCTCGCGCAGACCTCGGCGAAGATCCTCGACGTGCCGCTCGCCATGGCCGACGCCACCTCGCTCACCGAAGCGGGCTATGTCGGCGAAGATGTCGAGAACATCTTGCTCAAGCTCATCCAGGCCGCCGACTACGATGTCAAGCGCGCCGAGAAGGGCATCGTCTACATCGACGAGATCGACAAGATCGCGCGCAAGAGCGAGAACCCGTCCATCACGCGCGACGTGTCCGGCGAAGGCGTGCAGCAGGCGCTGCTCAAGATCCTCGAAGGCACGACCGCCAACGTGCCTCCGCAAGGCGGCCGCAAACATCCGCATCAAGAATTCATCCAGATCGACACGACCAACGTGTTGTTCATCTGCGGCGGCGCCTTCGACGGCTTCGAGCGGATCGTCGAAGGCCGCGACCGCCAATCAGAGCCTCGGCTTCCGCGCCGTACCCGAGAGCAAGCGCGAGAAGCGACCAGCCGGTTGCTCCAGCAGCTGCTGCCCGAGGATCTGCTGCGTTTCGGTCTCATCCCCGAGTTCATCGGCCGGCTGCCCATCATGGTCACGCTCGATCCGCTCGACGAGCCTCGCGCTGCGCCGCATCCTCACCGAGCCGCGCAACGCGCTCGTGCGTCAGTATCAGAAGATATTCGCGATGGACGGCATCGAGCTGAGCTTCACCAAGGAGGCGCTGGTCGCCATCGCGCACCGCGCGCAGATCGCGCAAGACGGGTGCTCGCGGGCTGCGGTCCATCCTCGAAGAGGTCATGCTCGACGTCATGTACGACCTGCCGTCGCTGACCAACATCAAGAAATGCATCATCAACAAGGAAGTCATCGACGGCCGGCACAGACACCGGTGCTCATCCCGACGGGCCAGAGCAAGGACGTCCCCGCTTAGGCGCAAGCCGGCCCGGTAGACTTCGCTGGTCGATCGACCGTAAGGGGGATCGACCTTTTCATTTGCCCCCGAAGGGCGCTGCGCTGGGCGCCCGAACACAGATGAGCATATGACCGAACCGCTGGCAGAGAAGTACGATCCGAAAGGTCTCGAGGCCGCCTGGTACGCTCGCTGGGAGGCCGAGGGAGCCTTTCACGCTGAGCCCGATCCCTCCAAGCCACCCTTTGTCATCGCGATGCCGCCCCCGAACATCACGGGCCGGGCTCACATGGGTCACGGATCGACCTACACGCCCATGGACATCCTCACACGTCAGCATCGCATGCGCGGCTTCAACGCGGTGTGGCTGCCAGGCCAGGATCACGCCGCCATCGCCACCCAGAACGTCATCGAAAAAGAGCTGGCGCGCGAGGGCTTGACCCGGCACGACCTTGGGCCGGACAAGTTCCGCGAGCGCGCCGCCGCTTGGCGGCAACAGTACGGCCATATCATCTACGAGCAGTTCCGCGCGCTGGGCTTCGGACCGGACTGGCAGCGCGACCGCTACACGATGGACGAGGGGCTCAGCCGCGCCGTCCTCCGCGTCTTCATCGCCCTGTACCGTGAAGGACTGATCTACCGCGGACTGCGCTTGGTCAACTGGTGCCCGCACTGCCAATCCACGCTTTCCGATAGCGAGGTCGAACGCGAGGACGTCGAGGGCAAGCTCTACTTCGTGCGCTACAGACCCGCGCAGACCGGCGCCGCAACAGACGGCAAGGGCGAAGGTATCGTCGTGGCCACGACGCGCCCAGAGACCATCTTCGCCGACGTGGCGGTCGCGGTGCACCCGTATGATCCTCGCTACAAAGAAATGGTGGGCACGTCTGTCATGCGCCCCCTCTCACCGGCGCCGATCCCGGTCATCGCCGACACAGCAGTCGAGCGCGACTTCGGTACGGGAGCGCTGAAGATCACCCCGGGCCACGATCAGACGGACGCCGAGATCGGCGAGCGGCACGGTCTTGAGGCTCGGTCGGTGATCGGTCTCGACGCGAAGATGACCGCCGACGTCGAACCACAATTCTCCGGTCTTGACCGCTTCGCGGCACGCGAGCTCGCGGTCGCCACGCTGCGCGAACGTGGGCTCCTCGAGAAGGAAGAAGCGCACACCGTCGCGTCCGGCACCTGCTATCGCTGCGACACGATCGTCGAACCGCTGCTGTCGCTGCAATGGTTCGTCAAGATGAAGACCTTGGCGGCGCCGGCGCTGGAGGTGGCCCGCAATGGGAAGCTGCGCTTCACCCCGGACCGCTACCGCCGCACCTACGAGGACTGGCTCGAGCATATCCGCGACTGGTGCATCTCCAGGCAGATCTGGCTGGGCCACCGCCTTCCCGTCTGGTATTGCGCCAACGACCACGTCAACGTCGCTGAGACCGCGCCCACGAAATGCGAGGTCTGCGGCGACAGTCACCTCACGCAGGCGCCGGACACCCTCGACACCTGGTTCTCGAGCGCGCTGTGGCCTTTCTCCATCCTCGGGTGGCCGGACAAGACGCCCGAGCTTGACGCCTGGTATCCAACGCAGCTGCTCGTCACCGCGCGCGAGATCATCTTCTTATGGGTCGCGCGCATGGTCATGATGGGGCTGCATTTCTTGGGCGAAGAGCCGTTCCCGCAAGTGCTCATCACGCCGCTCATCATGGACGAGCAAGGTCGTAAGATGAGCAAGTCGCTTGGCAACTCGCTTGACCCAATGGAGCTCGTCGCCAGCTACGGCGCAGACGCCACGCGATTCGCCATCGTCAGCCAGATGCACGAAGGGCAAGACGTCCGCTTCTCGATCGCGCGCTGCGACGACGCTCGCAAATTCGGCAACAAGATCTGGCAGGCGGTGCGATTCGCGCTCCAGACGTTTCCCCAGCTACAGGCCTCCCGTGCGCAGCCGCTCCCGCCGGAATCGGCGTGGACGCTGGCCGATCGCTGGGTCATGGACGCCCTAGCACAGACCGTGCAACTCGTCGACGCAGCCGCCGAGCGATACGATTTCTCGGAATGGTCGCAGTCGCTGTACTCATTCGTGTGGCACCAGGTCTGCGACGTCTACATCGAGATCGCCAAAGGACAAGGGCCCAACCAGGGCTGCTGTGGTCGGTCACGTCCTGGCGACAGCCTTGCAGCTGCTCCACCCCATCATGCCGTTTCTCACGGAGGAGCTGTGGCAGCACCTCCCACACGAGGGGGATCGGATCGGCCGTTCGCCCTGGCCCACCCCGTCCGCAGGCCGCGTCGATGCGCAGGCGCGAGACGAGATGAACACGCTCTTGGAATTCATTGAGACCGTTCGCGCTCTACGTGCGGTGCCCAAGCTTCCATACCGCGAGCTACGCGACGTGACCGTCGCCGGCGCCGACGACGGGCTGCTCGCGTTGCTGCAGCGCGAGGGTGGGATTGTGCAGACGCTGGCGCGCGCTCCCGCAGTCATCCCGATCACCCCCGGCAATGGCAGACCGCGACACGCTGTCTCCCGGCGCATGGGCGCGATCGAGGTGCTCATGCCGGTGGACGCCGCGTTCATCGACCGAGAGCGCGGCGCGCTGCGCAAGGAGCTCGAGAAAGGGCGCGCGGAGCTGGACGTGCTCGAGCGCAAACTCGCATCCTCCGGCTTCCTCGAGAAGGCTCCCGCAGACGTCGTACAGAAAGAACAAGCCCGGCTCCACGAATTGCGCGCACACCTCGCGCAGATTTCCGAACGCCTCACCTCATTAGAGTAAGCGGGAAAGGGCTGGACCTCAGTTGGCAGGAGCGCACGCGACGACCCTACGTGAGAAAAGGGTCGTGCTATCGTCGCCTGAGCTGCAGCGCACGATCGAGCGTCTCGCCCAGCAGATCATCGAGCCCAACGGCGCCACCTCCGACCTCGTCCTCATAGGCATCCGCAAGGGCGGCGAGAACCTCGTCCGCCGCATCCATGCGCAGATCAAGGCCCGCACCGGCGTCGCCCTGCCCATCGGATTTCTCAACATCACCATCTATCGCGACGACGATGCCGCGCGTGATATGCCCGACAGCCAGATATCGGTCGACGTCTCCGGCAAGGAGGTCGTCATCGTCGACGACGTGTTGTACACGGGCCGCACCGTGCGCTCCGCGCTCGACGCGATCACCGATCTCGGACGCCCGCGCGTGGCCCGATTGTGCGTGCTCGTCGACCGCGGCCTACGCGAGCTTCCCATCCAACCCGACTACGTCGGTCGCTTCGTCCCCACCTCACGCTCCGAGCAGGTCGAGGTGCAACTCGGTCGCGAGCAAGGCGACGGCGACCGCGTCACCATCTACGAGCGAACGTGACGAAGAGCAGACATCTCCTCGACCTCGATGACGCGGACAAACCATTCATCGAGGCGTTGATAGCGCGCGCACGCCAGTTCAAAGCCGGCGTGCCCAACGAGAACGCGCGCCTGCGCGGGAAAGTCGTGCTGGGCATGTTCTTCGAGCCGAGCACCCGGACGACGACCTCGTTTGCCGTAGCGGCGCAGCGATTGGGCGCGACCTGGATCGATTTCCACACCGAAGGCTCCTCACTGGCCAAGGGCGAGACGCTCGAAGACACGATGCTGACCGTGCGCGCCATCGGCGCGGATGCGATCGTCGTGCGGCATTCCGAGGCGGGCTTTCCCCACGCGCTCGCCCGCCATTTCGAAGGAGCGATCCTCAACGCCGGCGACGGCGCGCATGCCCATCCCACGCAAGGGCTGCTCGACGCGATGACCTTGCTCGAGGAGTTCGGCGACCTGAAAGGGCGCCGGCTGGTCATCAGCGGCGACGTCGGTCATAGCCGCGTCGCGCGTTCGAGCGCCAAAGCGGCCTGGCTGCTCGGCGCCTCGGTGACGCTGTGCGGTCCTCCGCTGCTGCTGCCCGCCGACCTCGCCAGGCTGGGGCTTCGCCGAGTTGAGCGCCGATCTGGATGAAGTCTTGCCGGGCGCCGATGCGATCATGCTCCTGCGCATCCAAAAGGAGCGAGCCGCCGGCGACGACATGCCGCCGCTACCAAGACCTCGCCGCCGGCTACGGGCTCACGGTCAAGCGTGCTGCCCAACTCAAGCCGGGCTGCATCATCATGCATCCGGGACCGGTGAACCGCGACGTCGAGATCGACGCAACGCTCGTGCGCAGCGAGCGGAGCCGGATCGAGCGACAAGTCCAAAACGGCGTCTACGTGCGCATGGCCGCGCTCGAACGCAGCCTCGCTCAGCCATCGCGGGAGCGCGTCGCATGAGCACCAACCACGATCCGCGCGGCAATCGCGATTTCGTCGGCGCGCGCGTCGTCGATCCGAAACTCGGTCTCGACGCGATCCGGACGATCGTCGTGCGCCGCGGTGTCGTCGCCGCGCTGCTCGACGGAGCACCGTCGGCGACCGATTCCGATGCCGAGCGCGTCGACTGCGCAGGCATGGTGCTGTGTCCAGGCTTCATCGATCCGCACGTGCATCTTCGCGAACCGGGCGATCCGCATAAAGAGACGCTCGCGACGGGTCTCGCCGCTGCGGCGGCGGGCGGCTTCACCGCAGTGGCCGCGATGCCGAACACGCGACCGGCGCTCGACAGCGCTGACAGAATCCGACAACCTGCGCGCCGCAGCGGCGGAGGTCCGTGGGCCACGCTGTTATGCCGATCGGCGCGATCACGGTGGACCGCGCGGGCGAGACGATCGCTCCGCTGCGCGCGATGGCTGCCGCGGGTGCAGTAGCGTTCTCTGACGACGGCGCGGCGACCAAATCGCTCAAGACCCTCTACAACGCGGCTCGCTACGTCGCCGACCTCGACCAGCCGTTTCTCTCGCACTGCGACGACCCGAGTTTCCACGATGCCGTGATGCACCAAGGGCGCGACGAGCGACCGGCTCGGCGTCGCCGGGATCACCTGCGGTGTCAGAAGCGGCGATAGCCGCGCGCGACATCATGGTCGCGCAGGCGACCGGGCAAGACCTGGCATTTGTGCCACGTGAGCGCCGCGCAGACGGTCGAGCGTCTGCGCTGGGCACGTTCGGTCGGCGTCGAGGTCTCGGCCGAGGTCACCGCGCATCATCTTGCAGTGCACGGAAGAGATGCTTGATGGGCTTCGACGCCCGCAATGCGCGTCAATCCGCCGCTGCGAACGCCGGCCGACACCGCCGCGCTGCGCCAGGCGGTGACCGATGGGCTCATCACGATCTTCGCCAGCGATCATGCACCGCACTCAGACGAGCGAAAAAGAGCCTCCGCTCTCGCACGCCTGCGTCGGCTTCACCGGATTGGAGACCGCGATCGGGGCGACGTTCGACGCCTTGCCGCAGCTCGACTCGCCACCGCCATCAAGAACTTCTCGAGCGAATCCGGCGGCGCTGCTGCGCGTGCTCGGTGGCACGCTTGAACCGGGCTCGCCCGCCGACATCACCGGTCTATACGTGCAGCGACCGTGGACCGTCGATCCGCAGCGCTTCCATTCGAAGGGCCGCGTCACACCTTTTGCCGGGATGACCTTCGAGGTCAAGCCGGCGCTCACCGTCGTGGCCGGCATGGTGCTCATGCACGACGGCGAGCTGCGCCCCGAACGGCTCGCGGCGGCCGCGGATCGAAGGTATCGCATGAGCGACGCGCGCGCGCGCCTGCTCTTGGCTGATGGTACGTGGTACGAGGGCGGGCTTGGCCCCGATGGCATCTCGCGCGGAGAGGCAGTTTTTTTCACCGGCATGACCGGTTATGAAGAGGCGCTCACCGATCCGTCGTATGCGGGTCAGATTGCTCGTGTTCTGTTACCCGCTGATCGGCAACTACGGCATCGACGCGAGCGTGCGCCAGCACAAGACGATTTGCGCTGCGGGTGCGGTCTTCAAACACGTCAGCCGCCATCCAAGCCACTACCGCAGCAGCGCCACGTTACCGCAGTGGCTCGACAACAGCGGCGTGCGCGCGATCGAAGGCATCGATACCAGAGCGCTGGTCACCCGATTGCGCGAAGCCGGCACGATGCGCGCGGTCCTGGCGGTCGGAGAGCAGGCGATCGCAACGCTCCGCGGCAGCGCTTGCGGACTACGTGAAACAGCCGCTAGGCACGCCGGATCTCGTCGCAGGGGTGTCGGTGCGCGCAGAAGAGACCCGCGGCGGCAAGGGCCTGCTGCGCGTCGGCTTGCTGGACTGCGGCAAAAAGGAGCACATCGCCGAGAGTCTTGCGGCACAGGGCGCTCAGGTCGTCGAGATACCATACGACACAAGCTTCGACGAGATTGCTCGCGCTTGAAGCTCGATGGCCTGGTCTCGTCAGCAACGGACCCGGCGACCCGTCCGAACTCGGCGGCGTCGTCGACACGTTGCGCCGCGCCGTCGGATATGGCAAGCTCCCGATGTTCGGCATCTGCCTTGGTCACCAACTGCTCGCTGAGGCGCTCGGGGCGAAGACGTTCAAGACTGAAGTACGGTCATCGCGGCGGCAATCAGCCGGTGCAAGACTGCCGCACCGGTATCGTCATCATCACCGCGCAGAACCACGGCTACGCGGTCGACGCGGCGATCGCTGCCCGCAGACGTCGAGCAGACCCTCATCAATCTCAACGACGGCACGAACGAAGGGCTGCGCCACAGGACGCCTGCCGATCAGTCGGTGCAGTTCCACCCCGAAGCGTCACCTGGCCCGGCCGACGCGTACGCAGCTTTTCTCCGAATTTGTCGCCTCGCTGCGGCCCGAGCGGCGAGGGCGTGAGCGTGACTGGATGAGCGAACGACCCATCCGCTCGGTCCTGGTCGCTGGGTCGCGGCCCGATCATCATCGGTCAGGCGGCCGAATTCGACTACGCCGGCGTGCAGGCGTGCCGGGCGCTGCGCGAAGAGAACGCTGCCGCGTCGTGCTGGTCAACTCGAACCCGGCCACCATCATGACCGATCCGGAGATGGCAGACGCGGTCTATCTCGAGCCCCTCTCACGCCGCATATGTCGAGGCCATCATCGAGCGCGAGCGCCCAGATGCAATGCTCGCAACCCTCGGCGGCCAGACGGGCCTCAACCTCGCCGTCGCTCTGGCCGATCGCGGCATGCTCGAGCAAGTATGGCGTACGGCTGCTCGGCACGCCGCTGCGCACGATCCGCCTCGCCGAGGACCGCAAGCTGTTCAAAGAAGCGATGCAGCAGATCGGCGAGCCCGTGCCGCTGTCGGCGATCGTGACCAGCATCGAAGAGGCGCTCGTCTTCGCGCGCAGCGCCGGCTACCCGCTCATCGTCCGGCCCGCCTACACGCTCGGCGGCACGGGCGGTGGCATCGGTGCACGACGAGGCCGAACTGCTCGTACACCGTCAAGAGCGGCTTGGCGGCCAGCATCATCCACCAGGTGTTGCTCGAATCATCGCTGCTGGGCTGGAAGGAGGTCGAATACGAAGTCCTGCGCGACGGCGACGACAACTGCATCACCATCTGCAACATGGAGAACGTCGATCCCGTCGGCGTGCACACCGGCGACTCCATCGTCGTCGCGCCGTCGCAGACGCTCTCCGACCGCGACTATCAGCGCCTGCGCAGCGCCGCCATCAACATCATCCGCTATCTCAAGATCGAGGGCGGCTGCAACATCCAGTTCGCGCTCGATCCCGCAAGCGACGCCTATCAGATCATCGAGGTCAACCCGCGTGTCTCGCGGTCGTCAGCGCTGGCCAGCAAAGCCACCGGATACCCCATCGCCAAGATCGCGACGAAGATCGCGCTCGGGCACAAGCTTCCCGATCTGCCCAACCCGGTCACCGGTCGCGACCAAAGCGGCGTTCGAACCGACGCTCGATTACTGCGTCGTGAAGATCCCGCGCTGGCCGTTCGACAAGTTCCCGCTCGCCGACTCACGCCTGGGCACCCAGATGAAGTCCACCGGCGAGGTCATGGCCATCGGCCGCACCTTCAGCGAGGCGCTGCTGAAGGCCGTGCGCGGCTTGGACATCGGTCGCGATTCGCTGACCGGAGGTGTCTGCGAGCAGTGGAGCGACGACGAGCTGGACGATGTGCTGCGCACGCCGACGCACGACCGGCTCTTCGTGGTCGCGGAGTGTCTGCGCCGCGGGCGCAGCGTCGAGGAGATCGCCGCGCTCACCGCCATCGACGCGTTCTGGTTGTGGGAGATCCAGCGACCTCGTCGACATGGAGACCCGGCTGCACGCGCGAGCGCACGAAGGCACAAACGGCCAGACCCTGGCCGCCATCGTCACGCCAGGCGAAGCTGCTCGGGTTCGCCGACTCGACCATCGCCCGGCTCTGCGGTCGCACGCGTCGCCGACGTGCGCGCGCAGCTGCTGCCCAGCGCGCGCGGACGCCTACAAGATGGTCGACACGGCGGCTGCCGAGTTCCCGGCGCAATCGCCGTACTACTATGCGACGGTGGGAGAAGAAGACGAGCTGCGCCGGCCGTCAGGCCGCAGCGTCGTCGTGGTCGGCAGCGGACCGATCCGCATCGGCCAAGGCATCGAGTTCGACTACTCGTGCGTGCATGCGTCGTGGGCGCTCCACGATGCGGGCGTCGCTTCGGTGATGGTCAACAACAATCCGGAGACGGTGAGCACCGATTTCGACATCTCGGACGTGCTCATCTTCGAGCCGCCGTGCGCGGACGAGGTCGAACGCGCCGTCCGCGCGACCGGAGCCGACGGCATGCTTGCTCGGTGTTCGGCGGGCAGACGCCGATCAATCTCGCGCGCGAGCTTGAGGCGCGCGGCGTGCCCGTCCTGGGCACGATCAGAGCGGCGCTCGATCTGGCCGAGGACCGCGGAGAAATTCGACAACGTCCTGCACCCGCCTCGGCGTGGCGCGTCCACAGGGCCAGACGGCGCTCTCGTTTCGTAAAGCGCGCGAGATCGCGCGTCGACTCGGTTTCCCCGTGCTCGTCCGACCGTCATACGTGCTCGGCGGCCGGGGTATGGAGATCGTCTACAACGAGGCGCAGCTGGCCGCGTACGCCGAGAGCGCGCCGCCCTATCCAAGCCGGACGCACCGTTGCTCGTCGACAAGTACGTCTCGGGCACCGAGGTCGAGGTCGATGCCGTCTTCGACGGGGAGACGCATCTGCATCCCCGGCATTTTCGAGCATGTCGAGCGCGCCGGCATCCACTCCGGCGACTCGCTGGCCGTGTATCCGCCGCAGCACATCACCCCCGACATGCAAGCACGTATCGCCGACGTCACGCAACGCTTGGCGCCGAGCTTGGGCATCCGCGGGCTCATCAACGTCCAGTACATCGTCCGCGATGACGAGCTCTTCGTCATCGAGGCCAATCCGCGCGCGAGCCGGACGGTGCCCATCATCGCCAAGCTCACCGGCGTGCCGCTCATCGCCGCCGCGACCAGCGGTGGCGCTCGGTGAGAAGCTGACCGACATGGGCATGCCAGACCGGGCTTGTTGCCGCCGGCGGACTTCGTCGCGGTGAAAGCGCCGGTCTTCTCGTTCTCCAAACTGCGCCGCATCGAGACGATGCTCGGACCGGAGATGAAGTCGACGGGCGAGGTGCTCGGCATCGACTCGACCTATGCAGGCGCGCTGCTGCGCGGTCTTATCGCCGCCGGCATCGCGCCGCCGCCGCCGGCCGGCCGCATCCTGCTATCGATCGCGGACGCTGAAAAAGCCGACGGCGCTCCCGATCGCGCAGGCGCTCGCGGATATGGACTTCGCACTTTTCGCGACGCCGGGCACTTGGGAATATCTACAGAATCACGGCGTCACGTCGCAGCGAGTGAACAAGATCGCCGAGGGCTCGCCCCACGTGGTCGACCTCATCAGCGATGCGGGCGTGGATCTGGTCATCAACAACGTCGCGCCGAATTCCAGTGCGCAATCCGACGGCGTTCGCATCCGCCATGCCGCCTTGGAGAGCGCCGTCGCCTGCCTCACGTCGCTCGACACCGTCCGAGCGCTGCTCCTCGCGCTTGAAGCGCGAGTCGACACGCCCATCGAGGTGCGCTCGCTGCAGGAATATGTCCGGCCTCGGCTCGCCGCCCGTTGAGATGAAGCGCCGGCTGCGCAACGTCGCCTGCGCCTTCGTGGTCATCTTCCTTATCCTGGCGGCCCAGGAGGCGCGCGTCCAGCTCGTCCAGCGCAGCGCCATCCTCGACCGGCCTGGCGATCCGCGGCGGGCGCAAGCCGTCCAAGACCGCGGCGAGCTGCTCGATGCGGCGGGCGTACCGCTCGCACGCAGCGCCGGCTCTCGCCGAGTCTATAGTGCCGGCCCTGCGCTCGCCCAAATCGTCGGGTACTCCTCATCCATCTATGGCGAGTCCGGACTGGAAGCGGCGCTCGATCCGATCTTGTCTCCCCGCGCCGACTCCGCGGACGAGGCCACGAGCCTGGCGTCGCTGTTCGGCCAGCGTCAGCAAGCTCATCGGGTGAAAGGCGGCCAAGTCGTCCTCACGCTGCGCCGCGACATCGCGATGGCTGTCGACCGGGCTCTCCCCGAAGACATCCGCGGCGCGGCGATCGTGCTCGATCCGCGCACCGGCGCCGTCCTCGCGCTCGTCAACCGGCCGACGTTCGATCCAAATTCGTTGGCCGCGGATTGGAACAGACTGCGCGTGCGTGCGGATGCCCCACTGCTCGACCGCTCGCTCGACGGTTTATATCCGCCCGGATCGACCTTCAAGATGGTCACCGCCAGCGCAGCGCTCGATAGCGGCACGTTCACGCTCGACGACCATTTCAGCGATCCGGGTTATTTCAACATCGGCGGGTTCTCGCTCCATAACGCCGAGAAGGAAGCCACGGGCTATCAGTCCTTCACCGGGGCGTTCGCGCTCTCGAGCAACGTCGATTTCGCCCAGATAGGAGTGAAGCTCGGCGACGACACGTTCTACGAGTATCTGCGCCGCTATCGCATCGGCGAAGACCTCGGCCTGGCCGTTCCTTCCGCTAAGGACGAGGTGCCACTGGCTGCGACGGTGTCGCCATCCGAGCTGGCGCAGATGGCCTTCGGCCAGGGCAGTCTGGCGGTCACGCCGCTGCGCATGGCGCTGGTCGGCTCGGCCATCGCCGATGGCGGCGTCTTGATGCGCCCGACCCTGGTCAAGGAGATACGCGATGGCGCCAAGACGCCGATCCGCGCATTGCCGGCAGTGTGGACGCAACCGATCTCAGCGCAGACCGCTACGGCGATGCGCGACATGATGATCGCGGTGGTAAAGTATGGGACCGGCACCGCGGCGAACCTGCCGAACGTGACCGTCGCTGGAAAGACCGGGACCGCGACGCATCCGGGCGGGCCACCGGATGCGTGGTTCGTCTGCTTCGCCCCCGCACAAGCGCCTCGTCTCGTCGTGGCGGTGGTGGTGGAGGACTCGGGCTACGGAGGAGTCGTGGCGGCGCCGATCGCGCGAGCGATCGTCTCGAACGTGCTGCCGCTGTACCCATGATCGACAAGATCCTCAATAGCCGCTACCGGCTCGACGCCGCCATCGGTGAAGGCGGCATGGCGGTCGTCTACCGCGGGTACGACCTGCTGCTGCGCCGTCAGGTCGCGGTGAAGGTGTTGCGCCCGCAACACGCCGCCGACCAGTCGTTCGTCCAACGTTTCTATGAAGAAGCCCGCGCCGCCGCCAAGCTCACGCACCCGAACATCGTCAACACGTACGACGTCGGCGAGGTCGACGGCTCGCACTACATCGTTGAGGAGTTCGTCCCCGGCGAAACGCTCGCCACGCTCATCGCTCGCGAGCACAAATTGCCCGAAGCCGTCGCAGTTCGGTACGCGCGTCAGATCAGTTTGGCGCTGGGCGCCTCACACCGCGCGGACCTGCTGCACCGCGACATCAAACCGTCCAACGTGCTCATCACGCCGGACGACGTGGTGCGCGTGACCGATTTCGGCATCGCGCGCGCCGCGAACGCTGCCACGCTGTCAGGCGTCGAAGCCATCATGGGATCCATCCCGTACTGCTCGCCCGAACAACTCTCGGGCGGCGCGCTTTCGCCTGCGAGCGATCTCTATAGCCTCGGCGTCGTGCTCTTCGAGATGGTGACCGGCCGCCAGCCGTATGTGGCTGAGACCGCGCTCGGCGTGGCGATGGCGCACGTGAACTCGCCTATTCCCGACGCGATAGAGTCTGGCGCCGATATCAGCACCGAGCTCGATGCCGTGATCAACAAATTGCTGGCCAAACAACCGGCCGACCGGTATCAGAGCGCCGGTGAAGCGCTCGCCGCGCTGCGCCGCTGCGGGCGGCGCGACGGTGAGGAGCTTGACGAAACTTCGGGCAGCGACTCGTCGACCGCGCTTTTGCGTCGGCGGGCGCTCTTGCCGCCGGCCGGGGCCGAACTCGATCTCCCGCAGCCCGAACCCGCCTGGAACATGCGCCGTATCCTCAGCCTCGCCGGCGCCGGCGCGCTCGCGATCGTCATCGTCGCTCTTATCGTCGCGGCGCGCGAAGCATCGTCGCGTGGCCTCGTGCTGCCCGATCTCAGCGGCAAATCGCAGGTCGAGGCTGTGGCGGCGCTGCACGACATCGGCATCGACGGCGTTGTCTTCCGGCAGCGCGAGGACGCCGCTGTTGCGTCGGGCCTGGTGGATGGATCCGATCCCGGCCCCAACGTGCGGGTGAAGGCAGGCGACCCAGTCGTCGTGTTCGTCAGCAGCGGCGCCAAGCGCGTTCCGACGCCGAACGTTATCGGCAAGGACGTCAAGGCCGCTACCGCGTTGATCGCGGCAGCCGGCCTCGTCGCACGGGTGGGCGCCAGCATGCATTCGTTTGTGAAGAGCGGACTGGTCGCGCGAACGAACCCCTCGCCCAACAGCCCGGTGGAGCGCGGCGGCACGGTGGCACTCAACGTGAGCTCGGGTCCCTTGCTGGTCAAAGTGCCGAATATCGTATCGCTCACGCTCGACGACGCGCAAGCGCAGATCGCCAAGCTCGGGCTCAAGCTGCAGTCGAACATCGTGCCCAGCGGCGACATCCCGGCCCGGACCATCATCGATCAAGATCCCGCGGGCGGCAGCGATGCCCAGCCCGGCTCGACCGTCACCGCCGACATCAGCGCAGGTCCGAACGCGGTCACCGTGCCGAATGTCGTCGGCAGCAGCGTGGATGACGCGCGGGCCAAGCTCGAGCAGGCGGGACTGGCCCTCGGCGCGGTCGCGCACGCGGCGGTGAGCGATACGTCACCCGGCACCGTCGTGGGCCAGCATCCTGACGCGAATTCTCAGGCGCCCCAAGGGACCGCGGTCGACATCGTCGTCGCTGCCGCGCCGTCGTCGCCCCAACCGCAAGCCAGCGCCTCGCCGCAGCCCTCGCAAGCGGCGGCCACGGCGGTTCCCGTTCCCAACGTCATCGGCATGAGTCTCGAAGAGGCCCGCGCCGCGCTCGAGCGTGCCGGGCTGCACGTGAATCGCGTGACGGTGCTCGCCGGCAGTCCTCCCAATGCGCACGTGGTGCGCAGCGATCCCGCTGCCGGCGCGATCCCGGCGGCAGGTTCCGTCACGGTCGATCTGACCTTGGGCGGCCGCTAGCCATGCGCATATTGGGCATAGACCCCAGTCTGAACGCGACGGGTTACGGCGTGGTCGAGTGCGACGGTCCGCTCATGCGGTTGGTTGAAGGCGGCATCATCGCTCCCTCGCGCGCCATGGATCTATCCGAGCGCTTGGCGGAACTGCAGCGTGGTCTCGCTGATGTCATCGGCGCCCTGCGCCCTGACGTCATGGTGGTAGAAGAGGTCTTTTCGCGGACGGCGTATCCGCGTACGGCGATCTTGATGGCGCACGCGCGTGGCGCGCTCGTATGCGCGGCGGCGATGAGAGGAATGCTCGTGTTCAACTACTCCGCGACCGCGGTCAAACGCGCGCTGGTCGGCAACGGAGCCGCCAGCAAGCAGCAAGTCGCTGCGATGGTCGTCCAGGCGCTGCGGTTGCGCCGCCGCCCAGAGCCGGCAGACGTCACCGATGCCCTCGCGCTTGCGATCGCCCACGCGCGGCGCGCTAACGGCGCTGTTCTGCGACGGGCTGCGTCCGCCGCCTCGACCACAAGGAGCGGCTCTTAGATGTTCTCCCGCATCGAGGGCGTCATGCGTGAGAAAACGCCGGGTTCTGCGCTCGTGGAGGCGGGCGGCTTATGCTACGACATCCTGCTGCCCCGCTGCGTCGCCGAGAAGCTCTCAGGCGTCGGGCCTGGCGAACCCATCAAGCTCGAGATCTTCTCGTACATCCAGATCGACGGCAATCGCGGTCAGGCGATGTACGTCGGATTCACGAACGCCATCGAGCGGGAGTTCTTCGAGGCGCTGCTCACCGTCGCGAGCGTCGGGCCGAAAACAGCGGCCCGCGCGTTCTCGCTTCCTATGGCGCAGATCGCGCGCTACATCGATGAAGGGGACCAGGCGAGCTTGCGCCGATTGCCGGGTATCGGCGGTCAGAAGGCAAAAGACATCATCGCCAAACTGCAGGGTAAGGTGGCGCGGTTCGGCCTCATCCAAAGCGAGGGCGAGGGCCGAGCGCCCGAGGTCACGCCGGACTTCGTGGCAGAGGCGGTGGACGTGTTGCTGCAACTGCAATACCGGCGCGCCGAAGCAGACCGAATGGCGCGCGAGGCGCTCGCCAACAACAGCGCGATCGCGACGGCGGAGGATCTGCTGACCGAGATCTACCGAAGGCAACAGCCGGTGGGCCACAAGGTGGCCAGCCGCAACGGGAGCGACGACTAGATGCCCAGGAAGCCCACCGTTCGAGGCGGCGAAGGCGACGCGCCGGAAGCGGACGCCCCGCTTGAGACGACCGCCGAGCAGCGCCCGGCGATCGACGCCAGCGAAAGCATCGAAGATCAGATCATCACCGTCACGTTGCGACCGACCCGCTTTGACCGCTACGTCGGACAGCACGACGTCGTCGAGAATCTCAAGATCTCCATCGAGGCGGCGAAGCGACGCGGTGAACCGCTCGACCACGTCCTGCTCCACGGACCGCCGGGCTTGGGCAAGACCACGCTCGCCAATATCATCTCGCGTGAGATGGAGGCCACCTTTCGACAGGCTTCCGGCCCGACGCTCGACCGCCCCGGCGATCTCGTTGGCATCCTGACGAACCTCGAGCGCGGCGACGTGCTCTTCATCGATGAGGTCCACCGGCTCAGCCGAGTCGTCGAGGAGTTTCTTTACCCGGCGATGGAGGACTACGCGATCGACTTCATGGTCGACAAGGGCGCCTACGCGAAGACCATAAAGATCAACCTCAAGCATTTCACGCTGATCGGCGCCACGACACGGCCAGGCATGCTGACGGCACCGCTGCGCGAACGGTTCGGCATCGTCCACCGTCTGGACTATTACAGCGTCGACGATCTTTGCACCATCGTTACGCATTCGGCCTCGGTGCTGGGCGTGAGCATCGAGCCTGAGGGCGCCAGGGAGATCGCATCGCGCGCGCGCGGCACACCCCGGATCGCCAACCGGCTGCTGCGCCGCGTACGCGATTTCGCCGAGGTCCGCTCGGCCGGCAGGGTCGACCGCGATGTCGCCCGGGCTGCGCTCGAACTCGAGCGTATCGATCTCCTCGGACTGGATCCGCTCGACCGCGCGTTCTTGCGCGTGCTCGTCGAGCAGTACTCGGGTGGGCCGGTCGGCATCGCCGCGTTGGCGGCCAGCCTCAACGAGGACGAGGGGACGCTCGTCGACGTCGTCGAGCCGTTCTTGATCCAGATCGGGTTCCTGCAGCGCACCGCCGGCGGCCGGCGCGCCACGAACAAAGCCAAGCAATACTTAGGAGCGCCGTCGGCGCAAGAGCACCCGCGTCTACTGTGAAGCCAAGCGCCGTAGCAACCCTAGGCGCGCTCGCATTCATGCTCGCCTGTTTGTCGTGCGCGCGTGCCGACACGACGGTGAGAATCCAGCTGCAAAAACATCAGCTTCAGGCCGTCATCGCATCCGCAGGCGGCCTCATCGTGCGCCCGTTCCAGGCTGGGTCCTCGCCACTGCTCACCCCGGACATCACGACCGTCATCGACGTGCGACCGCAGGCCGACGGGTTGTTGCTGGCTGGGACCATCCAGACGCGCAGCACCTTGCTCATCACGCCGCTCACGGATCTGCTCTTGACGGTGGAAGGCCAAACGTATCGCGGGAGCATCATCATCGAACGAGACGCCGAGAACTCGCTGACCGTCATCAACGTGCTGGATCTGGAGCAGTATCTGTACAGCGTGGTGGGCAGCGAGGTCGCCGCCAGCACGCCGGCCTCGGCGCTTCAGGCGCAAGCTGTGGTGGCGCGCACCTACGCGGTCGCTCACTTAGGCGCTCACGAGGATCTCGGCTTTGATCTGCGCGCCGGTGACCAGGACCAGGCCTACAACGGAGTGCAGGCCGAGTCAGAATCGGTCGTCAACGCGGTGGACGCGACGCGCGGGGTCGTCATGCTGTATGGCAACCAGCTCGCCCAAGCGTATTACTCAGCCTGTGACGGAGGCTTCACCTCCGATGGCCATGGCCTCAACGATCCGCAACCATACCTGCAGGCCGTGCGCGATCCGTACTGCCCGCTATCTCCCTACATGCAATGGAGCGCGGCCATCCCCGTCAGCACGTTCGTCGATTCGCTCAACGATCGTGGCATCACGCAGCCGGCGCTCTCCGCCGGGGAGCTGCGAGATGTCCGCGCAGGCGACGTGGACTCATCAGGGAGACTCCAGACCGTCAAGCTCCTGACCACCCGAGGGACGATCAGCATCGCGGGGACGACCTTCCGCTTGGCAGCCGGGAACCGGGTGGTCAAGAGCACGCGCATCTTCGCGCTGTCGCTCGGCGGAGGCGTCATCCACGCGAGCGGCGCAGGATATGGACACGGAGTCGGGATGTGCCAGCTCGGCGCGCGCGGCATGGCCGAGTCAGGTCTAGGCGTCTACGCCATCTTGGATTTCTACTACCCCGGCGTTGTGCTCACGCAGCTGGCCTCGCTGCAACACCGGCAGACCTCCGTCGCCTTGGCGAAAGGAATGCATGACTAGGATCTTTTCGTTGAAGCACGTCAAGCAGGCCGGCTCGGCATAGGTTGGAGGAGCTCGACCCGCTCGCGACCGCGACCTATTCGTACGAGCTCCCGCCCGGGCTCATCGCGCAACATCCGGCGCATCGCCGCGATGAGTCCCGGCTGCTCGCGCTTTTGGCGCGTGGCGAGCGGGAGCATCTTACCTTCTCGCAGCTCACGAGGTTGCTGCGCCCTGGCGATCTTCTCGTGGCCAACGACACCCGCGTGCTCCGCGCCCGGTTCTTTCCCAAGCGACGCGGCGGCGGTGCGGCACAGGTGCTCCTCTTGCATCCTGGGCCCGACCCCGATACCTGGGTCGCCATGGCTCGCCCCGGCAAGCGCATCAGGCCGGGCGCTCGCCTAACGCTTGGACCAGAGCAGGGTATCGAAATCCTCGATTGGGCGCCTGGTGGCACGCGCATCCTGCGCTTTTTCGGCATCGACGCGGTCTCGGCCATGGCCCGTTACGGAATCGTCCCTTTGCCGCCATATATCCGCACGCCGCCTGCTGATGCGGACGAACGATATCAAACGGTGTACGCCGCTCGCGAGGGTTCGGTCGCAGCGCCGACGGCTGGATTGCATTTCACTCGCCAGCTCCTGGAGGACATCAGCGCGGCGGACGTGGGCTGGACGACCATCACGCTCGACGTCGGTGCGGGGACGTTCCGGCCCGTCGCTGCGTCCGACGTGCGCGAGCACGTGATGCATGCAGAGCGCTACGAGATCAGCCAGGAGACGGTCGACGCGATCCGCCGTACCAAAGCGGCGCGCGGCCGCGTCATCGCGGTTGGCACGACTGCGCTGCGGGCGCTCGAGGATGCGGTGCGCGCGTCAGCCGATGGCGAACCGCACGCCGGCAGCCGCTGGAGCACGCTCTTCATACACCCGCCCGACAGCATCCGCAGCGTCGACGGGCTCATCACGAACTTTCACCTGCCGCGCTCGACGCTGCTCATGCTTGTCTGCGCATTCGCGGGAACCACGCGGGTGCTGGACGCCTACCGCGAAGCCGTACGGTTGGGGTATCGATTCTACTCGTTCGGCGATGCGATGTTCCTAGAACGACCGTAACGCGGCTGAAACCCGGTCGACCACGCCGCGCAAGTGGAAAAGCGGGCGTTGGTGCGCCTCCACCGGGAAGCGCAGAGAAGGCAGCTGAGCGGGCACGCGCATCCGCTTGCCGCCGTCGTGCGGCCGGCACAGGTCGAACACGCCAGGTGCGCACAGATCGTGGACCATCCCCTCGCGTTCCAAGGTAATGCTGCGAAGCAGATGCCAGCCGGGAGCGTACACGAGCAGCTGGCCGCTCGTATACTCGCGATCCTTCCTCACCGTCAGCTCCGAAACGCCCACGACGCAGCGTCGCCTTGTGACCGCGACGCCTCTGGGAAATCCGCCGGTCTGGTGCACGATCTGCTGACGCCGGCTCGTGATCCAGCCGTGGGCGGAGTCGCACGCGTAGACGTCACCGCCAGCGATCCAGACGTTGTGCGCCTGGTGACCTAGGTCAAACGTGTCCAGATGCCGGCGCGTCGCGAGATCGAAATTGAGCACCTGGCTCGGTCCACGGTTATAGTTGTGCGCCATCACATAGAGATGCCCATCGCGCACGAAGATGGAGTTGAAGTGGTTGATATCCTCGTCGCGGTTGTCAGGCAGCGGATACCATTTCGTCCACGTCGCGCCGTCGTAGACCGCCACCATGTTGTCGAAAGTGCAGGTGGCGTACAGACAGCCGGCATGATGGTTGATCTGATGGAGCTGGCGCATGGGAAAGGGTGCGGCCAAAACGTCTTTGATGGCGAAACCGTAATCGTAGACGAAAATCTTCCCCGGCGCCTCTTTGGCCAGCTCGCCATTGGGCGTGGGCAACCGTTCGCGCACCGCGACGAAGATGGCATCATCAGACAGCGCGATCCCATGATAGGAGAGGTCGCGGTCCCGCGATATGACCTGCGCGACGCCGCTCTCGCTGTCCACCGCCAACAGCGAATGACTGGTCGCGATAAGCAACTGCACGAGCGATGATTGAAGCCGGCCCGCGTTGTTTCCTGGGCGCAGGCTGCGAGCGCAAGGAGTTTGAATCGCGTTGCCGCACTCTGGGCCGATGGCCAGCCGCCTCTTCATCGTCTGCACGCCACGAACCGGAAACACCTGGCTGCGCAAGCTCCTGGCGAGCGCGCTCGATCTCGCCGAATACGCCGTCCACAGCGTCAACGAACTAGACTGGGACAGCTTGCCCGCCGCTTGCGTGGTCTCCATGCATCTGCGAGAGACCGCAGCCTTTCGGCAATTCCTGGACGGACTTGGTTTTCGTGAGATCGTGACGATGAGACATCCGCTCGACGTCCTGATCTCGATCCTTCAGTTCTCGCAGAACGATCCCACGACGTATCGCTGGGTCGGCGCGGAAGATGGAGACGAGCGGACCCTCGTGGGCGCTACGCCCACGAGTCCGGCGTTCTTGCGATACTGTCTGAGCCAGCGCGCGGCGACCTTGCTCGGCGTGAGTCCGCAATGGATGCCCTTCGCCGCCGGCGTCGTCCGCTATGAATGGCTCGTGGCCTCCCCAGAGCCCACGCTGTCCGCCCTGATCGAAGAGCTCGGCATGCGCCCCGTTCGACCGCTCGATCAGATCATCGCCGAGAACACCATCGACAAGCTGCGCGCCGGGATCTCACAGCATCACTTCTGGCAAGGCAGGCCGGATTTGTGGAAACGACTGCTGCCCAAGGACATCGTCGTGCCGATCGCCGACCGGCACGGCGCGGTCTTCGACAAACTGGGGTACGTGGCGGACTACGACCCGCGGCTCACCCGCAGGCAAGCGCGCAACAATTGGCGCGCGTTGTTCGAAAGAGAAGGACCACCGTCGTTGCTCGATCGCCTACGCCTGCCCGGCTTCGGAAAGCGATCACAGTAGGCCACGCAGGCGTTGCGAAGCGAATCGCGGACGCATGAAGACGAGGTCGGCGGATGCGCCATCGGGCTCCAATTCGCTCACCAGCGTTTCGCTTTCCACCGGCGCGAGCGTCGCTGCGGATATGCGCCAGGCAGCGAATCCAAGCTTGCTCAGATCGCGTAGGAAATCGTGTGGGTCACTCCCGGCTCGGCGCATCTCCGAGGGCCAGAATTCCGCGACGAGCGCGATGCCGGGGTTGCGCTCCAAGGTCGCTTGCATGCCCTGTAGTGCGAAGCTCTCATAGCCCTGGATGTCCATCTTGATCGTCTGCACCGATGGCCACGCGCGGACGCAGTCGTCGACGGCGACCATGCGCACCAGCTTGCGCCTGACCCCGATCGCCGCAACGTCGAAGGTGCGATGGTCACCTCGGTTGGCCACACCACCTTTGGAGTACAGATATAGCTTGTCGGCGCGCGGCCCCGCTGCGGCACGCACGACCGATGTCCTCGCGGACAGCCCGTTGATGCGCAGATTCTCCCGCAGGAGCCGGACGTTGTCAGTATCCGGTTCGATCGCGAGCACGCGCCCCGTATCGCCGACCGCCGCGGCGAACATGACAGTGAAGTAGCCGATGTTGGCGCCGATGTCGACCACTCGGTCGCCCGGTTCGAGCAGACGGCTGAAGAGTTCGGATTTCTCAGGCTCCCAGACGCCGTAATACAGGATGCCAGGGCCGACGACGGTATCGCGCAGATCGACGATGAACGGCCGGCCGCACGCGATGACCTCGAGATAGTTGCCGAAGCGCTCGCGCATGCGCTGCATCGGCTCTGACTGCGGCGCCCGCTCCCAACCGAACTCCTCGCGGTAACGCTTGGCGTTGTCAAAGCGCTCGTCGCGTCTGCGTCGCGCCTGCCAGCGCAGCAACATCCCCACCTTGCCCACTTTGACCTAGCGGACGGCTACACATTTCTGCGCACCGGCGCCACGCGCACCGTCGAGAAGTCCGTATACCAGACGAGCCCCGGCCGGCCCGACGAGTGGCGGCGAACGTGTTTGCGCTGGGTATAATCCACCTCGACGTTGGCCGACCCCGCTGCGCGGCTGCTCCCGGCGGCGAGCGAAGCCGCCAACGCGATCTGCTCTTGGGTGAGTGGCGCGCCGTCTGTTTTGACGATGACGTGCGCGCCAGGGATGCCGCGCGCGTGGAACCAGACGTCGTTGGGTCCGGCAAGCGTGAAGGTGAGACGCTCGTTCTCCTTGGGCGAGCGCCCGACATATGCCGCCGCGCCCCCGCCCAGATCCACTTTGCGCTCTTGTGCGCGAGCGCGCCGCACCCGCTTACGCGGTTCTTTGATGCCAAGCGCGTCGGCGATCTCCTCGAGCAGCGTCTCGCGTTCCGTCGGCGTCAGATCCTGCGCGCGCTCAAGCTCCCAGGCGAGGTGCTCCCAGAACTCACGATTGGCGCGCAGCACGCGCAGTCTGGCATCCATGCGCGGCAAGCCGCTGCGCGCCTTCTTGTACCGGCGGAAATAGTCGGCGGCGTTCTCCTTGGGCGTGAGCAGCGGATCGAGCCCGATGCGCTCGCCGCTCGCCGTCGTCACATGATCCGCACCCGGTAGGGATATCGCGCAGGTGCGCATAGATCTCGTCGCCGGCGTGGCGCAGACCGTCTGCGGCAAGCGCGACGCTGCGCGCGCGCTCCAAACCTTTCACCTCCTCTTCGCAGCGCTCTAGCAGCGTCTCAAGCTTCTTGCGCAGGACGGTCGCGACAGGGCCCGAGCGCCGCGGCTGGGCTTGCAGCGCCTCCACGCACAGCTCGTTGACCGTCTTGGCGCGTTCGAGAACCGTGTCGTCGCGATCCACCTCGGCCGGCGTTTGCGAGTCTGGGCGAGTCGGCTCCAGCGGCCAGTGCAGCGGCACGAGATGACACGCTGCAAGCGACCCCTTGCGACGGATCACGAAGACCTCGGTCTGCGTCTCCAGCGCGTCCTCCACCTCACGGCGCAGCGGCGGCCAAGCCTCCAGTAACGCACGAGCAGACGTCGTCGCATCATGTGCGAGCCGCCACGCGCCATACGACCTCGCGCGCCAACGGCGGCGTGCAGTCTGGATCGAACTCGCCGAGCAGCCGCGCCAGCCGTCCGCGGTCGTCTGCGATCTCTCGAGCGACCAGGATGAACTGCGCACGATCGACGCGCGCTCGACGCGCCGGTGGCGGTTCGTAGGGCTCCCCTATCTTGACGGTGCGAGCATCATCACTACCCAGAAACTGCTTAGCAGCGGCGACGATGACCCAGATATCGTCGGCGGCGCGGCGCAGCACGAGCGCATTTGCCTTGCGCGGTTGCAATTCGACGACGAGGCGGCTGACTGAAGGCACGCCGAACGCCGAACGGGAACTGATGTCGACGTACAGAACGCGATCGGCCGGCACGGCCTGGACTTCGTCGATCGCGGCGCCACGTAAGAGCGCCGCGACCGAGGCGAGCCAACCGTCGGTGCCGATTTCTTTTTGCGGCTCAGCGCGCTCGTACGCGCAGGCCAAGGGTGCGTTGGAGTCCACGCTGACGTGCAGCGCGACGTGCCTGCCCTGCCGATAACAATAGAAGACAAAACCGTTTGCCTGCGATTGCATCGCTTGGATCCGGGCCCCACGCAAGAACCCGTCCAGGTCCTTCGCAAGACGAGCGACCAGCCAAGAATCAAGCGTGAGCATGGCAAAGCCCCGAACGGATCTTATGAGAAACACCACCACGATGCGACGTAGCGTGCTGCTGGTCGTTTCCGGGCCCTCCGGCGCCGGGAAAGATACCGTTATCGAACGACTGCGGATCGCCGAGCCCGATGTCGCCTACTGCGTCACGTTCACGACGAGGCCGCCCCGGGATTACGAGCGAGACGGCGTCCATTATCGTTTTGCTACACGGGACGAATTTGCGAGGATGGAGAAGGCTGGGGCGTTCGTCGAGACGCGCGAGTACGCAGGCAATCTGTACGGCACCCCGCGGCGAGTTCGTCGA
The DNA here is from genome assembly GCA_963764965.1 of Vulcanimicrobiota bacterium. Taxonomy (GTDB): domain Bacteria; phylum Vulcanimicrobiota; class Vulcanimicrobiia; order Eremiobacterales; family Eremiobacteraceae; genus JAFANK01. The sequence continues at coordinate 617,360 of CAVXUM010000002.1, forward strand.
GGACTCGCTGCAGCGCGGGCGCGACCTCATCCTCAAACCGGAGGTCAACGGCGCGCGCGCCATCAAGGCGGCGTATCCGGAAGCGGTGCTGGTCTTTTTGACCGCGCCGTCCACGATCGAGTTGCAGCGCCGCCTCGAACAGCGCCAGCGCCGATTCGCCGATCGACATCGGCAAGCGACTGACATCGCGCAAGAGGAGTACGACGCGCTGTCACAGTTCGACTACCGCGTCATCAACGACGACGTCGAGCAGGCGGTCTCCGACCTGCGTGCTATTCTGACGGCCGAACGGCTCAAGGTCGCGCGGCTGCCGGGTCGAAGCGGCTAAGGACACTGATCGGACCTTTCTGGAGCGGCCAATAGACTATGTGCGGTATCGTCGGCTACGTTGGACCTCGTGACGTCGTCGGCGTTCTGCTCGACGGCCTGCGCCGCCTGGAGTATCGCGGCTACGATTCGGCCGGCGTCGCGCGTCGTCAATGGCGGTCGCGTGCGTCGGCTGCAAGCGCGTCGGCAAGCTCGCCAACCTCGAAGAGCAGCTGCAGCGACAGTCCGCTGCACGGCTCGGCCGGCATCGGCCACACGCGCTGGGCGACCCACGGCCGGCCATCCGACTCCAACGCGCACCCGCACATGGATTGCAAGGGCGCTATCGCCGTCATCCACAACGGCATCATCGAGAATCACGCGTCGCTGCGCGCCGATCTCATCGAGAAGGGCCATACGTTCGTCAGCGAGACCGACACCGAGGTCGTCGCGCACCTGCTCGAAGAGTTCTACGACGGCGATCTGGTCGCGGCGGTGCGCGAGACGCTCAAGGCCGTCTCGGGCGCGTACGCGTTGGGCGTGCTCGCGGCCGACGACGCCCGATCAGCTCGTCTTCGCCCGCAACGGCGCGTCGCCGCTCATCGTCGGGCTTGGGCGACGACGAGATCTTCGTCGCGTCCGACATCCCGGCGATCCTCAACTACACGCGGCGCGAGCTCATCGTGCAAGAAGGCGAAGTGGTCGTCGTGACGCGCGACGGCGCCAAGATCTCCACCTTCGACGGTCAAGAGGTCGAGCGCGAGATAACGAACATCAACTGGGACGTGCGCTCCGCCGAAAAGGGCGGCTTCAAGCACTTCATGCTCAAGGAGATGTACGAGCAGCCCAAGGTCGTGCGCGACACGCTCGTCGGTCGCCTGCGCGAGGACCGCACCGTGGACCTCAAGGAGCTCGGCATGTCGGACGAGCGGCTACGCGCGTTCAAGAAGATCTCGATGTTCGCGTGCGGCTCGGCGTACTACGCGGCCGCCTATGGGATGTACCTCATCCGCCAGCTCGCGCGCGTGCCGGTCGAGCTCGAGCTCGCCTCGGAGTTCCGCTACTCCGATCCGGTGCTCGACAGCGAGACGCCTGGCGGTCGCGGTGTCGCAAAGCGGAGAGACCGCCGACACGCTCGAGGCGGTGCGCGTGGCCAAAGCCGGCGGCGCGACAGCTGCTCGCCGTGACCAACGTCGTCGGATCGGCGCTCGCCCGCATCGGCGGACGCGACGCTGTTCATGCAGGCCGGTCCTGAGATCGGCGTGGCAGCCACCAAGACGTTCACCGCGCAGTGCGTCGATATGGTGCTCTTCGCCCTGCATCTCGCTCGCGCGCGCGGCACCGTCGACAAGCGACTGCTCGACGAACTCGGCGCCGCGCTGCTCGACCTGCCCGCGCTCGTGGATCAGGCGCTCAACGTAGATGACGAGGTGGCTCCAGTCGCACGGCGCTATCGCGAAGGCGCAAGACGATGCTCTATCCTCGGGCCGACACGTCAACTTTCCCATCGCCCTCGAAGGCGCGCTCAAGCTGAAGGAGATCTCGTACATCCACGCCGAGGGCTATGCCGCCGGGGAGATGAAGCACGGGCCGATCGCGTTGCTCGACGAAAAGGTGCCGGTGCGTCGTGCATCGCGACGCGCGGCCCCGTGCAGGAGAAGATCCTCTCGCAACATGGCCGAGGCCAAAGCGCGCGACAGCAGCATCATCGCCGTCGTCAACCCGCATGACGACGCGGCGATCGAGCACGCCGACGTCGTCTTCACGGTGCCGCAGACGCATCATCTCATCGCAGCCGATCGTCAACGTCGTGCCGCTCTATCTGCTCGCCTACCATATCGCCGACCACAAAGGCTGCGACGTCGACCAGCCGCGCAATCTCGCCAAGACGGTCACGGTGGAGTGAGCGCACAGCGAAGTCCACGAGAAGCGACGGGCGTGCCGATGACGAGTTGCGCCCGATCGTCATGCGCACCAACTTCCTGCGATTTGCCGAGGGTTCGGTGCTCGTCGAAGCGGCGCACACCAAAGTGCATCTGCGCGGCGACGGTCGAAGAGCGCGTTCCGCCCTTCCTCAAGGGCAAGGGCAGCGGCTGGGTGACGGCCGAGTATTCGCATGCTGCCGCGCTCGACGGCGGAGCGGACCCCGCGCGAGGCGTCCTTGGGACGGATCGGCGGGCGTACGCACGAGATCCAACGCCTGATCGGGCGCAGCCTGCGATCGGTCGTGGACTTGCGCGGCTTGGGCGAGCGCACCATCACGCTCGATTGCGACGTCATCCAGGCCGATGGCGGCACACGCACCTGCGCGATCAACGGCGCTTTCGTCGCGATGTGCATCGCGCTGTCGCAGCTGCGCGCAGAAGGGCACATTGCGCGGCTGGCCGGTCGTCGATTGGCTCGGCGCCATCTCGGTCGGGATCATCGACAGACGGCCGATGCTCGACCTGTGCTATGAAGAGGATGCGCGCGCGCAAGTCGACATGAACGTCGTCATGACCGGCGATGGGCGTTTCGTGGAGCTCCAGGGGACGGCCGAGGAGACGCCGTTCCATCGTGGCGAACTCGACCGCCTGATCGCGCTCGCCAAGTCTGGGCATCGACCGCGATCGGCCAGCATCAGCGGGAAGCGCTCGCGCCCTTCGCGCTGCCGCCTTTCGGCGCCAAGCCCGTCGCCTTCGAAGGCAGGCGCCGGCGCTTAGATGAACCTCTCAGCACTGCTCGAGCTTGTCGACGGATACCACATCACCGACAGACGGCTGTTGCGCGCCCGTGCCCAGCTCGAGCGCGATCGCGACGATGCGGCCGAGCGCGCTTTTCGCAACGAGGCGCGACGGTATTTCGATTCGCTCGCGCGTGAGGCGGAGGCTCATTTGGTCGACGTCGACCGCAGGCTGGATGACCTGTATCAGCGCCAGTACAATCTGACACGCGGAGCGAGCGGTGGCGGAGCGCCGGCTCGACGGAGCGCGCGCGCTGCTGCGCGCTCTCGAGGAGAACTGAGCTCGTGCTGCGCGCGTCGTTGTATCTGCGCTCCCTGCCTCGGCCTTTCCCGACGCACGCGGCGGTTCTTCGAATATGCGGGCGGGATCACGCTGCTGTTCTTCGACTCGCTGCGATACATCTTCACGCTGCGCTTCCGGCCCAGCGAGGTCATCCGTCAGGCCTACTTCCTCGTCGTCGAGTCGCTGGCCGATCATCTTATTGACGTCCGGTCTCACCGGCTTCGTCATCTCGCTCGAGACCGCGGTGTCGGCGGTGCACTATGGCGTGGCCAGCTTCATCGGCGGTAGCGTGGCGTTCGGCACGGTGCGCGAGCTCGGACCCATGCTCACCGGCATCGTCTTCGCGGGACGAGCCGGCGCCGCGATCACCGCCCAGCTCGGGGCCATGGTCGTGACCGAGCAGATCGAGGCGCTTCAAGTCGATCGGCGTGAGCCCCACCAAGGTGCTCGTCGTGCCGCGGCTGCTCGCGTGTCATCATCGGCATGCCGATGCTCACGATCTTCGCAGACATCGTCGCCGTGTATGGCGGCTTCTACATGGCCCAGCTCAAGATCCATCTGCCGGCTCAGGTCTACTGGACGTCGGTCCAGCAGTTTGTGGACTTCAACGATTTCGAGAAGGGCCTCGTCAAAGCAGCCGTCTTCGGGATCGTGGTCGCGATCATCGCCTGTTACGAGGGCTTCCGCACCGAGGGCGGCGCCGACGGCGTGGGCCGGGTGACGACGCATGCGGTCGTCACGTCGATCATCCTCGTGTTCGCCTTCAACTTCGCCCTCTCGGTCGTGCTTTTCCGATGACGGCATCCGACAACGGGCGCGAGGTTGCTGGAACGCCGTCCGATGGCATCGCCGTGCGCCTGCGCAACGTCGATCTCAACTACGGCCACAAGATCGTGCTGTCGGACTGTTCGATCGACTTCAAGCGCGGCGAGGTGACGACCGTGATCGGGCTGTCCGGCGCCGGCAAGTCGACGATCCTGCGGCGTCATCAACGGCTTGCGCCAACCCAGCCGCGGCCACGTCTTCGTCAACGGCGTGGACATCACCGGGTGGTCGGAGCGGTCGCTCAATCGAGATCCGCAGGAAGATGGGTTTCGCGTTTCAGGCATCGGCGCTTTTCGACTCGCTCACGGTGTTCGAGAACGTGAGCTATCCGCTGTGCGAGCACACGAAACTCTCGCGCGAAGAGATCCACAAACGCGTCAACGACACGCTTGAGACGCTCGGACTCGAAGACGTCTCGGAACGGCTGCCGGCCGAGCTGTCGGGCGGCATGCAGAAGCGGGTGGGATTCGCGCGCGCAATCGTGAATGAGCCGGAAATCATCCTGTTCGACGAGCCGACCACGGGGCTCGATCCGATCATGACGAACGTGATCACGGATACGATCAAGAACATCCAGGCACGTCTGCAGGCGACCAGCGTCGTCGTCATGCACGACATGCCGTCGGTCTACGCCATCTCGAACAACATCGCGATGCTGTTCGAGGGGACGATCATCGAGTACGCGCCGGGAAGGAGTTCCGTCGTCCATCAACCCGATCGTCCAGCAGTTCTTGGAGGGCAGCGAAGTTGGTCCGATCCCGCTTTGAGCACGCAGTAGTGGAAGCGCAGGCGCGGCGATGACAACGGCGTTCAAGGTCGGTGTCTTCGCCGTGCTCACCGTCATCGCTATCTTCACCGTGTGGTATTTGCTCGGCAATTTCTCGCTGCGTCGCAACTCCTACACCATCGCCGTGCATTTCCGCAACGTCGTAGGATTGCAGGAGGGCGCCTCAGTGCAGCTTGCCGGCGTCGACGTCGGGGTGGTCGATGCCATCCGGTTGCTGCCGGACCAGACGGCGAGCGTCTTTTGCACCATCCATGGCGACAACACCATCTATCGCGGCTCGATTTTCACGGTGGCGACCACGCTCACCGGCCAGTCGACGTTGACGATATTCCCGCCAGAGCACCTCGCGACGGCGGTGCCGCTGCCCAGACACCCGCTGCCCGAGGCCGAACAGCCCGAGGGGCTCGTGCCGCCCACCATCGGCGATCTGGTGAACGAAGGCGAAAGGCGCATGCATGACCTCGACAAAACGCTTGCCATCGTCAACGCCGAGCTGCCGGGTATCGTCCAGCGATTCAATGGCGTCGCCGCCCACACGGACACGCTCATCCTCCACGCGGACAGCAATTTCACCCAGCTCGGGCAGCAGCTGAACTCGACCGTCGCAAGCGTCAACGGGTTGGTCGGGTCGCTCAACAACGTGCTCGCCGTCAACGGACGTAACATCACCGACATGACGACCAGCATGCGTCAGCTGGTGGTCGGCAAAGGGCCTAAGCTGGCGAGCCTGATCGACAATCTTTCCGCCACGGCTACCAATCTGAACAAGACCATGGCGGCGGTGACCTCGATCGCGACAGACCCTTCGATGAAGTCGAACCTCGTGATCGCGACCACCAACCTTAAGGATTCTAGCGAGAAGCTCAAGGCGATCGCCACCGACATCCAGAGCATCACGGGCGACCCGCAGGTGCAAAGCGAGCTCAAGGGCGCCGTGCAGAACCTGAGCGAGGCCATCGCCAAGGCGAACGCGCTCCTGGGCGATGTCTCGACGGCACAAGCCCCAGGCCCGGGCCAGCCCGCGCCGGGGGCCAGCGGCGCGCCGTCGGGAACCGCACCGGCACCGCACGCCGCAAGCTACCACATGGGCGGCTCCAAGAACGCCAACCCATTCGAACTGGCCACCGCTGAGGTGCGCTTGAACTGGAACAAGCTGCCCTCGGGTCCGATCAGCGACCTCAACGTCAACGTCTTGCCGGGCTTGCGCACGCATCTCACCTTTGGCGCTAATAGCCTCGGCTCGGGCGCGACCTACAACTTCTTGCTGGACCAGCGCGGATCGCCGAACCTGGAGTACTCCTTCGGCGTGCTCTACTCGAACCTCGGATTGCGCACCGTCTGGAAGGGGCTCGGGCCGTTCGGCGTCGACGCGCGCCTGTACAATTCGCAGTATCCGCAGCTCGATCTGTACGGCGACGTGCGATTGGCACGGCGCTTACAGCTCTTCTACGGGGAGAAGTCGCTGATGGGTCCCGCTGCTAACCGCAAGCCGCAGTTCGGATTGCAGTTCGGCTACTGAGGTAGCCGCGACGCATCATGGACGCCTTTCCCAAGACGAAACGGACCACGATACGGCGCATCCCTCAAAACGCGAACTTCGACCGAGCAACCGTCAACGCGATTTTGGACGCCGGGCTGATCTGTCACGTCGGGTTCGTCGCGGATGGATTGCCGTACGTGATCCCCACGAGCTACGCGCGCGCTGGCGAGCGCCTCTATGTCCACGGGTCGACGGCAAGCCGCTTGGCGACTACGCTTGCGAGCGGGGTGGACGTCTGCGTGGCGGTGACGCTGCTCGACGGCCTCGTGCTGGCGCGATCGGCTTTCAACCACTCGATGAACTACCGCTCGGTGGTGATTTTCGGCCGGGCGACCGCGGTCGAGGACCCTATCCAAAAGCTCGAGGCTTTGCGCCTGTTCACCGAGCGAGTCATGCCCCGGCGGTGGCGCGAGCTGCGCGCTCCTAAGGAGATCGAGCTGCGCGCGACGCTTGTGCTGGAGCTTCCCATCGCGGAGGCATCGGCTAAGATCCGCAGCGGCCCTCCCGAGGACGATGAGGACGACTTGGCGGCACCCGTGTGGGCGGGCGTGCTCCCGCTGGCACTGCGCAAGGGCGAGCTCGTGTCGGACAGCCCAGGGATCGAGCCGCCCGACTACTTGCGCCAAGACGATCGCTGGTAGCGTACGTGGCGAAGCCTCGATCGGTCGAGAACATCACCGTCGCAGACACGGCGAAATGGGTGGCGATGTATCGCGCCATCGAGTCCGAGCGGCCCGATGCGATCTTTCACGATCCGCTGGCACGGCGACTTGCCGGCGAGCGCGGCGAGGCCATCCTCAACAGCATGCCGAGCGCGCGCATGTTCGGCTGGCCGATGATCGTCCGCACGGCGGTGATCGACGATCTGGTGATGCAAGTGCTGGCGCGCGATGGCATAGACCTGGTCGTGAACCTGGCGGCCGGTTTTGACGCGCGTCCCTACCGCATGGAGCTGCCTGCGACCCTCCAGTGGGTCGAAGTCGACTATCCACAGACCATCGAGGAGAAGACCCAGCTGCTGGCCGGCGAGACGCCGCGATGCAAGGTGGAACGGATCGGCGCCGATCTCGCAGATGTCCAGGCGCGACGCAATCTCTTCGATCGGATCGGCGCCATGGGCAGCAAAGGGCTCGTCATCACTGAAGGCCTGATGGTCTACCTGGACAGCGAGGAAGCAGCTCGGTTCGCTCAGGATCTGGCCCAACAACCGGTTTTCAAGTTGTGGATCACAGACATCGTCTCACCGTTCGTCATCAGGATGATGCGACGCACGTGGTCGCGGCGGCTGAGCGCGGCACCATTCCGATTCGCGCCTGCAGAAGGGGCCAAGTTCTACGCGTCCTATGGCTGGCTGCTCGAGCAATACCGCTCTATCTTCTTGGAATCGCGGCGGCTTGGGCGAGAGGGCAGCATGGCGTGGTTGTGGCGCCTGCTCTTTCCACGCGTCATAAAGCAGGAAGCCACGCGCCGGGAAGGACCGATGACCGGCACCATTTTGTTGTCGCGTCGGACGTGAGAACCGAAGCACGTCGAGACATCAGGGGCAAGTGTGCGCTCGTCACCGGCGCTTCGAGCGGGTTTGGCGCTGATTTCGCCCGTGAGTTCGCGCGGCGGGGTGCAAACCTCATCATCGTCGCCCGACGCACCGAGCAGCTGGAGTCGCTAGCGGCAGAGATCCGAGCGATGCATGCTGTCGATGTCTACGCCATCAGTTTGGATCTGGGCACAGCGAGCGCCGCGCAGGATCTGTACGACCTGATCGCGGCCGCGGGCAAGACGGTGGACATCCTGGTCAACAACGCTGGGCTCGGCCTGTACGGCGAGTCGGCGCTGATACCATGGCCTAAGGAACAGGCGATGCTGCAGATCGACGTGGTGACGCTGGCCGGGCTGACCAAGCTCTTCCTACCGAAGATGCTCGAGCGGCGCTTCGGCTATGTCCTCAACGTCTCTTCGATTGCCGCCTTCCAGCCCACGCCGCTCTACGCGAGCTACTCGGCGGCGAAAGCGTTCGTCCTGTACTTCTCGGAGGCGCTCGGCCACGAATTGCGCGACAGCGGCGTGTGGGTCACCGTCGTGTCACCCGGTGTGGCGTCGACCGAATTCCTTAAGGTCTCGGGCCAACAGGCGACGCCGTATCAACGTTTGGTCATGATGAGCAGCGCTGATGTGGTGAAGAGCGCGGTCGAGGGGATGCTCGCCGGCAAGCGGACGATCGTGCCGGGATTTCTCAATGCCCTGATGGCGAGGGGGGTGTCCGTCACTCCTCGATGGTTGACACTGCGTGTTGCAGAGTTTCTCATGCGCTCGAACAAGCCGGACCATGGTGCTCACGGCTCTTGAAAGTTGGTCTGCTCCCAGATCCGCTGCGATAAATACGATTGCACGTTTGCCACATAGCCGTCGGCTGCCGCCGTGTGCCAGCGCCCAGCGTACCACCTGCCGACGCACCCCCACTGATCGCCCGCGGCGTACGGTTGGCCGTGAGGGACTGAATTGAGCCACAGCTCGTAGCCCTCATAGCACGATCGCCAGATCGCATACGCAGTGTCCGCGTTGAACGCCGTCGATTGCGCGATCCCGGGCCACGATGCTTGTTCGTAAGGCCAACGGTTCTGCAGTATACCCCAGCTTTGTGGACACTGACCCGCCGTCCCATCGACGCCGAGGCCATGACCCGGCGGACATTGGCTGGCGTCGGTGCCCCAATCGCCAAGCGCGGTTTGATGCCACCACGATTCGATGGCCGCTTGTGCGCGGACGACGTCCTCATCGATCCCCCACTTACACGCCGTCCATTGCAAGATCTCGTCTGTGGTACCCGTGTAGTTTCCGGTCACTCGTGGGGCGATGCGCGTCGCCGCTCGCGGATCGTCCGAGTTGGGGAAGAAGCTCCCTGGTAGCGACTGGCCACCGACGGTCGTGTTGAACGTGACGTTAACGCCTTTGTTCTCTGGGCGCGTTTTGACTTCGGCCGCGCAGGTGCTGTCACTGGGTAGCGCTGAGCCCGGCGGCAAGGTGCTGAAGTGGGAAGCGTTTGGAGAAGAAGATGGTTGGCCCAAAGCCCCGACTGTGGCGGCGCCGCCCCCGCCACCGCAGGCGGCGAAGATGGAACACAGGCCTAGGACGGTCAACGCCCGCGCGGTTCTGACTTGCTGGAAAGAACGCTTGACCCCCACATATCGTTGATTCCCCGCTTCGCAACGAGTTCTGCCTACTTACGCTGCTTGTGTGACTCAACCCACTCGAGGCCTGCCGACTGGTTGCAGCCTGCCTCGACGCGGCAGAAGAGCTCTCTTGCCCATAAGCCAAAACGCTTCGCTCCTCCGAACTCCCGTTGGAGCGCTGCGCGCGCATGGCCACGCAAGCCCCGTCGTTCCGTGAAGGAAAATTCTACGGCGTCTTAAAATGGTTATTTTAAGAAGTCATGCAAGAGCGTAAGAAACAGCCTGGTCATAGCGAGCCCGCAAAACCAGCAACACCAACGGTTGCGGACTGGATGGATTACCTCTTGCTCGAGCGCGGCCGCTCGCCGGGCACCGTTCGCGTATACATGGGGGACCTCAACGATTTCGCGCGGTTTCTCGTCAAGGACTGCAGCGACGCTCGCATTATCAAAGCGACGCGTGATGATATACGAAGCTACATCCGCACCTTGACCGGCATTCGCAGACAAGAGCCGGGGTCGGTGCGCCGCGCGATAGCGTCCCTCAGGAGCTTCTATCGATACTTGATCTACACCCAAAGACGGGACAGTAATCCAGCAGCCGAGATAGCTCTCCCACACCCAAACGACCGGAAGCCGAAGGCGCTCAAAGAATCCGAAGTCTGGGCAATCCTCAATGCCCGAGTGCACCCGGACGATGAGGAGCTGAGCCGTCGCGATCGCGCCATTTTCGAGACGCTATATGCTTCTGGTCTGCGCGTGTTCGAACTCTGCAACATCAACATGGGCGACCTGAATCGGGAAAGCCAGTGGGTCTGGGTACCCAAGGGCAAGGGGAACAGGGGACGCCACGCATTGCTCAATCGGAGTGCACTGCATGCGATCGAAGCGTATCTAGCCGTCAAATCTGCGGCCTCGACCGAAGCCCTCTTCGTCAGCAAGTCTGGTCATCGCCTCACCACCCGAGCCATACATCACGCCTTCACGGCACGATTGCGAGCGGCCGGGCTTGTGCCTAAGGGCAACGATGGAAAGAACACCCAGCGCAAGAGCGTTAAGAAGAAAGCGAATCCTGACGCCATAACACCGCATTGCTTACGGCACTCGTTTGCCCGCCATCTATTGGAGCATGGAGCAGACCTTCCAGAGGTGCAACGCCTGCTCGGTCACGCCAATATCACGACAACCCAGATATACATAACGCCTGAGCTCACCCGACTGAAATCGGCCTACGATAAGGCCCATCCTCGCGATCGCTTCGAATACGCGCGTCGCTCGCCAAAGTCCACAAACGAGTGATATGAGGGCTGTGAAAACGAAGTGGCCTCGATGCGAGCATGGCAATCTCATTCGATCTTTCCCGGAACGCGTGGCGCTAGGCGAAATCATTCCAGAAATGTTCGACTATTTCTCGTGGAACGTTGACTTTACCGAAACATTAGCAGGGACCGGTCGCAAGATCATGCCGGAGTTTGTGACGGTTCTATACGATATGGCGACGAAACGCACCTGTCTTCGATGTTACAGCGACTACGTCGAAACGCACCACTTGATTCTGAGAGATATGCTTCGGAAATTCAGAAGCAGGATAGATTATGCCATCGACAAGACACGCAGCGAGCAGATACGATTGGAGAACATCATCAAGAGCATTGGTGCGGCTTTGGATTCGTTGTCCTCGACCATCGAGGAGCGCGGAATCTTGGCGCCCAACACACAGGGCTATGTGTACGCGATTGAGGATGGTGAGTTCGTCAAGATCGGTTGGGCGATCGACCCGATGGCTCGACTCTCTCAACTGCAAACGGCCTCGGCTCGGCAGCTCAGGATCTTGGGAGCCGTACGAGGCGTGTTTAGGACCGAAGGAGAGCTTCACGATCGCTTTCGTACCCATCACCATCGGGGTGAATGGTTTGTGCTAGACAGCGAGATCAGGGAATATTTCCTGAGCACGGCCGCACAACGCGGCGCTAAGGAGCTTACACGTTCCGGTGATCGAAGGAGTGCCCTTACGAGGCAGACTGCATAGGTCCCTTGCAGCGTTGCTTCCCATCGAACGAGAAACATAAGATCCTAGTATGCAACATCCAGATGCCGATGAGATTCGCCCCGCCCTCTTGAGCGCGCTCCGGCGCGGCTCCTCAGTTGTGCTTGCCACGATCTCCAAGGATCAGGTGCCATCGACGTCTTTTTGCAGCTGGGTCGTGGCCGCAGACGAGCAGACGATCGCGCTGGCGCTTGATTCGCGAAGCACCGCACACCGCAATATCACTGCCGGTAGTAAACAGGTGGCGCTCGAAGTGCTCGCCGACGATATGATCCTTTCCGTACGCGGTGAAGCGACGATCGTCAAGGAACAGTTGCGCAGCGTGCCGTTTCCCTGCGCGCTCGTCACGGTCTCGATCGCTGAGATCCGCGATCATGGCGTCGGCGGGGTGATCTTCAAGGCTCCTGAATATCTCTTTGCGGACGGTAAGGAGCACCGTGGCGAGGTCGAGCGCGCCATCTTTGAGGAGCTCACCCAACACACGCGTAGGGGTTAGGAGCGCCGCTTAGCGGTCACAACTCCTGAGTCCATGCCAGCCATGCTCAGGCCGCCGCTGAACCTCGCGTGTTCCACTTTCATACAACGGTCGACGACGACCACCAGTCCGGCATCGTCAAGACGTTTGATCGCCGCTTCGTTGACCACGCCGTATTGGAACCACACAGCTTTGGCCCTGATCGCTACCACTTCTTCTGCCAAGGCCGGCAGCGCATCGGGACGGCGAAACACGTCGATCACATCCGGCATCCCCTTTTTCGCCACCAGCACTTCGAGGCTCGGGAAGCACTGCAAGCCGTCGACCGACTCGTATCCCGGGTTCACGGGCCAAACTTCGAAGCCGTGCGTGCGTAAGTAGCGCAGGACGAAAAAACTTGCTCGCGCGGGATTGGGGCTCGCCCCAACCACCGCTACAGTCCTTGTCCGGTCCAGTAAGGCGCGCCGCTTCGCGGCGGTATCGAGGATCACGTCGCGGGTGCGACGCGCTGCGGCGCCGCAGCGGGAGTCGCCGCCTTCTGCGCTGCCGCCAGGCCTTGCTCGAGATCCCAGATCAGATCGTCTACATCTTCAAGGCCCACCGACAGGCGCACCATGTCTGGCGTGATGCCCGCCGCTTCCAATTCTTTGTCGCCGAGCTGCGAGTGCGTGGTAGAGGCCGGATGGATCACCAGGCTCTTCACGTCACCCACGTTGGCCAGATGCGCCCATAGCTCCAACGCTTCGATAAAACGCTCCCCAGCCGCGCGCCCGCCGCGCACGCCAAACGTGAAGATGCCGCCGGCCCCGCGGGGCAAGTAACGCTTTGCCAGCGCATGATATTCGCTGGACGGCAGCCCCGGATAGTTGACCCACGCAACCGCTTCGTGCCCCTCGAGGAAACCCGCGATGCGCATGGCGTTCTCCACGTGCGCTTCCATGCGTACCGCGAGCGTCTCGAGGCCCTGGATGAACAACCACGCGTTCATGGGCGAAAGGCATGCTCCGACGTCGCGCATGACCTCGGATCGCGCTCTCGTCAAGAACGCATACTCGCCGAATGTCTCCGCGAAGGGGACGTTGTGATAGCTCGGGCTCGGCTCGGTCAGCAGTGGGTGTTTGCCCGCGACCCAAGGGAACGCGCCCGAGTCGACGAGGACCCCGCCCACGGCTGTGCCGTGTCCGCAAATATATTTGGTTGCTGAATGCACGACGATGTCTGCGCCGTGCTCGATCGGCCGGCACAGATACGGCGTCGCAAAGGTATTGTCGACGATGAGTGGCAGCCCAGCACCGTGCGCCGTCTTCGCCAGCCCCACGATATCGGCGATGTTTCCCGACGGGTTGCCGATCGTCTCCACGAAGAGCGCTTTTGTATTCGGCCGGACGGCAGCGCCCATGGCCCGCGCATCTGCGCCCCGGACGAATGATGTCTCGATGCCCAAACGCGACAGCGTCACCGCGAACTGCGTGATCGTCCCGCCGTAGATGTTGGACGACGCGACAAGATGGTCGCCGCTCTTGGCGATCGAGAGCAGCGCAATGAGCTGTGCGGCCTGGCCGGATGCCGTCGCAACTGCTCCCAGGCCGCCCTCAAGGCTTGCCATCTTTTCCTCGAACGCGGCGACCGTGGGGTTTGAGATGCGGCTGTAGATATTGCCGTACGTCCGCAACGAGAAGAGCTCTTTGGCGTGCGCGATCGAGTCAAAGACAAAACCGGTCGAGAGGTCTATAGGCACTGCGCTCGAGCCCGTGGTCGGATTTGGTGGCGTGCCCGCATGCAGCGCCCGCGTCCGGAAACCGAATTGACGATCCTTAGCCATCGCCTAGAGATACGAGGTGAACGCCCCAAGCTCCGTTCCCACTGCATGGGTTGCCGGCGGTAGGCTTCGAGCGCCCCGCAACCTGGGGTCAGATGGTGACGCGGACGACCTCTTTGAGCGTGGTCTCACCGGACATGAGCCGGCGCAGCGCATCGTCGCGCAGATCGTTGAATCCTTTGGCGGTGACGTAGTCGAGTAACTGATTCGAGTCGGCGCCGCGCGCGATCAGCCTGCGCAGCCCGTCGTCCACCGCGATGACTTCGTGACATCCCAGCCGCCCGGCGTAACCGGTATCGTGGCAGTTGCGGCATCCCTTGCCCCGCCACAACGTGTTCGGAGCGACAAGCGGCAGCATCTCCTGCAACAGCAGCGACTCGTCTTCTCCTACTTCGTACTCTTCTTTGCAGCGCGGGCAGATCTGGCGCACGAGGCGCTGGCCGATGACGCCGATGAGCGACGATCCGATGAGCGCCGGATCCACGCCGATGTCGACGAGTCGCGTGATCGCCTGCACCGCGCTGTTCGTGTGCAGCGTCGACAGCAAGAGATGTCCGGTGAGCGCCGCGCGTACGGCTAGGTCCGCGGTCTCGCGGTCGCGGATCTCGCCGACGTAGATGACGTCCGGGTCCTGGCGCAGCAGCGAGCGCAGCACGGACGCGAACGTCAAGCCGCGCTTGACGTTGATCTCGACCTGGTTGACCCCGCCCAGACGATACTCGACGGGATCCTCGATCGTGGTGATGTTGCTCAGGCCGTCGTTGATCTCTTGAAGGCATGCGAACAGCGTTGTCGACTTGCCGCTACCGGTCGGGCCGCAGCACAGGATCATGCCGTACGGTCGTTTGACCAGCGGGGCGAACACCTCGTAGTTGTGATCGCTGAACCCGATCGCCTTGAGATCCTTGAAGGCCGGGTTCTTCTCCAGCAAACGGATGACGATCTTCTCGCCGTTCACGGTGGGCAGCGACGCGATGCGCAGGTCCGTCTCGCGTTTCAGGTAACGCATCGAGGCTCGGCCGTCTTGCGGGATATGGCGGATGGTGATGTCCATGCGCGCCATGATCTTGATGCGCGACACCACTGCGGGGTAGATGGGCCGCGGCAGCTTGCGGATCTCCTGCAGCACGCCATCGAGGCGGAAGCGCACGCGCACGGTGTCGTGATAGGGTTCCAGATGGATGTCGCTAGCCTTATACTCGGTGGCCGTGCGCAGGATCGACTCGACCAGCGAGACGATCGGCGTCGCATCGGACATCTTGCGCAGCGCCTCGAGGTCTTCGACCTCGGTGCCTTCTTGCGCCAGGCCGTCGGCTGTGACCGTGGGCAGACCTTGGAGCAGCTTGTCCACGGAGTACAGCGTCGTGCCGTGATAGATCTCGTCGATCGCCTTCTCGACGTCTTCGATGAGTGCGAAACGGATCTCGACCTGATGCTTGGCGCGCAGCAAGATCAGATCCAGCGTCGGCAGGTCGAGCGGGTCCGCCATGGCGACGGTGAGCTTGTCGTCCTCAAGGCGGACAGGAACGATATAGCCGGTGGTCGCGACGCTGACGGGGATGGTCTCCGAGGCGTTGGGGTCTGGGCGATTGCGCGACAAATCGATATAGGGGACGCCGAACACGGCACTCATGAACTCGTCGAGTTTCTCGTACGTGCTCAGTCCGAACTCGACGATGGCCTCGCGTAGCGGGCGGCCTTCGTGCAAGCGCGCGTACAGCAGCTTGTCGGTGTCCAGCGGCGACATCTTGTGCGCTTGCTCGATGCGGCGCACGACGCGCATGTAATAGGCATGATGCGCGGGCGTCAGCGGCTCGCCGCCCGGCGGCCTCGCCTCGCTATCGATCGATTTTGAGAAGACCCGTTCGCCGTTGGAGGGCGAATAAATCGCTTCGAAGAGCGAGAAGCGCTCGCTCGACCCGAGATTTTGAAAATGCACGCCGTACACAGTCGTGCCGTCGGGGCCGGGCTCGCGCCAGACGATCTCGATAGGGGCGCGTACCGGATCGTCGCTGGGAATCGAGATGTGCGCAACGCCGTGCGTGCCGATAGCGTAGTCGGCGTTGGTCGAAAGCCGCATCCCGCCCGCACTGATGTCCGAGGCGAGGCCCTCAGCCGAACCGCCATCGTCGGTGCGAATGGTCACGGGGAGGCGGATGCGCCTGCGTTGATAGCGGCGCCGGACGCGTTCTTGTTCTCTGGCTGCGCGTTTCAAAAAATGTTCGCCTCCGGGCGGCGGGCCGAATCGAAAATCATGCTCTCATAAATCGCGCCGATGACCGCCGGGTCGCTCGAAGATCAGCTATATGACAACATCGGTCAGCGGGCTGTGACAGCAATACATCCCTTCGGCGCTGGGCCCAAATACCAGGTCGATGTCCCGCTATCCGAGCTTGTCTAGCACCCGTATCAGCTCTCCCACAGCATCGGCGCTCTTCTTCAGCTCGGCCTGCTCCTGGGCGGTCAGCTTGACCTCGATAATGCCTTCCAGGCCCTTGGAGCCGAGTTTACAGGGCACCCCAACAAAAAGGTCGCGGATGCCGAATTCGCCCTGCAGATAGGCCGCGCAGGGCAATATCTTGTGTTTGTCTTTGAGGATGGCGTCCACCATCTCCGCGATCGACCGGGAGGGCGCGTAAAAGGCGCTCCCCGTCTTGAGGAGGGCCACGATCTCGCCGCCGCCGCCGGCGGTCCTTTTCACCAGGCGGTCGATCGTCGCCGCATCCAAAAGCTCGGTGATCGGGATGCCTGCGACGGTCGAAAACCTGGGCAGCGGGACCATCTGGTCCCCGTGGCCGCCCAGGACGAACGAGCTCACGTTGTCCACGCTCACGCCGAGCTCGTCCGCGATGAAGGTCGAGAAGCGGGCCGAGTCGAGCACGCCCGCCATACCGATCACCCGCTCCCTCGGGAACCCGCTCTTCCGCCGGGCGACCTCGCACATGGCGTCCAACGGGTTGGTGACGATGATGAGGATGCATTTCGGGGAGAGCTTCACGACCTGCTCCGTGGCCGCGCCAACGATCTCCGCATTGGCTTTGAGAAGATCGTCACGGCTCATGCCCGGTTTGCGCGGAAAGCCTGCAGTGATGACGACGATATCTGAGTCGGCGGTCTGTGAGTATTCGTTCGATCCAGTGATGTGAACGTCGCTGCACTCCACCGGCATCGACTCGAGCAGATCCAGCGCCTTGCCTTGCGGCACCCCCTCCACGACATCGACGAGGACGATATCGGCGAGCTCTTTCGCCGCCAGCCAGTGCGCGGCCGTCGCACCGACGTTACCGGCGCCGACGATGGTCACTTTCTTGCGCATGGAATGCTCCTTGACATGAGAGAAACGTTGAAATATAAGACTTTTCGCGCAGCCTTTCGGCGGTTTCCCTGGAGTGGACCTCCGGGCGTTGCGCGAATGGTCACAAGGAGCGAAGCGAGGTACGACGCACAGCATGACGACCGCCACCACTGACACGGCGCAACCCCAACCCAATGCTGGTCTCCGCGGCGTCATCGTCGGCGATACCAAGATATCGTATGTCGACGGCGAGCGCGGAGAGCTGATCTACTGCGGCATCGACATCCACGATCTGGCGCACCATTCCACGTTTGAAGAGGTCGCCTATTTGCTTTGGTTCCATGCGTTGCCCAGCAGCGCTACGCTGGATGCGTTCCGCGCCGACCTGGCTCGCCGCCGTGCGTTGCCCGACGCGCTCGTGCGCATCATGCGCGAGATGCCAAAGACCGCCGCGCCCATGGACGTGCTCCGGACGACGATCTCGGCGATGGCGCTTTTCGACCCAACCGCTAAAGACATCACGCCGCAGAGCAACCTCGAGAAATCCAAACTGTTGACGGCGGTTTTTCCGACCATCCTCGCCACCTATTACCGCATCAGCCAAGGCCTTGAACCCGTCGCGCCGCGCGCCGATCTCACGACCGCCGCGAACTTCCTTTATATCTTTACGGGCAAGGAGCCCGACCCGCAGGCAGCGAGGCTGCTTGACGCGGCGCTTGTCTTGCATGCCGATCATGGCATGAATGCGTCGACATTCGCTGCCATCGTCACGGCGGCGACGCTCGCCGACATGTACGGTGCCGTGACCTCGGCGATCGCGACTCTGAAAGGCCCATTGCACGGCGGCGCTAACGAAGGCGTCATCGCCAACCTCATCGAGATCGGCGACATGGATAAAGTCGAGGGCTGGGTAGGACAAAAACTTGCGAAGCACGAGAAGATCATGGGCTTCGGCCATGCCGTCTACAAGACCAACGACCCGCGAGCGATCGATCTTAAGAAGATCGCCAAGCAAGCCGGG
The DNA here is from genome assembly GCA_963764965.1 of Vulcanimicrobiota bacterium. GTDB lineage: Bacteria > Vulcanimicrobiota > Vulcanimicrobiia > Eremiobacterales > Eremiobacteraceae > JAFANK01. Next base: position 635,646 of record CAVXUM010000002.1, read on the forward strand.
CAGCGCGCCGGTTCGACGAAATGGGTAGAGCTGACCGAGCGCATGGAGAAAGCAGTCTGGGATCAGCGTAAGCTTTACGCAAACGTCGATCTATACAGCGCTTCGGTCTATTACACGCTGGGCATTCCGCCTGCATACTTCACGCCGGTCTTCGCCATGAGCCGCATCGCCGGCTGGTGCGCGCACCTCATCGAGCAGTACGCGAACAACAAGCTCATCCGCCCGGGAGAGCACTACGTCGGCGCACGCGGCGTGAAGTACGTTCCCATCGCCGAGCGCAAAACGGACATCCCCGTCTAAGTCCTCTTTATATATGGTCTCGGAGAGCGGCTCTCCCTAGAGGGTCTCTTCCATCACGAAGCGGCCGCTAGGCACGGCGCTGCCGCCAGGCGGCTCCATGCTAAAGGCGATGACGTCGCCGCTTTGCACTTTCATGGGGATGGTGGTCTCGCTCATCCTGCCCGGCATGACGGTGCCGCCCTTATGCACCTTGCCCTTGCGCACGAGCCATACCTGATAGACCATGCCGTTGCTCGTCATCGGCATATCCGTCACGATCATCGCGTGTGAGGCCTTGGCCGGCTGAATCACCTTGCAGTGGCACGGCATCTGCGCGCCCTTTGCGCGCAAGCTAAGATCCCAGACCTGCGAGTCGCCCAGGAAAGCCATCGTCTGCTCGAGTTGACTGGCGCTGACCGGGTAGACTCTGTCGACATCCGCGGCTGGAGCACTTGCCGCCTCGTTCTGTGCGGTGGCGATTTTTCCGAGCGTAACCGGCCTAGCCTGCAACGCGGAGATCATGCGCTGATGTTCGTCCGCGACCCCGATGAAGATGCCCGCCACCGCGCATGCGGCAGCAAGACCGATCCAGCCCGCGACGCCTGCCCACGATGGCAATGGACGATGCCAAACATCGCGTCTAGGCTCGTGCAATGCCGATGTGACCACGGCGCGACGCAGGATCGCATCGACCTGGTCTTCGCCGCGGCCGGCGGCGAGGATACGGGCCTTGAGATCCGGCGATGGTTCGACGCTCGAGCACGCGAGCGGCAAGACCGATACAACGCGTTTGAGGTCGGTTATCTCTTGATGGCATTGCGGGCAGATCGCCGCGTGCGCCTCGATGTCGCGCGCTTCCTCTGGTGCGACCGCGCCGAGCACGTACGCTCCTGCGCTGTCGCCGACGTGTTGCTCGTCGCTCATGTGCTTGACGCTCCGATCTCCATCCCGTCGAGCATGGCCCGCAATTTTTGCAGCCCGATGCGCATTCGGCCCTTGACCGTTCCAAGCGGCACGCCCATCAGTTCTGCGATCTCGGCTTGCGTGTAGCCGGAGAAATAGGCAAGCTCGATGCTCTTCTTCTGCTCGACCGGCAATCGCTCGAGTGCCCGGCGCACGATGTCGCCGCGCACGTGGCTCCAGGCTTGCTGCCAGATGCTGGGTTTTTCGCTTTCCTGCGCGGTCTCTGGCAGTTGATCGTACGGGATCGTGTTGGACGATGATGCCCCGCTGCGCAAGCGGTCGATGGACCGGTGATGCACGATCGACATAAGCCAGGTGCGCGGCGCGCCGCGTTCGCGACGGTAACTCGCAGCCTGACGCCAGACGGAGAGGAATGCATCTTGCACGACGTCTTCGGCGGTCCCGCGATCGCCGACGATGCGATATGCAAGCGAATAGGCCACTTTATTATAGCGGTCGTAGAGCTCTTCCAGCGCTGCAAGGTCCCGCTGCGCAAGGGCCGCCAGGACCTGCTCGTCAGAGCGCCCGCTTGACGTCACTTGAGGACCTCTTCTACCATACGATTCCTACGTGTTGCGGGGTCGGCCGGATCACACGAAGCCATGCTGGGGCGGTAGGATTCGAACCTACGGATGCCAGATCCAAAGTCTGGTGCCTTACCAGCTTGGCGACGCCCCATCAGTTGTGTGAACCCTTGTTCTATCTACGTTTCCGTGTTCCCCGTTGTCTTGGCCTTAGTCACGGCGGCCCGACGGCAAACAAATTGCAAACCTTCCGTTGCGAATCGATCTCCTCGCTGGCTACGCCACCTCTTAGCCGCTCATTTGCAAACCTCGTAAAGGCTCTTGAATCTGCCTATTTATGAAGGCTCTCGTGATACAAGTACATCTCCAGGGCGGCAACGCTTGCCAACGGGGGTTCCCACTGCTCCGGAACCGCGTAGCCGTAGTTACGTATTGCGAGCCTCCATTCGTCTGCCGCCGGGGTCCACTGTTTTAACGCAAAAAGCACTTCGCCTAGGAAATACCGGCCCTCGACTAAGTACGGGTCGGCTTTGTTTGCCGTATGAAACTTTACTGCGGCTTGAGAATACTGGCCCTTAGCCGCTAGATCTAGCCCGGACTCTAGGAACTCTGAAGCTCCACTATCGTAGGACGATGGATTAAGGATCGTGGATCTACCTGAACCGCCGCTACCTTGAAAAAACTCATCGCTATACGCAGCGAATGCCTCACGATATTTTCCGGCGTTGAATAGTTTATCACCACTAAAGAGATCCACGCCGCATTTGGGCTCCCAGCGACTTAGAGCGGTCCATCGCTCATTTAGCTCTTCAATCCTCCCTTGGGCCGCCAGTTGCCCGATACTGGACCACGCCTGAGACGTAATGTGTGTGGGTAGATCTGGTGGGCAGTTCAAACGAGATTCCGCCAAAAACAGGAACACAACCAAAGCAATCATTTGTGTTGCCATGTGAACCCTATGCTATCACGGCCCTGAATTAGCGTATCTGCGGCTAGAGGAAAGGCTACTTGACGGCGATCGTCGCCATCATGCCCTTGTCCTCGTAGGCTACCTCCTGCCGACAAGTAAATGCCTCCACTCTGCGCTTACGTATTGGAACTTCGTAACGGTCGGAAGCTCGCGCGAACGTCGTCGCAAAAGAGTTGCGGCTGTTCCCAGGCGGCAAAGTGGCCACCGACGTCGTGCTTCTTGTAATAAACGAGTTTGGGATACGCCTTCTCGGCCCAGCTCCGCGGCGCCGTGTAGAGCTCGTGCGGAAACGCGCTCACGCCAACCGGGATGGTCACGCCCACAACGTTGAAGAAGCCGAGCTTATTTTCCCAATAAAGGCGCGCCGAAGAGACTCCCGTCTTCGTCAGCCAGTACATCGTGATGTTGTCGAGGACGTCGTCGCGTGTAACGCCGCCAGGGTGTCCGAAAAAGGCGGGCGCTATCATCTCGTAGCTGTCCTTATCGTGATCGAGAATCCAGGCCGCCAGGCCGATGGGCGAGTCCATCAATCCGTAGAGCGTTTGCGGACGATTTGCCATCTCAATGGCGTAGCCGAGATGCTTCCCATAGAAGTCCTTCAGCTGGTCGAACGCGTGCAACTCCTCGCCTGCAAGCCCAGCCGGCGCCGAGCCGCCTGACGTGGCTGCCGCCAAAACGTCGGCGGGAACGGTACCGGGCATGTTGCTGTGAATGCCCATCACTTGCGCCGGCGCTAGCAAAGCCAACTGTTGCGTGATGGACGCACCCCAATCGCCGCCTTGCGCCACAAATTTCGCGTATCCGAGGCGCTGCATCAGGACGACCCAGGCCTTGGCGATGCGCACGGGATCCCAGCCGAGGGTGGTCGGCTCGGGTGAATAGCCGTAACCCGGGATCGACGGAATAACCAAATGGAACGCGTCCGATGCGCTCGCACCGTATGCTGTAGGATTAGTCAATGGATCGATGACCTTCGTCTGCTCGATGATCGAGCCGGGCCACCCATGCGTGATGATGAGCGGCAACGCACTTTCGTGCTTCGAACGAACGTGGATGAAATGAATGTCTTGCCCATCGACTTCGGTCACGAATTGCGGTAGCGCGTTCAGCTTGGCTTCGCATTTGCGCCAATCATACTCGGTGCCCCAATAACGCGCGAGGGCCTGCATCGTCGCCAATTGCACGCCTTGCGCTTGGTCGGTGACCAATTCCCGCGTGGGCCAACGTGTCGCGTTGATGCGCCTGCGCAGATCGACAAGTTCCGTCTCTGGAACGTTTAAATGAGGAAACGGGCGAATAGCGGTCGTGCCGCTGCCGGTCATGGTTTGAGCCATAGTGGGACTCCTTTGTGAAGAGTTCTTCGGCGCGCAACCAAACACGCCGAGTTGGGCAGCGGCAATGGTTATGGCCGCAGTGCCAACAAAGCGACGGCGGTTGAGGTGAAATTGCTCCGGCATGCTCACGTCTTCATCAACCCTCTGAGCTAGGCGCTCCAAACAATCGGCTAGGTGAGGCCGGTTCAACCAATTGGAACGGCACCCCACCGACGATATGCCAGGTTTGAGAAAGTGAAGCTGGGGGTTCTCAATCTTTCTGCTCCGCTTCTACCCCAACGAAGCCTAGCGCAAAACAAGACCAGCACGTGTTCGCAGGAGAGTCAAGCAAGCGCGCGACTTGGCAAAAAACTGAGCGGCCGACGGCCGCCGACACGCCCTTCCACCGCAAGAAGGCGGCTCTACGCTACGGCACGATCTTTCCAATCTTGCCCGTCTCAGTGAACCACATATTACCGTCGGGGCCCTCGGTGATGTATTTGGGGCCAGTGCTCCCTGTTGGCAGCGCGTACTCCGTGATGGCCCCGCTCGTGGTGACCCTGCCAATATTGTTGGCTACCGGCTCGGTGAACCAAAGATTGCCGTCGGGACCTACCGCGATGCCCTGCGGGTCCGTGAAGGTTGTCGGGGTGGGATAACAGGTGATGGTCCCCCCGGTCGCAGTGTCCTTACAGACGGCATTGAAGCCGTTTGTGAACCAGAGGTTGCCATCTGGACCCGCCGTGAGGGCCGAGGCACCCGTCCCCGTGAGTGCATAGCAAGCGACAATCGTGCCGCTCGTAGACATCTTGCAAAATGCACCTGCCTCAGGGCCGCTTCCGTTATAGACGTACCATAGGTTGCCGTCAGGTCCAGCGGTGACGCCGACAAGCACATGTGGGAACGACGAGCCGCTGGAATACTCGCTGACGGAACCCGTCGATGTTATCTTGCCGATGTCGTCGCAGGTCGAGCCAAGCGCGTCGCTGTCGGTGAACCAGATGTTGCCATCGGGACCCTTTGTGATCCCAGAAGCGGCTCCGCCCGCCCCTCCACACACGGTATACGTCGACACGGCCCCACTCGTCGTGATCTTGCCAATGGTCGCTGTTTGAGAGTCGGTGAACCAGAGGTTCCCGTCGGAGCCCACCGCGATGTGGTTGGTCCCTCCGTTTCCAGTGGGCCCGCTATATCGCGTGAACGTTCCGGCAGTCGTGACCTTCGTGATCACGTTCGCGTTGATGCTCGTGAACCAGAGGTTGCCGTCGGGACCTGTCGTGATGTCGTTCGCGGTTCCAACCGGCGACGGGATCACATATTCGGTGATCGTGCCGACCGACGCCGATGGGCTCGGTGCGACCGAGGGTGACGGCGAGGGGCTAGGCGCGATCGTCGGTGATGGTGTTGGCGACGGGATGGCTTGCGTCACCAACTCCCATATATACGTATGCGCCATAACAATTGCAAATGGGGAATTCGTGCCCGGGAATGACTCCACTATCCCCCCGCGCACGATGTTCGGCTTGGCCACACTCGCCGTGCTGCTTTCAGCAGACTCCGTATCCAGCAGCGCACCCGTCGTCAGGTCGAACGTCTCGAGCTTGAAGGTCACGCCGCTCGTGTTGAAACCGACGGGCAAGGTGATCGAAACTGCTGGGAACGAATCGAAGGTGAATCCAGCGCTACTTGCAGCGATTGCTGCTCCCGGAGCTGAGTATTTTGAGGTGACCCATAGGACGCTATTGACGGGCGGTTTCCCCAGCAGCGGCACGCTCATCGTGCGCAACGCAGCAACGGGCGACGGGGCTCCGGCCGGGGCGCTCAAGAAGGTCGTCACCAACACCGACGTTCCCGCCGGCGCGTTGTTCGCTGCAGCCGCCCAATTGCCGGAGAAGCCGCCCAACGCCGGTATCGGAAGCGCCGTGGATGTATCTAAGGGAACGGTTGTCGAGGCCGTGGTCGGCGTCGGACTCGGTCCGACGCATGCAAAGGGCGCTACGACATAGTTCGTGCCTGCTTTAAGGGTCAGAGCATTTCTGGTGGGCGCGAAGGTCATAGTCCTATCCACCAGCGTGACGTCGCCGATCTCTTGCCAGCCCTTCGCTGGGTCGTAAAAACCAAGATGCAAATCGCCGCCGTCCCATCGCAATCCTGGCGGGAGCGTCAGGGAGAAACCGGGGAATCCATTGAGCGTGACGCTCTGGGATGACGAAATTGCGAAATGCAAAAACTCCTGGGTCTCCTTGAAGCCTGCAGGAATGGCTGGAACGCCCTTCGGCACTCCCGTTGAGACCGTAAGCTTCAAGACCGTACCTGCGGGCGCAGTGTTTGTCGTGAGCGTGATCGATTCGTTGTATCCCGCCACCGGAGGCAGCGCGATCGCTGCGCCGACATCGGACACCGGGATAGAGGTCGCAGCCGATTGTGGCAAAGAGTTGGCTTGTATGTTAGGCGTAAGACTCGGACTGCTCGATCCTGAGTTACAGCCGTAGACTATGATAATTGCAGCAGAGAGGAACAGTGCCGCGCCCGGAAGCCATCGTGTCCGCATCGTTGATACGCCTCGATACAGCAAAGAAAAAAGCCCGACAGAAAACGATCTCGAGATGGCTGGCCTTGGGTGATTCCAACCCCGTACCCTCCAGGAAAAAAGGCCGCCTCCGCCGTCGCGACCAAGGGCAAACTGGAGCAAGAGACCCATCCCGCACGCCGATCTCGGGAATCAATTGCCAGCGCCTCCTTTGATAACCGCCAGACGGAATTGTCGGGCCAGCGTCCTCATCGGCGATCGACGTGCTGCACAGCGCGTCTCAACCGAGCGCCCAGAGGGCGGCTCACCTACGAGCCGAAGGCCGCGGCGATGGACGTTCCGCTCGTTATCACCGAGTTCTTGACACGCGCACGCACGCTCTATCCCGATGCGATCGGCGCCGTGTGCGCTGACCAACGCCTCACCTACCGACAACTCGCCGAGCGTATCGACCGCCTTTCGAGCGGACTAGCCGCGCGAGGCGTCTCGCGCGGCGACGTCGTCGCATATATCTCGTTCAACTGCCATCGCCTGTTGGAGGGCTACTACGCCGTGCCGCAGATGGGCGCGGTGTTGCTCCCGATCAACATCCGGCTGACGCCAGCTGACATCGCTTTCATCCTCAACGATGCTGGCGCCACGACGATTGTCATCGATCGTGCGCTGGCAGGTCTGCTCTCACCGATCAGAGCTTCCTTGACCAAGCTACGGACGGTTATTTTGATGGGAGCGGATCTGCACGAGGGCCTTCGGCTCGAAGGCGACGACTACGAGAAGCTCGTTCGGGAGGCCGACCCGCGCTACGTCTCTCCGCAGATCGCCGAAGACGATATCGCGGAGCTTTTCTACACCAGCGGCACCACAGCGCGCCCTCGGGGCGTCATGCTCACCCATCGAAACCTCTACCTCCACGCCTTCTATGTGTTGGCAGGCATGGGTGGATTCGACGATAGCACCATTGTGCTGCACACCATTCCGCTTTTCCACGTCAACGGCTGGGGTACGCCGCATTTCGTGACGATGCTGGGTGGTCGGCACATAATGCTGCCGCGCTTCGATCCGGAGCAAGTCCTCGAGACGATCGAACGCGAGCAGGTGACCCATATCTTCATGGTTCCGACCATGGCTCTTGCGCTTTTGGCTTCGCCCTCCATCGCGCGGCGAGACCTTTCGTCGCTGCGGCGTATCAAGATAGGCGGCGCCGCAGCAACGCCCACCCTGATCGGTGAGCTGAGCAAGCTTCTTCCCCACTGCCAGGTCGCCGCCGGCTATGGCCTCTCGGAGACCTCGCCCGTCCTGACCCAGGCCGCGCTCAAACACGGCCTCGACGTGACGCCCGAATCGTCATTGATCTACCGGAGCACGGCGGGCATCCCGTTGCCTGGTGTGCGCATTGAGATTCTCGATGACGATGGCGGGCCGCTGCCACATGACGGCGAGTCGATCGGTGAGGTCTGCGTTCAAAGCAACGTCGTGGCTAAGGGCTACTGGAACCTCCCCGAAGACACGAGCCGCGCGATGGCCGGTGGTTGGTTCCATACGGGCGACTTAGGGACGATCGACGAGCCCGGTTACCTGCGCATCGTCGATCGCAAGAAGGACATCATCAACAGTGGCGGCGAGACCATCGCATCGCTTGAGATCGAGCAGGCTATCGCAGCGCATCCCGCGGTCTTCGAATGCGCCGTGATCGCGCTCCCCGACGAGCGGTGGGGCGAGGTGCCAGCGGCGGTCATCGTCCTCAAACCCGATATGACCGTTGACAAAGGCGCCATCATCGCGCATTGCAGGGACCGGCTGGCCCACTTCAAGGTCCCCAAGCGTGTCGAGTTCGTCGAAGCCTTGCCCAAGGGGGAACGGGCAAGACCCTCAAGCGCGAACTACGCCAACGGCTTGGCCCTTAGGTCTGGCGCTCCACCGTGATCGTGCACTCGGTCACGAGCGCGGCGATAGCACCCACCGCTGCCAGGACGGGCGCGAGCGCCGCGCCGACGACGCCGAGAGTGAGCGGCAGCTCGACGATGGATTTTCCCGCCTTGTCCTTGATGGATATCCGCCGGACATTGCCCTCGGCGATGATCTCCTTAACCTTGCGCAACAGATCCTCGCCTGCAACGCTGATCTTCTCGAACGCCGAGCCGTCTCGGTCTTTTGTCGTCTGGTCTGCCATATTTCGCTGCTCCCTTTCGTGGTGGAGAGCGTCTGCTTTCAACAGGACCCGTTCGGCGCCCCGCACAAGGCCGACCCGCGAGGTTGCACGAACCTGCCCGCCAACAGCCAGTCAGCTAGAAAGGACTGCCATCTATGCACCAGGTGAAATATCTTGCCGCTTTCTGCGCGCTCGCGATCGCTGGCGCGGCGGCGGCCGCGCTCAATACTCCGCCCGCTCAGGCGGCCTCGAACCCGATCCTCGTCGAGCATTGCTTCGTCACCGAGCCGAAGCCGCTGAGCAAGCAGGCCAGCGGCACGCAGATCGTCTACGTTAACCGCGGGAGCAAAACCGCCAAAAGCGTCACCTTTGGCGTCGGCTACCGCAATGCCGAGAACAAGTTCTATCGCCGTGTGACTGATGTCGGCTCGTTTGCCCCGGGCGCACAAGTCGATCATCATTTCGACCTCTTCAACGATGTGACGTTCGCGGGGAAGCAGACGAGTTCGTGCGGGGCGCTCTCTGTCAAGTGGAGCGACGGGACCAGCTGGAGTCAATAGCGGCCTTGAGTAATCTGCGCGGGAGGGCCCGCGACGCGAAGAGGCCGCCCAACGGGCGGCCTCTTTTTGTACGCTGTACGCGACGCTGATCTAGCCACCCGGCACCAGAGATCCAGCGCCCTTGTTGACCGGTGGCTTGGCGAGCATCCGGTGCACGAACCGCCGTTTCATCGCCGGGGTGTAGGTTGCTGCGACAGGCCAATTATCATCGACGACAATATTGCCGTTGTAGCTCAGTTGAATCTCGCAGGCCGTTCCCGCGGATCCGCCGTTGCCGCTGTTTATCTCGAACTCCGTGTTCGGACCCGGTCCGACCGCATTGCCGCCGAATTGATCGAGCGCCGACGTCGTCAGCGCATCCGAGTATCCGGGCGGAACGTCGCCGTTGGCCTCTGACTCAGGCGCGAACGAGCAGGCTGTAGCACCAGCCGGCAACGGATTCCCATCGAGATCCGTTCCGATGAGCTTGACGCTGTAGTTGTTCTTCAGCAGCGAGAGGCCATCGGAGATAAACACGTCGTACTGCTGATTAGAATTAAGGTTCGTCTGCGCATTGGTCGGGTTGTTCGAGTCGCACGGAACATCTTCCGAGAACGGCACGCATACGGTAACCGAATAGACGCTCAATGCCACTTTGTGACCCGGCCCGACGTTGAAAGAGCTCGGGATGGTGAAATGCATCTGGTTCGGGCCGCTGAAGGTCGCGGGAATGAGGAGCGGCGTGCCGGATGGCGTGAAGTTTCCCGTACCCGGTATGGGCGTGCTCGTCGCACTCGGATTCGTCGTGATCGTCACGGACGCGTTACTGATGGAACTGCTCGTTGACGATTGGAAGATCAGCGACACCGTCCCCTGGGCAGATGTCGCGTCGCTCGGCACCTCTTGGAACGTGAGCACGGGGCCACCGACGACGTAGCTGGATTGCCCCAAGCCGGAGCTGCTGGCTTGGAAGTTCAGCGCTGCCACGCCCAACGGCCCGTTACTGCCGCCGGCGGTCTGACCCGTACCTGCGCTAAATGGAATGACGCTGCTTCCGCCACCACCGGTCGTATCGGCGATGGTCTCCGCGTACGTCACCTTCGCTTTAAAGGTGAACTTCTGCACAGCGGGCACGAACGTCAGCGTGCGACCGTTGGTGGTCGCGGTTCCCAGCGTTAACGGGTTGAAGGCCGGTCCAAGGAAATTCACCGGCTGCGTTGGGTCGAATATCGCTACCGCGAACGTCCGCTGTCCGAGATTGACCCACGATGGGAAGGTGATCGAAAATCCCGGGATCGGCAGCGTGATCGTGATGGGGAAGCGGATGTTGATGCTGATCGGGAATGGATCCTGTTGTGTCGTCACGAGGGTTTTCGCGCGACTAGTCAGCGCACCGACGACGCCCACCTGCATGGTCGTTCCCAAGGGCGCCGCGTTGGGGCCCACGGTGATGGCGCCTGCATAGCCTCTTGGCAATTTCAACTGATAAGTTCCGCCCGAAGGGGAGAGACTAAACGTGCTGTATTGCGCCGTCGAGTCCGAACCGGCGGGCGCAGTGACCGGCGCCTGTGCCAGCTGAGGTTGCGGCGATATGCTGCTGCCGCCACCGCACGAGACGGTGAGAAGTACCGTACCGACAAGCGCGCTGATCGTGACAAAAAGCGAAGCGCGCAGTTGAGAAACCCTCATCCTGACAACTCCTCTGGCGAGAAACTTAGCCGCACGGTCTTGCAGAGGCTCTCCCTGTAACCCTCCGGGAGAGCCTGGGCTTTTTGTCCCAGGCCGGACTGTCTGCAGCCAAAGAGGAAACCCCCACCATGGAATCCGCCACCGCCGCGGCCGTCGACCACCACGGGCTGCCGTCCGGCAACGTCGCATTCCTATTCACAGATATAGAAGGCAGCACCGTTCGCTGGGACCGGGATGTGGCGGCCATGACGCAGGCCGTCCGCCTCCATGACCAGTTGATGCGCGCCGCCATCCAAGCGCACAACGGCCACGTCTTCAAGACGATCGGCGACGCTTTTTGCGCGGTGTTCTGGAATGTCCAAGATGGCCTGCAGGCCACGCTCGACGCGCAGCGCGCCCTCGCGAAGGTGGATTTCTCCGCGGTTGACGGCGTGCGTGTGCGCATGGCGCTCCACGTGGGCACCTCCGACGAGCGCGATGGTGACTATTTCGGTCCTACGCTCAACCGCGTGGCGCGGCTGCTCGCCATCGGCCATGGCGCGCAGGTGCTCCTCTCCGGCGCCGCCGCCGAGCAACTGTCGGCCGCGCTGCCGGATCTCTCCATGCGCGACATGGGAGAGCATCGTCTCAAAGACCTGACGGCACCAGAGCATGTCTTCCAGCTGCTCGCACCCGATCTGCCAGCCGAGTTTCCAAAACTCAAGTCGCTCAGCGTCCTCGACAATAACCTACCGCTCCAACTCACCAGCCTGATCGGACGCGAGAGCGACGTCAGCGAGATCAGAACGCTGCTCGGCTCAAGCCGGTTGGTGACGCTCTTGGGCTCGGGTGGCGTTGGTAAGACTCGCTGCGCGCTGCAGGTCGGCGCAGAGGTGCTGGACGGATTTGCGGATGGAGTTTGGCTCGTCGATCTTGCTCCGCTGAGCAATCCGACGCTCGTGACCAACGTCATCGCGTCGGTGTTCGAGGTGCAGGAGCAACCCAATCAGCCGCTGCTCGCCACCCTCGTCGCCCACTTGAAGAACAAACAACTCCTGCTGCTCATCGACAACTGCGAACACGTCATCCACGAAGCGTCGAAGACCATCGACGACATCCTCCGCGGATGTCCGAAAGTCTCGGTGCTCGCGACGAGCCGCGAAGGCCTGGCCATCCATGGCGAGTCTATCTATCGCATGCCCTCGCTCTCCGTCCCTGACACCTCGAAGGACCTGCATGCCGAGCAAGCCTTGACGTATGGCTCGATAGCCTTGTTCGATGCACGTGCGCGCGCGGCAAACCCGAAGTTCACGATCGGTGACGATACGGCTCCGGCCGTCGCGGACATATGCCGCCGTCTTGACGGCATCCCGCTCGCCATCGAGCTGGCTGCGGCTCGCGTCAAGGTTCTAAGCGTCCCGACGCTCGCGCAGCGGCTCGACGAGCGCTTCAAGATCCTCACCGGTGGCAGCCGCACGGCGCTTCCACGTCAGCAAACGATGCGCGCATTGATCGACTGGAGCTATGACCTCCTCGCCGAACGCGAGCAGACGATCTTTCGCGCGTTCTCGGTCTTCGCAAACGCATTCACCCTCGAGAGCGCCAGCGCGGTATGTTCGAGCGATGAGATCGAGGACTTCGAAGTGCTCGATATTCTCACGTCACTCGTCGACAAGTCCCTGTTACAGACGGATCATTCCGGTGCGGACGTCCGCTATCGCATGCTCGAATCCACCCGCCAATATGCACATGAGAAGTTGGTCGAGCGCGGCGAGCACGAGCGCGTCGTCCAACGCCACGCGCAGACATATCTCGCGATGTCTGAAGAACTTGATAGGGTCTGGGACGAGACGCCCGACCGAGAATGGATGGCTCGGGCCGAACCTGAGGTGGCCAACTGGCGTGCGGCGATCAGCTGGGCCTTCGGTCCGGGCGGTGATGCGATGCTCGGGCAGCGCCTGGCAGTCGGCAGAGCCTGGCAAGAGCTCGCGCGGGCCGAAGGTCGGCGTTATCTGCACGAAGCGCTCGAGCGCGTCACCGACCAGACGCCACGCGAACTGGTCGGACATCTTGAGATCGCCGCGTCCAAGGTCTATACGATCTTTAGTGAATCCAAGTCGGCGCTGGCTGCCGCCGAGCGAGCGCTCGAGATATTTCAAGGGCTCGGCGACGCCGACGGAGTCGCAAACGCCAGGCTCTGCGCCGGCAGAGCGCTTGTGTTCTTAGGTCGCGCTCCGGAAGGCGAGCCGCTCTTGCGCGAGGCTCTCGACCACTTCCGCGGCGCTCAAGCCCACAAGGCGACCGGCACGACGCTCACCTCGCTCGGCTACGCGCGCGCCTTGGAGGACGACATGCCGGAGGCGCGCTCGTTGCTCAAGGACGCGGCCGCGGCCTTTGAAGCCACCGGCGCGGAAGGGCGCTTGCCTGCCGTGCTCAGCTTGCTGGCCGAGGCTGAGTTTCGCGCCGGCGAAGCGGAGTCCGCCGTCAACGTGGCCGGCAAAGCGCTGACGGCAGCCCGAGCGGTGAAGAGCAGATTCTACATAGAGAACCTGCTCTGCAATCTCGCTGCATATCTCATCTTCCTGCAACGCTACGACGATGCACGCCTGCACGCACTCGATGCCCTGGCGCTAGCGCTCGAAGAACAAGTCGGGGTCGATCTCGCGTCAGTCGTGCAGCATTTGGCAGCGATCGACGCCCTGCGGCCTGACCAGGAAGAAGGCGTGCGCGCGCGAGCGGCCCGCTTGTTGGGCTTTGTCAACGCCCGTCTCGCGTCGTTGGAAGCTTCCCGCGAGCATACAGAGCAGCTCGAGTACGATGCGATGGTCACGGCGCTGCAGGCGAATTTGGGTGCCGATCGGCTGGCGCGCCTGATCGCAGAAGGCGAGCACTGGACCGAGCAACGCGCCATCGATGAGGCATTCGAACGCGGTGATCCGACCGGCTGAGCCTAGACTTTCAGCGCCTCTTTGACGGCGTTTTCCTCATCCCAGGCAGCGCCCTCAGCGCGCAGCGCGTTCAGGTCCGCGTCGCTCAGAAGATCCCGTAGCGTGGTCGAGAGCCGCTCGGCACTCCAGGTTTCCGTCGATTCTCGCGGCTCCCCGAGTTCTGCATACTTGCCGTCCGCCCACCCCGACAACCGTGCGGCTGACTGCGGCTGCTCGCTCAGCGCAGCGATCAACGCCAGATGGCCGACGGCATCAGCCAGGATAAGCTCATTTTTCGCTTCGCGTGCCCAGTGCACGCCATCGCGAGCGGCGTCGCGCGCGGTGCCAAGCGTATTGAGGGCGATGCGATACGCAGCGCAGTTGGCGTTGTAGATCGCGAGATGCGTGGCGTTCTTCCCCCAGGCGCCGAGCTCGAGGGCTTCGGTGACGTCCTTGAGCGCCTCGGCCGCCTCGCCTTCCTTGAACTCGAGTTCTGCCATGCACGCCAAGACGACCGCCACGCTGCTCTGGACGCCCAGCGCTTTGAATACCGACAGCGACTGTTTGTATAGCTCGCGAGCCCCCGCTGCATCGCCCTGCTGCTCTGCGATATTGGCCTGCTGGCGCAGGCATGCGGCGACCATGCGCTTGTCCGCGAATTCGCGGAACCACCCAAGCGCGCGCTCATTGGCCGCTGCGGCCTCATCCGAGCGGCCGACGTGCTGCAGGGCCCATGCTCGAACGTGCAAAGCTTGCGCGAGGCCACGCCCATCGCCAAGCTGCTCGTAGAGCGCGCAAGCCCGATCAGCCGCTTCAAGGCAACGCTTCCCTGAGGTGAGCCAGGCAAGCGCCCGCCACAAGCGCGCTGCGACGGCGGGGGCTTTTGCCTCATCAAGGCGGCCTTGACCCGTCGTTATCCAGCCGCGGCCTTCTGCTTCGAGTCCACCCTCTCGCCACAATCGCTCGAGCGACCCGGCGACCGTTCCCCCAAGTTCGGCGTCGTCACCTGGTCCGAACGACCACTCCAGCACCGTGCGGAAGTTGTCCACTTCCGGCTCGACCGGCTCTAGCCACGCCGCATCCGGCTTGCTGCCGAAAGACCGGTCGGCGCTCAGCGCAACGCCGCGGTAATAGTCGGCGTGCAGGCGGGTGAGACGATCCTTTTCTGCCGCTTCGAGCTTATCCCAACCATACACCCGGATCGATTCGAGCAGACGATAGCGCTCGCTGCGCTGCGACGTCTCGGCGATGATCAGCGACTTATCCGCCAGCGACGCGAGCAGATCCATGACCTCGCCTTCGTCGATCGGATCGCCGGCGCACACGGTCTCCGCCGCTTCAAGCGTGAAGCCGCCTGCGAATATCGCTACCCGGCAGAACAACGTCTGCTCCGGCGGCGTGAGGAGGTCGAAGCTCCAGTCGATCAGCGCTCCGAGTGTACGCTGACGAGCCAAGGCCGTGCGGTCGCCGCCGGTCAACAGGCTGAAGCGCTTGTCCAATCGCTGAGCTAAGCTGTCGAGGCTGAGCGCCTTCACCCGCGCAGCCGCGAGTTCGATCGCCAGCGGCAGCCCGTCCAGATGCCGGCAGATCTCCGCGAGCGTGTGCGCAGTGTCGTCGTCCAGCACGAATGACTTGTTCACCGCCATCGCGCGGTCGATGAACAGCGCAATCGCCGGATACGACGTCGCATTCTCTGCAGTCACCGTGGCGCGCACCTCCGGCACGCCAAGCGGTTGCAAGCGCATGACCTCTTCGCCCGTCACTTGGAGCGACTGACGCGATGTTGCGAGAATGCGCACGTCCGGACACTGCTTGAGGATTGTGTCGGCGAGCTTGGCGGCATCTTCGATGACCTGCTCGCAGTTGTCGATGATGAGCAACGCGTTCTTGCGTTTGAGCGCGGCGACGATCGACTCGTCGACCGAACGCTCACCGGCTTGACTGATGCTCAGCGCCTTTGAGACGACGCTCGATGCGAGCTCCGGATAGCGCAACGATGCCAGGTCGGCAAGCCAGACCCCATCTTGGTACTTCTCGAGCACATCGGCGCCCGCTTGCAGCGCAAGCCTGGTCTTGCCGATGCCGCCCGTGCCGTGCAACGTCACCAGACGATGATCATCCAGGAGCAGCTTGAGGTCTTCGAGGTCCTGCTCGCGGCCCCGGAAGCTCGTTATTTGGACCGGCAGGTTGTTGGGGAACGAGTCTAAGGATGCAAGCGGCGGGAACTCAGCTGCAAGGCCGGCAGCGCTGAGCATCCAGACATGCTCGGGCTGCGAGAGATCTTTGAGCCGGTGTGAGCCGAGATCGACCAGCGTCGTGTCGCCGGGCAGATCGCCACGCACGAGCACGCGGGTGACATCAGAGACGAGGATCTGGCCACCGTGGCCGATGGACATCAACCGGGCGACCCGGTTGACCGTTGGTCCGAAGTAGTCGCCGCTGCGTTCGTCGGCGTGACCGGTATGCAAACCCATGCGGACCCGGATGCCGCCGACGCTTTCGTGGTCCTCGGCCAGCAGCGCGTGCTGCGCCTCGAGCGCAGCCTTCAGCCCATCAGGTGCCGTGTGAAACGCGACGCAAAACGCGTCCCCGACGGTCTTGAAGACATAGCCGCCATGGCGTTCGAAGATAGAACGCAGCAAGGCATCGTGGCTTTCGACTGCGGCGCGCATCGCGTCGCCGTGCGCCTCCCAGCGCTTGGTCGAACCCTCGATATCACTGAAGAGAAATGTGATGGTACCGGACGGCAGTACCTGGGTGGCGGTCGCACCTGCGCCCGCACCCGCGGTCTCCGGCCCTGGGATCGCCATGGTGAGCCGCTCTTCTCACGCACCTGTGCTCGCTCCTGGAGCGAGCAGTCCTGCGCAAGTCGCGAGCATCTCGTTTGAACCGAAGGGCCTACGCCAAGGCGGCCGCCGCTGACCCGCGTTAGGTCATCGGACGGCCGCTAGCGCCGATCAGCCCGTTAGGTGCGGTGTCCGACGAAGTGGCCGCTGCCCGGCTTGCCTTTCCAACCCCACTCTCCGCTAAGGCTCTTGCCGTCCGCATTGAGCCACAGCGAGAGCCATCCTGCGCCCTTGGGGCTGTTCCAGGTGCCGGCCATCTTATTGTCCGTGACCATCTTTCCGTTGATCGTCGCTTCACCAAACTTGCCGACGATGCGGTCGTTCGACCCCGTCAACGACATCACGCCCGTGCCGAGTCCGTCACCGCTTGTGACATCCATCTTCCACTTGCCGTTGGCCGTCAGCTTGGGCGTGGGTGGGATGATGCGCGAGCCAACGAAGCTGCCGCTGGGCTTCGCGCCGTTGAAGCCCCAGCTGCCACTGAAGGTCTGGCCATGCGGGTCGAAATAGAGCGTGATCCAACCCGCGCCTTGCGGACCGTTCCATTTGGCGTTCATCTTAGTGTCGCTAACCATCTCTCCGTTGATGGTGCCGCCGGTGCTTATCTTGCCCACGACGGTCATGCCGACCTGATTGAATGTCAAGTAACCATTGGTCAGACCGTTCCCGGTCGTGACTTGCAGTCGCCAGTGTCCAGTCGCGTTGACCGGGCTCGCTTGTGCGCTCAGCACGCCCAGCGCGACGAGCGCAGCGGCCAGGAGCATAGAAAATGCGCTCCGCTTCACGAGTCTGTCTCCTTTCGAGAGAGGCAAAAGAAAAGACCGAGCCTTGGCTCGGTCTTTAGGCTGCCGGGCGGATGATTCCACCTGACGTCGTCGTCGGTTACGGGCGCTTGCCGATGAAGCTGCCATTGGCTTTCTTGCCGTTGTAGCCCCACGTGCCCTGGAAGCTCTTACCGTCGGCGCTGAAATAGACCGTCATCCAACCCGCGCCTTTGGGGCCTTCCCATTTGCCGTCCATCTTGGTGTTGCTGACCATCGTGCCGTTCCAGGTGTTGAGCCCGGCTGTGCCGTGGCCCACGACTGTCTCTCCGACCTGGTTCAGCGTGACGGTGCCGGTCGAAAGCCCTTGGCTCGTCGTGAGTTGGAGGCTATATTTGCCGCTGATGTTCACCGCCGCTTGGGCGGCAAAAGTGCTTAACGCGAGCACGGCAAAAGCCGCGATAAGCGAAAACGCGCTACGTTTCAAAGCTAGAGTCTCCTTTCAGGAGAGCAAGCGGGTTGCCGTCGCCTTCTCAGGAGGCGCCGATGGCCCCTTGCGCACCAGCTACAAAACTACGGCGCGCTCGCCGCGGCTGCTGCAGACGCCAGGATCCGGTGGCCGACAAAGCTGCCGTCTGCCTTGGCCCCGTTGAGCCCCCACGTGTCGTGGAAACCGCTGTCATCCGCGCTGAAGTAGAGCGTGATCCATCCCGCACCGCGCGGTCCATTCCAGGTTCCGTTCATTTTTGTATCGCTGACCATGTGGCCATTGATGGTGTTGTGGTTGAAGGTCCCGACCACCGTTTGGCCCGAGTGGTGGAGCGCGGCAACTCTGTCACGGTCGAACCTCCGCCAGCGGTCAGGTCGACTTTCCAACGTCCAGTCGTGTGACTGGCGCTGCCCGATCGGCGCCGCGCTAAGAGAAAAGCGCCGCCCCCGAGAGGAGCAGCGCTTGCATGTGAATGCGAAGAACCAGTAGCTGATTCTTACCGCATGTGGGACGAGGACATCGTCGAGACTTTCTTGCCCACGAAGCTGCCATTGGATTTCTTGCCGTTGAAGCCCCATGTGCCTTGGAAGCTCGTGCCCGCGGCGTTGAAGTACAGGGTCATCCAGCCGGCGCCCATCGGGCCATTCCATTTGCCGTTCATCTTGGTGTCGCTGACCATGTCGCCGTTGATCGTGGTGTTGCCGGCCTTGCCGATGACGGTCTGTCCGACTTGGTTGAAGGTGATGACCCCGGTCTTGAGGTCGGCGCCGTTGGTGAGTTGGGTCTTCCAATGACCGGTCGCATTCACCGGGGCAGCCTTGACGGCTATCGTGCCCATGGCGATGATGGCGACGGCCACCAGTAACGAAAACGCGCTCCGTTTCACTCAGTAACTCCTTTCGAGTTGCAAAACAGGTTCAGGCGGTCTAGAGCCTTCGGGCTTGTCTCTTTATCACACAAAGACGCCTCGCCGACCTAGTTCGGTAACGTAGAGCAACGAGGATTTGTTGCGTGGGGAAAGCCATAACTCGCGGGACTTCCCTTTCTCGCCGCGGCCCCCAGCACCCTCCACAATCCCTTATCTGTCAAGGGTGGGCTCGACCAGACCGCTCAATTGCCAAGCCCTGTGGCCGAGCGACACGGGAGGCATTTATTCCTCATCGCGGTATTCCAGCGTCGTGGCTTTGCGACTGCGTCTTATCGCGCTATCGTTGATTCTTGTCTGCGGCATCGGCGAGTCCATGACGAGCGCGACCCAGGCGGACACATCACGTGACGTGGTCAGCATCGATATCTCGCCGGTCAACAGGATCGCGACGCTGCGCCCGTTGCGCGCGATCGGAGCGACTGTCGACAAGGAACCAGCGGGTTCAATCCCTTGGCTCTACTCAAAGCGCAACGTACGAGCGATGCTCGACGCCGGGCTCGGCTGGCTGAGCTACCGGCTCTTCACCGAGTTGTCCGATCAGGATTGGCATTGGAACCCGGCGGCAGCTTCAGCGCGGGCTGACAGGGCTATTGGACAAGCAGCTGCTTCGACACGTCACCGCCCATCACCGATTCCTTCGGCTATCGTCTGCCGCGCTCGGGCAACACGACCGATCAAGGGAACAACGAGGGCTACTCTCGCCTTGACGACGGCGATGTGCACACGTTTTGGAAAAGCGACCCTTACTTGACGTCCGCGTTCACCGGCGACGCTGACGCACTCCATCCGCAATGGGTCGTGGTCGATCTAGGTGCGCCGTCCGACGTCAACGCGATCAAGATCCGCTGGGCGGACCCATATGCCACGCAATACCGTATCGAATACTGGCAGGGTGACGACCCGATGGGCGATCCCAGCGGCGGCGCGTGGAGCGTGCTTCCAAACGGCAGCGTCGAACGAGGTCGCGGCGGGGACGTCCACGCTGCGTCTTGGCAAGGCGACGACCCGAGCGCAGTATCTGCGCCTCCTCATGACCGCCTCCTCGAACACGTGCGCCACTCGCGGCTCGACTGACAAACGCGACTGCGTCGGATACGCGATCGACGAGCTGTCGATCGGCCGCCTCGACGACAACGGGCGCTTTTTCGGACCTCGTGCTGCACGCGGCTTGTGGCGGCGAGCGGCCGGGAAAACAGTCGTGCGGGATCCGCCAGACCGCGACCTACGTGTCGTCGGTCGATCCCTGGCACGGCGCCCAGAACCGGGTGCGCAATCAAGAGCAACCAGGGCTGGACCTCATCGCTCGCAGCGGGCTGACCCGCGGCATCGGCGCTATGTATCCGGTGGCGATGCTCTACAGCACGCCGGACAACGCCGTCGCAGAGGTCAGATACCTGCGGGCCCGCGGCTACCCAGATCGCGGCGGTGGAGCTTGGCGAGGAGCCCGACGGCCAATACACACTGCCCGAGGACTATGGGGCGCTCTACGTGCAATGGGCCAAAGCGCTGCACCGCTTCGACCCCGCTCTCAAGCTGGGCGGTCCGGTCTTCTCGGGCGTCAACTCGGAACTGCTCACCTGGCCTGACAATTCGGGCAACGTCTCCTGGCTCAACCGGTTCATCAGATATCTCGCCTCGCACGGCCGCTTGGGCGATCTGGCCTTCATGTCGTTCGAGCACTATCCGTTCAACGGCTGCGAACACGGCGCCGACTTGCAGCGCGACCTTTTGCAGGAACCATCGATCATGAAGGGCATCGTGAACGCATGGCGCTCCGACGGCCTGCCGTCTGCGACGCCGATGTACGTCACCGAAGCCGGATTCTCAGCGGTCAACTATACGCAGGTTCCCATGCAGATCGAGGGCGCGCTTTGGCAGGCCGACTACATGGCAAGCGCGCTTTCAAACGGCGTCTCAGGCGTCGTCTATTACCAGTACGAGCCCGTGCCCTTATCGCAGAACAAACAATGCCCGAGCGACTGGGGCAACCTTACGATGTTCGTCGCGAACGAACGCGGCGATATCCGGGCTCGCAACGCCCAGTTCTACGCGTCGCAGATGATCGCGCAGCGGTGGCTTGAGCCGGGCGACGGCGTACATGAGCTGTTTCCGGCATCGACGAATGTCTGGCACGACGGGTATCCGCTGATGACGGCGTATGCGGTGCGCCGGCCTGACAGGTCGTTTTCGGTGATGGTGGTCAACAAAGACACGCGCGCACACGACGTCAAGGTGGAATTCACCGATGCCGGCGGCAAGGTGAACTATTTCACGGGCAACGTCACTCGCGCGACGTTCGGCAGCGAGCAGTACGTGTGGCGCCAGCGCGGGGCGAAGTCGGGGCCGCAATACAAGCAATCTGGGCCCGACCCTGACGATCCGATCCGCAGCGACGCTAATGCCGGTCGCCGTCCTCAGGCGCCGGGCACAAATGACTCCTCTACCCTCTATGAGATCCCGGCCCGCTCGATCACCGTGCTGATCGGGACTATCGCGCCGGCCAACCGGCTCTAGGTGGGGTCATGACCGCGTGAACGTTCTCATGGCGCTCATCCTGGCGGCGGTCAACGCGCTCATCATCGTCCGCGTAGACACCTCGCATCCCGTTAATACCATCCGCCCGCTGCACGCCATCGGGGTCGGCATCGACTCCGATCCGGAAGGCAAGATCCCGCTGCTGTACTCGCCCGCCCGAACCAGGCTCATGCTGGGTGCGGGGCTTGGGGTGGTCAGCTACCGGCTCTACACTGAGCTTTCGATCCAAGACTGGCATTGGAACCCGGCCGGCAGCTTCAGCGATGCTGAGCATCACCAGGGTTACTGGACGAGCAGCGCATCGCTCCACACTCCCCAAATCGTCGACTCGTTTGGTTACGCGCTGCCGCATCGAGGATCCACTCGTGATCAAGGCGACGATGACGGCTACTCGCGCATTGATGACGGCGACCCAGCGACGTACTGGAAAAGCGATCCATACCTGGCGCACCAGTTCACGGGCGATGCCGACAGCGCCCATCCGCAGTGGGCGGTCATCGACTTCATCCATCCTAAGGCGATCGACGCCATCCGGATCCATTGGGCGGCACCGTATGCCACCCGCTACCTCGTGCAGTATTGGACCGGAGGCGACGCGATCATCGCCCAGAGCAGCGGCGCTTGGCACACGTTTGCGGGCGGCGTGGTGAACGACGGCAAGGGTGGGAATGCTTTTTTCCGCCTCAGCCCCACACCCATAACGTTGCGCTTCGTGCGCATCCTCATGACCGCCTCATCGGAGACGTGCGACACGCATGGTGCATCGGACCGGCGCAACTGCTTGGGTTACGCGATCCAGGACATTGAACTGGGCCAGGTCGATGCGCGCGGCGTTTTTACCGATCGTATCCGGCACTACAAATGCGGCGGCGATCCGGAGCGGCGTTCGGATTGCGGCACGCGACAGACCATCATCTTCGTCTCATCGATCGACCCTTGGCACAGCTCGGCCGACCGTATCCGCAACGGGCAAGACCAGCCGGGATTGGACTTCGTCTCGCGCAATGCGATCACGCGCGGCCTGCCTATGATGTATGCTGTGCCGCTCTTCTACAGCACGCCGCAAAACGCAGCAGCACAGATCCGCTACCTGGCGGCTCGCGGCTATCCGATGGATCACGTCGAGATGGGCGAGGAGGTCGACGGCCAGTATGCGATGCCCGAGGATTATGCCGCGCTCTACATCCAATGGGCCAACGCGATCCATGCGGTCTATCCGGCGGCGAAGCTCGGCGGCCCGATCTTCGAGGGAGTCAACTCAGACGTCAAAGTCTGGCGCGACGCCAGTGGCGACGATTCCTGGCTGCGCCGCTTCCTCAACTATCTGCGTAGCCACGGCCACATAGGCGATCTTGCGTTCATGTCCTTCGAGCACTACCCGTTCCGGGGCTGCGACCAGGGCGTCACCTTGCACGTCGACCTCCTGCGCGAGCCGGCACTTGTGCGCGGCATCGTCAATACCTGGCACGCGGATGGCTTGCACGCGAGCGTGCCTATGTTCATCACCGAGTCGAACTTCGCCAATAACGGCGGCCCCGTGCCCAAGCAGCTCGAGGGCGCCCTATGGATGGCGGACTGGATAGGTACGGCGTTATCATCCGGTGTCGCTGGGATCAACTACTATCAATACGAGGCCGAGCCGCTGGACCACAGCCGGCGGTGCGATAAGTACGGCGGCTATGGCATGTTCATCACGGACAACCACTACCGCATTCTTGCCAAGGCCGCTCAGTACTACGGCGCGCAGATGCTGACGCAACAGTGGCTGCAGCCGGGCGATGAACCCCAGGATCTTTTTGCAGTGACGACGGACCAGGCATCGCCGAACCCGCCGGTCACAGCCTATGCGGCTCGGCGTCCAGACGGCACCTGGTCCGTCATGATCGTGAACAAAGACGCTCAGCCCCTTTCCATACGTATCGACTTCAAATCAGGTAGGGATGGGGTGACGAACTTCTTAGGATCTCAAACTACACGAAGCCACGTTTGGAATCGCAGCAGTATCGCTGGAGCGGTGACTCAGCGGTCGATATCCCCAATCCGGATCTAGGACCCGTGTCAACGGTACCTACCGCGGGTAGCACGTACACGGTCCCTGCGCTCTCCATAACGGTGATCCAGGGCAAGCTCCAGCCCTACAACATCTACCAGACCCAGTGATCCGCTCGCGTCTCAGCGAGGCGAGGGCAGGCCGAGCTTGCGCGCGATCGCCGGAGACACACGCAACCCCGGCATCATGCGCGGACCGAAGCGGTTGATCAGCGGCCTGCGACCGACGCTGAGCGGCGTCGCCGAGGTATAGGGCGGATCTTCCTCGACCGGCACCGAGATCGTGATATCGGATTGGCCCGACGGCCCCGTGATCGGCGGCGCTTGTGGCGTCGTCGGCTGCGTCAGTCCGAGAGCCGCTTGATAGATCGGGTAGTCAAAACCGACCATCTGCACGGTGAAGTTGTCACCAGCGTTCGTCGCGCCCACGGCGTTGTTCTGCGCCGCGGTGCAGATGCTGGGACTCGGCGTGAGGCTGCCATTGCCTCCGCTCACGGTGTTGGGCCCATGGCGCGACGTGAGCGTGAAAGGGCCCGACGCGGTGACGAGGACGGTGTAATAGACGGGTGCGAACGACGTGCCCTTGGCCAACTGGCAGTTGCCCGCCGTGAGCGGGCCGCCGCCTCCGGCTGAGAGCGGCCCTGCGGCGGGTCCGTAGTCCACGATCTGCACGTAGGCCTGGGTGATCCCGGCGGGCAGCGTGACGCTGAACGTCGCGCTGCCGTTGGTCCCCGGCGTCACGAGCGGAGCGGTGACGGTCGGCAGAATCGCAAGCGAAGACAGCCGCGCCGTTTGCGTTATATTGCCGACGACAGGCCGCCCGTTGCTGTTCAAGAAGCCTATCTGCGCGGTAAGCGCATACGTACCTGTCGAGAAACTCACCCCATCGAAAACCGTGATGCCCTCGCCGACGCCGAGGAAATAAGGCAGGTTGAACGCGTCGGTTCCCAAGATGATCAGGCCGTCGCGCGTTCCCATGCCGTTGCCATCCGGATCGAAGGCCGGTGGTCCGCCCCAGGGCACGAAGACTTGATGGCTGACGCTGTACATGGGCTGCGGATACGGCGCATAGCTGTTCGAGGTGCCCATGAACGGCACGATGTTATACGGCGCGATACCCATGGCGAAGATGCCGCCGCTTTGACCGAAGGTCGACGTATTGGCCGGAATGCCTGGGGGACATGGGGTGAACGGTGCAGGCACGCTCGGGCCATCGCAGTTAGGTGTGCCGGGATGAACGCTTTGCAGCGTCCCCTTGATCACCGGCGCCGAGGCCAAGGTTTCGGGCAGACTCGGACCGGCGCTGAACACGGTCGTGTAGGGGTCCGCGAGTGCGCCACCGGCCGACACAGCCGCAGCCGCTGTGAAGGTGAACGGTCCGTTGAGGAAGGGCGTGTTGACGCCTGTGGCCGAGGTCCCATTGGGCTGGCGCATCGTCGAAACGATGTTGAGCCCGACGCCGCTCCCGTACAGATTCGCGGTGCCGACCGCGAACTGCAGCTTGCTGTAATTCGGGTTCAACGGGTCGACGCTCGTGATATTGGGCGCGGTCGTCTGCCCCACGGCGCAGGCAGCGAGCGTTGCCGAAAGACACGCGATGATGGCCGAGGCGCTTGAATCGCATCTTCTTCTTTATCTCTTTATAGCTTGAACTGTGCATAAAAGCGCCAGGTGATGCCCGGCACGT
The DNA here is from genome assembly GCA_963764965.1 of Vulcanimicrobiota bacterium. Taxonomy (GTDB): domain Bacteria; phylum Vulcanimicrobiota; class Vulcanimicrobiia; order Eremiobacterales; family Eremiobacteraceae; genus JAFANK01. The sequence goes on from CAVXUM010000002.1 coordinate 660,804, forward strand.
AGAACTCTTGATAGGGCAGCCAGAACTGGTCGTAATGGCTCATGTCGCGCGCACCCTGGTAGTAGATCGCGTTTTGCGAACCATCCGTATTGAGCGGGTAGCCGCTCGCGAACTGACCGGTCTGCAGTCCACCCACGCCGGTCGCCACGGGCTGCCAATCGGTGTTGATCTGAGGCTCGCTGCGGTAGTTGTTCCAAAGATTGGTGATGTAGAATCCCAGAGTCGTCGCTTTGTGCGTGAACTGGAAGATCGAGATCCGTGTACAGACGCGGTCGTGTGTAGGTCTTGGCCTGCGAGCGCCGGTTCTGCATACCGCGGCACGCGAAATCCTTCGGCTTGTAGTAGCTGCCTGGGAACGCCGGATCGACGTAGCAGGTCGCGTTGTACGATTGATTCGGCAAACCGGGACCAGCGTACGGCGTGGCGACGCCCAGATTACCCGTGGTATCTGCTGGAGCACGCCATTGACGTAGCCGATCGCGGACTGACCGACGCCGAACGGCACGCCACCGTGTACCCGAATATCGGGTTGAACTGCAAGCCGTTCTTCATCTCGTATTGAAGCGCCGAAGCGCCCCGAAAACGGCGGCAGGTAACTCTGGTGGAAGAGCGTTCCGGTTTGGTAGAGGTACTGCGAGACGACCGGGAGGCTGTCCGATCCTGCCACGGGCGGCGTGTTCGTCAGCTCGTTGACGTAATTCAAGCCGAGAAAGCCGGTCTTCGACCGAACTGCGGCGTGGGCGTCGTGATCATCTCCTCGATGCCGAACGCCTTTCGCAGCCCGTCTCACGTACTTGGAACGATCCGGCGTTCTGCTGGCCCGTGACCGGATCAGGCGGCCCGGCGTTGAGCAGCGTCACTTGGTACGTGTCGAACCCTCGGCGCCAGTAGCCGGTCAGCTTCGTGCCCCAGCCGTTATGGAACTGGTGCTCCCAGGCGAGGTCCCAGTTGTTGTACGTCGCGGGGAAGCTGCCACCGATGTCCGGTGCTGCGAATGTCTGGTCGAAAAGCCAGTACAGCGACTCTGCGTAGTTCGGGCACTTGAAGTACCAACCCGGCGTGTTGAGCACGGCGGCACCCGAGAAATAATTGTACGGATTTTGCGAGTACGTGCCGTTCTGGTTCGTCCCCGCCCCATGCCAACCGCTACCGCAGGCAGGACCCAAAGCCAGCGGGCCGGCCGCCGGATTGAGGTTGATGGACGCTGAGTCCTTGGCCGGGATCTGGTACAGCAGCGGATCGATGTTCTGCATGCCCGTCGGCGTGCCCGCGGTTTGGGCGAAGAAGAAACTGATCGATCTGCCGTAGGCGAAGCGCAAGACGTTCGTCGGATTCAGCGTATAATTCACTGCGATGCGCGGTTGGAAAAAGCGCGGCTGCAAGTAATCGCTCCCCAGCGACGCATAGCCCAAGCCGACGTCAGATGGGTTTGCGGGATCCCGACTGAACGGGTTCTGTCCCCAGCGCAGGTTCTGGCCGTCGATACGCACGCCCCAGTCGACGCGCAGCCTCTGGTTCGGCACCCACTGGTCGCGAAGGCCGACGCCGAACTGCTGGAAGTCCGTTCCCGCATACGTGAACCCCGTCGTCGGGATGGTGGGCAGATGCCCGTTCCACTTGCCGTGGGCGAGCAACCACGAATACAGGTAGCACCCCTGCAACGTGGGCGAGGATGGGCTGAAGCCGTTGTCGGCGGCGGGTCCGATGCAGGGGTTTGTTGCGCTGACCGGCAGCCCAGGATTCTGCGGCAAGTACCAGTCTTCCACGCGTGGCTGGTTGGTGCACGGCGTGACCGCCCAGGCGACGCCGCTTGGCGTCCCAGTGCACTCTCCCGAGGGCACGGATATCGGGAAGCTGCCAAAGTTGGTCTGATCGAGGTCGCGCGCTGTCTGAAATCCGACCCAGGTGTTGCCGTGCGTGAACTGATCCCAATACGGTGGTCCGTTCTCGTATTTGCCCACGAAGGTGAGCGTATGGATCTCGCTGAGCTGCTTAGTCAGCTGTGCGACGAATCCGACGCGCCGGCCTCCGACGTTGTTGTAGCCCGGGAAGAACGAACCGGTCGTCAGGAACTGCGATGGGCCGGTGATGTTGCCGGACACGTTACCACCCCAGTTGTAGAAGAACGTGTTCAGCGTCGTCGTCGGGTTGAACGTGTTGGTGTAGCCGATCTTGAGAAAATTGGTCGGTCCGTAGATGTACTGCTCAGGCTGATAGACGGGCTGGAACGTCTTCGGTGTGAGGTTCACGTACGGAATATTCGCCTGGTACCAAGCCAGCTGTTGGTACGAGATCATCGCACCATTGCCGGCGCCGGCGGCGGCGACGCAGGCCGCAGGGCTCAGACAGCCCCACATCGAGTTACCGCTGTTATCGGTCTGGAACTGCTGGTACGAGAATGGATCCCAAGGATAGAAATTGACGTTTTGCAGCCCGCCGTATTCGGCCCACGAACGATGGTCGAGCCAGTCGGCGAGCACTTGCACTTCCTGGTTTTGGTTCTTGCCGAAGCGGTAGAAGAAATTGTTCAGCACGTCGTCATCGTAGGTGAACGAGGTGCCAAGATACTGCCCGGCGTCGGAGGCGTCGCGACCGTATGGCGCAATCTCCGGCGCGGTGCGAGACGAGCGCGAGGAGAAGAAATCAGAAAAGCGCCCATCCGGCGTGCTGATGCCATACTGGAAAGCCATGGTGTGATCGTAGTATGGTGAGCCGACGTCGAAGCTGACGAACCCTGTGCCGGGATAGGAACCCCTCCCCGGAACGATGTTGATCACGCCTGCGCCTATGCCGCCCTGAGTCGCGTCACCCGATCCGCTGACCACCTGGAGCGCGCCGCGGCCGCCGCCGATGCCGTTGAGGTATCCTTGGTTGGGATTCTCATCGAAAAAGTTGCCGCGATAGTCCACGCCGTCGAACTGATAGCCGATCTCGACGCTGGCCGAACCGCGGATCGAAATGGGGCTCGTGCTGCCGGAGGCCGTCTGGATCACGCCCGGCGCTGAAAGCACCAGCTGGTTGTAATTCGTCGACCCCTTCTCGCCGAGGGCCTGATCGACGCGCGCACCGACAAAGGTCGTCTCGTCCACCGTCTGGGTAGGCTGGAACGCGGAGGCAGCCGATCGCGCTACCACTTTCACCGAACCCAGCTGTTTGGCCGACGGCTCGAGCTTGACGGTGCCGACGCTTTGCGACTGGTCGCCCAGCACCGTCACTCCCGAGATCGTGAGCGGCAGGTAGCCATCCTTGGCGATCGTGAGCGTGTACGTGTCGGTTGGCACCTGGAGCAGTACGAAAAAGCCGCGCGAGTCGGTCTGGGTGTGGTAGGTGCCCGAAGGAGATACGGCCGTGATCTTGGCGCCGGCGATCGCGGTGCCGTGCTGGAGATCGACGACATCTCCGCGTAACGTGCCGCTGACGCCGCCTGCTGCTCGCGCCGGTAGCGGAGCGAACGCTAACCAGAGCGCAAGCACCCCACAACACAAAGCCAGGCGTGAACGTTTCGGAGAGTTGCCGGCGACGCTCGTGCTGTGCATGCGTTCCCTCCAAAACGTGAAGGTCATGATGCCCAAGAAATGAGCATCACGGTGGCGCGATGGACGTCGGAGTTGGCCAAACGCACGCCGTCCCCTGCGAGCAGGGCAGGCGCATGTTCGTCGCTAGATGCCCGCTCGCGAGGCCGGTGTTTCGAAGGGCCACTCGTTACGCCGTGCGGCACGTATGAAGAACACCGACGCTCCAGCCAGCAAGCTGATGAACCCGAAGGCGATCGCGGCGGTGCCGGCGCTCCAAAAAATATAGAGCCAGCCTGTCAAAGCGACGAGTGCCGGGATGGGGTAGAGCCACATGCGGTAGGGCGCGGTGATCCCCCGCCGCCGGATGAGCGCCAGCGCCACGATCTGCGTGATGGACTGTATGAGCACGATGCCGGTCGTCAGAGCGTTGATGACCTGGTCGAGGGGGAACAGGCAGGCGACCAGCGCGATGAGTCCCATCACCACTAGCGACACGTCCGGAAAGCGGTGCTTCGCGTTGAGATGCGCGAACGGCCGCAAGAACACGCCGTCCGCCGCCGCCGCATAGGGAACGCGTGAGTAGCCCAGCAGGTTGCCATACACCGAGGCGAAGGCGGTGATGAGGATGAGCACGGTGACCAATCCCGCGGCGCCGATGCCGAAGGAGTGCTCGACGATGGCTGAGGCCACGTGCTGGCCGAATGGGGGCAAGGAGCCGTCGGCAAGCGGTACGAGCGATTGCCAGGGGATCGCGCCGAGCACGCCCAGTTGCATCGTGATGTAGAGGACGGCCACCAGGACGATCGATATCATGATCGAGCGCGGGATGGTGCGTGCCGGGTTGATGACCTCACCACCGATGCAGCTCGACTGATTGTAGCCGAGATAGTCGTACATCGCGATGATGAGCCCCTGGCCGAGACCTGCTCGTAATCCCGACCAGATCGAGTCGTGAGCAGGCAGCGTCAATGCCTGCGCGGGCGAGAAGTGCGCGTACGAGGCGACGATGACGCATAGCAGCGTAGCAAGGGAGGCGACCGCTAAAAGGATACCGACGCGGGAGACCGTCGTGATCCCACGATAGAGCGAGAGCAACGTCACCACGCCGACGGCGATCGCCAAGCTCTTGAGCGCCCACGGCGATGCGGCGATCTTGGGGAACAAGTAGCCCGCGTAGTTGGCAAAGCCGATATAGCCCGTGGCCTGGTTGAGCGGCGCGACAAAGATCGTCTGCCACACGAACAGGAATGCGAGCAACCGGCCCGCGCGCGCACGTCCGAAAATCTGGAGCAAATAGCCGTACGTGCCTCCCGACCCCGGGTACAAGGAGCCGAGCTCCGACCACACCAGCCCATCGCAGAGCGCGATGAGAGCACCGAGAACCCAACCGACGAGTGAGAGCGGACCGTGGAGCGCGCCTAAGACCAGCGGTATCGTGATCAGCGGGCCGATGCCGATCATCGAGATGGCGTTGATCGCGACTGCGCCCCACAGACCGACGCCGCGCACGAGCGGCAGATCGCGAGCGGCTATCGGTTCACCCAGCTTCAATCCACCACCAGCGCTTTCGTCAGACCCCGGGGCGCATCGCTTTCGATACCCCGTTCGCGCGCGACGTGCAGCGCCAGCATCTGCGCCGTGCACAGCCAAGCCAGCGTGTTGAATGGGTCGGCGACAAGCGGGCCAAGGACCGGCACGCCGTCGATCGCCGGCGAGCCTATCGTAAAGCGCGCGGCGCCGGACGTCTTCAGGGCCATCATCGGACGCGCTACCACCGGGTAGGCATCCTTGTCGACGATCCCGATCGCCGCGCTCGACCCGTCCACCATGGCGATGCTGCCGTGGCGGAACTCTCCCGCTGAGAAACCCTCGGCGTGGATGTAGGCCGCTTCCTTCATCTTCAGCGCGGCTTCGCGAGCAACCGGTAGCCCGTAGTCCGATCCCAGGATGACGACGCTGTGCCGCGCGGCGATCTCCTGCGCCGCCGCGACGATCTCACCGCTGCCCTTGCCCAACCAGTCTCGGACCTCGCGCGTGGTCTCCAGCAGAGACTGCTTGCCGCGGCTCGCGTCGTGTTCCAATGCCGAGGTAGCCCACAAGAGTATCGCAACCATCGCCGAGACGCTCTTGCTGGCAGGGACGGCGACTTCTGGTCCAGCGCCGACGTCGATGAGCAGCTCGGCGCGGCCAGCAAGCGGCGAAGCGAGATCGTTCGTCAACACCACGAGCCGGATCGGCGCCAGGATGTCGATCGCCTGGAGCACGTCACTCGAGCGCCCGCTCTGAGAGAGCGCGATGACTGTCTTGCCTTCGTAAGCGCGATGGTCGAGCCGCGCCTCGGTGGCCGCCAGCGCATGCGCTTGCAGACCGCGCCGGCGCAAGGCGAGCGCCCCCAGCTCCCCGACGAACAGGGAGCTTCCACTGCCGACGAACACGATCTCGCCGGCCAACGCGCGAGCGAGCGCCTGCGCTTTATCCGAGCCTGCTATCCGTTCCCATACCTCAGGTTGCTCGCGGATCTCGCGCTCGAAGTTCGTGCCAAGCCTGGCAATGCCCACGAAGCCCTCTCACAAAGAAAGTGTCGCGCCCGAGCTTCGGCACGCATCTCGCTATTCCCGTACTTCGACCTGCATTGTCGTCTCAAGAAGTGTGAGCCGCTGAACGCGCGTCAGCTCATCGGATCGGTTGAGCGAAAAAGGTCGCACGTCCGGCGAGAGATAAGCGCGCCGCAATGGCACATACGGGCATTCTTCTTCTTCAATGTCCGGACCGCAAGGGTGTTGTCGCCGCCGTCAGCACGTTCGTCTACGAGCATGGAGGCAACATCGCACGTACAGACGAGCATCAAGACCACGACCTCAACCTGTACTTCCTGCGGCTGGAATGGGATCTGGCCGACTTCGATGTGCCGCTGGAGCGCTTGGGAGAGTATTTCGAGCCCCTGGCGCGGCGCTTCGACATGACCTGGCAGGTGGCGCGCTCGTCGTGCCGGCCGAAGATCGCGATCTTCGTGTCTAAAGCCGGCCATTGTCTGGCCGACTTGCTCTTCCGCCACCAGATCGGCGAGCTGCACTGCGACATCCCGCTCGTCGTCGGCAACCACCCGGATCTGCGCAAGCTGACCGAATTCTACGGCATACCTTTTCACGAGATCCCCACAGTGGCAGGCGACAAGGAAGCCGCCGAGCGCGCAGCGCGTGGGCTCCTCGTGCGCCACGAGATCGACCTGGTCGTCCTGGCGCGTTACATGCAGGTCCTGTCAGACCGCTTCGTCGCTGATTACCCCAACCGCATGATCAACGTGCACCACTCGTTTCTGCCCGCCTTCATCGGTGCCCGGCCGTATCACAGGTCGTACGAGCGCGGTGTCAAGCTCATCGGCGCCACGAGCCACTACGTGACGCAAGTGCTCGATGAAGGGCCGATCATCGAGCAAGACATCGTCCGAGTCACGCATCGCGACTCGCTGCCCGACCTCATCCGCAAAGGCGGTGACGCCGAGCGAGCGGTCCTCACCCGCGCGGTGCGCTGGCACATCGAGCACAAGATCGTCGTGCATGGCAACAAGACCGTGGTCTTCGCGTAGACGGGCTCAGCCCGACTACACGAGCCCAATGCTAGGTAAAATAAAGTAGCCGCCGGTCCTATCGGACCGGCGGCTCTTTTGTGTCGCGTGGCGCGCCTTAGAGCTTGTAGAACGCCACCACGTGGTGTGCCACGAGATCGTAGGTCGAGTCGATCGAGTGACTGTCGCTTGCGCTGCGCGGAGCGTGGCTGAGCTTGTCGAGGTCCACGACCGCAAGCCAGCTACTGTCCGCATTCAGCGCGAGGCCGCAATCATGGCAGTTCGCGGGATCGTTGAACACCGCGATCTGATGCGGATCGACGCCGGACGTGAACGCGCTGCCATCCGGCGCATTAGGCCATCTGACAAACGCCCAGTCGCTGTACGTCGTGCCGCCGCTCGTCGTCGGCATCATCGAGAAGCCCAGCACGTCTGTGCCGAACTCACCCACGTAGAACACCAGGTGCAGCACCGAGTCCACCCCGGTGGCGTCGATGTCGAGGCTGCTGTCGAGCGAACTCGAGCTAAGCGTCGATGAGCCCGTCGCAACAGTGAGCGTGCTACCCGACATGCTGGACGTGCCGAGGTCCGCCAGCCACGCCACATCGTCGAACTCATCCGGCGTTTCGCCAACATGCGTCGAGACGTCGACCCCAGCCGAGTCAGGTTCTCCGCCGGTGACGCCGCTGGTTGTCGAGAACAGCTTACCGTTGTTGAAATTCGCGATCTGAAGGACATGCGTTCCGTAACCGGGGTTGAAGACCCAGTTCTTGACGTAATCGTACCCTGGGTTTTCGTTCGGATCGCTCGTCCCGATTGACATGTCGATCGTATGCGAATTCTCACCGACCCGCTGGAATTGTCCGCCGCCGGCCGGTGCCGGATCCTCGAGTATGAAGGCGGTATCCAACGGGTCGAACGCGATCGCGCAGATCGTGCACGAACCGCCGCTGAAGCTCAAAGCTCCGCTTGCGCCGCTGGAGAATTCCGTATCGGTCAGCGTGTTCGCATTGACGTCCATGAGCTCGCCGCTGCTGTAGGCGCCGCACAGGACGCGGAGATGCTTCTCATCGCCACTGCACGCTGTGTATGGAACACCCGCGCCGCTGTTGTAGGTGTGCGTGACGTGACCCGTGCCTCCGCCGCTCGCACCACCGGAGATGTCGACTTGCTCGACAGAGTTAGAGCCCTTGCGCCCCTCGCCGGCAAAGGCATAGGTCTTGGCGGTCGCACCGCCGGTCTCGCACAGGACTCCGATCGCCCCTGTACCGCTAGCCGTGCACGAGATCACGCCGGTTGGCGTCGGGCTCGGGCTCGGACTCGGAACGGTGCAGGCGAAAGGAAGGACGACGTACTGAACGCCGGCCTTCAGGTTCAAGCTGGTATGGGTGGGCGTGAAGGTCATCGTCGTGCCTTTGAGGCTCACGTCACCGATCGACACCCAGCCGGATGCGGGATCGTAGAATCCCAAGTGCAAGAGGCCGCCATCCCAGACCAAGCCCGGCGGTATCGTGAGCGAGAAGCCGGGGAAGCCCGACAGGTGCACGTCTTTGGATGACGTGAGGCTGAACGAGAGGAAGCCTTCCGTCTCGTGCATGCTCGCCGGCATGGCCGGGACGCCCTTAGGCATATGGTTGGAGATCGTCAGCGTCAGCTTCTCGGTCGTCGCCTTCAGCGAGTTGTCCGTCAGCGTGATCGACTCGTTGTAGCCAGCCACATTCGGGAGGCTGATGGCGCTGCCGACCGACGACCACGGAATGTCGACCGACTTCGACTGCGGCTGCGATGGCACTGGTTGGTTGGGCTGCGGCGCAAGGGCGCTGCCGCCACCACCACCGCTACACGCGCCGAGCGTCATGACGCCAAGCGCGATTCCGGCAGCGATCCATAGCTGCCGTGTCTTCTTCCCTAAAGCGAACATACAAAAAGCTCCTCGTCGTCCTAGAACCAAAAGGAAACGACCGGTCTGTCAGCCGGCTACACTAGATATGAAAACACACGTGGCCCATAAAAAAAAGCCCCCGACCCATTTTTGAATCGAAAGCCCTAGCTGGGGACGCTCTTCTAGATTTACGACGAATCGGCTGTCCTAGGCGTCAGCCGTAGGACGTTTTTCGGCCCTAAATCGCCTCTCGTCGCGCACCGATGAAGCGGTTGGCGTAATAGCTCTCGGAGAGCGAATCCACTCGAACGCCGTTCGACGATGAGGCGTGGACGAATTGGCCTTGGCCGAGATAGATGCCGACGTGCGACGCCCCGACCGAGTACGTCTCGAAGAAGACCAGATCACCGGGCTGCAACCCGCTGGTCGAAATCCGGCGGCCGACCTCGTATTGGGCGTCCGCGGTGCGGGGCAGGTCGATGCCGTTGCGGCGGAACACCGCCTGCACGAAGCCGGAGCAGTCCACCCCGCTGAACGATTCGCCGCCCCAAGAGTATGGCACGCCCAAGTAGCGCAACGCGGTCTTGGTGAGTCGCAGCTCGAGCGCCAGCGCCTTCTCGGCTGCGCCGAATGACGGATTTCCCAAAAAGTCCGGCGCTGATGAACCCGTGTGCAAAGCTACCCACAGGGCTTCATGTTGCGCTATTTGCGCGTCGTCGCTTTGCGCTGAGTGATGCCTTGTGGCGTGGGCATGATGAGCGTTCTTGCGCCGTCCATTGGCGATCGCGACACGACCACCGCTCACACCCGAGTGGGCAACATTTTTGGTGGGATGTTTCGGCGAGTGCTTGGCCGATGTGCGGTGCGCCGATGGGGTAGGCGTGGCGACCAGGTGCAGAACCTCTCCCTCGCTCAGCACGTCCGCGTTGGCGAGATGGTTCAGGCGCATGATCTGATCGACGCTGACATGCTCGCGTTGCCCGATGGCGGACAAGGTGTCCCCCGACTTGACCGTATAGGTCGAAGCAGATGCGAGAACAGGGACGGCGAGAACGAGGCTGAGGGCAAGAACGGACGAAGCACGCAATACGAAGGTTCGCAACATATCCTCTCTCGATCGCCTACGGGGTTAGTTGTCGGGTTAGCGCTGAAAGATGCGCCTCTGCAACCTTGCAGATTCACCCCAGATTCCACTGGGATCCCCCGCTCCGCGTCGCCCTTTGGGCGTGGCGGATTCGGCTAGGCTGTGCGGAGCCGGCGATACGGCCGACGTCGCTTGAAAGGTTCACACGCGGGTCTCTTACCCGCTTCGAACACCTCCAATTATAGGAAGACAAGCAGGCGACTACCGTGCCGACTATCACGTCTAACTACGGCCCATGTTGGCAAACGGGACAACGATGTCCTGCAGTTCGAGGTCCGCATGCGGAGCGCCATCGCGACGAAACGCATCGAGCTCTATGATTGGACCGCCTTGATGGTATCGGCGACACGTTGCGCCAATCGACGGATCTGCGATTCTTCTTGCCCTTCGATCATCACGCGGATGAGCGGTTCCGTTCCCGATGGACGAACCAAGATGCGTCCGTCTTTGCCGAGCGCAGCTGCGGTCTCGGCGATGATCTGGCGGACGGAGCCATCCTTCTCCAAACAGCTCTTGTCGGCTGCGCTCACGTTGACCAGCACCTGCGGGTGACGTCGCATGATGCTCGCGACGTCCGCGAGGCGCCGCCCGACCGACAATGTCGCCACGCCGACCGCGGTCGCGATACCGTCTCCCGTGGTATTGGCTTGCAGATCGATGATGTGGCCGGACTGCTCGCCACCCAGCCGGTGGCTGCCCCGTTGCATCTCTTCCAGCACGTAGCGATCGCCCACGGGGGTGCGGATGAGCTTGACGCCAAGATCGTCGAGCGCCCGCTCCAAGCCGATGTTGCTCATCACCGTCGCCACGACCGCACGGTTCGGCAGCTCGCCGCGTGCGAGCAGGTCGCTCGTGCGCATCGCCAGCACGTGGTCTCCGGTCACCTCTGCCCCGGTCTCGTCGATGAAGAGCGCACGATCTGCGTCCCCGTCGAACGCGATCCCGAAACTCCCCTCATTCGCCAGCACGAGCTCGCGCAAACCCGAGAGATCGGTGGAACCGCAACGCACGTTGATCTTTTTCCCATTAGGCGTGCAATGCAGCTTGATCACGTGAGCCCCGAGACGGGTGAACACCTTAGGCGCGAGGTCGTATGCAGCGCCGTGGGCAGCATCGATGATGATGGTCTTGCCGCTCAGATCCGTACCCAGAGCCTGACAATGGTCCGCGTACGCGGCGAGCGCCCGCCGGCGATCTTCGATCGTGCCGACGCGCGCGCCCACCGGCCGCGGCAATGATGCGCTGTCATCGACGTGCGATGCGATCTCGTCTTCCAGCGCGTCGGACAGCTTGCACCCGTCGGCTGCGAAGAATTTGATCCCGTTGTCTTCGATGGGATTATGCGATGCTGATATCATCACGCCCGCAGCGGCGTTGAGCCAGCGGGTCAACCAGGCCACACCCGGTGTGGGGACGATACCCAAGGTGAGCACGTCCAATCCGATGGAGCAGATCCCGGCGCAGAGCGCCGCCTCAAGCATCGGTCCGGAACAACGGGTGTCGCGACCCACGACGACCGGCCGGCGTGCCCCGTGCGACGCGAGCACAAAGCCGCCCGCGCGGCCGAGCGCAAAGGCCAGCTCTGGCGTTAAAAATTCGTTGGCCACGCCGCGCACGCCATCGGTGCCGAAGAGCTTGTTCACCTCAGGTGTGCTCCTTGCGAGGCACGATGGCCACGCGAACGCTCGCGGGGGCGACCGTGAGCCCCGCCACCGGATCGAGGTGCGCATCGACCGGCATCGGCTTGAGGGTGACGGTGACGGGTCTGGTCGCGGTTGCGTCCTCGATGCTCACGCGAGCCGCGAAAACCCGTGACAGCGCCGTCTGCGCGCCGGCCACGATCACCGAGCGCGGCTCGATGTCGGTGGCGATGCCGTTCTGCGCGCTTTCACTCGAGACTACCGGCACCCGGCGATATCCGAACTGGTCGAGGACGACGATGGCCGCCGACGGCGTCACCGATCGTACCTTGTCGCTCTGTGGCCCCACCACGGAGACGGGGAGCATGAGTGTGCCCGGGCTCTTGGCAGCGCAATCCACGAACGCCGAGAAGTCGCCCGGCCCCAGCTGTTCAAGCGCTGACCGTGGACCCGTCAGCTCGACGGTCACGCTCTGGATGCCGCTCGTCGCGACGAGGCCCGCTGCGACGTTGTGCAGCGACAACGGGATCTCAAGCGTCTTGCTGTACGCCTGCGACGCGGTCAAGTAGTTGAACGTAAACCATAAGACCACCGCGATCACCACCGCGGCAACCTTAAGGTCGAAGTTTCGTCTTATCCAGTCCATTCGGCGATACGTGCACCCTCGCGAGCAGCATCCGTCCGTAATCGATGATCGTCGGCCTACGCGGCTCGGTCGCGCGCGTCCAGGTCAGCGACGAGCGCAGCGTCGCCGCCACGGCTTCCGGGCTTTGCTGCTGCTCCAGCAACTGTCCATCCTTGGCGACTGCGATCGCACCGGTCTCCTCAGACACCACGAGCGCCAGCGCATCGGTCTGCTCCGTGATCCCGAGCGCCGCGCGATGACGTGTGCCGACACGGCGGTCGAGCAACACCGCCTCCGATAGCGGCAGAAAACAGCCAGCCGCCGCGATCCTCTCGTGACGGATGATGGCGGCCCCGTCGTGCAGCGGCGAGCGCGGCGCGAACAGTGAAAGCAGCACCTCGGCGCTGACCAGGGCATCGACCTGCGTGCCGCTCTCCATGTATTCGTCGAGCGCGGCGTTGCGCTCCACGACGATGATCGCGCCGATCGCGCTGCGCGAGAGCACGGTCGCCGCCGTGCCGAGCACGGTGCACACCTTCTCAACCGCTTCGCGATCTCTGGATGCCGGTCGGCCTTCATGGAACCCGGCTCGACCGAGCTGGGCTAAGGCGCGGCGCAGTTCGGGTTGGAAGACGATCGGGATGGCGACGCCCGAGACGATGAGCAGAGCGTTGAGCAGCGAGAACACGGTCCACAGATGCGCGTACTGAGCGCCGGCGCGTAGGATGAGCAGGAATGCGATCCCCTGGAGGATCTGCATCGCGCGCGTGCCCCGGATAATGATGAGCACGTAGTACACAAATCCGGCGGTCAGGACGATGTCGATGATGTCCGGCCAGGAGATCGCGATCTGCGGCAGCTTCATCGACGTTACCGCGGCGCCACGCCGCCTGCGAGGTGCGTCTCGATCACTTGCCCGCGCGCGACGCGCAAGCTCATGTGCGTCGAGAGCGCGTCCAAGAACACTTCGAGCGGCGCGTCCGAGAGCAGGCTTCCCAATCCGACGCTACCGCCGACGCGGCGTGCCTCGATCTCGAGCACCTGCAGCGCGCGGTGCAGCGGCGTCCGCTTGCTGTCACTGAGCTCGAGGACGAGCGTGGCGGATCCATCGCGGTGCACGCCGATGGGGTACGCGCCGACGTCGGTGAGGCCGCTGTCGGCAGCGCCCGTCGCCGCCGCGATGGCGCTCAAGCGCGCGATGTCGAAGCTGCCGACGAGTCGCGCCTTGGCGATCACCGTCGGCGCGCCCACTTCGATCGCAAGACCAGAGGACTCCGACCCCCCGAAAGGCAGCGCCGGCGCAGTCTCCATCAAGGCCAAGCCCTCAGGACCCCAACCCATGGGCCGAGCCGTCGTCCAACGACCTGCCGGCATGTTCCGCCGTGCCACGTGAACCGACGCGCGCAGCGCGCCGTGGAGATCCACCGCCACTGCACGCACTGCTTCATCCGAAATCGCTGCCGCCGCATCGACGTGCGCAAGCTCGAGGCGAAATGCTCTGCCCACCGCCTGCGCCGCACCGACCGTCTCGGCCATAGCGCCGATGGTCGCCAGCAGATCGTCTTGTGCGACGCCCAGCGAGAGAAACGTGCTGCTGACATCCTCATCGTTGACGCAGGCGAGGAGTTTCCCGTCCGCGGCGAACCGGCGATGCAACGCATCCCGAGCGTTCGGACTGAGGTGAGGGCTGGCGATGAGTCGTACGAACAGCATAAGCCTTGATGCGGCTTTCCGCATCGTAGGGGGAAGTCCCCCGGAGGGGGACCGCGCTGCCCGCCGGAAGTGATGCAACCTCGTGGCGACTGCGCTCGCCGTATCGACAAAGGAGAAGATTTCTTGCCCAACATCAAGTCCGCAAAGAAATGGGTCCGCGCATCCGAGAAGCGCCGCAAGCGGAACCTCGACGTCAAGACCTCGCTCAAGAGCGTCTTCAAGAAAGCCGCCGCACAAGGGGCCGCTGTGGACGTCAGAAAAGAAGCGGCCTCTGCGTTCGATAAGGCCGCCGCACGCGGCATCATCCACAAGAACAAGGCGAACCGGAAGAAATCCCGCCTCGCGAAGCGCGCCGCCAAAAAGGCTTAAGTGGCCAAAGCGCGCCCGATCCTCCTCGCCGTTTGGATATTCGCGGTCGTCTGGGCTTCGGGCGCCTCTGTGACGCACGCCAGTCAGGCGCCCAGTCCATTTCCGTCGCCAAGCGCGACGCCGTCCTCAATCTCAACCTCGCCCGCGCCACCACCCACAAACGGCGCGAGCCAGAGTCCGGCTCTTCCCCCTGGGCAGATCTCAAATCCATTTCCCAGCCCGTCGCCTACCGCCCCATCGGTCGCGCGGAACGGCTATGTCGCAGCAGGGTACATCGGCGGATCGGCGAGCGGCGGACAGATCCCACCAATTCCGGGCAGCACGAGCACGCCCTCAGCGTTCCCCGCATCCGGAGCGAGCGGATTTTGGGCCGATCTGCTCGGCCGAGCTGGGCCGTCCTTTCTCGCCCAACTGACCTATGACAACCTCTCCATCAACGGCGGCGACCGTCCGCTCGTCTCGTATGCGCAAGGCCGTCTCCTCTACCAACCCGCCAAATCGCGTGCGGCGTTTGGCGTCGGGTTCGTCTCCATGCAACGTTCGACCTCAAACGCCAACTCGAACGGGCTCGGCATCGGCGCCAATCTCTTGCCGGATTTCCAAGAGGGCGTCACCCCCTACGCTTCGGTCTTCTTCTACCCGCATCTGCAGTTGAGCGGCGTCAGCGCGTCGCTGACATCGGCCGACGCCGGCGTCATGTTCGTGCCCAAAGGCCGAGGCGGGCTCTTCTTTCGCGCAGGCGGCTCGCTGCGCGCGGGAGCGCCGGCGAACAGCTCGCCGACGTCCGTGATCGGGTTCCAGCTCGGTCTAGGGTCTGCGTTTTAGCCCTTAGCGCGGATCGACGATAACCGCTATCCTGACGTCACCGCTCAGACGATGAGCGCGAGCGAATGCACACGCATCCAGCAGTGCCTCTTCCGTTTTTGATTTCAGCGCGATCCGCATCCGGAATTCACCGCGCGCCTTCGGAAGGGTATCGGGAGCGGGTCCGAGCGTCTCCACCGCTTGCGCGCCGGCGCGCAGGCGCTCGGCCAGCGCTCGAGCGTTCTCCTCGACGATCGCCTGCGTCACACCGGCGACGACGATATACGCAAGACGGCCGAAGGGGGGATATCCAAGCTCGCGACGCAGTTCCAATTCCTTGCGCGCGAAGCCGTCGTAGTCGTGTTGGGCCGCCAGCTCGACCGCGTAGTGGTGCGGTGCGTACGTCTGCACGATCACGCGGCTTCCGGGCGCGGCGCGACCGGCGCGACCGGCGACCTGGGTCAGCAAGGAGAAGGTGCGCTCCGCCGCGCGAAAGTCCGGCCGGTTGAGGTCGAGGTCCGCCGCGAGGACGCCCACCAGCGTCACCGTGGGATAGTCAAGTCCCTTGGCGATCATCTGGGTGCCGATGAGGATGTCGCCGTCACCCGAGAACGAGTCAAGCAGACGTTCGTGCGCTCCTTGCGCCCCGGTGCTGTCCGAATCCATGCGCACAACACGAGCGCTCGGGAACAGCTCGCGGACCTCTTCTTCAACGCGTTGCGTGCCAAAGCCGAACGGCTTGAGGTCTGACGACCCGCATTTCGGGCAACCTCGCGCGATCCGAAACGCGTCGCCGCATACGTGGCAGCGCATGGACTGGTCGGCCGCGTGGACCACGAGCGAAACCGCGCATCGCTTGCAGCGCGGAGCAAAACCGCAGCTGCGGCACAGCAATAAGCCCGCGTATCCGCGGCGATTCACAAAGAGCATGGTCTTCTCGCCGCCGGCGAGGCGGTTCTCTATTCCCGCCGTCAGGACGGTCCCCAGCGCCCGCTTGCCCTGAAGGCCGAGCTGGCGCGTCATATCGACGATCTCGACGTGGGGTAGCGGCGCCTTGGTCGCGCGTTGCGTCAGCCGCACGTGCATGATCCGGCCCTGCAGCGCATCCCAGTACGACTCGAGGCTGGGGGTAGCGCTGCCGAGCAGCACCGACCCGCCGACCAGCCTCATCCGCTGCGCGGCGACGGTCGCCGCGTCGTAGCGCGGAGCCACGTCTTGTTTGTACGACGGCTCGTGCTCTTCGTCCACGATGATCAGACGCAGATCGGGCAGCGGCGCGAACACCGCGGACCGAGCACCGACGACGACATCGAGCGCGCCCTGCGCGGCGTCCTGCCACACCGCCGCGCGCTGCGAGCTCGAAAGGCCGCTGTGCAGCACGCCCACTCTCGCGCCGAACGCAGCGATGAAGCGCCGCGCGGTTTGCGGCGTGAGGGCGATCTCCGGTACAAGGACGATCGCCTTGCCGCCTCGGTGGCGCAGACGGTCGATCAGCCGTGAGTACACGAAGGTCTTGCCGGAGCCTGTGATGCCGTGCAGCAGCGCAGTCACGGGACCCTCGCGCATCGCTGCGTCGAGCTGGTCGATCGCGGTGCGCTGTTCGGTGGTGGGGACGACGGCAGGCGCCACATGCTCTGCCACACTCGCGGCCGCACGCGCTATGTGCTCTTGCGCGCGCACTGCGCCGGCTGCGATGGCCGCGCGCGCGACTGCGGCGCTGACTCCCGCACGCTTTCGCGCCTCCGCCAGCGGCAGCGAGCCGCCTGCGTCAGCCAGGGCGGCCACCAGGCGCCGCTGCGCCGGACCCTTGGCGGCCCCGGCATCCTCAAGCACCGCAAGACGATCCACACGAGCTGGCACGTGCGCTGGCGCGACCGCTCGGCTCCACTTTGCGCACAACGCCTGTCGCGACGCCGCGCAGCAACTTACGGCGAAGGACGTTGAGCGAACACGCCCGGCGCGCAGCGCGCAGCGCCCGACTGGCAGCCAGCGCCGAGAATTCTTTCAGAGCGAACCGGCGGTACAGCAGCACGGACACGTCATCGTCATGCGCGGGCTCGCGCACGAAGGCGAAGCGATCTGCGCGAGCGCTAGCGCGCGGCGCGACCGCTGCAAGAGCCTCTCGGAACGTGCACGCGTAGCGCCGGCGCATCCATCGAGCAAGCTCCACGGCCTCGGGCGGGATGCGATCGTCATCGCATACCTCTGCGATCGGCTTGATCGCCGTCAAGTCGTTTGCCGGAGAGGACGAGCCGACGACCCAGCCGGACACGAGCCTGCCGCCCAGCTGCACTCGCACCCGTGCGCCGATGGCCGGCATCTGCTCGCCGGCCGCGTAGGTGAACGGCTCGTCCAGATGCGCTGTCTGCACGTCGACGACCACGTCGACCAGTCGCGTCTTCGTCTCGATCAAAACGTGCCTCGTCCGGGGCCGGTCTCCAAGCTTTCAAGGGTCGCACGTACGTCCGGCTCCGCGACCTCGACGCCGGTGCGCACGTCGCCCAAGCGGGCAGGCAAGACGAACCGCAACACCCCGTCGCGGCGTTTTTTGTCCACGCGCATAGCGGCGATGACAGCGTCGTGTGCGAGTCTGGGCAGGCGCAGCCTCAGACCGCAACGCCGCAGCGCCGTGATCACGCGGCGTTGGTCCGCCAGGCTCCAGCCGGTCCGGTCCCGGCCGAGCATCCCGGCGGCCCGGAGCCCAAGAGCCACCGCGGCGCCGTGACGCATGCGGTACCTCGAAGCCTGTTCAAACGCATGCGCGAAGGTGTGGCCCAGATTGAGTTTCGCCCGAGAACCTCGGTCATCGATGTCTGCCGCCACGACCTGCACCTTCACCGCCGCCGCTCGGGCGATCAGGTTTGCCCATGAGATCGGAGGACCCGATGGGTCGTGCGTCTCGACGGCTGTGAGAAGCTCCGGATCTCCGATGATCGCCGCCTTGACGATCTCGGCCATCCCGGTCGCCCGCTCGGCCGTTGGCAGACTCGCGAGCGCCGCGAGATCTGCTACCACCCCGATCGGCTGCCACATAGACCCGATGAGATTCTTGCCCTCGGGCAGGTCGACCCCGGTTTTGCCGCCGATAGACGCATCCACCATGCCGAGCACGGTCGTCGCAACCGGAAGCCAAGGGACGCCGCGCAGAAATGTGGCCGCGGCGAACCCTGCAAGATCGGTCAGGGTTCCACCGCCGACAGCCAGCACGACGGTGCCCCGATCGACACCGGCTGCCAGGAAACGATCGTGGAGTTCGGCGACGGTACGCCAGCGCTTGCGCCGCTCACCCGCATCGACGGCGACCGAGGCAAGCACCGTCGCGCCGCCGGCCTGCAGCGACCCGGCGATGCCATCGCCACGCGCCGCGACATTGCGGTCGCTGACCACGAAGGCGCGCCTTCCCACTGTGAGCGCCAACGCTGCCGCTTGGGCTGGAGCGTCATCCGTGATGATGACGGCGTATGGCAGCCCGTCGACGATCAGCCTCATCGCTACGAGAGAGAGCCTTGGCGTTGTTGCGCATACCAACGTTCGATGATTCGGGCGGTCGATAGCGGCGTACGGTGATCGACGCGGATGGTGAGGTCGCTGTCCGCATAGGCGGCGGCGCGCGCATTGAGAAGGGCCGCCACGGTCGCCAGGTCGGGTCGTTCCCCGAGCAGCGGCCGGTGCCGGCGGCGCGAAACGCGCTGCCAAGCCGCCGGCGCCGAGATGGCAAGGTGCACGATGACGCCGTTGCGTCGCAGGCGTTTGCGATTGAGCGGGTCCAACACGCCACCCCCGCCCACCGCGACGACGTGCGGGCCGGCGCGAGCGAATTCAGCGATCACGGCGGCTTCGAGCCTGCGAAACGTTGCCTCACCTTGGGATGCGAAGATCTCTCCGATCGCTCCGTGCCTGCGCTCGATCTCTTCGTCCGTGTCCACAAACGCGAAGTGTAACAAGCGCGCCAGGCGCCTGCCTGTCGTCGTCTTCCCCGCGCCCATGAAGCCGGTCAACGCCACGTTCATCACCGTGGTGTTCGGCTCGTCGCGGTGCCCTCATGCCGACGCTAGGACGAAGACCGCTCAGAGCGGTTTGTCGACGGGTATGGAGGTCTGCCAGCCCTTGAACACCGCGACGATGCGGTAGTCACCGGCCGGCACCTCGCGCGCGTTAAGCGCATTGAGGTTGAAGGTGGCGGTGTAGACCTTGGTCTCCCCTGGCTGCAAGACGAGGTCGGTCGGTTTTGGGGATATATTATGGAAGTAACTCGATCGCCAGACTTCGAGCGGCAGCGCGAACAGACCGTCGACGTACGTGAAGACGCGGCGCACGATGAACTCGCTCTGATTACCGGTGGGGAAATGCATCTTCATGGGGAGCGCCGAGTCGTTGGTCACGGCTAGCCGCATCAGGACCGTACCGACCTCCGGCAGCGACTCCAGCGGCCGCTTCGTATCCGGGTTGAGTATCTCGAAATCGTACGTCATGCCGGGTGGCAACGACGGCTGCGGCCGGTGCAACGCGCGGGCAAGCCAGGCAGGCAGGATCGGCTCCCCGACGGTGTATCGCGTGATAGCGGCCATCGACAGCAAGAGCAGCGATGCCAGGAGCACCATGGTCAGGGTGAACTGCAGCGGCGTTGTGCGCCTGCCGTAATGCGGGTTTATGCCGAAGCCTCGTTGCACGCGAGCGGGCCCCCGGGATGACGCGGACTCATTGCGCGGCGACAGACCTGTGCTCAACTACGCTTCGCCTTACATTTCACAAATCAAAAGTCGAGGCCACCTACACGTTCCTCGTCTTTATCATCGGCTTTTCGACGCCGTTCCTTTAGCCAGGACAGTTGCGGGCGCTTATCCGTGTTCCGCCGTACGCGATGGCAGGCGCTTGACTTTCGGCCGCTCCGCCGCACCCATGCGCGTCTTGACCGACTTGATCCGATCGGCCACGTCTCGGAACGTGCAATCGCTCGCGTACAGCTCCTCAAAGGACGATAGCGCGAGGGCCAGCGACTCGGCCGTGTCCTTGGCCTCATAAAGCTCGCCGAGATTGTACAGCGCCTCGTGGTACTGCGATTCTGGATAGCCCGGTGTCTCGATCGCCTTCGTGAACCGCTTGGCAGCTGCTGTATCCAGCCCTTGTCTGCGCAGGCATAACCCGATGGCGTTGTGGCACAGCACGACGTAGTCGTGCTCGCGTTGAATCGATTGCAAGATGACCAGCGCCTCGTCCACCCGGCCCAATTCGCGATAGCCGATGCCGAGCCGGTACTTGGCCGCGACATCGCCGCCCTCAGCGTCCTTCTCTAATCGCTCGGCGAACTGCTCGATGAAATCGGCATTGGCTTCGTCGAAGCGCGCCAGCGCCACGAGCAGCTCGACAGCCTCGACCACGTGACCGCGTGCGCCCTTGACCAGCGCGAGGCGATAGCGCGTCGCTGCATGATCCGGGCGCAGCTCTGACGACGTCTGCAGCAGCTGTTCCGCCGCTTCGTACTCGCTGAAGTGATCCATCAAAAGGCAGGCAAGCTGGTACGCCGCACCCGCCTGATGGGGATTCTCTTCGAGCGCGCGGCGATACGCCTCAACCGCCCGATCGTATTGACCCTTGCTGACGAGCAGGTCACCGCGAGCGATGTCATCCACCGAGCGTTGCACGTCGCTGGCGCGGCCGGTCAAGCTTGCAATTCGCTGCCCGACCATCTCATCGTCGCCCGCCAATGCGCCGGCCTCTTTGAGTAGCGACGCCGCGTCGGCTCCGCGCGACCAACCGATAAGCTTCTCGGCGGCCTCCAACAGCTGCTCCGCAGCACCTGATGCATCGCCGGCTTCTGCCAATAACGCGGCCAGCTCGCGACGGTATGGGACCGGATCTTCGGCGACCTCAGCGAGGTGCCGGCAAACACGTTCCACGTCCGATGCGGCGCGCGCGTCGTGGTACGATCGTAACGCTTGGTCCAACGCGCCGCGCGCCTCGTCGCCGCGCCCGGCCCGCTCGAAGGCGCGAGCTGCTAATTCGTATGCAGAGCCGTCATTCGGGTGCACGGCGAGCAGCTTGGGCGCTAGCTCCACCGCACGCGAGACATCGTCGCCGCCCAGATAGCCCGTCATCGCCTGGGTGTAGGCAAGGCCGGCTGCGGTCGCATTGCCCAGTCGCTCGTGGAGCGTCCCGAGCTCCTCGCGGAAAGTTGGGTCGTCGGGGAAGCGAGCCACGAGCTCGGCATAGGTCTCGATTGCCTTGGCTGGATCTGCAGCCGCGGCGAAATGCGCGTCATCGCGCTGCAGCGCGGCGGCGGTACTGCGCTCGGCAAACGCGAGGAAGAGATCGCCCATGCGTGCGTGGGCCAGTTGCGCTTTGGTCGGGTCCGCCAGGGCCAGCGTCTTGTACGCCTCCCGCGCCGCGGCGATATCCCCTAGGTCGCGGCACAGGTCGCCGCACACCAGCAAAAACGGTCCGGGAGCTGCGTCGAGGTTCGCGCGCTTGCGCGACTCGCGCAGCGCTTGCGCCGCGCGGCCTTCGTGGATCAGGCCGGCGAGCTCGGTCGCGGCGTCGATCGTCAGCTCGCCGTCGGCCGCCAGCGTCTCTATCGTGCGCAACGACTCCACGCAAGACTCGGCCGGGACGATCGCTGCGACCGCCTCGGCATCGAGCTCTGCATCCGCGTGGCGGGCCGTCGCGCTTTGCACCGCCTGCGTGCTCTGGCTCGCCTGCGCTTCCTCGTAGGTCTTGCGCGCGGACTCAAGCTCTCCGCGCAACTGCGCGACGGCGTGCTCCATCTCCGACTTGCGCGCTTCGAGTTCCAGCACCGCACCGCGCTGTTCGTTCACTTTCTCGGAGAGCTCGGCCAGCGCTTCGCCCTCGGCCGCGGTCGCGCGCGCGCGCGCGTCGACGTCGTGCAACGTCGATTCGAGCGTCGCGATGCGAGCGGCGAGCGCCTCAGCATCGGCTTCGCGCTTGGCGCGCAGCGCTTCGGCCTTCTCGGCCGCTGCTTCGGCCTCGGCGCGGCGCTGCTCGGCGGCCCCGCCCAGCGACTTCAGTTTGGCGAACGAATCTTCGTTCTCGCGCTTGCGCGACTCGATGGTCCGCAGCTCCGCCTCGAGCTTCGCGCGCTTCTTGTCCAGTTGCTCGACGGCTGCTTCCGTCTCGGCTCGGCGCTTGTCGGCGGCCGCGGCGAGCGGCTTCACCTTGCCGATCGAGTCGTCCAAAACGCGCTTTTTGCTCTCCGCGCTTTCGATGGCCGCCTGCAGCTCCGCGAGTCGCGCCGCAAGGTCGGTCGAGTTGGCCTGCGCCGAGCGGGTCTGATCCACGATATCTTTGAGATCCGCCGCGGCCGTGTCTGCCTTGGCCTTGGCGTCGGCGGCCCGCGTCTCGAGGGCTTCCAGTGCCTTTTGAGCCGCCAGCGCCTTGGCCTCGGCCTCCTTGCGCCGCGCGTCGGCACCGGCAAGGTCCTTGCGCAGGGCTTCCGTTTTGGTGTCCAGCTGCGCGACCGACAGCTCGGCGCGCTCGCGCTCTGCGTCCTTCTCGCGAGCCACTCGCGCGATTTCGCTCTGGGCCTTCTCCAAGTCCGCCTGCGCGCGTTGCCGGCGCGCTGCGATTTCAAGCATCGCCGCCTCGTGAGCGGTCTTCGCTTTGGCCAAGTTGCTCTGCATCTGGGCGGCCTGCGCCTGCGTCTCTTTGAGACGTCCTTCTTCTTGGGCGACCTCGGCCCTGAGCGTTTTTGCCTTGCGTTCCAGCTCTGAGACGGATGCGGCGGCCGTGCTGGCCGTCTTAGCCCGCTTTGACTCGGCCTCGCTCACTTCGCCTTGCAGGAGCTGCAAGCGCTCGTCCAGCTCGGCCGTCGCCTTGCTGATGGCCTCGCGCATGGCGGCAGCTTCCTCGCCCTCGCTTCGGGTTTGTTCCACCTGCGCGCGCAGCTCTTCGAGCTCGCGCTGCGCCTCTTCCCTTTGCGAGACGAGCTCGCGCTGAGCTTCTTCCCTCTGAGCGACGAGTTCGCGTTCCGTCTCTTCCCTTTGGGCGATGAGCTCCCGCTGCGCGTTCTCCTTCTGTGCCGCCAGCTCGCGACGTGCTGCCTCTTTGTGCGTTTCGATCTCAGCCGCGATCTCAGCCAGCGCCTTTTTCTCAAGCGCGCTGCGTTTGTCGGCGAGTTCGTCGAGGGATTTCTTCTCGAGCGCACCGCGCTTGGCCATCGCTTCCGCTTCGGCGGCTTCGCGTTCTTTGCGAACGCTCTCCAGGTCTGCCCGGGCGCTGGCCAGTTCCTCTTCGACCGCCTTGCGCTCTTCGCGCAGCAGGGCGGATTCCGCCGCCACTGCCCGGCTCGTCTCCGCAGGCGTCGCGGCCTTCTTCTCCGCCGCCGCTTGTGCGCCGCGCGCCGCCGGCTTCTCGACGGGGCGCTCTACTGCCGGCTGCGCCGGCGCTGCGGGCGCTGGAGCCTGTGCCGGCGTTGCCTGCGGCTCCGCGGCCATCGCGGGCGCAGGCGTCGCCGCTGTCTCCAACTCCTCGTCGTCACCTTTTTCGTCGAGGTCGGCGAGCATGCTCCGGGCGCGGGCATTGTTCCCGTCGATGGCCAGCACCATGTTGACGATCTGCCGCGTCGTGCCCAGCTGTTGGGCCTCGCGCGTGATCTGAGCAGCCTGCATGTAGTAGCCGATCGCCTCGGGGATCATCCCCTTGATCTGGTGCAGCTGCCCCATGTGGACGATCGCCTGGATGTGGTCCTTCTCGCGGTCCAGCACTTTCTTGAACGCGAGAATGGCTTGATCGTATTGGCCGTTGGCCTGATAGATGCAGCCGGCTTCGAACAGCGCGGGCGTGTGCTTCAAGTTCGACTTGCGCAGCACGTCGATGAACTTGGCGAGGCCGTCCTGGGTGCGGCCTTCCACCACGTCTGCTTGGCCCAGATGGAAGATCACGTCGAGATTCTGCGGGTCGAGATTGTGCGCGCTGGCGAATGCTTGTCGCGCCTTGGCCATATCGCCGTGATCGTAGAGCAACCCCAACCCTGCGTTGAGATAGCATAACGCGGCCTCGGGGTTTGCGCCCGCGGTCCCAAGCATCTTCGCCGCTTCGAGGCGAACCTCGGCTGGGCAATCGGCAAGGCTCGCGATATCCTTGAGGATGGCGAGCGCCGCAGGAGCGTTGTTGCGGATGAGATGCTGGCGCGCTTGCGCAAGCGCGGCGCTGACCCGCTGCCGGGCCGCGCCGTCCCCTGCCTTGCCCTCGTTATCGGGCTGCGCCGTCGCCATGGATCCCTTTCTTAGATATCGATCCGGCCGGGCGTGCCCGGCCGCAGATCACGTACGATCGCGAAAGAGCTCATCAGCCCCGCGTTGTGAAGAGCCGAAATGCTCCAACACTTCTCCGACGCTGTCGCCGCCGTATTTCTCCGAGAAGACCGCAGCCAATGCGAGGCATATCATCGCTTCGCCGATCAGCGAGGCCGCAGGCACCGAGCAGACGTCGCTGCGAACGATCGCCGCGGGTGCCTCGGCGCCGGACGCCATATCGACCGACGCAAGCGGCTTCATCAAGGTCGCGATGGGTTTGCAGCGCACGCGCATGACCAGGTCCTCGCCGTTGGACATCCCACCCTCGATGCCGCCGGCGCGATTGCTGCCGCGTCCGATGCCTGCACCATCGCGAAGCTCGAACACGTCGTGCGACCTGCTGCCCACGTAGCCACCCGCCGTGATGCCTGCTCCCACTTCCACAGCCTTTGCGGTCTGGATGCTCATGAGGGTGCCCGTGACGATCGCGTCGAGGCGATCGTACGGCTGCCGGTTGCTGCCGATGCCCACCGGCATGCCTGACACCCGAACTTCAAACGCGCCACCGAGCGTATCACCCGCAGCCTTTGCCTCATCGATGCGCCGCATCATCCGCTTTTCAGCCTCAGGGTCGGCGCATCGCACCGGAGAACCGGTGATATAGACAATATCGGGTAGTGTCTCGACCTCCGCTGCGGCGACGTCGCCGATTTGTATGACATGCGAGCGCACTGTGACGCCAAACACAGCCAGGTATTGGCGCGCCAGCTCTCCCAGCGCCACGCGCATCGCCGTCTCTCGCGCGCTGGCTCGCTCCAGGACGTTGCGCATATCGCGGTGACGGTATTTGAGCGCGCCCGCGTAGTCGGCGTGCCCTGGCCGCGGGCGCGTGATCGGATCCCCTGCGCCTGTGAGCGGGTCCATGAGCGCCCGGACGTTTTCGATAGTCCTTGTTGCGGATAAGGAACGCGATCGGCGACCCGAGCGTATGGCCGCCCCGCACCCCCGCGAGGATCTCGACCTCGTCAGCCTCGATCTTCATCCGAGTCCCGCGCCCGTGCCCGCCTTGGCGTGCCCGCAAGGCCTCGTCGATGGCCGCGACGTCCACGGCTAGACCGGCTGGCAAGCCGTCGATGACGCCCACCAGCGCCGGCCCATGCGATTCGCCGGCCGTCATGTATCTGATCATGATATTCGCCTTCCGTGCTTCGGTGGCCGCGGACCTCTCGCTCCCAGCACGGGATAAGCCAAGAGCCGCGGGGTCGCCCGCGGCTCTCGTTGTTTGTCTAGGACGCGCGTTTAGTGCTCTGTGTTGATGTGCGGCGTGATCAAGAAGACGACTTCGTGATTCGTCTTGGTCTTGTGCACGTTCTTGAAGAACGCCCCGAGGATCGGGATGTCGCCGAGCAACGGCACCTTGCTGATGCTCTCGGTCGACTCCGAATCCAGCAGTCCGCCGAGCACGATCGTCTCGCCTTCCTTGACCCGCAAGATGGAGTCCACCTTACGGTTGTCGAGGATCGGGAACTGCTGCACGAGACCGGTGATGAAGCTTCGTTCCACGTGCATCGTCGTCGTGATGTAGCCGTCGGTGTTGACCACCGGCGTGATGATCAGCTTGACGCCGATGTCGATGTACTGCGCCTGGAACTGGCCGGACTGCGGGCTGTAGTACACGAGCGGGTACGTCTGACCGACGAGCAGGCTGGCCTGCTGGTTGTCAAGCGCGGCCACTCGCGGGTTGGCCAGCAGCTGCGCCTCGTTGTGCGTGATGAGGTAGTTCAGCTGCGCGGAGATGAACAGCGCGTTGCGGGTGAACGGTTGCGGCGCGATCGGGTTGCCGCTGGTCGTCTGCACCGGCACCACCTGACCCGGCGAGCACTGGATGCAGTTCTCGAACAGGTCCAGCGGCGACGAGCCGGTGTACTGCACGCCGACGTTTGAATCGCCGTTGTGCGCGACATCGAGCACCTTGACCTCAAACGTGACCTGCGGTGCCGGCACGTCGGTCAGCGCCAGGAAGTTGCGCGCCGATTGGATGATGTTCGGCGTGCCGCTCACGATGACCGTATCGGTGCGCGGGTCGACCGTGTACGAGCTCGCCGGGATCACGCCGCTCATCTGCTTGGAGAGATCCTGCGGATTCGCGTACTTGATCGGGAAGGCGACCGTCTGCGTCGACTCCTGCCCAGCCGAGCCGAACTCGCGGTTGAGATCGTCGGACGAACCGACGACGTAGATGTTGCCCATCTTGCGGTAGTCAAGGCCATTGGTCCGCACGATGAGGTCAAGCGCCGTGGTCAACGGAACGTTGTGCAACGATGAGCGTGACCGTGCCTTTGACGCTCTGCGTGGCCACGATGTTCTGGCCGCTCTCGTTGGCGAGCAGCTTGAGCACGTCATTGATGTCTGCGTTCTTCACGTCCAGGTTGACCGTGCGCGGTCCGGCAGCCGACATCCCCATGCCCGAGGGCGGTGGCGGCGGTGCCATAGCGGACGCGTGGTGGGCAGGAGCCATCGGCGCGGCTTCGTGCGACGCCATCGCCCCGGCGGACGCTGCGTGGCCAGGGACCTTGCAGTAGAACTTGCCGCCTGGCAGCCATGGGTTCGGCGTGGCCATAGCCACGACGACCGGGGCCGCCGCATGTGAAGCTGACGCATGCACCGGTGCGGGCGCGGGCTTCGGCGCCGGCTTTGGAGCAGGCTTCACCGGCGCTACGGCCTTTTCAGGCGCTGGCGCCACGGCCACGGTCGTGGCCGGCTTCGCCGGCGCAGCCTTGGACGGCTTGCTCGCGAGCGCGGTGTCCTGACGGTTCGTCGCCTGACGAGCGGCCGCGACCGCTTGCCCGGACGGCAGCGCGAAGGCGACTTGGCTCGTCGGTACGGCCAGTTTGAGCTGGTGAGCCTGCGAGGTGCTCAGGTCGTATTTGGCAGCACCCGTGGACTCGACGACGATCCGCATGACGGCGGGATTGGAGGAGAGCTGACCCACGCGGACCTGGTGCAGCTGACCTTTCGAGAATCCGATGACCTTCGTCTGGCCATCGTATGAAGCCGGCGACACATCAACGACCAGATCCACGATGTCGCTTTTCGCGTCGACCGAGAACCGGCTCACGCGTGTCGTGACCGGACCCGACGCCGCTACCGACAACTCAAATGCCCCGTCTCGTTTTGCGTAGGAGACGTCTTTGATCGGATTGTCGGCGCTTCGGCCGGGCTGCGGAGATGCCAGGCCGGCGAGTGCGACGACGCACCCTACGAGCCAGGCCGACGTCAACCGAAGATGCCGATGCATTATTTAACCCCCTAGCGAGAAGTGTCGCTCTTCTGTTTGTGTTCCGAGCGTTATGTAATCTGGACCGATTGATATGACGGTAAACTTGTCATCGACGCGATCGCCAGGTCGCACGAAGTACGACTTGCCGTCCGCCTCGACGATGGCGGTATAACCATCGTTCTGCATGACGCCTGTCAGGCGCACGGACTCCCACAATCCCTTGGCGCCCGGCGCGTTTTCGAATCCGGGCAACGTCGGGATGTTGGGGAACGTCGAAACCGCGACTCTCGGCGTCGATGAGGCACCGGTCGGCGGCCCGAACAGCGCCACAAAGGGATCGACGCGGCCGGCACCCTGGACGACCTTGGCCTTCACGATGGGCACGGGCGTGGTCGTCACCGGCGGCGGCGTCGAGGTATCTTGCGGATGCAGCGATACCGGGCCGGGCGGCGGCGGTGCGGAGCTCGAGCAGGCCACGAGCGCGAGTCCGAGCGCCAGGGCGAACATCGTTGCGACGGCGGAAGCTTTCATGGATGCCTTAACCTCCGTTCGACGCGTCCGGAGGCTGTGTGGCCTGCGGTGCGGGTCCGTTCGGGCTCAGACGATAGGCGGCGATGGGCAGCACGATGTGCAGTTTCGGCGTCTCGCCGACCGCGCCGTGGGTCGAGGTGAGCGTCACGCTGCCGACGCCGATGAGCTTCGGAAACTTGTTGAGGTCGCGCAGGAACTTCTGCAGGTCCGTGTAGGTGCCGCTCAGCTCCATGTTGATCGGCACGGTCTCAAACGACTGGCTGAGGTAGACCTTCGCGTTCACCGCGGGTGACGTCGTGGCGCCGCCTTCACCTTGGGCCCGGCAGGGCGCACCCGCAGGCTCCGGGTACAGGCGTCGCGCCGGCCACCGTCGGCGTTTGCCCTTGCGGCATCTGGCTGTTCTCGGCATCGACTTGCGCGCTCGTCGCGTTGAAGGCGCGGTGCGCGCTCGAGAGCGGCGGCACCGATGCCCGGCGCCTTCTCAAGCGCTCCGACGCCAGGTGTCGGCCCTGAGGTCGGGCCGCCCGATGGGGTCGGCGCCGGCTGCGGCACGACGGCGGTCACGACCAGCCCATCACGCTTGGCCAAGTCCTCGATCTGCTTGAGGTACGAGGGGATGTATGCACGCGGATCTGCCGTCAGCTCAACGCCGGTCAGCCTGGACTGGACCTGGCGGATGAGGGCGAGATACATCGGCTTTTGGCGTGCGACGCTATCGAGCTCGGCGAACTGGTTCTGCAGATCGGAGAGCTGCGCGCGCGACACCGCCACTTGGTTGAGCTTTTGCTGGATCACCATGAAGTAGGCGCCGATCGCCACCAGGGCGAGGACGCCGACGACGATGAGGACCCGGTTAAGGTTGTTCTGCTGCTGGTTCATTGTCCGATCACCGCGGGGCTCAGAGTGCCGATGACGGAGAACTGCACGTCACCGCCGTTCGGCGCTGTCGGGGAGACGGTCTGCGAACTCGTCGTCAGGACGGCATCCCCAAATATGGGCGACCCATCCAGGTTCAACATGAGATCCGCGACCTCTCGATAACTTGACGTGTCGCCGGCGAGGGTGACCGACCCGCCATCCGTCGGATGCGCGACGGTCATGCTCGAGTACCACACGCCATGCGGCGTGTTGTTGGAGATGTCCGCGAGGATCTCAGCGACCTGCAGCGGACTCTGTTTGATGCGCTCGAGCAGATCGGCCTTGGCGCGCAGCTGAGCGACTTGGTCCTTCAGGTCGTCGACTTCTTTGACTTCCGCCTGCACCTGCGCCACTTTTTGCGTCCAGTCCGCGATCTGCGCGTTCAACCGATTGATCTGGATGTTCTCGATGACGTCGAAGGCGATGACCGCCAGCACCAAGGCTGCCAGCAGCATCGCGCCGATAGAGAACGTCCGGTCAAAGGCGAAGACCGATCGCCGTTGCGCTGATGGGAGTAGGTTGATATCGATCACGCGAGTGCTCCTAGTCCGAAAGCTCTACTCACGCCGCTGCCCCTGCGCGGCCGTCAACCTGGAGGTCTCGTCTGCCCAAACCCGCCGCGACGATCATGGATGGACCGGCGTCGCGGAGGAACTCGGCTGGAAAATCTGCTGGGTCGTGGCTCGAGCGTCTCGAGCGGGCTGGCCAGCACGACCGGCAACCCCAGCTCGTGGCTCAAGAACGCGTCGAGGTTCTCCAGACGGCTCGAGCCGCCGCCCAAGATGACCGATTCGATCGTCTCGCCGCGGAAGCGCGTCCGGAAGTAATCAAGCGATTTGTGGACTTCGGTGACCAGCTCGGTCAGCGGCGGCGTGATCACGTTGAAGATCCTGGTGACCGTGGGAGGCACCGGGCCGGTGTCTTGCTGCGAGAGGATGCGCGCCTTCTCGCGCTTCATCTTCTCCGCGTCTTCCATCGACACGTTGAGCCCGTTGGCGATCGCCTTGGTGATCGCGTTGCCGCCGATGGGCACGTTGCGCGTGAACGGCACGTGGCCGCCCTTCGTGATGTTGATGCTCGTCGACGCGGCGCCGACGTTGATGATGGCCACGTTCTGCTCGAACTGCGGATCCTCGGTCGAGATCATGGCGCGCACCATGGAGAATGGTTCGACTTCGACGACCGACGGCGTCAAGCCGGCGAACTGCAGCGCGCTCATCTGCGAGGTCACAAGATCTTTTTGCGCCGCGACGATGAGGACGTCCATGTTCTGGCCGTCGTCGGCCTTGCCTAAGATCTTCGCATCGATCTGCGCCTCGTCGACCGAGTACGGCAGAAAACGCTCGGCTTCGTACTTGGTGGAATCGCGCAGCTCGCGCTCGCTCATGACCGGCATGGTCACCTGGCGCACGACCACGGTCGGACCGGACACGGCGCTGATGGTCTTGCGCGCGGTGAAGGCGCCGTCGGCGATGAGCTGGCGCAGCGCCTCACCGACGAGTTGCGGATCGCTCACGACGCCGTCTTTGATGCTGTTGGCCGGCGTGCTCACGCGATACACGTGTTCGAGCATCGCGCCACGCGCGGAACCGCCGAACTGCACCGCTTTCAGTTCGTGCGAACCGAAATCGATGCCGACGTACTTATTGCCGCCGCGCGCGAAGAGCTTGTTCAGGAATGACATAACCGCCTAGCCTCTCCTAACCACCCCGAGAAACGCTTGAGGATGGGGCTTCAGAGACAGATAACCTCAATCAAAATCATCGGCATCGTAGGGGTGGAATTTAGAACATTTATTCGCCCCCCGTGCACTGGACGCGTTGGATGTGCGCTCCGCCAGTTTTTGCGGATGCCGCCGAACGGGACAAAACAAAACGGCCGGCGTTGCCGCCGGCCGTGCCATTATCGCGCTGCTCGTGCGCGCCGTCTATACGCTGCGAGCTCTTGCTAGCGTAGGATGGCTTGCAGCTTGTCGTGATCCGTGATGACGACGTTGGCGGTGCGCATGTCGATGAGCTTCTCGTCCCAGAAGCGATTGAGCATGCGGTTCACCGTCTCGCGCGTCGTGCCGATCATGTTCGCCATCTCTTGATTGGTGAGCCGTAGCGTGAGGCGCGTGCCGCCGTCGACGCGTTCGCCGAAGTTCTTCTCCAGATTCATGAGCAAGGATGCCAGACGCGTGCGGATGTCCTGATAGGAAGCCGCCTGGATGGCTTGGTTTGTGGCCCGCAAGCGCGACGAAAGGGTCAACACCAGCCGCAAGCTCATCTGCGCGCTGCGCCCGAGCATGTCCAAGAAGTCTTTGCGCGAGAGGATGGCGACCTCGACATCGCCCAACGCCTTGATGGTGGCGGATCGCGGCGACGCGTCCAGCACGCCCATCTCACCGAAGAAGTCGCCCTCTTTGAGAATCGAGAGGATGCTCTCTTTGCCCTCGTTTGAGAGCCGCGTCACGGCGACGTTGCCCTTCACGACGATATAGAGCGCGTCGCCCGGGTCGCCTTCGTACACGAGCACCGCGTGCTTGGCGAAACGCCGCGGTTGGACGAGCGCTGCGACCGCTGCGAGCTCTTCGTCACCGAACTCAGCGAAGAGCGGCACTTTCTTGAGGAGGCTGGCATCGAGCGGTTTTTCGAATGTTCTCTGCACGTCGATAAGGCTCCAAAACATCAAAGTGCGGCGACGATTCATCGCACCGCGGGCGCACTGCAATCCTGCGCTTCACTTCTAGTATCGGCAGTCACAGGCGGGCTTTGAGCGGGCGCCTACCCCCGCCCAGATGGCGGTACAGGAAAGCCTGGTAGGCGGCGTAAGGACCGAACACAAGACCGGGTGCGAAGGTCAAGATGAGAGCGCCCAGGACCAAAAAGGGGCCAAAGGGGAGGACATCTCGACCTCGCCGCTTGCGCAAGGCGAGGACGGGCAACGCGAGCACCGCTCCGATGACGAAGGCGGCAGCGAAAGCGGCCAGCGCATCGGTCAAGCCCAAGAAGATCCCGACACACGCGGCGAGCTTGACATCCCCAAGACCCAATCCCGCGCCGCGCGTGCCGAGATAGATCAGTCCGAACAGCGCCGCTCCGAGCGCTGCGCCTTCGAGCGCTGGCACCGCTCGGCCGGCAAGCAATGCGATCACGAGACCCGCGCCGGCCACCGGCAGCGTGACGACGTCGAGGATGAGCAGGTGATCGATGTCGACGAAGACGGTGACGATGAGAAAGGCGCTCAATAGCGCCGCCGCCAGCCCTGCCAGGCCAAGACCGAACTCGAGGGCGCTCAGGCAGAAGAGCGCTGCGGTCAAGAGTTCGACCAGCGGATAGCGCGATGAGATGGCGGCATGGCAGCTGCGGCAACGGCCACGCAGAGCGACCCACGACAGCAGCGGGATGTTCTCCCAGGCCGACAGCGGCCGCTGGCACGACGGGCAGCGGGAAGCCGGGAACATGATCGATTCGCCCAGCGGCACGCGGTAGATGACCACGTTGAGAAATGAACCGATCGCGAGCCCTATGAGGGCCGCGACCGCCGCAGTTACGAGCTCCAGCACGCGCTGACCTTGCGGTTTCGCGCCGCTATTTTCCT
This sequence comes from Vulcanimicrobiota bacterium, assembly GCA_963764965.1. GTDB lineage: Bacteria > Vulcanimicrobiota > Vulcanimicrobiia > Eremiobacterales > Eremiobacteraceae > JAFANK01. The sequence goes on from CAVXUM010000002.1 coordinate 693,620, forward strand.
CGTATCCCGGAGTTCGCATCCCATAGGACGGTCGCGCAGGTGGTGCATGCGGCGGCGCTGCCGTCCTGGATGATGTTGGTGGTGGTCGTGGTGTCGTGCCCGCCAGCATCGGAGATCTGATAGGAGCCGTAGGCGCCGGCGGTGGTGTTGATCGTGTATACGTTGCCCTTCTTCACGGGATCGGTCGGGTTGGTCAACAGATACGGCGTGGTCAAAGTGGTGAACGGAACATACGCGCCGCCGTTGTCCACCGAGTATTCCTCTTCCGCCGTGGCGAGCATCTTCTCGTTCATCTCGCATGCCGAGGTGACCGACTCCGCGCGCGCATGCATGAAGTTGGGAATCAGGATAGCCGCCAGGATGGAGATAATGGCGATCACGATCATCAGCTCGATGAGGGTGAAGCCACGTCTATATGTCGTCATGGTCATTATTAAGATTGCGTATCGTCCTCCACTGTTACAATACCCAAGAGTAATCTGCGTCAGGACCGTTCGGTACCGGGCTGTGACGACGGTCACCAGGATGCGCGGCGTGTTGGCGCCGCCAAAAGCAAGAGCCGGTCCGAAGACCGGCTCTTGTGTCTCTCGCCGGGCGAGGGTTACTTGCCGTGGATACCCGAGGATTGTGCGTAGATGACGCTTACGCAGGTGGCGCATGAGGTACCGCCTGACGTCAGCGAGAGGCTGGTCGTCGTGGTGGAGTCATGTCCGCCGGCATCGTCGATCTCGTACGAACCGTTGCTGCCGCCGCCGGGGATAACGACTGTGTAGGCGTTACCCTTCTTGACCGGGTCGGTGATGCTCGTCGAGAGGTAGGGCGTGGTGAGCGACGTCAGCACGACATACGCGCCGCCATTGTCCACCGAGTATTCCTCTTCCGCCGTGGCGATCTGCTTCTCGTTGCCTTCGCAAGCGGCCGTGACGGCCTCTGCGCGGGCGTGCAAGAAGTTCGGAATCAGAATAGCCGCGAGAATCGCGATAATGGCGATCACGATCATCAGCTCGATGAGCGTGAACCCTTTTTGCAGTTTCTTCATGAAGACTATAACCCTTTCGCTTTGTGAATTCACATGAGTGAGCGGACGAGTCTTTGCCCATCAAGGGACGCCGTTTTCGCCGGCGCCGCGCTCCCACCGGTCAACCCGACCGACGGCGGTACCAATAGCGCGTGATGCCCTCTCCCCCATTGTGGTAATGCCCAAGTGGCTTGCGGCTAGACGCATTGGGGCTGTGACCGCAGCCACAAAAGCAGCATTGCTCGCTCGTCACCGTGCTCATATGTTATCGGCCATCTGAAGCCATATACATAGACACCGGGCGCGGGCCCGGTGTCGGTTGATGGTATTGGGGCGATCCCCTATTTGCCGTGGATGCCCGAGGACTGGGCGTAGACGACGCTTACGCAGGTGGCGCATGCCGTGCCGCCTGACGTCAGCGAAAGGCTTGTGGTCGTGGTGGAATCATGTCCGCCGGCGTCGTTGATCTGGTACGAACCGTTGCTGCCGCCCCCGGGGATGACCACCGTGTAGGCATTGCCCTTCTTCACGGGATCGCTGATGTTCGTCGAGAGGTACGGCGTTGTGAGCGACGTCAACACGACATACGCGCCGCCATTGTCCACCGAGTATTCCTCTTCCGCCGTGGCGATCTGCTTCTCGTTGCCTTCGCAAGCGGCCGTGACGGCCTCTGCGCGGGCGTGCAAGAAGTTCGGAATCAGAATAGCCGCGAGAATCGCGATGATGGCGATCACGATCATCAGCTCGATGAGCGTGAACCCTTTTTGCAGTTTCTTCATGGTCCTCATTTGACTTTCGACTTTCCAGGAATGGCTCACCCTTAGATAATGCCCGTATCCTCAGTACGTTAGAGCAGCGCGAAGCATCCCTTGTATCATCTTGCGACCCGGTCGTGATGGTTGTCACAGCGACCTTGCCGACAATATTACTAGATGGGTCTCCTACGAACGGGCGGCGGGACGGCTGCCACACGAGAGCTCGCCGCCTACGCGTTGATATTGCTCTGCGCCGTGGTCGTCCGTTTCGCGGGCCTCTTCCACCACGCGACCATGCCGGACGAAGCTTTCACCTTCTTCATCGCCGCACATCCGCTGCCGGCGATCGTCGAACTGTTGAAAAGCGGCGACTTCCATCCGCCCCTTGTGTATGTCGTCGGCCATTTTCTGTTCGGTCTCACCCGGCACGCCTATCTCTTCCGAGCTGTCACAGCAGCGATCGGCGTCGCGGGGGTCGCAGGCACCTATGCCGTCGCGCGCCGGATCGTGCCGAAATGGGCGCTCGTCGCGATGGCGCTCGTGGCATTGAACCCGGCGCTTGTCTTCTTCGACGGATTCTTCCGCATGTACGCCATGCTGTGGTCCCTATGCGTCATCTCGTGGGCGCTGCTGCTCTGGGCGCTCGACCACCCGCGGCGATGGACGCGCTGGGCCGCCTATGGCCTGTGCGCGACCGCGTTGTTGTACACGCAGTACCTCGCCTTCTTCACGCTGGCGGCGCAAATCGGTTACGTTGGGCTCGTGCACCGGCGCAGCACTGGCTTCTGGATTGCGATTGCGGGTTCGGTGCTGGCCTTCGTCCCCTGGCTGCCCGTCCTGCTCGTCCAGTACCCGCTGGGGGGAACGGCCTACAACGCCCTGCATGGACATCTCGACCAGCTCGTCGTCCTCGCGCCGGTACTGCTCGTCGATGGCCTGCCAAGCGCGATCGAGTTCTCCTCGCCGGTGATCATCCTGTTGTGGACCGCTATTGCGGGTGGTTTCGTCATCGCTGTGGCACGCAAGAACTGGCTGGCGCTCGCATTGGTCGCGCCGGTCATCTTGCAGATCGTATACTCGCTCGCTTCCGGCAAGCTGCTTTTGGGCCAGCGGTATCTGCTACAAGCTATCGTGCCCTTGGTGCTCCTATGTCTTCTCGCCATTGATTGGCTCTGGAACACACGCGTGCGTCCGCTCGCGCTCGCGTCGCTCGCGGGCATTGTGGCATTGACGGCGGCAGGCACGATCGACAAGCACCTGCTCCCCCAATACATGCCGATCGACTGGACCGTGTACCGTCAATTCCTCGACGCGCGCATCCAGCCGGGTGATGGCGTGGTCTTCGACGGCTCGATGGTCTACTACGTGCTCGTAGGATCCAAGGCCACGAGCGGCCGGCCGGTCTTTTTGGTCACCAATCCGCAAGATGCCGCCGCCTATGCCGCCGACCGCGTCGCGGCTGAAACGGGTGTGGTACATCGGCTACCAAAGCGAGCTCCCCGACCCGAAGCGCGTGGTGTTCCACGAACTCGCGCGCACGCACCCCCACCACGAGTCCTGGGGCTCGACCGATGCCGCCTACGGTGACTCCGTCTTGACCACGTTGTTCTTGCCGCCTGAGACCGGGCGCGGACCATAAAGCACCACGCGCACGATGTCTTCGCGGAACACCCGGTTCTGACGCCACGTGCCCAGCCGAGGTCGCGTCGCGTCGAGGTCGCGTTCGATGCGGTAGGTCGGATCGGTGAAGCCGGGCTGGTTCTCGATGTACCACACACGGCGTTTGGGATATCCGCGCAGCCATAAGATGGTCGAATCCAAGTCGGACGGAATCGCTGGCCCCTCCATCTGATGCTCGCGAAACCCGCTGAAGTTGCGGACAACCCAATATTCAGCGCCCTGGTCCATGATGATGAGGTCGCCTTTATGCTCGTTGCGCAACAGCAGCGTGTTGACTTCGTACCAATCCGGGAACTGGTAATAGGGCACGAACAGCAGGTTGGGGATGCAAATCGCGGCGAGGCTCGCATATCCTAGCACCAGCGCAACGGCTGCCAGGCGGAACTTCGTGTGCAGCCATACCGCGCACACAGCCCCGAGGCTGATGCACAGCGCCGGCAGATACACGTAGAGATACCGCGGGATGACGAGGTCTTTGCCGGTCGCTAGCGATCCGACAACGTGCACCGCGATGGGAAGGAAGTAGTACGGCAGTATCGTCTTGCGTCCGACCACGAGGCCAGCCAGGATGAGGCCTACGACGAACACGCTAAGGATCAGATCGAATGGGGACTTGAGGATCCATTCGGGCGGAACGCCATAGAGCACGGTCGCTCGGATAGTCGTCGGCCACGAGAAGTCCGGCGAGTTGAGGCTTATGACGAGGCCGCCGTGCGGGTACTGGATGCGAATCGCCCACAGCCATGGCACGAGCGCAAGAGCAGAAAGCGTTCCAGCCACAAGTGCCGGCCAACACTGGCGCCAGCGCACCACCGCATACAGCGCCTGGCTCGCGACCACGAGCGCGCCTACGTAGTGCACCTGCGGCAGCGCGATGGCGCTCAGCGCGTACAAGGTCCACCACAGCCACCGGCGCGGCGTGCGCTCGTCCTGTGCGCGCACCAGCAACCACCACGAGACCGCACCCAGCGCGACGAGCACCGCATACATGCGGTACAATCGGTCCCATTGGATGAGCGCGGGCTGTAGCGCCAGCGCGAATGCTGCGATCGCCGCTGCAGTCTCGCCGAAAAAGCGCCGTGCGATCCCCCACGTCGCCGCTATTCCCGACAAGCTGAACGCCGCCGTCAGATAGCGATAGTCCCATTGCGGCCAGCCAAGCCTGAGCAGCCAGTGAGTGACGAGATAGAACAGCGGCGGATGGAAATCCGTGTTGGCGACGAGCTGCAGGATCTCGCGCGGCTCGTGCTCGCTGATGTGGAAGACAAACCCTTCGTCTATGAACAAACTCTGGCCGGTCAGGTCCCAAAAGCGCACGAGCGCGCCTACGGCTAACGCGGCAAGAAGCCAGGCGTATCGACCGGCATTCCCCCACGCCGGCGCGCGCATCGTTGAGCTCACGGTATCTTTGTCATCGGCACTTCGCCGAACAGCATCACGCTGACCCGATCGACCGGGTGTTGGCGCGGCCATTGCTGCGTCAAAAGCATCGGACGCGAGCGTGCCAGGGCTGAGACTATCCGGCGTTGTGGATCCCAATATTCATTTTGATGCTCGACGTACCAGATGCGCCGTCGCGGGTGACGCTCGATCCACGATAGGACCGGCGCGAAATCGGACGGGTTCATGAAACTGCGCACATCGTGCCCGCGGAACGCGGTATATTCGGAAACGACCAGCGCCTCGTAGCCTGCGTCGAGGACGATGGCGTCATCGGGATGCTCGTGCGCGAGCAGCGCGGCATTAAGCGCGTACCAATCGGGGAACTGATAGTACGGCACAAGCAAGACGTTTGAGACCGCAAGACCGCAGACGACGAAGAACGCCAGCGCGGCGGCTGTTGCCGCGATGCGCCATCGCGTAGCGGCCACCGTGCTCACAAGGAGTCCGAGCGCGATGCACAGCGCGGGGATGTCGATGAGCAGATAGCGCGGGAAGTACGCCAAGTTCTTTGCGAGGATGATCGAGCCCGCGACCTGCACCAGCAATGCGCCCAGCCAAAATGGCAGCGCGCTATTGCGGCCTGTCCATGCCGCGGCCAAGACCGCTATCAGGGCGACAGCAGCTACGGCCAAGCCGATGGGTCCTCCGATCCACGCGTCCGGCACGCCGGCGGCAAAAGCCCCCTGCATGCTCGCCGCTAGTCCGGCATCTAGGCCTGGCCTGCTCAGGGCTAAGCCCCCCAGCGGCAGCTGCGCTTGCAAGGCGCCAAGCCAAGGCACGTATGCCAGCGCCGCAACCCCGACTCCGACAAATACCGGCCAGCGCGGATCGCAGCTTGCGCCAAAGCATACGCGGCTTGGCAGATCAGCATGAGCGCGCCCAGGTAGTCGACGTACGGCAAGATGATAGCCACAATCACGTACGCTCCCCAAAGGACACGCCGGCGACGCCCGATGGCCGCCTCGGCCTCGAGCAACAGCCACCAGACCAGCGTGCTGAGCGCGACGGTCACCGCATACATGCGGTACAGCCGGTCGTATTGCACGAGGCCGGGCACAAGCGCCACGGCGAGAGCGGCGAACGCGGCTGCCCGCCAGCCGAACATGCGCCGTGCCGCCCCCCAGGTCGCGACGATCGTCAGGCAGCCGAATAGCGCGGTGACGTAACGGTAATCCCAGCGCGGCTTAGGGATCTTTACCAGTAACGCGTGCGTCGCGAGGTAGAACAATGGTGGATGGAAGTCGTGGACGACCACGTTGTGGAGCAGCGCTGGTACGGGTAATGCGCTGATAGCGAAGGTGAAGGCCTCATCGGTATGCACGCTGGGCCCCGTCACATCCCACAGGCGCAGCGCGGCGCCTATCACGAGCGCGAGCAGCAGCGCCAGCCGGCCGGCGTTCTCTCCGGCTCGCGCTGGATCGCGGAACAGGGCGGTCAACGAAGGTCTTCTTTGAGCTTCCGTAAGGTGCTGGCCAGGGTTCTCGAGATATGTTTTTGCGAAAAACCGAGGCGCCGCGCGATCTCCGTCTGGGTCAAGTCTTTGTAGAAGAACAGTTCGACCACGCGGCGCTCGAATTCGGCCAGACCCTCGAGCGCCTTGTCCAAGACGATGCGGTCCTCGACGGGTAGCCGGAAACTCTGCAAGCGAGCGCTCTTGATGGCGTCGACGCGAGGCGGCCCTTCGCCGTTGTCGCCCTTCTCTGAAAGCGACATCAGGTTGTACGAATCGCGCAGCCGCAGGATCTCGCGTGACGCCTTCCGGCAGTGATGTTCATGTCCGCCGCGAGCTCGTCGAGCTCAGGCTCGCGTCCGAGCGACACGACGAGCCGGTCGTGCGACTCGTGCAGGCGGCGGTTGAGCGTACGGTACCAGCGAGGCACGCGCAGCACGGGCGCGAGATCGCGCAGGTAATGGAAGATCTCCCCCGACACGACGGTGCGCGCGTAGGCCTCGAACGGCACGCCGAGACTGGGGTCGTAGCGTTCGACCGCCTTGATCAGACCGACGCAGCCGACCTGCTCGAGGTCGTCGCGCTGGCTTTGCGTGGGCGCGTGGTGCCAGGCGATCGATTTGACCAGGCCCATGTGCGCCAGGACGATGCGGTCGCGGAGTTCGAGCTCGCGGGTTTTCGCGTACGTCTCGAACTCCGTGTCGCTGGTCTGCAGCTGCACGACCTGCGTCGCCATGACGCTACTTGATGTTGCCGATGATCTGATACAGCGGCAGGAAGACCGATATCACGATGAAGCCGACGACGAAACCCATCGCCAGGATCAAGATCGGCTCGAGCAGCGACGTCAGCGAGGCGAGCATGTACTCGACCTCGACGTCGTAGAAGTCGGCGATCTTGCTCAGCATGCCGTCGAGGTTACCGGTCTCCTCGCCGACCGCGACCATCTGCGTCACGAGCGGCGGGAACAGGCCCGAAAGATTGCAGTGGTACGGCGATCGATTCGCCTTCGCGGACGGATTCGCGCACCTTGACGACCGTCTCCGCGACGACTTCATTGCCGGACGCCTTGCCGACGATCTCCAGCGCCTGCATGATCGGCACGCCCGATTGCAACAGCGCGCCGAGCGTGCGGCAGAATCGCGAGATCGCGACCTTGCGGATGAGCATGCCGAAGACCGGGAGCTTCAGCTTGAATTTGTCGAACTGATAGCGCCCGGACTGGGTCGATGTCCAGCGTTTGAAGAGGAAGAATCCGGCGATACAGACGCCGATCGTGATACCGATGGCCACGGGGTTGCGCGCCGCCTCGGTGAAGGTGATGAGGATCTTCGTCGGCAGCGGCAGCTTCATGTTCATGCCGGTGAACAAGCTGACGAAGGTCGGCAGGATGAAGGTCACGAGGAAGATCACGATGGCGACGGCCATGACGAGGATGACCATCGGGTAGGTCATCGCTGACTTGACCTTCTTCTTGAGGTTGAAGTCTTTCTCGAGGAAGCCCGCCAGGCGGTTGAGCACCTCGTCCAGGATACCGCCGAGCTCGCCGGCGCGCACCATGTTGGTGAACAACGGCGAGAAAACTTTGGGGAATTTGGCTAGCGCATTGGCCAGCGTCGATCCGCCTTCGACTTCGCGGCGGACTTGGACGATGACCGGTTTGAGCTGCGCATCCTCTGTCTGAATGCCGAGCACGTCAAGGCAGCGCACCATCGCGAGACCGGCGTTGATCATGGTCGCGAACTGCCGTGCGAAGACGACCAGGGCCTGCTCGCTGACGCCCTTGAACTTGCCGACGATCCCGCCGAACATGGTCGAGACGTCCGCGTTGAGCCCGGCGGTCTGCTTCTGGGTGATGCCGGTGACGTAATAGTTCATCTCGCGGAGCTTGGCGCGCAGGACGCGTTCGTTCTCCGCTTCGATGACGCCGTTGACGGACTTGCCGCTGGCATCCTTGGCTTGATAGGCGAAACTAGGCATTCTTTTCGATCCCTCGAGTTGGCATATCTCCCGTTATCGGCGGCCGCCGCGTCGCTTTACAGCTTCGCGGCTTGACCGACCACGAGAATCACGAGCAAGATGAGCAACCACCATAACGACATCTGCATGGTCGTAGGTCCCCCCTGTTATTGTCCTTCGATGAGTTTACGAAGCTCTTCCGGATGCGTGGACGCCGCAAGCGCTTCGTCTTCTGTGATCATGTGTTTGCGAACCAGGTCACGCAGCGACATGTCGAAGGTCTGCATGTGCATGCCCCGGCTCGTGACGATGGCGTTGTTGATCTGATGTGTCTTGTTCTCGCGGATAAGGTTACGGATGGCCGGCGTCGCGATCATGACCTCAGCCGCGGGCACGCGTCCGACGCCGGAAGCGTGGGGCAGGAGGCGCAAGCACACGATGGCTTCGATGACGGATGCGACCTGGACCCGGATCTGCTGTTGCTGGTGTGCCGGGAACACGTCGATGATGCGGTCGATGGTCTGCGCCGCGTCCGACGTGTGCAGGGTCGCGAACACCAAGTGACCGGTCTCCGCGATGGTCAGGGTCGTTGCGATGGTGTCCATGTCGCGCATTTCGCCGACAAGGACGACGTCCGGGTCCTCGCGCAGCGCAGCGCGCAAGGCGTTGGCGAAGCTGTACGAATCGTGCCCGATCTCGCGCTGGTTGACGATCGACATCTTGTGGAAGTGCAGGTACTCGACCGGATCTTCCATCGACAGGATGTGGCGCGACATGGTCGAGTTGATGACGTCGATCATCGAAGCCAACGCGGTCGACTTGCCCGAGCCGGTCGGCCCGGTGACGAGCACGAGCCCGTGCGGGCGCATGGTCAGGTCGCCCATCACCGGCGGCAAGTTCAAGCTGCCGAGCGCAGGGACGGACGATGGGATAGCGCGGAACACCGCGCCGATCACGCCGCGCTGACGGAACGCGTTGATACGGAAACGGCCGAAACCTTTCAAGCCGTGCGAGAAGTCCAGCTCGAGATTCTTCTCGAACTTCTCTTTCTGCTGGTCGGTGAGGATGCTGTAGACGAGCCGCTTGGTGTCATCCGGCGTGAGCTTGGGGAATTCGGTCGGCGTGAGCCGGCCGTCGATCCGCAGCATCGGCGGCAAGCCGACGCTCATGTGGAGGTCCGATGCGCCGCGCTCGATCGTCACGCGCATCAGTTCGTCCATGCGCAGACCGAGGAGATCGCTTACGTTTGCTGCCATTTACATTCTCGATTCGTTACACGGGACAATGGAGCCGGACCACATGCAAGCCTGGTCCCCAAACTGACTCGCAGCGGACTCACTATAGCTATCGGCATCTCACGCGGGGTCTTAAAGGGAGTTTGTCCCCGCTTATGGCTCGCCGATCGCCTGCTTTTCCGGCCGGTCGTGCGCTTTTCGATGGCCCGCGCCCGACCTCCGGGTCGGCCCGGGCGCCCAGCCGGCTTTGTCTGCGCTTGCATGCTATATGAAGATATAGACCACGGGTGAGTGACCGGCGTCAAACGCGGGCCGCAGGCCTATGCGCGGCCAGCTCCTCATCGCGGCCTGCCCTAACCTCGGACGTGACCAGCGCGTCGCCCATCGCTCGACGCATATTCACGAGCTCCGGCGCGCCGACAATAGTCGCGAGCTTCGCCGTCCAGGAGCGCAGGCCGAGGACAAGCTGGCGTTTGAGGCGGGTGCTTGTGAACGGGCGTTCGAACGCGCACCAAAACGCGCCACCGCACGCGACGGCGGCGAGTCCGGCGAGCGCGGCGTTTAGACCCACGGTTTGCTCCGCGAGCGCGATGATGGGTTCGTGCACCAGATAGATGCTGTACGAAGCCACGCCGATCCACACAAGCGGGCGCAGCGAAAGCGCCGCACGCATCCATGGCACGATGCCTGCGGCGACGACGAAGAAAAACGCGGCTAGTTGCCACGCTGGCTGGTCCTGACGGAAGAACTCCGAGGAGAACTTCGGCTCGAGCGCGAGCGCGACGCACAGCGCCAACACGAAGAGGAGACCCGCCAACCGTCGCCCCGGCCACTGTGCGACCTCTGCCTGCGCGGCGATGACGCCCAGCATGAACGCTGGCAAGATCGGAAGATCGAATCCACCTGCGCGCGTCAGCGCGGCGACGGCCCCAATGGCGATGGCGAGAGCGCAGAACGCCCGCGCCGAGCGAGTCCACAACGGCAGCATGAATGGAAAAAGGAAATACCAACGCCATTCGACCGCCAACGACCAGAACGACCCGTTGAGGAACTGGGGCCGCCGATCCGCAAAGATCATCTGCTTGACGACCTCGAGTCCCGTGACGTTCGAACCGCTCACGCCGCGCGGCACGGCGATGCCCCAGTGCGCCAGCGCGAGCGTTGCAGCGCCGATCGCGGCGATGGCGAAGTAATAGGGCGGCACGATGCGCACGACCCTTCTCGCGAAGTAACCCGGCACATCGAACGACGCCCAACCACGGTCTCGCAGCGCTGCGAGCACTGGGTAGGACAGACACAGACCGGAGATCACAAAGAATAAGTCGACGCCATGCGCCCCCTCGAGGAGCGCGTGCTGCAGCGGTCCGTATCCAATACCAGCGTCGTACTTCGCCGAGTGATGGATGACGACGCACAACACGGCGATCGCCCGCAAGCCATCGATATATGCCACCCGGGTCTTCGACGAGCCGGCGGAGTCTGCAGCCATAGCTAAAGCATCGGCGCGCCTGGGCGCGCGGTGCTTGCGCTATGCGGTGCCGCTCATACCGAGTGTGGCGCGCATCACGGCTAGCGGTGCCGGCTGACCTGTCCACCACTGAAAAGACAGCGCTCCTTGATGCAAGAGCAGCACAAGGCCGTCGCTTCTTCGCCGGCCCGCCATCGCTGCGACCGCCGATCGTCCCCGCGCATAGTTGCAGTCGAAGATAAGCGTCTGCTCGCCGGCAGCCTCGGCGACGTTCGGGGGAAGTGACGCGTCCGGAGCAAGCGCGCATACGACGAGATCCACCACCGCCGCGGGCGGCGGTCCGATCTGTGCCGCTCGCGCCGGATCGCGGGCCCAACACGACAGCGCGGCGACACCGGCGCGCATCAGCGCCGCCGCAAAGGCGCGCGCCGCAGGACCCGTCCCCAGCACGAGCACGCTTTGGCCCTGAGCCTCCCACGACCATAGATCGCGCAGCGCTGCGATCAGTCCATCGCCGTCGGTGTTATGGCCGGTCAGCGACCCATCCGGCTCGGCGCGCACGGTGTTGATCGCTCGCGCCCGTGCCGCTTCGGCGCTCAAGCACTCGACGAAAGGCAGCACCGCTTCCTTAAGCGGGGTGGTGACGTTCCAGCCTGCATAGCCTTCGTTTCTCAGGCGCGCTATCACCGCGCTAGCGGCGTCCAGCGGCGCCTCGATCGCCTCGTAGCTGGCGTCGATACCCGCCGCACCGAATGCGGCCTGATGCATCGCCGGCGACAACGAATGTCCTATCGGGCTGCCGATGACCGCGTATCGTCGCGTCATGGCCGTGGCACGCTTGCTGCGAGGTTCACGCTTGCTCGCGAGGCGCGACACCGCGCAGCCGCCAGAAGACCGGTCGTTCGAGCAGGCGCAAGAATCTGGTCGTCAGGAATTCGCGTCGGTCGATGGGCTGCACGTAGATGGCGCGCATGCCGAGCAGCTTCGCGCCGAGCACGTCGGTGAAGAGCTGGTCGCCGATGGCTAAGGATTGCGACGCCGGGGTCTGCAGTTCGCGCAGCGCGTGGCCGAACGCGGCGGGCATCGGCTTGAGGGCGCCGCGCACCAGCGGCACGTCGATCTCGCGCGCCACGTCCTTTGCTTGAGCGCCGTAGTTGTTGGTCACAAGGCACAGCCGGATCCCGGCCGCGCGGACCAGATCCAGCCACAGTCTCACCCCGGGCACGAGACGATCGGTATGCCAAGGGACGATCGTGTTATCCAGATCCAGCGCGATCCCGCGCACGCCCCATTGCGCTAAGAGGTCGAGCCCGACGTCTGCCACGCGATCGACGACGGCGTCCGGTGTGACGAACGACAGCAGCCTCAGTGCGCCCTGACCCGGAACGCTTCTGCCCGAAAGCGGTGCACCGTCTCCACGAAGCGCACGGTGCTCGAGCGGCTGTTCATGATGATCGAATGCGTGCGCGCTCCGTTGCCGAAGAAACGAACGCCGCGCACCAGGTCGCCGTCGGTGATGCCGGTCGCGACGAAGGTGACGTCGTCGTTCTTCACCAGGTCTTCCATCTTCAGCACTTTGTTGACGTCGTCGAAGCCCATCTCGGTCGCGCGGCGTATCTCCTCGTCGTTGCGCGGCTTGAGCCTTCCCATGAAGTTACCGCCCAGACAACGCAACGCCGCAGCCGCGAGGACGCCTTCGGGTGCGCCGCCCGTGCCCATGGAGACGTGGATGCCCGTTCCATCGATGGCGGTCGCGATCGCAGCGTCGACGTCGCCGTCCGAGATGAGCTTGATCTTCGCGCCTGCGGCGCGCACGTCATCGATCAATTTCTTGTGGCGCGGGCGGTCCAAGATGACGACCGTGATGTCGCCGATCGGGCGCTCCAGCGCGTTGGCGACCAGCTCGAGATTCTCGGCCACCGAGGCGTCGATGTGCACGTACTGCGCCGCCTTGGGACCGACCGCGAGCTTGTCCATGTACGTGTCCGGCGCATTGAGCAGGCAGCCTTTGGCCGTCACCGCAAGAACGGCGATCGAGTTCGGCAAGCCGTTGGCCACGAGGTTCGTGCCCTCGACCGGATCCACGGCGATATCCACCGGGATGCCGCCGCGCCCTACTTGCTCACCGATGTAAAGCATGGGCGCTTCGTCGCGTTCGCCTTCGCCGATCACGATGCGTCCCTGGATGTCCATGTCGTTGAGCACTTCGCGCATCTTTTCGACCGCGGCGCCATCGGCTTTGTCACGCTCACCTTTGCCCATCCAGCGCGAGGCGGCCAGCGCGGCTGCTTCGGTGACTTTCACGAAATCGAGCGTATCCATGTGCCCTCCTTAAGACGGCAGGTCAGACCAGCGGACGACGACGTCTTGGATCTGCTGCCCGTCACCGGTCTTGGTGATCGACAGACTCCGATTCGGTATCTCGACACCGGCCTGATTGGTCTCTGCCGTCTCCCACGATCCGCGGGTGTACTTGTATTTCAGCGTCGAGCCTTTGCCCAGCGTCAGCGTCGCCGTCCAACGGCTTCCCGGGAGAGGCGACATGCGCACGCCGTTGGGGATCCAGTTCGCAGCGTCGCTTGCGATATAGACGATGTCACGGGCAGGCGTGTTGGTCGGCACCGTCACGGTGACGGTGACGGCGATCTGCTCCGCCAGTGGACCGCCGCTGAACGGCTCGCTCGACGCGGCGATATCGAACGCGGTGTTCGCTTGCGGATCGACGCGCAGCTTGAGGAACGTGCCGAGATTAAGCGCCGACTGCACCTGTGCCGCCTTGCCCACGAGCCGGTAAGCGATGCCGCCGGTGGTGACGACGTAGCCGTTCTTCTGCACGATCAAGCGCGTCAGGACCGTCGCGTATTGGGCGTCAATCGCGTCGACCACGCCGGCCGGATTGACATGCAATGTCACGGGCTCGCCCTGAGCCAGCTGTTCGAACGTGGTGGTCTGCCACGCGTCGGTTCCTGACCGCTCGCGCACGACGGCCGATGGGCTCGTGGCGAACACCATGAGCCGCTCGCCCTGCTGGATGGTGAGCGATGAACCGGTCGTGCCGACGCCATAGGAGACGAAAACGCCGGTCGCGCTATCAAGCGGATCGGCCGTCGAGCGCGTTGCGAGCGTCGACAACGAGAACGCCATGAGGCCGAGCCAAAAAACACCGACGGCCCGCTTTGGCAGATGCATGACTCGCAACTTTTCCAACTCCCGAGTAATCCCTCGAAGCGTTGTGGTGAAAGGGCCATATGGCGGAACGGCGAACGCGAAAGGTCGTGAATGCCGCACTTTCGACGGCCGCGCTCGATGAGGCCGCGGGCCAAAGCCGGCCGGTCTTCCTTCTTCCGCGAAGCGCGCGCGTCGGCTTGGCGCTCACCGCCTTTGCGGGGTTAACCACAGGTGTCTTCGCATGGTACCTGCTGGCCACGCATGTTCAGATGTCTGCGCTGGGTTCCAACCTGGCGCTCGGCGGCCTCACGATCGGATGCGCACTAGCCGCAGCGGGTTTTTGGTATCTCTACTCACGCTGGATCAGTTGGACGTGCAACGTCTCACTCGAGGAGATGCTTCGCGCGGACGCGTGGAGCTACGCGCCGTTTTTGGCTCTGTGGGCGTATATCATCTGGATGCCCGCCTCGCTCACCGCCGCCGCAGCCATGGCCGGGGCTATCGCCCTGGTGGCCATCGCGATCAAGCTCGGCGTGCTGGGCCGCTACTATCCGATGGTCCATCATGTCTCGACCGCCTTCATCGCGACGCGCGTGCCGCTCATCATCATCGCACCGCTCGCGGCCGTCGTCATCGGCCAGCGTCAAGGCACGCACTTCGTCGCTTCGCATAGCGTTTGGCTCAACGTCTGGGGCCGCTGGGACGCGCAGCACTACATCACCATCGCGACGCAAGGGTACTCCGGTAAAGAGGTGGCCTTCTTCCCGCTCTACCCGCTGGCTCATCCACATCCTCGGCGGCGTGATCGGCGACCATCTCACCGCCGGGTTGATCATCTCCAATCTCGCCTTCTTCGTCGCGCTAGGTTACCTCTACGCGTTGGTGCGCCTCGAATATGGCGATGATACCGTCGCCTATCACGCGATATTCTATACCGCGATATTTCCGACCGCGATCTTCTTCTCAGCGGTCTACACCGAATCGCTGTTCCTCGCGCTCACCGTCGCCTCGGTCTATTACGCGCGCCACGGCAACTACATCACCGCGGGGGTCTTCGGCGCGCTTGCCTCCATGACGCGGGTCGAAGGCATCCTGACCGCGATTCCGCTTGCATATGAGGCCTGGAGCGGTTGGCGCGAGCGTCGCGGCACCACTCTCACCCGCGGAGTCATCGGCGTCGCCCTCGTGCCTGCCGGTCTGCTCGCGTATATGGCCTACCTCAAAGCGCTGGTCGGCGATCCGTTCGCCTTCACCAAGGTGCAAGACAACTGGGGACGGCACCTCGCGCCGCCATGGGTGAGCATCACGAACACCTTGGCGGACATGGCCAAGCACCCGCTGGCCTCGAGTGAAAGCGTGAACCACATGATCGAGCTGGCGTTCACGCTCATGTTCTTGACGCTGATGGTCATCGCGTTTCGCACGTTGCGTCCGTCGTACTCGTGGTACTTCGCCGCTTCGCTGCTCGTGCCGATGTCGACGGCCAGCCTGATGAGCATGCCGCGCTTCGTGTTGGTCATCTTCCCGGCGTTCATGCTGCTCGCGCTGTGGGGGCGCAACCCGATCGTCAACTCAGCGATCGTCGCGCTATCGCTGCCGCTGCTCGGTCTGTTCACCGTGCTCTTCGCTGACTGGTATTGGCTCGCGTGAGCGCGCAGCCGCGATTCGCCGTCCGGCGTGGCGTGCGGCAGTTCGTCAAATTCGGCGTGGTGGGCGCGTCGGGGACGCTCGTCAACTTCGTCATCTATCACACCGGCCTGCACTTCTTGCTGCCGGTATGGCTGGCGTACGCCATCGGGTTTACCGTCGGCGGGGTGAACAACTTCTGGTGGAACCGCCACTGGACGTTCCGCTCGCAGGGTCATCCGTGGAAAGAGCTCGGCCAGTTCGTCACCGTGTCGGCGGTCGCGCTGGGCATCAGCGAGACCGTCATCATCCTGGCGACCCGCCACCTTCCCGCGATGCCGCTGCGCAATTCCGCGGCGTGGCTCATGGCGACGTTTGTGGGCATGGGATGGAATTTCTTCGGCAATAAGTTCTGGACGTTCCGGCACACCCACCAACCCGTGGCCGATCAGAAGACGTGAGACGCGGTCCGCTCCTGGCCCTGACGCTCATCCTGCTGTTGGGCCTGGCGCTGCGGCTCTATCATGTGCACAGCCCGATCTTAGACCACCCCGCCTGGCGTCAGGGCGATGAGGCAGCGATCGCGCGCAATTTTTTCGAACTGCGCAATAACATCTTCTACCCGCAGACCGACTACGACGGACCGCCGCCCAACTACGTCGAGCTCGAGCTGCAAATCGTGCCCTTCGCAGCGGCCCAGCTCTATCGCGTCTTTGGCGTGCATGAGATACTTCGCGCGCCTGATCGTCGTCGCGTTCAGCATTGCGACCATCCCCCTAATCTATGCGCTCGGCTCCCAGCTCTACACCAAACGCGCCGGGTCTGATAGCCGCGCTGCTATTCGCCATCGCGCCGGGCGACCGCATACTATGGCCGGGCGATCATCCCCGAGAGCGACATGCTCTTCTTCTGCGCCGGCGCACTGCTCTTTTGGCTGCGCTGGCTGGACACGCGCAAGCTCGGGGATTTTCTCTGGACGGCGGGTTTCGCCGCTATGGCGGCGCTGGCCAAGCCGCCGGCCATCGTGATCCTGATCCCGATGCTGGCGGTATGGCTCGCGCGGATCGTGCGGCCTGCAGATGCGAATCCTTCGGCCGACCGCCCGTGGCGGCGCCGGCTCATCTCCGATTGGTCGCCGTATGTCTTGCTCGTCGTCAGCTTAATGCCGATGGCGCTCTATCTCGGCCACCTCCACGGCATCGCCGAGTGGCGCTGGGCCTCTGGCATCACGTCCAAACACGTGCTGCCGACGCTGGCGGCGGAGCTCTCCAACCCCGCGGCATTGCTGACCGGCGTTCAGGGCTCGCTTGCGCTCATGAAGATGCTGGCCACGACGGTCATCGGCCCCGTCATCTTCGGGTTGTTGCTGCTCGCGCCGTTCATCCAGCCCGCCGACTCTAGGAGCGGCCGATCTGCGTTCTTCGGCGCTTGGTTGGCAGCGCTCGCCGTCTATACGTTCGCGGTGGTCAACGTGGAACGGGTCGACTACTACCTCTTGCCGTTCGTCTTGTTCGCCGCGCTCTACGCCGCGGGTGGTCTCGACCATCTGCTGACGCTCGTCGCGCCTCAGGGCATCCAGCGGCGCACGGCGGTTGCCCTGGCCGTTGCTGGCTTCTTCACCGTGTACATCAACATGCTCGAGATCCATCCTTACTATACCTGGAGCCGTTCCGTCTTCGCGGCCGCGAATGAGGTGCGCCAGATGCTCGCGCCAGGCACGCTCATCGTTATGGGTCATTACGACCCATCCGTGCTCTACACGATCGGGCACCGTGGCTGGGAAGAGGATCCGATGCTGTGGAGCGTAGGCGACATGACGAGCGCGATCGCTAAGGGCGCTCGCTACTTCGTGGCTGTGGAAGTGCCGCGCTTGCGCGCTAACAAACCATTATACGTGTTCTTGCAGCGCTATCAGCGCGTGCCGGTGCGATCGGGTTGGCAGGTCTACGATCTGTCGCGGCCGCGATGATGGTGGGCGGCTCTAGGGGATCGGCAGCAACGAGGGCGCCTCGACGCTCGAAGGGGCGGCCTTTTGCTGGCCCGACTGGACCGACGAGCGATACGCGATGAGCTTCAAACCCATGCGATGGGCTTCGTCCTCCAAGTCGGCAGACTCGGCGATCGCCTTGGTCAGATGCTTGGTGTCGAAGTCGCTCGAGAACGCTTTGACCTGTGCCGCGATCTCCTTGTTGCTCGCCGCGATCTGTTTGAACACGGGAGCCAGCACGGTGTTCACGGAGCCGTAGAGCGGGTAGTTCGAGATGACGATCTCGCGCCGGATCTTGGCTTGATCGATCTCATTCGCCAGCGCCAGCGTCGCCGCATCGCTGGGCGCGTACTTGAGAGCCCGCTGGATCTCGATGCCCGCGTCGTCGAGCTTGCTGTTGATGTAGTCGGCCTTGGCGGTCAGGAACAGCGCCTTGGCCAAGCCGGCGCGCGCGCGTTCGTTCTTCGGATCGAGCTCGAGCGCCAAAGTATATTCCTTCTCGGCCTCGGCCACATGCGGGATCGCCAGCGCCGCATCGCCCTGCGAGATGCGCAGATTCACCATCCACTGCGTCAGTGGGCGAGCGCAGCCCGTTAGGCTCAGCAAGCACGCGAGCGCGACCGCGGCGCACGCCCGTCTACCCGTGATGTAATCCATGATCCACTAAGAACCTCGCGACGATGACGATGAGATGCGCGGCCGGCCAAAGGACCAGCTGCGCCAACAGGGTGCCGGCGATGGCCCCGAGCACGAGATACAGCAGCATCGCCTTGATGTCATGTTCCGGCCGGATGCCGAGCGCGGCTTGATCGGTGATCACGGCTGCGGTCGGATCGACGACGAGCGTCAGCGTCACCGTCGCGACACCGGTGATGAGCCCGGAGAGCAGCAGCGCCGTGGCGGTGACCTTGGGATCGATAACGCCGGCGTAGTACGCAGCGAGCGGGCCGGCGATCCAAAACGCCATGACGATGACGTTCCAGAACAGGAACGGCTTGGGCAGTTGGGAGGGGCTGTAGCGCAGCATATGCATCTGCGGCAGACGGAACTCCGCCAGCGCCGAGGCAAAGGTCGTCGGCCGGCCAAGCCGCAGGATCGCGCCTATGAGCGATCCCGAGCGTTCGAATGAATTGATGCCCCGCTGCAGGAGCACGGCGAAGGTCGGCGTCAGCGCTCCGCCGAGTATCGCGCCGAGCGTCGACGCCGCGATGATGATGCGCAGATCGCGCTCGAAACCGATGACGTCGCCGGCGCGGCGCGAGATATCGATGAGCGCGCCCATGAGCGGAGCGTAGATCAGATTGAGCATGCGCGAGCTCGTGGCGAACAGATTGAAGAGGGTCAGGCCGGTCGCGACGCGTTTGCTGCGCACCCCGGCGAGCCGCGCGGCGCTCGTGCCCATCTGCAACGCCTGGGCGAATAGGAAGAGCACGGCCGCGATGGCGAGATAAGCGGTCACCTGCGTTCACGCATCCGCCGGCGGTCTACGCCGACTGCGCCAGTGATTCGAAAGCGCCCGCGATGCGTTGCACGTCGACCGGACCGAGGACGGTGAGCGCCAAACGCTGCGGCGCGAACAGCCGGCGGGCTTCTTCGTCCACCTGTTCTTTGGTCACCGCATCGATGCGTGCGGTCACCTCAGCGGTCGGGATGTATTGCCCGATGTTGAGCTCGGAGCGGCCGAGCCGGATCATGCGCGTGCTCGTGCTTTCGAGCGACAGCAGCATGCCGCCCTTGATGTGCTCTTTGGCCCGATAGAGCTCGTCCGCCGAGACGCCCTCTTCGGCCATTCGCGCCAGCTCGGCGCGGATCAGCGAGACCACTTCTTGCGCGTTCTTCGGGCCGGTCGATGCCGAGATGCTGAAGATACCGCCGCTGCGATACGCGTTGTGCGACGAATAGACGCTATAGACCAGGCCGCGTTTTTCGCGGATCTCCTGGAACAGGCGCGAGGCCATGCCGCCCCCGAGGATCGCGTCCAGCACCGAGAGCGCGTAGCGGCGCTCGTCGCTTGCGCTCGCGCCCTCGGCCCCGACGAGCACGTATACCTGCTCGCAATCCTTGTTCTTGCCGCCGACCGTCGCGCGGAACACCGGCGTCGGCGGCTCCGTGCCGTCGAACGTCCCCGTCATGCCGCCCAAGAACGTCCGCACGAGATCCACGAATGCGTCGTGTTCGACGTTGCCCGCGGCCGTGACCACGACCCGGTCCGGCGTGTAACGCTTTTGCATGTATGCGACGATCGACTCGCGCGTGATGCCCGAGACCGTGTCGGCATAGCCGATGGTCGGTTCGCCCAGCGAGCTGCCCGCCCAGACCGAACGCAGGAAGAGGTCTTGGCTCACCTCGTCCGGCGAATCGTCGTACATGCGGATCTCTTCCAATATGACCTGCTGCTCGTTGCGCAGATCGGCGGCATCGAATTTGGCGTTGCGGAACATGTCGCACAAGACCTCGAACGCCAGCGGCACGTGGGCGTCGACGACCCGGCCATGATAGCAGGTCACCTCTTTGTCCGTGAACGCGTTGAGATTGCCGCCCACAGAATCCATGGTCTCGGCGATCTGGCGCGCGCTGCGCGCCGGGGTGCCTTTGAATAGCATATGCTCGATGAGATGGCTGATGCCGCGGATGGGCGCCTCTTCGTGCGATGAACCGACGCCGACCCACACGCCGAGCGCCGCGCTGCGCACGTGATCGACTCGCTCGGTGATGACGCGGACGCCGTTGTCCAAGACGGTCTTGCGGTACGTCTGTTCGTCGCTCATCATCATCTATCTCATCGGCCGAGCGCACGCGCGCGACAGGTCACGGCAAGAAATGCAGATCCCAATAGGTCTTCCCCAGGTCGATCCCACCGATTGACTCCTCGTCCGGCCGGCGCGGGATGACGGCCGAGAAGACCGTCATCGCCGTCGGCGCTGCGTAATCGCCCGAGACCGCCGTTCCGGCGGGCACCGCCAGCGGCACGGTCGCCCAAACATCGACTTCATTCACGCTTGGCGCTGCTTCGAACGCCAACTCCACCATCTCGCGAACATCTGCCGTGAAGCGCTCGCGGTTCACGGCGCGATGGAACTTGACGCCGGATAGCACGATGCCGGCCACCGTAGCCGGCTGGGACGCAAGGACGTGCACTTTGAGGATCTGTTCCGGAAACTTGCGCGCCAGAAGTGCGACAGCAATAGCTTCTGCGGCCTGTGGGTCGTTCCCCGCAGACCGCTCCCGGGCGATGTGCTCAAGCTCGCTCTCGGGCGCGTTCCCGCGCACCGCGGTTCGCAGCAGCGCCGTCATCAAGGCCAACCCGCTGCCACGTTTGATGCGGTAGCGCGGCAGCGCGTACGCGGCGCTTGTCTGCGTCACATAGCCTGGCCGGGTCGTGACCGCGTTGTCGAAGCCGAGCGTCTGCACGCGCGCCATCACGGCCGCGTCGACCCGGCCGGACGGATACGCGAAACTCGATATGGGCGCTCCTATCCACCCGCGCAGCGCGAGCGCCGAGCGCTCAATCTCCTGCGAGGCGCGTTCGGGCGATAATTTCGTCAGGTCGATGTGATGCACCGTATGGGCGCCGATCTCCATCCCATCGCCGTGCAGCTGGCGCAGCTGTGCCACGTCCACGTGGCCGGCGGCACCGACGTATCCGGTCGCGATATAGAACGTCGCTCGGTCGCCGAAGCGGCGCAGCATGGGCGCAGCGATGTTGGCGACGTCGGCGTAGCCATCGTCAAACGTGAGCGCCACCTCGCACGTGGCGAGCGAACCGGCGCGCGTATCACGCACGAGCTCGTCGACTGTGACCGCCGCGCAGCCGCGGTCGCGCAACCAGCGGAGCTGCTTCTCAAACTCCACCGGAGTCACGGTCAGCGCGCGGGCGTAACGCCCCGGCTGCACGGCCGTCGAAACATGATGGTACATGAAGATCGCACCGGAAACGCCGCCGGCCTCCAGCGGTGGCGCGCCGGACGAGGACGCCGCTCCTAGACACGTGGCGACTGCCGTCGCGATCAGCGCGCTCGCGAGCCGCGCCATGCGACGGCGCGATTCGAAGCGAAGTACCTCGGCTAGTAGGAGCGGGCAAAGTAGGCCCGCACCGGCGCTGGCTGACCGCAGAACGCGCAGCGCTCGCCGGCATCTGCGGGGCCTAGGATGACCCGGGTGACCGCTCCGGTCTCGGCTTTGATATCGAGCTCACATGCGGAGCGCTCGCACCAAGGCGCCAGGACAAATCCGGTCTGCGCGCGGAGCGCGGCGACCAGCGTCTCCCTGTCGTTCGCGGTCGTCGTGCGGGCATCGCGCTGCGCTCGTGCGCGCGTCAGGAGCGTCGCCTGGATCTCCGCCAAGAGCTGCGGCACCCGGGTGGCGATCTCGCTTCGCGGCACGGATTCCTTGCTCAGCGTATCCCTGCGAGCGACGGTGACCGACTGCGCCTCCATGTCACGCTTGCCTAACTCGATGCGCAGCGGCACGCCGCGCAGCTCCCATTCATTGAATTTCCACGGCGCACTTTGCTCGACCCGATCGTCGAGATGGACCCGCGCAACGGTGGCGAGCTGCGCGGCCAGCTCGCGAGCGGCGGGCAACACGTCGTCCGCGCCTTTGCGCGGGATCGGCACGATGACGACCTGATGCGGTGCGATTGAAGGCGGCAACACCAGGCCGTTGTCGTCGCCGTGCGCCATGATAACGCCGCCCAACACGCGCCACGACACGCCCCACGATGTAGTCCAGACGTGCTTGACCTGTTCGTCGACGTCGGTGAACGTGATGTCATACGCGCGCGCGAAGTTCTGACCGAGTTCGTGTGACGTGCCTGCTTGCAACGCTTTGCCGTCGGGCATGAGCGCTTCGATGGCGAATGTTGAAAGCGCCCCCGCGAACTTCTCGTTGTCGCTCTTACGGCCGCTGATCACGGGCAGCGCCAGCACATCCTCGGCCACCTCGCGGTAGATCCCGAGCATCTGTTGCACTTCCGCTGCAGCTTCCTCACGGGTTGCGTGTGCCGTGTGGCCCTCTTGCCACAAGAATTCCAACGTCCGAAGAAAGGGGCGCGTCGACTTCTCCCAGCGCATGACGTTGGCCCATTGATTGATCAGCACCGGCAGATCGCGATGTGACTGGATCCATTTGGCGTACATCGTGCCGATGATGACTTCCGAGGTGGGACGGATCGCCAAGCGCTCGGGAAGCTTCTCGCCTCCGCCTTCGGTGACCCAAGCGACCTCCGGAGCGAAGCCCTCGACGTGCTCGGCTTCGCGCATGAGACAGACTCTCCGGGATGAGCAGCGGGAAGTACGCGTTCTGATGGCCGGTCGCTTTGAAACGCCGGTCGAATTCAGCGGTGATGAGCTCCCAGATCGCGTAGCCGTACGGGCGCATCACGATGCAACCGCGCACGGGTGCATAATCGGCCAGCTGCGCCTGCAAGCAGACCTGGGTGTACCACTCGGAAAGATCGTCGGCTTTGCGCGGGATGCGCGCGACCTCTTTCTTGTCGGGTTTGTTCATGATGACGCGTTTTTCCGTGAGGGCCCCTGCAAAACCCTGGAGGCCGCCGGCCAATGTCCTATCGCGCGAAGAGCACGATGCTCGTGCCTTCTGCCGGCAATCGGCGGAAGAACTCCCAGTAGCCTTCCACGTGATAGCGCTGCGCCAGCGCATGCAGGACCGCGGCGTTCGGATCGACCGGGCCGGATTGGAAGAGCACGAGCCAGATGCGTCGGTACGGCCGCGAGAGACGGATCGCGCCCTCCACGTCGCTGCGGCGCGACACCAGGATGAGCGGATGGCCGCGCAGCGCGTCGCCGCGATCGAGCACGTAGTAGGGCGACCCTTGGTCGAAGACGATCATATCCGAGCTCTGCGAGCGCACGCGCAGAAGTTCCGCCACCGCAGGCCAGTCGGCGCTGTAATAGGCTGGGTCGAACGCATACAGACAGCCGAGCGCGGCGAGCGCTCCGGCTGCTACCCAACCGGGTAGCGGGCCAAGCCGCGCGCGCGCGCTCAAGCGCGCGACCGCCACGCCGGTCAGCGCGCACAGCGCATAGGCAAGCAAGAGGTAGTAACGATCGGTGTACAGCAGCTTGTGTGCGACCACGCCGTAGATCAGCGTCGCGGCCGACGGCACGCCCAACCACATCGACAAGGCGCGGCCGTTGCCGGGGAGCGCGACGATCAGCGCGGCCACGAGCCAGCACCACCCGATCAAGCTTGTCCACGCGACGAAGTAAGCCGCGCCATGGGTCTGCACCGCGATCGTCGCCTGGCCGACCAACTCGTAGAGCGCTGCGAGCTGATGCTGCGCGTAGAACGGAAATGCCAAGCCGCCGCTGGGCAGCTGGTGCAGGAACGTCGTCAACTGCGGAAGCCACAGCACGAGCGCCGCCGCCGCGCCGGCGAGCGAGCGCACAAAGCCGTCGCGGCGCACCAACGCAGCGTACAGCAGTTGCGCCGCGACGACGAAGAACCCGAGGTACTGCGTGTACCACAGGGCCGCGCACAGCAGCACCCATAGCACCCACAATGCTCTTCGCCCCAGGATCGGGAGATCGTCGCGCGCGTACAAGCACGACAGCACGAGGAACGAGGCGAGCGCCAGCGCGTCGAAGAGCCCGTACATGCGGATCGTGATGTCGTAGAAGATGAGACTGGGCATCACCGCTGCGCACAGCGCCGCCACCAGCGCTGCTTTCTCGTCGTGCCAGATGCGCACGATGGCGTACAGCATGACCACCGAAAGGACGCCCACGAAGGCGGCGAGCACCCGCAGCGCGGCGTCGGGCACATTCATCGCGACGAGCAGATGCGTGAGCCACAAGAACAGGGGCGGATGCACGTCGACGTCGCGCAACGCTTGGAGAGCCGCCCTGAGCGGCATGGCCGCCTGATGGAGCGAGTAGCCTTCATCCACCTGGAGCGGTCGGCGCAACGCCGGAACGAGACGCAGGAGTGCTGCAAGGCCCACAATGGCCCAGAGCTTGGCGGAATCGCGCGGCACGTCAGCGATACTCTGGGTATCGCTCTTGCGATGACTTTCTCTATCTCCTCGCGCAGCCCGGCGAGCAATTGCGCCTCAGGCAGCGAGCGCACCATGACCCCATCGCGATACAGCAATCCCATGCCCTTGCCGCCTGCGATGCCGACATCCGCCATCGACGCCTCGCCGGGCCCATTGACCGCGCAGCCCATGACGGCGACTTTGACCGGCGCGCGGTATTCAGCGGTGATGCGCTCCACCTCTTCCGCCAGCTTCACGATGTCGATCTGCACCCGGCCACACGATGGGCACGACGTGATCTCAACTCCGCGCTCGCGCAAGCCGAGCGACTTGAGCAGTTCCCAGCAGACAGGCACTTCTTCGACAGGGTCGGCCGTCAGCGATACGCGGATGGTGTCGCCGATGCCCTCTGCAAGCAGAATGCCGAGGCCGACCGAGCTCTTGACGGTGCCGCTGCGCAGCGTTCCAGCCTCGGTGATGCCGAGATGGAACGGGTAGTCGACTTTGGTCGCCATAAGCCGGTACGCGGCAACCGTGGTGCGCACGTCGTGCGCCTTCAGCGACACGACGATGTCGCAGAAGTCGAGCTCTTCGAGTATGCGGATGTGGCGCAGGCCTGATTCGACCATGCCTTCAGCGGTGTGGCCGAAGCGCTGCACGATATCCGGCGCGAGCGACCCGTTGTTCACGCCGATGCGGATGGGCATGCTGCGCGCCTGCGCCGCTTTGACGACTTCCCGCACTTTGAGCGGGTCGCGGATATTGCCGGGATTGAGGCGCAGCTTATCCCAGCCCGCCTCGATCGCCGCGAGCGCGTAGCGATGATCGAAATGGATGTCGGCGACCAGAGGCAGCGGCGACCCTTCCTTGATCTTCGCGCAGGCGGCTGCCGCCTTCGCATCCGGCACGGACACGCGCGCGATCTCGCAGCCCGCGGCGGCCAGCTGCTCGATCTGCTCGAGCGTCGCCGCCCAATCGTCGGTTTTGGTAGTGGTCATCGACTGCACCGAGACGGGAGCGCCGCCACCGATGGTGAGCTTGCCGACCTTGACCGCGCGCGTCGTGCGGCGACGACCAAGTGGCGGCGCTTGCGGGTTACGCGCCTGGACGCCCGACCACTCGGGAACGGGCGGCAGCTCAGGGCTCAGGTGCTGCGCGGGGGTTCCGGTGGTCGGCTGCGTGCTCATAATCCGCCTTTGCCGTGCACCCACTGCACGATGTCGTGATAGGTGACGAAGAGCA
Source organism: Vulcanimicrobiota bacterium (assembly GCA_963764965.1). Taxonomy (GTDB): domain Bacteria; phylum Vulcanimicrobiota; class Vulcanimicrobiia; order Eremiobacterales; family Eremiobacteraceae; genus JAFANK01. Next base: position 719,648 of record CAVXUM010000002.1, read on the forward strand.
CGAGCACCATGAGCAGCGCAAACCCAGTGAGATGGACCAGCCCTTCCTTTTCGGGATCGACCGGTCTGCCGCGCACGAGCTCGACGATCAAGAACGCTAGCCGTCCCGCCGTCCAGCGCCGGAAGCGGCAAGAGATTGATGAGACCGAGCACGACCGAGAGCGTGGCCATGAGCTCGAGCACGGGCCGCACGCCGTAGGCCTCGACGCCGATCACGACCCGCGCGATGCCCACCGGTGCCGCTGATCACCGACGAGTCATGCGTGCGGATGGCGTCGGCGATCCCGATGAATTGCCCGGCTGCCGTCGCAGCCACCTCCGAAAAGCCGTAGCCGATGGCGTCGATGATGCCTTTGTGTTCGACCTCGTCTTTGGGCTGGAAGCCGAACGCGCCGACCCGCTGGCCGCCGAGCGTGCGCGGCACCGCACGGATGCGCAGATGCTGAACCTTGCCGCCGCGGACGACGTCGACCGCGACCACCTTGTCGGCGTGACTATGGATGTATTCCACCATCTCGTCACCGCTGCGCACCGGGTTGCCGTCGAGCGCGACGATCGCATCGCCCGGCGCGAGGCCGGCGTGGGCGGCGGCCGAATCCGGTGTCACCTTCAGGACGACGTTGGTCTGACCGGTCACGACGCCCAAGATCGCGCCCACCGCGCTGAAGATGATGACCGCGAGCGCGAGATTGAAGAGCGGGCCGGCGGCGATGATCGCGAAACGCGCACCGATGCTCTTGCGCTGGAAGTTGCCCGGATCGCTTGAGCCGTCGTCTGCGGTGTCCTCGCCGACCATTTTGCAGTAGCCGCCGAGCGGCAGCAGATTGAAGCGATACGTCGTGTCGCCGCGGCGCCAGGAGAACAGCGACGGACCGAACCCGAACGCGAAATCGGTCACCGTGACTCCCGCCCGCTTCGCGAAGACGAAATGGCCGAACTCATGGAAGAGCACGAGCGCGCTGAGCAGGGCGAGGAAGATGAGGAACTTCCAGACGCCTGCGAGCGTCAAGCCGAGGATGGTGATCAGGACGGTCTCGATCATATGAGCGGCGCGTGCGCCGCAGGCCCCTTATCTCTAGCGCTGCATCGCCGCGCTGATGGCGTCTTGCGCGAATGCGCGGCTCCACTGATCCGCCGCTTCGGTCTCTTCGAGATCATCGGCGCCGGCGCGATGCGCCTCCAGCGCGCGCTCGACGATCGGGCAGATTTCAGTGAACTTGATTTTCCTCTGCAGGAACGCCCGTCCTGCCTCTTCATTGACGCCCGATAACACCGCCGGGTACGTCCGGCCTGCGGCCAGCGCGTTATACGCCAGGCGCAGCGATGGAAAGCGACGTTCGTCGACCGGTTCGAACGACAGCGTCGACGGCGCCTGTCCTAATCCGATCGCGTCCTTCGTCGCAGATCCCGAGGGGGCGCCGGGCAAGCGATCCGGATAGGCGAGCGCATAGCCGATGGGCAGGCGCATGTCGGGCGCGGCGAGTTGCGCTTTGACGTTGCCGTCGCGGAACAGCACGAAACCATGCACGATGCTTTGCCGGTGCACCACCACCTCGATCTGCGCCGGTGACAGGGCGAACAGGTGACTGGCCTCGATGATCTCCAGACCTTTGTTCATCAGCGTCGCTGAGTCGAGCGTGTTCTTGGCGCCCATGGACCAGGTCGGGTGGCGCAGCGCTTGCTTCCGGCGTGGCGCGTTCCATCTGCTCCAGCGTCTGCGTCCAAAACGGCCCGCCGCTGGCGGTGAGCACGACCGATGCCACGTCCTCGGCGCGCTCGCCGATCAGGCACTGGAACAGCGCGCTATGCTCGGAGTCGACAGGCAGGATGCGCGCTCCGCAAGCGCGAGCCAGATCGCAGATGTACCGGCCGGCGCTGACCAGCAGTTCCTTGTTTGCGAGCGCGACGTGCATGCCGCGCTTCACGGCCGTGACGATGGCGCGCAAAGCGATCATGCCGTCTGTCGCGCCCAGCACGACGTCGGCGCCGGATGCGCATGCCGCCGTCACGAGTCCCTCGGCCCCGTGCCCCACGTCATCCGGTTCATACGTCAGCGTATCGCGAAGCTGAGCAGCAAGCGAAGCGCTGCCTGCCGAGACGACTGCCGGCTTGAGCCTGTTGGCCTGCTCGGATAGCAGATCGAGATTCGCGTTAGCGGCGAGCGCCGACACCGCGAAGCGATCGGGATGCGCATCGATGACGGCGAGCGCCTGACGGCCGATCGAACCCGTCGAACCTAAGATGGCGACGCGGCGGAGCAACGCGCTCTTACGGACTGCCGGCGAGCAGCAGCACCGCGTACCCGACGACGCCCGCGAAGACGTAGGAATCAAAGCGGTCGAGCACGCCGCCATGCCCGGCGATGATGTGTCCAGAGTCTTTGACCTGCGCGCTGCGCTTGAGCGCCGACTCCACGAGGTCGCCGAACTCGGCAGCGATCGAAACGCACAGCGGAAACGCCAGTGCCAACCACCACGGCCCTGGCAGTCGCATGACCCACCACATGGATGCGCCCACGAAGGTCGCGACGAGCAGTGCGGCGATGGCGCCTTCTTGCGACTTGGAAGGCGAAAGCTTGGGCGCGAGCGGCCGATGGCCGAAGCCTAAGCCGACGATCATCCCGACGATGTCGGTCAGCGCCACGATGACGATGAGCCAAAGGGTGAGCCGAGCGCCGTCCGGCGAGAGCCGCAAGATGATGAAGTACGAAAGCAGCTTGCCCAAGTACAGCGACGCCAGCACGGTCATCGCAACGCGGCCCGCGAAACGCTCGAGTCCCGCTGGCAACGCAGCGACGAACGAGGCGAGGACGATCGCGACGATGAGCGCTGGATTCGTAACGACCGAGCAGGTGGAAGTAGGCGAGCAGCGGGTACGCTGCGCAGGCGACGACGGTGATCGGCAGCGCCACCTCCGCCGCCGGCGCGGCGCGCCAAGTTGGAGAACTCTATCGACCCGACAACCGCGATCGTCGTGATGACCAGCGGTGAACGCCATCTCGTTGAAGATGGACGCGACGCCCAGCGCCGGCGACCAGGAAGCCGATGACCACGCGTTTGACGGTCAGCTCGCGCCGGAAACGCTCCCCGACGCCCGGCTTGCCGGCCGCGATCACCGTGTTCACCGCACACGCTCGTAGTCGTCGTAGCGTCGCTTCGAGATGCACGGCGCCGTCTGTTCGCGACACGCGGACGGCGCGCAGCACCCCGCAGCCCAGCGCAGCGTACGGCGGCGTGACGACAGTCAGGGTTATCTCCGCGCCGTCGAGGAGTTCGATGGCGCGCGTGTAGGGCAGGAGCAAGAGTTCCGGGGCCTGTGTGGCCACGCTGCTCACACCTCCATGATCTCCTTTTCTTTGTGCGCGACGAGCTGCGTCGACTTCGGCGATGTGCTTGTCGGTCGTCTTCTGCAGCTGCTCGTTGGCGCGCCGGTTCTCATCTTCGGTGATCTTGCGAATCCTTGAGACCGGCCTTGAGATGATCGTGCGCGTCGCGGCGCATGTTGCGGATGGCGACGCGCCCTTCTTCCGCTCGCTTGTGCACGAGCTTGACGAGCTCTTTGCGCCGCTCTTCGTTGAGCGGCGGCAATCCCAGCCGGATGACGTTGCCGTCGACGTTGGGCGTGATGCCCAGGTCGGACTTCTCGATGGCCTTGCGCACGTCGCCGAGGATCGATTTGTCGTGCGGCGTGACGAGCGATGCTGCGCGGGTCGGGCACGCGAGACGTTGGCCACGTGTCGCAGCGGCATCTCCGACTGCCGTACGCTTCCACCAGCACGTGGTCGAGCAGCGCCGTGTTGGCGCGGCCGGTGCGGATCGAGGTGAACTCGAGGCGTGTCGCCTCGACGGCCTTCTTCATCCGGTCTTCCATGTCACGGAACAGCTGGGGTAGCACTGCTTGGCGTCCTCCCGACGAACGTGCCGATCGGCTCGCCCCAGATCACGCGCTTGATGTTGCCCTGGCGCATGAGCTCGAAGACGACGATGGGCAGGCCATTGTCCATGCATAACGTCAAGCGCGGTGTTGTCGAGCACCTCGAGGCCGAGCTTGCAGCACCTCCAGATACTCGAGCCGCTCGAACCGCACCGCCGTCGGATCGTTCTTCGGGTCGGCGTTGTAGACGCCGTCGACTTGCGTCGCTTTGAGGATCGCTTCCGCCCCGATCTCCAGGGCGCGCAACGCGGCGGTGGTATCGGTCGTGAAGTACGGGTTGCCGGTGCCGGCGGCGAAGATGACGACCCGGCCCTTCTCCAAGTGCCGGATGGCGCGCCGGCGGATGTACGGCTCGGCGACCTGGTGCATGGAGATCGCGGTCTGGACGCGCGTCTGCACGCCGATATCCTCGAGCGCGTCTTGCAGCGCCAGCGCGTTGATGACCGTCGCCAGCATGCCCATGTAGTCCGCCGTCGAGCGATCCATGTTGGCGTGAGCCGCGGCTTTGCCGCGCCAGATGTTGCCGCCGCCGATGACGCACGCGACCTGCACGCCGGCCTGCGCGACTTCTTTTATCTGATTGGCGATGAGATAGACGGTATCGGTGTCGATCGAACCCGACGTCTCGTGCGCGAACGCCTCGCCGCTGAGCTTGAGCAGGATCCTGCGGTAGACCGGTTTGGAGCCGATACCGTTCTCGCTCGTCATGATTCGCCGATGTCGAACCGTGCGAAGCGGCGGATCTTGATGTTCTCCCCCAGCACGCCCACCGCCGCCTCGACCAGATCCTTGATGGTCTTGGTCTCGTCGCGCACGTACGGCTGCTCGAGCAGCACCGCCTCTTCGTAATACTTGTCGATCTTGCCGTTGTGCTCGGCCTCTTTGGCCTTGCGCTCGCCCTCCGGCACATCGTCACGGCTGACGTACAGCGGCCGAGATGCGCAGATGTGCACCGCCAGGTCGTGCGCCAGCTTTTGGAAGAGCTCGTTCTTGGCGACGAAGTCGGTCTGGCACGCCAGCTCGACGAGCACGCCCGAGCTTGCCGCCCTGATGGATGTAGTGCCCGACGAAACCTTCGCCGGTCTCTTTGCCCGCCTTCTTCTCCGCGAGCTGCTGACCGCGCTCGGCGATCAGCTTCTTCGCCTTTTCAAAGTCGCCGGCAGCTTCGGCCAGCGCCCGTCGGCAATCCATCACCGGCGCGTTCGTGGCCTCGCGAAGCGCCTTGACGTCGGCCGCGTTCGGGCTATAGGTATTTACCATTTCAGCGTGTTCCGTTTCCTCGCATGACATGCGTTCTCTTGCTCATCGTGGCGTTGTGCCGTCCGGCCGTGCGCGGCACCGTGACGTCACGGAACCGCCGTGATCGTCTCCGCGCTCGGCGGCTCGGGCGCGGCGCGGCCTCCGGCGTCTCCTCGCACCGATGACTCGGTCTCGGTCCGGCCCTCGATGATCGCGTCGGCGATCTTGCCGGTCATGAGCTTGACCGCGCGGATGGCGTCGTCGTTGCCCGGAATCGGGAAGTCGATCTCATCCGGATCGCAGTTCGTGTCGACGACGGCGACGATCGGGATCTTGAGCTTGCGTGCTTCGAGCACCGCGATGCGCTCTTTGCGCGGATCGACGATGTAGACCGCGTCGGGAAGCCGCGGCATGTCTTTGATGCCGCCGAGGAACCGCTCCAGACGGCTGCAGCTCGTCTTCGAGCTTGCTGACCTCTTTCTTGGTCAGCACCTCGAACAGGCCCGTGTCGCGTTGCCGCTCGAGCTCGCGCAAGCGCGAGATGCGCTTTTGCATGGTCTGGAAATTCGTCAGCGTGCCGCCCAGCCAGCGCTGGTTGACGAAGAACATGCCGGCGCGCTCGGCCTCTTCGCGCACGACGTCTTGCGCTTGCTTCTTCGTGCCCACGAACAAGAAGATCTTACCGCGGCGCGACATCTCTTTGACGGCCTCGTACACCTCGCGCAGCTTGACGACGGTCTTCTGCAGATCGATGATGTAGATGCCGTTGCGCTCCTGGAAGATAAAGCGCGACATCTTGGGATTCCAGCGGCGGGTCTGGTGTCCGAAATGCACTCCTGCTTCGAGGAGTTGCTTCATAGAAATGACGGAACTGGGTGTGGCCATGGGTCTGCCTTTCAGCCGCGCGCGAAAAGCTGCGGCATTACTAGGGCCGGCGTGCGTGCCTTATGACGCACAGACGGCGGAAGCTGCCGCCTCCGCCCGCGCCGAACCTGCCCTAAACTTGCGCTCCGGCCATTATATCATGGCCTACGCGGGCCGTGCAATCGCGCGAGCCGCATCCAGGGGGCGGTCGCGACCCGCTTGAACCCCGCGATTGCGATGTTCCTCGAAACGTTTGGGCTCGACCGCGACCCGTTCCTGGACACGGCTGACCCCTCATTTTATTACGACACGCTGCCCGGGGCTTATGGCCGGCGGCGGCTGGCTGAGTGCCTGGCTCAAGGTCGAGGCCTCGCCGTCGTCGTCGGACCGATCGGTGCGGGCAAGACGACGCTGTTCAACGCGGTCGAACAAGAGCTGCTTGCCGACGATCGCAATCTGGTCGGCGCGATCTTGGACCCGACATTCGCGGACGAAGCTGAGCTTCTCGTCGCCATCGCCGATTCGTTCGGCTTCACCGCGGATCCCGACGCCGCGCCACGCGCGATCAAAGACGACCTGAAACGCGCGCTGTTCGAGAGCGTGACGCAGGGACGACAGCCGATGCTGTTCATCGACGAGGCACAACTGCTGCCCGAACCCATGCTCGAAACGCTGCGGTCTCTGCTCAATTACCAGCTGGATGATCGCAAGCTGCTGACCATCGCGCTGTCCGGGCAGATGGAGCTCGCGGCAACCGTGCTGCGCCACCCGAACTTCAGCGACCGCGTCTCGTTGTGGCTTGCGCTCGAGCCGCTCAGCGAGAGTGAATCCGCCGGCTTGTTGCACCATCGCCTTCGTTGCGCAGGTTTTTCGGGCGAGCGCTCACCGTTCGACGACGGGGCGCTCCACGCGCTGTGGTCGCATGGACGCGGCATACCGCGGCGCTTGACCACCCTCGCGCGCGAGGCGATGGAAGTGGCCGCTGCCTACTCGCGGCGCGACGTCACACGTGCCGACGTCGATATTGCCGCCAAGCGGATCGTCCCACTTCCGTCGGCGATCGCCGAGGCGCCGCAGCGTGCGCGCTCGTCCGAGCCTCGGCGCTGGTGGCAATGGTGGAGAGACGCTTCGTGACGTCGCGCCGGCGGCCCATGCCTGCGGACATGCTGCTCGTCGCCGAACGCCGGCGCCGTTTGGCCGGGTCGCAGAGCCTCCCGATCGCCTCCGATGAGATCCTCGGCTCCGAAGACGACCAGCTCATTCCCCCGGACAACGCTTCCGGGCCGTTCGCGGACGCACGTGCGAGTGAGATCGTGCTCTACCGTCCGATGGCGCATGTCACGCTCACCCAAGTCGGCTGGAGCGGACCGATCGATCACGCCGCGTTGCAGTCGGCGTTGTCGTGCCAACCCAAAGACCTAGCTCTTGCCCAAACGCGGCTCGGCTTTTTGGCTTCCGTGATGGCGCCGGCCGTGCCCGACGTCGCGGGCGCAGCGCTCGAGGTCGCTCTCGCCGACGACGACGTGGCCATGATGGCCGGTCTGGCGTCTTCGCGTAGCCACGCGGGTGTGCCCGAGCTCATGCGGGCCGCGCTTTTGCCAGAACGGCTCACCGCTGCCGAAGCGATGACTATGCAAGCCGTAAGCCACGTACTCGCCGCCTACCGGAATGCAGCGCTCGAGGATGCGTGGCACCGCTATCTTGGCGGTCCACAAAGCGCCCAGTTGCACCGCGAGCGCGACGAAGCCGCCGTCGCGGTGCTGTCAACCCTGCGCGCGCTCTTGGGCGAACGCTGACTCTCAAGAGTTTACTCTCTCGGTCAAAAAGAAAAACGGACCCGATGGTCCGTGGCATGCGCTAGGTCTATGAGGTCGGCGTCATCGCCGGCCTTGCGATCTCAATCCGGTGGTTTGAGGCCACCGGTTGTCACCAATGCGAGCCCTTGACGTTCTTTATAGATCTCCGAGCGGTGCACCGGGATCGAGCGCGGCGCAGTGATGCCGAGTTTGACTTGATCGCTTCCGACGGCAACCACCGTGATCCGGATGTCATCGCCGATGACGATCTCTTGATTGAGCTTGCGGGTCAAAACGAGCATTTTCGCCTCCGTTGTAAATACGGATGCCTTGAAGGTCACGGTCGCTTCCCCGTCCGCTAGCCGCATCCTTTTGTCGATGTGAACTGGACCGGACGGCATGGACCGAATGCCTGAGCGAGAACGTACTAACGTACGTAATGATATCCAAACGCTTGAGCCCTGACGACCATCGCGACAGAAAGGTCCACCGCTCCTGATGAAAAGCCATCTCATCGCCCTTGCAAGCGTGGCGCTTCTGTTAGCCGCTGTTCCGGCAGCCGCCACGCAGGTCGCCCAAGTCGGCCAGCCGGCTCCGCCGTTCTCGGTCAGCGGGCTGGACGGCAAGAAGATCACGCTCGCGCAATTCAGCGGGCATGCGGTGTTCGTCAACTTCTTCGCGACCTGGTGCCCGCCGTGCAAACTCGAGCTGCCGAACATCGTCAAGCGCTACCCCAACTACAAGGCACACGTCATTTTCGTCGGCTTGGATCAGGAAGAATCCCCGGATCTCGTCGCGCCCTTCATCAAACAGTACTCGATACCGTACACCATCGGGATCGACCAAGGACAAGTCGGGATAAGCTACGGCGTCGCCGCGCTCCCGCAGAGCATTTTCATCGACCGTCACGGCACCATCCGGGCCATCTGGCGGGGCTACATGCCCCCCAGCGTCTTCGAGCGCGACATGGCGCTCATCGCGCCCTAGCAGGACGACATGGGGCTGCCGGCTGGCTAATTAGCCAGCCGCGCCCGGATCGAGCGGACCGGAACGAACGCCAACAGCCCGATCGCGATTATCACCCACAGGGCGTTGGTCAGCGTCGGCCAGCCGACCGTGCCCATGACGAGCGACCGGAAGACGATGACCGCGTGATAGAGCGGCGTCAACCAGGCGATCGCCAACGCCCAATGTGGGAACTTGTCCAGCGGAAAGAAGATGCCGCCGATCATCACCATCGGCGTCGCCACGAACGAGAAATAGTAGAATAGGTGCTCTTGCGTCTTCACGATGAATGAGACCATCAGCGCCGGGATCGCGAACGCGATGCCGGTGATCGCGAGCATGAGCGGGCACAGCAGCGCCCACCACGAGTGCACAAGGCCGAACCCGGTGATGACGACGAGGAACAACGAGCCATAGAGCATCGACCTGAAGGCCTGCCACAAATACTCCCCGGCGGCGATCTCGAGCGGATCGACCGGGGCGGTCACGATCGACTCGTAGACACCGTTGAAGACGCGGCGTTCGTAGCAGCCCCACGAGGCGTCGAACGTGGCGGTGTTGAGCGCGGTCAGCCCCAAGAAACCGGGCGCCATGAACTGCACGAGCGAGCCGTACCCGCTCAGCGCGAAATATGCGCCGAGGCCGAACCCCAGCGCGAGGAAATAGGCGAACGGCTCGACGATATTGATCGCCACGCTGGACCAAGCGTACTTCTGCCACGCCAGCAGGTTGCGGGTGAAGACGCGCCAGGCGTTAGGCCGGAAAAAGGCGGCGATCGGGTTCACCACGCCGGCGCTCCGCTCGCGGATCATAGCGTGGTCGGCCAGACTCATTCGGTCAACTCTCTCCCGGTGATGTTCAAAAAGACGTCTTCGAGCGTTGCCTGGCGTGCGACGTGTCGCTGCGCATCGAAGCCAAGCTCTGCCAGCCGGTTGAGCAGGATGCGGTTGTCCAGGTTGTAGAGATAATGGATCTCGCCATGGCGCTCGCGGCGCAGGATCAGGCCGTCGAGGCGGGCTTCGCTCGGCAGGCGCCCCTCGGCGTCTTTGACCTCAAGCACGTCGTTGGCAGCGAATTGCCCGATGAGCGCGTCGGGCGAACCCTCGGCGAGGATCGTACCCTCGTCGATGACCGCAACGCGATTGCACAGGCGAGCAGCTTCTTCCATATAGTGCGTGGTCAGCAGCAGGGTGAGGCCGGCTTCACGCAACCGGGTGAGCTTTTCCCACACGAGCAGCCGGGCTTGCGGATCCAGACCCGTCGTCGGCTCGTCGAGCACGAGGATGTCCGGGTCGTTGACGAGCGCACGCGCGATGACCAGACGGCGTTTCATGCCGCCAGACAACTCGCTGACCCGGGCGCGCTCCTTGCCAGCGATATTGACGAGCTCGAGCAGCTCGCCGGCTTTGCGCCGGGCGTCCAGGCCTGTGACCCCGAAGAACGACGCATAGAGCAAGAGATTTTCGGTCACCGTCAGCTCCGGGTCAAGAGCATTCTCCTGAGCGACGACGCCAAGGCGTTGCTTGATGCGCAGCGCATGTTGGTCTGTGTCCATGCCCAGCACCGTGAGGTCGCCTGACGTCCTGGCGATGCGGCAATAGATCATCTTCATGGTGGTCGTCTTCCCCGCGCCGTTGACCCCCAAGAATCCGAAGCATTCGCCCGGCTGAATGGAGAAATCAATGCCGCGCACGGCCTCCATCTGGCCGTACCGCTTGGTGAGCGCGTGGGCGTGCACGATTGCCGTTTCGGACATAATCGGCTGCCATTTCGCTTTTGCGATAGCGCCTGCCTGGGTACGGCCAATGCGTCAGCCGTTCCGCAATGGAGGCCAAGCGTGCGGAGGCTCCCCCACCATGCCAATCGAAAGACGGCCGCCATGGTACGCCATCTGTATCGTCTTTTGAGCATGCCGAAGATCCCGCCGGCGTGTCGACCTTGCATCACCACACGCAGCGGGGGTCGTTGACCTGATGGCCTGCAGCGTGAAGCTCCGCCCGCAAGACACCCCGCTCGATCGCGCGCATTACGTCCAAGAACATCTCGCCCCGAATCTCTTCCGGGGCGTCGCCGGCCCGGAGACGGCCGACGTCCAGGCCGTCGCCTGGCGGCTCTCACCGCAGCCCTTCCCGCTCGCTCCTTCGACCGTCGCCTCGCTCCAGACGCTGGGAGCGGATCTTCTCAAGCTGTATCGCGCCGTCAACCGTCTGTACTTCATGAGCGTGCGCGGCACCGCGCCCGACTTCTTCCATCAGTATCTCGACCTCGGCAAACCGGAGCACATCGTCCGCCTGCAACGCCAGAACCGCTTCAAGAGCGACGTGCCTAGCGTCATCCGCCCGGACATCATCCTCACCGATGACGGTATGATCGCCTCAGAGCTCGACTCGATCCCCGGGGGCATGGGCTTCGTCGGGGCTATGGGCGCTGTTTATTGCGAGCTGGGATTCGACCAAGTCGGCGAGTTCGACGGCATCGTGCGCGGCTTCGGCCGCATGGTGCAGTCGCTGAGCGGCAAAGAGCAGCCGACGGTGGCCATCGTGGTTTCCCCAGAGTCGGATGACTACCGCGGCGAGATGCTATGGCTTGCCACTTCCTTGCGCGCAAGCGGCCTTGCCCAGGCCGTCACACTGCACCCCGAGGAGGTCGTCTTCACCGAGGAGGCGCTCGTCGTCGATACGCCGGACGGACGGCGCACCGTCGACGTGCTCTACCGCAACTTCGAGCTGTTCGATCTCCTCAACGTCCCCAAGCAAGAGCTCATGCTGTACGCCGCGCGGCACAAGCGCGTGGTCATGACGCCGCCGCCCAAGGCATTTCTCGAAGAGAAGCTCATCTTCGCGCTGCTCCACAACGTCGCGTTGTTCAGGGTGTGGCAGACGGAGCTCGGAGCCGAAACCTTCAAACGCCTGCTCGCACTTCTGCCCCAGACCTGGGTCCTGGATCCGCGCCCCCTGCCGCCCCAGGGCGTGATCTCCGGGCTGCAGGTGGATGGGAGATCCGTGAATAGTTGGCGCGAGCTCTATGACTTGAGCAAATCCGAGCGGCAGTTCGTGGTGAAGCCCTCCGGCTTCTCGGAGCTTGCGTGGGGCAGCCGCGGCGTCTACGTCGCCGACGATCTCACCCGCAATGAGTGGCTGGCCGTCATCGACGGCGGGCTTGCGACCTTCGATAAGTCGCCGCAGATCCTGCAGCGCTACCACAAGGCGCGGCGCGTGCGCAGCGAGTACCTCGATGTCCCCAGCAATGCGATCAAGACGATGGATGGGCGAGTGCGTCTGTGCCCGTACTATTTCGTCGCCGGCGACGAAGCGCTGCTCTCGGGCGTGCTGGCGACGGTCGTCCCTGCAGATAAGCGGCTGATCCACGGCATGAGCGATGCCATCATGGTGCCGTGCATGCAATCGGACGCGGGTTACTGATCCCGGCGCTGCGCGATCCCTGTTTTAGCTGAGGATCCCGACCGCGCGCGATGCGACCAAGGCGATGATGAGCAGCGAGTTGAGTGCTTCGACCGCCATGAGCATCTTCGCCCACGCGGTCAAGGGCATGGTATCTGCCGGGCTGAACGCCGTTGCGTTCGTGAACGCGATGTACAGGTAGTCGACGAACTTCGGACCCCACTCCGGCCTGGCGGCGCCCGGCGTGCCCATCTGTGGGAACAGGAAGTCGGGTTCGGGGTGCTCTTTCGTGCAGCGGTCGTCCGGCCCGCCTCGGTCGAGCTCCCAATACCATAGTGCGAACACGATGATGTTGGTGAACCACAGCTGCGCGGCGCCTTCGAGCAGTCTGGCGCCAGTGGACCTTCCGGGATGGATCAACAAGACTTGCACGAGCAAGAACAGCGAGAGCGCGTTCGCCACGTTGAGCACCGCGATGAGGGTGATCGCGACCATGCGTCGCCATCGCGCGCCGTACTGATGCCGCGCTGCGGTGATGGACAACGGCAAGAGCAATGCTAATTCGAGCACCGGGATGATCCAGACCGGACCGATGTGCAGCCGGTTCGGCAGGCTGACGTACAGCAACAGCGCGACGAGCACCGCGATCGACGCGGGCCAGCGAGATTCAGCCTGGGTTGCCGGGCCCCATGCGGCAGTGCGCTTGCCCTGGCTCAAACGCTCACGCCGCTCGATAGCAGTGCGAGGACGGCGTCGATATCGGCCACGTCGTTATATCCATGCGGCGAGACCCGCACGCCGCTGTCGCGCACCGTGATGCCCACTCGCGACGCTAACGCTTGGGCGTTGAGGTCGTCGGCTTGCCAAGCTCCCAATCCCAGTAGCACGATCCCGGACCGAGTCCCCGGAGAGCGATCGCTCTTCACCTCGATCCCGACGCGCTGCGCGCCGTCGATGAGGCGATCGCACAGGGCCAAGACGTGGCGCTCGATCGCTGGGAACCCGGCCACGACGAGCAGTCTCAGACTCTCGCGAAAACCGATGAGCGCCGGATAGTTCACAGTGCCTCCGTCAAAACGTCGCGCGCCGGGTTGCAGTTCTTGGCCGTAATCGAAGAAATCCATCGGCTCTCGCACCGAGCGCCACGAGCAAAGCGCCGGACGCATATCTTCCACTAGATCAGGCCTCGCGTAGAACACCGAAAGACCCTGCGGTGCGAGCAGCCACTTCGCGACGCCGAAGTAACAGAAATCCACGCACCACCCCGAAACATCGAGCGGCAGGGCGCCGAAACCCTGCATCGCGTCGACGGCGAAGAGAACGCGGTGCTCGCGGCACCACCTTCCCAACGCCGCCAGGTCATGCCGGTAGCCGTCCAGGGAGCTGACGTAGGACACGGCAACGAGTCGCGTGTTCGGGTTGGCGAGCCGCTCGAGCGCTTCAACCGTGAGCCGCTCGCTCGGCGTGCGCACGAAGCGTGGGCGGACGCCGCGGTCGCGAAGGTTCAACCAAGGATAGGCGTTGGCGCCGAACTCATTGTCGCTGAGGATGATCTCATCGCCCGAGCGCCAGGTGAGCCCGTTGGCGACCACGAGCGCGCCTTCGGATGTCGAGCGCAAAAAGGCGATATCATCCGTGCCCGCGTTGATCGCGGCCGCGGTCTGGGCGCGGATCGCTTCGAGGTGCGATTCGACGTCCAAAATACCCGCGTTGCCGTCGATCATCTGGGCGTCCAGCACCGCTGCGACCGCATCGCGCGCCGAGCGGGGAAGCGGACCGACCGAGGCGTGGTTGCAGTACGCCCAGTTGACGGTGATGGGGAACAACCCGCGATCCAAGGGCGTCAGCGGAGAGGTGTGGAGTTCTTGCGCGGCTGCCTTCATGCACGTCAAGCCTTGGCGCAAGCGCCAGGGCTATTCCTTGCGGAGCTGCTTTCGGTTATTCGTTGGTCGGGGAGACGAAGTCTTCGGCGATGTACAGGCCGTTGGGTCCGACCGCGACGCCGATGCCGATCGTCTTGTAGTCGGGCGAGAGGATGTTCTCGCGGTGGCCGTCGCTCGGCGGTCGCTCGGACATCATCATGTCGTCGAGTTTGGACACCGCCTGCCAGGCCGCATCGGACTCGGAGATCGTGTCGCCGTAGTAGGCGACGTTCTCACCATACAGCGACGCATGCCCGCCGAAAGCGACATACCGGCGCATCGGCGTCCGCCCATTGGAGTCTTGGTGGCGCATCACACCATTGGCCTCCATATCCTGTGCTTGGAACTGGGCGGCACGTTGGGCGATCGGGTCAGGCGATAGCGGCGCCAGGCCGTAGGCGCGCCGGTGCGCATTGATCTGATTGATCAAGCGCGCTCGCACCGCGCTCGTCGGATCTTCCGGACGCTGTTGCGGCGCGGGCGCCAAGAAGGGCAGCACGAGGGCTGCCATGATCCAGATGAGGGCGAGGACTGAGTTCACGTATACGCTTTCCCGACGGCCGGCCGGACGAAGAGGTCCTACCGGAACTATCGAGCTTGATTCGCCAGTAGGTTAGGCACACCGTGGTGATTATCCGCACAGTTACGCGTATGACATGCCGCCGCATGGCATATGAACTACGGCTTGGACCACTCCCACGTGTTCCATTGTGGGATGATGCCATTGGAGGCGGTGTAGCTGCGAAGATCCGACGCGACTACGCCGACCCTGTCGCGGAAGAACACCGGCAAGTCCGCGAGATCGGTCATGCGCCGGCGCTGGATCTGGGCATACAGGGCCTTTCGCTTGGTGACGTCGGTCAGCGCGAGCGCTTGCCGCTCGAGCGCATCGGTCACAAGGTCGCAGAAACGCGCGTCGTTACCGCCATGCGGGGCGAACTGATCGCAGCCGTCGTCATCGAGTGACGATGGATCGAAGTTCACGCTGAAGCCGTAGAAGGTCAGGTTGTAATTGCCGGTGCGGATGGGCCCGTCGTTATCGAAGATAAGCCCATAGGGGTAGGTCTTGATGGTCGCCGCGAAACCGACGTCGCGTAGAAAATCCTGCTCCATCGCGGCCACGCGGAGCCCGGCCGCGTCGCCGGCGGTCATGACCATGACGATGCTGAGCGGGTGGCCGTCTTTGTAGCGGATGTTGTCGGCGCCGAGCTTCCAGCCGTCGGCGTCAAGCTCGCTGCGGCTGCGCTGCGGGTCGAATTGGTAGCTCGGCACATCCGGCGTGTATGCCCATGACCACTTCGGCAGGTATTCGTCGGCGATCACGCCCGCGCCATGATAGATCTTGTCCATGATCGCCGCTCGGTCTGTGGCATAGGCGAGCGCGTGCCGCACGTGGATATCGCTAAATGGAAGCTTCTGGCAGTTCATGACGCCGACGCTCAGCCTGAGGCTTTTCGAGCGCAAGACTTGGAAATTCGTCAGCGAGCCGTACTCGTCGAGCCGGCCGGCGCCGGCATCGAAGTCGGCGTCGAGCTCGTGCGTCTGAAAACCGACGAGTTCTGTGGCTGTCGAGGGCTGCGCCTGGAAGATGATCTGCGCGAGCTTGGGCTTGCCCCGCCAGTAGTGCGGATTGGCGACGAAGATCATACGTCCGTTGCGCTCCCATGATTGCAACACGTATGGGCCCGTGCCGATGGGGTGCGTGTTGAACGACGATCGGTTGAGGTCGCGTTGGCCCGCGATGATGTGCGCCGGCATCACCGCGATCGGACCCTCCTGGATGCCGGCGAAGAAACGCGTAGGCAGCGGCGCGTAGGGATGCTTGAGATGGACGACAGCGGTGTGCGCGTCAGGCGCATCGATGCGGGTGACGTCGTCATATCCCTCGCGGATGATAACGTTGTTGAGCGGGTTCATCACTTGGCGCCAGGACGCGACGACGTCGGCGGCGGTGAATGGCACGCCGTCAGACCAGGTCACACTAGGCCGCAGGTGATATGTCACGGTGAGACCGTCAGGACTGACGTCGCCGTTCTCCGCGCTGGGCACGCGCTCGGCTAGTACCGGGATGACGTGGCCCTGGTCGTCGAGTTGCACGAGATACTCAAGCGTGTACGCCGACAGCTGATAGGCGACGTCGGCGCCGCTCAACATTGGATTGAGCGTCGAAGGATCCGAGATGTCCGCGATGCGCAACACCCCCGGCGGACCGTAGTTCTTCACCGCGCCACCCATCGAGGTGGAGACCTTGGTGCAACCCGTCGCGGCGAGGACCGCAAACGCACCGAGCAGCGCGATCCAAGGGCGAACTGAGCGTTTTTTGACCCCGTTCTGGTTCTTGTGCATGCTGCAGTGTGTTCGGGCATCGCGCTCCGCTTACCGGGCAGGGAGTTTACCCGCGTCCGCTGCAGAACCCGCTGCCGGTTTGGCTCGGTGTCGGCGGCACGCCCGGCTCTTTCATTCGCGCCGGCACCCTCGGGTTGCCGCTGATGGTCGCGATTATCGGCGGCGAGCCGCACCGCTTCCGGCCGCTGATCGATCGCTACCGCTGGGCTGGTTCGCGCGCCGGCCATTCTCCGGAGCAGCTCAAGGTCGGCGTTCATTCGCTAGGCTATGTCGCCGATAGTTCGACGACGGCCGAAGACGAGTTTTTTCCCGGCTATGCGCGAAGCTTCACTGAGATCGGCAGGGAGCGCGGATGGCCACCTATGACCCGCGCGCACTTCGACGCCCAGCTTGGACCGACCGGTGCGCTTCTGGTGGGCGATCCGGAAACCGTCGCGGAAAAAATCCTGCGCGTGAACGAATCGTTAGGCGGCATTTCCCGGCTCACGTTCCAAATGAGCGTGGCGGACTTGCCGCACGCCAAACTCATGCGCGCAATCGAACTGATTGGGACGCGGGTGGCGCCGCTTGTCCGAAGAGCGCTCGGATCTGCGACGCCGGCCCTTCCCTCAACGAAATCCGAACGTGCTGCGTAATCGCGACGGCTGACCTAATAAATTTCCGCCCTTTGCCCGATGGCGAACGTCTCGATCACGGCTTAAATTCCCGTGTTTACGGCTGAACCAGAAGCAAACCGAGAAACACATGCCGGCCGATCTTCCAACTCCGATCGCTACTTATATCGGTGCGGCGAACCGAGGTGAGACGGAGGTATTGGCGCAATGCTTTGCCGAGAGCGCGCTCGTGCGGGATGAAGGCAAAACGATCGAAGGCTTGGCCGCGATCAAGAAATGGATGGTTGAGACCAAACAGAAGTATCAGCACACCATCGAACCACTCGCGGCCACTCAGAAGGACGGCAAGACCATCGTCACCAATCGGCTGACTGGTAGTTTCCCAGGCAGTCCGATCGAGCTTGAGTTCGTCTTCACGCTCGATCGCGACAAGATCGCAGCGCTGGAGATTCTTTCATGAGCGACGATCATGTCCTGATCGTAGCCGGGTAATTCCGGCTTTATCGTCCACGCTCGCCGGTTTTAGCGACAATTTCAGAGCAAGTCGATCAAGCGGACAATTGCATCATCATGGGTGCCGAGGCGCATTTTGGACTGCGCCGGCAAAGCGAAGCGACGACGGCGCTTTTCCATTCCGGTGTGATCCTTTGGTGCATTGAGCGCCAGGTGATCGCGAAATGCCCGCGGAACTGAGCAAAGAAAAAGCGGTGTGGCGCTGCGCTTCCCACCGCACTCCAAAAACGCGGCCCTATCGGCGGAGGCGACCGATAGTCGTGTCCCTCGTGCCATCGCGCCGCCTCTATCACCGGCACTGACTACGTCATTGATGGTGGAACCGTGCCGACAGCCTAGAAAAGGAACGATTCACTGGTCACGTTTCTCCAACGTTACTTCAAATTAACCCGCATTTTCGCTGCCCCAGCGAAATGCGCACGAAGGGCAGCTACTTCAGAGGAAGTAGCTGGGTTAACCCAGCCCCTTCCGCCCTCTCGCTAGACCCAATCCAAATTGTAATCTCGGATTGCTCTACGTACGCACTGGAACTCATTCACTCCGAAGGGGCTGCTCGGCTTCCCGCCGAGCGGATATGAAATATCCGGGTTAAATCCTTCGCGTAGGCAAAGAGCGCCGGGGCGCCGCCAGTATGCCAGAACAGAACTGTTTCATCCGAGTCGGAAAGCTTTCTTGCGAATCAAATCAAGTAGCGCTCCCATCGCGCGTCCAGTGTAAACCGGATCGAGCACGATTCCTTCGCGCGAAGCGAGCAGCCGAATTGCCTCGCGCTCCAGGTCGCTCACTATGCCGTAGCCGCCGCCAAGGTAATCGTACGCGACGGTGAAATCGCCGGCTGCGAACTGCGCGTCGAAGCCGACATATTTGGCGGTTTCGTTCGCGATGTCTGCCAGCTCGTTCTCGTAAGTCGCGCCATCACCGTTGTCCTTGTCAATGCTCACACCATGCAGCCCGCCGTTGAAGCCCGTAACCTTGGCGCCGACAACAATGCCCGCTTGCGTTCCGCCGGAGCTTGAAGCGAAGACGACGTGGTCAACGCGCCGATTCATCCCATTCAACTGCTCGGCCAGCTCCATCATTGCCAGGACGTAGCCGGTGGCACCGACGCCATTAGAGCCGCCAACCGGAATCACGTATGGCTTAGCGACCCTGGTTACGAAGTTCAGCTGGAAGCTCGCTCAGTTTGGCCTCGCGCTCGGAACGTTGAACCCAATGAATGCGTGCGCCGAGTAATTCATCGAGCAGCAAATTGCCATTCGGCAACTCGGGTTTCGTCCCATTCAGCAAAAGCTCGCAACGCAAACCCGCCCTGGCCGCGGCCGCCGCGGTCTGGCGACAATGATTCGATTGTGCCGCGCCCGCCGTGACCAGCGTGTCCGCCCCCTGCTCCAGCGCCTGCCCAATAAGAAACTCGAGCTTACGCGTCTTGTTTCCGCCAAGCGCAAGGCCAGTTTGATCGTCGCGCTTAATCAGCAACTCCGGCCCACCGAGCTCTCGCGAAAGCGATTTCAATTCTTCAATCGGAGTCGGCAGTTGGGCCAGAGGAAAACGCGCGCGCGATTCGATTCTCATCAGATTTTCTATCCGCCGGATCGACGCGGGGTCAATTCGGGCTCATGCTAGCAGAACTGGGCTGGCTTATTTGAAGGTAAAAAGAGGTTCCCTCTTAAGAGGTAGAAATTATTCTTTCCTCTGCCCTATGGTCACTGGCTCACTAATCAACGAAAACAATCGGAGGATAAAATAATATGAGAAGAAATAATTCGACAAAAACTGCAGAGCTTCGCCAGAAACGCGATATTCCACTAACGGTCCCGACCGATCTGACACGTTCCGCGGTCAAGGACATTGCCGGAGCAATGAACGCCATTCTCGCAGACGTCTTTGCGCTCTATCTGAAAACGAAAAATTTCCATTGGCACATGAGCGGCCCGCATTTCCGCGATTACCACCTGCTCCTCGACGAACATGGCGACCAGCTTTACGCGATGACCGATCCGATTGCAGAGCGAATTCGAAAGCTTGGCGGGCTCACCATCAAATCGATCGGCCAGATCTCACGTATTCAACGAGTACTCGATAACGACGCGGACTACGTCGATCCCGCGGATATGATTGCCGAGTTGGCGGAGGATAACCAGACGCTGGCCGCGCGACTGCGCGAGGCGCACAACGTGTGCGACGAGCATCGTGACGTTGCCACAGCCAGTCTGATCGAAGTTTGGATCGATGAAACCGAACGCCGCACTTGGTTTTTAACGGAGATAAAACGCGGCCAGCAGCATTGAAACCGCTAACAAGGTAGGAAAAGCGCGATGCCATACGTAACCGTCGGAAAAGAAAACGGAGCCAACATCGACATCTATTATAAAGATTGGGGTAAAGGCCAGCCCATCGTCTTTAGCCATGGCTGGCCGCTCTCAGCGGACGATTGGGACTCGCAAATGCTATTCTTCCTCTCCAAAGGTTATCGGGTCATAGCCCATGACCGACGCGGCCACGGTCGTTCGACGCAAGTAGGCGATGGTCACGACCTCGACCACTATGCCGACGATCTGAAGGCCGTCACTGATCATCTCAACCTGAAGGATGCGATTCACGTCGGCCATTCGACCGGCGGCGGCGAGGTGGTGCGTTATCTCGCCCGTCATGGCGACAAGAATGTAGCGAAGGCGGCGATCATCAGCGCCGTGCCGCCGTTGATGGTGAAGACCCCGGCCAATCCGCTAGGCCTGCCCAAATCGGTGTTCGACGATCTCCAAGCCCAACTCTTCGCCAACCGGGCCAAGTTCTATTACGATCTGCCGGCCGGCCCCTTCTACGGCTTCAACCGTCCGGGCGTGAAAACGATCGAGCCTGTCGTTTGGAACTGGTGGCGCCAAGGCATGATGGGCGGCGCCAAGGCGGGTTATGACGGCATCGTCGCGTTCTCGCAGACCGACTTCACGGAAGATCTGAAGAAGATCTCGGTACCGGTTCTGGTCATGCATAGTGAGGACGACCAGATCGTGCCCTACCAGGCGGCCGGTCCACTCTCGGCCAAGCTCCTCAAGAACGGCACGCTGAAGACATTCAAGGACTACCCGCACGGCATGATCACGACACAAGCCGACATCATCAACGCCGACCTGCTGGCGTTCATCGGAAGCTGACGATGAGCTTTTCTCGGCGAAGATCCCTCGCAATTGCGGGTCTGGCTACCGGTGCGTTTTGTTTGCACGACCTTTACTTTATTCCCGCAGGCGCCAAAGCGTTCCGACGCGACAATCCTAACGCGACGGTCCAATTCCTGGATACTGGACATTTCGCGCTCGAAACACACCTTGAGGAAATCGCCCTCGCGATGCGGGCTTTCCTGGGAAGATTGCCACCCCACGAGCCGAGGCTCAAAGAGGTCCCAGCTGTTATCGGAGAAGCCTGTTCATTTCTAAGTAGGACCAACGTCAAATGAGCGGCGTGCATAGTTCACAACCTATCGCCGTGGGTAGCATGGCACTGAGAAGTGTCGCAACCGGAGCGATTGCAGTCGGCGCCTTCGCTCTTGGGGCCGCGGCAATCGGTGCGTTGGCGATCGGTGCACTAGTTGTTAGACGAGTCGCGATTCGCTCGCTCTCAGTGGGCCGCGGCGAATTCAAGTCTCTAAGTGTTGACCATCTTACGGTGAAACGACTTCATGTTACCGAAGGCGCATTCGATGAGTGTCTCGGCAGTTTCAAGAAATAGTCCGCACTTTCTGGTCTTGTCCTCAGGCGATAATATTCTCTGAATTTTACCGTCTTTTGGCGTGTTAACTCGCCGGCCTGAGGTCGAAGACTTCGCTAACCGCCCGTACACGTAGAAGCCGTGAGAAATATGCTATGATTTTCTCGAAAACCCACACGCCAACATCAAAGCGGTGTCGCGCTGCGCTTGCCACCGCAGTCCAAAGGCGGCCCATCGTGTGGAGTGCGGCGGCAAAGCGAAGCGACGACGCCGCTTTGGGCTGCGGCCACGTATCTGGGACAGCCATTCTCGTGGGTTTGAGGTCGAAGCCTTCGCTAAACACATATACTCTTGGGAAATGAAAAACGCGCAATTGCTCGCGGCGAAGTTTCACGCGTTGCATCAGTCAGGTTGTTTTGTCCTGCCCAACCCATGGGATGTCGGCACCGCGATTTACCTGGAGCATCTCGGCTTCAACGCCCTCGCCACCACCTCTGCCGGCTTCGCCTTTTCCCGCGGTAAACCCGACGGTGGCGTATCCCTCGACGAAATGCTCAGGCACATCGGTGAAATTGCTGCCGCCAC
>CAVXUM010000003.1:0-407423 GCA_963764965.1 Vulcanimicrobiota bacterium
GCAACAGTCCTCGATGACATCCGCGCAGACGTTGCAAGCCCAGGCGGGCATCGCGCAGGCATCGAGTGGCGTGCTCAACGCGCAACAGCGCGTGGCAACAGCACAAGCCAATCTCGATGCGGCACGCGCCAACGCGGTGAAGGCGCAGCACGACGTGCAGCGCGCGCGTGAGCTAGCAAGTGAAGGCGCTATCGCCCAATCGCAGCTCGATGCAGCGCAAGCAGCGTATCTCACCGCGGCCGCTCAGGTCGACGCGGCAACCCAAGGCGTGGCTGCCGCTCGTTCGTCAGTGTCGCAGGCCCAAGCGCAAGTGCTCGCTAGCCGCGCGCAGCTCGACCAGGCGCAGACCGGCACACAAACGACGCAGATCAAGTCGGCGCAGGCAGCGGTGAGCGCGGCGCAAGTGAAAGCCGCAGCCGCTGCGCTCGCCAACGCGCGGCTCCAGGAATCGTATACGCGTATCACCGCGCCCGTCGACGGCGTCGTGAGCAAGAAATCGGTCAACGTCGGCGACACCATCGCGGTGGGGCAGCCGCTCATGGCGCTGGCCGATCAACGCCACCTCTGGGTGACCGCCAACCTCAAAGAGACGCAGATACGAAACCTGCGCGTCGGCCAGCCCGTCGATATCCACGTCGACGCGTTCCCGCATAGGGTCTTCACGGGCAAAGTCGAGAGCATCTCAGCCGCGACCGGCGCGACGTTCGCGCTCATACCGCCCGATAACGCCAGCGGCAACTTCACCAAGGTCGTGCAGCGGGTGCCGGTGCGCATCGCTATCGATCTCGAGCTCCGATCCGCAAGGCCTCTTGCGGCAAGGCCTGTCCGCCGTGATCTCGGTCGACACGACCAACCACTAGAACCCGCGCCGCTTTCGATCGGAGATCGAGTGCAACCCCGCCGACAGCCGCTTATCACCGGCAACAAGTGGCTGATCACCATCCCGGTGATGCTGGCAGCGCTCATCGCCGTGCTCGATGCGAGCATCGTCAACGTCGCCATCCCCAACATGCAGTCGAGCTTCGGCGCAGGCGTCGATGAGATCGATTGGGTCATCACCGGCTATCTGATCAGCAACGTCATCATCATCCCGACGACCGGCTGGATGTCGAGCACGTTCGGGCTCAAACGCTACTTCGCCATCAGCCAGATCGTCTTCGTCATCGCCTCGTTCTTGTGCGGGATCTCGTGGAATCTACCCTCATTGGTCTTCTTCCGCATCTTGCAGGGCATCGGCGGCGGCGCGATCCTGCCGGTGGCGCTGACCATCATGCTCGAGGCGTTTCCGCCGCAGGAGCTCGCCATGGCGTCGGCGCTCTTCGGCGTGGGCGCTGCGCTTGGCCCCGCTATCGGGCCCGACGCTGGGCGGCTGGCTGACCGACACGTTGTCCTGGCAGTGGATCTTCTTCGTCAACGTCCCCATCGTCGCGGTCTCGGTCGTGCTCAGCCAGCTGCTCATCCAGGAGAACCACGACGTGCATGCGCGAGCGCCGCTCCGCGCCCATCGATTTCTGGGGCTTCGTCACGGTCGCGGCGTGGCTGGGCACGATGCAAGTCGTGCTGCAGGAGGGTCAAAAAGACGGCTGGTTCGACTCACCGTTCATCGCCTGGATGAGCGTGCTATCGCTGACGATGTTCCTGCTGTTCCTCTTCATCGAATTGCGCAACCAGCACCCGCTCATCAACCTGAAGATCTTCTGCAACCGCAATTTCGCGATCGGATCGATCGCGGCTGCCATGCTCGGCGCGTCGCTGTTCGGCGCGATCTTCATCTTGCCGTTGTTCGCGAGTCTGCTGCTCCACTACACCGCGCTGCAGATCGGATTCGTGCTGCTGCCGGCTGCGATCGTCAGCATCGTGCTCTTCCCGGTCGTGGGCCGCATCGGCTCGTTCGTCGATCCGCGCATCCTCATGCTCATCGGCATCCTCTTGTTCGTCGGGTCGCTCATCGGCAATGGCTTCATCAATATGCAGACGTCGTATGGCTGGCTGGTCTTCTTGCAGATTTTGCGCGGTGCGTCGCTGCCATTTCTCTTCACCGCGGTCGGGTGCGCTGGCGCTCGTCTCGCTCAAGCCAGAGGAAAAGGCCGATGGGTCTTCGCTTTACAACCTGACGCGCACGCTGGGCGGCTCCATCGGCATCGCCATCATCGCGACGTCGCTCGTCGACCGACAGAAATTCCATTTCGAGCGTTTCGGCGAATCGATCACCCAATTCGGCATCGGCACGCAGCAGCGGCTCGCGCAGCTTGGCGCAGGTGTCGCCGCGCACGGCGGATCCGATATCGCGAGCAAAGCCAAAGCCACCGCGATCCTATCGCTGCAGCTGACCCAACAGGCTTACGTCTCCGCGTTCGACGATGTTGCTCTCGGGCTTGCGGTCGCGTTCGCCTTCACGATCATCCTCATCCCGTTGTTCCACGCCGAGCGCGGCCACATGCAACAGGCGGGCGCGGCGCCGGTCCACGACTGACCGGCCGGGAAGATCTAGCCGCCCGAGGCGCCTGCCGCCCCGACGATATCGTGCAGCGCGTTGAGGAAGTAGGCGGTACGCGACGGAGCTCCACCGAGCGCCTGCGCTGCTGCAAGATTGCTCTGCGCTCCGCGGACATCGGATTGGATGAGATCGAGCATTCCCGCCACAAAGCGCCCGGGTTCGTAGGATGGATTGATCTGCACGGCGCGGCGCGCGTCGCTCGCAGCGGTCGCCGAATCGCCGCCGTCGAGCGCGACTGCGGCCAGGCTCGTGTAGATCTCAGCACGCTGCTCGCGCGCCAGGGCGTTGTTGAATAGCGTCCGCGCCTGACCCATTTCGCCGCTGGCTTGGGCGGTGAGCCCGGCGAAATACGGACCACGCCAGTCTCTGGGCGCTCCATCCGACGCGGCGTTGAACGCGGCGGCGGCGAGTGGCATGCGCCCGCTGAGCAACGCTGCGGTGCCGATCTGGAGCACGCTATCGACATCGATCGGCTTATGTGCCAAGGCGTCCACCAGGTTGCTACGCAGCGTCGCGGTTGGCTGACTCGAATCCGCAGCCGGTAGCGCATGCGTGAAGTCGAGCTCCTGCGTCACGTCGAGCAGATACCCGCGCGCGTCTGCTAATACTTCGCTGAGCGGTTTGGCAGTCGTCGTCGGCGCGGTTGCGACGACCGGGCTAGGTGTCGCCGTCGCGCTCGGCGGGGTCGTCGCCCACGGCGGACGCACGGGCCCAGGCGTGGCGCTGGCCCGCGCGATCGCTACGGGCGAGGGCCGCGCGGATCTCTTCGCTCTGGGTGAGGGTTTCGGGCTTGGCTTCGGGCTCGTCAAGGGCGACCTGCGTCGCGGTAGCCGTCGGGCTCGGCGACGGGCTCGGACTGGGCTGCACGAGCGGGGTGACTTTGAGTTTGGGTGGCGCGGCGTTGGGTTTGTGCGCGTTCACACCCGCTTTGCGATAGAGCGCGACGGCTTCGCCCTTGCGGCCCATCTTCTCCAGCGCTTCGGCGCGCCCGATCATCGCCGGGCGATACGTTGGCGAGCGTTTGAGTTCGGTTTCGAAGTCCGCGAGCGCGGCTGCGTACAGGCCCTCTTGCATTTCGACCACGCCCAGATCGTAATGGATGAATGCCTGATCCGGCGCCGCAGCGGACGCTGCGCGCAGCTGCTCGTCTGCGACCTCTTTTTTGCCCTCGCGCTCGTAAAGCTGACCAAGGGCCACGTAGTTCCATGGATAGCGGGGATCCGCGCTCTCGCCGGCGAGATAGTATTTTTCCGCTGCTTTAGTATCGCCCGCGCGCAGCGCGACGTTACCGGCCCGGTTGGCGACCGTCGCGTCCGAGGGCGTCTGCTGCCACTGCCTGCCGCGCGAGCTTCAATGCGCCGCGCGTATCGTTGCGCGATATGGCTTGTTCGGCCAGATCGATGGTGGAACTCGTGCCCGAACCACCCGACTGGTTGGGATGCATCCAACGAAAACCACCGAGAGCGCCCGGCAAGAAGTTGAGCACGACGGCGATAAGCGCAGCGACCGTCACCAGCCCTGCGACCCAAACCAATATCCGCTCTACCAGCCGCGCCACTCTTTAACCTCAAGGGGAGTCGCTAAGACTAGGCCTTTGCGACATTGTGCCTATGGTCCCGGTCCTCGAACCCCCGAAATAAACCGGGCGATGCTACCCCGCTCCATGCGCCTCCCCGACATGGCAGTTCGGTGCTTGGCGTGGCTCTGTCTTTTTCTGACGCTGTGGCCTGGCTTTGTCGTCGCCGCCGACGCCCCAGCACCGTCTGCGGTGCCCGTCGTCACCAATATATCCGGCGCGGTCGTTGTGCGCACAGGCGGTGGGGTATCGCACGACGTGCTCGCCTCGCGCATCGTCCATTCGGGCGATACGTTGGTCACGGGCGTCGATTCGCTCGCCGCGCTCAGCCTGGCCGACGTCGGCAAGATCCAGCTCGGGCCGGGCAGCACGGCGACTGCCTCCGCCACGGCGACCAGTCTTGGGATGAGCCTCGATTCCGGCTCGCTGTGCGCGCAGGCGCAGAGCCCCGCGATCAGCGTCAAGGCCGGTCCGTTGTCGATCGCCGCGGGCGATGAGACCGCGATCTTCAGCCTGCTCCGCACTCCTGAGTCGACGACGATCGCCGTTTACCAAGGCCAGATCTCGACGACGCTCAGCGGTAAGAACTCGATCGCGCTTCACGCTGGCGAAGCCGCCGTCAGCTCCCACAACGGCAGCCCGGTGCAGGTACCGATCGAAACCGTGCAGCCGAGCTTCGCGGCACTCAAATGTCCGGACGATGCGATCATCGCGCGCGCGGTCCCGAGCGCCGCACCTGCGCCATCCGGAGGCAGTCATGGTGGCGGTGGCGGCGGGTTCATCGGCATTCTTCTCGGACTCGGCGCGATCGCCGCGTTGGCCGGCGGTCACGGCGGTGGCGGTGGAGGATCGTCTCCTCCGACGAGTCCGCCGACGATCGGACCTGGCGTGCTCTCGGTCAATCAGCCAAGCCTTTCGTTCATCGTCGACGGCGCGTCGCAGCAGTTCACCGCGACGGAGAGCGGTTACACCGGACCCATCAATGCGGTCAGCGCCAACACCGGGGTCGCGACGGTGACGCCGGCGTCGGGCGCAGGGCCGTCCGTGACATTCACCGTTACGCCGACAGGTTCAAGCGGGACCTCGACCACCATAACGGTCACCGACAATCATGGCGGTTCAAAAACAGTAAGCGTATCGGTAGCAGCCGCGGGCACGCTGACCGTGAGCACGCCCAGCCTCTCGTTCTTGGTCGGCGGCTCGACGCAGACGTTCACGGCGTCGGAGTCGGGCTATGGCGGAGCGATCAACGCATCCAGCGACAAGAACTCCGTCGCCACCGTCACGCCGGCTTCCGGCTCCGGCCCGGGGCCCGTCACCTTCACCGTCACGCCGGGCGCCTCGGGAAGCGCTAATATCACCGTCACCGATGACCATGGTGGAAGCAAGATCGTGAGCATCACGGTCACACCTCCGGGCTCGATCGTCGTGGCGCCGAACAACCTGACGTTTGTGCTCGGCGGCGCGTCACAGACCTTCACCGCGAGCGAATCTTCCTATACAGGGCCCATCACCGCGGCGAGCAACGACACCACCGTCGCCACGGTGGCGGGATCCGGTACGGGACCAGGCCCGGTGACGTTCACCGTGGCCCCAACAGGCGCCGGCACGACGACCATCACCGTCACCGGCGGCGATGGCCCGGGAACGGTCAAGATCACGGTCATCGGCCCGATCACAACCGCGCCCACCTCGTTGACGTTCCTAGGCACCACAACGCCACAAACCTTCACGGCGACCGATCCGTTCTTCGGCGGCACGTTGAGCGCGAGCATCGATAAACCGGCCGTCGCCACCGTAGCGCCGGTCGGCTCGACGACGGGGCCCGGACCTGTCACCTTCAAAGTCACACCGGTCGCGGCCGGCAACGCCACGGTCACGATCAGCGATACCTTCGGCGGCAGCGCGACCCTGAGCGTAAGCATCTCCACCGGTGGACTATTGATCAATCCGACGGCGCTGACGTTCACCGTGGGAGGAGCGAATCAGACGTTCACCGGGAGCGAGGCTGATTACGCAGGCACCATCACTGCGAAGAGCTCGAATATCGCGAAGGCGACCGTCTCGCCCGGCTCCGGCACAGGTCCGGGACCGATCATCTTCACGGTGTCTGCGGTCGCCGCCGGCACGCCCTCGATCGCGGTCGCAGACGATCATGGAGGTCTTGATTTCGTCAACCTGACGATTACAGGGCCGATGAGCGCTGCGCCGCCAAGTCTCACCTTTAGCGGAACCACCGCACCGCAGACGATTAACGTCACCGATCCGAACTACTTCGGAAGCATCGGCGCGAGCAGCACCGACATCACGGTGGCGACCGTGACGTCGCCCGGCGTCGGACCGAGCGCGTCCTTCTCGGTGACGCCGGTCAATCGCGGAACCGCGACAATCAACTTCTCCGACGCGAACGGCGGCAACACGTCTGTCGGCGTGACCGTCATCGCGGGCCCATTGACGGTGAGCACGTCCTCGGTGTCGCTGGTGGGCATCGGCAGCTCGACCGGCTTCACCGCCTCTGAGACCGACTACACCGGTCCGATCTCTGCCGTCAGCGACACGCCCGGCGTAGCGACGGTCGCGCCTGCGTCAGGCGGTGGACCTGGCCCCGTGCCCTTCACGATCACCGCGACAGGCACGGGCACTGCTACGATCACGGTCAGCGACGATCATGGCGGATCGAAGACCATCAGCGTGAGCGTTCTCACCGCACCGACGGTTGCTCCCGGCTCGCTCACGTTCAGCGACGTCGGGCCACCTAACGCTCAGTCCGTATCCGTCTCGGAGCCTTCCTACACGGGGACGTTCTCAATCTCCAACAACTCGTGTGGATCGATCGCCAACGTCGGCCCAGTTTCCGGAACTGGTCCAAGCGCAAGCGTGCCGGTCTTCGGGCTCGACCAGCACCGCAAGCGGCGGCACCTGTCAGTTCAAAGTGAAAGATGACGTCGACGGTCTGACGAGCCCGTTCGTGTCGGTCACGGTCGGGCCGTTCGGCGCTGTCGCCCCAACGCCCGCGTCCTTGACTTTCGACGACGTCGGTGCCGGCAGCGCGAAGACGTTTAAGGTCTCCGAATCGGGATACAGCGGCAGCTTCAGCGTTGATGCAACCGCGTGCAGCGGCGTGGCGACCGTCGGCCCCGCAAGCGGGGATGCGAGCACGACGTTCACGGTGACGCCGGTGGGTGCCGGCGGCCCGTGCAGCATCTCCGTGACCGACGACCACACGCAAAACGCCGTCGTCTCGGCGACGGTCGGTCCGTTCGGCACGATCGCTCCGACGCCGACCTCGCTCGCTTTCAGTGACGTTGGGTCGGGCGCCAACAAGACATTCACCGTAAGCGAGTCAGGTTATGGCGGCAGTTTCACGGTGGATGGAAGCGCATGCGCTGGAATCGCCACCGTCAGTCCGGCGAGCGGCGACTCAACCACGACATTCAGCGTCACACCCGTGGCCGGCGGCGGCCCTTGCAATGTCAGCATCACGGACGACCACGCGACCCCCGCGGCGACGGTGGCAGTGACGGTCGGTCCCTTCGGCGCGGTGACGCCGGCACCGACCTCCTTAACGTTCAGCGATGTGGGAGCCGGCGCCGCGCAGACCTTCTCCGTCTCGGAGTCCGGCTACACCGGCAACTTCAGCATCGATGCGAGCGCTTGTAGCGGCGTCGCGACCGCGAGCCCGCCAAGCGGACCCGCGGGAACCTTCACGGTGACGCCGGTTGGCGGCGGGGGGCCATGCAACATCACGGTGAGTGACGATCACGGGCAGAACGCAAGCGTATCGATCACCGTCGGCCCATTTGGCTCGATCGTGCCTAGCCCGACATCGTTCTCCTTTGACGTCGGCGGTCCGAGCGCCACCTTCACGGTTTCTGAGACCGGCTACACGGGCGCATTCACCGTCGATGGGAGCACCTGCGCCTCGAACGACGTCGCAAGCGTCAGCCCGAGCTCGGGCACAAGCGCTACGACCTTCACCGTCACGCCGGGAAGTTCGCCCGGTAACTGCAACATCAGCATCAGCGACGATCATGGCGGGACCCAGCCTTTGCTCGTCTCGCTTGCTGCGGGTGGCATGACGGTCTCGCAGGCGACGCTTTTCTTCACCGACACGGACGCGGGGCCTCAAGATCGTCACCGTGTTCGGACCTGGATCGACGATGCTCCACTGCATCAACGGGGGACAAGCACATCGCGGACGTGGTTCCGGACCACCGCCCTGGCCCGGGCCCCGCGATCTTCGCGATCTCACCCGGCAACAAGACCGGCACGACATCGATCACGTTCACTGACGACTTCGGGGGCCAGGTGGTCGTGAGTGTCGGCGTTGGGGTCAGTCCGCTCGTGATCAAGCGCCATCGCTTAGGCCTCCACAAACCATTGCGTCAGCACGGGCCGACAGCGAACCCCAGCCCCCTGCCGAAGATGCACCGACCAATCGTGCAGCCGCCGCGCGTTCCGGCGCCTCCACGCCGGATCATCCTCGAGGGTGGCGGTCCGTCTACAGGTCCAAGCGCCGCCCCGTCGAGCGGACCCAAACCCACGCCGAGACCTACAGCTACACCTATACAGGCGCCAGTAGGCACGCGACCGTCACCTTCTCCGACGCCAGCGTCAGCGCCGTTAAACGTCTCGCTGGCAAACGCGACGTTGACTGTAGGTGCTCCGGCGCAGACCGTCGTCATCTTCGAACCCGGCTACGCGCACCTGTTCAGCGTCTCGACCTCGAATGCGGCCGTGGCCACCGTCAGCGTAGGAAGTGCAAGCGGACCGACGGCCACGTTGACGATCGTGGCGCGCGGGCCGGGATCGGCCACCATTCGCATAACCGACGACCATGGCGGCACGCGCACGATCGCCATCAGCGTGCGCGCGGCCCAACCCCCGGCGTTGCATCCACCTGCAGGGAATGGAAAACCAGGGAGACCAGGCGCACCATGAAGACCAAGATCGAGTTAGAGGATACCTTCGGCGATATCGTCGGCAAGGCCAGCCGCGGGAATTCTGTTGACGTAGGATCAGCTGAGCTCAGCAACCGGCATCGGCGCTCATCGGCTGGAACAATTCCGAGCGGACAAGGCGCAGCCAAGCGATGATGAGGCACGCGGCATCGCCATGGCCTTGCATCTGGACGCCACCAAGCTGGCGGACTCGGGCGCGCAGCGCTGGTATCCGTCGCCTTTCGAACAGCCGCCATATATTCTCCACCAGATCAACGCTCCGCATCCGAGCAACGGCTACTTCCTCATCCTGCGCAACGAACGGCTCGGCGCATTCGTCGACCCCGCCGGCATCCCGTCAAGCATCATCGATACATTCAAGCAAGCGCAGATCGAGCCGCAGTACATCCTGCTCACCCACAAGCACGCCGACCATAGCGATGCGCTCGCAGCGCTGCGGAGAGCGTTTCCTGCCGCCCGGCCAGTCATCCACGAGCTCGACGCGGTCGAGGTGGGCGAGAGCACGCGCGGTGCCCTGGGGATCCGAGATGGCGAGCGCCTGCCATTCGGTGACAGCGACATCGCCATGGTCCACACGCCGGGTCACACCGATGGCTCGTCGTGCTTCATCTATAAGGGGATGATCTTCACCGGCGACACGATGTTCGCTGGATCCATCGGCCGCACGAATGGACCTCGCTCAGGCTATGGCGAGCACTTGGCCAACATCCGGTCGAAGATACTTTCGTTGCCGGAAGCAACCGTCGTCCTGCCCGGTCATGGACCGCCCTCCACCGTCGGCCAAGAGTTAGCGCACAACCCGTTCTTCACGCGCGACTGAGCGCACAAGGCCGCTTTCGAAGTGGGCGCGAAGCCATTTCCGATGGATTTTCGTACCCGATCGCACAACCTGGCCACCGCTCTCGCACTCGCCGTCGTCGTCGCCGGCTGCAGCACGAATGCTGGGTTCGGCACGCCGGTCTCCGGCCCGAATCCGGTCAACGGCAACCCGATGTACGGCACTTCGCCCGGCCCGGCGGTGAGCGGCAGCGCAATGCCCTACGACGATCAGCCCATCGGAGGCCAGGCGCCCATTTCCGGCGGGTCGCCCCAGCCCTCGCCCACACCTGCGCCCAACACGCTGAGCATCGTCGGCGCAGCCGTGCGTCTGGCATATGACGGTTCGGCCAAGGATCCGGTCAAAGCGCAGCGGTTGCTCGAGCTTTCTTTTGCGTTGCAGAACACGACGCAGAACAACGCCAAGATCGCCTCGGTGGTCGCCTATTCGGACAAGACAGCGCTGGGGAAGCTCTAAGGTCGCGGTGACAGCGAAGCCTGGTCAGACGTCGGAGGTCGCAGCGATGGTGCTCAAGACCGGCGACGACCCGGTGAAATACAAAGATATCTTGGTCAATTTCCTCGATGACGCCAAGAAGATGATCGGTTCGGCCAAGCTCGATGTGCCACCGATGGACACCTCGTTCACGGCGCTCGATGAGAAGCACCCCAAGGGCGCCTTCTCCGTCGACAGTTTGCAGATATCGCCTATCGACGTCGACCAGGGACCCAGTTTTGAGTGCACGTTCGCTGTGACCAACGCCGGCACGACGGCGATCAACGTCACCGAGTTCGACGTCAAGCCGCCAAAGGGCGATCCGCTCAAGCTCGCGATCCCCTTAGCCGTGCCCCCTCGCTCGGTCTCCGGATTTGTCAGCGTCGTCGTACCGTATTTCGGTAAGAACCTGCCGACGGGCAACTATACCATCACCGCGCAGCAGAATGGGACCACGGCAGCAAAAGCCTCAGCGGTCCTTCTCTAGCCGTCGATGGCACGCGAACGCGACGTCCTTGAAGTCGATGTGTTGTTCGTCGGCGCTGGACCGGCCAGCCTCGGTGGCGCCATCCGGCTCGCACAGCTTTACGCCGAGCACAACGCAGCGGTCAAGGCCGGCACCATCAGCCGGCCCGCAGCTTTCGGCCGAGAACATCTTGGTCATCGACAAAGCTCGCAACGTCGGCGATCATGGCATCTCGGGAGCCGTCCTCGACCCGCGCAGCCTGACCGAGCTCTTCGGCGACTTCTTGGCGGCGGGTTGCCCGGTCGAAGGACCGGTGACATCCGACCAGCTCTGGTTCATGACTCGCGCCGAGCACATCAAGGCACCGCTTTTGCCGCCACCGATGGTCAATCACGGGAAGTACGTCGCCAGTCTGAACAAGCTCGTGAAGTGGCTTGCCGAGCCAGGCCGAGGCGCTTGGCGTTCAGGTCTTCGCGGAGACGCCAGGGCAAGAGCTGCTCTTCGAGGGCGATCGCGTGATCGGCGTGCGCACGGGCGACAAGGGCGTCGACAAGAACGGCGATCCAAAACCCAACTACGAACCCGGACGCGGATCTGCTCGCTAAGGTGACGGTTTTGGGCGAAGGTCCGCGCGGCACGCTTGCCAAGGTCCTCGATCGCAAGCTGCCGCTGGCGCAGGGCCGCAACCCGCAAGTCTACGCCATCGGCATCAAAGAGCTGTGGCAGATGCCCAAGGGCTCGACGCCCGCAGGCGCGGTCATCCACACGCTGGGCTTTCCGCTTGACGACCGCACGTTCGGCGGCGGATTCATCTATTCGATGGCGGACGACATCTGGGACGTCGGCTTCGTCGTGGGTCTGGACTACCGTAACCCGCAGCTCGAACCGCATGCGGAGTTTCAGCGATTCAAGGCTCATCCCAGCGTGGCGAAGCTGCTCTCCGGCGGCGAGATGTTCCGCTACGGCGCAAAGGCGATCCCCGAGGGCGGTTGTTGGTCTATGCCGCGGCCATACGCGGACGGCGTCTTGCTCGTCGGCGACACGGCGGGAACGCTCAACCCCATGCGCCTCAAGGGCATCCATCTCGCGCTGAAGTCGGGGATGCTGGCGGCGGAAACGTGCTTGGACGCGGTCCTTGCCGGCGCCACGGACGCAAGCACGCCTTGCCTCATATCAGCGCAAGCTCGATGACTCGTGGGTGCGCAGCGAGCTGTATCGGCGCGCGCAACTTCCATCAGGGCTTCGAGCGCGGACGTGTCGCAGGCATGATCAACGTGGCGCTCGGGATGATCACCGGCGGCCGGGGCTTTGGCATCCACGATCGCCTGCCCGGCCACGAGGGCTACGCGCACATGGAAAAGCTCGTCGATTATTTCGGACGAAACGTCCCCGGCTTCGAGCGCCCGCGCTACGACGGCAAGCTCACGTTCAACAAGCTCGACGACGTGTTCCGCAGCGGCACCAAACACGACGAGAACGCGCCGTGCCATCTGCATGTCGCCGACACCGATATCTGCGCGTCGTCGCTGCGCTCACGAGTTCGGCAATCCGTGCCAGTACTTCTGTCCGGCGGCGGTCTACGAGATGATCCCGGCCGCGGTCGGCAGCGCGCCGATCAGCAAAGACGGCTTTGCAGATTCAGGCAAGCGCCTGCAGATCAATTTCGCGAACTGCGTGCACTGCAAGACGTGCGACATCATGGACCCGTACCAGATCATCGACTGGGTCCCGCCCGAAGGCGGCGGCGGCCCCGTCTACACCGGCCTGTAGGCTTACCGGGTCAGAAACGTCTGCTCGAAGAGCGCGTTGACCCAGCCGAACTTCGGCCGAGTGAAACGGCGCGGGTCGTTGACGTCGAATGATTCATGCAACGCGCCGTCGCCGGCGTTGGAGAGCGCGAGCGCTTGCACGATCCGGTCCTTCTCGCTATTTCCCGACGCAGTGAGATACTGCATGATGAGGCTCATCGGCCAGACGAAGTTCGACGGCGTATGCGGGCTGCCGATCCCTGCAGCGTAGCGGCCGCGATAGTAATACGGGTTGGCGGGGCTGAGGATGTAGGCGCGCGTCGCAGCGTAGGCTTTGCCGTTGTAGGCGTAGCCCAGCAGCGGCACGGAGAGCAGGCTGGG
The DNA here is from genome assembly GCA_963764965.1 of Vulcanimicrobiota bacterium. Taxonomy (GTDB): domain Bacteria; phylum Vulcanimicrobiota; class Vulcanimicrobiia; order Eremiobacterales; family Eremiobacteraceae; genus JAFANK01. The sequence continues at coordinate 12,942 of CAVXUM010000003.1, forward strand.
CACGTTGGCGTCGTCCATGAATTTTGCCCGCCCGAGACCGTCGATCTCGTACGCGTACATGCGGCCGTGACGCGTCGCGAACACCGCTCGGGACTCGATGGCCTGCTCGATGCGTTCGGCCGCGAATGTGGCTTTGTGCGCGCTTGCGCTATCGTGATACTGCTTGTCGAATAGCTGCGCCATGTCGCGCAGCGTCGTGGCCGCGAACATGTTCTCCGGGATGTTATAGTTGAACGTCTGCGGGTCGTCACTGGGCCGGTACGCGCTCCAGACGAGGCCGATGCCATCTTTGATGGCACGCTCGTTGCGGTGGTAGTGCGAACGGTTGTCGTGCTGCTGTTCGATGATGATGGTCTTGAGGATGACGTGCAGCTCGGCGTACAGGCTGACGGTCGTAGACCGAGGTGTCGCCGGTGGCCCGGACGTATTGCTGCGCCAGCCGGACCGGATAGCACAGCGAATCGAGCTCGAACTTGCGCTCGGCGACACCGTAGTCGCGATGGAAAGCGTTGGCATAGGGATCGATCGCGATGAGCCGTTCTTGGCGCGCGATGACGCCGCGGACCAGCGCCTGGTCGTGGAGACGCGACATGGCTTGCACGCTTGAGTCGCGCAGCCACATGGCGTCGATATCACCGGTGCTGACGTACGTGGTGCGATCCGGCGCTCGGAAGAAGAGCGCTGCGTTGACGTCCACCGCGTGAGGATAGCTCGAGAGCGATATTAGCCGCGCTGCCGATCGATGCGAGCGCGATGAGGGCGACCAGCGCGATGAGCAACGGGCGGATTGCGATGCCGAGCATTCGTACGGCAGGTCTCATGCCTGCCGCTGACCGATCCGGATTCGTGATGCTCGCGTCGCTGGATGCCACGGTTTAGTTATCGTCCCATGGCGAAGGTTTCATAGCAACGCTCATGCCGGCCAGACGTCGACCACCGGCGAATCCTCGACGACGCCGACGTGGGTGATCGCCGCTCCCGGATATGCCAGCAGACCGTCCTCGATGCCGATGATCCACGACTCAACCTCTGTCTTGATGAGCCCGTCTCCCACGGGTCGTCCCCACATGTCGCGCAGGTCGGCGACGATGCCGCCGGCCGGCAGCGTGTCACCAGGCTGCACGCGGTAATCCAGGATCCCCGCGGCGGGCGGAAACGGGCCATCTTCGCGCCGCAGGCGCTGCTTGGTCGCCGGTCTGGGCAAGGCCGGCATTGGTTCAGGGTCGTCCGGCAACATGCCGGCCCAGCGAAGCAGGTTGCGCAGCCCGATGACGGCGGCGCGCACGTTGCGCTCGTCGACGATGGTGTGCGGCCCCAGTTCGACGGTGAAAGCCGGTAGTCGCAACTCCTGGAGCGCCGCGCCGGTGGTGGAGCGGTGCAGCTCTTTGGCGACGTAGCCGCCCACCCGGTACTCCATGACCGCCGGGAAACCGAAAGCCTCGACCATCTCGTCGAGCCGTTCTGAAAGCGCGATGGACGCAGCCTTGTCTGCTTCCTTGTGATAGAGCACGCGGTCGCGGATGGAGAACGGCACGGAGAGGACCGATGCGGTGTGCAGGTCGACATAATAACTGGCCGAGTCGCGGATGGCCTCGAGCAGGCGCGCGGTGAGGCGCTCGTAGACGGTCGGTTCGCGGCGCTCGCCGGTCTCGCGGCGCATGCCCGGGAAGGTGCGGTTGGGGTCGCGGTCGTCGTAATAGGGATGCCGCCGGTTGGTGCGCAGCCCCGATGGGTTCAAGGTGGGCATCGCCACCACGGTGCCGCGCAGCTCGCGACACAGCTGCTCGGTCAGGAGCCGGTGGACGACCGGTATGCCGCAGACCTCGTTGCCGTGGATGTTGGCGGTGAGCCAGAAAACCGGGCCATCCTCTTTGCCCTGGGCGATGATGACCGCCAGCGAATCTGTGCCGCCGGTCGGAAGCTCGGGCCCTTCGAAGGAACCGTAGGCTAGTTCGCCTGGAACTGCGCGACACGTCCCGACGCTCAGTGCTGTCCGGGGCAAACAAGACCTCCTTTGATCGGCTCGGGCGACGACGCGGGCGCTAAGGACCTATCCAGCGGACGATGGCGACCTGCTCGTCATCGATCTCCACGCTGACGACTCCCGAGGGGAAGCGGATCTTGGTGGCCTCGCCCTCGCTGAGCCTGACCGTCAGTTGCGACCGTTCGACTCGTTCACCCTGCCGTGAGGTCTCGCGGATGACTAGCGTGCCGCCTTCGACACCCATGTAGTCGTAGACGACGCTCTCCACGAAGGGCGTCGTGAGACGCGAGGTGGTGCTGTCGATGCCATCGGAGCGGACGTTCTCGCGCTCCTGCTGGAGCTTGACGTCGATGTGCACCTCGGCGAAGAGCCGGTCGCCCAGCGTCGCCCGGTGCGCCCCCGTCTTTGGAAATGCGAGCGTCGGTTCCCATTTGGTCGATCCGCGGCCGCTCGAGCCGGCACTTTCCTGCTGGCTGACCTCGGTCGTCCAACGCCTCGATCTCGGCACGTCTTCATCCCCTATTCGTTCGTCGCGCGCGAGGGGTGTGCGTAAGGCATCCGCGCGCAAAGGTCGTACTCTTGTCATCGGCATACAGGTGCCGTGACGGAGACCATCTTTGCCTTTACAACCCGCGTCCCTGCGAACCCGGTTCGGCCAGACCTTCCGCGCACTGCGTCACCGCAACTACCGGCTCTACTTCTCGGGTCAGATCTTCTCGCTCATCGGCACGTGGATGCAGATCGTGGCCGTCGGCTGGCTGGTCCTTCGGATCACCAACTCACCGCTGCTGCTCGGGGTGGTGACGGCGATGGAGACGCTGCCGTCGCTCTTCTTCTCGCTGGTGGCCGGGGCGATCGCGGACCTTTTCGACAAGCGCCGCATCGCCATCGTGACGCAGTCGCTGGCCGCCGTGCAGGCGCTGTCGCTGGGCCTGCTCGTCGCCACGGGTCACGCGACCTTCTGGAACGTGTTCTGGCTGGCGCTGTTCGCCGGCATCATCAACGCCTTCGACTTGCCGGTGCGTCAGTCGCTGATCTTCGACATCGTCGGCGCCGAGGATCTGCTCAACGCATCGGCGCTCAACTCGGTCGTGTTCAACATCGCGCGCATCATCGGACCGGCCATCGCTGCGATCATCATCGAAGGGGCGGGTGAGACCGCGAACTTCTTCGCCAATGCCGCGTCGTACGCGTTCGTCGTCGCCGCGCTGCTCGCCATGCGCACCGAACCCGTCGAGGCCAGAGGCGACGCGCATGTGGTCCTTGTCCGGCACGCCCTAGACGGAGTCACCTTCGTGGCGCGCCACCCGTTGCTGTCCAACCTCTTTTTGGCGCTCATCGTCTACAGCGTGTTCGGATTCAACTACGTGCTGCTCATGCCGGTCGTCGTCAAGCTCGAGCTGCATCGCACGGCCGGCGCGCTCGGATTGCTCTTGAGCAGTCTGGGGGCGGGAGCCCTCATCGGATCGCTGACGCTCGCTGTCCGTGGCCGCAGCCGGATGTCGTCGCTCAATGCGATGTCGTTCATCTTCCCGGCGTCGATCATCGCCTTCGCCATGGCGAAGAATCTCGCAGCAGCCTCGGTGCTCGTGGCCTTTTTGGGCTTCTCCATGGTGCAGTTCGTGGTGCGCTTCACGACCTTCTTGCAGACCGAAGCAGGCGACGAGATGCGCGGGCGCGTGCTCGGCCTGTACAACATGTTGTTGATGGGCCTCGCGCCGCTCGGCGCGCTGCAGGCGGGCGCGCTGGCCGAACGTTTCGGCGCGTCCTTCACGCTCGCCATCGGCGGGGATATCTGCTTGCTCGCCTCGTGCTGGCTGTGGCTGACGCGTCTGTCGGCACGCCGGCAGGGCGCAGAGCACGCGACGCAAACGCTAGCCGCTAAGTGATGGACGCGAAGACTCAGCGCGAAGGCGAAACCCATCGTCGTCGTGGCGGAACAATTGGCGGAGACGGGCTTGGCCGTGCTTCGCAGCGGCGGGCTGGAGGTTTGCGAGGCGTCAGGACGGCCGCGCGAGGAGCTCGAGTCGCTCGTCGCCGGCGCCGCCGCGCTCATCGTGCGCAGCAAGACCAAGGTGACGGGTGCGATGCTCAACGGCGCTCACGCGCTGCAGGTCGTGGGCCGGGCGGGCGTCGGCGTGGACACGATCGACGTCGACGCAGCCACGAGAGCCGGGATCGTCGTTCTCAACACGCCCGACTCGAGCACGATCGCGACAGCCGAACATGCGCTGGCGCTCATGCTGACGCTGTGCCGCCAGGTCGGCGCGGGCCAAAAGCGCGTCGAGGAACATCGCTGGAACGCGAGCGGCTTGACCGGCGTTGAGCTAGCCGGCAAGACGTTAGGCATCGTCGGCCTCGGGCGCATCGGGACCGCCGTGGCGGCGCGAGCGCGCGGTTTCTCGATGACCGTACTGGCTCACGATGCGGTGGTGAGCGAGGCGCGCGCGGAGACGCTCGGGGTCAAGCTGGTCTCGCTCGATGAGCTGCTCAAGCGTTCGGACTTCGTGACCCTGCACACGCCGCTCACGCCGCAGACGAACGGCCTGATCGGCGAACGCGAATTGGCACTGATGAAACCCGGCGCCCGCATCGTCAATTGCGCTCGCGGCGGCCTTATCGACGAGACCGCATTGCTGGCAGCGCTCGAATCGGGTCATATCGCCGGCGCCGCTTTGGACGTGGTCTCCGACGAGCCCCCAAAACCCGACGCTCTAATATGGAAGCTGTTGAACCACCCACATGTGGTAGCCACACCGCACCTGGGCGGATCGACGCGCGAGGCCCAGGAACGCATCGCGGCTGACTTGTGCCGCGACGTGGTGGCGGTCTTGCGAGGCCGCCCGCCGTCAGGTGCGGTCAACGCACCGGTGAAGGCGCCGCCTGAAGTGCGTCCTTTTGTCGAACTTGCGCACCGTTTGGGCGCGGCTTTCCCGCAGATCTGCGATGAGGAGAACCTCTCGCGGTTCGACCTGATCCTTGAAGGCGATCTGGCAGGCTATGACGGCCTACCGTTCGCTATCGCTTTTCTGGTCGGGCTCTTGCCTCACGTCACGGACGAACGCGTCTCGACCGTCAACGCGCGCGACATCGCGCAGCGCCTCGGCATCGCAGTACGAGACGCTGGGCGCTCCGTGCGAGCGGGGATTCGCGAAAGCGCTGGCCGTGCGCGGGCACCGCACCGGCCTTGCGGGCACGGTCGTGCACGGCGAACAACTGCGCTTGGTCGAGATCGACGGCTTCGAGACCGACGTCTTGCCCTTGGGCCATCTGCTCTTGACGCGTCATCGCGACGTGCCCGGCATCGTGGGCAAGGTCGGCACCATCTTAGGCAAGGCCCGCATCAACATCTCGACCATGCAAGTCGCGCGGCGCGAGGACGGCGACGCTGTCATGCTGCTGGGCATCGACCGCGCCCCCGATGCGCCCATCCTCAAAAAGCTGCGCACCATCGAGGACGTGCAGCGAGTCGCCACGATCGAGCTATGAGATTGCTGCTCGTCCGCCACGGCGAGAGCACTTGGAACGCTGCAAGGTCGCTATCAGGGCAGGCTGGACCCGCCGCTATCGGACCGGGGGCGCGAGCAAGCCCGGGCGCTCGCAGCGCGTTTGCAGGCCCAGCCGGCTGGTGCAAGCGAGCAGCGCGTGCGCGCGATCGTGTCGAGCCCGCTGCGGCGCGCGCTGGACACGGCGCAGACCTGTGCTCAAGCGCTGGGTTTGCCGGTCGTTGTCGATGAACGGCTGACCGAGATATCGCATGGCCAGTGGGAAGGCTTGCTGCGCGAGGAGATCGAGACGCGCTGGCCGGCGATGGTCGCTGCGTGGCGCGAAACCCCAGACCTTGTGACTTTCCCCTACGGCGAGACGCTCGCCGACGTGCAACGGCGCTTGATAGACTTTCTCGCCGGACTCGACGACGCTCCAGGCGCAGTACTGGTCGCCACTCACGACGTCATCGTACGCATCGCGGCCTTGGAAGCGCGGGGGCGACCGCTCTCTGCGTTCAACGAAGTGCGAGTCGACAACGCCGCGCTCAACGAGTTCTCAGTGCAGGGCGGTAGGCTGGTCGCGATCAGCCTCAGACGATGTCGAGCATCTAGGCTCGCTGCGCAGCGACACCTTTACCCAAGCGCTGTAGATCGGTCTTAGCGCGCGCTCGCGACGACGTCGGCCGTTAGTAGCTTCTCGATGCGGTCGAGTCCCTCGCGCAGCTTCTCCATCGACGTGGCGTACGAGATGCGCACGTGCTCGGGCGAGCCGAAGCTCGAACCAGGCACGATCGCGACCTTCGCCTCGTCCAAAATCGCCAGACATAGGTCGTCGGTGGTCTCCACCTTGCGCCCTGCGATCGTCCGGCCGAGCAGCCGAGCGACGTTCGGGAACACGTAGAACGCGCCCGAGGGGATGACCTCGAGTTCGAATCCGGGGATCGAGCGCAGACGCTCCACCGCGTAACCGCGACGGCGGTCGAACTCCTCGAGCATCGTCGCCAAGAAGCTCTGATCGCCCTTGAGGCCTGCCAGCGCAGCCTTTTGCGTCACCGAAGATGGTCCCGAAGTCGAGTGGCTTTGCAGCTCGGTCATCGCCTTAGCCAACGCTTTTGGCGAGGCGGTATAACCCAGGCGCCATCCGGTCATGGCATAGGCCTTGGAGAAGCCGTTGACCGTGATGGTCAGCTCGCGCACCTTAGGCCCGAGCGTGGCCACGGCGACCATCTCTTTGCCGTCGTAGGCGAGCCGCTCGTAGATCTCGTCGCTGATGATCGCCAGGTTGTGGCGCACGGCGATGTCGGCGATGGCTTGCAGCTTCTCGCGCGAGTACACGACGCCGGTGGGATTGCTCGGGTTGTTGAGGTTGATCGCCTTGGTCTTGGGCGTGATCGCGCGTTCGACCATCTCCGGCGTCAGCTCGAAGCCGGTCGAGGCGTCGGTCTTGATGATGACAGGCGTCCCGCCGGCGATCTTGACCATTTCGGGATAACTGACCCAATACGGCGCCTGGATGATGACCTCGTCGCCCGGGTCGAGCAGCACCATGAAGATGTTGAACAGCGAGTGCTTGGCGCCGTTGGAGATGACGATCTCCTCGGCACTATAGTCCAAGCCGTTCTCGCGCCGCAGTTTTTCCGCGATCGCTTCGCGCAGTTCCATGATGCCCGCCGCGGCGGTGTATTTCGTGAAGCCTGAATCGATGGCCGCGCGGCCGCCCGCTTTGGCGGTCTCCGGCGTGTCGAAGTCCGGTTCGCCGACGCTGAGATTGACGACGTCCACTCCGTCGGCGATGAGCTTCTTCGCCCGGCCGTCAATGGCCATCGTCGGCGAGGGAGAAAGATTTTTCGCGCGCGTGTTCAGCATGCGCTTGAGATTAGGGACGCACTGCGCGCGTCCTGCTCGCGCGCAGGCAGCAGCGCGGGTGTTGCGCTACATTTATCAGATCGGTGGCAGCGGTTCGCCGAAACGGTAGACAGCGCTGCGCACGACGTCGCCGTTGAGACGCACGAGACGCACGCCCGGCGGGCGCTCGTCCTTGCCGAAACGCGGCCAGTTTGGCTTGAACTGGAAGAAAGTGGATGGGGCGCTCAAGTATTGGGCTCCATCGCGTCGGGTCTCGAACACTTGATGGATGTGCCCGAAGAGGACCGCGCGGACCTGGGAGGAGGTGTCCAAGATGGCGGTGAGCGCATTGGCATCGGCGATCGTCATGGGGTCGAGCCAGGCCGAACCGACCGGCATCGGATTGTGATGCACGACGACGATGGTCGGCGTCCGCGGCTGGGCCGCCAAGGTGGTGCGCAGCCAGGCGCGCTGAGCGTCGCCCAAGGCGCCGCCGTCTTCTCCCGGCACCGAGCTGTCCAGCAAGATGAAATGCCAGCCGAGCGCTTCGAAACTCTGGGTCAGCTTCTCGTGTGGCGGTAGTTCCTTTCCGCACAAGACCCGCGACAGCGTCTCGGGATCATCGTGGTTGCCGGGAATGTAATAGATGGGAACGCCGAGCTTGCCGACTTTCTCGGCCAGCCGATGATACGAGGCGACCGACCCGTCGCTCGAGCAATCGCCGCTGACGATGATGAATTCGGGCCGGCGCTCGAGGGCGCTTAGGCTCTCGATCGCGCTGTCCAGCATCGGATCCGGTGCGATGTCCCATAGCTTGGTCGATGGATCTTCGAACAGATGGGTGTCCGAGATCTGGATAAAGTAAGGTTCACGAACCAAAGCTGTGCCGTCGACCCCCTAAAGGCGTTCTCTTACTTGGTTGCATGCTTCCATATGACCAGCGGCGAGCCGAAACGAAACATTCCCGGACCGTCAATCCGCCGAAATTTGGCGGATGTGATGCCGGATACCCGCTGCGCGTTGCGACCTAAAAGCTTGCGCCGTAGGTGATGATCGGGCGGAAGGACCAATAGCTGCGCGCGACGCCGGCTTGGACCAGCTCTTGCGTCGAGCCCGTGTAGGCGCTGAAGGCCTCGGCGAACCCAACGGTCGGTCCGCGACGCCCAAGCGGCAGTATTTGAGCTCCGCCAGCGAGATCGATCACATCGTTGTAGTAGTAGCGCTTGGTGTCCTGAGAACCCGAGATGCGCACGAACAGCTGCACCGGGTATTTGCGCGAGCCGAACTCACGGCCGCGTTCAGCCTCGAAGTACATGAGAGCGTTCTGATACCGGCTGTAGTACACGAAGTCGCCGAAGAACGTGCCATAGTAGCGGCTGCGGCCCTCCGGCGGTACGTTCCAATCGCGATAGTAGTCGAGGCCACCACGCGCGTCGAAATGCGTCGAGACAGGCAAGGCTTGGATGGTCGGACCGAAATCGAACGACGTGCCGACCTGGGCGAAGATGCGCAAGCCGCTGTTGGATTGGTACTGGAGACCGCCGGAGGCGAGCCCATAGTTGTCGTTGAGCGTCTGCGGCAGGACGCCGCCCACCGTTTGCGAGTCGCGCTGCAACAGGAGCTCGCCGAATGGCCGTAGCGCCGATGGCGGACCGAACGGTTTGGTGAAGTCCGCCGAGTAGAACGTGTCGTTCGAGAACGAGTCATGCAGAGCATAAGCATAGACGTAGCCTGCGTCATCAGCGCTCGCAGGCACTCCGGTCGCGTAGACCAGCGCGAGCGTCGCGCACAGCGAGATCGCTGCTAAGAAGCGCCTTTCCGCCACGCTTGGCAACCTCACGGGCTGCCCCCCGAGGCGCGCATGCGGATGACCACCCTGCGCTCTTGCCCGTAGTCGACGAGCCAGAGGTAATGATCGTCGCCGCCCACCGCGCGGATATCGACACCCTTGGGCAGTGCGGAGCTCTCTTTGATCGCGCCGTTGACCGGGTCGATCCCCAAAAGCTGGCCGGCCTTGCGGTCGACGACGTAGTAGAGACCGCGCGCAAAGGCTAAGCCCGCAAAACGGCCGACGTCATCGCCCTTCCACCCCGGCGCATCGTTGGGCACGTTGAAGAGCGATTGCACGCCGGCGCCGTCGAACGTGTAGAACTGACCCTCCTCGGTCATGCCGATGAGCTGCGTGCCTTTGAGCGTCACGCCGACGAACCAGGCTGCATCTTCGCTCAGGATCTGCGTTTTCGCATCGACGACGTTGTCGCTCGCGAGCCTGAAGGTCACGAGTCGCGCCTGCCCACCATCCCACCAGCCCTTTTGCTGATAGACGACAAAAGTGCCATCCGGTTCTTGCATGAGACCCGCGGCCAGCACCGGCTGCTTCTCGCGACCGGCCTGCAGCTGCTCGACGCGGACGACCTGCTTGGTGCGACCCGTCAGCGCATCCAATCGGTACAGATACGGCGCCGACGCACCGGCGACCCAGATAGCGTTTGCGTTCGCTGAGACCGGCTTGCAATCGAGCCATTGATAGTCGGGCGAGATAGCAGGCAGCTTCATCTCGCCATCGGTCATCACGGCGACATCAGGATCGCTCTTTTGCGGACTCTCTCCGCTGCGCGGGAAGCGGTAGGAAGCGTCGGCCGGCGAGGCCGCCATCTCGGTGCCGGGAACGACGACCGCGACGGCCTCGTCGAAGCCGCTGCGCCGCAGCGCCTCATCGATGAACGGCGTCAGTCCACTTGCATTGGAGTGTCCCTCTTCGCCCGCAAAGATATCGGCGTTGGCGCCAGGCGGCAACGGCACGTTTTGCCCGTACTCACCGCTTGGGTAGGCGAACACCGTCACCGGCTTTCCGCTCAGCTGCGCGAGCGTCTCTCGCGAGCGTTTGAAGTCCGCCAGAAGGCGCGCCTCGAACTCAGCCGTCGTCTCCAATCGCTTGGCATCCGGCAACCAGGCGAGGTTGGCGTACCAGTAGGGCGACAGGTCGCTCGGGTTAGGCCCGATCTGCAGCGCCCAGTGGCCGGTATAGCCGTGCGACTCGATCTCCCACACGCCGCTTTGCACCATGGCGCGTATTTGCGCGGACGTCAGACGGCCAGGCGTGACATCGACGCGCTTGCCCTCGACGAACATCATCGCTTTTGCCTTGTGCCGTCGCAGTATCGGGGTCGCTTGTGTCCACGCGGAATCGAAGCCGTCGTCAAAAGTGATGGCATAGGGGCGCGGGGGAAAGTTCGACGCGTCGGTCTCGCCATTCAAGTAACGCATCGCCGCCAGCGGATCGACCGGCGAAAAACCGTGTTTCTCCAAATAGGTAAGGTCCGCATTGAACTCCTGGGGCGAGACTGCAGGACCGTAGTGACCCGCGCCGAGGTTCACACCATCTGGAGTGTTGGTCACCTGATGGTACATCAGCACCAACACCTGCTTCTGCGGATCTGGCACGTAGCTGACCGGCCCTGGAGATGGCGCGGGCGACGACAGCGGGTTGATCGTCGGCGCAGGCGAGGACAGTTGGGCGGTCGTCGTTGGTGCAGCCGCGGGTGAAGGTGTCTGCGTAGGAGAGGCTGGAGCGGCGATGACGGAACCGGTCACGGCGACCAGCATGGCGGCTACGGCGGCCGCAGCGCCTGCGAGCACTAGGGTGCCATCAGTACGCGGCATAGTAGCTGTAGGCGAAGCGCGAGATCGCGCCATACGCTCCCCAGACGGCGATGATGCAAAAGGCGAAACTGCCCGCCAGCAAGCCGAACACCGGCGAGGCGCTGTTGGCGTGCAGGTGCACCGCCAGCATGGAGATGCCGCCTACCAGCGCTACGGCGGCGATGACGCCCGCCAGCGGCGCGCGCGGTTTGCTCAAGAAGAACAGCACTTGCGCTGAGAGCAGCGCCATCATGAGCAGCACGTACGCAGCTGCGGACACGTACAGCACGAGATGGGCTTGCGCCATGTCCACGCCGGCAGCCGCAGCCGTATTACTGATCAGACGCAGCCCGAGCGGCAGCAGCACGACGTACGAGAGCGCACCGACGCCGGCGAACGACGCCAGGCTCAACAAGAAATAGCGGCTGATCTGCGCGTTGAACGCGCTCTCGGCACCGATGCGATAGCGCGTGGACGCGTCAAGCAACAGGGGCGGGAGCCGCTCGAGGATGACGTTGATGAGACCGGTCAGCGGCACCATGGTGAGCAGACCGAGGTCGGCGCCGAGCTCGTAGTCGGGGTTATATGTATAGCGGCCGTGGCCGTACAGGATGCCGGCGCCGATGTGATCGACCACGATGGCTACGAAGTAAAGAGCGCCGAAGATCGCATAGAGCCGCACGCTGCGCGAGATGGCCCACCAGCTTGGCGGGAAGAGCTGTCCACTTGAGGTCTCCGAACGCGCGCGCCGGTGCATCCACCGAAAAGTGGCGACCATGACTGCCACGCCGACGCCGGCGACGGTGGCCGCCGTTGCGAGCGGTTCCCATGGCTCGATGACCTTGCCGCCAAAGCCGATGTGGTAGACGGCCGCGGTGGCCAGCGCCGTGAAAACGCCGATGCTGACCAACCAGCCGAACCGCCGCGTCGTGTACAGCGGCGCGAGCGACAGCTGGAAGACGCCCGCCGCGAACATGAAAGCCACACCAAGGACGGATTCCATACGGTCGTACCCGGCATGCCACAGCAAACCAAGCAAAACGACCGAGCAAGCCACAAGCCCTATGATCGCGCGCGTCATAAAGCGGCGCATGATCCATTCGATCATCGGGAAGTTCTCTTGCAGGTAATAGAAGATGAGCTTGCGCGCCACCGCCTGCGAGAAAAATCCGGTGACGACGAGCGAGCTGAAGATGCCCAGCGACGCCGTGGTGGAAAGCGCGATGCTGTTGCCGGTCGCCGACCAGAACGCGGCGCCGAAGACGAACAAGCCGATGACCGCAGCCAGCCACGGCCCAGAGTAGAGCGAGCCTGTGGCATAGTCTTTGCAGGCGCTCACGAACCAGTCGGCGCTGGGCGCGGCGACGATGCGCTCGTTGACGATATAGCGCCCGAGCAGCGCTGAGACGTCCGCCGCCATGGCGAAAAGATCGTCGTACCACAGCTCTTCAACCACCTCTTGGCTGTACCCGAGGCTCTCGAGCAGGATCGCGACCTCATCGACGCCTTTGGGCCGCCAGCCTTTGCCGAACTTGTCCTGTTTGCACAGCGTCACGATGGTGCGCGCCGCGCTCTCCAGCTGCCGCTCGCGCTCTTCGAAGAGCGTCAGTTCATCCAGCAAGACGCACCTCATAGCCCATGCCGGCGAGATTGTAATACAGCTCGCGGTAGCGGCTCAAGAAGACGCTGCGGTCGAAGTGCTCCAGGGCGAAGGCGCGGCCGGCCTTGCCGATCGCACGCGCATGATCGGCGTCCTTGAGGTAGATGGCAAGCGCGCGAGCCAGGCGCTCGGGCCGCCGCGGCGGCACGATAGAGCCGTGTTCACCCACCGCTTCACGCACGCCGCCGACGTCGGTCGCGACCACGGGCTTGGCGCACATCATAGCCTCGATCACCGAGAACGGGAAGCCTTCGCTGATGCTGCTGAGCACCGCGACGTGCGAGTGGGCATACGCGGTCGCCGGGTCTTCCGTCGGCCCGCGCAGATACACGGTCTCTCGCAGCGAGAGCTCATCGATGAGCCGCTCGCACTCGCGCCGGTAGTCCGGATCCGGCGACGGCCCCCAGACCTCGACCGCGACACCAGGCACCATCGTGCGCAGTTCTGCCGCGGCAGCGATGAGCGTCAGGATGTCCTTGAGCGGATCGATGCGCGCCACCGACACGACGGTCGGACGCGTGGGCCAGTAGTCTTGATCGCTGAACTTCGAACCATCGACGCCGTTGTACACGATATGCAGACGATCGCTCGTCACGCCGTAGAACGACTCCCAGCGCGTGTTGTAGCTGCACACCGGCGCGATGACGTCGCTGGCCTGGTATGCGGCGCGCGCGAAGGCCGAGAAGAGATTCTTCTTGATCGTGCGGTCGGACAGCGGAAACCCGCCGCGCGCCAGGGCCAGGATGCGTTCGCGCAGATAGACGCCATGCTCGGTCAGCAGCACGGGCTTCTTCAGCGCGTATTTCGCGATGATAGCAGGCACGGACGCAAGCCCCGACACCGACGCATGGTAGACATCGGCTTCGGGCAGTTCGATCGCGAGCGGCATGAGATACCGGTACATGGTGCGCACGATCTCGACCGCTTCGAGCATCGTCATGAAACGCGCGTGCCAAGCCTGCCCGCGCAAGAACTCGAGCGCCGCGTTCCAGGTCGCCTCCTGGCGCATCGTCCAGTCGTAGTCGTGAGTGCGGAAATAGATGTACAGCGCGGCGAGGATCTCGCCCAGGGCTTTGGGGTCCGACGACTCCATGCCGTATGCCACGTTCTGAAGAAATTCGTGGAACAATGGAAGGAACTGGGTCTGCAACGCGGCGCTGCTGCGGCGCGCGCGTTTGGGCAAGTAGTCGCGGTTGTATTCGTGCAGGCTCTCGATGCCCCACATCGCGAGCGCGATGAGCTTATTGACGTTGGGCGGCAGGGCGTATTCGGTTCTTCCTTCGGGCGTGCCGATCACCGCGTAGACGTCGAAAGTGATGTCATCCAGGCCGGAGATGAGGTGCTGGCACCACGTCGAGACGCCGCCGCGGACGAAGGGATACGTGCCCTCGGTGAACAGGACGACTTTCATTGCAGCGGTGTCGGCCGATCGTCGGCTAGGACGGCATCGATGGACGTGGCATAGTCGACCGATTTTTTCGCAAGCTTGAGATTGCCGGCCATCAGGAAGCAACGCGCGGCATTGACGTACGCGTCGCGCACGTGGGCCGGGTCATCGTCGTTCTCGGCCCAGTTGAAATACATCTTGCCCGCCAGGCGCAGGTACTTGTTCGCGGAGTCGCGGTCGCGCATCTCGCCGGCGGTGACCGAGGCGCTGCGATAGGCAAGCGCGGCGCGCGCGAAGCGCCCGAGCTTTTCGGCCTGCTCGGCTTCGGCCACGAAATTGGCCAGGGCCTCGTGATGCTGACCCAGTCGCGCGGCTTCAAGACCGAGCATCCAATGGTCTTGGTCGGCCGTGCTCAGGCTCGCTTCGGCGATGGCGCTGGCCACCTGCGACTCGTCGCCCGCTCCGCCGGGAGCCGCCGCTTTCTGCGCCATGAACTGCTTGCGCCAGCTGATCAGCTGCGCCACTCGCGCTGCGAGCTCTTTGGGATGCAGCGGCTTGACGAGGAAGTCTTGCACGCCGGTCTCGAGCGCCAGCACTTTGTCGTCGACGTCGACCCGGTTGGCGATCATCATGACCGGGATGCCTGAGGTGCTGGGCTGCGCCTTGAGGCGGCGGCAGGTGGTGAGGCCATCCATCACCGGCATGGCCCAATCCAAGATGATGAGGTCCGGATGCTCGGACTCGGCGGTCACCAGGCCGATCGCGCCGTTGCTGGCCACTGAGACCTTATAGCCGAACTGCTCCAGGTTCGTCTGCACGAACTTGCGCTGTTCGGCATCATCTTCTACGAGCAGGACGTGACCACGCGTCTTGGCGGAGGTGGAAGTGGGGACGCGGATCTCGGCCACGACGCGGGCGAACTCTTCCGCGCGCGTGCGCAGCCGGCTGGCGGCGTCGTGCTCGACTAGCTCCGCACCGCGCGTGTGGCATTCCAGATAGCCGACCAAGCTGCCGCCCTGCGCTAGGGCGACCCCGGTGACCTTGAGATGAGGTTCGTGGTGCTCGGCGTCGGGATTCTCGTCGAAGTCGACGGTCATCATGGCCGGCGGAGCGCCTGCGGCCAGGGCCTGCAGATCGCGTTGCGCGCGGACGATAGAACCGACCGCCCGGGCGTCAAAACCGCCGCGCAACATGCCGTCGGGGCTCCAGCTCAAAAGCGGCGTCGGTTCGTATTTGCCGTCGAGCCGGAACCAGAGGCGCAAGGCGACCAGCTCGAATTCGGCCACGGTCCGCTGGACCTGAGCCTCAAGCGCCTCAGGCAAAGGAATCTCGTCCGGCCACGTGGGGCCGACGTGAATCTGACCGACGACCTTCATCTATATAAGTCTTCGGCATATTCGTCATACGATAAGGCCCAGCGCCGGCAGCCGCTCAGCAGCCGTTTTTTTCGTCCTGGGAATAGGGACATCGGGCCGCGGGGGAGCGGGCAGGACCGCATGAGAACATCGTTCGTGCGGACCTACCACGCGTGTCGCGCGCGCGTCCGGCCTTAGGTGCCACAGAGGAGGTGTTCGTGAGCAAACCGATCGAGCCCGAACATGTACTGCTCGAATTTTTCACGATCTGCTCTTTCCATCCAGATTCCGAACCGGCTACGCAGCCAATCCCGCTCTTCGTGCTGGGATTCCGAGAAGGTGGCGAGCCGGTTTTCATTTGGCTCGTCGACAAAAACCGCTTCGACGGATCGAACTTGACCCGCGACGCTTACTGGCAACACGCGCTCGGCGATCTCAACACATATTTCACGAAGAAACTTTCCAAATGCGTCGCTGAAGAGGGTTGCGTGCGTGGTGGCGTCGAGCTGCTCGTCTCGACCTATCAGAAGCAGCTGCGCTTCACCGCGTTGACACCAGTCGCAGATCACCCCTTCGGCCTGCGCAAGACAAAGGAACTCGCCGCCGTATAGCAACGGACCTTCGGGTCGCTTCGACGAATGCATGAAGGACGGCCTCGAGCCGTCCTTCTTCTCCTTTGCGGAGCTCATGCTACATTCTACCGCGCCATCTCCCGAACGGGTGATCCTCGCCGGCGTCGACACGGGCGACGACCCTGCGCTCTTCACCGTCGAGATGGACGAGCTTGAAGCGCTGGCGCGGGCCGCCGGCGCGCGCGTGATCGGACGGGCCGTGCAGCGCCGGCCCAGCGTGGATCCCGCGACCCTGCTCGGGCGAGGCAAAGCCGAGGAGATCGCTCAGCTCGCTAAAGACAGCGCTGCGAACCTGGTCGTCACGCTCAACCCGCTGCGCCCGCGCCAGCGCGCAGCTTTGGAGAAGATGTTCGGCGAGGTGGCGGTCATGGATCGCTCCGTGCTCATCTTGGACATCTTCGCCAGCCACGCGCGCACGGGCGAAGGTAAGTTGCAGGTCGAGCTGGCGCAGCTGCGCCATCGTGCGGCCAACCTCATCGGCTCGCGCGATGACCTCTCTCGCCTTGGTGGCGGTATCGGCACGCGTGGCCCCGGCGAGACCAAGCTCGAGGTCGACCGACGCCGCATCCGTCTGCGCATCTCGCATCTCGAAGGGCAGCTGGAAGACGTGCGCAAACGCCGCGCCGAACAGCGCCGCAGCCGGGAGCGCACGCCCGTGGTCGCCTTGGTGGGTTACACCAACGCCGGGAAGTCGTCGTTGCTCAACGCGCTTTCAGGGTCGGACGTGCTCGTCGCCGATCAGCCCTTCGCGACGCTTGACCCGACGCTACGCAAGGTCTATCTCGATCCTGGGCAGGCAGCCATCGTGGCAGACACGGTCGGCTTTATCAGCGATCTGCCGAAGGAGCTTGTCGCCGCTTTCCGCGCCACGCTGGAAGAAGTCGTCAACGCGACCCTGCTGGTGCACGTCATCGACGCGAGCAACCCTTACTGGCAGCGCCAGCGAGAATCCGTGAACGTGGTCTTGCGCGAGCTCGGCGCCGCCGACAGACCCGCGATCTATGTCTGGAACAAGATCGACGCCCAGCCTCAGCCGGTATCGGCGGGGGATTTGGGAGACTTCGGCGTTTTGACGTCGGCCAAGACTGGTGCCGGTATCGCCGAGCTCAAATCGGCCATCGCTGCTCGGCTGCGCGCGCTTTCCGTCGCGCCGTCCGCTTCGTCGGTCACCTGAGGTTCGGGTAGCGGGAACAAACCGTCGGGCACGCCCAACATTTCCGGTGCCTGCAACGCTCGGGGTACCTGCTCGACCGGCGCCAGATCCTCGATCTCCGAATCCGACGGCACCGACGTGAGGTCTTTGAATTTGCGCGCAGAGACGAGCACGCGGGCCTCAAGCGATCCGACGGCTTTGTTGTACGCCTCGACCGAGCCGCCCAGGCTCTTGCCGAGCTTGAAGAAGTGGTCGCTCATGTCGGCAAGCCGCTTGTAGAGGTCCCGGCCGAGGTCGCTGATCGCCTGAGCGGCTTGGGCGATCTTCTCCTGGCGCCAGCCGTAATAGACGGCACGCAGCAGACCGATGAGGGTCGTCGGCGTCGCCAGGATGATGTTCTGGTCGATGCCCGCTTCGATCAGCGTTGGATCCGCCTCCAAGGCGGCGCTAAAGAACATCTCACCGGGCAAGAACATGATGACCAGTTCCGGCATGTCATCTTTGAACTGATCCCAATACGCTTTTTTTCCAAGGTTGTTGATATGGGTGCGCACGCTTTGCGCGTGCATGCTCAGCAGGTTGCGCCGGGTGGTTTCATCCGGCGCCTCGATCGACTTGAGATACGATTCGAGCGGCGTCTTGGCATCCACGATGATATTCTTGTTGCCTGGCAGGCGCACGCGCATGTCGGGACGGAGCCTGCCATCCTCTGTGGTCACGGTCTGCTGTTCGAAGAAGTCGCAGTGGGCTTGCATGCCCGCCATCTCGACCACGCGGCGCAGCTGGATCTCGCCCCAGCGGCCGCGCACTGTCGGCGAGCGCAGCGCGTTGACCAGGTTTGTGGTCTCGCCGCGCAAGGCTATCTGACCCTCGGACAGCGCCTTGACCTGCTCGTTCAGCGCGGCGTATGCCCCGGCCCGGCTCTTCTCGAGCTCTGAGATCTTCGCGTCCACTTTTTCCAGCGACTCGCGCACTGGCTTGAGCGTCTGGTCGATCGCCGTCTGGCGTTTCTCAAGATCGGTCTTGGCTTCCAGCTGCTGCTTCTCGAGCGCAGTTTTGGCCAGCGCGAGGAATGAGTCGTTGTTGCTCTGCAGCGCTTGGACGGAGAGCGCCATAAAGGCGTCACTCATCTTCTTTTTCGCTTCATCGAGCAACGCGAGCTTCTCGGCGGCCACCTCACGCTGAGCGCCGAGCTGCGCCTCCAGCCCCGCGCGTGCCGCGATCGCTTCGGTGAGGTCGCCCTGCAGCTTGTCCAGCCTGGCGTCGCGATTGCCAATGGCATCGCGCAGCGTCCGGGCATCGGCCGAGCCGGCGAGCCAGATAGTGACCGCACCCAAGAGCAGCCCTGCGCCGAACAGCACGATATCGAAGATGATGTTCATCGCGGGGTCTTTCGCGATTGTTTTGGCGAACGCTTCCTCGCAGCGCTGCGAGGTGGTTGAAGCTTCACGCCTTCGCGCGCGAGCAGTTCTCGCTTGCGCGACTGACCCGACGAACCGTACGGTCCGAGCCTGCCATCTGCGTAGATGACGCGGTGACATGGGATGAGCAGCCATAGCGGGTTGCGCGCCATGACCGTAGCCGCTGCACGGACAGCCAGCGGACGGCGCGCCTCGCGCGCGAGCCAGCCGTACGAGCGCGTCTGCCCGTATGGGATGCCGCGGGCTGCGAGAGAGCACGTCGCGCTCGAAATCGCGCGCCCAGCTCAGGTCCAAGGGCGTGTCGTCGTTTCCACCGGTAGCGGCGATGCTCAAGGCCCTACGGACGGCGGCCGGCGCTTTGGCTTCGACAAGCGTCATCTTCAGGCGTTTGGCCAGGGCGCGTTTGGCGGAGAGCGACTCCTCGTCCACCGCTGCGATGCCGGCGTTGGTCCACGCCACGCGCAGCAGCTTGCCGGCCACGGTCAGGACTGCGGTGTTGCAGGCGGCCCGGAACTTGGCCTTGCTAGCGCCCATAGCGATGCATGATCTGCATCAGCCGGTCATGCGGGAGGGCATAGACGGTGTCGCCATCTCGCCCGACCATAGTGTACGACGAGAGCATCGCGTTGATGACAGCCTCGTCCGTGCTCTCGATGGCTGCCACGAACAACGGGTTGATGAAGGCTCGGTCCATGACCGTGGTCTCAAAGGTGCGCTTGTCCGAGGCGTACGGGACGACGTTGGCTGTGGAGAACGCGATGATGATGTCGCCGCTCCCCTCGCGCGAAGAGGCGCCGGTGCGCGCCAGACCGATGGCGGCGCGCTTGGCGAGGTCGATGAGCTGCAGGTGCGACATCGGCGCGTCGGTCGCCACCACCATGATGATCGACCCCTCGTCCGAGTGATCGACCACGAGCAGGTCTTTGAAATTCGCGCCGACCGGAACGCCATCCACCGTGAAGTCTTGCCGGCGGGCGAACGTGTTGACGTTGACGAGCACGCCGACGGTGTAGCCCGCCGTCCGCTTTGGCGATCTGGCGCGATGCGGTCCCGATGCCGCCATGAAATTCGTAGGCGACGGCGCCGGTGCCGGCTCCGACGTCGCCTTGTTGAACCGGACCACCAGTGGCCGCGTCAAGCGCAGCGACCGCATCCTCAGGTTTGTTGTGCCGGCCCTGCTGGTCGTTGAGGAAATCGTCGTTGACCTCGGCCACGACCGGTAAGGGCACGTCTTCCTTTCGCGCCGATCTGCGGATATTGCTTGATCATCCACGAGATGATGCCGTCGTCCACGCGACCGACCGACAGGGTGTCCGTCAGCGCGATCGGCGTCTCGAGCCAGCCGGATTCGTTGATCCACAGCGACCCGGTCATCTCGCCGTTGCCGTTGAGCGGCCAGACGGCCGCCCAGAGCCGGTTGTGCCAGATATCGGTGCGCGGGATGATCGCGGTGATCCCAGTTCTGATGGGGCCGACGCCGGGAACGAGCTTGCCGGATCCCTCGATGTGCGTCACTTGCCCGACTCTCACGCCGGCGACGTCCGTTATCGCGTCGTACCGGCCGTGCGGTAGGGTGCCGATATGGATCCCTAGCGCCGGCGCTTTCGTGTAGGGACCATTTGCCGCGATCGCGGCACTAGCGCTGCCCGCGGGAGACGTGCTCGTCGGACTTGCACAGGCGACCGAGATCGTCGCAACAGCGCATAAAAAAACGGCCAGCGGCTGCTTTATCATCCGCGTGGGTTTCCACGCCGCGTGCGTGACTGCCTACATCGGCCACCCAGGACAGCGCTCGTCCAGGCGACAACGCTGTGCGGAAATATGTACGAGCACTTGGACTTTTCGTGCAGCGCGCGCGATTTCATAGCCGTTCTCGCCGGAGCCGGCGGCTATTTCGCCCTCACGTCGCGCGCGTTGGGGCAGGCGACCGATCTTTCGGCACCACTTCGCGTGCGGCTGTTCGCGGGCTTGTCGATCACGCGGCTCGTGGCCGGCGGCAGCGCCATCGACGTGCCCACGAGGACGCTGACGACGGGCGGCGTGACCAAGCCGCTTGGTGCGGACGTGGTCGCACTGAGCGGCGCGCCGTACCTGGACACCGTCGCCAGCGCGAAGAATGGCGAAACGATCCAGCGCTCCTATCCAGGCACTCTGTTCGTCCAGCTGCGAGGTGACGAGTTGTTCGTGGTCGACCAGGTTGACGTCGAGACCTACGTGGCCTCGGTGATGTCGGCCGAGGTCAGCCCAGGATGGGCGGTCGAGTCCTTGCGCGCGCAGGCCATCGCCGTGCGTACGTATGCCGCGCGAACGCGCATCTCGCACGCCGACCGCGACTACGATCTCAACGATGACACTTCGGCCCAAGTGTATCGTGGCATCGCTGGAGTCGCGCCGAGTCTCGTGAAAGCTGCATCGGACACCGCGGGTCAGATCGTCGTCTGGGCGAATGCGCCGGCTTCGGTGTTCTACAGCTCGTCTTGCGGTGGGCATACGGCGGCCTCGATCGAGTTGACCGGGCAGCCGTCGCCTCCTTATCTCGGTGGCGTGCCGGACCTGGATCAGAGTGGCCGGGCCTACTGCTCCGGCGCACCGTATTTCCGTTGGAAGAACGACGTGGGGGTGGCGCCGATGGCACGGATTGTGGACATGCCTGCCGATCAGCTTAACGCCATCTCGATTTCCGACCGGTGGCCGGACGGACGTGTGAAGACAGTATCCGCGACGGGCTCGAGCTTCACCGTAACATTGGCCGGCCGAGAATTCTATCAGCGAGCGCTGGGCGTGCTCGGATACAAGGTCATCCCGAGCGCCATGTTCGACGTCAATCGTGATGGATCGAACTTCGCGCTCGTCGGGCACGGCGTCGGCCATGGCGTGGGGATGTGTCAGTGGGGAGCGCGCGGCCGGGCAGAAGTCGGCATGTCTGCAGCACAGATCTTACAGGCGTATTTCCCCGGCACCAACATCGCCCACGTGTGAGGGGCGATCACCAGCTCGCGATTTGGTTGAGCATGCGGTCTTCATCCGCCCACACGGCGTCGAGCCCATACTGCCAGTTGTTGACCAAGAACGCGAAGATCACGGGGCCATGATGCGCCGTCAGCACGTAGCCAGCGATCGTGCTCGCGCCTTCGATGTACCCGTCCTTTGCGAACACGCGGCCCTTCACGCCAGGTGCAAGGTTGCGGACCGATACCGTGCCTTCTATACCGGCGCGTGGCAAAAGAGAAAAGGCGGGCTCGGGCAGTGGTTCGTTCAGCAAGAACTGGAGCGTCGCCACGAGGGACTGGGCGGTCAGCCTGTTATTCGCAGATAGGCCGGACCCGTCTGCCAACACCACGCCGGCTGTCGGAATCCTATTGTCGGTCATGAACGAACGTTCGGCGGCAAGCGAGCCGCGCAAGTCTCCTATGCCCGTAGCTTTCCATCCGACCGCGCGAAGCAGCTCCTCTGCGTAATGGTTGTCGCTGAGCAAGAACATCTGCTTGATGATCTGGTCGAGCGGTCTGGAGGCATGTCGCCACAGCGCGGTGCTTTGTGCAGGCGCCTGGCCGACCTGTGCGGATCCACCAACCTCGATGCCGGCGAGTCGCAGCATCGCAAGCAGCGATACGGCGGCGGCGCGCGTCGGATGCGGCACCGCCCGCCAATATTTCTGAGGCGCCCCGTAGGGGATCTGACCTCTGACCTCATAGCCCGCATCGCCTGGCAGTAGATCGATGCGCAGGGTGTTGTCAGCGCCGGAGCTGGCAGTATCAACCGAAGCGATGACTCGATGACCGGGTGGGTCCACCGCGACGTCGGCTTGCGTTCCAGCTCGCGGGGTGATGGTGAACTGGACGGACCCACCATCGATGGAGAGCGCGCTCGCAGGCGCGGCCCATCCGTATTGCAAGTCGTCGCTTTGCCAGTCGGCGCTTACGCGATCGGGCCCGTACTTCGTGCCGTCGGCATACACGTTTCCCGCGATGCGATCGACGCCATCCGACTGCATGTGACGGATGCCGCGACGAAGATCGTCGCTTGTGAGCTCCGGATCACCGCCGCCAACAAGCCAGATGCCTCCGTCAACCGCGCCGCCCGCTGGTGCGGTGTCAGACACGATCGATGTCGTGAAGCGATGATCCGAACCAAGCGCGTCCAGCGCCGCGGCGGCAGTGACCAACTTCATCGTCGATCCTGGAACCAGCGACGCTCGCGCGTTGCGGCTATAGAGCACGCTGCCATCGCGGCCATCGATGATGAGCATGCCCGTCGACGCGGGAAACGCGGCTGCGTTTGCGATGGCGCTCATATCGAGCGCGAACTTCGCGGTCTCTTGCGGCGACCAGGGCGCGCCCGCGCGCAGCCACGAGGTCTTACGATACACGCGCATCGCGGGCGTTGGTTGCGGCCGCACCCTGATGCCCCCATGTGGGCGAAGTACGACAAACCCGACGACGATCGCCACGATGAAGACAATGCCGAGGAATATGAGCAGCAAGCGCCGTCTGCGCCGCTGGCCCCGGCGCCGCCGCCATCGCTGCGCTTTGAGTCTAACGTCCACTGGCGCCGAAGAGATTGATCTGCCTGGCTGGGCTCGACACGAGGTTCGTGACCCGCACGCCGATGAGCCTCACCGGCTGGCCGACCGCAGCCTTTATGAGGCAATGTACGGCGGCTTGTGCGAGCGTGTCGGCGTCCTCAACCGGTTCCACAAAGGACGTCTGGCGCCCGAACACCCGCCAATCCGACAATTTCACCTTGATGCCGACCGTATAGGCCGCGAGATTTTTGCGCTGCAAGCGCTCGGCCAGTTCGACCGCCTGCGTCAGCACGACGCGTTTCAGATCAGCGAGCTCGCTCACGTCATGCTCGAAGGTCTCTTCGCTCGAGATCGATCGCGCTTCCCAATCCTCGCTGACCGGTCGCGGATCGATACCGCGCGCGAGATCCCGCAGCCCAGCGCCCCAGCGGCCGAAAAGCGCGTGCAGATGCTCGTCAGATAAAGACGCGATCTGTCCGATCTGCTCCAGGCCGCGGCCTACCAGACGCTGCTCGGTCTTAGGTCCGATGCCCCACAGCCTGCGCACGGGTTTGGGCGCGAGATACTCGGCCTCCGTGCCGGGTGGGATCGCAACCAATCCATCAGGTTTGCCGTCGTCGCTCGCGATCTTCGCAACCATCTTGGCGGAGGCGACGCCGACCGAGATGGTGAGCGACGTTTCGGCGTGCACTCGCTCTTTGAGCCGCTTGGCGATTTCGATGGCAGCGTCAAGCCCGATGTCCCCAAGATCGAGAAACGCTTCATCCAGCGAGAGTCCTTCGACGGCGCGGGCGCACTCGCGGAAGATCGAGAACACGCAGCCGCTGGCCTCCCGATACTTCGTAAAATCCGGTGGAACAACGACGAGGTTCTGGCACCGCTCGCGCGCTTGATAGAGCGGCATGGCGCTGCGCACTCCGAATGGGCGCGCCTCGTATGACGCGGTTAGCACCACGGCGCGACGGCTCGATCCCGCGACCACGAGTGGCTTGCCGCGCAACGTGGGATCGTCGCGTTGGGCGACACTGGCATAAAAAGCGTCCAGGTCGGCGTGTAGGATCATGCGTCTTTGACCGGCTCCCACCATTCAAAACGCGGCTCCCATCGGCCGAACCAGTATGCGAGCGACTGCCACTTCCCGTAGCGAGCGAAGAGCTTGCGGATCTGCTTTTCGGTCGGTCGCTTGCCGTTAAAGAGCTCGCGTTTGGCGTAGGCGTAGGTCGCCGAGTCCACCGGCAGATGGTCGTAATGTCCGAGCAGATTCATCAAGAAATGGGCCGATGATTTCCCGACGCCTTTGAGTGCGACGAGCGCCTTGTACAGCTCGCTTTCGGTCATAGTGCGCGCTGCGGCATCGATCGCATCCAAGTCCAAAGCGCCCGATTTCTGCGCCGCTGCAAGCTCCATGATGTACGGTGAGCGGTATCCGGCTCGTACGGCATCCCGCAAGAATTTCTCCTTGGCGCGCACCACCTGACCCGGCGTCGGCCAGGCGCGCAGGCTGGGGTCCGCCGGACATGGATCGCCCAGTTGCGCGAGGCGGTTGATCATGCTGACTGCTTGCCGCCAGGTGACGTTCGTGCCCAAGATCGTCTTGATGACATCTTCCCACAGCGTGGGGGCGCGCATGCAGCGCCCCGCACCCTGCGCAAGCGCTTCGTGCAAATCCGGCACGGTGCGGCACAGGTCGTAAAAGCCGCGCAGGTCCTCATCTGCATGCAGCATCACCCCGGCTCGGCGCGCCATCTCGGCGGCGATGCCCGGATCTTTGGCAGCCTCGCCCGTCACGGTGACGGCCAGATCGATATGCCCTCGCCGCGAGGACTTCGCCTCTTCGATGCGCACCAGCATGACGCGTCCGTCGCGTAATGCTTCCGCCCGCAGCAAAGCCGCGTCGCTTTCGATCCAGCGATAGGGCAGCGTCTGGTACCAGCCGTGCGAGACGACCGTCGAGAACAGGCTAAAGGGTTTTCGCACGGTGAGGCGCGCGCCGGCGGTTTGCATCCGCATGAGCTTGGGTGCGAACGCAGCCTTTACCCTGCACGCCGACAGGCTCAGATGAAAGATGGCGGGAAGCCTAAGCTGCATGAGCGCACGACCTCCAGCGGAACGCGAATCAGCCGAGGCTATGGATCTCGCGCGCCGCGTCATCGCGCGCGACTGGCGCGCGCTTGCCAAGGCGATCACCAAGATCGAAAACAACGATGCCGACGCGGGTCAGCTGGTGTCTGCGCTATACCCGCGCACAGGTCACGCGCACATTATCGGCGTCACCGGCCCGCCAGGCTCAGGCAAGAGCACACTAGTGGATGCGCTGATCTCGGTCATCCGCAAAGATGGGCGCTCGGTAGGCGTCATCGCGGTCGACCCCTCGAGCCCGTTCACCGGCGGCGCGGTGCTGGGCGATCGCGTTCGCATGCAACGACACGCAGGTGACGAGGGCGTCTTCATCCGCAGCATGGCCGCGCGGCATACGCCGGGTGGGCTCGCGCCGACGACTCGCGATGTCATCCGGGCGGCCGACGCCTTCGGCTGCGACGTCATCCTCGTCGAGACGGTCGGCGTCGGGCAGGTCGAGCTTGAGGTCATGAAAGTCGCCGATACGGTCGTCGTCGTCACCGTCCCGGGCTTAGGCGACAGCGTCCAGACGATCAAGGCGGGTTTGCTCGAGATCGCCGATTGCTTCGTGGTGAATATGGCCGACCGGCCCGGCTCTGCGATCACGGTCGCCGACCTGCGCGCCATGCTCACTCTTGGCGGGGCCGAGGAGCGCCGCCGGCGCTGGGTCCCGCCCATCGTCGAGACGGTGGCCATCACGGGTCAAGGCGTCGACAAGGTGTGGGATGCCTGCCAGCGCCATCGCCTGGTCATCAGCGCCGACGAGCGCATGGGTCGCGCGCGCGACCGCTTGCGCGAAGAAGTGCTGGAGGCCGTGACCCGCGGTGTGGGCGCCTTCGTCAACGAGAACCTGGGGCGCAACGGGAAGATGGAGAACATCTTGGCCGCCGTGTTGCGGCGCGAACTCGATCCTAAGAGCGCGGCTGACCAGATCATCGCCGAACACCTGAGACGTCTTTCCTAGTCGACCCCTGATTCCACCATCCGAAAGAATACTTTTGGCATATGGTTTGTGCCATCTGCGCCCGGGTATAATGAGGGCACAGGGGGGATCGCGCTATGCTGTCGTTTCCGTTAGACCTGGCCAGAGAGCTGACCGAAGATGACGTATTGCACGTCGATCCTGTCGTTGAGTACGACCGCCGCAGAGCGTGGCGCGATTGGGCGGACAAGCGGCTTGCTCAGGACGGCGATGGCACCGACGACCTGCTCGAGCGTGGTCGCCCGACGGGTCCCTAATCCGGAGCTAACCCCTTTTCCTAACGCCGCACCCTAAACTGCGTCAGATCTGCACGACTTCGCCCTGCTGCGCTGGGCTGGCGTCGATGCCGTATTTATCGTGCACCGCGGCCGCAAGCGACGCCGCCGGTTTCGGATCTGCATGGACGATATAGGTGGTCGGTTTGCAGGCGAAGCCCCCGAACCAACGCAGCAGTTCGTTGCGGTCGGCGTGCGCCGAGAACCCGTCGATGTGCGTGATGTTGGCGTTTACCTGCACCGGCACGCCCATCACCGACGGCTTCTTCTGACCGGAGAGCAGTTGCTGGCCGAGCGTTCCCGGCGACTGGAAGCCCACGAGGCACACCGTATCGTTGGGCCTGGAGAGCCGGTTGCGCAAGTGATGCAGCACGCGCCCGCCGGCCGCCATGCCGCTGGACGCGATGATGATCGCCTTCGCCTGGATGTCGTTGAGCGCGATCGAATCTTGCTGCGTCGTGACATTCGTCGTGTGCTGCGCGCCGATGCACAGGTCGCCCGGGCCAAAGCGATCGCGTAGGCTGAAGCGCGTCGCTTCAGGGTGTCGTTCCATGATCGCATCGGCCGAGATGCCCATCGGACTGTCGACGTATATCGCGATATCGCTGCCGATCTTCGACTCGGCCTGAAGCCTGCCGATCGCGTAGAGGACTTCTTGCGTGCGACCAATGGCGAAACATGGGATGACGAGCACGCCTTTACGCTGCTGCGCGTCGGCGATAACGGCGCAGAGGTCGTCTTGCGGGTCGTTCTGCGGGTGCAGCCGGTCGCCGTAGGTCGATTCGCACAGCACGTAGTCGGCTTGGGCGATGACGGAAGGATCGCGCAGCAGCGGCCGGCCATAGCGGCCTAAATCGCCGGTGAAGACGAGCTTGCGCGTGTCGAAGCAGATCTCCATGATCGCGGAACCGAGGATGTGGCCGGCGTCGCTAAAGCGGAAGCGACAGCCCGGGATGTCGCTGCGCATGTCGTCATAGCCGACCTTGGAGAACAGCGGCACGACCTGGTCGACATCGGCCTCGGTGTAGAGCGGCGTCGTGTGCAAATCTCGCTCGGGGTGTTTGGCAGCACGCGCGGCTTCGTCTTCTTGCAGCCCGGCTGAATCGCGCAGCACGAGCTCAGTGACATCCGCGGTCGCCGGCGTGCAGTAGATGGGCTTATGAAAGCCTTGTTGCACGAGCGCCGGCAGATATCCGCAATGATCCAGGTGGCCGTGCGAGAGCAGCACCGCGTCCAGGCGCGCCGGATCGACCGGCGGCGGCGTCCAGTTGCGCTCGGTCAGCTCGCGCAGGCCTTGGTAGAGACCGCAGTCCAGCAGCACGCGCGCGCCGGTATCGGTCTCCAGCAGATGCTTGCTGCCGGTTACGACTCCGGCCGCGCCGATGAACGTGATGCGGGCCATGTGTGCTCCCCTCGGTCCGGGTTCTCGACGAACATGGACGGGTGCTTGTAGTGCTCGCGCTGATAGACAGCGATGCATTGCGAGACGAGCTCTGTCGGATCGGCTTCGTAGATGAGCCGTGCGCCGGTCTTCTTTCGTAGTTTGGGCACGATATCCGGGAGGTCGTCCGCGATGCCGTCGCTGTGCGCGAGAATGCCGATGAGCTTTCCTTCATCGTAGGCGATCGCGAACTCGCCGAGCGTTCCCGAGCGTCCGCCTACGATGATGACGATGTCGGATGAGTGGATGTTGTCGACCTCGCGTCCCATCAGACCGCTACCGGTGTAGATGATGACGTCGAACTCATCGACCGGCGAGTCGTAGCGCAAGACATGCTCGCTGCGCGAGAGCGCGGGCGAGATGCCCACGGACAGTCCACCTGCAGCCTTCGCGCCCGCGCGCCGCGTCGTACGGCAAGCCGGGGCAGGCACCGGTGACGAGCACGCAGCCAGCCTGCGCGATGGCGACTCCCAGATCGTAGCATCGCTTGCGGATCTTCGGATATCCAGTTCGCCGCCGGCAGAGCCCATGACGCCGATGGTGCGCACGGCGTTGTCCTTACGCGGGTCGTACGTGGGATCGAGGTCGGGCGCAACCCCGGCGGGGTCCCCGTATGGATGCAGTTCTTGGCGCAGGTCATCGCCGCCATCTGATGCGTTTGGCATGCGAAAGTCGCTTCGTTTCGGTGTCGTGGCGCGCCTGCGCGAGGCATCCCCGCGCCATCGTCGTAATGAAGAGGTTGAATGCAAACAAGAAACGATATTCGCAACATCGCCATCGTCGCCCACGTCGACCATGGCAAGACGACGCTTCGTCGACGCCATGCTTCGTCAAGCCGGCGTCTTTCGCGATCCTACCGCGGCCGGCGAGCGCATCATGGACACCAACCCGATCGAGCGCGAGCGCGGCATCACCATCCTGGCGAAGAACACCGGCATCCTGTGGGACGAGATCAAGATCAACATCGTCGACACGCCCGGCCACGCCGATTTCGGCGGCGAGGTCGAACGCGTGCTGCAGATGGTCAATGGCGTGCTCCTGCTCGTCGACGCGGCCGAAGGCCCGCTGCCGCAGACCCGTTTCGTGCTGCGCAAAGCGCTCGAACAAGATCTGCCGGTCGTCACGGTCATCAACAAGATCGACCGCAAGGATGCGCGCCCCAAAGAAGTGCTCGACGAAGTGCTCGCGCTCTTCATCGACATCGGCTGCGCCGACCACCAGCTCGATTTCCCCGTCGTCTACGCGAACGCTCGCGCCGGGCACGGCGACGCTCGATCTCGACGTGCCGGCATCGATCTCCAGCCGCTGATGGACACCATCATCCGGCACGTGCCCGAGCCGCCGGGCGACGACGAAGGCGCCGTTCCAGATGCTCGTCTCGAACATCGACCACAACGAATACGTCGGCCGCATCGCGATCGGGCGCATCTTCCGCGGCGTCGGTTCGCAACCTGGCGATGCGGTGGTGCGCATCAACGCGCGAGGGCACGACGACTCACAGCGTCACGAAGATCTACGACTTCTACGGCCTGCAACGCCGCGAACTGGCAGAGGCGCGCGCCGGCGATATCGTCGCGATGCTCGGCGTCGAGAACGTGAACATCGCCGAGACGCTGGCCGACGGCGCGAGCATCCCGAAGCGGTCGATGCGGTGCTGGTCGACGAGCCGACCGTCTCGGTCGACTTTCTCGTCAACACGACTCCGTTCGCCGGGCAAGCGACGGCAAGTACGTCACCAGCCGGCACATAAGCGACCGACTCGAGCGGGAGCTCGAGAGCAACGTCGCGCTTGCGTGTCGCGCCGACGCCGTCACCGGACACGTTCAGCGTGTCCGGCCGCGGCGAGCTGCATCTTTCCGTGCTGATCGAGACCATGCGCCGCGAAGGCTACGAGCTCGGGTCTCCAAGCCGCAAGTCATCTTCATCGAACGCGACGGCAAGACGCTCGAACCGGTCGAGTACGTCGTGGTCGACGTCGCCGACGCGCATGCCGGCGCCGGTCATCGAAGCGCTGGGCAGGCGACGCGCGCAAGATGCTGAACATGTTGACGCTGGGCTCGCAGCGCCGCCTCGAGTACACGATGCCGACCCGCGCGCTGTTCGGCCTGCGCGGCGAGCTGTTCACGCTCACGCGCGGCACCGCCGTCATCAACCACATCTACTACGACCACGAGGAGCTGGAGCCGTTGCCGAGCGAGCGTGGCTTCGGCGCGCTCATCAGCGCGGAGACCGGCATGGCCACCGCGTATGCGCTCGACAACCTGCAACGCGAGGACGTTCTTCATCGCGACCGCAGACGGCGGTCTACGAAGGCATGATCGTCGGCCGCGGCAAGACCGAGGACGACATCACCGTCAACGTCTGCAAAGCCAAGAAGCTCACCAACATGCGCGCATCCGGCTCGGACGACGCGCCGAATCTCACGCCGCCCGAGACGACTGTACGCTCGAGCGGGCGCTTGAGGTCATCAACGACGACGAGTTGATCGAAGTGACGCCGAAGTCGATACGCTTGCGCAAAAAGGACCTGACCGAGGAGGCGCGGCGCAAGACGCGGATGACCGCCCGGCAGCGCTCGCTGGTGTAGCGGGCTGTCAGTACCAATCGTGTCGTGGTCCACATTTACGTGCAAAAGACGCTCGGCGGGCAGGAAATAGCTCGTTGATTCGTCGCAACTAGGTGGCCATGCCAGTTCATCCCATCCATCACCTGTCTATAGGCACGGATGCGTTCAACGTCGCGAAGAAGTTCTATGGCGCTCTGCTGCCGGCGCTCGGCTTCGACTTGGTCTTCGAAAAGGACGAATCGTTCGGCTATCAGCGCGATGGTTTTGAGATCATCATCATCAAGGGCAAGAGCCTCAAGGACGATCTCTACGATGGCGAGCGCCGGGTGGGATTCGACCACCTCGCCCTGACGGCCGATTCACGCGCCAAGGTGGATGAATGCGCCAGCATCCTGGACGAGCTGGGTGCTGATATCGATGATCCGCCCGCGGTCGTCTCTGAGATGGGCGAGGATTATTACGCGATGTGGGTGCGCGACCCAAGCGGCCTGCGCATCGAGGTCGTCTATCAGGGGTCCTAGCTAGGAAGGGCGACCGTCCGGATACGCCTTCTCTTCTTCTGAAGCTTCGTATTGCAGCGCCAGCGCCTGTTTGAGCACCTTCAGGCCCAGCAGCGCGCATTTGAGCCGAGCCGCGGAGATTTCGATCCCAAGATTCTCGAGCACGCCCTCTTTGCCGATCCGCGCGATCTCGGCGAGCGTCTTGCCCTTGACCGACTCGGTGAGCAGCGAGGCGGACGCCTGTGAAATGGCGCAGCCTCGGCCTTTGAATTTGATGTCCGCCACGACGCCGTCTTGCAGCTTCACGTCCATGCGGATGCGATCGCCGCACAGCGGATTGTTGTCTTCAAACGTCGCGTCAGGAGACTCGAGCGTGCCTGCGTTGCGCGGGTTGCGGTAATGGTCCAGGATGAAGTCGCGATAGAGCGCTTCCATCCCGCCGAAATCGTTCGTCATGACGGCCCCGTCACGCGATCTTGAAGATCCGCTTGGCCTTATCGATGCCTGCGATAAGGACGTCGATCTCGGCGGGCGTGTTGTAGATGTAGAACGAGGCGCGGGTCGTCGCCGGGATGCCAAGCTTTTCCATGAGCGGTTGGTTGCAGTGGTGCCCGGCACGCACGCATATGCCTTCGCTGTCGAGGATGCTCGCCAGATCGTGGGCGTGGATATCGCCTACCGTCATGGAGATGACGCCCGTGCGGTACTCGATCGACGGTCCATAAATCGTGACGTTGGACTGACGCCCAAGCTTCTCGAGCGCGATGCGCGCCAGCTCATGCTCGTACGCGTGGATGCGGTCAAGGCCGATGGCATGCAGATAGTCGATCGCGGCGCCGAGACCCACGGCCTCGGCGATGGCCGGCGTTCCGGCCTCGAAGCGCGCGGGCACGTCGGCATAGGTGGATGACTCGTACGAGACGACGTTGATCATGCCGCCGCCGGAAAGGAACGGGGGCATGGCGTCCAGCAGCGCCTTGCGTCCCCACAGCACGCCGATGCCGGTCGGACCGAGCATCTTGTGCGACGAGAACGCCAGAAAATCGCACTGCCAATCGTTCACATCGACGGTCATCCGCGGCACCGCTTGGCACGCGTCGACGACGCTAACCGCCCCGGCGGCGCGCGCCCGGGCGCACAGCTCGCTGGTCGGATTGATCGTGCCGAGCGTGTTGCTCACCGCGGTGAACGCGAAAAGCTTGGCGCCGTCGAGCAGCTTGTCAAGGTCGGTCAGATCCAGCCGGCCGTCGGATGTGATGGGCACGAAACGCAGCCGCGCTTCGCGCTCGTGCGCGAGGATCTGCCAGGGGACGAGATTGGAATGGTGCTCCATCTCGGTCAACAGGATGACGTCGCCTTTGCGGATGTTGCTGCGCCCCCACGAGTACGCGACGAGGTTCAGCGCTTCTGTGGCGTTGCGGACGAAGATGCACTCGGCCGCGCACGGCGATCCCAGAAAACGCGCGGTCTTGGCCCGCGCTTCCTCGTACGCTTCCGTGGCAAGCTCGCTGATGTGGTAGACGCCGCGGTGGATGTTCGCGTGGTAGCGGCGATAGTAGTCGTCCATGGCGTCGATGACCTGGATAGGCTTTTGCGACGATGCCGCGCTGTCCAGGAACACCAGCGGTTTGCCGTGCGGCCGCTCGTTCAGGATCGGAAAATCGGCGCGGATGCTGGCGACCTCTGCCGCCGTCAGCGCGAGTGGCATATCCTGAGCTTGGAGCGCGCTCTTCACGAGGACACCTCGACCGACACCTGCCCGTCATCGACGTGTACCGGGTAGGTGCGGACCGGACGGACTGCGGGCAGACGGGTGACGCCGCCCGTGGTCACGTCGAAGCGCGCGCCATGACGCGGGCATTCGATCTCTTTGCCGATCAGCTCGCCTTGGCCAAGCGGGCCACGGTCGTGCGTGCAGACGTCATCGATTGCATAGATCGTGCCGCCGTACTTGCATAGCGCGATGCGCCGGCCGTCCGCCACGACCACCACGACCTTACCTTCTGGTATCTCATCGACTCGGGCCACCGGGACCGTCTGCACGGACATGGCTACTGGGCGCCGACCCGCTCGAGATGCGGCGTCACCCTGGCGCGCAACGATTCCGTCACGGCCGGTTCGCCGAACTTCTCAAAGACCTCTTGGAAGAATCCTTCGACGATCAGACGCGCGGCCGCATCCGGCGCGAGGCCGCGGGTCTCTGCGTAGAAGAGCTGTTCGTCGTCCACCGGGCCGACGGTTGCGCCGTGCGTGCAGCGCACGTCATCTGCTTCGATCTCCAGCATTGGTTCTGTGTCCGCGCGGGCACCATCGCTGAGCAACAAGTTGCGGTTGGCCTGATACGCGTCGCTGCGCTGAGCGCCCCGGTCGATGATGATGACGCCCGTGTAGGCCGAATGGGACTGGTCGTCCAGCGCGCTCTTGAAGAGCAGATCGCTGCGTGTGTTGGGCGCGCGATGGCCCTGCAGGGTGTGGTAATCGAATTCTTGGTGCTCTTCTGCGAACACGAGCCCCAGCATATCGCTTTCGGAGCCGGACCCCTGCAGCTCGACCTCAACGTCGGTCCGCGCCAGCCGGCCGCCGATCCCGAAGTTCAGGCTGATGAACTTTGCATCGCGTCCCATGACGGCCCGCTGATGCGAGAAGACCGTGCTCGTGCGCGAGCAATCTTGCACGTGGGCGTAACGGACCCGCGAACCGTCGCCGCAAGCGATGTCGACGATGCCAGAAGAAAGCGGATCGCTTTCGCGATGGAGTTCGGCGATGGTCAACGCCGCATTCGCGCCAGCGACGATGACGATGCGGGGGTAGCCGCCCTCCAGCAGTTCGATGAAGATAGGTTCGCTGGCCGCAAAGCCCGCCGGGGCGAACACGAACACCCCGCCTTGCCACGCAGCTTCCGCGAGCGCGGCATAACGGCCGACCGACTTGCCGGCGTGTGGCAACGCGATCGCTTCGCGCAAATGATCGGGATGAGTGGCAAGCGCCTCGGCGATCGAACAGGTCACGAGACCCCGCTCGCGATCGGCGTGCGCGGCGCGGACGACGAAACGCGTGGGCGCGGGTTGTGGGGCGCGCAGATCGAGGCCCTCAAGCGACAGACGACGCCAGCCCGGCGTCTGTTCGGTCGGCATGGGGAGTGCTTCGTAGCGCGCGAACGCGGCGAGCCGCGCCTGCGCGAGCCAGGAAGGTTCGGCTCCGGCGAGGCGCTCGATCGCGGCGCGCTGGAGATTCGGTTGCGTCAGGGTGTCTGTCACGTCAATCGTCAGCCGACGGAGCCTTCCATCTCAAGGGCGATGAGCCGGTTGAGCTCGACGGCGTATTCCATGGGCAGTTCCTTGACGAAGGGCTCGAAGAATCCGTTGACGATCATCGTCGTCGCTTCGACTTCGGTCAGACCGCGGCTCATGACGTAGAACAGCTGCTCCTCACCGACCTTCGAGACCGTCGCCTCGTGCTCGATGCGCACGTTCTTGGCGTCGACCTCCATGGTCGGGTAGGTGTCCGAGCGCGACTCGGGGTCCATGAGCAGCGCGTCGCAGCGCACGTTGGACTTGACGCCGTCACAGCCTTCGTACACCTTGACCAGGCCGCGATAGCTCGTGCGACCGCCGTTCTTGCTCACCGACTTGCTCGTGATGAGCGAGGTCGTGTTCGGCGCGGCGTGGATCATCTTCGATCCCGCGTCCTGATGCTGACCATCGCTGGCGTAAGCGATCGAGAGCACGTCGCCGCGGGCGCCTTCGCCCACCATGTAGACCGACGGGTACTTCATGGTCAGCTTGGATCCGATGTTGCCGTCCACCCACTCGACATGGGCGTTCTTGTGCGCGATGGCTCTCTTGGTCACGAGGTTATAGATGTTCTTATACCAGTTCTGGATCGTCGTGTAGCGGATGTGCGCGCCTTCCTTGGCGATGAGCTCCACCACGGCCGAATGCAGCGAGTTGCTCGAATACGTGGGGGCGGTGCATCCCTCGATGTAGTGCACGAAGGAGCCCGGCTCGGCGATGATGAGCGTGCGCTCGAACTGGCCCATGCTCTCGGCGTTGATGCGGAAATACGCCTGCAGCGGGATGTCCACGTGGACGCCCGGTGGCACCCAGATGAACGATCCGCCCGACCACACGGCCGAGTTGAGCGCCGAGAACTTGTTGTCGGCAGGCGGGATGACCGTGGCGAAGTGCTCGCGCACGATGTCCTCATGCTCGCGCAGCGCGGTGTCCATGTCGCCGAACAGCACGCCCAGCGCTTCGAGGTCCTTGCGGATGCTGTGGTAGACGACCTCGGAATCGTATTGCGCGGTCACGCCGCCCAAGAATTTGCGCTCCGCCTCCGGCACGCCGAGGCGGTCGAAGGTGCGCTTGATCTCCTCGGGGACCTCTTCCCAGGTTTTACCTTCGACGTCGGACGCACGCATGTAATAGTAGATGTCGTCGAATTTTAGCTGGCCCAGCGCTTCGAGGTCGGCCCACGGCGGCATCGGCTTGGCGAGGAAGATGTCGAGCGAGCGATGGCGGAAATCGCGCATCCACTGCGGCTCGCCCTTCATCTGCGAGATCTGCTCGACGATGTCGTGGTCGATGCCCTTGCGCGCTTTGAACGCGTAGTTGCTGGTCTCGTCGCGAAAACCGTACTTATAATCTTTGTCGACGAGCGTTTGCGGCTGGGTTGCCATTTGGTTATGCCTCCACGAGCTCTTTGATGAGCGGATCGTAGCCCTTGGCTTCGAGCTCGTGTGCGAGCTCGGGTCCGCCTTCTTTGACGATCTTGCCGCGCACCATGACGTGCACGAAGTCCGGTTTCAAGTAGTTGAGGATGCGCTGGTAATGCGTGATGAGCAGGATCGAGCGCTCGGGGCTGCGTTGCGCCTCGATGCCTTCGGCGATGATGCGCAACGCGTCGATGTCCAGACCAGAATCGGTCTCGTCCAGCACCTCGAGCTCGGGCTGCAGCACGAGCGCCTGCAGGATCTCGAGGCGCTTTTTCTCGCCGCCCGAGAAACCGTCGTTGACATAGCGGCCCAGCACCGATGGGTCCATCTTGAGCTTAGCGATGCCGTCCTCGAGCAGCTTCTTGAAGGTCGCCGGCGTGAGCGGCGCCGCTCCTTTGGTCCGCGCCATAAGCGCGTTGCGCATGAAGTTCGCGACCGAAACGCCCGGCACAGCCGAAGGATACTGGAAGCCCAGGAACATCCCGAGCAAGGATCGCTCGTTGGTAGGGAGATCCAGAATGCTGTTGCCTTTGAAGAGGATGTCGCCTTTGGTGACCGTGTATTTCGGATGACCCAGAAGCGCGAGCGAGAGCGTGCTCTTGCCCGAGCCGTTGGGGCCCATGAGCGCGTGCACGGTGCCGCGATCCACGGTGAGGTTCAAACCGCGGATGATCTCCTTGTCAGCCACGCTGACGTGGAGGTCGCGAATCTCGAGAAGCCGCTCTGCCATAGGGTCCTTTCCTGCGGATGACGTCTAGACCGGGGTCGCCTCGCCTACATGCGACGGCGATGCCCGCGACGCTACTATCGGGCACGCCTTTGCTCTCATTTTACGGCTTTGCCCATTGAATAGTCAAGATAAGTCTTGAAAATCTATGCTACATTCTATATACTAACAGTGTCACCCTCGCCAGGCAACCCAAGGGGGGCCTGGACGAACGGGTGCACATAAAGTTATGAGAGAGTCGAGTTTCTTCCAGACGACCCGAGGCCGGATCGTCGAATCGCTCAAGCGCCACCGCGCCCGCACAGCAACCGAGCTGTCCGCGGAACAGGGCATCACGCCCAACGCGGTGCGCCAGCACCTGTCGCGCCTCGAGCGCGACGGCTTGGTCGCCGAGCAAGCACGCCGCATCGGGCGCACCAAACCGACGCTCGTCTACTCGCTGACCGAAGAGGGCGAGCGCCTGTTCCCGCAGCGCTATCCGCTGCTGCTCAACATCCTCTTGGAGGAGCTGGAGCGCGAGGACGGGCCGGGTAAGCTCAAGGAGCTCTTCTCCAACATCGGCCGCCGGTCGGCGCAGCGCCACGCCGGACGCTTTGCCGGTAAGGAGCTGCCGGAGAAGGTCGCAGAGCTCGCTCAGTTCTTGCGCGAACGCGGCGTGGTCGTCGAGTATGAGAAGACCGATTCTGGGTACGCGTTTCGGGAGTATAACTGCCCATTCAAGGACACCGTGACGGCCCACCCCGAGATTTGCTCCATGGTGCACACGCTCATGGAGGAAGTGCTGCCCGCAAAGCCGCTGCAGGTGAGTTCGATCTCGCGCGGGGACGATCGCTGCGAATTCGAGCTTACCGCGCCGAAACAATCACAACCGGGCGCCCCGAAAGTGGCCGCCATGTCTGGAGATAGATAATGGATTTTCCCAAGTTCCAGGAACTCGTGACGAACCGCCATGGCTTTGCCCAGATGGAAGAGCCCACCGCGACCGGCGAGTATTTCTCCGACTCGTGCGGCGACATGTACACTTTTTACGTCAAGATCGGTCCGGGCGAGACCATCGATGACATCAGCTATTTCACGACCGGCTGCGGCTTTGGGGTCGCCACCTGCGCGATCGTCACCACGCTCGCCAAGGGCAAGACGGTCGATCAGGCCGAGCAGCTCACGACAAAGGAAATAGAAGACTTCCTCGGTGGGTATCCTGAGAGAAAGCGTGACTACCCCGAGCGCGTGCTTGAAGCGCTGCGCATCACCCTCGGAAACTACCGAAAAGCCTCTGCGCCGTCGACTGCAGCTGAGAGCTTCTCAAAAATTCACTAGATTTTAACGCCCGCGCGTCAATAATTAAGGGCTCCCCAACGTTCCTTTCTCGAAGGATACCGTAAGCGAGCAAGGCGCTTCGGCGTTTGCAAGTCGTCGCGTCCTTAACAAACTAGCTGAGACATATGGCACAAAGTCGGCACGAAGTTTCGGCACCAAGTTAACACCAGCGTAACCATTGCAGCGTATCAATTGTAGAACAGGGGAAGAATGAGAGGGCCGGTCACGCCGGTCAAATCGACATGAAGAGCAACAACACATTACCGCTGCCTTTACGAAAAGGCACCACCATGATATCCGGCGACTCGATTGCGGTCGGGTCAAGCCTGGATGTTTCAAGCGCACGCAGCTTTGCCCGTGCGATCGCGCGCCTGGCCCAGCGCCGGCCGTCCTATGTCATCGTCGATATGTCAAAGACCAAAGCCGTCGACTCTTCAGGATTCGGCTCGCTCATCTCCGGTCTCAAGAAATTGAACGAAGCGGGCGCAACGCCACTCGTCGTGTGCTCGGATCCTTCGGTCCGCCGCCTCATGGACTTCGCAGGCGTGACCCGCATGGTGACGATCGTCGATCGCGTGAGCGATGCGCGGCGAGCGCTCGCCGAAGCGACGGCCGACGCGCTCGCATCGTGACGGCCATGAACGGTATCAAGGTCTTCGCCACTCTCGAGGAGGCACAAGCCGCCGGCTTTGCGATTTTCGAGCGGATCCCAGATGGCTATCTCGTGCGTAGAGATGAGGGCGCCCACTTCGCGCTTGCGGTCGTCAAGCTCACGCTCGACAAACGCGAAACGATCAGTCGAAACTGAGGGTGAGGAAGATCTCGACCACCTTCGGATCGAACTGCGTGCTCGCGCCGCTCTGAAGCTCTTTGACCGCCTCGTCATGCGCCAGCGCGCGCCGGTAGGGCCGGTCGCTCGTCATCGCCACATAAGCCTCTAGCACAGCCAAGATCCGCGAAAGCAGCGGTATATCCGCGCCGCGCAAGCCGTGCGGGTAGCCCGTGCCGTCGTATCGCTCCTGGTGGTGGCGCACCACCGTGGCGATCGCCTCGCAATCCTTGAGACCGTTGAGCATCTCGTACCCGAATTCGGGATGTTTTTTGATGATCTCGTAGTCTTCTTTTTCCAGCTTGCCCGGCTTGCTCAGGATAAGCCCGGGAATGGCGAGCTCGCCGATGTCGAGCAGCGCGGCGGCGCACAGCAGCACGTGACGCTGATGCTCTTCAAGGGAGGCGGCGCGGGCGTACTCTGCCGCGAGCCGGTTCACTTTGATGAGCTGCTCGCGCTTGATCTTACCCGAGTTCGCAAGCGCCGCGATGAACGCCGCGAACGGTTGCAGATCGCCTTCGAGCAAAGCGATGATGTCTTCGGACTTGACCGCCTGCTGCGCCTCACCGCGCTTGGCCGCGTACAACGCGGCATCGGCAACGCCGACCAGGTCGTCGCGCCCTTCGCATTCGTCTGGATAAACCGCGACGCCGATGGACAGGCGGATCGGCACCGACTGACGCTCGTCGATCGTGAACGGCTCGCGGCTGACCTCCGCCGACAGACGTTCGGCGAACTTCCAGGCCGCTTCGCGATCCGTATCGGGTAATATGGCGCAGAACTCGTCGCCGCCGTAGCGGCCGATGACGTCGGTCTCGCGCGCCACGCGGCGCAATACCGCGGACACTTCTTTGAGCACCCGGTCGCCGACCGGGTGGCCGTACGTGTCGTTGAACGCCTTGAACTTGTCGATGTCCATCATGAGCAGCGACAGCCGCGCATTCGAGCGGCGGGCGCGCTTGAGTTCGTAGGCAAGCCGTTCTTGCACCGAGCGCTGATGCGGTAGACCGGTGAGCGCGTCGTTCTCAGCCAGTTCTTTGGCGCGTTCGTAAAGCTTCGCGTTCTGCACGGCCACGGCGGATTGCTCAGCGATCGCCGACAGCAGCTTGAGATGCCGCTCGTCGTAGGCATCGGCCTCATAGGACTGCGTCGAGATGGCGCCGATGGTGCGGCCACCGGCGTTCATGGGCACCGCCACGATGGATTGCACCGTCGTGGGACCTTCGCCGACGCGCTTGCTGCTGAGCTTGTCGCGCTCTTCGGTGTTGCGCACCAGCACCGGCTTGCTGCTCTCGATGACCCGTCCGACGATCGTGCCTTTGAGGTTGTGCTCGGCGGGCGGGAAGACCCGGTCGCCTTCGACGAGATATTCGAGCGTCACCGCATCGCTCTCACCCGAGCGCAGCGCGACGAAGAACAGCGGCGCATCGATGACGCGCTTGACCTGTTCGTGGATCTTGGCGAAGACGCGGTGCAGGTCCAGCTCGGATGAGACGGCGCTTGCGACTTCGACGAGCAGGTTGAGGTCGGCCGCGCGCTGGGTGCTGGCGTGCAAGTTCTTAAGGTTCTCGACGGCGACCGCGGCTTGCTCGGAGATGGCGGTCAGCAGGTCGCAGTCCGACTCGGAATACGAGTTCGAGCGCGAGCTTTGCACCGACAGCACGCCGACCACGCGGTCGCCAAGCTTCATCGGCACGATGAGCGCGGAGGCTGGTTCGTGAGCATCACCGAGGGTGACCGATCGGACCGCGTTCCAATCTTCGGGGCGGCGGATGATGACCGGGTGGCCCGAGCGCATCACGTCACCGGATACCGTCGTCAGCGGCAGGCGAACGCGATCAACCGAACGCCGGCCGAATTCGGCGCTGTACTCGATTTCCAAATGCTCGCCGTCTTCGGTCAACAGCGCGGCGACGAAAAGCGATGCGTCCATGACGCGCCCGACGAGCGTGTGGAATTTTGCGAACAGATCAGCCAGGTCGAGCCCGCTCGAGAGCGCCCGTGCAGTCTCCAGCAGCAGGTTGAGCGCCTTGGCGCCGTGTGCACCCAGCGCCGCTTCGCGAGCGATCTCCAGATTCTGACCGACGAACACCGAAGCGCTCTCCAGCAGCACCGAATCCGTCGGAGTGAACGGTGTTTCTGATTGCACGACGCAGAAGCCGATGATGGCGCCGGCGACTCTGATCGGACAGACCAGCGCGTAGGCGAGGCGGCCGCGCGTGCCCCGCGCCGCAGGGTCCAGGTGACGCACGCCCGCGACCGTGGGCAGCTCGCACAGCTGCTCGCAGGCCAGCGCGAACGCGAGCGTCTGCGCGTCCAGCGTTTCGGCGACCTGTTGGGCGCGGTCGGCATGATAGTGATAGTGGACCGGGCTTGCGATGTCGCGATCGATCGTCGCGACGGTGAAGCGGCGTATGCCACGCGCATAAAAGACGTCGTGCAGAGCGGCAAAGGCCTTCTCCCCGCTCGACGTGGCGAAGATGGCGGCTATGCCGCCGGTCGCGCGCAACGGCTCTGCGGCTGGGCCCGAACCCGCCTCCGCAGACTTTGCCTCATCCATATCTGGGCTTTATCAGCTCCCCTGTGCTCGGTGTCTCTCATTTATTATCGGCAGCCTGCCGACACGCTGGAACCCCCAGCGGCTGCCCCTTATGTCGGGCCCAATCATATGGTATGGCGGGGCCTGGGTCACAGTAGGGGACAGCACGGTCCAGCCGCGTCACGAACCCTCGCTTGGTTGGTCCTACAAGCGGTGGATGACTATGCAACCGCGAGATAAGTTTTTTAGCGCTCTCCTCGGGATCCGCTCCGCGGCAACCGGGCAGTCGAGCTCCTCGGGCGAGGTCGAAGTGGTGTCCGCGGGCGACGATCTCGATGCGAACGGCATGGAAGCCGTGCGCACGGCGGTCATGTCATGCGCACAGCGCGGGAATTGGAGCTACGTGCTCGATCTCAGCCGCGTGCGTTCGATGGATTCACCGGGCCTCGGCATGC
This sequence comes from Vulcanimicrobiota bacterium, assembly GCA_963764965.1. Lineage (GTDB taxonomy): Bacteria > Vulcanimicrobiota > Vulcanimicrobiia > Eremiobacterales > Eremiobacteraceae > JAFANK01. Next base: position 54,496 of record CAVXUM010000003.1, read on the forward strand.
TGGTCAGCGCCCTGCGCACCATTCGCGATCTGGGCGGGTCGGTGGGACTCGTGACAGACTCACCACGCCTGCTGCGCATCTTGGAGCTGTGCGCCCGCGATCGCAACTGCAGCATCTTCAATCACACGGCCGATGCCATCAAAGCATTGACCGGTTCAGGTCAGCCCAAGACCGCCGCGTAGCGAGACCTGCTGCGCAGCGAAGGTCTGCTTCCGTCCCTGCGATAATGAGGCCGCATGCCTCGCGACATACCCGTAGGCAACGGGTCGATGCTCATCACGTTCGATGGGCTCTACCAGTTGCAGGATATCTATTTCCCGTATGTCGGTTCCGAGAACCATAGCCCCGGCGACATCAACCGGACCGGCATTTGGGTCGATGGCATGTTCGCCTGGTTCTCCGACGACGGCTGGCGACGCTCGATCGTCTACGAACACGATTCAATCGTCAGCCGCGTTTCAATGGAGCACGATGGCCTGCAGATCCGTCTGCTCTGCAACGACGCGGTGGACTTCGATCGCACGATTCTGTTCCGGCGTTTCCAGGTCACCAATCTCGCGCCCAGCGCACGCGAGATCCGCATGTTCTTCCATTACGACCTCCACATAGAAGGCAACGAGGTCGGCGACACGTTCGCGTATCATCCGCATCTCGGTGCGCTCGTCGCATATAAGCGCCGGCGTTATTTCCTCATGAACGGGCAGGTCGGCGACGAGATGGGCCATCACGTCGGTATCTCCTCATGGGCCACCGGGCTCAAAGAGGTCAATGACCTGGAAGGGACCTGGCGCGACGCCGAGGACGGCACGCTCAGCCGTAACCCGATCGCGCAGGGTTCCGTGGATGGCACCATCGCGCTGCACGCCCCCAGCGTTGCCGCCGGCAGCGAGGTGATCTTCAACCATTGGCTTGCGATCGCTGAGTCGTACGGCGAGATGCATGCTCTGGACGACCTGGTGCGCGAGCGTGGGCCGTCTCGTTTCGTGTCGCGCACGCTCGACTACTGGCGGCTGTGGATCAACAAAGAGCCCATCGATGCCGCCGACTTGGAAGAGCGGTTCTTAGCGCAGTACAAGCGCAGCCTGCTGATCATCCGGACGCAGATCGACAACCACGGCGCCATCATCGCGGCCAACGACACCGACATCCTGCGCTTCGCGCGCGACACCTATTCGTACATGTGGCCGCGCGACGGCGCATTGGTTGCAACCGCGCTCATCAAAGCCGGGCACCACGCCACCGCGGCGAAGTTCTTCAACTTCTGCGCCGACGCGATGACCGCCGGTGGCTACTTGCTGCACAAATACAATCCCGATGGCTCGCTTGGCTCCTCATGGCATCCTTGGATGGATGCGCAGGGCCGTGAACAGCTTCCCATACAAGAGGATGAGACGGCGCTCGTGCTCTACGCGCTATGGGAGCACTATAAGAAGTATCGCGATGTGGAGTTCATCCAGCCGCTGTACCGGCGCATCATCACGGTCGGTGCGGACTTCATGTGCCGCTATCGCGATCCCGCGACGAAGCTCCCGCTGGTGTCGTACGACCTCTGGGAGGAGCGCCATGGCATCCACGCGTTCACCGTGGGCGCGGTGTGGGCGGGTCTGCGGGCAGCTGCGAACTTCACGGAGCTCTTTGGCGAGTCACGGCGCAGCACCATGTACAACGCGGTGGCTGAAGAGATCCATCAAGCGACGAGCAAGTACTTGTGGGCGCCCGATCTGAACCGCTTCCTTCGCATGATCAACTTCGCCAAGGATGGCAGCGTGGTCCGCGACGAGACCGTGGACAGTTCGCTGTTCGGGTTGTGGTACTTCGGGATGCTCTCGCCGCGCGATCCGCGCATCGAATCCACCGTGGCCGCGATTCGAGATAGACTGTGGCTCAAGACCGACGTGGGCGGTTGCGCTCGCTACGAGCAAGACTACTATCAGCGCTGGCGCGACATCCCGGCGGATGTACCCGGCAATCCGTGGTTCATCTGCACGCTGTGGCTGGCCCAGCATGGGATCGCGAGCGCGCAGTCGATGATGGAGTTGACCGCCGCCAAGGCGCTGCTGCAGTGGGCATGCGACCACGCCCTGCACAGCGGCGTGCTCGCGGAACAAGCGCATCCGTTCACTGGCGCACCGTTATCCGTATCACCGCTGACCTGGAGCCACGCGACCTATTGCCTCGCGTTCGAAGAGTACGTGCGCCGCTGGCACGAGCTCCAGACGTAAGAGGAAAGCGACTGGCCCATCACCGGCCCGGCGTTAGCCTTCTTCAGTCCCCAACAGGGGATAGTGCTTCCGACAGACTTGTGACATGACCCATGACTTTGGCTCACCGTCATCAAGCGTATGGGCTGAGCAACTGGTATAGCCCTGTGTTGGACTGATCGGCCCTGCTAATTGACCACGCAGTACGGCGTCTTGGTGGGCCTTCACAAATTGCCAAAACTCCTGACGATGCTGCTCGATTTCATCGCCGAGGGAACAATTCCAGCGCATCCAACCGAGCTTTTCTCCGGATTGTAATGCCTTGTTGCCTATCTTGGCCGCCCGCATCGTGATGGTCACGACACCGCCTCGCGTTGAGCTGTGACCTTTCGGCCCTATCGTTTCCGGCTCGCCGAGTATCTCTCGCAAATCTTCCTCAGACCAGCGCTTGCGCGGCATCAGGTGCCGGTGGCGTGACTCAGGCATCGTCGAAGGCGAGATTGCTGGCCAACTCGCGGTGGGCGTCGACCTGGGCGAGGAGATCTTTAGCCTTCTTCTCAACAGCCGCCACCGCATCGGCGCCGGCCGCAAAGCGCAGCGGCGGCTGGTCCTGGCTTGCGAGTTGGACCAGGGCGTTGGCGAGCTTTGCTGGGTCACCTCCCTGCTTGCCGTTCATGCTGTTCCAGCTAGCGACGGTCTGCTCGGTGCGCTCGGCGTAGTCGTCGATCGATGGCTTGGCGTAGTTCGTCGACTCCGGGGTGAGCAGCTCGGTGCGGAAGAAGCCGGGCTCGACGAGCATCGTGTGGATGCCGAAGGGCGCGACCTCGGAAGCCAGCGACTCGATCCAGCCCTCCACCCCAAACTTGGAGGCGGCGTAGGCGGTGCAGAACTGCTGGCCCACGATGCCAGCGGTTGAGGAGATCGCAACGACGAGTCCAGAGCGCTGGGCACGCATGACGGGAAGTACCGCGCGGGTGACGTTCATCGGGCCAAACATGGTGGTCTCGACCTGCGCGCGGAAATCCTCCGGGGTGATCTCCTCGAAGAACCCTGCGTAGAAGTTACCCGCGTTGTTGATAAGGACGTCGATCCGGCCGAACCGGTCGACGGCGGCGCGCGCGGCGACCTTGGCGTCGTCGAGGCTGGTGACGTCGAGCTTGACGGCCAGGAGGTCGTCGTGGGCTCCGAGCGCGGAGTTGACGCGCTCAGGGTTGCGTCCGGTAGCGACGACGGCGTGGCCAGCGGCCAGGGCGGCCTTCGCGATGTCGATGCCCATACCGCGGCCGGCGCCGGTAATGAACCAGATCTGCTTATTAATCATGCCTCACTCTCTCCCCTTACGGCCCTGCCGAAATAGTAGATCTGTATCGCGTCAGCGATGGTGTCGCCGCTTCTCACTCGCTTTGGACCATGATCTAGTGCAAGCGCCTGTAGGTCGGGCCGGAGACCATCGGGCCATCGGGATTGAAGTCGCGAAGCACCGATGTGATGGTGAGCTCGAAACTCTCGAACTCTTCCTCAGATGTTTTTGCTGGCGCCCGCGTCACCGTGCCGCGGATGCAGTAAGCGGCTGCGTCGAGCACGTACCACAGCGCCGCTTGACCCGTGCGTCTGATGTTTGCGCATGTCGACGAGCCGTCGTGCAGCCGCAGCACGATGTGCGATCCGTCGCTCACCTTGAGTTCAGCCGCTGCAAGCACGGCTACGCGCGCCATGCCGTCGCCGTCCGTCGTCATGAGTAGCGTGGCCTTGGCGGCCTCACCGCTCGGATGCGCACCCAACTCGAAGCGCAACGGTGGGGGAAGAACCGAGCCTATATCCTCAGACATCGTCGTGCATCACGTGGGCTAGGCATCCTTTTTGCGCTGGAAGCGCTCGAGGACGTACTGCGCGATCTGCTTGGCGGCCTGGGCCGAGTAATACGCGAACTGCCGAGGCGATGTCGCGGTCTTTCCCATGGCCTCGTCGATGACGCCCTGCGCGAAAGTCTCGAGCTCTTCATCGCGTTCGAGCTGATAAGGATTTCGCGGCGGTGCCCCGGAGGCGTCGCTCATGCCCGTTGGACCAAGAACGGATTGGTCGCTCGCTCCGCTCCGATGGTCGTGCGCGGACCGTGACCGGGGATGACAATCGCTTCATCCGGCAGCCGCATGAGCTGCGTACGGATCGAGGTCATGATCTCGTCAAAAGAGCCGCCCCACAGGTCCGTCCGGCCGATGCTGCCCGCGAAAAGCGTGTCACCCGAGAGCACGACCGGGATCCTCTCGTCGACGAGGAAGCAGACGCTGCCGGGTGAGTGACCCGGCGTGTGCACGACCTCAAGCGAAGTGGCGCCCACCGCAAGCCGCTGATCGTTGGAAAGAAAGCGGTCAAGCGCGGTCGTGTCGGGGGTAGGCACACCAAGCCATGCCGCCTGCTCGGCCATGCCCTCGTAAAGCGGAACGTCGGCCTCATGGATCATCGCGGGAGCGCCCGAGAGCTGTTTGAGCGCCGCGAGCGCTCCGACGTGATCGATGTGCGCATGGGTCGCGACGATGGCGCAGACGTTCAGCGCTTGTCGTTCGAGGATGTCGGTGATCCGTGCGACCTCATCGCCCGGGTCGATGACGATGGCTTGCCGTGTGCGTTCATCGCCGATCACGACGCAGTTGCACTGCAGCGGACCGACGGCGAAATGCTCAATGATCACGGCAAGAACTCAGTTTGTGCGGTGGGTCAAAGCTGCCCTGCCCGCACGCACGAAGGTCCGCCGCCACTGCGCCGTCAAAACGCACATCGCTTTGAAAGCACCCTCACCGCAGACGCCCGACGCCGGTCGCGCCGCCGCCGAGCTGGACCGTTCCATAGCCGAGTTCATCGCACGATCGGATACGACTGATGTGGAGTTCGACCAGCTGGCGCTCGCGCTCTTCGCATATCAATACCGCAACAACGCGCCGTATCGCAATCTGTGCGACCAGCAACGGCGTACGCCCGAGAACATCGATACCTGGCGCAACGCGCCCGCGCTCTCGGCGGCGTCATTCGCAGACGCGCGCATCGCCTGTTTCCCGCCAGAGCGTACGCGATTGACCTTTGTCTCGAGCGGCACGACACGCGCCGGTGCCCAGCCATCGACGCACGAGCTGGAGAACGCGGACCTCTACGACGCCTCGCTGCTGGCGCAGTTCAAGCGACTGGTGCTTCCGGATCGCGAGAGCATCAGGATGGTGCTGCTCTCGCCATCGTTCGAGCAAGCGCCCCGGTCATCGCTTGCCTACATGCTTGAAAGGCTCTATGCGACCGCGGGAGACGGCGGGGGCTTCTTCATCCGCGATGATGTGTTGGCCGCGGATGCTGCGGCCGCGATGCTCCAGCGAACCAAGCGGACCCGTCCTCATCTTCGGCACAGCGTTCGCTCTCGTGCATCTGCTCGACCACTGCGCCGCCCGAGGCCTTCGATTCTCCCTTGCGCCAGGCAGCCGAGTCGTGGAGACCGGAGGCTTCAAGGGCAAGTCGCGATCGGTGGAGCGTGCAGAGCTCTATCAGGCGCTGGTCCGGACCTTTGGCGTGCCCGAGGCGTGGTGCATATCCGAATATGGAATGTGCGAGCTCGGCAGCCAATGGTACGACGCCTCGCTGAGCGACGCCATCGCCGGGCGCACGCCGCGAGCCCAGCTCAAGCTTGGCCCTCACTGGGCCCGGGCACGCGCCGTCGATCCCATCACCGCGCGTGAGCTGCCCAAGGGATCGACCGGCTTGCTGCAGGTCTTCGATCTGAGCAACCGCGGGTCGGTTGCCGCCGTGTTGACCGGCGACCTCGTCACCGAAACCGACGAGGGCTTCATCTATGTAGGCCGTTCGCAAGCAGCTCCGCCCAAGGGCTGCAGCATCACCATCGACTCGATGCTGCGTCCCCATGCCTGAGCCGGGCACGTTCAGCGAGCGTCAAGCAGCCTTGTCGCGCGGAGCGGCTCAGTGGCGTGACCCTGACTCGCAAGTGCGCCGCCACGCTCGCGAGGCCTTGCGCGACGGTGAGTGGCCTCCCGAGGTCGTCGAGGCCGCTTTGGCGCAGGCGTTGCATGGCTCAGATGAGCTCCTGCGCTCTGTTGCGGCCCCAGGCTCAGGCGTTCGCGCGCTAGCCATCTTACCGGGCAACATCCTCGGGCCCGTCATCGCATGCGCGTATTGCGCCGCGGCGGCGGGCGCCGAACTTATGCTCAAATCCTCAAGCCGTGAGGTACGGTTGGCCGACGTCGTAGCACAGCAATTCCAAGAACTGGGAACGCCTGTTGCCGGGACGTTGCAAGCGATGCGTTGGAGCGGCGGGGACGAGGACTTCGAAGCGAAAATCTTCCCGTTGGCGCAGCGCATCGTGGTTTTCGGGGATGACACGACGATAGACGACGTCAAGCGGCGGGCGCCCGAAGGGACAATCGTGCAGGGTTACGGCAGCGCTTATAGCCTCGGCTTCGTGCCGTCGGGTTGCGACATGGCAGCCGCCGCGGACGGTGCAGCTCGCGATGTGGCGCTTTTCGACCAGCGCGGTTGCCTCTCGCCACAGACCATATACGTCGAGGGCGATGAATCGAGAGCCATTCTCTTCGCGCACGCGCTAAGCGGGTCGCTGGAGACGATCGGCCGCATCCTGCCCAGGGCGCAGGCTGGTCAAGCCGAGAGGCAAGCCCTCGCCGAGTTCATCCGCCGCCTCATGATCCGGGCGCTTGCTCCCAAGACGCACGCGTTGGGTACCGTGCTCGTCGGTCCGGATACAGGCGGCTTCCCTGACTTCGTGGTCGGCGCGGAGCCGTTCTCCAGCCCGGTCTGCGCCGGCTTCGGCCGTATCGTGATCGTCAAACCATGCGCCGACCCGGCTGCAGCTGCCGGCGCCGCCAAAACCCTCGGACACAAGCTCGACACCATCGGGGTCGCAGGCGGCGCCGGTCCTGCGCTCTACGCAGAGCTCGCGCGATCGAGGGCGTTGCGGGTCTGCACGCTCGGTGAGATGCAGCGGCCGCCGCTCGGTTATCGGCCCCGCGTCGAGGACTTCTTGCCGGCGGCAGCTGCATGAAGGACATCGCGCTCGGCGAGCAGCTCGGGCATATCCGCGTCAGACCGCCCGGCCCTAACAGCAAACGTCTGACCAAGGCGTTGCGCGAGTACGAATGCCGCAACATCACCTATGTAGATGAGGATTTTCCTATCTTCTTATCGCAGGCCGCCGGCGCCAACGTCGTCGACGTCGACGACAACATATACGTCGATCTGACCGGCTTCTTCGGTGTCGCCGCGGTCGGTCACAGCGAACGACACGTGGCAGACGCGGTCGGCACCCAAGCACATCGAATGCTGCATGGCATGGGCGACGTCTATCCAAGCGAGAACAAGGTCGCGCTCACCAAGAGACTTTGCGAGCTCGTCCCGGGTGAGGGGCCCAAGCGCGTCATTCTCGCTTCGACCGGCGCCGAGGCGGTGGAGGCCGCGCTCAAGACGGCTGCTGTCGCCTCGGGCAAGCCCGGCGTCATATGCTTCACAAGCGCCTACCATGGCCTGGGATACGGAGCCTTGTCGGTCACCGACCGCGATATCTTCAAGGACCCGTTCCGGCGGCAACTCGGCGACTTCTCCCGGCGAGCTCCCTACCCGCATTGTTATCGCTGCCCGCTCGAGCTGCGTTACCCGTCGTGCGAGGTCGCATGCCTGGATTTTGTCAAGCGGATACTTGACGGCCCAGACGGCGACGACATAGGCACGATCATCGTCGAGCCCCTGCAGGGGCGAGGTGGCGAGGTCCCCGCCCCCGACCAGTGGCTGCGCGAGCTTCGCGCGCTGTGCGACGAGCGTGGGCTTATTCTCATCTTCGACGAGATCTTCTCGGGATTTGGCCGCACGGGCAAATGGTTCGCCTGCGACCACGCGGGAGTCGTCCCCGATATCATATGCGTCGGAAAAGGACTGTCCTCCGGATTTCCGATCGCTGCCTGCGTCGGCCGAGCTGCGGTCATGGATCGCTGGCCGGCCTCGGCAGGCGAGGCCATCCACACCAGCACGTTCCTGGGTCATCCCACAGGCTGTGCTGCGGCGCTCGCATCGATCGAGCAACTGCAGGAGCGTGATTTGGTGACGCGCAGCGCGCAGCTCGACGCGACGATGCGCGAAATGCTGCTGCAGCTCCAGAAAGATAGCAAGGGGCACATCGGCGACGTCCGCGGACGAGGGCTCATGTGGGGGCTCGAATGCGTGGATGGCGAGGGAGCGCCAAACACACCGCTTGCGGCTGCGACGATGCTCGCAGCGATGCATCAAGGCGTGCTCGTGCTCACGAGCGGTCCTCGATCCAACGTCATCGCTCTATCGCCGCCGCTCGTCATCACACTTGAGCAATTACGCTTCGCGATCGACGCGCTTTCACGCGCGATCGCAAGCGCATGATTGCTATCCACAAGTTCATATTCTCCTATCCACAATTTATTTCGAAAAACGAACAGCCGTTCAGTTGCGCTCGCTTGCGTGCTTCGGGTATACTGCGTCTACACCGACCGCGGTGCCGAGATCGTCAGCAACAACGGATGCCACGATTGCAATCGTGGAGAGCTGGGGACCTCGGAAATGGTACCCCTACCGTTGGGGACCCGGCTCACGCCGGGGGATGGCTCTGGGGATCATGTCCCAGTTAAGTCTACGCTAACGAGTCTACTGACTAGGGAGTGAGGCTCGAAGGCACGGCGAAAACGTCATCGACCTAACAGTAAACGGCCGAGCTCCGCTCGGTCGTTTCTGTTTGTGGCGGATTTGCTAGGCGCGGCGAGAAGCAAGAGCCACGTGGCGGCGCCAGAGCAGGACCCTCTTTTCAACTTGGAGTCGCCACCCGGAGCGGCTCGCTTCGGCGCCCTAGCCTACCGGGAGTTTCGGCTCCTGCTGTTCGGGCTTGCGATCTCCAACACCGGCAGCTGGATGGCTTCGCTGGCGCAAGGGTGGCTCGTCGTCGAGCTGGCGCCTCGGCCGGCTTTGGCGCCCTTCTACCTCGGCGTCATAGGATTCGTCCGGGCCATCCCGGTCGTGCTGCTCTCCGGCTTCGCGGGCACGATCGCGGATAGGGTAGACCGGCGCCGTTTGCTCATCGTGAGCCAAATCGTGCTCGGCCTAGCCGCCCTGGCGCTTGCTGTGCTCGCGCAGCTCCACGTCGTGCGCATCTGGCACGTCATCCTGCTCGCCGGCGTATCGGCCGCCGCTTTGAGTTTTGACGCTCCCGCTAGGCAGTCCATGATACCGTTGCTTGTCGGCCCGCGCGAGCTGATGAACGCGATCGGTCTGAACTCGGCCGCCTTCAACGGGCCTGGCATCATCGGCCCCGCCATCGGCGGCATCTTGGTCAGCACGGTCGGCGTCGCCGACACGTTCTACCTCAACGCCGCTTCATATGCGGCGGTGCTGGTGGCGCTGTTGCTCATGACGCCGAAACCCCCGGTCCACGTCAAAGGGCGTGCGGGGATCTGGCACGAGCTGATCGCAGGCCTGCGCTACGTCCGAGCTCAGCCCCCCATCTTAACCCTCTTCGTGCTCGCGCTGCTGGTCTCAGTCGTGGCCAGGCCCTACATCCAGCTGCTGCCCGCGTTCGTCAAGACGACGATCCAAGGCGGGCCCGGAGCTCTGGGCGTGCTCATGGCGGCCTCGGGCGCAGGAGCGTTGTGCGGCTCGATCGCCACGGCCTTCATCGGCAACTCGCGCCATCGCGGAAGTCTTGCCATCACCTGTGCCGTGCTGGGCGGGATCAGCCTTTTCGGGTTCGCCTTGACACGAGACATCTTGGCTGGCGCGCTTGTGCTCGTGGCGCTGGGCGCTTCCATCATGCTCTTCATGGGGATGACCAACACCCTGCTGCAGACCTACACCGCGCTCGAGATGCGAGGCCGGGTGATGGCACTGTATACCATGGTGTTCCTGGGATTCATGCCCTTGGGGTCATGGCTGCTCGGGTCGGTCGCCACCCTGACGAGCCTGCCGTCGACGCTCGCGGTAGCCGGTCTGATCGTGGCCGCAGCCGGGGCCATCATCGGACGCATCCCCGGCCCCCGCGATCTGGCTTAGTGCCCGAGCATGAGCTGCTTGTAGACCAGCTGGAAGGCATCGGGTCCGACCCCAACCTCACCGCGCAGCGGATGATCGACGACCGCGATCATAAAGATCAGCAGCGAAATCATCACCGCCGCGAAGACGGTCATTATGACGTGCACCCTGAAACGGTCGAGTGCGTGAAAGTACGTGAGCAGGATCGTGATGACCCCTCCCGTGATGATCACCATCCACAGCGCGAACGGCAGGCCGGAGTTGACCTCATGCAGCCGCGCGCGCCGCAGCTCGACATAGCGGTTGAATTGGTCGAGCGCGGCGGCATGGACGACCTTTTGGCCCTCGGTCTTGGGTTCATAGGCGTCCAGGGTGTTCCCAACCGCGTCGATGTACTGCACGCCTTGCGCTGGGATAATGCCCGCGCGCTGCTGCGGCCAGGCGACGTTGATGACGTAGGCGGTGTAATCGCGTAGCTCGTGCGTGAGTCGAGTGTTCCATGGTTGCGGATACGTGCTCACGTCGCGGTAGAGTGCGGCAAGCGACGACGCCTCCTGGCTGACCTTGTCGTCCACGGCTGAGCGCTGCTCCCACGCCGCGACCGCTACCAGCCCCGCGATGAGCCCATAGAGGAGCACGGCGACGTGGACGTACGAATCGACGCCCTCGTTGTGGTGCGGCGGCGGCCCCATGAGCCGGCGGATCAAGCGCCGCGTCGCGAACAAACCGGCCACGGAGAGCAGCGTGAACGTGCCCACGATGAGCACGGCCAGCAACCACGTGGGTATATCGTAGATCCACAAGAACACTCGTGCCTACTTTGCTGCCCGAATGATGTAGTTCGGGACCAGTTCGCTGATGAAGGTCTGCCATACTGGGTACTGACCGTAATTCGCGGCGGTGATCTCGGCGACCATGTCGAGTTGCGGGAAGATGAACAGCAACTGCCCGCCGTTGCCGCCGGCCTCGATGGCCTTGATCGAACGGCCGTCAACCTCGAAGGTGTACAGATGCCAGCCGTATCCGTAATCTCCCGGCCTTTCGAGCCCTGCATGCGGTTGGGCTGATGCCTCTAGCCAAGCATCATCGATGATCGGCTGTCCGTTCCAGCGGCCGCCGTCCAAGAATAGCTGTCCGAACTTGAGGAAATCGCGCGGCAGATAGTAATCGCCGCCACCCATGTACGCGGTGCTCAGCGGTGGCGGCGTGAGCCACATGGCGTACTGACCGAATTGCATCGGTGCGGCGAAGCGCTGGTAGAAATAGTCGGGCAAGAAACGGCCTGTGGTTGCGGTGATGACACCGCCGAGCAGGTTGATATCCGCCGTGCAGTACACCGCCCGCGACCCCGGGTCGAATGCCATGGGCAGGTCAAGCGTGTACTTGTACCAGTCCGGCTGCTTGGTCTGTGATTGCATGACGTCTTCGTTGCCTGGCGACGCATCGTCGTTATCGTCGCAGGCGTACCCGGATGACATGGTCATGAGATCGGCGAGCGTTATTTGCTGTTTGCGCGGATCGTCGTTGGCGAAGGGGGCGTACTGCGGGAACAGCGGATAGATAGCGCTTTCGGGTCGCAGCACAGCTCCGTCTTGGATGGCTCTTCCCACGAGCAGCGTGGTGATGCTCTTCCCTGCCGAACGGACGTCATGGGGACGGTCTATGGTGAAGCCGTTGAAGTATTCGTCAAGGACGAGCTTGCCGTGCCGTGCGATCAGCAGGCTTTGGATATATGGCGCAGCGGGTGAGGTCGCAGGCGTGCGGATGCGATCGACGAGCGCCGAGGTGAGCGATGGATCCAGCCCGACGTCGCGCTGCGATGCGACGTTCCACCCATCGCCGTTACGCGGCGGAACGCGATCGGCGCTATCCGCGCTTGCGCGCGGCGCAGGCTCGCGCCGGAAGACGAAGCTGCCCGGATATCCTGGTAACGTGAATGTCAACGTCGTCGCTTTGGCGTCATATCGTCCCGCGATGTCCGGCTTGCCCTCCTGCTCCAATCGTACGTCGGTTCCGCTGACGTCGACGCGGCGCATGCCGATGCCGGCCCCGGCGTTGCTTTCCGGATTGCGTAGGAATCCTTGCAGTTCGCCGCCGGCGGACGGCGCGATCATGAGCGAGAAGTGCTGCACGTCCGCAAGCGGGTGCACCTCGCCGCGCCACACATCATTCTCTCCTGGGTGAAGCTGCACCGGCGAGGCCATTCGGGAGCCGGTCGTGACGGTGGCCGGTTGGATCCATTGACCCACAATGTCGCCGGCTGCCATGCGCAGCCAGAGCTCGCTCCCGTCGGAGAATGAAAAACGGGCAGCATTGTTGCGACTCTCGTCCGTCGCGCTCTGGCCGGCGATGTGGGCGGTCCAGACGTCCGCGGCGACGGTCAGGGTGAGTTCGCCGTCGGAGATGCGCGGGCCGAAGCTGCGTTGGCTCGTCCACACGCCCGCTAAGCCCGGCTGCGGTGCCGGCGCGGCAAAGGCTACGGCGTGGCTGACCAAGACAACGATCGCGCTCCCGAAGGTCGCAGGCAGCCAGCCGCGGAGAATCACTTGCTCACCTTACCGTCGATCCCTGAAGGAACCCTGCAGTGCTGGGCCTACGCGGTGAAGGTCTCGATGCGACGTTTCACCGACTGCAGAAAACGCGACGCGACCGAGCCGTCGAGCACGCGGTGATCGAGGCTTACAGCACAGATTCATGATCGACCGGATGGCGATGGCGTCGTTGACCACCCAAGGACGCTTGACGATCGATTCCATCGTGATGATCGCGGCTTGCGGAGGGTTGATGATCGGATACGGATGCTATGCTGCCCAGCGCGCCGGTGTTGTCCACCGTGATCGTGCCATCCGACATCTCCGGCATCGTCAGCTTGCGACTACGCGCTTTTTCCACGAGCTCGACGATCTTGCGCGCCACACCGGAGAGGCTCATATGATCCGCGTCGCGCACGACGGGCACGACGAGCCCATCTTCGATGTCGACGGCGATGCCGACGTTGATCTGCTTGCGCACGATGATGCGATCGCCCGCCCAGGTCGCATTGACCATCGGAAACTCACGCAAGGCGCCGCAGACCGACAAGACGACGATGGGCAAGAAGGTGAGATTCACGCCCTCGCGCGTCTTGAAAGCCTCTTTCTCGCGCTCGCGCCAGCTTGACGACATCGGTGACGTCCGCTTCGACCATGCGACCAAGCGTGCGGAATCGTGGTTTTCGAGAGCACCATGTGTTCGGCGATGGTCTTGCGCATCTGCGTGACGCGGACGGCGGTGTCTCCTTCGGCCGGTGGCGCGATCGGCGCCGGTTTGAGCGGTTGTGTACCCGCGGCCTGAGCTGCAGATGCAACGGCGCTCCCCGCAGGCGCGCTGATGCTCGCGGCGGTCGCGGCCGCGGGCGAGAAACGAGCGGCGCCCGAGCCGATGTGCGCCAGCACGTCCTTTGCGGTCACGCGCCCGCCGCGCCCGCTTCCCGAGAGCCCTCGCAGCTCCAAGCGATGTTCGCGAGCCAGTTTGCGAACGGCGGGCGAGTACCGCATGCCGTCGCCTCACGGCGGAGGAACGCTCGAGCGGACCTGCTTGCGGAGCAGGCGCCTCGGCGGCGCCGTCGCCGACGCTCGGCGAAGCTGCGGCGCGGCTGCCTCGGCAGTTTCGCTGATGTCGCACACCGCGGCGCCGACCGGGATGGTCGCGCCTTCTTGCGCGTGGATCTTCGTCAACGTGCCGGCGAACGGTGAGGGGATCTCCGAGGCGACCTTGTCGGTTTCGACCTCCAGCAGTGGCTCGTATTTGGCGACCGCGTCGCCCACTTGCTTGAGCCAGCGGCCGACGGTGCCTTCGGTGACCGTCTCTCCCAACTGCGGCATCGTCACTGTGGCCAAGATCTGCAGCCCTTCTTAGAAAGCCGCCAGCTCGCGCATGGCGGTGGCGATGCGTTGCGGGTTCGGCATGAACGCTTCTTCATATTCTTTGGCGTAGCCCATCGCCGGCACGTCCGGGCCGCAGATGCGGCGGATCGGCGCGTCCAGCTCGAACAGCGCCTCTTCCGCGATGATCGCAGAAACCTCGGCGCCCACGCCGCCGAACTTGTTGTCCTCGTGCACGATGAGCGCGCGGCGCGTCTTGGCGACGCTGCTGCAGGATCGTCTCGCGGTCCATCGGGCGGATCGAGCGCAGATCGATCACCTCGGCCTCGATGCCTTCACCGGCCAGCGTCTCCGCTGCCTCGACGGCGAAGTGACGCATGAGGCCGTACGTGATGACCGAGAGATCGCGCCCTGGCCGAGCGATGTCTGCCTTGCCGATCGGCACCGTGAAGTCGCCCGTCCGGCACGTCGCCTTTGATGAGCCTGTAGGTGCGCTTGTGCTCCAAGAAGAGCACGGGGTCTTCGTCGCGGATCGCACTCGTCAGCAGCCCTTGCGCGTCCGCCGGCGTCGATGGCACGCAGATCTTCAAACCGGGCACGTGATAGAACAGCGCCTCGACGCTCACCGAGTGCGACAGCGCGCCCCTTACCCCGCCGCCGTACGGGGTGCGGATGACGAGCGGGCACGTGTTGCCGCCCGCGGTCCGGTAGCGGATCTTGGCCGCCTCTCCCACGATCTGGTTGTACGCCGGGTAGATGAAATCGGCGAACTGGATCTCAGCGATCGGGCGCATGCCTGCCATGGCGGCGCCGATGGCGACGCCCACGATCGACGCCTCGGCCAGCGGCGTGTCGATGACCCGGTCCCGGCCGAATTCGTCTAAGAATCCTTTGGTGATGAGGAAGACGTTGCCGCGCGGCCCGACATCCTCACCCATGATGAAGACGCGAGCATCGCGTTTCATCTCGTCGTGAATGGCGTCGCGCACGCCCTCGAGGACTGTCTTGACTGCCATTATCTCCTACGAAAGCGGTCCGGCCGCGTAGACGTGGGTGTAGAGATCTTCTTCGCTGGGCGGCGCTTGCGCTTCGGCCCAATCGGTGGCTTCGTCCACCTCAGCCTGCGCTTTGGTCTTGAGCTGCGCCAGCGTCTGATCGTCGATCAGTCCGCGATCTTTGAGCCATGCGGCGAAGCGAGGAACCGGGTCGCGGGCTTTGAGCGCCTCGATCTCTTCAGGCGTTCGGTACGTGAGCTGGTTGTCGTCACTGGTGTGCGACATGGCGCGATAGCATTTGGCCTCGACGAGCGTGGGGCCGCCGCCCTGACGCGCGCGCTCCACCGCTTCGTGCACCGCCAGATACGTGGCCACCGGGTCGGTGCCGTCGCAGATCACACCGGGAAAGCCGTAAGCCGCGGCGCGATCCGCGACGTTGGAGATTGCCATCTGCAGCCTCTGCGGCACCGAGATAGCAAATTCGTTGTTCTCGCACATGAAGACGGCCGGCACCTTGTGGACGCCCGCGAAGTTGAGCGCCTCGTGCCACTCACCTTCGCTTGTCGAACCCTCGCCGAACGTGATGAGCGTGACGACCGGCTGCTTGCGCATCGCGAACGCGAGCGCCATGCCGACCCCATGGGTGACGTGAGCGGCGATGATGCTCGAGATGCTCGCGATGTTGCAATGCGGAACGCTGTAATGATTGGGGAACTGCCGCCCGCTCGAGAAGATATCGCCTTTGCGCGCGAAGAGGCACATGAGCTGCTCGCGCGGGGTCACGCCGAAGGCAAGTGCCAGCGCGGTGTCGCGATAGTAGGGCACGACCCAATCCGTGCCGCGCTTGAGCGCGTAGGCCGCACCGACCTGGGCGGCTTCGTGTCCCTGGCAGGTCGCCGCGAATGGTATCTTGCCCTGCCTGTTCAGCGCGAATGCGCGATCGTCGCATAGGCGCGTGAGCAACATGCGGTAATACATCTCACGCAGCGTATCGGCAGTGAGGCCCTCCGGTAGCGAAGCCCGGATCTTCGACTCGCTCTTCATGGTCGCGACCGTTTGACGCGTCGCCTGGGTTCTCTTCTAGCGCCCGCAGGCGATAAAGGTTGCGGGGTTTTGGCGTCCGGAAAACGTAGTGCGTCATCATGAATCCGCTGCTGCGACGGCGCATCGCGACCATCACGATCGCTCTTCTAGCCGCTTCGGGTCTGGCAGGTTGCACCAAACCGCTCGATCCGAACAGCGATATCCCCGCCGTGTATCAACCGCTGGTCTTCGTGGTCGCGGCAGTGGGCGTCGGCATCATCTTGACGTCGCACAATCACAACAGTGCGAAGGGCAGCAGCCCGCCGCCGCCCGTGACCGCGCCGCTATTCGTTGGGGCGCTCCACAATCAGCCGTTCGACCTTTCCCTCGACCTCAGCACGAATGGCTTCGGTGGCGTCGGCGCGCTGGGCAAGGCCGGTGGTGGCGTCGGACAATACGGATTCACTGAAGTTGGATCGACGGGGTCGGACAACGGGTCGTATGCGCTCCCCACCGGCTACAAGCCGATCGCGGTCGCGATCGACGGCAACGGCGACGATTGGTTTGTCGATAGCACGGGTCTCGTGGACAAGTGCCCCGCGGCTGTAGTTGGCGTGACCGCGTGCACGCCCTTGTTGAGCTTCAACGATGGCCTTGGGTCGTCCGGCGTGCGCACGATCGCGGCGGATTCGGCGCGCGTGTTCATCGCTGACGACCTATCCGGCACAGTCTCGTGGGTGGCCTACGCGCTCGACGGCACGGGCAAGACGACGGGTTCGTACACCTACACCGGCCTGGGGATTTACAGCGCGGACGCGGCGGTGTCGACGCTTGGCGCAGCTGCCATCTACACGATCTTCCACAAGGACGGCACCTCGTGGAAAGTCGCGCTACCGACTTCATCCAAGAATCCGTACACGTTCACGCCGGTGCCGCTCGCCAGCCAGAACATGGCCAGCGACGGTTTGGGCAACAACTATGGCTTCATCGGCTCAGCGACGACCACGTACCAGATGGGCCATTATGTGAGCACGGGAAACGCAGCCGCAGCGCCTGGCACGCTCGTCTCCACCATCACCATCGCTTTCAACGGTCAAACGGGCGTGAGCTCCTTCGGCTTGGGCTTCACGCCACCCGTACGCTCGGCTCATTACAACGGAACGTTCATCTTCATGTTGGACAGCAGCGGCAACCTCGTGCAGTTCGCCGGCTTCTGATGCGCAGCTTACGCGCCGAGACGGTCGCAGCTTTGCTCGAGCGATTGCGCGAGATCGCCCACGGTGATCCCGCGGCCGCGCAGCTCGGCCGCAGTTTGCTGGCGCCTTTGGCGCGCGAGGACACCGAGCGTGGGAACAATCTGATGGGCACGCTGCGGTCGTACTATGCCTGCGGTGCACGGGTGGACAAGACTGCGGATCAGCTCTTCCTCCATCGCAACAGCGTGCGCTACCGGCTCGACCGCGTGCGCTCCCTGCTGGCGTTGGATATCGATCAACCCCACGTCATCGCCGCGCTGACGGTCGCACTCGCTTCAGCCACCGCGGCGCAGGAGGAACAGGCAGATGCGGGTTAGCGCACGCAACAAGCTACCGGGGACCATCCAAGAGCTCAAGACCGACGGTTTGATGGCCAAGGTCAACATCCGGATCGGCGACAACCATCTGGTCGCGCTCATCACCGCTGAAGCCGCCGCAGAGATGGGGCTTGCGGTTGGCGACGCGGTGACGGCTATCATCAAGTCGACTTCGGTGATGCTGGCGAAGGCCGACTAAGAGCGGGCGGTCTTTCGTCTGCCTCGTACGTTGTTCGGTTTGGCCTTGGCCTCTAGGCGTTCGAGGCGGTCGAGCAACGATTTGTTGCCCTCACGCAGCGTCTCGATCTCACCGCGCAGCTGTTTGATCTCGGCTGGCTTGTCGAGATACTCCGCGATCGCGCGCGCCGCTTGCGCTGCTGCACCTTTAAGCCGCCCATCGATGTCCTGCGCCGCCAGCCGGCTCAACACCGGAATCGCGGCCGCGTCGTGCAGCTCCTCCAGCGCCTCGACGGCGTGCAGGCGCGCGTAGAAGTTCTTATCGTCGAGCAGCTCCACAAGCCGCAAGCGGACTTGCTTGTTGCTTTGACCGAGCTTGCCCAGCGCCCGGATCGCCGCTTCGCGAGCGTGTTCGGGTTTGCCGTATTGGGTCCACTGGAGCAGCACCGGGATGGCGCGTTCGTCACCGAGCTCGGCCATGCCGGACATCGCGCCGGAGCGGATGACGTCGTTGAACGAATCCTTCGCGAGCGCTTTGATCAACAGCGCATACGCCTTTTTGGAGCGCGTCTTGCCGATCGACGCCGCCGCTTCAGCTTCGACGAAGTACGACGCATCGCGCGCCAGCATCGGCGCCAGCGCATCGCAGGCTTCGTCGCCGCGGAACTCGCCCATCGCGCGGGCCACCGCACGTCGCGCCTTGGGGTGATCGATCTTGCGAGCGCTCGTCAGCGCTTTGAAGGCCCGCTCGCTATGGATCGTGCCCAACGCGAGCGCCGCTTGGGCTTTGACGCCCCAGAACGCACGGCCCTCGAGCAGGCGGCTCAAGCATGCGATCACCTCCGGCGTCGGGCTCTTGGCCAGCGCCCGAATGGCGTCCACGCGCGCGCACAGGTTCTTGTCCGCAAGGCTTTGACGCATGAGCATTTCGACCGGCACGTGCAGTTCGACCGTCTTGAGGACGTCGCCATCGGGATCGAAACAGAAATGATCGGGCTTGTGGTCGAGCGCAAAGGTGAAGGTCTGCTCCTTCTGCTCCAGCTTGGCCTGGAAACGCCGCTCGGTCTTGCCCGTCACGAACGCGACCGTCACGGGCAGCGTGAAGATCGACGTCCCGTCGCTTGGATCTTGCGTCTGTTCGACGCGCACCACTGCTGACTTGGCCTCGTCATCCCATTGATACGTGACGCGGAAGGTCGGATGGCCACCCTTGAAGACCCACTGGTCGAAGAACGGCAGCATGTTGCGGCCCGTGACCGCCTCGATGGCGCGCAGGAGATCGACGGTCTCGACGTTGCGCAGCTTGTTGTCCGCGACGTAGCGATTGATCGAGCGCCACCACAGGTCGTCGCCCAGCTGGCGGCGGATCGTATGGAGCACGCAGGCGCCTTTTTCGTAGAGGTGGCGGTCGAAGAGGTCGATCGGCTCTGAGTAGACATTGGTGACGATCGGACGGCGGTATTGCTCGCGGTCTTCCTCGAAATACCTCGCGGCCAGCTGCAGCCGGTAGTAGTCGAACTCATCCTGACCTTGATCGAATTCGCGGAAGAGCGCTTCGAAGTAGGTCGCAAATCCCTCGTTGAGCCAGGCGTGCGACCAATCCTTACACGTCAACAGATCGCCAAACCACTGATGAGCCAGCTCGTGCGCCACGAGCCCGTCGCTTGAGAAGTCCAGATGCGCGCGCGCGTCGTGCAGCGTCGTATCCGTCTGCGTCGTCGCGCTCGTGTTCTCCATGCCGCCGAAGATGAAATCGCTGACCGCGATCTGCGCGTACTTGGAGTAGGGATATGGCACCCCGATGCGGTCGGCGAAGAACTTCAGCATCTTCGGCGTCTTGCCAAACGAACGCGCGCCATCCGCTTCGCGGCCGGGCACGACGTAGTAGGACACGGGCAGCGTCCCAAGCTTGTCGGTATGGCCCACGAACTCACCCGCGACGCAGCTGACGAGGTAGGTCACGTGCGGCGTGTCCATCTTCCAATGATAGGTCTTGGTCTTGGCGGCCTTGTCGGAGGTGGTCGATATCAGATCGCCGTTGCTCAACACGAAGAACGCCGCCGGCACGGTGGCGGTCAGCTCGGTCGTGGCTTTCGCGTTGGGATAGTCGATGCAGGGGAACCAGTAATGGGCGTCTTGATCCTGGCCTTGCGTCCACACCTGGACCGGTTTGCGCGGATAGCCTTTGTCCGGCGAGATAAAGTAAATACCCTGACTGGGCTGGCGCGCTTCGTAGTCCACGATGACGGTGCCGGATTTGCCGGGCTGCAAGGGCTGCGCGAGCTCGATTGTGAGCCGGCCGCCAAGCGTCTCGAATGGCAACTTCTTCCCGTGCGCGTCGTGCACCGACTTGATCTGGAGGTGGTCTGCGTCCATCTCGAGCGTGCGCAACGGCTTTCCCAACGCAGCGAAAGTTGTGCGGCAGCTGCCGAACAGGATGTGCGCTTTGAAGTCAAACGACAGCGTCAGGGCGATGTGCTGGATCGACGCCGGCCGGTCCGGTGCATAACGCGCCTTCGCACCGGGCAGGGCGAACGGGCGCCGCGAGGATGCGGCGTTCGCTATGACGGCACCGCGGCGGCAATAGGCTTCGTTCATGGATATTCCTTCGAGCTGAGGGGAGGCATGGAAAACGGACCGCACGGTCCGTCGCCAATATAAAGATGCACCGACTGTTGAGCATTAGACAGCTGACGCCAAAGCTCCGTCGCCCGACGGCCCGCTGCTCGTGACCGCACGTGGAAGCGGCTGCGACATTTATCGGGCGGCAGCGAGTTCTTTGCGCTCCGCCGTCACCGTCTGGACGACTTTTGGCGGGGCGAACTCGAAATGGTCGTGCTCTGCCGTGAAGTAGCCGAGTCCCTGCGTGGCTGTGCGCAGTTCGGTGAGGTAGCGCGGCATCTCGCTTTGGGGCACGAGTGCTTTGACGACGTCGCAACCGCGGCGCTCGTCGCTCGGGCCGTAATTGAGGATCTGCCCGCGGCGGCCGCTGATCTGCTGCAGCACAGCGCTCGTGTACGCGCTTGGCACGGTTATCTCCACGCGCTGGATCGGCTCGAGCAGCACCGGATGACACTTGGGCAAACCCTCTCGCATGGCAAGTGACGCCGCCAGCTTGAACGACATCTCATTCGAATCGACCGTGTGATACGAGCCATCGTACAGCGTGACGTGGACGTCGACGACGGGGAAACCACCGATCGGCCCCTTTTCAAGCGCTTCGCGGACCCCTTTTTCGACGCCCGGGAAGAACTGCTTGGGCACGGAACCGCCCACGATCTTCTCGTCGAATTTGAAGCCGCCGCCGCGAGGCTGCGCTTGGATCTCGAGATGCACGTCCCCGAACATGCCGTGACCACCTGTCTGATGCTTGTAGCGTCCCTGCTGCTGCGTCTTGCCCGTGATGGTCTCGCGGTAGGGCACTTGCGGCAGCTCGGTGTCGAGCTTGACGCCATACTTGCGCTGCAGTCGCTCGACGGTGACGCCCAGATGCATCTCGCCGTAGCCGCGCAGCACCAGTTCGTCGGTGAACTCGGCGCGCTCGACCACGAGCGTCGGATCCTCTTCGCGCATGCGCACGAGCAATTGCGAGAGCTTGGCCTCGTCGGCGCGGTCGTGCGGGCGCAGGGCCAACGCGAACGCCGGCTTGGGCAGTTTGTGCGCCGGCATCACGGTCTTGGTGCCGTTTGAGCACAGCGTATCGCCGGTCACGGTCGTGTCCAGCCGTGCGACGGCGACGATGGAGCCGGGTCCCATGGCGCTGGCAGCGCTTTGGTTCTTGCCCAGCAGCGAATAGAGACCGCCGGGCCGTTCTTTGACATCGCGATTGACGTTCACGAGCGCGGTGTCGGGATTGAGCGATCCGGCGAAGACGCGCACGATGGAGAGCTTGCCGCTTTGCGGGTGGACGGTCGTCTTGCACACTTGGGCGACGACGGGAGCACCGGCGTTGGGCTCGACCATCTTGCCGCTCTGATCGGTGCGCCGCACCAGCGTGGCGTCGGGGAATTGGCGCAAGATAAGATCGAGCAGCTCGCGCACGCCCCAGCCGCGGATACCGCTGCCGACGATCACCGGCACGATTTTGTCCGCGCTGACGTCGGCTTCCAAGTCGTGCTCGATCTCGTCGAGCGGCGGTTCTTGACCCTCGAGGATCTCTTCCATGAGATGATCGTCGAAGTCGGCCAGCGCTTCGAGCAGCTCTTCGTGGTTCTTGTCCGCGAGATGCTCGGGCAGCGTCGTCGGGGTCGACGGTCCGTCGCCGTACTTGAACGCCTTCATGCTGACGACGTCGATGAAACCGGAGAGATTCTCGCCCTGACCGATCGGCGCTTGCTCTGCGACGACGTGGTTGCCGAAACGCTGGCGCAGCGCGCTGTAGGTGGCCACAAAATCGGCACCCGGGCGATCCAGCCGGTTGACCATGAAGCAGTGCGGCATGCTCAGTGATTCGAGGTGATCGACCAGGCTCTCGACCTGGGGCAGGCGATTGGGATCCGCCTCGACGACGACCACGGCCGCGTCCACCGCTTGCAGCGCGAATTTGGTCTCCTCAAGAAAATCGACTGCCCCCGGGCAGTCGATGATGTTGACGCGTACGCCGCCGCTCTGCAGGTAGGCGAAGTTTGGAGCGACCGACATCTGGTGCGCATGGGATTCGGGATCGTGATCGGTGGTGGCCGTGCCGTCGACGACCGATCCCTTGCGCGGGATCGCCTGCGCCGAAGCGAGGAGCGCCTCGACGAGCGTCGTCTTGCCGCTGTGATGCGGTCCGACGAAAGCGACATTTCTGATGCCTTGGGCTTGCGTACCAGCCATCACCAACCTCCGCGCGCGAACGACGTAGCGCGATCACTCTGCTCGTGAAAGAGGGAGGAGCGATTTCGACGCGAGTATGCGCTAGCCTCTCGCCCCGCTGCCTCTGATCCTGCGGGGGTCAGCCGCGGGTGAGGCGCGAAAAAATGCAGCCCGATGAATCTGCAAGCCACGCTTCGCGTCAACGAGACCTTCGTCTCCATCCAGGGTGAGGGTGGTCTCATCGGCGCACCGACGCTGTTCATCCGTCTCGACGGATGTCCGCTGCGTTGCTCGTGGTGTGACACGCCATATGCGCTCGAGGGCGATGCAGGCCGTCCGATGGCAGTCGGCGAGCTCGCTGCGCTTGGCGGTGGATCGGCACTCACGTGGTGATCACGGGGGGAGAACCGCTTGGCGCAAGACATAGGGCCGCTCGTGCAAGCGCTCGCCGGCAGCCACATAACGGTCGAGACGAGCGGCACGATCTTCGCCGATCTGCCTGCGGTCTCGCTTTTCTCGATCAGCCCGAAGGTGGGGAGTTCAGGCTACCAGCCGAAGCCGATCGTGCTGCGCAAGTTCTGCACGACGGCAGCCGGACGCATGCAGCTGAAGTTCGTCATCGGCGACGCGCGCGATCTGGCCGAGGCAAACGCGCTGCTCGCCACACTGGGCGGCGCGATTCCCACCGGCACGCCGATCGTGCTGCAACCCGAAAGCGGACGAGCCGGCAGCGGCGATGCTTACCTGCGTTTCATGGAGTGGCTCACGACGACCGTGTTGGATGATGCATCGTGGAAGGGCTACGACGTGCGCGTGCTGCCGCAACTCCACTATCTGCTGTGGCACGGAGCAGCCGGCCGGTGATCTCCATCTCCTTCACCTGTCACTTCGATGCAGCCCACCAGCTGGCGTTGCCGTATGACTCGCCCTGCAACCGCCGTCACGGACACCGTTACGCCGTGGAGATCGGCGCGTCGGCAAAGGAACTCGAACATGGGATGGTGGTGGATTTCAACGTGCTGCGCGGCGTCGTGGATGAGTTCGACCATTGCGATCTCAACGAGCGTCCGGAGTTCAGCGTGACCGGCTTGCCCACGACCGCGGAGAATATCGCGATCGTGCTGGCGCAAAAGCTACAGCATGCCGTCGGTGCACGGGTGACGATCGACGAAGTCGTGGTGCGCGAGACGCCTCGCTCGCTGGCGCGCTGGCGTCGTTAGCGGCGGACGCGGTCCGGGTTGATCTCGATATCGAGCTTGTCGGCGGCGATCTCCGCGAACGCCGTCGTGACGGCTTTCTCGGGATTCGCGCCTTCGACCGCGGGTTCGTCACGGTTGACGAGCTGCTGCGCGCGGACCCGCGCTGCATTGACGAGCATGTATTTGTTGCCGACACGATCCAATAGCTGATCGATATCGCCAAAAGACTTTGACGGTTTGTGATCTTTCATCAGACAAGGCTTGTTCGACAGACGTTCGGGGGCGCCTGCCCTAACCCCAGGCCGGCAGCCCCTCAGACCGACTATTCTTGCAGCAGCATCTCCAGGTTGCCGCGCATCGCGACCAGGCCGTCTTGATTGGTGGCCGTGCCCTCGAAGCAGATGATCACGCCGCCCAGCGAGTTCTTGAAGTACGTGTCGGTCACGCGCCAGTTCAGCTCGAGGGTGTCGCCTTCGCGCACGCCCGCCGTGAAGCGGAACGAGCATCCCAGGCCGATAGCGGTCCCGCGCTCTGCCAGCCAGGATGCGGCGAGCCCAAGCATGAGCGACGTCGTCTGTTCCGCGGCGGCGATACGCTTGCCGAAGCGCGATCGTGCTCCGGCCGCGTCATCGTGATGCACCGGGTTGTGATCGCCCGCGCGGTGCGCGAAATCGGCGATATCCGCTGCGTCATAGCGGTGGTGCCGAGAGACCGAGTCGCCCGGCGCGACCCGTTGAGCCAGCGGTGGCAATGCCATGGAAGTTCGTGCCTCGCGGTGAATCACGCGCCAGTTGATAGCCGTCTGGGCGCAAGAGAGGAATACTATGAAAACGGTGCGTGGTGCTCCTTTGACATGGGCCGTCATAGGCCTCGTCGCAGCAGCCTGCGGTTGCGTCGCCTGGCTCAACGTGACGAGCGCCGCGCGCGCAGATACGGCGCCGGTAGGAGTCGCAGCGTCCGTGGTTGCTGAGTACGTTCAAGCCTACAACAAACACGATCTCAAGGCTATAGCGCCGCTCATCGGTGACAATTTCGTCCAGATATTCCCCGACGGCAATTATGTCGGGGGCAAGGATGCTGCGATGAGCACGTTGACGGCCGTCTTCGCGGGCTCACCGCATGTCACCATGATCGCGGATCATCTCGTGGGCGATGACGCCACCGCAGCCGCACAGGTCAGCATGCAAGACCAGCCACCCAAGGGCGCGGCGCCGGCAGCGCAATACGCCTATTTCTTTTCCGTGCAGAACGGGCAGATCATCGCCATCGCCGTGTACGAGCGTGGCGCGCAGGCCCAAAAAGAGGTCGGCACGCAGTAGCAACGCCCAGCGCTAGCGACTCAAAAAGGATGGCCTGAGCCATCCTTTTGATTGCTGAGAGCGCTAGTTGCGAGCGCTACGCGGCGGCGTGCAGGCCGATGGCCTTGAGGGCGTCCGAGCCGCTGCGGAAGATCACGACGTTCTTGGGCAGCTGTGCGCTGGCGAGCACTGAGGCGAGCCACGAATCCTTGGCGACGAAGGCGATCTGCAGCGATGGCCGCTCGCTCACCAGACGCTGGACGGCGCCGGTGAGTCTAGCCACGCCGATCTCGTCAACGCTTGAGAGCTCTTCAAGGTCGATGAGCAGATCGCTATGATCGAGCTTGGCGGCATGCAGCAGCGCGGTCTGGACGGTGGGCGCCGCCGCGAAGTCGAGCTGGCCCTCGATCTTGAACAGATTCCAACGGCTCGTCGCCGGCAGTGTCTGGAGGATCATACGGTCACCACGCTCACGTTATCGGCGCCCGCGAAGCGATACTTAACTCCCCAGGCGCACGCTGGGACAGGGTTGAAACCCGCCTCGTGGACGTCGTGTGCATCATCGGGGATCGCGTCTATCATGCGCCAGGCAGCAGCTGCCAGCGCGAGCTTGAGGCGCGTGGGCAGCTCCTCAACCTCACCGAGGCCCAAGCGCATGAGGTGGGCATGGAGCCCTGCGGGTTTTGCATCGGCGACAAGTCGATAGAAGGCACTACCCACAGAAACGGCTGAGCGCCGTGCGAAGTTCCATCGGAAGCGGTTTCTTGGCAAGCGTGGTGCGGTCGGTGCAGACGAGCACGAGCGTGAAATCGGCCACGCGCGACCCCGCCTCATTGTCGACGGCTATCCACAGCGTGATCGACGTCGTTCCTAACTTCTTGACGGAAGCAGTCACGCGCAGCTTCTCATCCAGGCGCGCCGGCGACCGAAAGTCGCCCGAGAAATGTACCCGCGGCAACCAGCACTCGTACGTGTCGTAGATCTTGCTATACGGCACGCCAGCGGCGCGGAAGAGTTCGGTCTCGGCCACCTCGACGAAGCGCACGAACGCGCCATAACAGACGATGCCGGCGGCGTCCACGTCACTCCAACGGACGTACTCGTCGATGACGAAGGTGCCGTTCTTTTTCTCTCCGCTTGCCATCTATGCCGGCTCCAGCCGGGCGGTGAAATGGCGCAGCGGCGGCGATTGCGCGGTGATGCGCAGCCCGCGCAGCGCCTCGCGGCGTTTGAAGACGTCGGCCATCACCTCGATGACGTAGTCGATATGGCTTTGCGTGTAGACCCGCCGCGGTATCGCCATGCGCACGAGCTCCATGGCGGCTGGGACCTCCTCGCCGCTGGCCGCATCGGTCTTGCCGAACATCAGCGTGCCGATCTCGACGACGCGGATGCCGCCCGTCAGATACATCTCGCAGAGCAAGGCCTGACCCGGGAAGCGGCTCGCCGGAATGTGCGGCAGCAAAGCAGCGGCGTCGATGTAGATCGCGTGCCCGCCTGGGGGCTGCACGATCGGGTAACCGATGTCGGTCAGGTGCTTGCCCAGGTACGCGGTCGAGGTGATGCGATAGCGCAGGTAATCGGTGTCGAGGACCTCGCGCAAACCGATCGAAACGGCCTCGAGATCGCGCCCGGCGAGGCCGCCATACGTCGGGAATCCCTCGGTCAAGATGAGCAGCCTCGACTCCTGTTTGGCCAGCGCATCGTCGTTGGTCGCCAAGAATCCGCCGATATTGACCAACCCGTCCTTCTTCGCCGACATGGTGGCGCCGTCGGCGTAGGAGAATAGCTCGCGCGCTATGTCGATGACGGGCTTGTCCTGCATACCCCTGCTCCCGCTCGCGGATGAACCAGCAGTTCTCGGCGAAGCGGCAAGCGTCTATGTACAGCGGCAAGCCGAACTCCTTGCACACCTGGTGCACCGCCTTGACGTTCTCCATGGAGACGGGCTGGCCGCCACCTGAATTGTTCGTCACGGTAAGCATGACCAGCGGGATAGAATCGCGCCCAACATCGGCGATGAGCGCGCGCAATGCCGCCGACGTCCATATTGCCTTTGAAGGGATGCACCGTCGCGGGTTGACGGCCTTGCGGGATGGGCAGGTCCACGCGCCTGGGCGCCGACGTGCTCGATGTTGGCGCGCGTCGTGTCGAAATGCGTGTTGTTGGGAACGACGTCACCGGGCTTGCATATCGTCGAGAAGAGGATGCGCTCGGCGGCCCGGCCTTGGTGCACCGGAAGGACATGACGGAATCCGAAGATATCCTGCACCGTCTCGGCAAAATGGTAGTAGGAGCGCGCCCCAGCATAGGATTCATCGCCGCGCATGATGCCGGCCCATTGCTCGGCGCTCATAGCACCCGTGCCGCTGTCGGTGAGCAGGTCGATGATGACGTCTTCTGCCCGCAGCAAGAATCCATTGTAGCCCGCGGCCGCGAGCATCGTCTCCCGCTGCGCGCGGGTGGTCATGCGGATAGGCTCGATGACCTTGATGCGAAACGGCTCGATGATTGTATGAAAAGACATGCGATGTCCGCCCTTTCGAGCGCCCCGTTCGAGCCGGCGCACCGCGGCGCCTATGCAACTCCTTCGCCAAGGAAATCACGGAAACGTCAAATAAGGGGCTGGGCGTGATAGCCGAGTCCGTCCTCACACACATCTGTCCGAAGTGCGCTTCGCCCAACCTGGAGCGGCGCAATCACTGGTATCCCACGCTTGGCTATGGGGACTCGGAACTGGCCTGCCGTCTGTGCGGGCTATTGTTGTGGCCGCGCATGGATGAATCGCCGCGCCAGACGTATTTCCGCTGGCTGATGGATCGCGTCGGCTTCTAAGAGCCCGTTCCCTTATAGTGGTTGAGTCCGACGCGCCAGAACAGGTACGCGGCGGCGAACCACAGCGCGCCCACGAGCGGCGTGAGCCAGCCCGAGCAACGGGTTGATCGTGTAGCCGGCTTCGGCCGTCTTGTGCAGCAACGTCGTCGCCGGAAAATAGTTCATGAAGGCGAACGGGAAGACGTAGCCCAGCATGATGCGCACCGCGCGGTTGTAGATCGACAGCGGATAGCGGGTGAAATCGCTCTCGAGCGACATCACCACCCAGCGCAGCGTGTCCAGGCGGATCACCCAAAACGAGAGCGTCGCCACCGCGAGCTGCACCGCGAAATCGATGAGCGCGCCGCCGATGAAGGCCAGCACGAGCAACGCCGCTGTCGCGATCGACCAGTGCAGGTGAACAACGCCTTGCGCGAACGCGAAGAAGATGAGGGCGATGACCAGCTCGTCCGGCCAGATCTGTCCGGGCTGCGAGAGCACTTGGAAGAGCGGGTCGAGCGGGCGCACCAAGAAGCGGTCGAAGACGCCCTCGCGCACGTGATCGCCCACGTTGCCCACCGTGAAGAAGAACGTGTTGTTGATCGTGTGCGCCACCATGATAGAGCGCGTACAGGAAGAAGACTTGCTGCCAGTTCCAGCCGTTCATCGACGGGAAGCGCGACATCATGATCCAGATGGTGCCCACCGCCACGCCGTGGAAGATGATCGTGAAGACCAGCCAGATGAAAAAATTCGCCTTATATTCGAGCAACGTCAGCGTGTTGAGCCGCCAAAACTCGCGATAGGTCGCTACATAGCGGCTAGCCACCTTGGATCACCACGCGGCGTTCGCCGACGCGCCACAACGCGAACGCGAAGAGCCGAGAAGATCGCCGCCCACATCACCTGAAAGCCGAGCATGGACACGATCTGCGCGCCTGCGACCTTGCCGATGTAGATGGATAGCGGCGCGTTGTAGATCGCTGCGAAGGGTGACGCGAGCGCGAGCTGCTGCAACCAGCCTGCTGGAAAGAAGTACAGCGGCACGAGCGATCCCGAGAGCAGCGATGAGATGAACTGCACCATGAGCTGGACGCCGAAGATCTCCATGGTCCAAAAGGTGATCGTGGCCATCATGAGGTCCAGGCAGAAGTTCACGATGAAGCCCAACCCCACGCTCAGGATGAAGGCCGCCCCCGCCGCTAGCGAGACCGGAGCGTCGATATGCACGAGCAACAGCGACAGCAGCAGCGCCGGGATGATCTGCAGCGCGGCGAACGAGGTCTGCCCGACCGTGTCCGCCAGGACGTACAGCGGCACCGAGATGGGCCGCATGAGGTCGATCGCGATGGAGCCCTCGCGGATCTTCTCGCGGATGATATACGCGCCGTTGACGCCGTAGATCAGATCCAACAGCAGCGCCAGCGTCGCATAGGTGATCATCGCACCAAGCGAGATGCCGGCCTGCGCGCCGTTGTTGCGATAGAGTGCGGTCCACAATGTTGAGAGCAAGAAGACGCGCAACAACACAGAGCCGATGTGCGTGAAGACCTGTGGACGATAGGTGCCTTCGCGGGAGAACGCCCGCTTGGCGAATTCCAGGTACGCGCCGGTCGCCACGCTAGGCGTGGCCCTGGAACTTGACTTTGACGATCGGACTGACGTAGCGCAACACGGTCGTGGTCGGACCAGTGCCCGAGCTGCTCGACCCGCCGATGATCCAAACCACGTTCCCCAAGGTGACCTGTGCCATCCCATGTCGCGGCGAAGGCATCCACGGTCCGTTGAGCCATCCGTACAGCGACTGCTCTGAGATCTCCATCGTCTGCGTCGGCCGGTAAAAGCGCAGGTCGTCGCCGCCAACTGCGACGAGCCGGCCATCTACCACGCTGAGCCCGAAATCAGAGCGGGGTTGATGCAGATTCATGCAGGTGTACCAACGATCGCGCGACGGGTCGTAGATGATCGCACGCGCTCAAGTTGAACTCCTGATCGTCACGCCCGCCGAGCACGGCGATCATGTTGTCGAGCACCGCCGACGCCGGGTCGACCCGCTCGTAGTCCAAGGCGTTCTCGCGCACGCTCCATTGCCCGGTCGGGATATCGTAGACCATCATGCTCTTTGCATCGCGCCCGTGCGAGACTGCGCCGCCGATGATATACAACTTCTGGCCGATGGGCTGCATCGTGGGGTGGTAACGAGGGATGGGCAA
The DNA here is from genome assembly GCA_963764965.1 of Vulcanimicrobiota bacterium. GTDB lineage: Bacteria > Vulcanimicrobiota > Vulcanimicrobiia > Eremiobacterales > Eremiobacteraceae > JAFANK01. Next base: position 84,695 of record CAVXUM010000003.1, read on the forward strand.
CGAGGGCAGCTCCGTCCAGGTGTCGAGGCCCGCGTCATAGCGCCAGAACTTGTTGGTGACGAGATTCTCGATCCGTCCGCCCGCGACGTAGATGGAGCTGCCGACCGTCGCCGCGGCTGCGTGATCGACCGGCTCGGGAATCGGCGCGGCGTAGGTCCAAACGCCCAGACGCGAACCTGCTCGCTCGGTCTGGCCGTGTGGCTCGCCCGGGACGACCTGGGGGTCCCAGACGAGCGTGCTGCTCATCTGCTGGTTGTGCGCACCGAAGCCGCCGATGAGATAGATCCTGCCCGCCAGCACGGCCGCTGCGACGTCTTGGCGCGGCACCGGCAGATTTGGTCCACGGACCCAGACGCCTTTGTTCAGATCGGGGATCTCGCGCTCGTTGACCGATGCGCGAAGGCGCCGGTGTTGGTTGCGATTGACGGCTGTGCCGGGAGCGGTTGACGCCGGCGCCGCCACCTTGGGGCGACGAGGCGGCCGTCGGCGACCCGGATGGCTCGACGCCGGCGGTCAGCCCGTAGGCGGACAGCGACATGAGAGCCACCACACAGAGCGACACGATCCAAATGGAGCGCGTCACGAGAGCGCTTTCATCACCAGGGGCTCTGCGTCTAGGCCCTTGACGTAGATCTCGCGAATGATAGCCTCGAGCGCGGGTTCGGTGACGGTGACGTCTTTGAGATGGTAGCGTCCGGCGAGCGCGACGATCAATTCGTCTGCACGAACGCCCTCGCGGTCGAACTCGAAGGTGATGCGCTTGCCTTCCATGGACACGAGGCGCACGCCGGGCATGACGATGTCGCAGTCGGCGCAATAGTCCTCGATCTCGGCGGTGAGCACGCGGTTGCGGCCATAGCGCCGCTTGATCGCGTCGATGCTGCCATCGTAGAGTTTTTGACCGTGATCGATCAAGATGATGCGCTCGCAGAGCTTCTCGACATCGTTGAGATCGTGAGTGGTCAGGATGAAGGTCGTGCCGCGCTCGCGGTTGGTGCGGGCGATGAAGCCGCGGATGGCTTCTTTGGCCACGACGTCGAGCCCGATCGTCGGCTCATCCAGAAAGACCACCTTGGGATTATGAAGCATGGCGGCCGCGAAATCTCCGCGCATGCGCTGCCCCAGGCTGAGCTGACGCACCGGCGTGCGGATGAACTCATCCAGGCCCAGCAAGTCGCTGAACTCGCGCAGATTTTGCCGGTAGAGGTCGGGCGGGATGCCATAGATCGCGCGCAGCAGCTCGTACGATTCGCGCAAGGGGAGGTCCCAGTACAGCTGCGTGCGTTGCCCGAAGACCACGCCGATCTGCCGGCCGTTGTTGGTGCGGTCGAGCCAAGGGACGATGCCGTTCACGGAGCAGTCGCCGCTCGTGGGCACGAGGATACCCGTCAACATCTTGATGGTGGTCGATTTGCCCGCACCATTAGGCCCGATATAGCCGACGAGCTCGCCTGCCTCGAGCTCGAAGGAGACGTCGCGCACGGCGACCTTCTCGTCGTACTCGCGCGAGAACAACGACGTGAGCGTGCCGATCACGCCGTCTTTGCGCTGCCGCGTGCGGAAGGTCTTGGTCAAGTGGTTGGCGCGAATGATCATGGATCGCCTGCGGGTGAAATGCTGCTCTGGACGCGAATGCTTGCGCGTGGCCGCCGCACCTTCCTTGGCAGACGACCCCAGCGCCGATGCCGCGTTCATCTTCGTGTACGGCGGCTTGATGCGCGGCTTCGATCTTCATCATCACATGGCGGGCGCGGCGTTCGTCGGCGAAGGTTGGATCGCGGGAACGCTTGTTTCGCTAGGCCGATATCCCGGGCTGCTCGCCGGCGATGGCAAAGTGCACGGTGAGGTCTACCGGCTCGTTGACGGCGCGGCCGATCTGGAAGCGCTTGACGACTTAGAAGATTTCGATCCTGGCGATCCGGGCAAGAGCCTGTATCAGCGCGTCGTCAGCGACGTCCACATGCGCGACGGCGCGATCATCCGAGCGTGGACGTACATGTATAATCAAGATGCGAAGAGTGCGCCGCGCGTGAAGAGCGGCGACTGGCGCACGCCGGAGTAAACTCGGTCAGAGCGTCTCGTCAGGTTCGCTGGGCCCGGTGATCAAGCGCGCGCCCCGGCTGAACGTCAGGTACAAGAAGCCCCATTGGATGAAGACGAGAATGCGGCTTTGGAACTCGACTAGATACAAGAGATGCACGAAGAGCCAGATGAGCCATGCCGGCAGCCCCCACAGATGCAGGCCGAAGATATTGGCGACGGCAGCAGCTCGGCCGATGACCGCCATATCGCCTTTGTCGAAATAGCGAAACGGCGGCAGCGTCTTTGCTCCTCGTGTGCGGGCGTCGATGGCGCGCGCTGCGTACGCGCCCTCCTGGATCGCCACTTGTGCGACACCCGGCAGCGGTCTGCCGTCGGGACGCAGGGCCAAAGCCAGATCGCCGATGGCGAAGATGTTCGGATATCCGGGGATCGTCAGATCAGCGTCGACCTTCATCCTACCGGCCTTGTCGGTCACGGCGTGCGTGCGCGCGGCGACGGTTTTGCCGAAGGTGGTCGCGGTGATGCCACCTGCCCACAGCACCGTCCTCGACGCCAAGCGCTGCGTCGTGCCGTCCTTATCGAACGTGACGGATCCGGCATCGATGGCGCGCACGGATGCGCCCGTCACGACGTCGACGCCCAGCCGTTGGACCAGGCGCTGCGCGTGAGCGGAGAGATCCTCTGGGTAGCCGGGCAGCACGCGCGGCGCGGCATCCATGAGGACGATGCGCGCTTCTTGCGGTTTGATGGAGCGAAAGTCGTGCCGCAGCGTTTGGCGCGCGATCTCCGCCAGAGCGCCCGCTAGCTCCAAGCCGGTCGCACCGGCGCCCACGATGACGAACGTGAGCCAAGCATGGACCTGTGCCGGATCCCCGCTGCGCTCGGCCGCCTCGAAGGCGTAGAAGATCTTGTGACGGATCATCGTCGCTTCTTCTACCGACTTCAGGCTCGGCGCCCATTCGCGCCAAGCGTCGTTGCCGTAGTAGGATGAGTCTGCGCCCGTCGCGACGATCAGCGAGTCGTAGTCGATCGCGGCGCCGTCTTTGAGCAGCACCACCCGGCGATCCGGGTCGAGGTCGCTCGCCTCACCCAACAGCACCCTGACGTTCTTCTGGCCGCTTAACACCGATCGCAGCGGCGCGGCGATCTCACCGGCGGACAGCGAACCGGTCGCGACCTGATACATCAGCGGCTGGAACAGATGGAAGTTGCGCCGGTCGATGAGCGTGACCGAAACGTCAGCTGATCGCAGCCGCCTTGCCGCGCTCAACCCGCCAAATCCACCGCCTAAGATGACCACTCGGTGTGCCATAGCTGCGCCGGTAGCTTCTGGCGCGACGCCCGGCGTCCATGCCCGCGCGCCGCGTGGCGCTGAAGGCGACCACTTGCGCTCGCACTAAGTATGCGCGATGTTCGCCTCGCGAAAACGCTGGTTCGTGGCCGCGCTTGCGTGCGCGTGGATCGCGCTCGTGCCGCGCCCCGGCACGATCAACGCGGCCCCTAGCACCATGTTGCCCAATGGCTGGCATGTCACGCCGGCAGGCGCGGTCACAGCGCTGGGGACGTTGCCGCTGCATATGATCGAAGACCCGAGCGGCCGGTGGCTGGCCGTGACGACCGGCGGTTACGGGCAGAACTCCGTCTCCATCGTGGACGAGCAATCGGGTAAAGTCATCTCCACCATTTCGTCGAACTCCGCATTTTTCTATGGTTTGGCGTTCTCGGGCCGCAAGCTCTTCGCTTCGACTGCGTATGGGATCGAGAGCTTCGCCGTCGCCGCTGATGGAACGCTCAGCGATACCGGTCTGGTGGGCGCGACCTTTGCGACCTTCGGCGTCACCGGCATCGCGGCGACGAGCGATCGGCTCTACATCGCTGATGGCGCTGACGACTCGATCGTCGCTCGCGGTCTCGACGGTACACCGCTGTGGAAGACCAAGGTCGGCTCCTGGCCGTACGACGTCACGGTCTCCAAGGATGGGGGCTCGCTGTACGTGAGCGATTGGACCTCCGCGAGCGTCTCGGTGGTCGATGCGCAAAGCGGTGCGCTCAAGGCCACGATCGCCGTGGGCCGCCATCCCAACGCCCAAACATTGTCGTCGGACGGCAAGTCGCTCTACGTCGCCTGTGCCAACGATGATAGCGTCGCCGTCATCGACACCGCGACCAATGCCGTGCGTGCCACGATCGACGCCGGCATCTTCCCGCACGAGCTGGTAGGCGCCACGCCCAATGGTCTGGCCATCTCGACAGACGACAAGACGCTCTTCATCGCCGATGCGGGCGACAACGCGGTCGTCGCGGTGGACCTCACCGCGGCCCAGCCCGCCGTGTTCGGCGCGTTCCCGACAGGCTGGTATCCGACGGACGTCGTTGCCCGTCACGATGGCCGGGCGCTCTTCGTGCTCGACGGCAAGGGCGTCTCCGGTCACGCGAATCCGTCATTCGCGCACACCGATACGATCACGACCGAGACGGCGGACACCTACAAAGACTATGTCGCCACGCTCGCGACCGGCGACATCGAGATGCTCCCCGTGCCTGGCGTGCCTGAACTGGCGGCAGGCTTGAGCGCCGTGCGCCTGAACGCGGCATACACGCCGAAATCCAACGGAGCGCGCATGGCGCCCGAAGGGTTGCACGTCATCTACATCATCAAAGAGAACCGCACCTACGACGAGGTGTTGGGGGATGACCCGCGTGGCAACGGCGACGCGCGCTTAGCGATCTTCGGACGGCGCATCACGCCCAACATCCACAAGTTGGCGCACGATTTCGTCTTGCTGGACAACTTCGACACAGATGCAGCGGTGAGCGCCGATGGTCACAACTGGAGCACCCAAGCCTACGCGGACGACTACGTCGAAAAGCTATGGCCGGCCACGTATGCGGAGCGACGTCAATCCAACGGCAAGCGCGTCTACGACTACGAGCAAGCCGGTCCGTCGCAGTCTCCGGCCGGTTATCTCTGGGATGATGCGCGCCGCAACGGCGTCAGCGTGCGCGATTATGGCGAATTCGTCGAGACGGCCAAGAGCGGAGTTTCGATCCCAACGGTCCCGTCGCTCACCGGCCTCATCGATCCGCGCTACCGCGGCTTTGACCTCACCTACAGCGATCAAGACCGCATCGACGAATGGGAACTCGAGTTCCGCTCCTACGTCGCGCATCACAATCTGCCGCAGCTCGAGATCGTACGGCTCCCCAACGATCACACCGCCGCGACCAAGCTGGGATTCAAGACGCCCTACGCGATGGTGGCTGACAACGATTATGCGCTCGGCCGCCTGGTGGACATCGTCAGCCACAGTCCGTATTGGCGAGACACGATCATCTTCAGCGTTGAGGACGACGCCCAGGCCGGTCCCGATCACGTCAGCGATCATCGCGCCGAGATGCTGGTCGTCTCCGCTCGGGTGCGGCGCGGCGTCGTCGACCACACGCATTACAGCACCGCGAGCGTGCTGCGCACGATCGAGGAGATCTTAGGACTGCCGCCGATGACGCAGTACGATGCCGGCGCGACGACGATGTTCAAGCTGCAGGCGGATTCGCCGGACACTCGGCCCTGGACGGCGCTGGCGCCGCTCATCAATCTCAATGAGGTCAACAAAGCCAATCCGGACGCCAAGGCCTCGCAAGCGCTCGACCTCGACGAAGCCGATGCCGCCAATCCCGCGACGCTCAACGGCATCCTATGGCGCTACGCCTCAGCCCACCGCTGATCTAGACCTCGCCGTCGTAGTAGTCGAGCGCGGGCGCGGCGCGGATGATGAGCCGTTTGCGCGAGCCGATGTTCAGCTTGTTGGAATCCGGATAGTAGGCGACGCCGTTCGGATCCTCGCGCCCGAGCATGAACACGCGGCAGGGCTTGTCGCTCTCGTTGATGACCTGATGTGTTCCTATGTCGCCTTCTGGAAATGCGATGATGTCGCCGGCGCGACAGGTGTATTTACCGCGTAGCGTGCGGATGACCGCCTCACCCTCCCAGACGATGAATAGCTCTTCTTCCGAGTCCTCCGCGTGGAGCGGACAAAAGCGCTTGCCCGGCGGCAAGGTGGTGATCTGATAGCCGAGCTTGCGCGCTCCGATGAGCAGGCCGATCTCGTGAAAGGTTCCCGCGTAGCGGCCGTTGCCTTCCGAGAACTCTTCCGGGTACAGCTCGTCGATGTTGATTCGGTTGACATAGACGTCGCTGCGGGCTTGCAAGCAATTCCCGATGATGGCATCGGCGTTGCCGAAAATGCAGGCACCGTCTCCCACCAATAACACATCCAGACGCAACGCCCATATCTGCCGCAGCGACAACACCGCTTTGACGGGGTCGAGCAACTTCTCGTCCGGGGGCAGACGAAGCGACCCGGCAGGGTCTCCCCACAGCGCATCGCCGACGATGGCAGTTTTGCTGCTGCGCAGATGCAGCGCGATCTCGCCCGGCGTCTTGCCACCTTCGAGCGTCACGACTTCGATGCCAGGCGCGAGCGCTTCGTCATGCTTGAGCGTGCGTTCCACCGGGCCGCTCAAGAGCGGCGCTTCCTGCTCGCCTGCAGCGATCTTGGCCCCGAACGCAGCCGCCAACTCGCGCGCGCGCCGTTCGTGGTCGCGATTGGTGACGACAACCCACGCGAGCCCGCCGCGACCACGCACGAATGCGGCATCCTCCTCCGACATGGCAAGCGGATCCACGACGATGTTCCCGTCGGTGCGCTCCATGAAGAACGAGTTGAAGTACATATCGCGCTCGGGCTGCCAGACCGACCACATGGCCATGCCGGGAAGAGCCAGACGTTGCATGAGGTCCCCTCTATGTGTGCGCGGTGCGCTCGACCGCGCTTCGGATCGCCGCGAGGAGCGCATCCGGCTCGAACGGCTTGAACAGGCTACCGTCGCCGATGCGATCCATCTCGGCTTGCATGTCTGCGTCCACGTTCCGAGCGGTGACGAAGAGCACTGGAATCCGCGCCAGGCTCTTATCAGCGCGCATCGCTCCGCACAATGCAAGCCCATCCATGCCGGGCATGAGCACGTCGGAGACGACGATGTCGAATCGGGTCTCGCGCAAGCGGCCCAATGCCTCATCGCCGTCGCAGCACTCCACGACGCTATGTCCTGCGAACTTCAGATACTCGCATAACACCGAGCGCAGCATAGGCTCATCGTCGACGAGCAGAACGCAGGCCATCCCCTACCGGGCCTCGGCCTGCGTGGGCAGCGACGCCTGCGCAGCGCGAGCGCCAAGCGGATATTCGATGGTCACGGTCGTGCCGTGGCCGACTTCGCTCGCGACCGATATGGTGCCGTTCATGAGCGCGACCAGTCTGGAGACGATGGCCAGCCCAAGGCCGGCACCCGGCGCTTTGGCGGCGGTCCGGGTCGAACGGTAGAAGCGTTCGAAGATGTGCGGCAGGTCCGAGCTCGGTATGCCGACGCCGGTGTCGGTCACGGCCAAGCGGACCCGGTCGTGCTCGGTCTCGACGGTGACGTCGACCCGGCCATCAGCCGGGGTGAACTTGCGGGCGTTGCCCAGCAGATTGTCGACGATGCTGCGCAGCGCTTCTTCGTCGCCCAGGATGATGGCCGGCTGCTCGCACAGATGCAGCTCGATCCGCGGGCCTGACCGGTGGATCTGCTGCAGTTCTTCCATCTCGCTTGAGACCACATCGCGCAGGTCGATCGGGTCGGCGGCGAGCGCGGCTTCGGGCGCGTCGATCTTGGCGATCTTGAGCAGATCGTCGACCAGGTAGGCAAGACGGCGCGTCTCGTGTTCCAAGATGTCCAGCAAGCGCCTGTCCTCGGCCGAAAGCATCTCGCGGGACGTCAGCTTGTCGATGAACAACGCAGCGAGCGTGCGCAGCGTCGTCACCGGCGTGCGTAACTCGTGACTGGCCGTCGCGATGAAATCAGCGCGTGCGCGCATCTCGCGTTCGAGCTTGGCCTTGGCGGCGACCAGCTCGTCGACCAGCAGCCGGCGATCGGTGACGTCGCGCGAAACGGCGATGAGCGCTCGCGAGTCCTCGAGCCCGTGACGCGTGAACGTCACCCCGGCGATGTACTTCGAACCGTCGGAGCGCGTTCGTTCTATCTCGCGATACACGAAGCCGGTCTCGCTGACGCCGGCGCGGATATCCTCCATCTGGTGATCGGCCAGACCCAGGGGTTCGAACGAATTCGCCGGCTGCCCGATCAACTCGTCCGGCATGCGTTTCTGCTCGCGGCAGAGCGCGGCATTGACGTAGCGGATGATGCCGGCTCCATCGATGCGCATCACGCCCTCGTGCACGGACTCTACGACCACCGCCAAGCGCCGGGATTCGTCTAAGCTTTCCTCGAGCTGCTTCGTGCGCGCGGCGACCCGCGTCTCCAGCTCCTCGTTGAGCGCCTGGACGCGCCGGTTGATGTGGCCGACGACTTCGATCGGCGCCACGACCGCGAACACGAGACCGACCCAGCCGAACACGAACCACCATGGATTCGCTTCGATGTGTGGAGGCGCCACCAAGGTCATCTCGAGCACTCGATCGGCGAAGGGTATCGGGAAGGTCTGCGTGTCGGGTTGGTTCTGCAATGTTTTGAGCGAGGCGACCTGCAGCGGTCTGCCCCGGCCGTCATCCAGGGCGAAAGACGCGGGGGCGACTTTCGCGACATCGTCGACGATGAGCTCTCGTATGTCGATGATCTCAACGATGCTGCCGACCTCGCGTCCGTGAAAGACGACGCGAGTGGCTAAGAAAAACCTGCCGTCAGCGGCTGGCGAACCGGCCGGTGCTCCCAGCCGTGGCGGGATGTCCGACACCGACGTGGCGCGGCTCAGCTCCGCATCAAAGAGCGCGAGCTCCACCGCCTGGATCTCCTCGTGCGAGACTACAGCGGTGCGTGTCTTGGCGGGCGCGCCCATCTGATCGCGGCCCGCCGATTCGATATGCGCGACGTGCACGTCGTCGTTGTTGAAGAAGTCGACCGCATCGATCGCGCCGTCAGCGCGCATCACGCTGCGCGCGGCTTGTTCGAATTCGCGCGGGATGTAGCCGTCCATGGCGGTCGCCGCTGCGAGCCCTTCGATCTCCGCGACGCGTTCGCCCAACCGCTGTGTCTCGCGGTGGACGATGCGCGATCCGTTCATGCGCATGTCCGCGGCGATCCCCGTCTCCTGATATGCGCTCACCGTCCGGAATAGCGCAAACGCGACCAGTGCGAGCACGATCGCGACCAGGAGCTGCGAGAATCGTACGCTCATCGCACCGCCGTCGAACGCGTGCGCCGTTCGCTGGACCAAAAGGAACGGGTACCGCGGGTTGCAGCGACGGATTCGACTTTCAAAGAGAGAATCATGCGCGACTCACACCGGGGCCGAAGGTCCTGCAGCAGAAAAACCCTCTCAGGCCCCTTTCGAGGCGGGAGCCGAGAGAGGCTTGTCGAACTTTGAAAAGTATGGCTGTTCGCGCGCAATCGAAAGTGAACCAACCTATCACTCTGCGTTTTGAGGAGGGCGTCGGCCCAGAACGCGGCGGCCCACCGCTCGGATTGTGGCAATCCTCTATCCCATCCCAGACCGCGATCGAAGGGACATTCCCCAAACCGATCATCGCCCAAGGCGTCGCGGCCTACCAGCGCGGCAAGGTCCGCTCCTTGAATCTGCGTCGCTCGGATATCGTCGCGACCGTCGCCGACACCGAGACGCACACCACGACACTCACGCGCGATACCTCGCGGCCGCCGCTCGGCATGCGCTGCAACTGCACGTGCCGCTACGGTTACGACTGCAAGCACGCCGTCGCCGCGCTCTACATGCTCACGAGCTCGCCGTCGCGACGACCGAACGCGCCGCCGGATGCGCCGGCGCAGCCGCCGACCAACGGCGCGGTCACGCGCCAATGGCTCACGCCGGCGCTTCGAACGGGCACACCGCAACGGCGCGACCGGCGCGCCCGTCGACGCGGCCCTCGAATGGGCACGCCGCGCTCGCGCCGAGCCATCTCGCGATCTGCTCGACCTGCTCTCGCCGCATCACGAGACCGTCGTGCCGCGCCGCCGCCTATGGGTGGTCGTCGGTTTCGACGACCGGCTCGGCGTCTTCTACGCGCGCTGTGCCTGGACGCGCCGAAGCTGCACGGCGTCGCGCGCACGCACGCGGATCTGCAGCAGCTCTATCGCACGACGCGCCAAGCGAATCTCACCGGCGAGGAATGGGATCGCCACGACAGCGGCGCTGCTCTCCGATGCGTCGCTCGGCGCGATGTTCGGCACGCCGGCCGACTACGCGCTCGCCCGTGCCTCGACCGAGCAGACGCAACGGCTGAGCAATAATTTCGCGCAACTGCTGCTGCGGCTCATCGCGCATCCGCGCGTTCGCTTCGACGATCACCTGGCCGTCGCACCCGGACCAGATGCCTCCGTGACGATCGCGCTCGCGCCGCTTCGCCTTCGTCTGTGCCGGCCGACGCGATCGAGAACGGCGATCTTCACTTGTCGGCACGTTTCGTGCGGCCTGACGGCTCGCTCGATCGATGTCGCGAGCGTGCGCGCCCGTCGACGGCACGCCGGCATGGCTCTTCGACGGCGCGACCTTCCATCTGCACGACGGATCGTTCAGCCTGCGCATCGTCGACAGACTTAAAGACCACGCCCACGTCCTCGCGCTCTCGCCGCCGGAAGTGCCGCAATTCCTCGAGCGCGCGCACGGTCTGCTCGACCGCGACACCGCCGCATCGCTCATGCTCATGCCCGAGGACATGCAGCGGCAGACGCTCCTGACGCTTCGCTGGCAAGGTGACGGAATCACCGATCGGACCGCCGCTATCGAGGACGCGAACAGCGGCGCCAATTGGAAAGTGACGCCGGGCGAGTTCGTCCGCTGCGCCGCGTCGACGACGGCAAGAAAGACAGCACGCCGCGCTACGCCTACTGCGACCCGGCGCACAGCCGTGCTCGTCGAGCGCGGCTCGAAGCCGCCGGCTTCGGCCCTGGACGCGATCTGAACGACGCGTTCGACGCCCGACCACCACGACGACGATGCCGCCGCATTACGACGAGAACGGCATGGCGCGCTCGAGCCGACCGACGCTCGGCTACCAGTTCGGCACCGACGTGCTTCCGGCAGTGGCGCGGCGAACTTCATCTCGATATGGATGACACGGTCAAGTCGCTCGTGGAGGGCCCGAAGACGCTCAAGGTTTCTGTCAGCTGTCGACACCGCGCACGAAGGCCGCCGCGTCGAGAGCCAAGGCGAAAAAGTCATCGGCGTCTCGCACCGGACCCATCGACTGGCTCGAGATCTCGGTCGAGCTGCTGCTCGACGGCCAGCCGCTCTCGCCGGACGACCTCAAAGCGCTGTGGCACAGCACGGGCCGCTATCATCGTCTTGTCCGACGGCCGATTCATCGATCTTTCGGCTCTTCGCGCTGCTGCGCGAAGCGACCGGCGGCTTCGGCGGCACGCTCGAGCGCGGCGGCAAGGCGCGGCTCACGGCCGCGCAGATGCTGTCGGTCTACGACGATCTCGCGCGCGCCTGCGGCGATCACGCAGCTGCCGGCACCGCTGCGCGAACTCCGCGAAGCGGTGCGCGATTTCGCCGGCATCGAAGAGATCGATCCGCCGGCCCATCTCGCCAAAGTGCTGCGGCCGTATCAGCGCCGCGGCCTCGACTTTCTTGCGTACCTCGGCCGCTACAAATTCGGCGGCATCCTCGCCGACGACATGGGCCTCGGCAAGACGCTGCAGGTGCTCGCCTATCTGGAGAGCCGGCGCCGAATCGCGCGGCAGCGCTCCGAACCTGGTCGTCTGCCCGACGTCCGTGACCCACACGTGGGTGAACGAAGCCGCGCGCTTCACGCCCGACATGAAGGTCGTGCTGCTGTCGGCCGGCGCCGGACGCGATGCCATCTACAAGACGCGCCGACGATTACGACATGCTCGTCACGTCGTACGCGCTCGCGCGCCGCGACGCCGAAGCGCTCTCGGCCATCGGATTTCGCTCCGTCGTGTTGGACGAAGCGCAGCAGATCAAGAATCCGCAGGCGAAGATCTCGCAGGTCATCAAGTCGCATCGAGGCCGAGCAGCGGCTTGGCGCTCACCGGCACGCCGATCGAGAACTCCGTGCTCGACCTATGGTCTATCGTCGACTTCGTCATGCCCGGACTGCTCGGCAACGAAAGCCACTTCCGGTCGGTCTTCGAGACGCCGATCATGCGCGATGGCGACGTCGAGAAGCAGACGCGTCTCGCGCAAGCGCGTGCAGCCGTTCATGATCCGGCGCCTGAAGACGCAGGTGGCGGCCGACCTGCCATCGCGCACCGAGCAGAGCATCGAGTGCGAGATGACCGCTGCGCAGAAGAAGGCGTATCGCGAGATCGTCCTGCGCGCGCGGCGCGAGATCTTGCGCGAAGTCGACGAACACGGCATCGGCCGCGCCCAGCTCTCCATCCTTGCGGCGCTCACCAAGCTGCGGCAGATCTGCTGCCACCCCGGTCTCGTCGGCGATCATTGGCGCGAGGATCGAAGAAGCGTCGGGCAAGTTCGTCGGCGTTCTTGGAACTCATCGATTCGATCGTCGAATCCGGGCACCGCGTGCTCGTCTTCTCGTCGTTCACCGAGATGCTCGGCCTCATGCGCGAAGCGCTCGACGCGCGCAAGCTGGGCTACTCCTATCTCGACGGCGCGACCAAGAACCGCCAGAAGGTGCTCGACGACTTCAAGCGCGAGGACGGGCCGCCCATCTTCCTCATGAGCCTCAAGGCGGGCGGCGTGGGTCTGACCGTCACCGAAGCCGACTACGTCGATGCTCTACGATCCGTGGTGGAATCCGGCGATCGAGCGTCAAGCCATCGACCGCACGCACCGCATCGGCCAGACCAAACCGGTCACGGCGTATCGTCTCGTCACGCTCGGATCGGTCGAAGAGAAGATCCAGGCGCTGCAGAGCCGCAAACAGGCGCTGGCCGATTCGGTCATCGCCACCGACGCGGCGTTCGCGAAGAGCCTCACGCGCGAGGATCTCGACGACCTCTTCGCGCTCGATCGGCGACTAGTCTCCCGCGCTTGTGACCGAGGCCCAGTTCCGAGAACTTCTCGCGCGCGGCCTCGACGGCATCGCGCGCTGGGAAGAGCGGTTCCGGCCGTTCCAGCCGCACCCCAGCCTTGAGGTCCCGCCGCAGACCGCTGCCCGCGCGATCGACGACTTGGTCGAGCGGCTAGGCGACAATTACCCCTTCTTCCACCCGGACTATGCCGGTCAGATGCAGCGCCCACCACACGCCATAGCTCTTGTCGCGTATGCGATGGCCGCGCGGATCAACCCCAACAACCACGCGCTTGACGGTGGCCCCGCCACGGCGCAGCTGGAGCGCGAGTGCGTGGAGCAGCTCGCGACGCTGTTCGGCTTGCCTCCACCCTACCTCGGCCACCTCACGAGCTCGGGCACGATCGCGAATCTCGAAGCGCTCTGGGTGGCATCGCGGGTTCACCCGGGAAAGTCGATCGTCTTCTCAAGCGAGGCGCACTACACCCATGCGCGGATGTGCGAGCTCCTCGGTCAGCGCACGATCGTGCTTCCGGTGGATGCTCGCGGGAAGCTGGATCTCGCGGCGTTGGAGGCGTTGGGCGGATCAGATGCCGTCGGTACCGTCGTCGCCACCGCGGGCACAACGGCAGCCGGAGCGGTGGATCCGATCGACGCCATCATCGACCTTGCGGGCCGGCGCGGTTGGCGAGTGCACGTCGATGCAGCGTACGGCGGGTTCTTCGCGACGCTCGCCGACGACGCGCGTGCGCAGCTTGATGCCCCCGTTTGGAAAGCGCTGGCGCGCGCGGATTCGATCGTCATCGACCCGCACAAGCACGGGCTGCAGCCGTATGGATGCGGCGCGGTCCTGTTTTCGGATCCCAAGGTCGGCGCGTTCTACCGGCACGATTCGCCCTACACGTACTTCACCTCGAAGGAACTGCATCTCGGCGAGATCAGCTTGGAATGTTCGCGGCCTGGCGCGGCTGCAGCGGCCTTGTGGGCGACGTTGCGCTGCTTCCCGTTGACCGCGCAGGGTCTGGGCGCTTCGCTATTGGCCTCGCGTCTCGCCGCGCTGGCTGCTGACGAGCATGCGCGCGCCAAAGGTCTGCTCACCCCGGTCGTCAAGCCGGAACTGGACATCATCGCACTGGCGCCGATCGCTCGCGGCGAACGACAAAACGTCTCGACCATCTCCTCGCGTAGCCAGGCGATCTTCGAACGCTGTAAGGATGATCCCGACACGCCCATCTTCCTGGCGACATGGCGCGTGCCCGAGGAATTCGGCCGCTTGGCGCTGGCGCAGGCGCAGTGGGATCAAGCACACTGCACGGTGCTGCGCAGCGTCTTGATGAAACCCGAACACGAGGCTGACGCTGCGGACATCGTCGACCGTCTCTGTGAGCCTCATCGCAACTAGACCACGCGGCGTCACGGGTGCCCACGGGAATCCGTCACATAGATGTCTACGCATCTGTGAGGATCCCATATGAACGACCATTGCGCGTTTTGCCGCGAGCACGCCGGCAAGTCGAAACTCTTCGTCAGCCTCGGCACCCAGCACGAGCCGCGCTTTCGCATCTGCTCGGGATGCTATCTCGTCGCCGTCCGTCACGGCTACCACGTCGTCTACAAGACGGCCGCCTAACCCAACGAGCCTCTAGCCCGCCAAGGGCTTCTCTCCGGCTCGCCGCAAGGAGGCGTCGAGCGCAGCGATATCTTCCTTGACAAAAAGCTCGTACGCGGACATCCGCGTCTGATATAACGCGCCGACCTCGGCCGCATCTTTGTATTGCGCTGGGGTCGGTGGCCCTTGGTACGACGCCGAGAGCGGGCTCGTCACGCTGTCGATGACGAACTCGATGCGCTCGCGCAATCGGTCGGGCAGAAAGTCATCATCTTGGCCGGCCTGCGGATTTGAGGTCAACGTCGCGAAGATCGCGCTCGCTCGTCCGGATGCCGCATCGAGCTGCTTGACGAGCGCTCGATCGCCGCGCGCGTGGGACTCCCGCCGCCGCTCGGCCAGCGCCGTGCGCAGCCGGTCGAGACTGTTGAGCGCGACATCGACGCTGGACAGTTGATCGTAGAGATGGCGCAAGAGCGTATAGCGCTCGACGTATTGCGCTTGCGTGTATGGCGCACGCGGGTCAGCCACGACGTCGAAGTCACGCGTGAGCGTCGTCTGCCCGACGCGCAGACGAGCTGTGTACCGGCCAGGCACGACCACCGGACCATCGTCCGGCCCTGCGTTCCACGAGGGGGTGCCCTTCCAGCGCACCGGTGGCGCCTCGGCGAGATCCCACGCGAGCCGATTGATGCCCGCATCCCCGTTCGCACCGTTGCTGCTCTCGAGGCGACGTATCAGCTTTCCACCGCCGTCGAGGATCTCTACCTGCGGCGCAGGCGTGCGCTTCGCGCTTAGATAGTATGAGATGATCGCGCCATACTCGGGGTTCTCACCGGCGAAGGCGCCGAGCTGCGGCTGCGTCCCCCAGCCTTGTTGCTCCGGCATCCATAACGAGAACGCATAGGCGGTGCGCGGCTGGAAGAGATACATGTGGGCTGCCCGCGCCATCTCGAACTCCTGGAACGGCGCGAGATCGTCCATGATGAAGAGCGAATTCCCGTGCGTTCCGATGATGAGATCGTTCGCCGTCGGATGGACGCGAATGTCGCGCACCGAGGTCGTGGGAAGGTCGATCTTCAGGCTTTGCCAATCCGCGCCGCTGTCGAACGAGATCCACGTGCCTTGCTCCAGGCCGGCATAGAGCACGTGTGGGTTCTTGGGATCTTCGCGCACGACGTGGGCGTAGTCGCCGGGTGGCAACCCCTTGGTGATGCGGTGCCAGGTCGCGCCGTAGTCGTCCGTCCGAAAGATGTAGGGCGCGCGGTCGCCGAGCATGTGCCGGTCGATGACCGCGTAGGCGATCGCACCCGAGACGCGCGACGGCTCAACCGTGCTGACGCGCCCATACGGGCCGATGCCTTTTACCGAGACGTTGTGCCAGCTCGCGCCGCCGTCGCGCGTGAGTTGCACCAGTCCGTCGTCGGTGCCCACCCAGATCAGGCCGGGCTCGACCGCTGACGGACCGATATCGAAGATCAGGTCATAGTACTCTGCGCCGGAACCTTCGATCGTGATCGGACCACCTGATATCTGTTGATGGGCCTTGTCGTTGAGCGTGAGGTCGGGACTGATGATCTGCCAGTGCTGGCCGCGGTCGCTGGTCGAGTATAGCACTTCGCCGCCGTAGTAGAACACGTGGCCGTCTTGTGGCGAGAACGCAAGCGGCGCTTCCCAGCCGAAACGATGAGCACCCTCCGCTGCGCTGACCGCGTTGGTGTCATGGTCGTAGGGAGAGATCGGAACCTGTTGCTGCGAGTCGATGTTGAATATGCCGAGCTCCCCACCGTAGGTGTCGTTCCAGATCAGGTGCGGGTCGAGCGGATCGGGCCACACCCAGGTGCCGTCCGAACCGTTGAGCGAGAACCAGTCGCGGTTGAGGATGCCGACTTGACTCAGGCTATTGGATGGCCCGCAGAACGTCTCGGCATCCTGGAATCCGCCGCAAATGCGATATGGATTTTGCAAATCGTAGCCGATGTGGTATGTCTGGCTGATCGCGAGGTTGAGGCGCCAATCCCAGCTGCGGCCCGAGTCCACCGATAGCGCCCAGCCGGCGTCGTGACCGACCAAGATGCGTTTGCCGTCAGCAGAGAACCACATGGCGTGATTGTCGACGTTCTCGGCGTTCTCCACCGCTTTGAACGTCTGCCCGCCATCATGGCTTTCCGAGAGGTCGACCGAAGTCGCGTAGACATGGTTGAGATCGGTCGGGTCGACCCACAGATGCGTGAAGTAGAAAGGCCGCTCCATCACGATCGAACCGGCGCGGGTGCGCCGCCAGGTGTCGCCGCCGTCGTCGGAGCGCCACACGTAGCCCTGCTTCGATTGAATGATGGCGTACACGCGCTTGGGGTGATGCGGCGCGACCGCCACGCCGATCCGACCCAAGAGTCCGCTCGGCAAGCCATGACCGACAAGCTGTCTCCAGTGCGCGCCGCCATCGGTCGACCTGTATAAGCCGCTGTGCGGACCACCGCTGTCGATCGTCCAGGGCGTGCGCCGGAACTGCCACATGCCGGCGAAGACCACGCTTGGATGATCTGGATCCCAAGCCAGATCCGATGCTCCGGTAGATGGTCCGGCATACAGCGTCTTCGTCCAGGTCTTTCCGCCGTCAGTCGTGCGGAAGACGCCGCGTTGCGGGTCGTCGGCGAAGGGATCACCCAGAGCGGCCACGAGCGCGGTGTCCGGATGCGAAGGGTCGACGAGGATCTTCGCTATCGCAGACGTGTCGTCCAGACCGAGGTGACGCCAACTTCTCGCACCGTCGCGGCTTCGCCAAACGCCTTTTCCGTAGGATATGTCGGCCCGGGGGTTGGCTTCACCCGTTCCGACCCACACGTCCTCAGGGTTCGTCGCTGACACGACGATCGCGCCGATCGACGCCACCGGCTCGTCGCTGAAGACCGCGTCCCACGACGCGCCACCGGTGGTCGTCTTGAACACGCCGCCGGCGCCGCCGAGATAATAGAGAAACGGTTGCTTGTCGCTGCCGCTGACGGCCGCTATTCTCCCGCCCGGCACGGCAGGCCCGATCGAACGCCAGTGAAGCTGCGAAAAAGGACTTGCACTCGCAAGCGTGGTGGCGAGTGCAAGTGCGGCGGCGATCGTCAGGCTCAGCCCGAGCGACCACAGCCAGTTCCGCGCGCGGTGCATCAAGCTATTGCTTGGTGGCGTCGATGATGATGATGGCCCGCTGGTTGTTGTTCTGGAAATCGCTCATCGCGGCGACGGCAGCCCCAAGAGGACTGCCCGGTTCGACGAACTCGCTGGCGGTGTAGCCGTAGCGCTGTTTCAACTGCGCATCAATGCCTTGACGCATCGGCGCCGGCAAGGATCCAAACTTCGAGATCGCCAGGAGAGCGGGCCCGAGTTTTTGATGAGCGGTCGCAGGGTCCATCGCGATGACGACCAAGCCGTGTTTGGCGTTGTTCGCGTCATGGAAGAGCGCGAAATCCATCCCGTTCTTCATCGCGACCGTATGGACGCTGGCCATGCTTTGCGGGATCGCCACGACGACCATGCCGCTGGGTGGTTGCTTTTCTTGCTGGCGCAGCCAGTCCTCAAGCTGTGCGAGCGACGCTGCGGAAGACGCGATGACCTCGTTGCCGCTGTACGTGCCTACGCCCGCAGCCATTGCGCCGGTGCCGGTCTGGCCGGTGGTGATCGTCTTTGAGAACTGGCGCGCATCGATGACATTGCTGTCCTGATAGAGCGGGAAACTCGTGGTGTTGGTCGGCGCGGTCGTCGGCGCTGTCGTCCCTTCCGAGCTTCCCGGGACCGAGGTGCCCTTGCTGCAAGCGACCGCGCTAATAGCCACCGCCGCAAGAACGAGCGATACAATGCGTCTCATGATGCCTCCAGAACAAGTGTGGACCTAGGAGAGGGTTGCAGGATTCGTTCCGGGCACGCGCAGTTCCTGACTCGACGATCCTAACTTTTCGCCTTGGCGGGCGTCGCCGCGACCCCATTGAGCGGTTTGACGAGCTGGCGCGTGCCGCCGAGGCGGGCCATCGCCGCGGCACCGATCATGCCGGCATCGTTGCCCAGCGTCGCGGTGAGGATACGCGTGATGCCTTTGGGCACCATCGTCGTCAAATCGTCGACCATCTTGGTGAGCGGATGCGCCAGCATCTTCGGATCGGTCTGTCCGACGCCGCCGCCGAGCGCGATGACTGCGGGATTCGTGAAGGCGATGATGTTGGAAACGCCCAGCGCGAGGTCGGCGATCCAGTTATCGCCACGCGGCGAGCGCGTGCTCGTCGCCTTTGGCGGCAGCTTTGCGGATCATCTTGCTGCCCCACTTGTCTTGCGACTTCTTGGTGAGCAGCGTGCTGCGCGGGAATGATGGCGCGACGGCGAGCGCGTGGCGCAACGACGCCGTCCCCGACGCCTGGGCCTCGAAGCAGCCACGCTTGCCGCAGCTGCACCAAAAACCCGTGTCCGGACGGATCACGTGATGGCCGACCTCGCCCGCGCCCATGGCTTCGCCCAAGATGAGCCGGTTGCCGGAGATGAGACCGCCGCCGATGCCCGTGCCTAGCGTGATGAGCGCGAACTCAGCGACGCCCTTACCGGATCCGTAGAGATATTCGCCCAGCGTGGCGCAGCGCGCGTCGTTGAGGATGTAGATGGGATGCTTGATGCGCTTCTCGAGCAGCGCTTTGAGGGGCACGTCGACCCACTGGAAATTGGGGGAGAAGTTCACGGCGCCGCTGCGCTCGTCGATGTTACCCGGCGCGCCGACCCCGACGCCTTTGCAATCCTTTTCGCCGACTTGACCGAGCACTTGATGTACGACGAGGTTGATCTCGTCCACCACGTGGCCCGGCTCGAGCGATGCTGAGATCGCGCTCTGCCTGCTGCAGGATCTTGCCGTCCGGCGTGACGGCGGCGGCGGCCGTGTGCGAGCCGCCCAGATCGATCCCGATGGTGAATTCCATGCGATCCCCTCACAAATGGTGCCCAGGACAGGACTCGAACCTGCACCGGTGTTACCCGACTAGCCCCTCAAACTAGCGCGTCTACCAATTCCGCCACCTGGGCGAGCACCACACAGTTATACGACAAAGAGCCGGTACGGTCAATGCGACCGGTGCTACTGCACGTTGGGGTCGATCGCGTCGCGCAAGCCGTCGCCCATGTAGTTGATGGCAAGCACCGTGACCAATATCGCAAGGCCCGGATAGATCGCAGCCCACGGGGCGATCATGATGTTCTCTTGGGCGTTGGCCAGCATGCTCCCCCAGGATGCGGTCGGAGGCTGAATACCGTAGCCCAAGTAAGAGAGCACCGACTCCAAGAGGATGACGTTGCCGATGTCCAGCGTCGCCTGGACGACGATCGGCGCCACGGCGTTGGGCAAGAGATGGCGCAACACGATGCGCGTGTCGCCGCTGCCGATAGCGCGTGCCGCTTCGGCGAACTCCTTTTCGCGCAGGCTCAGGAACGAGCCGCGCACGAGTCGCGCCACGTTCATCCACGATAACAAGCCGATGATGAGCACGATGGAGACGAAGTTGAGCGACGCCTTGGTCGAGGTGGCGGCGACGATGCCGGCCAGCACGAGCAGCAGCGGCAACAGCGGTATGGACAGGAACGTGTCGGTGAGGCGCATGAGCAGCCCGTCGATGCGGCCGCCGTAAAAACCGGCGATGGCACCGACCAGCGTGCCGAGCACCACCTCGATGACCACGGCGAAAACTGCAAGCGTGAGCGAGATGCGCGCGCCGAAGAGGATGCGGGTGTACAGATCGCGCCCGATCTCATCCGTGCCCAACCAGTGGCCGAACTGGCCGGGCGCGAGCGGCGATCCCTGCCAGTGGTTGTCGATGGCATTCGGATCGAAATGCGAGAGCCAGGGCGCCAATATCGCGCCGAGCACCATGACGATGAGCACGAACGCGCCGCTGAGCGCGAGGCGATGACGCTTGAACTTGCGCCACGTCTGGTGCCGCTCTTGGACGAAGTCATCCTCGTAGGTCGGGGTGACGACCGGTTGTGGCAGGGCTTCGGTGACGTATGCCATCTCGACGTCGCTCCTAGTCGTACTTCACGCGCGGGTCGAGCCACCCGTACGTGAGATCGGCGAGCAGATTGAAGAACACCACAAGGACGGCGCTCACGACGAGGAAGGCCATGAGGAGCGAGAAGTCTTGCTGCTGCAACGCTGTGATGAAGAGCCGGCCCATGCCCGGCCAGGCGAAGATCGACTCGGTAACGATCGCGCCGCTGAACAGGCCAGGCAGCGCGAGCGCGGTGATGGTCACGACCGGCATGAGCGCGTTCTTAAGTCCATGCTTGAGCAGGATGCGCATGAAGGGCAGCCCTTTGGCCGCAGCGGTGCGCATGTATTCGGTATGCAACACCTCTTGCATAGAGGCGCGGGTGAAGCGCGACCAGATCGCCAGCTGCAACAACGCGAGCGTCGTCACCGGCAGGATGAGATGCATCACCCGGTCTTGGAAGCCGCCGCCCTCGGTGGACGTCATGCCCGCCGACGGCAAGCTGATGTCGAGCGCATAGCCGAAAGCTTGCCAGTGGATGCCGTGCACCGAGAACATCATCTGCAGCATGAGCGCGAGCCAGAAGACCGGCATGGAGAAACCGAAGAACGCGAACGTCGTCACGAAGTAGTCGACGGTGGAGTACGGCTTCACCGCGGCTAGGATGCCGAGGATCAGCCCAAGGCCGATGCTCACCGCATACGAGATGCCCATCAACTCGAGGGTGGCGGGCAGACGCTCTTTGATGGCCTCGATCACGGGCGTCGAGTTCATCGTCGACCAGCCCCAGTCGCCCGTGACGTACTTGCCTAGCCACGAGACGTACTGGATCCAGACAGGCCGGTCGAGTCCGAAGTTGTGCTTGAGGCGGGCGATGTCGGCGGCGGTGATGTGGGGATTTTGCATGTACGGCGCGAGCGGCCCGCCGGGCATGTAGTGCAAAATGGTAAACAAAATAATGCTGATGAATATCAGCAGCGGAATCGCCTGCAGCAGTCGGCGTATGGTGTAATTCAGCATCGGTTATCCGAGCGCTCGCGCGCTCGATTCAGGCGCCATTTTTTCTGTGCGTCGCGCGGGACGGCCTGCATCCCGGCGCCTGAAAGCCGTGCTGCCCGGGTTAAGGGGCCTCGCGGCCCAAGCTACATCAGTTGGCGCAAGACAAACGGCAGGATGCCGTCATGCTTGTAATACTCGGCCTCATCCGGCGTGTCGATGCGGGCAAGCACGCCAAACGTCGTGGGCTTGCCGCCGATCGCCTGGGCGGTCACCGTGAGCCGCGCGCCCGCCTTGACGCCACCCGCGATCCCCTCGATCGCATAGGTCTCTTCGCCCGTGAGACCCAGCGATTGCGCTGATGCACCCGTCTCGAATTGCAACGGCAAGATACCCATCCCGATGAGATTGCTGCGATGGATGCGCTCGAAGCTCTCGGCGATCACCGCGTGGATGCCGAGCAAGCGCGGGCCTTTGGCGGCCCAGTCGCGAGAGGATCCCGATCCGTACTCTTTGCCCGCGATGACGATCAACGGCACGCCTTCCTTTTGATACCGCAGCGACGCGTCGAAGATGGTCATCTGTTCGCCATCGGGTAGATGGCGCGTCACACCACCTTCGGTGCCCGGCGCCAGACGGTTGCGCAACCGGATGTTCGCGAACGTGCCGCGCATCATGACCTCATGATTGCCGCGACGCGCCCCGTACGAATTGAAATCCTCGGGGGGCACACCGTGCTCGATCAGGTAGGCACCGGCCGGACTGTTCTTGGCGATGTTGCCCGCGGGCGAGATATGATCCGTCGTGACGGAATCGCCGAGCAACGCCAACACCCGCGCGGCGCTGATGTCTTTGCGCGGCGCCGGTTTGGCCGACATTCCCTGGAAGAACGGCGGGTGCTTGACATACGTCGAGTCCTTCTCCCATGCGAAGCGCTCATCGGCCGGGACTTTGAGACCCTTCCAACGCTCGTCCCCGCCGAACGCGTCTGCGTATTGACGACGGAACATGGATTCAGCCACGCACTGCGCCACCGTCGTGCCGATCTCAGCCGACGTCGGCCACAGATCTTTCAAGAAGACCGGCTTTCCAGAATGTCCTTCGCCGAGAGCATCGTGCGTGGGGTCGAAATCCATCGTGCCGGCAAGCGCATACGCCACCACGAGCGGCGGCGATGCCAAGTAGTTCGCGCGGACCAGCGGGTGGATGCGCCCTTCGAAATTCCGGTTGCCCGATAGCACGGCACACGCGACCAACTCGTGTTCGGTGATCGCCTGCGCGATCGGCTCGTCGAGCGGTCCGCTGTTCCCGATACAGGTCGTGCAACCATAACCCACGAGATAAAACCCGAGCTTCTCGAGGTAAGGAGCCAGCCCGGCCTTGTGCAGGTAGTCGGTGACGACCTTCGATCCGGGCGCCAGACTGGTCTTCACCCAGGGCTTCGCCGCAAGTCCGCGCTCGACGGCTTTCTTCGCGAGAAGGCCGGCGGCGATCATGACGCTCGGGTTCGAGGTGTTGGTGCAACTGGTGATCGCGGCGATGACCACCGCGCCGTCGTGCAGGTCGATGTGCTTGCCATCGCTGTTCCTGTAGGTGGCGCGCCGCCGCACGGTGGCTGCGGTCGCGACGTTGCCGCCTTCCGAGGCCCAGGTCTCGACGGCACCGGCCGGCGCTTTTGCCGGACCGCGTCCGCTCTCGAAGGCGGCCAGCGCGCTCTCGAATGAGGACTTGGCGGTGCGCAGCGGCACGCGGTCTTGTGGCCGTTTCGGCCCTGCGATCGACGGCTCGACCGTGCCGAGATCGAGTTCCAAGATATCGGTGAAGATCGGATCCGGCGAGCGATCGGTGCGGAAGAGCCCTTGGGCTTGTGCGTACGCGCGCACGAGCGCGATCTGCGCTTGCGAGCGACCGGTGAGCTTGAGGTAATCGAGGGTGAGCTCGTCGATCGGGAAGATGGCCACGGTCGATCCGTACTCGGGCGACATGTTGCCGATGGTTGCGCGATCGGCGACGCTGAGATTGCTCAGGCCCGTGCCGAAGAACTCCACGAACTTGTTGACGACGCCGCGCTTGCGCAATTTCTCGGTGACGGTCAACACGAGGTCGGTGGCCGTCGCACCTTCCGGCAGCTCACCCGTGACCCGGAAGCCGATCACCTCGGGCACGAGCATGGTCTGCGGCTGACCGAGCATCGCGGCCTCGGCTTCGATACCGCCGACTCCCCAGCCGAGCACCCCCAGGCCGTTGATCATCGTCGTGTGCGAGTCGGTGCCCACCAGAGAATCCGGATAAGCGATCGTCTCGCCGTCGCGCTGCTCTTCGAACACCACGCGGGCCAAGTACTCGAGGTTGACCTGGTGGACGATGCCCGTGTCGGGAGGCAAGACCGCGAAGCGGTTGACGGACTGCTGCGCCCACTTGAGCAGCTCGTAGCGCTCGCGATTGCGCTCGAATTCGAAGTCGGCATTGACGCGAAACGCCTGAGCGTTGCCCCAAGCGTCCACCTGCACGGAGTGATCGATGACCAGCTCGACGTCTTGCAGCGGGTTGATGCGCTTGGGGTCCCCGCCCAGCGCCGCCATAGCGTCGCGCATCGCGGCGAGATCCACCACGGCTGGGACGCCTGTGAAGTCTTGCAGCAACACGCGTGCCGGCTGCATGGCGATATTGCTCTGCGTCGGCGAAGCGGGATCCCAGCTAGCCAGCGCCCGGATATCGTCCGCGCGCACCGAGCGACCGTCTTCGCGGCGCAACAGGTTCTCGAGCAACACTTTGAGCGAGAACGGGAGGCGCGAGGGATGGCCGACGCCGGCCTTCTCGAGAACGTCGAGACTGTAGTAGGAGACCGTCCGCCCATCGACGTTAAGCGTCGTCTTGGTCTTGAACGTGTCCATGGTCGCCTTTCCGGTTCGGACGCCCTTTAGGTCTGCCGCTCCATCTTCATCTTATCCACCAGCGGGGCCGGCCGAGTAACCTGGGTTGCCGTCAAAATCGTAGAGATGCTCGGTCTTGATGAAGTCGAAGCCGGCATCGTTGACCCGGCTCAGCAAGGCTATCACGTCCTGGTGCGTCAGCTTCGCGCCGTCCTTTCCGAGGAATCGTGCGCGCCAGTGGTCGGTGCAAAACGTCTCGGGCAGGCCGTTCGGCCAGACGACGGTGCCGCGGTTGAACACCGCCTGCAGCCGCATCGTTTCGCCGCCGAGCTTCGTCAGCGCCACGCCCAGATCGTCGGGCCGGCCACGGGTCCAGTCGAGATAGACGTCCACGCCGACCAGCGTCTTGATCTGCGGGCTTGCCGCCTTGGTCGCGGCGGCGACGTCCTTGGTGGATCCCGCTGCGACATATTTGGCGGCGGGCAAGGTCATAGGCGCCTGGCCCATGCGCGCGATCACCGCCTGCGCGAACTCTTTGGTGCCTACCTTCTCCCTGCTCGTGCCTTCCTTATAGATGTCATAGGTGTGGATGCCATCTTCGATGGTCTTGAGCCAAGCGTTCTGCACCCGAGCCGCGACGTCGATCTGCCCGATATGGACGAGCATCAGCACGGCGCCCTGGAGCAGCCCGGAGGGGTTGGCCAGGTTTTGATTCGCACGGCGTGGCGCCGACCCGTGGATCGCCTCGAACATGGCGGCCACATCGCCGATGTTGGCGGATCCAGCCAGCCCGACCGATCCCGCGATCTGCGCCGCGACGTCCGAGAGGATGTCGCCGTAGAGATTCGGCAGGACGAGCACGTCGAACGCCTCGGGGGTGTCGGCCAGCTTCGCCGCGCCGATGTCGACGATCCAGAACTCATGCTCGAGATCGGGATAGTCGGCGGCGATCTCGTCGAATATCTTATGGAAGAGACCGTCGGTGATCTTCAGGATGTTGTCTTTGGCGAAACAGGTGACTTTCTTGCGCGCGTTGGCGCGCGCGTACTCGAACGCGAAGCGCACGATCTTCTCGGTGCCCGGACGGGAGATGAGCTTGAGCGCCTCGGTCATCTGCTGCGTCTGCCGGTACTCGATGCCGCCGTAGACGTCTTCTTCGTTCTCGCGGACGATGATCACGTTCATCCCCGGATACTTCGTGTCGACGAACGGGTAATAGGCGACCGCCGGCCGCACGTTGGCGTACAGTCCGAGCGCGGTGCGTGTCGTGACGTTGAGGCTTTTGTATCCGCCGCCCTGGGGCGTCGTGATGGGCGCCTTGAGGAAGACGCGCGTCCGGCGCAGCGACTCCCAAGCGCTGGGAGCGATGCCGCTGGGGTTGCCAGCCAG
The DNA here is from genome assembly GCA_963764965.1 of Vulcanimicrobiota bacterium. GTDB lineage: Bacteria > Vulcanimicrobiota > Vulcanimicrobiia > Eremiobacterales > Eremiobacteraceae > JAFANK01. Next base: position 110,625 of record CAVXUM010000003.1, read on the forward strand.
GTAGACCTTCTCGCCGATCTCGATCGTTTCGATGTCGAGCTGCGCGCCGCCGGCGGTGATGATGTCGAGCGTGGCGCGCATGATCTCTGGTCCGATGCCATCGCCGTAGGCGACGGTGATCGGCGTCTTCTTCGTCATGCCTATCCTTTAGAGAACGTAGAGCCCGAAAGTTCAGGACGGCGCCTGGCTTCTTCCTCTCCTGGATGCCACCATTGGCGCAGGCGAAGCGGCTTCTCGGGGCCACGGCAGGGCGCGGCCTGACCTTGGCGCAACCATGCTTGCGATGAGTGAGCACGATTACGTCGCAGCGTCATTTCCGCTTATGCGTTATGCGACCGGCGCCGTCGACTGGTTTCTCAATCAGGCAATCGATCCTGACGCGATCGTGATAGCAGCCGTGCCGCCGGACGGACGCGCCCGTGCGCCGCAGCGCGGTGATGGCGAGCGCACGGATCTCACCTGGATCGTGGCTCTTGACCTGAACGCAGCCGATATCCCGCGGGCGGTCGCACTTGCGACCCTCAAACGCGAAGGCGGCAAGAAGCTCTCGCAGGTTCCAGCATTGCCCGTCGCGGCGAAACGCACGTAACGGAGCGTGCGGGTCGACCGGCGGTGATTCGATGATCGTCGCTATTGGCCGCGAGCTCGGCGCCGGCGGCGCTGAGGTCGGCGAACGTATCGCCGAACTGCTCGGCGCCGAACTGCTCGACAAACAGATCGTCGATCTGGTGGCGGCGCGCATCGGAGCACCGGCTGCCTACGTCGAGGCCAGAGACGAAAACGTCGAAGGTTTTGTCGACCGCCTCTTCCGTGTCATCACGTCCGCTTACCCGGAAGCCTATGCGGCCGAAGGCCTGCCCGATTGGTCGGAAGAGCGTATGGTGGAACTCACCGCCGGCATCATCCGCGAGCATGCAAGCTCTCATTCACTGGTCGTCATCGGGCGGGGAGCGCCGCTGCTCCTACGCGACCGGCGCGATGCGGTGCGCGTCTTCATCGCGGCGCCGTTCGAGGCACGCGTACAGCGGATCCGGACGCGGACCGGTTGCACCGCAGACGAGGCAGCGCGGGACATCAAGAAAAGCGACGGGCACCGTCTCGCGTACATGCAACAGCACTATCGCGTGGATTGGCGCGATCCGCATTCGTACGATCTCGTCGTCAATATGGAGCATCTCAGCGTCGATGCCGCAGCCGCGCTGATCATCGAGACAGGGTCGAGACTGACGGCCGGCTAGGAACGAACGGCGGCCAGCGCCGGACCTTCGCCGATGGCGCAGACGGCCGCCGCATCCCAGCGCAGCCGCTCGCGCAAGAAGCGGTTGAATTCCTTGGCGCTGATCTGTTTGAGCATGGCGAGCTCTTGTGCGGGCGTCACGAGCTCCTGATCGAAGAGCGCGAGCTCCGCATAGCGCGCGGCGTTCGCCGCATTCCATTCGGCGATGAGATCGATCTGCGCAGCCAACGCATCTTTGCCGCGGGCGACCTCTTCTTGGCTGAAGCCCTGCTCGACCGTATCCGCGAGGATGCGCTTAGTCTCGCGAACGGCAGCCGCCGCCCGGCTGCGCCCAACGGCCGCCATCGCGCTCATCACGCCGATGTCCGAATAGAAATCGAGCGTCGCGTACACCTCGTACGCCAATCCGAGCCGCTCGCGCAGGCCATCCCAAAGCCTGCTGCCATCGCCGTCGCCGATGAGCACTTGGGCGAGTTGCGTGCGCAAGACGGCGCGATAACCGTCCGGATAGGACGGCGTGGTGGTGGACAGCGAGAACCACACCTGCTGCGTGTCGGCGCGACGCAGTACTTTTGAGCGCCGGCCTTGTCGAAACGCGGGCATGTCCGCGGTGATGACCTGGCGGCGCGGCAACGCCGCACTCGCGGATGCTTGCCACGACCCGAAATGCCGCTGCGCCGCCTCGAACATGTCAGCCGCGCGCATGGGGCCGGCCAAGCTCAGCACCGCGTTGGCCGGATGGAAATACTTCTGATGATAGCGCCGCACTTGCGCTCGGGTGATGTCGCGGACGCTCGAACGCGTCCCACCGGTATCTCGGCCGAGAGGGTGCTCACCCCACATGGTCTTGTCGGCGAGCGCCTCGATCCGTTTGCTGGGATCCACTTCACAATCACGCAGCTCTTCGAGCACGACCTGGCGCTCGGTCTCCACGTCGCCCGGGTTGAAGAGCGGACGCTGCGACACGCTTGCCACGAGGCGTAGGGCGTCCTCGGCCTTGCGCATGGGCACCGTGCCCGCGATGGAGATCAGCTCTTTGCTCGTCGTCGGATCGAAACGATTGCCGCAACGCTGCATGGTCGCGGCCAATTCGTGCCGCGAGAAGTCATGCGTGGACTTGAAGATGAGATGTTCGAGGAAATGCGCCAAGCCCGCCCCGTTGGGCGGATCGTAGACGGAGCCGGCGCGTACGGCCAGGGTCACGCTCAAGCTTCGCGCACTCGGCATAGGCGTGGCGATGACGCGCAAGCCATTGCTCAGCTTTTGCAGAGCGGGCTTTGAGTTTCGGGGGGGCATGGCTTGGGCGCTTTCTTGGCGGGTTTGGGGGGCCGGTACGAGGCTTGGTATCACGCCGTCCGGACTGGAAGTATTCGACACGCACCTGCCTGGTCCGTGGCGGTCAGGGACGGTCTTATAAGGCCCGTCGTCCCGCCTAAGGGACTCTTTGCGGGAGTCCGGGTAAGGTGAGGGCATGAGGACTTTGGCCGGGCTGTGGGTATCGATCGCGCTTGCGGCGCTGACCATATCCGCCGCGCCAAGAGCCTCGAGCTGGGATGGCTTCCATAGCCGGATGGATGCGACGCTATCGGTTCTCGCGGCGCATTTCAAGGACGTCCAGGAGCGCTCGCATATGGCTGCCGCGCTCGAGGAACGCTTGAACGCGGATGCCGCGCTCGAACCGCTGGCGCGTCCGGCGTATGAGACGCCCGATCAGTTCCTCGACTTCGCCAATACGGTATCCATTCTCGATCCGAGCTTGGTCAACCAGCTCGCCACGGGAAAACGCCATTCGATCGGGGCGATCCGCGGCATGGACGATGTGCCCGTCCCTTCGGTCATCGATAACACCTGGCAGCCGTTCGCCTTTTTCTTACCCCCATCATATGAGGGATCCAAACCGGCACCGCTCGTGGTGTTCCTCCACGGCGCGATGCAGTCCGAGGTCACCGTCATCGCTTCGCCATGGGTACGTCAAGCGGCCACCGCGACCGGCGCCATCGTCGTCGCACCCTTCGCGCGAGGCGATATCCAATACGCCGATCCGGCGCCGCGGGAAGTCTATCAAGCCGTCGATCTTGCCGAGCACGCATTCAATGTCGATCCGAAGCGCATCTATCTCGCGGGGCACTCGATGGGCGGATTCGGGATCTTCGTCGTCGGCCCGGTACACCCGCAGATATGGGCGGGGTTTCTGTGCGCTTCGGGCAGCATGACCGAAGAAGATAAAGCCGTGGCGCTGGAGCGTCTGGCCGGCAAACGCATCTACATCGTCGAGGGGGCAGGCGATCCCGTCGTGCCGCCGATATATCCGCAGCGCACGCTCTCGTGGCTTCGAGCGGCCGGCATACAGACGGCCTACTACGAGCAACCCGACGGAGGGCATCCGCTCGGCACGATCTATCCGGCGTTCCTGCGGGCGTGGCGCGACATGCTCAACGGCGTCATGCCGGCGAGCGCGCAGAACTAAGACGGCCGCGTTAGCGCAGCGCGACGCCTGCCGGGTTGACCAACGACGAGCTCGAGCCACCGACGATACCGTTGGGGAACGGTCCGGTGCAGGCCGCACCGCCGCCGATGTTGTTCCCGGCGAACGTCGTGACGTACCCGTTCGATCCACCAAAGGCTGAGTTCACGACGAAGAGCGTGCCTTGGCTGTTGACGGCAAGGCCGGTCGGATTGTTGACGCCGGTGTTGACCCCGCACAGGATGTTCGTGGGCGCGATGTTCCCCGCGAGCGGCGGCGAGAACACCAAGACCGCATCATTGAATCCAAGCGCGTTGTTGATCGCCACGTAGAGCCGGCCGCTGGTGTCAAACGCGATGCCTTGCGGCTTGCTCAAGAGCGTGTTGCTGCCGGAGATCGTCGCCAGCGGAGGCACGTTGCCGGTCGCGCTGTTCGCGAACTCCTCGATGCTGTTGCCCGTCTCGTTGGTCACCCAGATATCTGCGCTTGCATCCAGCGTGACGAAGCCGGGCGTCGAAAGGCCGGTCCCCGGTCCTGAGATCGCCTGGCTTGCGACGGTCGATCCTGGTGGGAACACCGCGACACTGGGTGCGCCAACGCCTCCGGCCGCACTGTTGGCGACGTACACTTTACCCGTCGAGTCCACGTCGACCCCGATGGGGTTGTTGAGGCCGCCGATTGCGAAGCTCGGACTGATGTTGCCGTTGCCGTTGCCGGGGTATTTCGTGATCGTGTTGACGTTCTCGTTGGCCACGTAGAAGTTGCCGTTCGAGTCGATCGCGATGCCGGCGGGTCCGGACATGCCCGTCTTTGCGCCTTGGATCAGAACGCTCGGGGCGCAATTGCAGTTCGCCGATTGCGTATACCCCGAGATGGAATTGTTCGAGAAATCGGTGATGAACATCGCGCCTGACGACGGCGGCGGCGCTGGAGGCAGCGTTGAGCTGGAGGAGCCGTTGCAACCTGTGGCGATCGACGCAAGCGCGCTGGTCAAAAAGAGCGCTGGCAAGAATTTTTCGGGGATGGAAGGCGCGGAACATGAGAGCCCCCCTTTTGGCGGGTGCCATTTTCTGCAAACTGAACACGTGTCAGCGGTGGTTGTGGCGATGGTTCGCTACCGCAAGCGATTTCTCTGCAGGTACGCGTCCAGCTGCACGTCACTCAGGCATTCTCTCAGATTGTTTTAAGAATCAGCCTCGCCTCGTCCGCCTGCGTCGGATGGAACTGCGGATTGACCTGCAGAGCGCGGCCCAACCGAGCCCTCGCTTCGACGCCATTGCCGCAGCGCAAGGCTATCATCCCAGCATGAAATTGAAGGCGCGCATCGTCTGTTCCGAGCCGGACTGCGCGTTCGGCGTGCTGGCGCGCCTGTTGCCATCTCCCGGCCGAGGCAAGCGCCCAAGCGAGAGCATCTTCCGCGTAGATGTCGTCTCGTCGGGCGAGATCGCGGGCCGCGCTCGTCACAGCGGCTTGCGGGCGCATGGCGTGATCGGCATAGAACACGGCGATGAGCCGGTCGCTTAGGCCTTGCGAGTCGCCGATACGCTCGATAGCGGTGATGAGCCCGAGCGTCTGGGCGGCGCCAGCCTTGTCGCCAAGCGCCACCTGCGCATCGTATTCATAACCGAGCGTCTCCGGCTGGGGATACAGGTCCGCGGCCCTTGTGGCCGCCGCACGGCATTCGCGCCATTGTCTGCGCGCCCAATACACCTTTGCGAGACCGTTGTAGCCGTGCCAGTAGTCCGGGAAGATGTCGATCGACGTTTGGTAGTCGGCTCTCGCTGTTTCCAAGTCGCCCATCTGGAAAGCCAACTCGCCCTCGCGCCAGTGATACCAAGCCCGGCTTTCTGCCGCCGTTGCGTAGATAGTATCCAATGAGGAGGCTGCCCGGGCGATGCCGGCTCTTGCGCGCCGTGTGTGGCCGGTGAGCTCGTCAAAACGCGCGTCGACGGCGTCCCAACCGGCGTTGTCCGACGCCCCTCGTGGGCCGCGCAGCAGCAGACGACGGGCCTCATCGTAGCGGCCAAGCTCGAGATCGACCGAAGCAGCGCCGGCAATGGCGCCGGGGTTGCCCGGGGTCAGACGCACGACGTCGTCGGCGTAGCGCTTAGCGGCGCGGAATTGATGGAGCGCGCTGAGCGCCGAGACCATGGTCGACTCGGCGGCGACGTTGTCGCGAGGCTGCAACGCTAGCGACTGCTTCGTCATGGCGACGGCGCGCAACAGGTCGCCCACGTCAGCGCGCTCGCGATAGCGCTGTAGATACTGTGCGGCGAGCAGATTGGTGACGAGTTGGTCAGGGTGACGCTTGACGTCGCGCTCGAAGTCGCTGACGATCGCGTTGCGATAGCGATAGTCGGGCATGACCGCTGCCCAGCCCGCGCCCGCAGGTGTCGCTGCGGTCGCGCGATCGTGGCCCAAAAGAAATGCGGGCCAAGCGGCAAGCGCCAGCAAGGCGCTCGCCGCAACAGCCACGGTTGTCTGTTTGTTCACGAGGCCAGCACGCTAGTATGGCGTGTTGACGTACGGGAACGTGTTGCTGTAGGTCTGGAACGTGCCTTCGCCGCTTGACAGGTTTTGATCGGTCAAGCACCACGACTCGTGCCCGTCGTCGGGAATCGAGCCTGCGGACAATGCCGGAACCGTGCCCCCGAAGATCACGCCGAGCGATGTCTTGATCGTGTCGTCGTTGAGCCAGCGGCCGCCGAACGCGCTGCCGGTCGCCCCACCGGTCTCGGTGCCGAGGTATGCGCCGCACGGAGCGTTCGCAGTTCCACACCCGCTGACGGTCTGGCTGAGATCGGCTTCGATCTCGTCCGGGAACAACACGGTCGACACAAAGGTCGCGATCGCGCTGCTCCGGTCGGCTCCCGCCGGGCTCGTCATGAAGGTGGCGACCGAGTTCTTGAGCGCCGTGTCGTTGACCGGCGCGCTGCGATTGGTCAGCGCATGGTTTTGCCAGTTCTCAAACACTTCTTTGATCGCTGGTCGCGCCAAGCGCTCCACCTGCTGGTATTGCGTGGCCCCAGGCGGGTTCTGGTGATTGATGATGTTGGCGCTCGTGCCGTTGCAACCGACGGTAGCGAGCAGTACCGCCCCGAGGGCGAAAGATCGCAGATTGATTGGCATGATATTGACGCCTCCTACGTTCCGCTGGTGGTGCTGGTCGTCGCCCAGACGTGGATCTTCGATCCGCTCGATCCTTGGAGCAAGGCCCGTGGGACCTCGGCGATGATGGCCAGGACGTTGAATGAATTAGCCGAGAGCGCATCGACCGGCGCTGTCGTCAGACAGCTCACGCCGTGCGCCGTGTTGAATGCAGTCGTGAACCCGCGAAAACCGGGCAGCGACGTCGGCGGGGTGCAGTTGACGCCGAACCCGTTCGCATAGCCTGGCTGGCAGCCGTAGTACCGATCCGGGATATTTGCGAAGAACTGCAACAGGTCGAAGAAGAACGGGTCCTTCGTCGGACCGACGAAGAGCTTGACGCCGTTCGTCAATGCCGTGCCCGAGCGGTCGCCGAACGCGACGGAGCCGGTCTTGCGCACGAACGTCGAGCTCGTGCCAGTCTCGTTCGGGGTCGCCGGCCCGAAGAGGCTGACCGTCTGGCCGGTGCCGCTCGTTGTGGCTTTGACCTGGAGCACTTTGTCTTCCACGCCGTCGCCGCTGTTGTCGATCTTGAACTGATACATGACGTTCGGATCGAGCGCGTCCAGCGCCACTTCAGCGTGGGTGATCAGGGGCCACACGTCCATCTGGAGCACGACGTTGTTCGAATTGTCGGGCGCCTGATAGACGAAGACGTCGGTGATATCCGCGGCCGGGTTGGCGACCGTGGCTGGAGAGTCTTGATGGTCGGAACCGCGCACCGGGTGCGCGCTGTACAAGAATATGGCGCCCGCCAGCGCGGCGATAGCCGCCACGCCGCTGGTCAACCGCGTTGTCTTGGTCATCGCGTTGCCTCCATGGTGACTGGCGCCGTTTGTTGACGGTCGCCGAGGTTGAGCACGCGCACAGCGTCGCCAGGGCCGCCCGACACCGAGACGTACGTCCAAGCGAAGACGGCCAAGAGCGAAACGACGAGCGCACCGCTGACCACCAGGTCCGAAACCGGCGATCGCCAGCCGAGCACCTGGGCCAGTTCGTAACCGCCGACCACGAGCGCGAGGCACGTGACGGCGACGATCCACACGCGCGTCGCACGGACGAGTTCCAGCGGCGCGCGCGTGCATAGTCTATAGACGAGCAAACTGTCGAGCGTATCGGTAACCGCCATGCCCGCTGAGAAGATGAGTCCGATCATGGCCGCCGTCAAGACTCCGCCCGCGTTGGTGAACGCCAGCGCATAGGTCGCGACCTGGCTGGACGTGTCGAAGCCCAAACCGAAGAGCAGGCCCACGGGTATCGCCGCCAACGGACTCGTCGCGGCGCGTAGGGCTTTGGGGAGAATCGAGGTTTTGATGCCGGCGAGCGGGCCCGCTCGGCTGCTCAGGAGCTGACGCAGATTGAAGGCGGCGATGGCGAAGAGCGTCACGATGCTCGCCCACGTGCCCAAGGTCTCGATCAGCGCACCGTGCAGCGCGAGGCGGCTGCCGAGCAGTCCGGCAAGCGCCGCGATGGACAGCACCATGATCGAGTGGCCGCCGGCGAACAACGTGCCGACAAAGCGACTGAGCCGGTCGCGTGCACCCACAGCGTTGCGCGTCAAGTTGTCGATGGCTGCGAGGTGATCTGGATCGGCGCCGTGACGGAGGCCGAGCGCGAAGACGGCGAACGCGGTGGCGGTCAATCCCGATGCTGCGAGTGGGTTGATCAAGCGGCAACTCCTTCGTCCGGGTTGGGCGCGCTCGGCCGTGCATGGACGTGACCGGGCGATAATGCGAACGCGCCGACCGCGATCAAGGTCAATGCGACGATCGCTGCTTGTGAGGCCCCCGACGCCGCGGCTGCCCCTTGTGCGAGCATCGCCGAGCCGATGATGGCGATGATGCAAGCGGAAGCGAGTGGTGCATAGGCGGCGAGCTTGTCGAAACTCGGTCGTTTGGCCAACCAGTCTGCGCTGCGCACGAGCGCGAGCCCGAGGCCGGTGAGGACACCGGCCAATCCAATGCTGAATGCGACTACGACGGCAAGACCATAGCCGACTTCATGCAGCGTCAGCGCTGCCAGCAGCACGACAAGTGCCGCCGGACAGGGCGCGATGTTGCCGCTCATCGCGAGGAGCAAGACACTGCGAAATGACAGCCGCTCGTGGTCGGCGGTGAGCCTGTCGCTCGCATGGGGGTGCGCGTGACCGTGTGCGTGCCCTTCGTCGAAATGCTCGTGCCCGGGGTGAGCATGACGCTCTCCGCGCCGCCGCCGGATCGATCGTGCCAACGCGGTCGCACCCATGCAGGCAACCACGATGCCGGAGAACAGCGTGATCCACGGATAGACGTTTTCCGGCACGATCCATTTGGCGGCGAAGACGAGGGCGACGCCGATCGCAAGGACGCCTACGGTGTGCGCCAGTGTGAGAGCGAATGCCAACGACACCGCTTGCCTCGTCGTGGCGCGAGCCCCGACGAGCGACACGGCGAGCAACGTCTTGCCGTGGCCGGGTTCGAGCGCGTGCAGCGCGCCTAGGCCGATCGCGATAAGCAGCGTGAGCGCGATCCACAACGGATCGCTGGTTCCGCGGGCAAGCATGTCGGACAGCGTGTTGCTGCGGATCTGGCTTGCGCCGGCGACGCCGCCGCTTGCCACGGATGTGGAGCTCGCGTTGAGGACGATGCCCTGCGGCGATATCGTCAGCGTCAACGCTTGCACGTCTCGCGGCGAGCCGAGCAGCGCATTCGGATAATGGCGTAGCTCGTGGGTAGGTTCGCTCTGCCCTGCGACCACGATGTCTTTCCACCCGATGCGATTCTCGTAGGTGCGATCGGCGATCTGCAGATCGGACCGCCCGGCGCGTGGGCTCGGCAGCGTCGCGCTGAGGTCGTCAGTCCAATAGAGCGTGGGCAGCCCGCCCGCACCTGGCCGCGTGCTGACGCGTGCCGGCTGCGGGGTGAGGTCCAGTGGCGTGCCGCCGAGCGCAAGGCCCAGACCGGCGATGATGGTCGCACGCTCGCCTTGCGCCCACGCGCGCAGCTCGCCGGGGGTTATCTGTCTGCCGCCTGCGTGCAGCACCGCGAACGTCGGGATCTCGGCGAGGTCGAGCACGTAGTGGACGTGCACGCGGTCGGCGTCGATCCGTATTTTCGCGAGATGGTTGATCGTGAAATTGCCGAGCGGATGCGCGGACGCGGGCATTGTCGGCAAGAGAACACCGATGCCGAGAACGAGCAACGCAACAAATCGTCGAGAGATCATCGCTCACCCAACGAGCGAGTCACGTCCGCGGATGAAGCTAGATCACACTGTTGTTACGCAAGGAATTTGACCTCAAGCCGAATCGACTCGCTGGTTCGTTGCTACACATGGAGGGTATGCCTGTGCTCGCGTGTATGAGACCTTGTTGATCGATGCCGTCGCATGGCCGAACGTGCAAGGCTTCAGCTTCACATTGCCCGAACCGAAATTCGCGGTGAACGACGAGCGCAGTTTTCTCGACCGCGTCGTGCGCGGCGACAAGGATGCCTTCGCGGCCCTGTACGACCGCCACGTCGCGCTGGTCTATGGCATCTGCAACCGCATCCTCAGGGATCCAACCCAAGCCGAAGATGTCACCCAATCGGTCTTCACAACCGTGTGGGCCAAACCGCAAGCGTTTGCGGGTGGCAATTTCGCGGCCTGGCTCTCACGCGTCGCGCGCAACGCCTCGCTCGACGTCGTGCGCAGCGCCGCAGTGCGGACGCGCGAACCCGAGATGCCGGAGGACCTGGCGTCGGACAGCGACCTCGAGGACGAGGTCTTCTCCCGCTTGCAGGCAAGCGCCGTGACCGATGCGCTGCGCGAGTTGCCGGCCGACCAGCGCGAAGCGATCGAGCAAGCATACTTCCAAGGTCTTTCCTATCGTGAAGTCGCCGATCGTCTCGGAGCGCCGCTCGGCACCGATCAAGAGCCGCATCCGCACGGGCCTACGCCGGTTGTGGGAATCGCTGCAGCGACAGGTGAGCGCATGAAGACGCCACACGACGAGGCGATGCTCGAGCTGGTCGCGGTGTACGCGCTGGGCGGCATCGACGCGACGACGGGCGAGTGCGCGGCCGTGCGCCAGCACATCGCGCAATGCCCTATTTGCCGTGAAGAGTATCGAGTCGCACGCGCCGCCACCGCCGCGCTGGGGTTGTCGGCATCGCAAACGCCACCGCCGCATCTGCGCGAGCGCATCCTCTCCTCGCTGCCGGAGCGGCACGGCGAGCATCTCGCCACTTCGTTCTCCTCGGCGCACATCATGGTACGTCCCAGCCGCGGTCGCTGCAGGCATCGCGCTTGCCGTTGGGCTGTGGTGGAGCGGCCATCGCATGCCGACGCAAAGCTGGGCGGCAGCCTGCGTGCCAGGCATCGCCGGCTGTCATGCAAGCGGCACCGTGACGCAAGAAGGCACGGCGTTATTGCGCTTGCAGGTCGCGGGGTTGGCGCCGCTTCCCGCGGGCAAACAGTATCAGGCTTGGTTGATCCCACCCGGTGGCGCCCCGAAACCGGAGCCGGTGTTCTCAAGCGACGAGCGCGGCGCGGGATCGGTCGACATCGCCGAGGCCCCAGTCAAGGGCGCGATCGTGGCGATAACGGTCGAGCCGGCCGGCGGCTCGCAACAGCCGACATCCAAACCGTTTCTGATCGCGAAGCTCGACTGACGATAGCCGCGCTGCGGTTGACGCGTTAGGCGACCTTTGAGCGGCGCATCGCTTGGCGCACATCCTCGCCGCAATCGCGCAGGAGGATGTCCGCGGGCGAGACGCCATCTTCGAGGACGCTTTGCGCGAGTGGGTCGAGCAGCGGCACTTCGTGCGGCGCGACCGCGCTTAGGCCACGGATCGCGAGCACGACGAGCTCGCGAGCGAGCGCCAGCACGTCGACGCCCTCGCAGCGGGTGGCGAGCGCGTCGCGCGCCACAGCCATTTGTAGCGATCGATACGCTGCCGGCGTCAGACGCGGCGTTAACGCGAGCCCGTCGTCAAGCGAATCAGCGTCGTAGGTGAGGCCCTTCCAGAAAGCCATAAGCGCAAGCGCGGTGGTGGGCTGGCCGCCATCGGCGCTACGCATCTCCACGTACTCGCGGATGCGTGCCTCGGTGAAGACCATGCTGAGCAGTGAGCGGAAGTCGTCACGACGCGGCTCGGGCAGCTCGCTCAGACGTCGGCCGGCGTGATCGATGAGCATGCCCTCGCGTTCGATGAAGAACGCCGGCACGTCCAGCAGGCCTGCCACGCAAGCGTCGAGATCGAAATTGTTCGTCGAACGTGGCTGGACCCGATCCTGTACGGTCCGGGTCGGTGTCGAGCCAGACCGCGTAACGCGTCGACTTGAGTCCCGTCGCACGGCCGCCCGCATACGGCGAGTTGGCGAACATCGCGGCGACGATCGGGCCCAGACGGTTGCCCAAGACGTACTTGCGCCCTAGATCCTCGTCGTCGCTGTAGTCGATGCTGACCTGCATGGCCGCGGTGCGCGTCATCATGTCCCAAGCGTGTCCGCCGCGCCGGCGCAGGTACGGCCGCATGATATCGTAGCGGCGCTTCTTGATCCACGACTGCTCGTCGATCCCCCGCAGCGGATCGAAACCTAAAGCAACGAAAAAAGCACCGAGGTCGGCGGCACGACCGTGCACTTCATCGAGAAAGCGGCGCAGATCGTGCGCCACGTCGGTCAGCCGCCGCCGTGGAAATCCGGAGAACTCGACCTGACCGCCTGGCTCGAGCGTCACGTCGCCATAAGGCATGTGCAGCGCGATGATGTCACCATCTTCGAGCGTCGGCATCCCGGCGTGCGACGAGAGCCCCTGCAGCAGCTTTTGGATCCGTGCGCGATCGATGCGCTCGTGCGTCGCCTCATCGAACCCGATCAATTCATATTCAAGACCCACGCGCCACAGCTGCGCCGGCTTGGCATTGCTGCGGATGTATTCGACGGCTGCGACTTGGTCGAGCGCGTCGTTGGGCAGCGTCGCCGCGCCGGCTTGGGTTCGAGGATTCGGGTCTTGGTTCACGTAAGCGTCCTTGGATGAGCACGCAAAGTCTTGCGCCCGCGCGAAAAGATTTGCTCCGGTCGGTTCGGACGCAGACGCTTCAACTTTTCGACTTCGCGACCTCCGAACAAGTCCTGCGGTCCGAACCGATGACCGGCTTCCGGCCGCTTCTCTGGCATCTTGCCCACATCGGCGTGTATCAAAACTACTGGATTCTGCAGCGCTGCGCAGGACGGCCTAGCATCAATCCGGCGTACGACGTCCATTTCGATCCCATCAGGACGCCTCGCGAGGAGGCGAAGGTCCTGCCGAGCCGCGCCGAGATCGAAGCATATCTGGATACGACGCTGCGCCTGGTCGAGGAATTCCTCGCAGGCGCAGACCTGCAACGGCCATCCGGCGACGCCGGGCTGCTGCCGAGCTATGCGCTCGACCTCGCCCTTGAGCACGAGATGCAACACCAAGAGACGATCGCGTTCGTGCTGCAGTCGTTGCCATACGAAAGCAAAAAGGATGGACCCGCTCCGCGCGACGGCAAGCGCGCGGCCCCACCCGCAGAGATCCACGTCCCTGCTGTGCGCGTCGAGATCGGCGCAGCGGATAACGGCTTTGCGTACGACAACGAGCGCCCGCACCATCCGGTCGAGCTCGCGTCGTTCTTCATCGACCGCGATCTGACCACCAATGAGGAGTATGCCGAGTTCATCGCCGCCGGCGGTTACTCAAAGAAAGCGTGGTGGAGCGCAGACGGCTGGGCGTGGCGGGAGTCCACCGGCATCGACGCGCCACTGTATTGGTCCGACGGTCCGACGTGGAACGAGCGCGGCTTCTTCAGCCAGACGGCGTTACGCGCCGACGCTCCAGTGAGCAGCATCTCGTGTTTTGAAGCCGAGGCGTATGCCGCGTTTCGCGGCAAGCGCCTGCCGAGCGAAGAGGAATGGGAAGTCGCCGCAAGCTGGGATCCCGCCGCTCGCATCATGCGCCGCTTCGCAGGGGGTGACGATCCATCCAACGGGTCGCGCGACGGCGATGCACGCGCGCGATGGGGGACGACGCCGGCAGGCAGTCTTCGGCAGCATGAAAGCCCGCTGGGCCTGAACGACGTCATCGGCAACCTGTGGCAATGGACGTCGTCGGAATTTCGCGGTTATGCCGGCTTTGAGGCTTTCCCGTATCCGGAGTATTCACAGCTTTGGTTCGACGGTGACCATCGCGTCTCGCGGGGAGGGTCGTGGTTCACGTCGCCTGCGCTCGCGCGAACGAGCTTCCGGAACTTCTACCGGCGGCAGTTCAGACCGGCCTTTATCGGCGTTCGTTGCGCGCGTGATGCGCGATGACGCGTGGCTGGCACGCGCGGTCGATCGCTATCACGAGCTGTGCGCCGACCCGTCGCTCGCCGGACCTAGCGTCGTCACCGCATTCGTCCAAGCGCAACGCGCAGGCGGCCTGACCTTCGGCGGCACCGTGCAGTGCCGCTCGTTGCGTCCAGCCTTCATCACCGCGGAACGCCTTGAGGCGTTACGCCGCAGCGTGACCGATCTTTGCGACGCCTTGCGCGTGCTTGAGACGCGGGCGCTGCACGACACGTCGCTTGCCGCTGAGCTCGGTCTGACCGCGGATGAGCGTGCGCTCATCCGGATCGACCCGGGCTACGACGATGCCACTGTGGTCTCGCGCCTGGACACCTATTTCGACGAGCGCCCTCGCGTGCTCGAATACAACGCCGACAGTCCGGCGGGCATGTCGTACCAAGCGGGTCAGGCGGCGCTCGTGCGCGGATTGCCGGTCATGACGCGCTTCGCCAGCGAGTATCGCATCGAGGAGCTGCGGGCCGACGTCGCGTTGCGCGAGACCTTGCTCGACGTCTGGGCACGCTTCGCGCAACGCAAGGGCATCAACGGTGACGTAAAACCTTCGATCGCCATCGTCGACCTGGCGGCTGCTGCGACCGGTGCGGAATTCCAACTCGTGGCGAAAGACTTCGCCGATCATGGCGTTCGGACTCTCATCGCAACGCCTGAGGATCTGTCGTATCATGAAGGTTCGATGACGGCGTTCGGCCAGCGCGTCGACCTGGTCTACAAACGGCTGCTCGTGGCGGATTTCCTGGCGCACTACGACTTGAAGCACCCGCTCGTGCGCGCATACGCGGATGGCGCGGTCTGCGTCGCGAGCTCCTTCCGCTGCGTCATCTCGCACAAGAAGAAAGCCCTCTTCGCGCTGCGCGAACCGAGCAGGACCTCGTGGTTCACGCAAGCGCAACGAAGCGCGATCGAGGAGTACGTGGCGCCCACCTGGCCGCTGGAGGCCTGCTCGCGCTCCGAACTCGAGGCCATGCGCTCTGAGTACGTGCTCAAACCCAATGATGCACACGGCGGCGAGAATGTCGTGTTGGGTTGGGAATGCGATGACGCGCAATGGCGCGCCGCGCTCGACGCCGCCGGCGACGGCGACTACGTCATCCAGGAGCGCGTCGCGCCGACCCGCGGACGCTATCCGCTCTTCGACGCCGATGCGCCCCAGCGAGGAGCGACGCTGCGCAGCGTGATCGAAGACCGCAACGCATACGTTTTTCGCGGCACGCTCGGTGGGATACTGACGCGGCTCTCCGATGCGCCGGTCATCAACGTCTCGCGCGGCGGCCAAGCCATCCCGACCTTCGTCGTGCGCCCGGTCTAGCCGGCCGACCGTCGGTGCGATGCGGTGCGCCCGCGCTCAGGCGGCGCGCAGCACGAGCGCCGCGTTCAGTCCACCGAAACCGAAACTGTTGGAGAGCACGACGCGCTGGCGCAGCGTCGTGGGCACGGCTGGCGCGTAATTGAGATCGCAATCGGGTCCCGGCGTCTCGAGGTTGACCAGCGGCACGACGAGGCTCTCTTTGATGCCGATGGCGCACAGCGCGGCCTCGACCGCGCCGGTCGCCCCCAGCGCATGGCCCATCATGCCTTTGATCGCGGACACCAGCGCGCGGTCCGCTTGCGGTCCGAGCACGGCGCGTATCGCCCGGCTTTCGGTGGGGTCGTTGAGCGGCGTCGAGGATCCGTGCGCGTTCACGTGGTCGACTTCGCAAGCTTGCACGCCCGCCTCGCGCAGCGCCAGCGCCATCGCGCGCATGGCCTCGCGACCGTCCTCGCGAGGAGCAGTCATGTGGGCGCCATCGTTCGTCAAAGCGTAGCCCGCCAGTTCCGCATAGGGCGTGACGCCCCGGGCGATCGCGTCTTCTTCACGCTCCAACAACAGCAGACAGCCGGCTTCCGCCATGACAAAACCGTCGCGCCCTGCGTCGAACGGACGACTGGCGCTTTGCGGGTCTTCGTTGCGCGTCGACATGGCGCGGATGATGTCAAAGGCGCCGAACGTCAGCGGCGCGAGCGGCGCTTCGACCCCTCCGGCGAGCGCCGCGCGACACACGCCGTCGCGCACAGCGCGGAAGGCGTCGCCGATGGCGACCGCTCCAGCCGCGCACGAATTGGAGTTCGAGACCGAAGGACCGTGCAGCCCGAAATGGATCGCGACGTTGCAACAGGAGGCTGCGCCGAAAACGCTGAGCGCGAGCATGGGATGCACCGCGCGCAGCCCGCGTTTGCTGTAGGCTTCGTATTGGGTCTCCGCATAGACGACCCCGCCCAGCGCGCTGCCGATCCAGACGCCGAACTCGCCGTCGCCGCGTTTGGGAACATATCCGGCGTCATCGAATGCCAGTTGCGCCGCCGCGATCGCGAACTGGCTGAAGCGGTCCGTGCGTTGGACCTCCTTACGATCCAGCAGCGCGCTCGGGTCAAAGCCGTCGACCTGCCCGGCGACCTTCGAACGGAACGGCTCCGCGTCAAACCGGTCGATGAACTTCACCGCGCGCGTGCCTTCCAGCGCTCCGCTCCACAGATTGGTGCGGCCGACGCCGATCGGCGTGATTGCGCCGATGCCGGTGATCATAACCCTGTTACTCATGTCGCGTCTCCACAACGGTTTTCATCGCAGCGAGCGTGCGGCTGGCGATGTTGGCGATGAAATATTCTGCCACGATCTCCCGGCCGAGCCTGCTGCGGACGATGGGTACTCGCAGCGAGGCGAGATCGTGCGTGATGGTCACCTTGGTCCCATGCGGTATCGGGTCGAAGATCCAGGCGACACGCATGCCGGTGGCCCAACCGGAGAGGTGGATGAATTCGATCCGCGGTATCGCCGGCAGCAACTGCTGCGAAGCGGTCCAGCGGACGGGGATCCAATCGCGACGCACAGACATGACCGCCACTCGTTCATCGCATGTCTCGACCACAATCCGCACCCCGGTGTAGTGCGGCAATATCCGCGGCCAGTTCGCGATGTCCTGCGCCACGGAGTATATCTCAGCTGCCGGGACTCGTACGTCGATGGACTGATGGACCATCATGATGCCAGCAACCGCCACATGGTGGCCGGCGCGAGCGCGTCGCGCACGTTCGCGGTATCGCTCACGCCCGCGAGCAAGGCATGCGCGATGCGCCCGTCACGGCGGATGTTGCGCAGGGCGCGCTGACGCAGAAAACCGATGCGGATCACCGCCTCGACGAGCTTGGTCAGCGTCCTGCGCGGCGTCACGATCGACCGCCAATGAGCCGAGTAGCGCCGCGCGACCTGCTCTTCATGTTGGCCGTCGAGCAACGCTCGGATCGCCGCGCTCGCCGGCAGCGACAACGCGATCGCTGTCGCGACCCCCTGGCCTGTGAACGGATCGAGCAGCTCGGCGGCATCGCCGCTCAAGAGGATACGTCCGCGAGCGATGGTGTCGGCACGGTAACGCAACGGGCCGATGGCGACCGGCTGCTCGATCCGGTCGTGTTCGAAGCTGAGCGCACCAGCGGTGATCTGCTTGACGATGCGATCTGCGTTCTCGCCGCGCGGCGGGGCCGGCTGGACGAGCATCGTGTTGACCAAGCTCGGACTCAAGGGATTGCGCGCGTAGTAGCCTGCGCTGCCGATGTGCATCTCGAGCTCTTCGCCGGCAGGGTCTTTGCGCAGCAGACCGCCGACGGCCCAATTCCCATGCGGGCGCATCGGCGTCGCCATCCCTGCTCGCTGCGCGACTGACGACCAGGCGCCGTCGGCACCCACCAGCGCGCGAACGTTTAGGGATTGCGCCGATCCGTGCTCGTCTCGGAAGGCGACTCGCAGCCGGCCATTCTCGTCGTGCGCTTGGAGATAGACGCCACGCAGCACTCGCGCACCGGCGCCATGCGCTGCCGCGAGGATCCGCTGGTCGAAGGACGAGCGTGGCAGCGAGCGCGCGCCCTCGCCCGGGATGCGCAGGCGCGCCTGCGCGCCGAAGCCATGCAACGAGATGCTGCGGATGGGTTGCGCGCCCGCGAGCACGTCGCTTGCGATGCCGAGCTCGGTCAATGTTGCGATGACGCCCGGGCACAGGTAGTCACCGCACACTTTGGTGCGCGGAAAACGCGCGCGCTCTATGATCGTCACCTCGTAACCCGCGCGCGCCAACACCAAGCCCAGCGAAGATCCGGCTGGGCCGCCCCCCACGATCGCCACGTCGCTCATGCGACGCCCCCGGTCAACGTCATCCGGTACCCCGGATGCGTGCGGACAGCAGCGCGGCTCCAGCCGGCCCGCCGCGCCAGATCGTGGATTTCGCCCGGCGTGTAAGCGCGCAGAACGGATAGGGGCCCGTCGTTGCGCGTGAACCGGTTCTTGGTGAAGAACGGAAAGACAAAGCGAGCGAAGGCCCACGCGATGCGGCTCCGTCGCAGATCGTTGACGATGACCCACGCTGCGACGCGGGCCAGTTCGCTCAAGACGGCGATGGCAGCATCTGGTTCGAAATGATGGAGCGCGAGGTTCATCATCGCGAGATCGAAACTTCGATCCGCGAACGGCATGTGCTGTGCGTCGGCCTGGATGAAGGTCAGGCCGGGGACGCCGGCGCTCTCTCGCTTGGCCAGGTCCAAGATGCGCGCCGAGCGGTCCACCGCGACACAACTGGCGGCCGTGCCGCGCGACCTGAGATGCTCCAGCAGGCGCCGGGGCAGATCGGCACCGCCTGTCGCGACGTCGATCAGCCGCTTGGGCGGCGCAGGCAAGCGCTCGACCTCGGCCCGCAGGGCGCCCCAACCCCCAAGATACGAGTTGACACGGGCGAGATCGCGGAGGCTCTCATGCCACTGAGCGCTCGTCCCAATCGCCTCATCGTCATCCATGAGCTCGCGCGCCAACAGCCGTTCCATGGGATCCCCCTTTCCATACCCTAGAACACCAGCCTAAAAAGCGCGTGAAGAATACAGGCAGGTCCCAACTCGGACCCGTGCTAGACCTGTCTTCTTATTAATGTGACATCCGTCCGCGGCAAAATCGTATATGATGTCAAAAACCCTTCACCCATATGCATTGCGATGAGACGATACGATGCCGCAGTTGAAAAAACGCAAAGAAGAGCGCCCGACGCAGCCGACTCCTCGGATGAGCGGCTCGGGCCATATCTCGATGCCGGTCGCCGACCCGGCTGCCCGCGCGCGTGAGTGGGCTGCGGCCGTGAGCCAGCTCATCGGCGCCGCAACCGATCTGGCCGGGGCCCAGGTGGGTTACCGCGTGACGCCGCTGCTCAGCGGTGTGACCGTTTCCTGGGAGCGCGAAAGTCTCCCCTCGCGCCAATGGCTGCGCGATCTCGAGCAAGAGATCATCACCTTCGGGATCTGCAACGGCCTGCAGGTCTGGTTCCGCGAGTTCTAGGCGCGCCGCCGTATCAGCGCGACCACTGTCCCGGCGAGCCAGAACGCGAACGCAATCGCGACCAACCCTCCCACGATAACTCCGGTGACGAAGGTATCCCAGCGCGCGAGCGTGTGGATCGCGAACGGCGATGCCTCGCTGCCATCGCCCGTAGCGGTATCGATAAGGGCGGCGACGTGGCCCGCCTCCACATCGGGGAGCGCCGGTGCGACATACACACCCGGGGCGTTGGGCTGACCGCTCACCGCAAAGACGTACGGCGGCAGCGCTGAGGTCCCCATCGCAACGAACCGCTGGGTGATGTAGTAGCCACCGACGATCGCGCGCGTATGTCCGACCTGCTGCGCCCGCGACAGGGAGGCGACGGATGCGGGGAGCGGAGTGAGGCCGAACGCGCCGAGCACGCCGTACAACGCAGTGACCACGACGAGGATGGCGAGCGCCGCCAAGCTGCGCTCCCCCAATCCCACCGGGGGCAGCGCGACCGCGTGACTCGATGGTTCGCTAGCCAAGCTTCTCGGTCACCGTCTTCGCCAAGAGGTAGAGCAACAGGTAGTCTGGGCCGCCGGCCTTGGAGTCCGTCCCCGACATATTGAAGCCACCGAACGGATGCGCCCCGACCATCGCGCCCGTGCATTTGCGGTTGAAGTACAGGTTGCCGACGTGGAATTCATCGCGCGCCCGCTCGAGCTTGCGCCGGTCGCTCGAGTAGACGCTGCCGGTCAATCCGAACTCGGTGTTGTTGGCGATCGCCAGCGCGTCGTCGTAGTTCTTGGCCTTGGTCACCGCCAGCACCGGTCCGAAGATCTCTTCTTGCATGATGGTGGCGGTCGGAGCGACGTCGCTGATCACCGTCGGCTCGAGGAAATACCCCTCATCCGAGGCACGCTCTCCGCCGATCAGCAGGGTGCCCTCGTCTTTTCCGATCTTTATGTAGCTCTCGATGCGCTCGAGCGAGCGCTGGTTGATGACCGGCCCCATGAAGGTCGCCGCATCGACTGGATCGCCGACGACGATCTTGTCGACCCGCTCGGCCAAGCGGCGTAGGAACTCGTCGTAGATCGGGGCCTCGACGATCGCGCGCGAGCACGCCGAGCACTTCTGGCCGGAAAATCCGAACGCGGCCGAGGCGACGCCCTCGACTGCGGCCGCGATGTCCGCATCGGCCGCGACGACGATGCCGTCTTTGCCACCCATCTCCGCGACGACGCGCTTGATCCAGTGCTGTCCTGGATGGACCTCGGCCGCAAGGCGATTGATGCGCAAGCCGACCTCTTTGCTACCGGTGAACGAGATGAAGCGGACGCGCGGGTCGCTCACGAGCGCGTCGCCGATCGCGCCGCCCGAACCCGTGATGAGGTTGACGACGCCGGCGGGCATGCCGCACGATTGCAGCAGCTCGACGAAGCGCGCGGCGATGATCGGAGAATCACTTGATGGTTTGAGCACGACGGTGTTGCCGGTCACGATCGCCGCCGCAGTCATGCCGGCCATGATCGCGAACGCGAAGTTCCACGGCGGGATGACGACGCCGACGCCTATCGGGATGTAGTGCATCTCGTTGTCTTCACCCGGCTGTGGGACCAGCGGCCGGCGCTGCGCGTAGCGCAGCATCTCGCGTCCGTAGTATTCGAGGAAGTCGATCCCCTCCGCGACGTCGCCGTCTGCCTCGGCCCAGCTCTTGCCCACCTCGAGCACGAGCAACGCGTCGAACTCGTCACGGCGCTTGCGCACCGCGTCGGCCGCGTCGAAAAGCAGTTGGGCTCTTTGCTGCGCAGAGACGCGCGACCAGCTGGGAAACGCCTCCTGCGCGGCGCCGATCGCTTGCAATGCTTGTTCGACGGTCGCAGCCCCGGCGCGCCCGATGATCTCGCTTGGATGCGCGGGGTTGATCGAGGCGAACCGTTTGTCCGTCGCAACCTGCTTGCCGCCGATGATGAGGTCATGATCGGCTGCCTGGGTGCGGACGCGTGCGATCGCCGCCTCCATCGACGCCCGCTCCTGCGGGGACTGGAAATTGCGGAGCGGCTCGTTTGAGAACTGAGGCCGCTGTTCGATTACGGTAGCCATGCGAGCTCCAATGGAAACGTGCGTGGGCGAGAGAAAAGCGTGAAATTGATTCGGCGGTGCGTAGCGGGCCCCCCTCGCGCGGCTGCCACGAAGGACGCACCGCAGTGAGCACCGTGACCATCCGAGAAGCAGATCCAAGCTACTTCGAGACCGCAAGCGAATGCTGGGTCGCGATGCGGCGCGAGCTCGGCATGCCGGACGCGGACTTGGCGCCGGATTGGAAGTCCCGTTCCGTCGACTATTTCCGACGGCGCCACGATGCCGGAGAGCTGCGCTGGTTCCTCGCTTTTGAGGGCGACCGGGTGGTGGCCAGCGCGGCCGGTTTCCTTTTGGATGGGTATCCGCGCGTGATCGTCACCGGCCGTCGCGCAGGCTATATCGCCGGCGTGTACGTGTACCCGCAGTGGCGTCGGCGCGGATTGGCGCGCGCCGTGACGCAGGCTGCCATCGATTGGTTGTGGTCGATCGGCTGTCGCTTCATACGGTTGCACGCCGCCGAGAACGCACGGCCGATTTACGAGCGCATGGGTTTCGAAGCGAGTAACGAGTTGATCCTCGACCGGCCGGCTCATCTGGGACCGGTCGACATACCGCGGCGCGATCCGCGCGAGGCGAGCTGACCTAGCGCTCGGTCTGCGGCGGATTTTCCGAACCGGCATCGGTCTCGTCTTCTGGAAGCGTGATCGAATGTTTGCGCCGGCGCAGATCAGGCATCCCCGGCTTGGACAGCTCCATGCCCGCTTGCCGGATCGGCATCTCCTTGTCGTTCATCCGTCCGATGTGGCGCAGATCCAGCGCGGGCAGTTGTTTCTCGTCGTTCATGGGCGGATGTCTACCAAGGGCATCCAGCGGCGACCTTGCACGCGTGCGAGGAATGTCTCGAAACGAGACCTAAGGTCGGGGCCAAGCGCATCGCTAAAGGTCGCTCGTTTTTGTTCGTTTTGTCAAGGAGAACGCATGAACAAATATCTTGCGGAATACGTCGGCACGCTGGTGCTGGTGTTCGTCGGCTTGGGAAGCGCCATCTTCGACGGCAAAAGCATCGGCGCGCTCGGCATTTCGCTCGCATTCGGTTTGACGCTGCTGGCGTTAGCCTATGCCATCGGACCGATATCCGGATGTCATATCAACCCGGCCGTCACGCTGGGCGCGGCTTTGGCCGGACGCATGAAGAACTCGGACGTCGTTCCGTACTGGATCGCGCAGTTCTTGGGCGGCATCTCCGGCTTCGGCTTCCTCGCGCTCATCATGATGGGCGCGTCGACGCCTGACATGGTGCACGCGTCGGCTGCGGCGACCTCAAACGGTTTCGGCGACCACTCGCCCGCCGGCTATGGCATGGCCGCGGCGTTCGTCGCGGAGGCCGTGTGCACGTTCATCCTCGTCATCACCGTGCTCGGGTCGACGGCCGCGAAAGCCCCCGGCGGATTTGCCGGCATCCCGATCGGCATGGCCCTGGCGGTGGCGAATATGGTCGCGATCCCGGTCACCAACGCCTCCATCAATCCGGCACGCAGCCTCGGCCCGGCGATCTATGCGGGCGGCTGGGCGCTTAGCCAGTTGTGGCTGTTCATCGTCGCGCCTTTGGTCGGCGGCGTGCTCGCGGCGCTGATCTACAAGCTCATCGAGGACAGATAAGACACACGACGGCCATAGTCGAATGATCGGCTATGGCCATTCTCCCTTCCCTCGACCTCTCGCGCGAAGAGCTCCAGCGCTATAGCCGTCACCTGACCTTGCCCGAGGTCGGGCTCGAAGGACAGCGCAAGCTCAAAGCGAGCGCGCGTGCTGCTCATCGGCGCGGGCGGGCTCGGTTCACCACTGGGACTTTACCTCGCCGCGGCAGGCGTCGGCACGCTCGGCCTGGTCGACGATGACGTTGTGGACGAGACGAATCTGCAACGCCAAGTGATCCATGGAAGCGCCTCGGTCGGCGAGGCCAAGGTCAAAAGCGCCGCGCGGCGGATCGCCGATCTCAACCCGCATGTCGATGTCGTCGCCTATCCGTATCGTCTCACGGCTGATAACGCGATGGCGCTGGTGACGGACCACGACATCGTCGTGGATGGCAGCGATAACTTCTCGACGCGTTACCTGGTCAACGACGCATGCGTGCTGGCCGGCAGACCATACGTGTATGGCTCCGTATACCGGTTCGAGGGCCAGGCGTCGGTCTTCGACGCACGGCGCGGGCCGTGTTATCGCTGCCTCTTCCCCCACGCGCCGCCTCCCGGCACCGTGCCCTCGTGCGCCGACGGCGGCGTGCTCGGCGTGCTCCCGGGCATCATCGGCCTCGTCCAAGCGACCGAGACGATCAAGCTGATCGCCGGCATCGGGCAGCCACTCATCGGCCGGCTGCTCGTCTTCGATGCGCTCGAGATGCGTTTCGCCAGCATGAAGATCAAAAAAGATGAGGCCTGTCCTGTATGCGGCACGCATCCGACCATCACGCAGGTGCGCGAAGAGGATGTCGCCTGCGACCTTCCGCCGGATGCGCGCCGCGAGGTTGATAGCGATGAGGCCATCACGCCGCTGACCTTACGAGCGCGGCTTGACCGCGGCGAGGACATCGAAGTGCTCGACGTCCGCGAACCCGTCGAGCGCGAGATCGCCGTGCTCCCCGATACGCGCGCGATCCCGCTGGGCGACCTGGCCGCGCGCCTGGACGAGCTGTCCAAAGATAAGGAAATCATCGTCTACTGCCGATCGGGTGGTCGCAGCGCCCAAGCGGTCAGATTGCTGCGCGATGCCGGCTTCGGCCGCGCGCGCAACCTCATCGGCGGCATCAATGGTTGGATCGACGACGTCGACCCGACTTTGACCAGGTATTAGGCGCGGCGCGAGCGTCCTTGAGACCCGGTCTGCAGACGCCCAAAAGGGCCGCAACGACTGGTTTTGTACCACAAAACGTTCCATCGGCTGCCCGTTATCGCGTCCCGCGTCTTGCCTTGACCCGGCCAAGGTGCTATGATGCTACATGGTTTTGGTCTGTGGCGGAAAACGCATTGCCTGGATGTCGAAATTGGAAACCTTCAATCTCCTCTCCGCGATTCGTCAGCACCCCATAACCCAAACCGTTACACCACCATAACGAGCGCTGACGAAAAAGAACGGCCGTAAGCCGCTGGGAAGCGCAGAGGAGTCAAACCACACGTGTATACCGACCAACTACTTTCGTGCGTCGATTGCGGCGCGCAATTTACATTCACTGCCGGTGAGCAGGAATTCTACGCACAAAAAGGTTTCCAGAACAAACCCAATCGTTGCCCCGACTGCCGTCAGGCCCGCAAGGCCAGCCGTGCATCAGGCGGCGGTGAGCGCCGCAGCGGCGGTGGCGGCGGCTACGGCGGCGGCCAGCGTCAGATGTTCAGCACGACGTGCAGCAGCTGCGGTGGTCCGGCCGAAGTGCCGTTCCAGCCACGCGGCGACAAGCCGGTTTATTGCCGCGACTGCTTCCAAAAGCAGCGCGCGTACTAACTGAGCGAGGAAGCCACAGATGAGAGGCCCGGTGCAAACCGGGCCTCTCTTTTTTCACGCCGCGCGCGCTTGCGTTCACGGCAGCGCACGCCGAGGTGAGAACAACTCTATCGGATGGCGCGTCGCGCCCTCGACGGCGAGATCGGCCAGCACCTCACCGACGACGCTGCAGAACTTGAAGCCGTGGCCTGAAAAACCTCCGGCGATGACCACTGCAGGTTCCTGTGGATGCAGCCCGATGAGGAAATGCAAGTCGGGAGTCAATGTGTACATGCAGACGACTGCGGCGAGATGGCGGCCGGCACCTTGCGGCAGCCATCGGGCAAGCGATGCGCGAACCGCTTCTGCTTCCGCTTGCGTCGTGGAGCGGTCCAGCGTCTGCGGCGTCTCGTATCGCTCGGAGTGGTGGAAGGCAGCCTTGATCCCGCTGCCGCCGACGCTGGGGAAGCCGTACAGCATGAAGCGCTCACCGCGATCCAGGATATAGACGGGCAACCGGTCGGGTGCGAAGAGCTCGGGTTGCGACGACGGCTCGAACCAATGCATGACGTTGCGCTCGACGCGCAGCGGCAGATGCAGATCGGCCACGAGCGGCGCGAGCCACGCGCCCGCGCACAGCACGAGCCGTTGCGCTGCGAAATCGCTCGCCGGCTGCGGTCGTCACCTCAACGCCACCCTGAGACGTCGCACGCCAGGACGGAGACCGCGGTGTCAAATCGCAGGTCTGCGCCGGCTTGCGTGGCCCACGCCACGTGCGCGGCGACGCAGGCTTCGGGGAAGAGCATGCCGGCCGGCTCCTCGAAGACCGCGACCTCGTCATCGCGCGGCGCCGTCGCCGGGAACCGGCGCCGTAACGCTGCGGCGTCGAGCAGTTCGTGCGTCAAGCCGTGGGTGCGCGCGCTGCGCAGCGACCCTGGTACGAGTTCACTCGGTCTCGCGGGCCCACCATGAGCCCGCCGGTACGCAAGTAGAGCTGCTGCGCGGAACGTTTTTCGAGATCGGCCCACAGCTCGTACGATCGCAACAGCAGCGGCACGTAGGCCGGGTCTTCGTAATAGGCCTGGCGGATGATCCTGGATTGGCCGTGCGAGGAGCCGCGATCGTGCGCGGGCGTGAACTGCTCGAGCCCGAGCACGCGCTTGCCTCGGGCCGCGAGATGCGCCGCGGCGGCACTGCCCATGCCGCCGAGTCCGAGGACGATCGCATCGTAGTTGCTCATGGAGGGTTTGAAGACGAGATTCGGATAGATTAAGGCGAAGCCATGCCTCACAATAAGACCATGCAGACAATGGATTTCGACCGTCGCTTAGCGGCGGTGATGGCGCGGGATCGCCACGCCGACGGCGCATTCGTCTACGCGGTCACCTCGACCAGGATCTTCTGCCGGCCTTCGTGCGCGTCGCGGCGGCCACATCGAGATCATATCGCGTTCTTCCCTTCATCTGAGAAGGCTCAAGCGGCGGGATACCGGGCCTGCCTGCGCTGCCGGCCAGATTCGGCTCGCTCGCAGGCTGCGGAGGTGGCGCAGCGCATCTGCCGCTACATCGATGCACAGGGCGATGACCCGCCGGGCTTGGCCGACCTGTCGTCGCGCTTCGGTCTCAGCCCACACCATCTGGCGCGGACGTTCAAAGCGTCTGTCGGCATGACGCCCAAGGCCTACGCCGACCTGCGGCGGGTCGAGCGTCTCAAGGAAGGGCTGCGAAACGGCGCATCGGTGACAAACGCGTTATACTCGGCCGGATTCGGGTCGAGCAGCCGGCTCTACGAACGGGGCAACGCGCTCTTGGGCATGACCCCCGCGGATTACCGCCGCAAGGGTTTGGGCACGACCATCGACTTCACGATCGCGAACACCACACTCGGCAAACTGCTGGTCGCGCAGACGACCCGCGGCATCTGCGCGGTCAAGCTCGGCGATTCACCCGAATCACTGGAGCGCGAGCTGCACCGCGAGTACGACGCGGCGACGCTGCGACGCGATGACGCGCATTTGGCCGGCGCGGTGCACGCGATCGTCGGGTCATGTCGAGCGCGGCACTCCAATGGCTGGGCTGGCTGTAGATGTGCAGGCAAGCGCCTTCACGCGTTCGGTGTGGAGGGCGCTCGCGGCGATTCCTTACGGGCAGACGCGCACCTACGGCGAGATCGCGGCGTCCATCGGAAAGCCGACTGCGGCGCGTGCCGTTGCCCGAGGCATGCGCGTCGAACCAGGTCGCGCTCATCATCCCTTGCCATCGCGTCGTGCCTCGCGCAGGCGGCATCGGTGGATACCGCTGGGGCGCCGAACGCAAGCGCGTATTGCTCGAACGCGAGCGAGGCGCCGCCGACGATCAGCCGCCGGCCAGCTCCGTGCGAGCGTCGCTCGCGAACGACCTTCAAGGTCTCGCACGCGCAAGCGCAACGTTTCGATCTCAAGCTGATCGTAAGCGTCGGCGGCTCCGGCGGCAAGGCTCTTGAGCGTCGCGAGCGCGTCAGGGTCGAACGCCTCGCCTGATCCAGGGCCACCGTAGAGCGCAACGCCAGCAAGCGTCCGCCGCACGACGATCGGCACGGCCAGCACCGGGCGCGCATCCGCCTGAGGAACGGCGTCGGGCGACCATCGGATCTCGCTTAGCGGATCGGTTGCAGCTCGGCTTGCAACTGCAACATGAGGACGTCGTCGGCTGGAAACGTTTGGGTCGCGGTGTCCGGCCAGCGCACGCCGGCGGTCTTGACGTAGCTTGCCGTCCTCGCGCCGGAAGACCGCAGCCGAGCCCAGGTCCCAGGTGTCCGCCGGCGCCGTCGCCATGAGTTCGTCCACGCGCGCTCAGCGAGCCGGCGTGCGGCAGTGCCGCCGCGATGCGCGCGAGCTGTTGATCGGCGAGATGCCGCGCGTGGAAAAAGACGTTGTCGATGAATTCATCGACGCTTTGCTCCAAGCGGTGGAGACCAAAACCGAGGCCAATGGAGGCGCCGATCTCGACGTAGACCGCCGCGGCGCGCGACGCGACTACCCGCTCGAAGAACCAGTCGATGAGCGCGAACGCCACGATCGCCCCTGAGGTGATCGTGCCGTAGACCAAGGCGCGGCTAAAGGCGAAACGCACATCGAGCACGCGGTGACGCACGACTGCATACGCCACGGTCAGCGGCACGCTGACGGTGAGCAGATGGATCAGGTTGAGCGCGAAAGGCGAGATCAAATAAGCGAGTCTGTAGCCGGCGACCGCGTTGAGAATGGCAGCGCTGACACCGATCGCGAAGCCGACGATGACCCAACGGATGCGCTGGCGGTCTTCAGGCGTTCCGCGCGAGTACGTGGCCAAGAGCGCAGCAACGACCGCCAGACCTATCGCTGCTCTCCCACGCGAGCGCGCAGTTCTTCGACCGTCTCGGCGGGCAGGCCGAAGAACACCGGCCGCAGATCGACGGAGAGCAGCAGCACCGCGCTGATCGCGAAGACAACCCAGCTATAACGCTCGAGCAGCGCTCGCCAGCCGAAGACTTCGTGACTAGGGAACCGCAGCGCGAAGATGAGGAAGCCGGTCGTGCCGATCGCGAGCATAAGGTGGGCAAGCAACTGGATGACGATCATCCATGGAAACGGGAAAAGCCCTAGCGCCTCAGGCGGCACTTGGTTGATGCCCAAACAGGCCAAATAGAACCCCCAGGTCGCTTTGCTCGGCCGTAGCATGACAAGCGCCCCGCCGATGACGACGTAGACAAGCACCTCAAGGATTCGCAGCGCGATCCCCCACCGGTCTGCGACCGTGACGGCTTGCGGCACGGCCGTCAACGTGACCGCCCGGGATCCGCCGTCTTGGCCGACGATCGTCAGGGTGGCTTGCTCTCCCGGCCTTGGGATCGGAGCCCTGTGACGCAGCATAAACCCGATAGCGCATCGCCGTGGCCGGCAGGTCGATGCGATCGCCTGCCGTGAGCTGCGAGCTAGCGGCCGGGCCCCCCGGATCCACGAACCGGATCTGCCCGTCGTAGTCCGCTTGGAAGCCAAATGTCGCGATTCCATGCCAGATGGCACCGGCGCTGGGTAGCGTCGTTGCAAGGGTCCATGCCGCAAGCAACAAGACGAGCAAGAGACGCGGAACGTGGTTCGACGCGTCGTCGTGTCGTGCCATTGCGTTAGCGCTCACGGCTGCTCCACGATGTAGACCGCCACGGCTTCGGGACCGTGCGCTCCGAGCACCAAGGTCTTCTCGATGTCGGCGCTCTTGCTCGGTCCCGTGATGATGAGCGCCTCGCCGCGCTCACCAGCGCCGGCTGGGTCGTTGATGCAGGCCAGCGCCTCTGGCGTCATCGTCGGATGAAGCGATGCCAGATCGGCGACGATGACGCACGTGCGCGGGAGATAGGGTAAGACGCGGTCTTGCGCGTTGTCCAGGACGACGATGGCGGAACCGGTGTCGGCGAGCAACGAGCGCGCTTCGAGCACGCTGCAATCGACGTGCGCCAAAGAATCCTTCGAAAGCTCGATGGCCGGGCTTCGCTCGAACCCCTCCACGAGCGCGGTGACTGCTCGCGCGAGCGGACTTGATTGGACGGCGATCCGCCGCACGTTGCGCGCGTGCAAGTAATCTGTGAGGGCAGCTGCGCAATGCGCGCGGTCGCGCACGACCGTTCCTATTGCAGGCAGCGGTGTCAGTTCCGCACAGAAGCGCCGGGCGAGCGCTTCCGATTCTTGCGTCGCTGCGCCGATGTGCACGGGCGCTGGTGGCTCGACGTGCTGTGTTGGCGAGTTTGCGAGAGCGCGCGCGATCGCGCCCAGCACCTGCTCGCGCCCGTTCACGCTCACCGGCTGTTCCACCATTCCTTGAAGCTCTGTCGCGCGGGCGCCGGCAGCGCGCCGGTCCTTCGTCCACGCGCCCAAGAGGCCGGGATACCAGCGAAGCCGTCGCCCGAGGCCGGCTGCACGGCGCAGCCAGCTCACGGCGCGGCGATACGAAGGCAGATCGCCATGGCGCGCGACCACATCGCGATAGCGCGGCGATCGCTGTTAGCGCCTGGTTTGGCGCGATCGACGATGCGGTGCCGAAGATAGACCAACTGGTGTGGCAGATCGATCTTCACCGGGCACTCGTCCTGACACGCGCCGCACAACGTCGAGACGAATGGCAACTCGCTGCCTTCATCCATGCGCGTCATCGGAGGCGTGATGACCGAGCCGATCGGACCTGCATAGACACCGCCATAGGCGTGGCCGCCGGCACGCCGGTACACCGGGCAGACGTTGAGGCAGGCGCCGCAGCGGATGCAATACAGCGCCTCGCGGGTCTTCGGGTCGGCGAGCAGCTCGGTACGGTTCGCATCGATGATGATGCAGTACATCGTCTTGCCGGGCTCCGGTCCGAGGAAATGGTGCGTGTAGACCGTGAGCTTCTGCCCCGTCCCCGACCGGGCGAGCAGCTGCAAGAACACCGGCAGGTCGGCGAGGCGCGGGATGACCTTCTCGATGCCCATCAAAAGCACGTGCACCGGCGGCACCGCTGAGGACAAGCCACCGTTGCCTTCGTTCTCCACCACGACGACCGTGCCGGTCTCGGCGACCGCGAAGTTCACGCCCGTCACACCCACTTGCGCTTGGAGGTAACGCGCGCGCAGGCGCGTGCGCGCCGCCGACATGAGCACGTCCGGATCTTCGGAATACGGGATGCCGAGCTTCTCGTGCGAACAGTCTGCCGACGTCTTGCCGCGACAGGTGCAGCGCCGGGCCGATGATATGCGAAGGCCGTTGACCCGCAAGCTGCACGATGTATTCACCAAGGTCGGTCTCGACCGGGTCGATGCCGGCGGCAGCGAGGTGCTCGTTGAGCTGCTAGCTCCTCAGAGACCATGGACTTGCCTTTGACCACGGCGCTCGCCCCGTGGCGCCTGCAGATATCGAGCATGTGAGCGACGCCATCGCCGGCGGTCGCTGCCCACAAGACCTTCCCCCCGCGCGCGCAGAACTGCGCCTCGAACTGGACGAGCAGCTTGTCCAAGTTCCCGATCGAGTACGCTTTGATATCGTGCGCGGCGCTGCGCAGCGACTCCCAAGGCACCTGGGCGCGAGCCGCGTGCGTCGAGTCCATCGAGCGCGATAGCGTGGAGGCGAGCACCGCCGAGTTGCCAGGGTGTTGGAAAGCGCGCGCGACTTCGCGGGCGTTATTGAGCGCTGTCATCTCAGTCCGCCGCCAGGATCTGCGCAAGGTGCAAGAATCGTAGCGGGCTGTCCGGTTGCGCTTTGTGGGTCAGACCCTCAAGATGCATAAGGCAGCTCATATCGCCGGACGTCACGACGTCCGCGCGGGTTTGCGCGATGGCCTCGCGTTTGTCATTTCCCATCGAGACGGAGAGCTCTGGGTACTTCACGCTGAACATGCCGCCGAAGCCACAGCACTGCTCGATTCGCGGCAGTTCCACGTACTCGATGCCGCGGACCGCCTGCAAGAGGGCTTGCGTCGCGGCGCTCGCGTTGAGCTCACGCCGCCCGTGGCAGCCGTCATGGTAGGTCACTCGGCTCTTGAAGGTCGCGCCGACGTCTGTGCGGCCGAGCACCTCGACGAGGAACGTGGCTAGATCGTACACGCGCTCGCCGACCCGTGCCGCCGCGGACCCAGGATCCATGTACGCGTAGAAGGCGCGCGCCATGGCCCCACAGGATCCCGAGGGGACCACGATCCAGCGGTACGGCGAGAACACGAGCGCGAAGCGTTCGGCGAGCGCTGCGGCCTCGCTCCAATACCCCGAGTTGTAGGCGGGCTGCCCGCAGCAGGTCTGCTCAACCGGGTAGTCCAGCGCGATGCCTAACCGAGCGAATAGCGTCACCATTGCTCGGCCGACATCAGGAAAGAGCACGTCGCAGTAGCAGGGTAAAAACAATGCGACGCGCTCTCCGGCTACGTACTCCGCTCCGGTCTGCGATGTTTCAGCCATCGCGGACTCGTTTCTCCGCCGCTAGCGCGAGGCCCCGCAGCCAGGGTCAGGCAATGCCCGGGCCACTGTTTCGCCCCGCCTACCGCTTCGTGGTGAACTCCACAAACACGCCCCGCGGTCGCGCGTAATGCGTGCCTTGAAGCGAGCTGTTCAACGTGATCGCGTAGCGGTCGTCGAGCAGGTTGATCAATGAGAGCGCGACGGTCGAGTTCGACCCCAGTCTTAGCCCCTTTTCAAGGTTGAACGTGAGATGCGGTGGCACTTTGCAATTGAGCGTATCGCCGTTCGAACAGTTCGCTGGATCTTGCGACAACCCGCTGCCGTATTCACCATTGACGGACCACCAACCACCGCGAGAATCGTTGAAAAGCAGCGCGAACGTCGAGCTCCATTGCTGCTCGTGATCGGCCTGCGCGAAGGGACCTCCCGGGCTTTGGAAGAGCGGCGTCGGGGGACTGGTCGAGTCATCGTAGCCCGCAAGCGTGCAGTTCTGCAAGAGGTTCGTCTCGCAGACAGCGCTGTTGACCGCCAGGGTATGCGAGAGCGATACGAATGCGCGCCCGCTTTGCGAGAGATTCTGTTGCACGTACAGGGATTGAACGTCGACCTGGCCCTGTGGGAAGTTGATGTCTTGATGCAGATTCGTCGCGCCGACTTGCGTATCGTCGATCCAATCGGTGGAGTTCTTGTGGCTGATGCGCACGCCAACGTCGGCTGGCCCCAGCGGCAGGTGGCCGCCCAGTTCGTAGAGCGAATCGCGTTGGGGTTTGAGATCGAACGAGTTGGGCGGCGGAGCGAGGAACAGCTGCGCCGCCGCGATCGGGCTCAGCGACTGGAACGAGAACGGCACAAAGAGCCGCCCGTAGTAGCCGTAGACCGCAGCGCGCGGACCGAAATAACGGGTGAGCTTGAACCGCGGACTCCACTGCGCATAGCCGTTATCGAAATCGTTGGAAAAGATCTGAAATGCATCCATGCGCAGACCATAATCGGCCCTCCAAAGCCCGCCCATCGACCATGAATCCTGCGCGTAGACTTCCTGCTGATGCGCGACGCTTGCGGTAGTGTCCGTCACGGTGACGGTGCCGGTGGGATTGAGGGCGCTGTAAGGCTGGAGCGTGATGACGTAGTTGGGCACAACGACGGCGGCGTCATAGATCCCGCCGAAGCGCACGTCATGGTGCGGTGATTGGAGCGCATAGTCAGCGTTGAAGCCGTAGTCACGCGCGAAACTGTTCGCGTAGACGGAGAAGTTGCAGTCGGTGAAGTCATGGCAGTTGAAGGTGCTCGGCGGTGTCGGCGGCGCGGCCCCAATCGCGAGGTCGTTCTCCAGGTCGTTTGTGTCGAGGATGCTCGAAGTCTTCAGGTATGGGCCAAACTGCAGCGTGCCATGATCACCGACGGCGTGCCGGTATTGCAGCGAGAGGAAAGTATCGCCTTGGATTTCGTTGTCGTCGGTGTTGACCGGCACGCCGTTGCGGGTGTCCGGGGGGATCTGGAACGTCTGCAAGGAGTTCATCACATCGAGGTTCACCGTGTCCAACCGGTGGACAGGCTCGCTCACGCGCAGGAACTCGTTCGCGTTACTGCTCGCGTTGTGCACCGGATCCGTCACGGGTGGGTCGATGCCCCAGTCGTTGCGCTGCATGCGGATGGCGAAACTCACCGATCCGCCCCTGTCCCCCAGCGGGCTATGCCCGCCGACTAGGCCATCATAGGTCGTGAACGAGCCACCACGCAGGTCGACGTTGAAGCCGGCGGGGCCGCTATAAGTCTTCGTGCCGATATTCAGCACGGCCGCGAATTTGTTGCCGTACTGCGCGGGGTACGCACCCTCCAACACGTCGAGATAGCCGATCGTCGTCGGGTCGACTTCTGTCCCTAGGACCCGGTTCAGATTGGACGGCACTTGCACGCCATCCAGATAATAGTTGATCCCGTTGTGATCGCCGTTGAAGTGGATCTGGCCGTTCGAGCCCCGCGCGGCGGCCGGCAGCTGGGTGAGGATCGAGGGCAGGCTCTGTCCGGTCGGCAGCCGGTCGAGCTCGGCCACATTGAGCGTCACGTCCGTGCCTGAGTTCCGCGCCGCCGGGCTGCTCGTCACCACCACCCGGCTGATCGTCTTCAGGGCGGTTAGCGTCACCGTGACATTCAGCCCAGAGGACGATAGGTCGAACTCTTGCGTCGCGCGCTTACTGCCTTGGGCGACGACAAGGGTGTAGTGACCCACGGTGAGGGTAGGGAACGCGAAGTGCCCGGATGAGCCGGTCGTCGTGGTCAAGGCGATGTTCTGACCCTCGACCCGCACGCTCGCCCCCGCCACAGGCCGGCCAGCGTCGTCGATCACCGTACCGGTCACCGGCGCCGGCAGCGCCAGCGCGATCGTGGGCACGATGAGGGTTACGCCGATTACGCTGATAATGACCGATAGCGGTTTGGCGATGAACCGGCACGCACCAGCGCGCGCGCGCCAATAGGAAAATATCTTGAGGACGTCCATGGTGCTCCAATCTCACGTCACCCGCGCGAGGCGGGGACGACATCAGGCTACAGTGATGCGGTAAGAGACTGGAGCGAAGGTGGTGGGCGGTTGAAAAGAAGTGGGAACCAAACGCCTTGGGCGGCGGATGGGCCTTCGAGCTTTTTGTTGACGAAGGACGTCGCGCATAGCGCCGGCCGCAACGGTTCGTAGCCGGCGAGCGTGCAGACAAGTGAGGGTAGGCGCCGTCCAATCATACGCGCAACGAGCGCGATCAGCACGACGGTCAGGAACGCGCCCAACACGCCGGCGGTGATGTCATGACCGCAGAACGGACAGCCCTCGCCAACCTCGGTCAGCGTTCCGACCGCGAATTGCAGACCGGCTGTGAGGGCATAGAATGCGGCGCCCTTGCCGCGGAACGGCAGCGCATCGAGTCCGAGCGTCAGGATCCTTTTAAGATCGCGAGAACCAGAGGACCGGCGCATGAGATCGCGACCACGCGCGATAAAGGCGCCCACGCCGATAAGGACGCCGAGCCCGAGGTACCAGTGCCGAGGGCTGAAGACGATGCCATCGGCATCGCTCCCCATGGCGGCGAATTCCGAGGCCAAGTGGGCCAGCAACCCGCCCACCCCGATGAGGAGCGCGTAGAACACTCGCAGGTCTGGTCTAGATTCCGTCCGCATAGGCCTTCTATAGTATCGGCAACGCAGGCCAACAGTTGCTGGTGCAGCCCGAGAAGAGGTGATCCACGTCGCGCATCTTATCGATAATGATTCTCAGTAACAGCCCGCGCGCCTGTCTCCCAGCCCACTCCCAGGTCCTGAAAATGCCCTGAAAGCCTGCATGGAAGCTTTCGCCGCCCCCGAACACTCAGGAAATATCGTATGAGCAGACCTGACCGCCTCGTTTGGCCGTTGATCGGCGCCACCGCATTGGGGGCGATGGTCGCAGGCCACGCCGCCGAATTGTGGCTCGAGAGCCACGGTGTGTTCGGC
This sequence comes from Vulcanimicrobiota bacterium, assembly GCA_963764965.1. Classification (GTDB taxonomy): domain Bacteria; phylum Vulcanimicrobiota; class Vulcanimicrobiia; order Eremiobacterales; family Eremiobacteraceae; genus JAFANK01. The sequence continues at coordinate 146,091 of CAVXUM010000003.1, forward strand.
GATGGGCGGGCGACGTACGTGCACTCGGGGCAGATGTTCGCGCTCGAGTTGGCGGGCGCGTCCTTGCTGCTGGTAGCAGCGCTCGTGGTGAGAATGCTGTTGCGTTATGCGACGCACGCGCAGGCAGGCGCCGATTGTGTCTTACCAGCGCTTCATGGCGTTGCCCGACTGGGGCTGCTGCGCATCGGCGTCGGCCTGCTCAGCATCCAATTTGGGACCCTGCTCGCCTCGGAGCTGCTTGAGGAGCGTTGGTCCGGCTTCACCGGCAACGGGATCGGGTCGATTTTTGGACCTGGTCACGCCACGGCTCTCGCCGTGCACCTCATCATCGGATCGCTCGCAGCTTTCGCTTTGCTGCGTGTCTCCCGTTATGTGTGCGCGCAGACGCGCGCGCTCGTCAAAACAGTCGCCGCCTTCCTGCGTCGTACGCGTGCCCTAACGCAGCATGCTCCTTCGGCCGGGTTCGCGACTTCGGCGATTGCGGCCGCCGGCCGCAAGCTCGAAGTCCTCTCGCTCGGCATCGCCAATAGACCTCCGCCGCCCACCTTCGCAATCGCCGCCTAGCCGATAAGCCTACCCGGCTTGTCGTATTTCCTAGGCGTTTCTTCGGTGTGCGTTGTGGAGGACACCCATGCGATCGAGAATCGCGGCTTTCATTTTCGGACTCATGCTTTGTAGCATCGCCACCGGCGTCGTGCGCGCCGACGAATACGGCGCTATCATCGGCGTCGTGCTCGACCCCAACGGCAAACCCGTGGCGAGCGCGACGGTCATGCTCGAGGCGCCCGATTCGCCGCCGATCCATGCCAAGACCGACGCCAGCGGGCACTTCCGCTTTCCCCGAGTCGCCTTCGACACATACACGGTCAGCGTGGAGGTCAGTTCCTATGACGGCGTGTCGCAGACGGTGACCGTCGCCTCGGGTGACACGGTGACGGTCAATTTCCATCTCGCGACGAAGACGCTCGGCAAGGTGGTCACCACCGGCTCGAGCGCGGTCAGCGTCGGCGGCCATCCGGTCAGCGTCAACGTCATCACCTCTCGGAACATCCAGACCCTGCCGGGCAACGCATCGCTTGCCAAGGTCGTCGAGACGGTGCCCGGCATCGTGCCTTTCTCGTACGGCGAGCCCGTGTCGCACGGCTTTCATGGCATCACCTACGAGATCGACGGCATCCCGCTGCCGCAGACCGCAGGATCGTATTTCTCCGAGATCATCGACCCGCGCGACATCAACCGTCTCGAGGTGTTCACCGGATCGTTCCCGGCCGAATTCGGCGGTCAGCGCCAGGGTGGGGTCGTCGATCTGCTGACTCGGCGCGCCAGCGATATCTCCGGCAGCGCCGGCGGCACGGTGACGCTCTACGGTGGATCGTACGCGACCGGAGGAGTCTCATTCAACCAGTCCGCCGGCGGGGGCGACTTCCGGGCGTTCTTCGGCGGAAATCTGTTCCGTAGCTCGCGAGGTCTGGATTCGCCCACCGTTGTCGCCGACCACGACAACTCCAACCAAGACGACGGTTTCCTGCGATTGCTCCTCTCGCCGAACAGCCGCGACACGTGGGCGTTCGATTATGGGGTGCAGAACGCGGCGTTCCAGATCCCCATCAACACAAATCAGAACGACCCCAACGATTCGAACTGGTCCGTGCCTGGGACCGATGACGTTCAGCACGAATATGCCCGTTTCGCCAACCTGACGTTCAGCCGGCTCAGTGCGGACAACCAGGGCTATTTCCAGATCTCTCCTTGGTGGGCATCCGGGCGCATCCAATATCTGCCCGATCCCGCCGCCGATCTGGCCGGCGCATCGCAATCATCCACCTATCAGGATCGCTATTCCAATTTCCTCGGCATAGCAGCGACGTGGTTCCGCGGCAACGACCGCAACAGCTTCAAGGCGGGCTATAACGCCAGCGTACAAAACGCCACAAGCCAGTTCTCGTTTTTGTTCATCGATCCAAAGACTGGGCTGCTTGCGCCGCCGTTCACGGACAACACGGCACAGCGCGGCTCGAACACCGGCCTCTATGCACAGGACAAGTATTCCGTGACGAGCGGGATCACCATCAATGCCGGACTGCGCTACGACCATTCCACGGGCTTCACGAGCGGCGATCAGATCAGCCCGCGTATCGAGTTGAACCTGCAAGCCGATCAAAACGACGTTGTACATTTCTATTACGGTCGCTTGTATGCAGCGCCGTTGCTCGAGGACGTCCGCCGAAGCGCCGTGGTGATCGGCGGAGGCACGACGCTGCCCGTCTACGATCTCAAGCCTGAGCGGGACTCCATATACGAGGCCGGCATTGGGCATACGTTCACACCGATGTTGAGCGGCTCGATCAACCTGTGGTCTCGCTACGTCACCGATGCGCTCGACACGACGCAGCTGGGCCAGACGCCGTTGTTCACGCTGTTCAACTCAGCCCAGGGCCTGGCGCAGGGAATGGAGCTGAGCCTCAAAGGTCACGCCTACAACGGCAACAGCTACTTCCTTTCCTACGGCGCGTCGCTGTCCATGGCGAAGGGGATCTCCGGCGGCACGTTCCTCTTCCCGACCGACGCGCTCCAAGGCGCGAATGAATGGGCGCTCGAGGATCACGACCAGACCAACACGATCAACACCGCCTACACCTGGAACCTATCGTCGAGCGGGCGCTTCGTGACGGTGCAAGCATTGTATGGCAGCGGCTTTCCGGAGCAGTTCGAGAACGGCACCGGGCGGCTGCCCGTGCATTGGGAGATCGGCGCGTCGTATGGTCAGCCTGCGTCGCGCCATGCGCTGGGTTGGGAGATCGACGGCAATAATCTCCTCAACAACATCTACCCCATCAAGTTGGACAACGGCTTCAATTCGACGCAATATGCGCAGGGCCGCTCGATCATCTTCAAGGTGACGGCACCGGTCCTGTGATGCGTAGTCGCGCGCGCGACCACCACGCGAGGTAGGCTGCCAGCGCAGCAAGAACCCCACATCCCGCAGCACGGTGAGCCACGTCGCCGGCTGGCTGTCGCCCGGGCCGAAGCAGCCGCAGGGCGCCGAGAGCCCGCGCATGACGGCCGAGGCGACGACCACCGTGAACAGCGCGAGCTGCGCCGTCGCCACCGCTGCGGATACCGGCAACAAGAGCCCGGCTGATGAGATAGAGGCCGAGGAGTATCTCAAACGGCGGGAGGGCGAGCGCTATTGCGGCAACCACAGGGGGAGGAAGGCCCGTTCGATAGGCGGTGATCGCGGCGGCGAGCTCACCCGCATGACCGATCTTCATGAGGCCTGCGATCAAGAAGAGCGCGCCTAAAGCGACACGCACGAGGAGGGGAACGATATGAGCCCGCGGGCCAAAGATGCTGGACAACGTCAAGGAAGAAGCGGGCCGCCGCCGCGGTCGAACGTCACGCTCATCGCCGGCATCGTCGGCATCGTCGCGATCGCGCTCATCATCGTGTACGCCCTTCTGCACGCGAACAGAGCCGTCCCTGGCGCGGCTGTGGCGACAGCCTCACCCATGCCGGCACCGCTGCAGGCCGGCGCCCAAGCACCATCGTTCACTCTGCGTGGCGCGATCGGATCGTTCTCCTCGTCCGCGCTCGCGGGCAAGCCCTATCTGTTGGAGATCTTCGCGACGTGGTGCCCCCACTGCCAGCGCATGACCAAGGTCTTGCGCGCGATTCGCGCACGCGTGCCCGAGTCGAAGCTCGCGATGGTGTCCGTGACCGGATCGCCATACGGCTCCAGCTCGACCCCCGACAACATCGTGCTCAGCAGCCAGCAGGACGTCGACAAGTTCGACGCCACGTATGGCATCACGTGGCCCAGCCTCTACGATCCGGATATGATCGTCGCCCACGCCTGGGGCCTCAACGGGTTCCCGACGATCTTCGTGGTCAATGCCAAGGGGACGATCGTCTATTCCGCCGACGGCGAGGTGTCGCAGGACACGCTGATGGATGCGATCCGCAAAGCCGGGGCCTGATCCATGGCTCGTTATCTGTCGTTGCACGCGCTCGGCTGCTTGCCCAAACCTGCTTTCGCGGCGCTTTGCCGCAGCGTCTTCGACTCGGGCGCTGGATCGGCACGGCGCATCCTGGCCGGCCAAATCGCAGAACAGATGCTGGTCGAATTCGACGCGGCTGATGCGGACAGCGCTGCCGACATGGCTGCGCGATCGCAAGCTCACGCCGTTGTGGGTGATGCGGGTGGACTACGAGAGCAGCGACGGTAGCCTGGTGGAGCTGTGACCTAGTCGCTGGGGTTGCTCAGGTGCGCGTTGATGAACGATTCGATCTTTTGCGCATCGACGGTCTTGAGCACGCCGAGATGAGTCCATGCGGTGACGGCGATCTTCGATTTCATGTGCGGATAGGGCGCCACGATGACCGCCTTGCCTTGTTCTTCTGCGGCCTGCACGTCGGTCGCGGTGGGTTTGGGCTGGCCAGGCGGTATGAGCCCGCGGTCGTATTCCATGGCGATGTTCGCGAGAGCGGCGGCGACGTCGGGGCAGATGCAATTGTACTGCAATAGGATGTTGCCGTGTTCGAGCAGATGCACCTGGACGAATGACGGCAGCGACGTGCTGCTGATAAAGGTGTCATTGAAGATCTCGCGATGCGGGCCGGAGGTCGGCGGATCGGAATTGTACACGAAATCGTCAGGTTCGCCCGTCATGAGGTGGGTGTGTCCCTGCGATGGATAGTGCGTGCCCAAGAACGCTGGAGCGGATGACGTCGCCGCGGGCGCAGCAGCCGCCGTCGGGGTGGCGCTGGCGGGGCCGGATGGCGATGCTGCAGCTGAAGCTGCATTGCGCGAGCCTGCGCAGCCGACAAGCAACGCGGCCACAAGCATGAGAAGATAGGGGCGGTGGTTGACCGTCAGCGCATCATTCATGGGTCGTTCTGTTCGTTCTGCGCTCTAAATCAAGCCTCGTGAGATCACTGACTGAGGTTGTCCGTGTCGTGCATCCATCGATTGATGAAGGACACGATCTTGGCCTTGTCCACCGACGGTAAGGTGGCCAGGCGAGTCCAGGCGGTCAGCGCGATCGTGTGCGGCATGGTCGGGTACGGAGCGACGACGACCGCCACGCCGTTCTCTTCATTTTTTTGGATGTCGTCGAACGTCGGTATCGCTCCGGCCGGCAACAGCCGCGAGTCGAACTCGTTGGCGATCTCGGCCAGCTGGGCGGCGACATCCGGGCAGAGGCAGTTGTACTGCAACAGGATGTTGCCGTGTTCGAGCAGATGCACTTGCACGTACTTGGGTAGCGGCTGCGCGTTGACAAAACCGGTGGAGAAGATCTCGCGGTGGAAACCTGAGGTCGGTGGGTCCGTGCTGTATTTGAAATTCGCATACTTCTTGCCGTCGCCGGGCATGTGCCCTTGGTGGCCTTGCGAAGGGTAGTGCTCGCCCGCGAACACGCTGGGTGCCGGTTGGGGTACTGCCGTCGTGTCGCGCACGTGGTAGATGAGCAGCCCAATGGCGACGCCGACGACGACCAGCGCTACGGCCAGTGGCCACCGCGCTGCCACGCCGCCCGTGGCGCTGCGCGTTTGCTTTCCCGAACCTTTTGTCTTCTTGGTCTGCTTCGCCATCATCCCACCTTGTCAGGCTCGAGCCTCAGCCCGGGAAATACGGTATGCTATCGAATGCGCGGTCGATCAGGCTATGGTAGTTGCCGCGACCGAAACCGGTCAGATCGACGTCATACGTCGCGCCGCCGGTGCTCGAGCGGATGGCGACCAGCCCCAGCGGCACGTCCGTCGTCTGCCACGTCTCCACCTGGGCTTCTGGCAATCCGTTGCGCCGTCCCCATATCGCGAGCGGGAAAGTCGACAGTGGTGTGCACGGTATGCACGGTCTCGGTCACCGATCGTGACGTCTTGCGGTTGCGATTGCACGACGGTGCCGTTACGATCGTCCGGCAGGTCAAGCGTGCCGTATAGCAACAGCGATTGAAGCGGTTGATGATAGGCAGGCGACAGCGGTTGGCCGGGACCGCTGCCCAGGCGGAAGTACGCGTCGCCGATCTTGATCACGCCGGCGACGAAGGTGTACAAGCGTGAACCGTCGTCGAAGTCGGGCGCGTCGACGTACATCTTCCAGACGAGCGTGCCTCCGGCGACCGATCGGCTCTGCACCGGCGAGGAGATCAGTCCTGACGATTGGGTCTGGATCTCGAAGAACGCGTCGTCGCTGTCGGCCAGTTGCTCTTGACCGAAACCGATGGTCTTGACGAGCAAGGTATTGCCGTTGGCCGACACGCGGTAGCGCAACCAATCATCCGGATTGCGGCGCGACGAACAGATAGCCGAGCAGCTCCTGTTGGGTGATCGCGTCGCCGGCTTTTGGCGCCAGCGTCATCGCCTGCGCGGGCGCGAAGCCGGCGAACGCCAAGGCGACGATTACGAGCAGCGCGCGCACACGCCGTAGAACTCGAGCTGATGCTCGGTCAGCTGAAAGCGCAGTCCTCGCGAGAGGATCCGCTCGTAGGTCGACAGCGCGCGGCATGGGACGTCATCCACTCTCCCGCAACGCGTGCACACCGCGTGGTGGTGATGACCGCTTCGGCAGTGCAGATATGCGGTCTCACCGTGCGGCTGCGCGAGGGTGGCGACCGCGCCCAAACCGCGCAGCATCTCGAGCGTCCGATAGACGGTCGCCAGGCCGATGCGAGGGTGCGATCGTGCTAGGCGAGCGTGCAGCTGTTTGGCGGTGGCGTACTTCTTCAGCCCGCGAGCTTGTGCAGGATGAGCCGACGTTGCTCGGTGAGGCGAAAGGATGTGCCGCGGAACATGCGCGGCGACGTCGGTCTCCGACCGGCGTTCGTGCTTGCTCATCGCACCCGTGCTGCCGTTCGGCGTGCATCGAGCAGTGTGGTCAACAAGGAGCGTCGCTTCGGTGAGACGAGCATGGCCACGAAGAAGCACGCCGTCGCGACGAGCACGATGGTCGATCCGGAGGCGACGTTCAAATAGTATGAGAGATACAGTCCGACGATGGCAGCCCCGACGCCCACGCACGCCGAGATGATCATCATCGAGCCGAATTTGTTGGTGAGCTGGTAGGCAGTGGCAGCCGGTGTGACGAGCAGCGCGGCGACGAGCACGATGCCCGCCGCCTGCAGCGAGACGATGATGGTGATGGCGAGCACGACGAGCAGCAGGTAGGAAAGCGCTTCGACCGGCAGCCCGGTCGCGCCGGCCGACACCGGATCGAACGACGCGAAGAGCAGCTCCTTGTAGAACAGCGCGACGACGCCGAGCACGAGGATGGTGAGCGCGGTGACGATGAGGATGTCGCGCGGTCGATGGCCAGGATATTGCCGAACAGAAAGTCCTGCAGATCGACGACGTAGTTTCGCACCCGCGACATGAGCGCGATGCCGAGACGCGAACGCCGCTGTGAAGAACACGCCGATCGTCGTGTCGAGCGAGATCTCCGAGCGCTTGCTGACCACGCCGATCCCTAACGCGGTGAGCACGGTGAAGATCAAGTCCGCCGAGGTATAGGTCGAAGCTTGAGCAGATACGCGATGACGATCCCCGCGAACGAGGCATGCGCCAAGCCGTCGCCGATGAACGACATGTTGCGCAGCACGACGTACACGCCGACGACCGAGCACGCCAGACCTATGAGCATCGCGGCGATGAGCGCGCGGATCATGAAATCGTTCTGCAGCGGTGCGGTCAGCCAGTCCATCGCTACGACGCCGGCGCCCCGAACAAGACGTGACTGCCGAAGGTGGCGGATAATGTCTCGCGGTTGAGCACGTGCGGCAGGCTTGCCGTAGGCGATCGACTTTGTGATTCAGGCACAGCACCTTGTCGAACCATTCCGCCACGCACGACAGATCGTGGGTCGTCGCAAGGATGGTGGTGCCGCGTTGCTGGAGGTCTTCGAGCAACGTGAAGATGGCGTGCTGTGTAGTGGCGTCGACGCCCGGCGATAGGCTCGTCGAGCAACATGAGCTTCGGCCGCTGGACGAGGGCTCGCGCCACGAAGACCCGCTGCTGTTGCCCACCGGAGAGCTGGCCTATCTGAACGTCGGCGAACTCGGTCATGCCGACGAGATCGATCGCCTCTGCCGACCGCCGCCCGGTCGTCGGCGTGCGGCTGGTGGAAGAACCCTATTCTTCCATATGTCCCCATGAGCACGACGTCCGACACGGTGACCGGGAAAGACCAATTGACGGATTCGCTCTGCGGCACGTACCCGATGACGATGGCGCGTTCCCGTGCTCGGTGGACGCCCGAAAACGCACACTGAACCGCATTGGGCGGGCAGCAACCCTGCGATCACCTTCAACAGTGTCGACTTGCCCGACCCGTTGGGCCCGATGATGCCGACGAATTCTCCCGGCTCGACCGCGAACGTCACCTCATCAAGCACGTCTCTGCCGAAGTAGCCGGCGCAGACACCGTCCACGGCAACCGCTCTAACGGCGTCGGAACGCGAGGGCGCACGGTCCGCACGCGGAGCATGGCCTTCATGGGCGTGCAGATGGGGCGTCGCAGGCGCGACGGCGTGGCTGTGGTCGCCTGGCGCAGGCGGCGCGGCCGGCGAGACGTGCGTGTGGTCATGCCGATCCAAAGTGTCGCTCATGAGCCGAGTGCCGTGACGATCGTGTCGACGTTGTGGTGCATCATACCCTCGTAGCTGCTCAACTCCGGCGTGTTGCCCAACGAATCATCATAGAGGTCGGTGACCGTGGTGATCCGGGCACCTTCGGCCAGCTGCTTGGCGAGCTTGGGCGAGAACTCCGGTTCGGCGAAGATCGCGCGCACGTGATCCGCCTTCGCCGTCGCGATCAACGCTGCCAGCTCAGCAGCAGACGGCTCTTTGCCCGGAGACGTCTCGATCGCGCCGACGTCTCGGATCCCGTAGCGTTTGTCGAAATAGAACCACGCGTCGTGAAAAGCGATCATCACACGGCGCTCGGCCGGTATGCTGGCGATGCGCCCACGCGTCCAACGGTCGAGGTCCGCCAAGCTCTTGCTCTCCGATGCCTCATTTGCTCTATAGTGGGCTGCGTTCGCCGGATCTACCGTCGCCAGCGCGCGTGCGATCTCAGCGACGTAGAGTTGGGCATAAACCGGATCGAGCCAAAAATGCGGATTGACGGATGGCGCATTGGAGAGGCTTGCCGGATGGCTCGCCGGGATCGCGTCGCTGAGTGTGACGATGGGCGCGTTGGACGATGAACTGGTGATGAGCTTGGCGAGCCACGCCTCCAGACCGCCGCCGTTTTGGACGATCAGCGACGCGTGCGACAACGCCACGACGTCGCGGGGTGTGGGTTCGTAGGTCTCGGGCGAAGCACCGATCGGCACCAGCACCACAACGTCGGCGTTGTCACCGGCGACGGACCTGACAAGCGCGCCTAGGGTCGAAGTCGTGACGATGACGACGGGGCGCCAGCTTGACGCCGTCGCGCCCGGTTGTGCCTTCTGCGACTGGTCTATCGGCGTTTGATTGTGCCCGCATGATGTGAGCGCGAGCGCCGGAAGGAGCACGGCAAGGGCCAGCCTCTTATCGAGAATCATTCTCGATAATAGTACGAGTCCCCGCGCGGACTGTCAAGCAGGGGTCGGGCGTTTTAGCTGGACAGCGCTGCCTCGCGATAATCCGCCATGACGTTGCGCACGTAATCCTGGGTCTCCGGATACGGCGGTACGCCGCCGTACTTGTCGACGGCGCCAGGACCGGCATTGTACGCGGCGAGCGCGAGGTCAAGCTGGCCGTGATAGCGATCCATGAGCTGTCGCAGGAGCGTCGCGCCACCCTCGATGTTCTGTCTCGGATCGAAGGCGTCGCGCACGCCGAGCGACCGCGCCGTGTCAGGCATGAGCTGCATCAGTCCCTGGGCGCCGGTCTTGGACACGGCATTGGGCTGGAAGCCAGATTCCTCGCGGATGACCGCGCTGACAAGCAGCGGATCCATCTGCTGGCGCCGTGAGACATCGGTGATGATCTTGCTGTACGGCGGCTTGCCCAGCGGGTCCCGGCGCGGCGCTACCACAACCCGGTGGCTTAGCCGCTGGTCCCGAGGGAGCGTCGCCACAACCAGGGGTCTTGCTGCCGACGGTCGGCGCCGAGGGCTGATTTCCCGTGCTCATCTGTTTGAGCGCTTGCATCAGCTGGCTCTCCAGCGCCTTGAGTTGCTGCGACAACCCGCTGATGAGCGCAGTGAACTGCTTGTCGATAGAGGAGAGCGAGCTCTGCGTGGACATCTGCTGCGCCTCTCCAAGTTCTTCTGCCTCTTCTTGCTCCACGTCGCCGCCGAGCGGCACGGCCTCAGGCTGATAGATGGGCAGCCCGGTGGGGATGTTTTGGGTAGCGGTGGGGTCGACGTTCATGTGCGTTCTCCCGGTGTTTTTTAAGCTTGAGCGTTGCGCGTATCACGCTATCGCCCGCCGAGGTCAAGCGATTCCCGACAAGTATGTCCGCAAAGAACGGCGAAGACTCAGAGGATGATCGACGAGCACAAGGACGCGCGGTTGCGCGACATGGTTTGGGTCGCGGGTGGCACCTTTGCCATGGGGTCCCACAGCTTCTACCCCGAGGAGCGACCGGTGCACGAGGAAACGGTCGGCGGCTTTTGGATCGACAAGTATCAGGTAACGAACGCGGAGTACGCGCGCTTCGTCGAAGACACCGGCTATAAAACCGTCGCCGAGCAGCCGTTGAACCCGGCAGATTTTCCCGGTGCACCTCCTGAGAAGCTCGTGTCGGGCGCGCTTGTCTTCAAGCCGACCACGGGCCCCGTCAATCTCAACGACTGGAGCCAGTGGTGGGAGTACGTGCCCGGTGCTTGCTGGCGACACCCTCGTGGGCCTGGCAGCGATGTCGCCGACCGGCTCGAGCACCCGGTCGTGCACGTCGCCTACGAAGACGCGCTTGCATTTGCGATCTGGGCTGGCAAGGCATTGCCGACCGAAGCAGAGTGGGAATTCGCCGCGCGCGGCGGATTGGAAGGCGCGGTTTACAGCTGGGGCAACGAGATGGAACCGGGCGGCAAGCCGATGGCGAACACCTGGCAAGGTCAATTCCCGTGGCAAAATCTGAACAAGGACGGATTTGAGCGGACGTCGCCGGTCGGCTCATTCCCACCCAACGGGTATGGCTTGTACGACATGGCGGGCAATGTGTGGGAGTGGACGTGCGACTGGTATCGGACGGAGCATACCCCCGGCGCCGGCGCACCATGCTGCAGCGGCGCGAGCGTGCGGGCAACGATGGAAGAGAGCTACGACAACTGCCAGCCGAACATACGCATTCCGCGCAAAGTGCTCAAAGGCGGATCGCATCTGTGCGCGCCCAACTACTGCCTTCGTTTCCGGCCGGCCGCGCGTTCACCGCAGATGATCGACACCGGGATGAGCCACCTCGGTTTCCGCTGCATCCTCCACCCCTAGAGCTGGCGCTCGCATCCCCAGAAAAGAAAAGAAGCTCGAGCGAATCGAGCTTCTTTCTCTAGTTACCTGTTACGGCGTGATCGGATGGTTGTCATAGACATGGGCGCCTTTGGGGGGAAGCCTCGGGTTTCTCCACTTCGTGCCGTCGGAAAACGTGATCCGAAGGGGCACGCACTGTGGGAGCGCGGTTTGTATGGGGAAGATGTTTGGGCTCACTTCAAATTTGTGCTTGATCTCCGCGCCCGGCGAGAACGTTCCGACGTCTTTGACCTCAGCGATGAGACGCTGGTTGGCGATAAAACCGAACTCAATATCGCTCATGGTCTTGTGTGAGATATTCGTATAGTCGATGCCGAGTTGCGGAAGGGTCGTCGTGACGGGGGCTTGATAGACGGCCCCGCCGTAGACATCTCCATAATACCCGCGCCCGTACGCGCCATAATAGCCACCGTAATAGCCTGGCGTGTACCCGACGAAGCCGCCACTTTGCATGACGTTAAGCTTCGCCTCGCAGTGACTGACTTTGATCAGTTGGGATCCATGGATAGCGGACGTCGCCGCTGGTGCGGGCGCTGCCCCAGGTGCCATCGTAGCAGTATCTGCAGCTCCGGGCATCGCCGCGAAGCACACCAGGAACGCCACAAGCAAGAGGGGCATCAAAACGCGCTGAGTCTGCATGCAGGGTTCTCCTCAGTTCGGGGTAACGAAAGAATTTCGTAGGACTGCCTCTTATGACAGGATGGCTAAAATCCTACCGCGTTTTCAGCGGCCCTAGCCCGGCACCCCCGCTTTCCCGCTATTCCCGCGCCGAAGCATACCAATCCGCGAAAGCCCGGCGACGCCCACGCCGTGCGATGGCCTGGCTACGATCGAACAACGCGAGTTCCTCACCCGGCCAGGACGTCGGCGTCGCTTCTGCCGCAGACCGGCACGCGATTCCGCGCTCCGCAGCAGCGTACGCTGCGACGCCTACATGCCGGCACGCGCTGTACGACACCTTTGCTTTGCCTGAGAAGGGATACGTCGCTGGAAGATTCACGGCGCTCAACCCAGCCTCCGTCACCGCATCGACGAAGCTGCGCTGCGGCATCTTCGCAATGATGAACTCCACGACGACCGGTCTGAATTGCGGTTTCAGGTCGTACAGCGAGTGGATCTCTCCCACGAAATTCTGACGTGCGTTCGCGGCGGCGACGGTGAGCGAACGGCATAGATAGAGAACGCCGAACGCCCCCGGAGGGTTCCAGCGCCCGCCGAGCGCCTTCGAGAACGAAGTGTCGCAGCAGTCGTCCCAGTATGGATCGCAAACGCGGTAATACCGTCCGTCGCGGGTGACGTGCCGGAATCGCATTTAGCGACCCGCGTAGGAGTACAGCTGGTGCAGGTAGCGATAGACGGGTTCGGGACCATCCGCTTGCAAGACGTCGAGGACGGTGCGGCCACCGAGGGCGGGGGCCGGCGTCCGCACGATCTGCGGGATGCGTGCCTCGATGAGGCGCGCCTTCAACGCGCCCGCGATCTCGAGGCAACGGTCAAGGTCGGCGCTGCGACCCGGCGGCACGCCATGGAGGCGCCACTTCTCCACCGCCTGACGCGACACGCCAAACAAGCGCGCGAACGCCGTCTCGCTCAGCCCGAGGATCTGCCGGATCTCGTCGATCGCGCGCGCGCCGTCGCGCGTTCCCTTCTGGGATATCAATGTTTGGGCTTTCATGGTCTTATTATAGCGCAACCATAACGTAACCGCAACCATAACGTAACCTGGACTCACCGGGTCCATCGGACAAGCTTGGTCAGGGGAATCAAGCCCGCAGGTCAGCCGCGATGGCAGCCAGCTCATCGCTTGCGTCTTCGGGCCTAGGTTCGCCATGGAATATCCAAGCTTCGAGGCGATCCCGCTGTGCGACGGCGGCATCAAGCCACGGATCGCCGCCCGGCCGGTACGCGCCTATGGCGAACAAGTCTTCTGCTCTCTCGAGCGCGCCTAAGGCTTTGCGTACCAGCGCCGCGTTTGCCAGCTGCTCCGACGAAGCGAGTGCGCCTATGAGCCGGCTCGTGCTGCGCAGCACGTCGATAGGCGGGTAGCGGCCAGCATCGGCTAGCCGCCGCGACAAGACGATGTGGCCGTCGAGCAGACCGCGGACGGCGTCGGTGACTGGTTCGAACGGGTCGTCGCCATCGACCAGCACGGCGTAGATGCCGGTGATGCTTCCGCGTCGACGCGCACCGGCGCGTTCGACGAGCCCGGCAAGCGCGCCGATCATCGATGCGGGATGCCCTCGGTGCGCAGGCGGCTCACCCAACGCGAGGGCGATCTCGCGCCACGCGTTAGCCACGCGGGTGAGCGAGTCGATCGTCAACAGCACGTCCCAGCCACGCTCGCATAGCCACTCCGCCTGGGCCACGGCTGTGCGCGCCGCCGCGAAGCGCTCGCGCGCAGAACACTCCGCCGTCGCGCAGACCACCGTGGTGCGCGACCAGCTGTCGCTGGCGCGCAGTGCCGCGACGGTCTCCGCCGCCTCCCGGCCTCGCTCGCCGATCAAAGCGAAAACGTGGGCGTCAACCTGTGCTCGTCCGGAGATCTGGCGCAGCAACGTGGATTTTCCCACGCCTGCGCCGGAGAAAAGCGCTATCCGCTGCCCGATGCCGATCGTGCAGAGCCCATCGATGGCGGCGATGCCGGTTCTCATCGCGCGTACTATCGGACGGCGTTCGCCGATCGGAAGCGGGTGAACGTGTGGCGCTGTCACCCAGGAAGCCGCATCATTGTTGCCACGGCCCCAAGCATCGACGCATTGTCCGAGCATGCCCTCGCCGCAATAACAGCCCAAGATGGCGCGGACCGAACTTGCGGCGGCACCAACCGTGATGTCTGCGTGCCCGACGAGCGGCGTGCATTGGGCGTCAAGATCGTGAACGCTGCGCACTTCCGCGAGTCGAATTGCGCCGTTGGTCTCGACCTCTATGATGCTGCCGGCCGTCACGCCTGCGATCCGGACGGTCAGCGATCCATGACCGACCCTTGTGACGCGGCCCGTTCGCGTCCAGCCGTCGCAGTATCTATGCGAAAGGGGGAATCGGCCAGCTTGCGACGTCACCGATCGGCAGCTGCCCGCACGAGCAATGCCGAGCGACGTTCGAGATCGGCGCGCAACATGACATCCTCATGTTCGACGATCACATCCCCGGGCTCAAGTTTAGCATCCCAGATTTGCTCGTGATCCATATCGCGTTGCGTGCCGGCATCGGGGTGCAACCAGATACGCGCATGCCGAGGATTGCCGGCTGCCGCAAGTGCATCGTCGACGAAACCGGCGATCGTGCGTGGATGAAGCACTACGGCGTGACGCAGCGCGCGACCACAGGCGATCGAAGCCAAGCGGATCGCTTCGCTGCGGATAGCGAGAGCGTGATCGCACTGCGATATCGCCGCGGCCGCCGGCTGCTGCGGTTCCCGCATCTCGGGCGCGAGGCTCGCCTGTTGGTCCATAGACGTCTTGATCGCGGCGATGTCCGTCGCGCCTGCCTGGGCCGACGACACGCCTGGCGAAGTCGCATCGCTCGCGAACGGTTCAGCCTCTTCGCCGTTGCCGATCGCATCATCATCTACTTGGCTTTCGACGCGCCCCCCTAACGGCGCGGTCGTCGGCGGCGTCTCGAGTGCGCTCGCGATCCGGTGCCGTCTGGGCTCGAACGGCATGAACCCGTCGTCTGCCGCGGGGCCTTCACGCCCGGCCATTCGTCCGGCCGTTGAGATGCGCGACGATGCGCTCGCGTTGCTCGATTGAATATTCGCTGAGGACCTGGTCGCGCACGCGCTGAGGCATGGCCCTGAGCACGTACGCTGCGGTCTGCGGGAGTTCGTGCTCCAGTGTCGCATGGACGGCGACTGCAGCATCGTTGTGTGCGTGTGAGGTGCCGTGGGCGTATTGGCGGATCAATAACGCGCCTAGCATCACCGCTGCGAGCAGTGCCAGTGATGAGGCCAGCACCTTTCGCACCCCCAATCTCCTTGCAGGGGCCGCAGCGATGACTGGGTCGCGAAACGTCAGCGCCTGCACCACCACCTGATCACCACTCAAAAGGTCTGCTCCCGCGGCTGCCCGGACGAGGTCGGCGACCAACTTCGCCTGGTCGAGGCTGATCTTTCGCGCGTCCAGAAAGACGGCCACCGCGATATGCACCAGGGCATCGGCATGCGCGGAACGCGTCTCGACCAGCGTGTCGTATGCGTACCGCGTGTGGTTGCGTTCTCTCTCGAAACGCTTGCCGTTGTCTGAGCCTCGCTCTTTGCCGCTATCCGCTTCCAGCAGCCCATGCGGCGTCACGCGGGTGCTCTGGGCGCTACGGTCCTCACCGGCGTTGCGAACGCTCACGCGCACGATCGCGGCGCCCATCCCGAAGACCGCGTCAAGCGCGGTCTGTATCGAAGTCTGCAATCGGACCTCTCGCGATGTCGCCTTGTCAGGCGGTTGAGCGCCGGCTGCGACGCCGAAACCGTCGACCACGACCACCCTATCGGCGCTGAGGCCGGGATAGCTCGCGGCGACGAAGCGCTTGATCCCGCTGACCGCGGTCGCTGAGAGCGCTGCCCCGGCTTGCATGACGAGTTGCACGCTCGCGCTGGCCTTCGTCCCTGTATCGGCCGCCAGTGGGTCATCTTGCGCCGGAGCGATCACGACCATAGCATCCGCGACGCCGTTGATCCGTCGCAGACCGGCGACGAGATCGCCCTCGATGCCCGCGCGCCGGCGATCGTCCATGACGGTCTGCGGGGCGAACACGTTTGCAGGCTGCTCGAGTACGTCGGACGTCGTCGGCACGTAGCGATGTGGCAAGCCGGCCAGCGTGAGGTGCAGCAGCAGGTCACGGCGGCGGCCAGACGGTACGAAGATCTGTGTGTGCGCGGGGTCGGCGGTGAAGGGTTCGTTCCAGATAGTGAGCACGCGTTCGACCTCGGCTGTCTGGCTGGGATGCAGCGCTGCGCCAAAAAGCGCGGTCTGCGCGCCCATCTTTGAAGCGACGACCGCCAGCAGCGCGCTCACCACAACCAGCGACCCCGCCAGCCAGGCTTGGATCTTTCGGGGTCGGAGCCACTGCGACCACCGGCGAGCCAGATGCGGCAGTGCCGGGGGAAGATTCGCCAGCACGAGATCACACCTGCGTCTGCAGCAGCTGCGAAATAGCCCCGCTCACCCGCGCCGCAGCGATGGCAGCCACTTCGAGCGCGACGTCCGCTTTCGCGCGCGCGATGGAAGCTTCCGCGATGCTCGCGTGCCCGGATGGGATGGCAGCGGCGAGGGTGTCTGCCCGCTCGAGCGATTGCGACAGACCATCGATCGCCGATGATAGTGCTTCGCCGAACGACGCCGATCCTCGATCGTGCGCGACCGCATCGCGCATACCGCGCAACGCGGCGATGGGTTCAACCTGCATGCGCGGTGCTACACACGTGCGATGTCGGCTGCCTCCATATCCATCTGCTTTGCGGCCTGGAGCATGCTGACGTCGGCGTCGTATGCACGGCCGGACCCGACCAGCGCCACCATCTGCTGGATCGGATCCACATCCGGCAGCGCGACGTAGCCTGCGTGTGAGCCGCTTTTCGCGGCGAAAGGATTCCCCGGATCGAAGCGGTACTGCGGTCTGCTTTGGTCGTCCACGATACCAGCGACGGTGACGCCGGCTGGCCCGTCCGTCATCTCGTCAGCGTCGGCCAGCGCGAACTCAGAGTCGGCACCGGCATCGCCGAGCAACGCGGTGCGCAGCGCGGGCTCGAATGATGATTCGCTAGCGAGCACCGCGGTCTTAGAGCGATACACGCTCCCGTCCGCGCGGACGACGCCCGCCTGGGCGAGGTTGTCCGCGATGACGTCCATCTGCGTCCGTTGAGCTGCCATGCCGCTCGAAGCGATGGCATACATGTCGTCCACCTCAGCGCCGCGCTTCTTCAGCAACCGTGCGCAGTTCGCGAAGCAACGCATGCTCCTGATCGGCGAGCGCGCGGTATGTCACCGCATTTTTTGCCTGGGCGCCCATCGCGAACTCCAAGACGCCGGTCGCGCCCTTGACCTGGATATCCCTCAGCACCGTCGCGAAATGGGGCGCTGCTCTATCGTCCTCAGGGGCAAGCTGCACGTCGCGCGCGACAAAACCCGGCGTGCGTGCGTTGGCCACATCCTCGGCAAGCACCACCGACCTGGTCCGCGCGAACCGCAATCCGGTTTCAATGAGATCAAATGCTCGATCGCTCATGGGGCGGGCATCGTAGCGCGAGCATATGACCGAGGCGTAGCGCAGATGCGGCCACGCCAAAACCTGGGCATCGAACATAGAGACGACGGCTTTTTCGCGGCCGCGGTCACACTTGTGCCGATACTCTAGATGTGACCAGTCGCGAACGTCGGGACGACCCGTGGAACCGCATCGCCTCACGGCTGGATGAGGCATTGGACGACGCGCGCAGCCTGGCCGGCGAGCGGCCGGCGCCGAACACGCGCGGCGTCGAGAAGCTCCTCGCCTTGCTCAACGATGCGCGCCGCGACGTGCAGGCCCGCGAGCTCGAAGCCCGCGTGGCCGCGGCTCGCGCCCAGCGTCTCGAATCCGATCTCGACCGCCAGCGCCGGCGCGCAGACGTGCTCGTTCGCATCGGCAAGGCGATCAATGCGGTGCGCGAGCTCCCCGCCCTCTTGCAGCTTGTCATCGACCTAGCGGTTGATGCCACGGGTGCTGAGCGCGGCCTCGTCGTCGTGCGCGACCCCAGCGGCGGCGTGCGCGAGTTTAGCGCGGCGTCCAACCTCGACAGCGGTATCCTGCATCAGCCAGAATTCGCGGTGAGCCGCTCCATCCTCGAGCGCGTCTTCCGTGACGCCCAACCGGTGGCAACGACGGATGCCCAGAACGACCCTGACGTCAACACCGCGCCTAGCGTGCGTTC
This sequence comes from Vulcanimicrobiota bacterium, assembly GCA_963764965.1. Lineage (GTDB taxonomy): Bacteria > Vulcanimicrobiota > Vulcanimicrobiia > Eremiobacterales > Eremiobacteraceae > JAFANK01. Next base: position 164,444 of record CAVXUM010000003.1, read on the forward strand.
TTTGCACATCCGATCGATCATCTGCGTGCCCATCAAAAGCAAGGACGGCATCATCGGCGTCATCTACGTCGACTCGCGCGTCACCACCGAGGTCTTGCTGTCGCACGACCCCGACCTGCTCGCCACGATCGCCGATCAAGCGGCCGTCGCCATCGACAACGCACGGTTATACGAGGATCTCAGCCGCAGTTTCCACGAGCTTTCAACCGTCAAAGCACAGAACGACGAAGTCCTCGAGTCCATCGCATCCGGCGTCATCATCTTCGACGACCAGGACACCATCACGCAGTTCAACCGCGCCGCCGAGCTGACATTCGGCCTCTCCGGTTCGACCGTCCAGGGACGGAGCGCGCGTATCCTTGACTCGTGGCTGCCGGGGTTCACGGCGCTGCTGGATCAACACAAAGCGGACCCCGACGCACATATGCAGGTCGAGATCCCCGGCAACCACTTCGTGCGCGGTCCGTTCCTCTTACAGATCACGTTTTTCCGCATCCGAGGGCTGGTCGCCGGCGAGGACAGCACCGCGGCCGTCATCAACGACCTGACGGAGCGCCGTGCTTTGGTCGCCGAAAACCTGGCGCAGGCCGAGAAAAGCGAACGCATCGCGAAGTCCTTCGAGCGCTACCTGGCGCCCCACGTCGTCGGCTCTCTTATGAAGGACCCTGAGGCTGTGGTCCTAGGCGGCACCCGCCAAACCGCCACCATGCTGTTCGCCGACATCCGAGGTTTCACCGAACTCTCAGAACGATTGATGCCGGAACAGGTCGTGGAGTTGCTGAATCGATATCTTGCGCCGGTGGTGAACGTCGTCTTCGCCAACGCGGGCCTGCTCGACAAGTTCTACGGCGACGGCGTCATGGCTGTGTTCGGCGCTCCCCGGCCCGGCGAGGACGATGCCCTGCGAGCCGTTGCGACGGCCAGTCAGATCCTCGAGCAAGTGCGTCAGCTCAACGAACAACCTGGGGTGAGCTGGCCGCTCGCAGTGAGCATCGGGCTTGCCACAGGCGACGTCGTCGCCGGGCACATCGGCTCCGAGCGCCGGCTCGAGTATACCGTCATTGGAGACGCAGTGAATCTCGCATCCCGCTTGCAGCAGATCGCGGAGCCCAATCAGATACTGGCGGACGAGCGCACGTACGAGCGCGTCCGAGGGCGCCTCGCGGCCACTCGCCGCTTGGCACGCATCAAGGGCAAGGCCGGCCTTACCCCTGTCTATGTGATCCACAGCTGAGCATGGCCAAGCAGACTATCGGCGAGGGAGAGGTTCCGCTTCCTCACCAGACCGGCACACTGGAGGGGGCACGCCGCAAAGCTGCCCAGACGCTTGCGGGTGCAGCGCCCGGCCTGCTGGGTTGCAACGCATGCGAAGTGTACCTCTTTGATGAGAGCACGGATGCGTACGTGAGCACCGGGTCGGCCGGCGATGGTGACCAGGTCCATAGTGGCGCGCCAATCGATGCCAGCGCGGTTGACGCCCTTTTCGAGCCCGCCACAGACATGCTCGCGATCGACGACGTTCGGTCGCTGACCGATCCTTTGAAGAGCGTGGCCGCAAATCTCGAGGCAGCGTCGCTGCTCGTCTTGCGCGCCAGTTCGCAGCGGTCACCGCTCGGGATCATCGTCTGCTCGTATCGCTGGTCGCGCCATCTCTCAGCGGCCGGCGTCCTCACGCCGAGCGCTTTCGCGGGCGTGGCCTCGACGGTGCTGGACCTGGCGCGCCGTACCGAGAACGCGCTCGACCGCGCCGACCGCCTGGCGGCGTTGCTCGATAGCGCCGCGCGTTTCGCAGGCGAACTCGATCTAGAGCAGCTTTTCACCGCCATACACGAGGAGGTGTCGCGTCACATGGACGCGCCCTCGTTCTACGTCGCCCTGGAGAGCGGCGAGACGCGCGAGCTGCGCACGGAATACGCGATTGAATCCGGCATGCGCTTCCATTCAGACGCGCTCCCCGGACGTGAGGGGTTAGCCGCCCAAGTGCACGCAAGCGGCCGCCCTGCGCTCGTCGAGTGGGCTGACGTCTACGAGCCTTTGGGCGATGGGCAGAATTCGAGTGCCGGCACGGTGCTCATGGTGCCCATGCGCCTGGGAGAGCGCATCATCGGTGTCATGTCCGCCCAGTCCAAGGCGCCCGCAGCGTACAATCAGCATCACGTCGAGTTCTTGCTCGAAGTGGCGGAACAGGCCGCCACCGCCATCCAAAATGCCGGCGTTCTGCGCGAAGAGCGCCGCCGCATGGCCGAACTCACCATGCTGCACCGGGTAGCGGTGCTCACGAGCTCAGAGGCACAGCTCGATCGCATCATGGCCGCCATCGTCGTGGAGGCCGCGGCGATCTTTCACGCCGACGCGGCGTCGGTCGCGCTGGAGAACGAGCACGGGGACTTCGAACTGGCTGCCACCTTCGGGCTCTCCGAGGACTACCGCAAGAAACGGCGGTTGCCTGGCGCCTTGCTGCGCGCTATCTATGGCGACCCGCCCAAGGAACGCTTTGTAGGGCACGATCAGATAGGGTCGATCGGCCAGCCCGAGCTCGTCACTGCCGAAGGCATCCGCAACGACTTCTTCATCCCGTTGGTCTACCGTGGCAAGCTCGTAGGCAGTCTTGCGCTGCATGGCCGCCAGAGCATCGTACGACTCTCGCCCGGCGAGACCCACTTAGCGCAGGTCTTCGCAGACCAAGTCGCCGCCGCGATGCACCGGGCGCAGGCGGCCCAGACGCTTGCGGAACGGATCGAGGATTACGACCTGACCGCGCGTGTGGGGCGGGCGCTCGCCTCGAACCTGCAGACCGATCACCGTGAGGTGCTCAGCATCTTGCGCGACCAGCTCGGCTATAGCTATCTGACCATCCTCTCGGTGGAAGGCGATCCGCCGCAGCTCGAGGTCAAAGCAGCGCTCGGTTACGGCGAGGTGACCACGGGAACGCGCGTCGGGTTTGACCGTGGCCTCGTCGGCCTGGTGGCGCACAGCGGAGAGATGGTCTACGTCCCCGACGTCGCGGCCGACGCTCGCTATCTCAAAGTGGCCCCGGACGTCCGGTCCTTCATCGCGTATCCGCTCAAGGTCGAGAACGCCGTGCTAGGTGTGCTGAGCGTCGAGAGCACGAAGGCGGATGGATTCCATGCGCGGGACCGCCGCGTACTGGGCGCGGTCGCCGACCAGATCGCGGTGGGCATGTCGAATGCGCGCCTGTACACGGTTGCGACCGAGCGGCTGGCTTCGCTTGAGGCCGCGCGCCGGCAAGCCGAGGAGTACGCGCGCTATCTTGAGGGGCGTCAAGAAGAGCTCAAGCTTTTGGGCGCGGTCGGAGCGGCGGTCAACTCGACGCTCAACCTCAACCGCATGCTTGCGACCGCGGCCGAAAAGATCGCCGCCGGTCTGCACGCCGAGCGCTGCGTCATCAATCTCTATAATGAAGAGCAGACGGACACTGAGGTGGTGGCTGACCACTGGACACTAGGCACGCTCTCTGCCGTCGGCGCGCGCTTCCCCATCAAGGGCGACTCGCCGGCGTTGCGCATGCTGCGTCAGCGTCAAGCGTTTGCCAGCGAAGACGCCGCCACCGATACGCGGCTGGATGGCAACCGTCAGGAGATCCTCGAGCTGGGTCTGCGCGGCTGCGCGATCGCGGCGATAGCATCCGAGGGCCAAGTCTTAGGGACGCTGATCGTAGGGCAGACCAGCGGGCCGCGCACCTTCAGCCAGGAGCAGCTGGGCGTCTTGGAGACGATCGCGACGCAGCTGGCGTTAGGCGTGCGCAACGCTCGCCTCTATGGGCGCGCGCGTGAACGGGCCAACGAGGACTCGCTGACCGGTCTTTTCAATCACCGTTACCTGCACGGGCGCTTGGATCAAGAGATCGTGCGCAGCGAGCGCACAGGTCAGCCGCTGGCAGTGACGCTTTTCGACCTCAATAACTTCAAGGCGTTCAACGACAACTATGGGCACCAGGCGGGCGACGAAGTGCTGCGCTTCATGGCGACGATCCTGCACCAGTGCTTGCGCGCCACCGACATCGCGGGGCGCTATGGCGGCGACGAGTTCCTCGTCATCCTCCCGCAATCCGACGAGCACGGCGCGCGTCTGCTGCTGGATCGCGTGCGGCGCAAGATCGAGGAACAAGCGGGCGCGGGATTCTTGCCCATCCCGATCGGGCTCTCTGCCGGCATCGCGGTCTATCCGCGCGACGGCGCCAACAAGCAAGAGCTCATCGCGCGCGCAGACGCTGCGATGTACGCCGACAAACGCAAGTAAACGGACCTAGCGAAAATTTCGAACGTAGACAAGAAGGGCGGCCGTTTGGCCGCCCTCTTTATCTTGATTATCGCTTGCTGAACTGGAAGCGTTTACGGGCGCGCTTGCGGCCGTACTTCTTCGATTCTTTCTCGCGAGGATCGCGGGTCAGAAAACCAGCCTTGCGCAGCACAGGGCGCAGGCTCTCATCCATACGGACCAGCGCACGCGCGATGCCGTGGCGGATCGCTCCGGCCTGACCGGACAGACCGCCGCCGTGCGCCGTGATCGCGATGTTGAAGCGCGCTGTGCTATTGGTCAGTTCGAGCGGCTGGCGCACGACTTGCAGCAGCGATGCGCGGCCGAGGTAGGTATCGATGGGCCGGCCGTTGATCTTGATATCGCCCTCGCCGAGTGCCATCCGCACGCGGGTCACCGCGCGCTTGCGCCGGCCAGTAGCCGAAAGATTGGAACCTGTGGTTGCTGCCATTTATATCCCCGTCAGTGCTTTAGGCTTTTGCGCTTCATGCCCGTGATCGGCGCCCGCGAAAATGCGCAAGCGCTTCATGCGGCTCGCGCGGAGGTGATTGGTGGGCAACATCCCCTTGATCGCGCTCTCGACGATGCGGGTCGGATCCTTGGCATGCACTTGCGATGCCGTACGGGTGCGCAGGCCGCCGGGATATTGCGAGTGGTGGATGTACTCTTTTTTGGCCCACTTCTTGCCGGTGAGGTGGATCTTCGATGCGTTGGTGACGACGACGAAATCGCCGGTATCGGCGTGCGGCGTGTAGTCGGGCTTGTGTTTGCCCATAAGGACGCTCGCGATGCGCGTCGCGAATCTGCCAAGAGTCTTGCCGTCAGCGTCCGCGATATACCATTCGCGCTTCACGCCGTTCTTTGAAAGAAGCGTTGTGGTCATGATTCCTTGGGTGTTGAGTCGGGCCCGAAGACCCTAGCTGCAAAAGGATGGGGTTAACCTATGCATCTTACCGGACTGTGGATAGGGCCGTCAAGCCACGGTGGGACGTTTTCCACGCCTCCCAGGCGCTAGTTGCTGGCCAGCAGGGGCGCCGGATCGAAATTGTGGCCGGAAAAGGTCGCCTGGATATGGGTGTGCGCATTTTCCGTTGCGCCCAGGTACCCGATGAGGGGGTGCTTGGCAAGCTCCTCGACTGACAACGCCGCTCCCGGTTTCATGTCTGGGCCTAAGCCTATGCAGCCTTTGTATGCCTTCTCCGCGATCGGGTTGCCGCTGTTGTCGATAAATTGTTTTGTTTTGACGTTGCGCGGATTGTATTTATCGGTGATGAGATGGAGATAGTCGACGGCAATCGGGTAGATTTTCCCACTTTCTCCCTTATACTCGAGCGTGAGCCGAACAATGCCGCCATATTCATCATCCACGCCGGGAAGCCAGGGTTGCAGGCTCACCTTGCCGTCGACGAGTTCTAGGTCGCCGGACTCCGGTATATTCAAGCTGCCGGTCGAGTGGTATAGTCCGGCCGCGTTCAACGCATCAGCGGAAACGTGCGGCTGAACGTCCACATACACCGGCGTGTCGCGCTGCGCGAAAACATCCGTGCCTGGGTGCCCGTGCGGATCGTTGGGTTTGAATGGATGATGCGCATCGCCGCCAGGCACGCCGTCAACGCCACCGCCGTATGCCGGCTTGCTGCACGGCGTCGACGTTGGCGAAGGTGACGGTCCCGGCGTGGGTGCCTCAGGCGCGATCCCGAGCGGTTGCACGTCGGCGCCCGGTACGCCGACATCGGCCCCCGCCGGAAACGGTGCCGGTGCGCCGTTGTCCGCCACCGGCTGCAAGGCGGCGTCCTGCGCCATTGACTCACCGGCGGAGGCGACATCGAAGCGCGTGACGCGGTTGGCGTGAGCGACCGGCATCACGCGGACCTCGAGCACCCCTGGGCCGCGAAAATCGCCGTTGTTGATCAGCCGTGCATAGACCCGGTCGCTGATGATGCTCCAGGCGGTGTTCGCCACGGTCTCGGGCTTGGTCTGCGGTGCCTGGACGAAGAGGCGCGCGACCGACTGATAGTCATCTGCGTACGAGATGAGCGTGTTGCGCGCATATTCAAGCTGGCGGATAAACCGGCCGGCGTCGCCGAGCTGATCGAGCATAGAATCCATCGACGGCACGCCGGGAATGGTGGACGATGCTTTGCTCCATGTCGCTTGGATCATCTCGTAGAAGCTTTGGTTGAGGCGCGGACGGAACTCGGGGATGAGCCGATCGACCAACGCCTTCGACTGCGGGGAGAGCTCTTGGTATTTGAGTCCAGCCTGCAGCTGCCATGAGAGCAGCTGCGTCTGCGGGTGCGGCACGTCGGCCGCGACGGCTCGCGATTGCACCGCCGCGATGATGTCCGCCCACTTGCCCTCGAGCGGCGCAAGCCGGAATGTGTTGCTCATCGGGCTGTGCGAGGTGTACTTCATGCAGAACACCTGCGTGTTCAGGCTGTAGTCGCCCGGCGAAAGCGTCAACAGACCATCGCGGGTGACGCTCACGCGTCCGGCCTTGCCACCTGCCCCGAATTCGGGGCCCGGGGGTGCGGCCACGGTGGCGTACACTTTGTCGGCGCTCGAGCGGATCGGTTCGTTGTCGGAGATCGTCTTGTTGAGCGCGTTGATGATCTGCTGGGCGGCGGCGCCTTTTATGACGTCATTGGGATTGGGAACGCCGGGAACGCCGGGCACACCCGGAAGCCCGATCGCGCTCGATTGCGGTGCGTGGACTGTCGAGCCGACCACAAACGCCAAGATGGCGATGAGGAAAAATGCGAGCCGCGCCATGCGGCTAGATTATGCAGTCGGCGAACTCGACCTTTTCGAGATAGAGACCGTGCGCCGGCGCGGTGAACCCGGCGCGCGTCCGTTCCCCCGAGCGCAACACTGCGGCGACGTCAGAGGCAGGCCGGTGGCCACGACCAACCTCGATGAGAGTCCCGACGATGATCCTGACCATGTTGTGCACGAACGAATCGGCGGTGACCACCACGTCCAAGAAATCGCTTTCGCGCTGGATGACGATGGCATGCACGTTGCGCTGCGTGCCGCGAGCGCGCGACGCCACGGCGCAAAACGCCGCAAAGTCATGGACGCCCACCAGCGCGGCAGCGGCGTTGCGCATCGCTTCGATGTCGAGCGTTGCGCTGACATGGAAAACCCGCTTGGCGAGCAGCGGCGACGGCGCGGGGCGATTGAGAATGCGGTAGCGGTACGTCCGGGCGCGCGCGTCGTGACGGGCGGAAAAGCCGGTGGGACCGTCGACCGCGCGGATGACGGCGATGCCGTGTAGGCGCAAGAGCGCGCTGGCGGCGACGGCGATGCGCCCCAGCGGCATCGGACTCGTCGTCGTGCAACTCACGACCTGACCTGTGGCGTGGACGCCGGCGTCGGTGCGGCCTGCCGCAGTGATCGTCGTCGGGTGGCCGAACAAGGTGCCGAGCGCCGACTCGACCCGCTCGGCGATGGAAGGCACCTCGTCCTGGCGCTGAAAACCATGGTAGCCCGTCCCATCGTACTCGAGCACGAGTGCGAGTGTCCGGAGAGAAGTCTCCATCCTGCGTGGAATTATCTAGCGCCCGCCTGAAACATTCTCGCCCGCCAGCCGGTACCCAAAAACACGACAACCTCGGAGGATGCCATGATCAAGGTAATAGGCGTGCTTATGGCCGGCACGCTCATAATCCTGAGCGGCGTCGCCGCAGCCCGCGCCGCCGACAACCCGGCGAGGGGCGAGTTCCACCATACGTACCCGCTTGCGTCGAACGGCGCGATATCCATCGATGACGATCGAGGCAGCGTCCGCGTCATCGCCTGGGATAAGGATTCCGTCCAGATCGATGCGACCGACTGCGCGCCCACGCAGGCGGCGCTGGACCGTCTGACGATTTCAGTCGACAGCAAGCGCGACAGCCTTGACGTGCACACGGTCTTCCCCCCGGCTGATTCTGGTCTGAGCTCGTTCTGGCACCTCTTGGGCATGCACAACGGCTCGTGCGACAACAATGCGCAGGTCGACTACGTCATTCAAGTACCCGCCAAGGCTCGGCTCGACATCACGACTGCGAGCGCCGACGTCGAGGTGGACCGCGTCGTGGGTGCTTTGCGAGTCCAGACGTCCAGCGGTGACGTCAATGCCGTCAGCGGCGCCAATGCGACGATCTCCACGACGAGCGGCGATCTCACCGTCACGCGCGCGCGCGGCACGTTCGCGATCACCTCGACGAGCGGCAACGTGCTGTTCAATGACGTGAGCGGCGACCTCACGGTGGATTCGACCAGCGGCGACGTGGGCTTGTATCGGGTCTCAGGCAAGGTGGTCGTCGTGACGACCAGCGGCGACATCACCGCTCGCTCCTTTAGCGGCATCGCGCGGCTCAATTCGACCTCGGGAGACGTGTCCATGACGCTTGTGCGCGGCAACGGCGTCGCATTCAGCGGCAGCACGCAAAGCGGCGACATCGAAACCGATGTGCCGCAGCGCAGCAACGCCCCGGTGACGGTTCATACGATGAGCGGCGACATCTCGGTGAGGTCGCTCTAGCTACTCCGGTTTTTGCAACGGGAAGAGGAGCACGTCGCGGATCGATTCCTGATTCGTCAGGATCATGATCAAGCGGTCGAGGCCCACCCCGATGCCGCCCGTCGGCGGCATGCCATATTCGAGCGCGTGGACGTAGTCCAGGTCGGGCTCCGGTGCTTCGGGATCGCCCGCCGCTCGCTCGCGTGCCTGGGTCATGAACCGCTCGCGCTGGTCGTCTGGATCATTGAGCTCTGAGAACGCATTGGCGATTTCCATGTTCGAGATGAACAGCTCGAAACGCTCGGTCAGATGCGGATCGTCGCGCTTGCGCTTGGCTAGGGGTGAGAGCAACACCGGCATGTCGGTGATAAAGGTCGGGTTGACCAGTTGCGGTTCGACGGTCGCCTCGAACAGCTTGTCGACCACGTGGCCGTGGCTCGAACCCTTATCGATCGGGAGTTTCAATCGCTTGGCAGCGGCACGCGCGCGCGACTCGTCGAGCACGTCGTCGCGGGAGAAACCCGCCATGCGTCGCCATCGCCTCGAGGTACGGGAGGCGTGCGAACGGCGCGAGTAACGAGAGGTCAACGCCCCGGTACTCATGCTTGTCGCCGACGCGCGCGGCTTCCTTGGCGGCCAGAACCATGCCCTCGCACAATCGCAAGATGCCCTCGACATCCGTGTACGCCTCGTAGAGCTCGAGCATGGTGAATTCGGGATTGTGCGTGCGGTCGATGCCCTCATTGCGGAAGGTGCGGCCGATCTCGTAGACCTTCTCGATGCCGCCGACGATGCAGCGCTTGAGATTCAACTCGGTGGCGATGCGCATCTTCAGCTGGATGTCGAGCGCGTGTGAGTGGGTGAGGAATGGCCGCGCATTGGCGCCGCCGGCGATGGTCAAGAGCGTCGGCGTCTCGACCTCGACGAATCCGCGCTGGTCGAGAAAGCGGCGCAGCCCGGCGATGATGTGGCTGCGCGTGAGCATGGTGTCGAGCACGGGCCGGTTGACCATGAGATCGACGTAGCGTCGACGATAGCGCGCTTCCGGATCGACCAGCCCGTGCCACTTCTCGGGCAACGGCCGCAGCGACTTGGAGAGTACCGCGGCCTCGCTCACCGCGATGGTCAGCTCGCCGGTCTTGGTGCGAAACGGCTCGCCGCGCACGCCGAGGATGTCGCCGCGGTCGAGCAGATCGACGATCCCGAAAGCCGTCGCCCATCGTCTCGGCTCGGAAGTAGAGCTGGATGCGCCCGCTTTGGTCGGCGAGGTCAGCGAAGACGATCTTCTTGCCCATGCGCCGCAGCGGCTGCAAGCGGCCGGCCAGGCTGACGGACGTGCCGCCATGCTCGCCGACGGCGAGTTTCTCAAAGCTCGTGCGCGCGGTGACGATGTCGTGGCTGCGCTCGAACTTGGTGAACGCGAACGGATCGCGACCGGCTTGTCGCAAGGCGTCGAGCTTCGCGCGCCGTGCGCGGATCAGCTCAGCTTCTGTCGCGCCGGTCTCGCCGTTCTCGCCTTTTTCGGTCACTTGGCCTTGGCTTTAGAGCCGCCTCGACGATTGGCTCGAATGCTGATCACCTTGAGCTGGATCTCACCCGATGGCGCGGTGGCGGTTACGGTCTGGCCGGGTTTGGCTCCCACCACCGCTTTGCCGATCGGCGATTCGTTGCTGATCTTGGCGTTGGGAGGGTCGCTTTCGGCGCTGCCCACGATCGTGTACTCGTTCTCCGAGCCGGTGGCGAGGTTCTTGAGCTTGACGGTGCTGCCCAGATGCACTTCGTCCGCACCGCCTTCACCTTCATGGATGATCTTGGCGTTGCGGATCATCGTCTCGAGCTTCATGATCCGGCCTTCGATAAACGCCTGCTCTTGCTTGGCGTCTTCGTACTCCGCGTTTTCGGAGATATCGCCGAACTCTTTGGCCTGGCGGATGCGGTCGTTGACCTCTTTGCGGTGAACGGTCTTCAGCTCTTCGAGCTCGCCCTCGAGCTTGCGTAAGCCATCCTCGGTGACGACGGTCTCTTTCTCGGTCATGCGGTCTCCCTTATCACGTGGTTGCGTGCGCGACGAGGTCGTGCACGTGCGGTCGAAAATCAAGCCGGGCGAGCAGCGTGCGATAGTCTTCTTCGCTGACGTCTGCCCAGCGTTTGCCCAGTATGGCGATGAGCGCGGCTTCCATCACGTTGGTGCCGAACGAACGGCCGCCCAGATTGGGCGTGGTCGTTATCAGCCTGGCCACATTGCGCGCGCGCAGTTCGTCGACGTTGTGCGCCGTGACGGTGTTCGTGATGATGGTCTTGCCGCCCAGATCGTCCGGCATGTTCTGTCGGATGAAATGGAAGTCGCCGGCGATGAGCGCGGCCTCTCTGTAGTACTGGGGGAATTTCGGCTCCGGCGCCTTCTCTTGCTTCTTCCCGGTGGGGTAGAAGAACTGAAACGGCAGCTTGCAGGCGTCGGGCAGATAGCGCTCGGCCAGCGCTTCGAACTCGGGCAGCGTCTTCACCGGCTTGTCGATGCCCAGGGCGAAGATGAAATCGCCAAATGTGACGTCCGCGCCCGCTTCCACGAGCGCTTGGGCCATGCCGAAACGATCCAGTGCGCTCACCATGAGCACGGGCAGGCCGCGGAAGTCGATGACGCCATGCGTTTGTAAATTCTTGATGGTCTCGCGCTCGAGCGTGTTCTTGAGCCCGCTGCCGTCGACGACCGGTGTTTTCGTCACCGCCTCAAGCATGCGCAGGCCGTCGCGCAGCGCAAAGCGGTGCTTGCCGGCATACAGGTAGACGTCGATGCCGCCCAAACCGATCGCGTCCACGGTGCCGTCGAGCTCACGCAGATAAGCGATCGCTCGGTCGAGCGAACCGTCGAAACCGACGCGGCGGATATGCAGGTGCTCGCCCAGCCAATCGACCTCGACCTGGTGATCGCGCGTCGACGATCCCAGGCTGACCGAGACGATGGTCTTCATGAGAGCGCCGCGCCCGCCGTCTGCGATTCGGCGACCCGCGCGGCCCGTGCACGCTCTCGCGTGCGAGCGATCATCTCGGGAGTGACTTCCTTGTCGAACGCGCGCATGCCGGCGACTTCAAAGCCGTGCTTGTCCGCCAAGCGCTCGATCTCGAGCACCTTCTCGAGGTTGACGCCGCGGCCGAGCGAGTAGTTGACGAAACGATTCTCGAGCGTGAGGATCATGGTCTCGGCCATGCAGGCCAGCGACATGCGCGGCGGCAGGCCGAAATCGAAATGGAAATCGACGTCACCGGGTACGCGGATGTTGCCGCCTTCGGTGACGAGCACGTCGTCACGTTCGGTCGCTACCCGGCGCGACACGTCGTGCGGCAGCGACACCTCGCAGACGACCGCGCCCGGCTTGAGGTCCTCTGGTTCGACGATGCTCGAGGTGGCGGCGGTCGCGGTCAGGACGAGGTCGGCGTGCTGGACGGCTTCGTTGATCTCGGTCGTCCAACCGAGCTTGGCCTTGACATGCGGTTGCATCGCATGGGCGAGCTTGGCGAGCCGCGTGGCGTTGCGCGCGGCAAGCGTCACCCGGGCGACGCGATTGGCGAGGATCTGCGCGCATGCGGAGCCGATGCTGCCAGTCGCGCCAACGACGACGGCGCTGGCGCTGGCGAGATCCACTTCGAGCTCACGCGCTCCTCGAAACAGGCTTTGCATGGCCGCAGCGATGGTGTAGGAGTTACCGGATGTGACTGCGATCGGGCAATTCTCGGCGACCGTCAGCGCCGCCGTCGCCGACGACGGCGGTGAAGCCACCCAGCCCGACGATGCCGCAGCCCAGTTCGGCCGCCAGATTCGCGCCCCGGATGATGCGGTCCATGACCTCTGCGCGCGGCAATTCCAAGAACTGCTCGGGCAGCAACGGCACGCCGATGAAGTAGCCCTTGATCTCCTCGCCCGTGCGGCTGCGCACGCCAGTGATCTCGCAGACCTTGTAGGCGGGCATCCACTCAAGGATCTTGCGGATGAGCGGCTTCCCTTTGCCGGCAGCCTTAGGCTCGTACCGGAGGACATCGTCGTAGGAAAGGGGGTGGACTATGAAGCCGAACGTGCGCACCAAGTACCTCGGATATAGGAGTCCGGGAAATTTCGTTCGTTCGCAGGTCGTCCGAGGCTGTCCTGGTGCGCGGGAGGGGCGGCTACTGCTTTCGGCCACCCTCGCAGCGGTCTTTGAGCGCCTGCAGCATCATCATGGAGTTCTCTTCTACCTTCTTCTGCAGGATGGGGCCGATGAGTTCGGCGAGCGTCGGCACGCCGAAATCGTAGTCGACGCCGAGGACGACCTTGGTGACGCCGTCGCGCTCTACGAACGTCCAGGCGCCTTCGAACTTGTCGAGATCGCCTTCGATGAGCTTGTAGTCGATGCGCGTGTTGACGTCGTCGAAGATGTCGACTTCGGTCCACTCGATGGGCGCTTCTTCCACCAGGGTCTTCCAGCGCGTGACCGTCTCGTTGCCGTTGCGCTTGATGATCTTGCACGTACTCCACGTCGGGCATGAAATCTGAGTAGCTCTCCATGTCCTTGGCGAGCTCGTAGATGCGCTTGACGCGCGGCTTTGATCTCGATGGACGATTCGACGTACGGCATCAGGCGGACAGCGCTCCGAGTTTCTCCTGGGCCCGCGCCAGCGCTTTTGCCAGATGGCGATGGCTTCGTCGATCTCTTGACGCGAGACGATGAGCGGAGGCTCGAGGCGGATGACGCGCTGCTGGTTGAGCGTGTAGGCCGCGGTGAGCCCCAGCTTGAGGCACTCGGGTATGATCACGCCGCCGTAGCCTTCGTTGCGCAGCTCGACGCCCACCACCAAGCCGCGCCCGCGCACAGCAGCGACGACTTGCGGAAATCGCTTCACCAAGTCGCGCGCCTGCTCGAGCAGATATGCGCCCTGCGATCTGGACTTCGCCACGAGGCCTTCGTCGATGAGCACCTCGAGCGCGGCGAGTCCTGCGGTGCACGCGAGCGGGTTGCCGCCGAAGGTCGAGGTGTGCAGCAGCGGCGAGTCGCCGAACGCGCGCATCCAGACGTCATGGCGCGAGATCGTCGCGCCGATCGGGATGACGCCGCCGGAAAGCCCTTTGGCGATCGTCATGATGTCGGGCACGACGTTGTCGGCGTCGACGCCCCACAGATAGCCCGTGCGACCCAAGCCCGGTCTGCACCTCGTCGGCGATGAAGAGCGCGCCGTGCTTGTCGCACAGTTCGCGCGCTCCGCGCAGGTAGCCGTCGGGTGGCAGGATCACGCCGCCTTCGCACTGGACCGGCTCGACGATGAATGCCGCAGCGCCGTCCAGCGCCCGGTCGAGCGCGGTCAGATCGCCGAAGGGGACGTGTTCGAATTCGGGCACGAGCGGTTCGAACTTCTGCTTGAAGACGTCACGCCCGGTGGCGGTCAGGCTGCCCATCGTCTTGCCATGATAGCCGTTGTCGGTGGAGACGATGTGCTTGCGCTTCGTGGACAGACGCGCCAGCTTGAGCGCCGCTTCGACCGCTTCGGTGCCGCTGTTCGAGAAAAAGGTGATGCTCAGATCTCCGGGCGCGAGATCTGCAAGCGCCTTGGCCAGCGCCGCGGTCTTGGCGTTGAAGAACACGCGCGAGGAGAGCGCCATATGGTCGAGCTGCTCGCGCACCGCGGCCACGACTTTAGGATGCATGTGGCCGAGCGTGAAGACGCCGTAGCCGCCGCAGAAGTCGAGGTAGCTCTTGCCGGTGTGGTCGTACACGCGTGCGCCGCGCGCCTCGACCTCGATCCCCGAGCCGGCGATCTTCATGAAGCGGGCCAACGGCGGATTGATGAACTCCTTATATGCGGAGTAGACCGCATCGAACAGGGACGCCTGGTCTTGCGCCTCGTGCGTCATCATGCTGCGTTGCTTTCGCCGACTCGCAAATGAGGCCCCTTGCAGCAAAGGCGCCGCCGCTCGGCGGTTCGAAGCGTTTTCCGACAATGACGAGCGGCGGCGTTTCCTTCGCGAGTTCTGACGGCTTGCGCGTCGCCTACGTCCACGCCGGCAGCGGTTCTCCGGTCGTCTTCTTGCACGGAGTCGGCTCCACGGCGGAGATCTGGCGGCGTCAGGTGTTGGCGACTCGCGCCACAAGCCACGTGCATCGCCATCGATTATCGCGGCTATGGGCGCTCGGACGTCCCCGCGGCCGCCTCGCTCGCCGCCGACGCACGCGATCCGCAGTCCATCTCGCGCGCCGCGTTTGCGCGCGACGTCATCGCGGTGCTCGACGCCTGCGATCTTCCGGCCGCGCACCTATGCGGCTGCTCGCTCGGCGGGCGTCATCGCGCTCGAGTGCTACGCGCGCGCGTCCGAGCGCGTGCTCTCGCTGATCTTGGTCGACACGTTTGCGTATTACCCGGGCGGCGTGGAATCGATGGATCAGCGCATCGCGACGCTTGACGAACTGGGCATCGAGGGGTTTGCGCAGTCGCGCGCCGCAGGCGTCCTCCATCCGCAAGCTCCGGCCGAGCACGTCGAGTTCGTGCGCGCACAGATGGCTTCCATACCGCTGGATGTGTACAAAGCAGCGACGCGGGTGACGTGGACGGGCGACTATCGCGATCTGCTACCGCGTATCGCGGCACCCGTGCTCGTGATGTGGGGCGAACGCGACAACGCCATCGCGCCCTACGAACGCAGCGCTGAGATCGCGTACTCGCTGCGCGAGCCTGGACAGGTGGTCGTCGTGCCCCACGCAGGCCATCTGCCCAACGTGGATAATCCCGAGTTCTTCAACCACGCCGTCGCGACGTTCATCCATACGCACTAGATCAACCAACGCTCACCTCGGCGCTTTCGAGCCTGGCCATGAGCGCTGTCGTCTCTTCGGTCGATAGCGAACGCAGCGGTGGACGCACGATGCGCCACGACTGTTCGCCCGTCGTCGCGGCCAGATAGGCCTTCAGCGCCGGAATCACCGCGAACGACTCGAAGATCGTACGCACTGCGTTCACGCCGTGCTCCATGGACGTCGCCGTCGCATCCGATCGCTTCTCGTACAGATCGATGATTGGTCGCGCCGCTGCGTTGCCCATCGCCGTGATGCAGCCGCTGGCTCCGGCTGCCATGGCCTGCAGCATGAGGGCCTCGGTGCCGACCAAGACGTCGATGCGGGCACCAAAGCGCCGGCAAAGCTCGTGCGTCGACTCCCAGTTGCCCGAGCTGTCTTTGAGGCCGGCGACGACGGTCGGGAAGGATGCCTGGAGCTTTTCGATGAGATCGGGGCCAATCTCGATGCCGGTCATCTGGGGGATGAGGTAGACGAACAGGCGCAGGCGATCATCGCCGATGCGCTCGATGGTGGCGGCGAAGGCATCGAACAATCCGGCGTCGCTGACCTTCTTATAGTAGAAAGGCGGTAAGACGAGGACCCTCTCGACCCCTACCGACAAGGCGTGCCGCGTCAGTTCCACCGTCTCGCCTATCGAGCAGCACCCAGTCCCGACCAGGATCTTGTGGCCGGCGATGCCGGCCGACAGAACACCTTCGAGGATGGATCGACGCTCTGCGGTCGTGAACGAGTTGGCCTCGCCGGTCGTGCCCAAGACGAGAACGCTCGCGCATCCCTCCTCCAGCAGATGCCGGCAATGATCGGCGAGCAGCGCGGCGTTGGGGCTTCCATCGAGATGCATCGGTGTCAGCGCAGCGGGGATGACGCCGCTCGCGACACGCGACCGGCTGTGCTGCGGCACTACTTTCGCCATAACGTCCCCAAGAAGAAGAACAGATTGGCCGGTCGTTCCGCGAGCCGGCGCATCAGGTACGGGTACCACTGCGAACCAAACGGGATCGCAAGGCGAACCTTATAGCCCCGCTGGAGCAACTCCGCCTGGAGTTGCGGCCTCACCCCATACAGCATTTGAAATTCGAAATGGTCGTCCGGGATGCGCTGACGCCGGATGAGCTCGACCGCATGCTCGATGATGACATGGTCGTGCGTCGCGATCGCGGTGAATCCCCCAGCCCGCAGTGATGTCTCGATGAGCCGCGTATAGTTCGCGTCGATCTCGGATCTCCGCGTGAAGGCGATCGCCGCGGGTTCGAGATAGGCGCCTTTAACCAAACGCAGGTTCGGCTGTAGCGGCAGCAGTGACTGAAGATCGTCCGCGGAGCGATGCAGGTACGCCTGGAGGACCGTGCCTACATTAGAAAGACCCTCATGGCGCAGCGCGCGGTAGATCGAAAGCGTCGCCTCGGTGTATGCGGATTGCTCCATGTCGATGCGAACGAAATTGCCGAGCCCGCGAGCGTGCTCGACGATTGCCTTGACGTTATCACGCGCCAGGAGCTGATCGATGGCCAATCCCAGATGGGTCAGCTTGAGCGCGACATTGGAGCGCAGGCCCTGGGCCGCGAACGAGCTCAAGATGTGACGGTATTCCGCGACGACGGTCGCCGCGTCGTCTCTATCTTGGACCCCCTCGCCCAAGAGGCCACATGCCACGGTGAAGCCGCGCTCGTTGACGCGGCGGACGACCTCGAGGAATTCATCCAACGATTCGCCGGCGACGAACCGGCGCGCGCCCAAGTTCATCCCATGGCGATACATGAAGCGCTGCAGCGTCTGACTATCCGCTGCCTGAAGCAGGGCTGCGCGCAGCAGATGTTCGAGAGGCGCGGTCAGCGATGCCACGGCCCAAGCTTTGCGCGCGCTCGCGCAAAGCCATGCCGGGCTACGTTATGGTTAGAGCTTTGTGCCGCAGTTCGGGCAGAACTTCGCGCCGGGCGCGGTTTGCGCGTGGCAGCTCGGGCACTCTCCGACGGCGGCCGCGGGTGCGCCGCAGTTCGGGCAGAACTTCGCGCCGGCCGGGATCTGCGCCTGACACTTCGTGCACGTCGTCGTGGCTGCTGCTGCGCCGCCGACGGCCGCGCCGCCAACGGCTGCACCGCCACCGCTTGATGCTTGCGCGTTCTGGGCGGCGGCCTGCTGCATCGCCTGATTGATCATGCCGGGCATCTGCATGCCGAGGCCCAGACCCATGCCGAGACCCGCGGCCGAGCCGGCGGACCCACCCGGATTCTGCGCGGCTTCTTCGAGCGACTTGGCGGCTTTGAACTGCATGTACTGACCCATGTTGCCGACCACGCCCATGCCGGTGCGCTCGTCGATGACCTTTTGCACCTCGTCCGGCGGCGTGATCGCGTTGATGAGGAAATCGATGAGCTCGACGCCGTACTGGGCGAAGTCGTCCTTGACGCGCGCCTTGCCTGCTGCGGCCAGCGCGTCGTAGTACTTGGGCAGGTCGAGGATGCTCTTGACCGTCTCGCCGAGCAGATTGTTCAGCCGCGAGACGATGATGTTGCGGAAGAAATCTTGCAGGAATCCGATGTGTAGACGTTCGCCGTGCCCACGATTTTGTTGACGAACAGCTGCGGGTCGGTGACGCGAACGCTGAAGATGCCGTATGCGCGCAGACGCACCATCGCGAAGTCGCTGTCGCGGAAGAGGATCGGTTCGGCCGTGCCCCAGTGCTGATTCGTGAAGACCTTGAGCGCGACGAAGTAGACTTCCGACTGGAAGGGCGACGTGCCGCCGAAGGGCATGGACAGCAGGCCCGTGACCAGCGGAAGGTTCTGCGTGGATAACGTGTAGCGGCCGGGTTGGAACGTGTCCAGCGCCTTGCCGTCGCGGAAGAACACCGCGGCCTGGCTCTCCTGGACGATGAGCTGGCTGCCCCACTTGATATCGGTGGAACCGGCCTCAGGCCAGCGGTGCACGATCTGCTGTCCGCTGTTATCGAAGAATTCGATGACCGAAAGTCCGAGCGCCATATTCTTTTCACTACCTCAAATCGTTGGGTGTTGCTGTGCCACTACAGATACTTAGGTGGTCGGCACAAGTTTCAAGGACTACGAGTCTTGTCCCGCTCGGTACGTGTCGCCGTTCACGGTCCGCTACGCGATGGTACGAACGTTTCTGGTACGCGCGGTCGCGAAGCCGGTTACGGCGTGGGGAGCCCGTCGAAGAGGTGCTTACGCGCCTCGAAGCGTCGATCGAATTCGGTCGTGAGCGCGTCGAGCTTCGCCAGGGCAGCTTTCAGATGGGCGGGATCTGTCGAACCTTGTTCCACTTCGCTGACCGCAGTCGTCGAACGCGCCGAGCTCGGCCATGAGGCCCGCGTCGTATTGATAGAGGCGCATCAGCTCCGCCTCGCCCATCTGCACTCGATCGAACACGGCTGCGTAGCCGTAGTCGGCGAAACGCATGCGATCGATGAGCTTCTCCAGACGCCGTCCGCTTTGATCGATGAGCGCGAGACCATCGAGGTTGCCACCGCGCGACAGGGAACCGACCAGGTCATCGAGCCGGCCTTTGACGCGCGAGAGCCGCTCGCCGATGATGGCGCGCAACTGCTTGTCGGCGATGCGCCGATCTTCGACCGCCTTGTAGCCCGCGAAACCTGGGATGTAGGTCGCCAGGTTGGAGAGCGCCTCGCCGACGCTGCCGGCGTGGGTGACGCTCGGATGTGCTGGCGGCGCTTGGCCGGATTGCGGGGTGGGGGCCGGCGACGACGAAGTCGGCTGCGCCGCGGACCTGATCGCGTGAATCCATTATATGACGTGCTCCTTCGCCGGGCGCGTTCCGGCCTGCTCCTATTGTACTTGCTTCAAGGGCAGATGTTGCAGCTGTCTTGACCGGCTGTCGCTGGGCTCACACCGCTGCCTCGGAAAGCGCTTCTGCTCGGCCTTCGTCCGCCGCCGGTCGAGTCCTTGCCTCTGCGAGGATGAGGCGCACGTTGTCGGGCTCCGGTTCGTGGTTGATCCGCTCGCGCAGGATCGACGCACCCTGGATGCCTTTGAGATACCAGCCGAGATGTTTGCGCATCTGCAGCACGCCCGACTTTTCGCCGTAACGTTCGAGCATCGCGTTGAAATGGGCCAGCGCGAAATCAATCCGCTCGGCGACGGTAGGCGGACCAGGTGCGGGTTCGCCCCGCATCGCGGCCGCGATCTCTCGGATGAGCCACGGATTTCCCAGTGCTGCTCGGCCGACCATGATCGCATCGACGCCGGTCTCGCGCAGACGGCGCAGCGCGTCGTCGGCGCTCTGCACGTCGCCGTTGCCGATCACCGGCACGCTGACCGCTTCTTTTAGCCGCGCGATGTACGACCAATCGGCTTGACCTTTGTAGAACTGCTGACCGTAGCGTCCGTGCAGGGTGAAGGCGTCGATGCCGACGGCTTCCGCGCGCTTGGCGATCTCGATGAACGTGTACTGCGATGCCGACCAGCCGAGACGCATCTTGACCGTGACCGGCACGCGTTTGACCGCGTTTGCGGACTGCCGCGCAGATGGCCACTGCCAGATCCGGGTCGCGCAGGATCGCCGCCCCGTCTCCGCCTTTGACGATCTTGGGTGCCGGACACCCGAAGTTGATGTCGACGATATCGGCCCCGCATTCCTCGACGAAAGCGGCCGCTTGGCCCATGACGGCGGGATCGTTGCCGTGCAACTGAACGGCCGTGGGGCGTTCCTGTGCGTATACGTCGATCATGTCGAGCGTGCGCTTGTTCATGCGTACGAGCGATTGCGCCGAGACGAACTCGCTCACGGTCAAGCCCAGGCCGAAGGGTTTGAGCAGTTTGCGGAAGAGCGCGTTCGTGACGCCGGCCATCGGCGCGAGGGCCAAGGGCGGAAATATTGAAATGCCTGCGATGACGAGCGGGCGCACGGGACTCATCGTGTTCAGCGGTTTCGTCTGCAGCCGGCGCAACGCCTCGCCGTTCGCGCGACGAGAGAGGAACATATGACGCCAACCCCAGTCGCGGAGATCCTCGTGCCGCGCAAGGTCATGCAAGACGTGCTCGAGCTGCGCCGCGATATCCATGCGTACCCGGAGCTCGGCTTCGAGGAAGTCCGCACCTCGGGGATCGTCGCCGACCGCTTGCGGCGCTTGGGCTACGAGGTGCGTACCGGCATCGCCCAGACCGGCGTGCTCGGCATCCTGCGAACAGGGCGCCCCGGCCGCACGGTATTACTGCGCGCCGATATGGACGCGCTGCCCGTGCAAGAGCGCAACGGCCTGCCGTTCGCATCGACGATCGACGGTAAGATGCATGCTTGCGGGCATGACGGTCATGTCGCTATACTGTTGGGCGCAGCGGGCATGATCGCGGAACGCAAGGATGCGCTGTGCGGCACGATCGTGTTGTGCTTCCAGCCGGCCGAAGAGGGCAAGGGCGGCGCTGCGGTGATGGTGGCCGAAGGCATTCTTGACGACCCGCATGTCGACGTCGTGTACGGTCTGCACGTGTGGTCGGAGTATCAGAGCGGCGTCGTGCTCACTGCGTCCTGGACCGATGATGGCGGCGAGCGATTCGATCGAGATCACCATCAGAGGCAGCGGCGGCCACGGCGCGCAGCCGGATCACACGATCGACCCGATCGTCACGGCGGCGCAATTCATCTCGACGGTGCAGACGGTGGTCAGCCGCAAGCTCGATCCGTTGGAGCCGGCGGTCATCACGATCGGAGCCATCCACAGCGGCACCGCGCACAACGTCATACCGGATGAAGTGCGGATGCTGGGAACGGTGAGAACGTTCAACGAGGAGCTACGCGACGTCATGGCGGCCAAGATCGAGTCGGTGTTGCGCGGCTGTTGCGAGAGCTCCAGGGCCACGTTTGATTACACCTATCTGCGGCGTTATCCGGTGACCGCAAATCACGCGCAAGAATCGGCCTATGTGAGCGAGCTCGCCCGCAGGACTGCTTGGGGAACACAACGTCGCCGAGCAGCCCAAGATCATGGGAGCCGAGGATTTCTCGTTCATGCTGCTGCAGCGGCCTGGCTGCTTCTTCTTCCTGGGAGCGCAAGTCGATCCGCAAGTGGACACGCCGCATCATAGCCCGAGGTTCGTCATCGACGAGTCGGCGTTCGAAAACGGCGTTCGCATGATGGTCGCGCTCGCCCAGGACGCGCCGCTAGCCGGCCAGCGCCCCGCTGAACAGCAAGATCGCAACGCTCAACGCGGCGAGGCAGAGCAGCAAGTATAACAAACCACTACCGGAGATTGTGCTTGGAAGCCGCATGACGTGCCCTTCATGGATGCAGACGCTCGGTCACTAGCAGCTGCGAGCGCCAAGTCATCTATAGGATTAGCTGGCACCTCTTAGGAACCAGTAATCATCTGCTTCATATAGTAAGGCTGGTTGACTACTTTGTCAAGACGTCTAGCCCGTGGCCCCTCCGTCCGCATCGCGGTGGACCTTATGCGCCTGTGGACGCTGCTGTCCGAGAAGTACAACAGCCAGATGATGGATACCAAGTATCCGGATGTGCGCATATCGTACGGCCAGCTGTTCGGCTATATCGAGGATGAGGGCATGACCCTGACGCAGCTCGCCAGCCGGGCAGGTATATCCAAGCAGGCCATGGCGGAACTCGTCAACCGTCTTGAGGCATCTGGTTATGTGGAACGAACACCCGACCCGCGCGACGGGCGCGCGAAGCTCATCCGCACGACCGACAAGGGCGAGCGCCAGATCGAGGTGTCGCGCAAGGTGCTTCGGGACATCGAGCAGCGCTGGGCGAAGGTCCTGGGGCAGGCACGTCTCAAACAGTTGAAACAGACGTTGCGCGAGTTGGCAGAGATCGAGTCGGGAAAGCGGTCCAACGGATCCGCCTGAGCGCTTACCGCACGTCGCGAGCCGCGATGCCGGCGATCTCAACCTTGTAGTCGGGCGAGGCTAGTCGGGCCTCTACGCACGCTCTCGCCGGCGGAGCGCCGGTGACGACCCAGGCGTCCCAGACCGAATTCATTTCGTCATACGATGCGATGTCCGCCAGCCAGACCGTCGCCGTGAGCAGCTTCGATTTGTCGGAGCCTCACCTGCAGCAGTAACGCCTCTAGCTTCGTCAGGATCTGTCGCGTTTGGCCCGCGACGTCGGCCGTAGTGTCCTCAGCCACCAGGCCGGCGATGTAGACCGTGTCGCCGTGGATCACGGCTTTGCTCAGGCGTCGTCCTGGATTGATGCGTTCGATCGGCATCGTGGGCTCCTCGCGTGTGGGGATCGCGTGCGACTTACCGGGAGAAATCGACCGCCGTGGTGTTCGCGCCGCTGATGACGACACAGACGCGCTCGCCCGTTGCCGGCCGGTATCGCTGCGCGAGCAAGGCCGCGCACGCGGCAGCGCCGCCCGGCTCCGCCACGATCGTCAACCTGTTCCACAACATGCGCTGCGCCGCGCGGATGTCATCGTCCTCGACCAAGATGACCTGCTCGACGAAACGTCGCGCGATCGGAAATGTGAGCTCGCCGATGCGCCGCGGACCCAGGGAATCGGCAGCGATGGTCTCGACCGCCGTCTCCACAGGATGTCCGGCTTCGAGCGCACGAGCCAGCGTCGGGGCGCCCGCCGGCTCGACGCCGATGATCTTGATCGAGCGCTCGAACCACGAGGCGAGACCACCGATCAAGTCCGCCACCGCCGACCGGCACCAGCAGCGTGTCGAACGCCGCCACTTGCTGCGAGAGCTCTTCACCCAACGGTCCCGGTGCCAAGCATGGTCTCCACCGCGTCAAACGCGTGCACGGGCAAAGCGCCCGATCCTGCCTGCCACGTTTGGCTCGCAGACAGGGCATCGTCATAAAGTTCCCCGCCGACGACCAGTTCGGCACCGTATGACCGGATGCGCTCGATCTTCATCGGCGACGAGATGCTGGGGACAAAGATCGTGGCGCGCTTGCCCAACCGCATCGCCGCGAATGCCACAGCCGTGCCATGGTTGCCGCCGGAAGCGGCCACGACGCCGGCCTCGGGGACATCACGCATGAGCAGGTTCGCGAACGCGCCACGCGTCTTGAACGAGCCCGCATGCTGCAAAGATTCAAGCTTCAGGAACAGCCGGCCCGGCTGCAGGTCAAGCTCCTGGGCGTCGATCTCGATGAGCGGCGTGCGGCGAACGAACGGCGCAACGAGCCGCGACGTAGCGGCGATCCGCTCGCGCGAGATGAGAGCCGTTGAGATCGGACATGCTTGACATATTATTAGGGATTTGGCAAAATGTCAATGTGGATTTGGAACCTGCCCTGCGCGCACTAGCCAACGACCGGCGGCTGCTCATCTTGGAGTGGCTGAAAAAGCCGCGGGCGCATTTCCGTCCGCAAGTCGACGGCGACCTGGTCAAAGACGGCGTGTGTGGCGTCCTCATCGCCGAGAAGCTCGGCGTCAGCCAAGCCACCGTCAGCGAGCACCTCAAGACGTTGGCGAATGCAGGACTCGTGCGCGCCAAACGCATCAAGCAGTGGACCTTCTACAAACGCGACGACGCCCGCATCGACGAGATCAAACGCGCATTCGTGAGACACCTGTGAGCTGCTGATATGAGCACAAAGCGCACGTACCGATACCGTGTGGTCGACGTCTTCACCACGCACGCGTTGGAAGGCAATGCCCTGGCCGTCATTCCCGATGCGGCGGATATCGACGATATCACCATGCAGCGCGTCGCCCGAGAGTTCAATCTCGCGGAGACGAGCTTCGTGAAGCCCGCCACGCGCAATGACTGCGCTGCAGCGCTGCGGATCTTCACCCCCGCGAGAGAGGTCCCGTTCGCCGGTCACCCCACGGTGGGCACGAGCTTCGTCTTGCGCGACGAGGGGCGCGTTCCCAATGCGGCAGCTTTCGTCTTGGAAGAGCGCATCGGCCCCGTGCCGATACGTGTCGATGAAGGCGATCCACCGCTCATCTGGCTGACCACACCGCCGATCAGCTTCGGACAGTTCTACGAGCCATCGGTGTGTGCGCGCGCCATCGGGCTTGCGCCCGATGACCTTCTCAAGGTCGCGCCGCAGCTGGTGAGCGCCGGCAATCCCGGGATCTTCATCCCCCTTCGCGACAAAGCAGCGGTGGATCGCGCGTGGCTCGGATCGGACGGGCTTGCCTTGCTCAAGGCCTCAGCGGATGACAACCTGCTGGTGTTCGTCTTCACCCCGACGCCGGAGGGTGCATACTCTCGGATGTTCGCGCCCGAGCATCGGCGTCATCGAAGACCCGGCGACCGGGAGTGCGACCGGCCCGCTGGCCGCCTACATGATGGAGCACGCTCTCGTGGCGACCGCATCCGGCACTCGTTTTGTGAGCGAGCAAGGGACCAAGATGGGACGGCGCAGCATCTTGCACGTACACATCCGTGGCGAGCGTGGTAAGGACGGCGTGGAGGTTGGCGGTCACGTCACCCCGGTAGCGCAGGGGACGTTGACGATCTAGCCTGAGCGCGGGTCTAGGCTTTGAGGTACTTGCCGAACCACGCGAGCGTGCGCGTCCAGGCGTCGGAGGCGGCTGACGCGACATACCGTTCGCGCGTGTCGTCGAAGAACGCGTGCCCGGCTTCCTCGTAGATCTTGATGTCGTTCGGCACGGTCAAGCGCGCCTGCATCGCTCGCACGTCGTCCGGCTTGATGCTCGTGTCGCGACCTCCGAACTGCCCCATGAGCGGCACTTTGAGCTCGTCAGTGTAGGCGAGCGCCATGTCCGTGATCGGCCCGTCGTCTTCATTGATCGCACCCCAACGGACCTTGCCGTAGAACATCACCGCCGCGTCGAAGACTTTCTTGTCGTCCACTGCTGCGCGCAGCGCGATCGATCCGCCCATGCAAAAACCCATGACGCCCACTTTTGGCGGGCGCTGCAGCGGCCCTTGACCAACCCTGGCGCGTATCCAGTAAGCGCCGGATTGGATGTCGGCGTCCACCTGCGCGTCGACGAGCTTTGCCGCGGCCTGCTGGAACGGTTTGTAGTCGGTCGCACCATCGCCGTTCGGAGCGCCCAGCCCACTGTACAGTTCGGGCGCTATGGTGACGTAGCCCGCCTTGGCAAGACGCCGCACGACGTCGCGGATCTGCGCGTCCACGCCCCAGATGTGCTGACAGACGACTATTCCCGGCGTCGTCACGCTGTTGGTCCGGGGGTAGGCGGCATACGCGCCGATCGTGCCTTGGGGGCGTGGCAACTGCGGCCGTTCGACCGTGATATCGGGATCGTCCTCGGGCACGAGCGGTGCATGAGGCTTGCCCAGGTCCGAGCTGGCGGCCAGCGCGTGCGCGATGCTCGCGCAGAAGGCGGCCGCTCCGGCCGACAGGCCGATGAAGACTCGCCGCCCAAGCTCGAGCGCGGTCGAATTGTTCGGGTCGATCTCAGAATTCATGGTGGCGTTATACCTTGCTTCGTGTCTTGGCCGTGGCGGCGGCCCAGTGGTACAGCCCATCAAGCACGAGACGCTCGTCGCGCAACTCGAAGACGCTCGCATGCGGCGCGATGAGATCCGCCAGGCCGCCGGTCGCGACGGCGCGCGCTTGCGTGCCCAGCTCGCGGCGGAACTGCGCCACCAGATATTCGACCTGACCGACGAATCCCAAGATGACGCCGGATTGCAGCGAGGTCGGCGTGTCGACGCCGATCGCGGCTGCCGGCTTGACCAGCGGCACGCTCATGAGCTTGGCCGCGCGTCCGATGAGCGCATCAACCGACACCTCGACGCCCGGCGCGATCGCCGTGCCGAGGTATTCGCCCTGCGCGTTGATCGCGGCGAACGTCGTCGCCGTGCCGAACTGCACGACGATGATCGGCGCGCCGTATTTCTGCACGGCGCCGATGGCGCCCGGCGATGAGATCCGCGCCTAACTCGGACGCATGCCGGGTCCTCACCGGCACGAGCGTCTGGCGGGCGGCGGACAAGAATTGAGGCCGGCATCCGAAGTAATGCTGCGCCATCCCGGTCAGCGCGCGATACAGCGGCGGCACGACGCTTGAGACCACGATACGCTTCACGGCGGAGCGAGGCACGGTGTTGAGCCGCAGCATGCCGTCCACCGATGCCGCGAGATCGTCGCCGGTCTGCTGCGGATTGGTGGCCGAACGCCAGGTATGGACGAGCGTGCCGGCTGCGGCGCCGTCCATCTCGAAGAGGCCGAACTTGATGTTGGTGTTGCCGGCTTCGATCGCGAGCAGCATCAACGTCCGCCTCGTTGCGCGCTGATGCGATCCAGGATGGCTGCGGCGACCACGGGCTTGGGCGCGCGCGCCAGGGCTTGGCGGCCGTCTGCTCCCCACAGGATCGTGACTTCGTTGTCGCGCCCGGCGAACGCGCCGCCGCCAAGCGCGATGCGGTTCACCACGATGCAGTCGAGGTGCTTGGCCGACGAGCTTCTCTCGCGCATGTTCCTCGATGCTGTCGGTCTCGGCCGCGAAACCCGCGACGAAACATCCCGGCGGTCGCTGCCGGCTCACGTCTTCGATGATGTCGGGGTTGCGCTCGAGCTCGAGCGTGCGTGCCGCGTCGCCTTTCTTCTGTTTGGCGTCGCTGAACTCGGCCGGACGGAAATCGGCGACGGCCGCCGCGCCGATGAAGATGGTCGTGCCTGGAAGATGTTCCATGACGGCGGCATGCATCTCGCGCGCCGTCGTGACGCTGACGAAGCGGACGTCGGCCGGCGGCCGCAATTCGGTCGGGTCCGCAGATCACGGTCACCGAGGCGCCGCGTGCTTGCGCCTCCTGCGCGAGCGCGAGCCCCATGCGGCCGGTCGAGGGATTTGAGAGGAAGCGCGCCGGGTCGGCGAACTCGCGCGTCGGTCCGGCCGTGATCAAGACGCGTTCGCCCGCAAGACTGCGCGCGCGCCGCACGACGTGGGCGGCGGCAGCGAGGATCTCGTCTTCATCCGCCAGACGGCCGGCGCCGATCTCACCGCACGCCAGAAAGCCCGCGCCCGGCTCGATGAAGGAAAAACCGCGGTCTTGCAGCGCGCGGATGTTGTCTTGCGTGGCCGCGGCCTGCGAGCATCTGCGTGTTCATCGCCGGTGCGACGAGCACGGGCTTGCGCGTCGCCAGCACGCAGGTGGTGAGCAGATTGTCCGCGATCCCATGCGCCAGTTTGGCCAGCGTGTTCGCCGTGGCGTTGAGCACGAGCAGCGCGTCGGTCTTGCGCACGAGCCCGATATGGGCGATCTCCCACGCCGTGCCTTCACCGAACATGTCGGTGTGGACCACGTTGTTGGACAATGCTTGAAACGTCAACGGCGTGACGAAGCGCTGGGCGGCCTCGGTCATGATGACGTGGACATCCGCGCCTGCTTGGCGCATGGCGCTCACCACGCCGGCGCACTTGTACGCCGCGATGCCGCCGCACACGCCGACGAGCAGGGTGCGTCCGCTGAGGTCGGTGCTCGGGGGCATCCCATGGTCGTTCATCGCTTCCCCACTTCTTGCTCGGCTGGCGTTTGCACTTTTAGGTTGTCGATCAAGCGGGTCTGTCCGACATAGGCCGCCCCGACCGCGAGCAGCCGGCTCGCGGGAGGCGCTACCTGCAGCGGTCTGAACTCGTCTGGCAGCACGACACCGAGGTAGTCCTCGCGAAGCGGCGCGAGCAGCGCCGATGCAGTGGCAAGGGCCGCAGGGACGTCACGCACGCCGGCTTCGAGTTGGTTCGCGAGCGAGCGCAACGCCGCATGAAGACGCGGGGCATCGCGCCGTTCGTGCGCGGTGAGAAACGCATTGCGCGATGAGAGCGCGAGGCCGTCGTCATCGCGCATGGTCGGACACGCCACTATCTCGATCGGGATATTGAGATCCGCGACCAAACGCCGGATGACCGCCAGCTGTTGTGCATCTTTTTCGCCGAAGTACGCGCGCTGCGGTTGGATCATGTTGAAGAGCTTGCAGACCACCGTGGCGACGCCTCGGAAATGCCCGGGTCGTTTTGCGCCTTCGAAGTACTGCGCGAGTCGCGGTCGGCTCGACGAAGACGTCGAGTTGTCGCGGATACATCTCGCTCGCATCGGGGACGTAGAGAAGATCGACGCCCAAGCTCTCGAGCACCCGGCGGTCGTCATCGACGTTGCGCGGGTAGGCGGCGAAATCTTCATTCGGGCCGAACTGGAGCGGATTGACGAACACCGATGCGACGACGGACCTGGCATTGCGCACGCGCCCGCTGGACGAGCGACGTGTGACCGGCGTGCAGCGCGCCCATCGTCGGCACGAATCCGACCGGGGCTGGGAAGCTGTGCGCGCGCGTCACGCAGCTCGGACAGTCGCGTGACCAAGTGCATGCGCTATTGCTGTGAGGTATCGGCGCCTGGGGTTGTTGGGATCGTGCCGGTGCCCGGTGCTGGGTGGTCCCCTGCGATCCTTCGATGCTGTGTTCGGCGGCTGGGAACGCGCCCGAGCGCACCTCGTCGACGTACGTGCGCACTGCGGCCAAGCCTGCTTCGTAGAATGCCGCGTATCGTTTTGCATGACGAGGCACGTAGCCGGTCGACAGGCCGAGCAGGTCGTTGATGACGCTGACCTGTCCGTCGCAGGCGATGCCGGCGCCGATGCCGATCGTGGCGGCCCGCACGGTCTGCGTCACCTGCGCCGCGAGCGAGGTCGGCACGCACTCCAAGACGATGGCGAAGCAGCCCGCGATGTCGAGCGCTTTGGCCTGCTCGACCAACCGGGCTGCCGATTCCATGGTCTTGCCCTGCGCGCGAAAGCCGCCCAGGGCGTTGACCGACTGCGGCGTCAGCCCGAGGTGGCCCATGACGGGGATGCCGATGCCGACGAGCCGCGCGACCAGGCCAGAGTCGCTGCCCTCGATCTTGACCGCTTGCGCGCCTGCCTCTTTGAGGAAACGGCCAGCGTTGTGCACCGCGTCGTCGTGGCCGCATTGGTACGACAGAAAAGGCATGTCGGCGATGACGAACGCGCCACGCGCGCCGCGCACGACAGAGCGCGTGTGGTAGAGCATCTCTTCCATCGTGACCGGCAACGTCGTGTCGTGGCCGGCGAAGACCATACCGGCCGAATCGCCGACCAGTATCGCATCGACGCCCGCGCTGTGCACCATGGCGGCGGTCAGGGCGTCGTAGGCTGTGACGACGACGATCTTATCGTGCCGGCGTTTCTTGTCGGCGAAGGTCAGGACTGAGGTTGGCATAACGCCTCGCTTACTTGTCCGCGCTCAAGATGCGCAACATCGTTCGGCCGACGACGAACGGCTCGGTCAGACCCAGCGGCGCGGGCGTGACGATCGGCTCGCCTCGCAATATCGTGCCGTTGCTGCTGCTCAGGTCCACGATGACGAATCGCTCCGCTGCGACGTCGATCTTGGCATGCCGCCGTGAAACCGCATGGTCCACTGGAAGCGCAGCCTCGACCGCGCCCGGATCTCGGCCGATGACGATGCTCGATTCGAAAACCCAACGCTTGCCGTCCAGCGGTCCATTCATGGCTTCGAGAACATACATGCGTCTTCAGATTTTCGCCATCGGCCGGCGTTTCCCCACGCTAGCATGCGGCTTTGCGGCATTTCTGGCACTGGCCTAGATGTGTCCCAAGTGTGATGGCCTGTGACGGCTTTTAGCCTAATTTCGGCCTAAAATGCGGCCGAAGACTAGAACATGAGGGGCTAGCTCGGGGCGCCTGCTCTCCGCGATTTGGCGATCACTGATATCGCAGGAGTACAAAGTTTACGTGGACCAGTCTAAGGTGAGCGAGATGCAGACATCCGACCTGCTGGACATCGATCCTGACGCCTTGCGCGAAGCCGAACGAGTCTTTGCTCAGGGCATCTTGGACACGATGGCCGGCAAGCAGGTGTTGCGCGCGATCTACGAAGACACGCGCGTCGTCGTGGTGATGAGCGACGGCAGCGAGTACTATTTCTACGGTTTCATGGGAGAGTCCAAACCGCGATAATCGCGGCGATCCGCTATAACAAGAACGAGGCCTGTGGGCCTCGTTTTTTATATGCCGGCGATGGGGCGCGATCTTTTAGGAGCTCGCCACGTGGGCTTCGACGAACTGGGCGATCGCCGTGCGGTCGTCTTTGTCGATGGACGTGAAAGCGACGCCGTGGTGGTACTTCTGCTCGGGTGCCGAGTAGTAGCTCAGGACGACCCTGCCGCGGACCCTGATCTCACGGCCGCTCTCGAGCGTGAAGGCCAGGCGGATCGCCGATCGCGCCGGCGCGTGTTTATCGGAGACCAGGCGCATACCGCCCTCTCCCAGGTCCACCACGGCTCCCTCGTGCCGGCCGCCATCGCTTTCCAGCGTGAACTTCGCGGGCAGGGAGACGACGGTGCGGACATACTGGCGCCGTTGTAGATTGTCAGGCATGTGGTCGTAGTATTCTCGTACGGGACGGCCGCGCCTGCTACGAATGCTCGAGAACAGCTTGCGCTGCCTTCATGGTGGCGATCACACCGTGGGTGCTATCCATACCGCCCTGCACGTACACCTCGTATGGAGGCCGCATCGGGGCATCGCACGAGAGCTCCATGGTCGAGCCGCCGATGAATGACCCGGCGGCCATGATGACCGGATCGGTATAACCGGGAACTGGACCGGCTTCTGGTTTCGCGCGCGCGTTCACCGGCATCATGGTCTGCAGCCCTTCGGTGAATGCGACGAGCTTGCGTGGATCGCCCAGGCGGATGGACTGGATGATGTCGTATCTCGGACCGCCCGGTTTGGGATCAACCGGGTAGTCCAGTCGCGCGAACAACGCGGCGGTGAAATCCATGATCTTCAACGACTCGGCCACGACCTTTGGGGCTCGATGCAACCCCGCGAAGAGCAGCCGAGCCACGTCTAACGTCGGCCCGATCTTGCGACCCAATCCCGGCGCGAAGATAGCGTCGGCGATGCGCTCGACAAGGTCCGGGCTGGCCGCGATGTACGCGCCGGCCGGAGCAAGGCCGCCGCCAGGATTCTTGATGAGCGAGCCGATGCTGACGTCGGCGCCGACCGCGCTCGGCTCTCGCGTTTCGACGAACTCGCCATAGCAGTTGTCCACCACGACGATCGACGAGGGCGAGTGCTCGCGCACGCGATCGACCAGCCATGCGATCGCGTCGATGGAGAGCGCAGGACGCGAAGCATACCCGCGCGAGCGCTGGATGAAGACGACGTCGGGCAGCTTCGCGAGCGCATACGAGATGGCGTATCCGTCGAACTGTCCGCCGGCTGCGAAGGGCACTTCGATATAGCGATCCGCGCCGCCGCCGCGGTCCTCGTCGAGCAACGGGCTCACCAATGCCAGCGCGAGCGTGTCGTACGGCGGTCCGGTCAGCGAGCACAGCCGGCCGCGCGGGCCCAGCAATGCATTGACGGCGGCGACGATCGCGTGCGTGCCGCTGACCAGTTGCAGCCGAGCGAGCGCGCAAGGCGCGTCCATCGACCGCGCGAGCAAGCCCTCATAAGCCTCGCGAGCACTATCGTGGTAACCGTAGCCCGTCGTGCCGGCGAGGTGAGATTCGTTGAGTCCCGCCTCCGAAAAACAGCGCAACATCTTGGCGCTGACCAACAGCGCCTGGTCGTCGCGCAGCGCCCAGGCGGGCGCGACCTCGTCCCAGGCCGCCTGCGCGAGGTCGATCAGACGCTGCGAAAAACCGAAGCCGGCGGCCGCGTCGCGCAGACTCGCGCTCATGATGGCCGTTTTCTGGGGGCGATAGCGTCGTGCTCGGCGCGCTCGTGCTCGCGGATCGCTTCGGCAGCCCGGACGAGCTCCTCCTCGGCTTCGGGCCGGCGTTGTATCGCGCGCTCGAACACCCGGAAAAACGGCGCCCACAGAACGAAGGCGACCGCGATGTTGACCGCGATGAGCACGAGCGAGCGCCAGTCGCCCTTGGTGGTCATCCACGCGGCGATGATCGAGGGGAAGGCGCCGGGCAACCACACCGACGTGCGTTCGACAAAACCGCTCGATTGCGCGATGAAGGTGATCGTGGCGAGCACGAGCGGGATGCCGATGAAGGGATGACGAGACCGGGATTCATCACGATCGGGATGCCGAAGATCAGCGGCTCGTTGACGTTGCAGAGGCTAGGGGCAAGCGATGCGAACCCGAGCGTGCGCAGTCGTGGCACCTTCGAGCGCAAGACGAAGAACGCGAGCGGCAGCGTGGCACCGGATCCGCCCGGATAGACGAACGTGAAGATCATCATGGTGACGACGTAGGGCGGATGCTGGTGGTGGAGCAGCGCCTGGGCGTTGCCATCGAGCGCGCGCAGGTACGACCGGCGTCGTGACCGCCGCCAACACGGCGGGCCCGTGGATGCCCGCCGACCAGAAGAGCGTCTGCAGGAAGACGACGATCAAAAGCGCCGGGCAGCGTGTCGCCGACGGAGACCAGCGGCTGGACGATGCCGATGAGCCAAGTCGCGATGTCGATGTGCAGCGCGGCGAGCCCACCGAAGATGAGTCCGCTGATGCCCGCGCCGACGGCGATTGCGAGCGGCTCTGCTGCGATGCGCCGGTAGGCGATGCGCAGCGCTTCACCGGTCACCAGGCCGACGATGAGTGCCAGGAACAGACTGGTCGCTGAGATCTGACCGAGGAAGTCTTCGAAATGCAGATGCAGCGCGTTCGCCGGCAACGACAGCAAGAACGCGCCCAGACCGACGGCGATGCCGGCGACCCGGCTATAGCCGAAGCGGACGCGCAAGCCTGTCCGGCGAGCACCGCCGCCAGCGCCACGCCCATGAATCCGAAGCCGATGTGATACGCTTGGAAGAAACGATCCAGCAACGGGCCTGGCGGCAACAAGAAGAACGACACCACGGTCCAGGCCCCGAACGCGTAGAACGCGATCTGCACGGCGTCGCGGATGGCGAACAGGTGCGGTTCATCCGCCCACTCGACGCAGTACGGGGAAGACGCGCAGCTCGAGCGCCGCGATGGTGCCTGCCAACCCGCGCGACGCGGGCTGATTCAAGCGGGGCTACCCAACGCTCAGACGGCCGGCGCGCGGCGCCGCGACCGCTGCGCGGCCTTGCGCACGAATTCGCTGAAAAGCGCGCGGCTGGGCTCGTCGACCTCGACCATCTCTTCGGGATGCCACTGCACGCCCACGTAGAACGGATGGTTGCTGCGCGCCTCGACCGCCTCGATGATGCCGTCTCTCGTGCGCGCCACCGGCACGAGGTCGTGCGCCACGCGCCGCAGCGCCTGATGATGCATCGAATTCGTGGGCACCATGCGGCTCCCGAGCGTGCCGGCCAGCGTGCTGCCGTCTTGGATGTCGACCGGATGGGTCGCCTCGTGGCGAGCGTGCGGCGGCGTCTGGCGGTGCTCCAGTTCGACCGCGCTTTGGGGTCTCGTATTGATCCGGCAGATCCACGTACAGCGTGCCGCCGAGCGCGACGTTCATCACCTGGACACCGCGGCAGATGGCAAAGGTCGGAAGATCCGCGCTGGAGAGCGATCCTCGCGGCTTCGAGCTCGAGCTTGTCGTACTCGGCCGGCGCCTTGCTGACGCTGGGATGATCGCGTCCGCCGTATTCGGCCGGGTCGACGTCAGCGCCGCCGGGCAAGAGCAAACCGTCGAACTGCTCGAGCGCTGCTGCGACGTCTTGTGGTTCGCTCACGTCGTGGAGCAGCACGGGCTCGGCACCGGCCTTCTCCACGGCGCGCTTATAGCTCTTGAGATATTCGGGGTCCGCGACGCGCTGCGCGTCGGCGGTGATCGCGATGCGGGGTTTCATAGCGCGGGCCGCTTTCGCCGCCTGGGCCGCACAACCCTGAAAACAAAGAACCGGCTCGTGAGCCGGTTCGAAATGTCGCGTGCGCGAGGTGCTCGAGCGCGGCGAAGGTCAGAGCTTGCGGATGACCGCGACGACCTTGCCCGCGATCCGGGCGTCATCGACGTAGATCGGCTCCATGAACTTGTTCTCGGGCTGGAGCCTGATGCGGTTATCTTCTTTATAGAAGCGTTTCACCGTGGCGTCTTCGTTATCGTTGGTCTGGGCTACGACGATCTCACCGTTGCTGGCGACGCTTTGCGGCGAGACGACTATGAGATCCCCGTCGAGGATGGCGGCGTCGACCATGGAGTCGCCCTTGACCCGCAGGATGAACGAATCGGAGCGGTTCACGAAACTGGCAGGCAGGGTCATCTCGTCTTCGATGTTCTGCTCGGCGGTGACCGGAACGCCGGCGGCCACGCGTCCGACGATGGGCAGCGACACGACGTCGCGCGATGCCTCCGACCCGGAAACCAGGGCTCGAGGCTTAGTGGGATCGCGGCGGATAAGGCCTTTTTTTTCGAGAGTGCGCAGATGGCATTGGACGGTTGAGCTTGACGAAAGACCGACGCGTTCGCCGATCTCGCGAACCGACGGCGGGTAGCCGTGCTCGCGTGTGAAGTCCTTGATGACATCAAGGATGGCTTGCTGCCGAGGCGTCGTCTTGCGGTCCACTAGTGTCATACCGCCTTCCCGAAGTGTGCTGGCCGGCGGGCCTCAAGGAGACGCTACCGCCCACCGGTTATGCTAACCCGTGCGCTTCCATATCTTAGCACAGGCTTGTCCCAAATGCAAACGCTTGTTCGAAAGTCCTTGACAGTCCACTCAGGCCTGGCTAGAATCAAACCAATCAAACGTATGTTCGATAGACGATCCCACTGGAGGTAGAAAGCCATGCACCGCAGCCACAGTGGACCGGGCGGTAGCCTGATTCCTCTGATCCAAGTCCTCTCCCTCGTCCTCATCTTCTCGCTCCCCGTGCTTTGGGGAAGCAAGGTCTTCACCTCGACGCCCGCCCACTACGATAGGGTGGTCGTGCAGCCTGGAGACACTGTTTGGAGCCTCGTCTCGCGCAGGTCGGCCAACAGCGACGACCTCGGTGAGGCGGTCTACCAGGTAGGCCAGATTAACCACCTTAAGCCGAACGCGCGGCTTGAACCCGGCAGCGTTCTCTTGCTCCCGAAACGCTGACCTCGCGCCGGCAGATCGCCAACGCATCTGCCACGCAACACCATCATGTACGGGCGATCGCAAAACGGTCGCCCGCTTTTTTTGCGCCAGCTTTTGCGACGGCAACGGAGCTTGGGGCTCATCCGCATAACGTGACCGCGCTGGAGGTACGGCATGCAGCGCATCGTCTCTTTTGTGTTTCTGTTGGTACGCAGCTTGGCGCGGCATCCGCTCGTCGTCCTCGCGTTGTGCGCCCTCATGTTGGGGATCGCTGTCATAGCCGCGGCGGAAGAGCCACAATCGACCGCGGGCGATGCGGGTCAACCTGCACCGAGCAAACAGCTGCTGGCGGTCTTCAAAGCGATCCAGGCGCTCGACCAGTCGTCGGCGATTGCCGTTCAGGTCTGGGCAAGCTATCCGAAACCTGAACCCCCCGAGACCATCCTCACGACCGAAGATCAGGTCGAAGCAGCCATCGCGCAGCTGAAGCCTCCGGAGCGAGCAGCAGTCCTGAGTTGGCTCGACCATGGCGGCAGGAGCAAGCTTTACGCGCTTGGCGCGAGCGACGCCGATATCGGGCCCTGCGTGCCGGACATCGATCCTAAGAACTGCGCCGCGCTGTCGGCGGGCGGCACTGCCGGCTCGCCCGCAAATCCGCCCAGCGGATCGAGCGGGTTTCGCGATCTGCCATTCACGCTGGCGCCAGGGCAAGGCGAAGGCGGCGGGATCGCGATCGAACGCGGTTTCGCGGTGGTGAAAACCGACGCGACAGCAGAGACGCATTGTTTGACGTTCAAGAACGCGGGGACGAAAAAGGCCGACGCGGTGACGTTCGTCTACAAGCTCCACGCTCAGTCGGGCGAAGTCGTGTATGCAGGTTCAAACGTGCGGGCCGGCAGTTTTGATCCTGGAACCGAAGTGCCCGGTCCCGACGGCCCGGCAGGTCTTGCACAGCTACGCAATGGTCCGGACAAATCGCAGCTCGACAACTGCTGGACAAAGACGAATTCGCTTGCGACGCCCGCGCTGCTGCGCGCAGCGTACATCGTCGTCGGCGTGGCGTCGGTCACCTACGATGATGGCACGCACTGGACACCCGGACAGTAGATCAACCTGGTTGAGCGATGAAAAAACGATCGAGGGTGTCGAGAAAGCGTTCGTTGATGCCCGTTCGATTGAAGAGCACGACGCTTGCGGTGGCGAGCGTCGGGTAGAGGCGTAGTTCGCAGTAGTAACCGCCGCCGCCACCGGGATGCGTCAGATACGCAACGCCGTCGAGTGCCCGTGAACCAGCCACGCGTCATGCCCGTGAGCTTGCCGCCCTTGGTGCGTTGCGGTTCGAAGAGCAGTCGCTTGCTGTGCACGGATATGAGTCGCGGTCGAAATTCCGCGGTTTGCGGCGCATGTCCCGCGTCCATGCCAGGCCTTGCGGACCATGCCGCGCCTGGGCCGCCTTTCGTCTCTGCTCGGTTTGACGGGGTTAAAGCGGCCATGGTATTCTAAGGTCCGCTGTACGGCGGCACCGGCCCGCGATTTTCGTGGGCTAGGCCGACCGCGAACAACGGAGGAGCAATCAAACCGTGGCGCTATCCAAGGAACATAAATCCTCGGTCATCGGCAACTTCAAACGCGGTGAAAAAGACACCGGTTCGGCCGAAGTGCAGATCGCGTTGTTGACCGAGTCGATCAACGATCTTACCGGCCACCTGCAGACCCACAAGAAAGATCACGCCAGCCGGCGTGGCTTGCTCATCAAAGTCGGCAAACGACGACGCCTGCTCAAGTATCTCGAGCACGCGGATCTCGAGCGTTATCGCGCCATCGTCGAGAAGCTGGGCCTGCGTCACTAGCATCCCATCCGATCGCGCCTTTCCATGAAACGGACGCCGACGTCCGCTGCGCATGGGTTTGCGCTGCGCGCGGCGGCTACATTAGTCGGTGCGGTCCAGGGATGAACGCCGGGACACCAGAAGATTATTCAGTCGCATAAGAAGCTACACACAGTAAGAATCTAGGAGGATCCTTTTGCCAGAGTCCGTCAGCATGGAGCTGGGCGGACGTCACGCTCACGCTCGAAACAGGTGAACTTGCACGTCAGGCCAGCGGCTCCGTCTTTGTACGGTACGGCGACACCTGTGTTCTTGCGTCGCCGCAACCGCAAGCTCAAACCCCCGCGAGGGCATCGAGTTCTTCCCCCTGACCGTCGATTACGAAGAGCGCATGTACGCAGCCGGCAAGATACCCGGCGGCTTCATCAAGCGCGAGGGCCGGCCGTCGGAGAAGGCGACGCTCACAGCGCGCATCATCGACCGCCCGATCCGGCCGCTCTTCCCCGATGGTTTCCGCCACGACATCCACATCGTCGTCACCGTGCTCTCGGTCGATCCTGAGGTCGATCCCGACGTCGTCGCCTTGACGGGCGCCGGCGCCGCGCTCGCGGTCTCGGACATCCCCTTCGAGCATCAACGTCGCCGGCGTCCGGGTCGGCATCGTCGATGGCGTGCCGGTCGTCAACCCGACCAAGGCCCAGCTCGAGACGAGCACGCTCGACATGATCATGGCCGGCACGTCCGACGCCGTGATGATGGTCGAGGGCGGTGCCAAAGAGATCTCCGAAGAGCAGTTCCTCGAGGCGGTCGAGTTCGGCCACGAGCAGATCCGCGCGATCATCGCGCAGATCGAGACGCTCGCGGCCAAAGCCGGCAAGACCGAAACGCGAGTTTCCGGTGTTCCTACCGCCGGCCGCGATGCAGTCGTTCGTCGACGACACGTTCGGCGCCGATATCGCTCGCGCCATGCGCATCACCGACAAACGGAGCGCGAAGCGAGCGTTCAAGCCATCACGCGCGACGGAGGCGCTCAACCGCGTCGCCGGCCACAGGCTCGAGGCCGAGGTCCGGCCGTTGCTCGAGGATCCGCGCAATCGCGACTTCGACAAGTGCGTCAAGACGCGCGAGGAAGAAGAGCTGCGCACCATGGTGGTCGACGAGGGCATGCGCCCCGATGGCCGCAGGCTTGACGAAGTCCGTCCCATCACCTGCCGCACGACCATCGTGCCGCGCACCCACGGCTCCGGACTGTTCACGCGAGGCGAGACGCAGATCTTCACCGCGGCCACGCTCGGATCGCTGTCAGACGAGCAGCGCATCGACGGTCTGGGTCCGCAGACGTTCAAGCGCTACATGCATCACTACAACTTCCCGCCGTTCTCCGTGGGCGAGACGCGACCGATGCGCGGTCCCGGTCGCCGCGAGATCGGTCACGGAAACCTCGCCGAGCGCGCTCTCGTCCCCATGCTGCCCGCACCGGATGAGTTCCCTTACACGTTGCGCTTGGTGTCGGAGACCTTTGAGAGCAACGGCTCGTCCTCCATGGGTTCGGTCTGCGCGATCGACGCTGGCGCTCATGGACGCAGGTGTGCCGCTGCGCAAGCACGTCGGCGGCGTCGCCATGGGCTTGATCCTCAAAGATGGGCGGCCCGGTATCTTGACCGACATCCAAGGCCTAGAAGACGCTTTGGGCGAGATGGACTTCAAGGTGGCCGGCACGGTCGATGGCATCACCGCGATGCAGATGGACATCAAGGTCCGCGGCATCACGACCGACAGTCATGCGCCGCGCCATGGAGCAGGCCCGCATCAGCCGGCTCTTCATCATCGACAAGCTCAAAGAGACGATGCCGACAACGCGTCGCGGGCTGTCCAAGTTCGCCCCGCGCATGTTCGTGCTGGAGATCCACCCCGACAAGATCAAAGACATCATCGGGCCAGGCGGCAAGGTCATCAACAAGATCGTCGCCGAGACGGGCGCCAAGGTCGACATCGAAAACGACGGCCGCGTCTTCATCTCCTCGCCGGATGCCGAGTCGGGCGAGAAGGCCAAGCGCATGGTGGAAGACATCGCGCGCGACGTCGAAGTCGGCGAGGTCTACACGGGCATCGTCAAGCGCATCATGAACTTCGGCGCTTTCGTGCAGATCCTGCCCGGCAAAGAAGGGCTCGTGCACATCTCGCAGCTTGCGCCGCATCGCGTCGCTCGCGTCGAGGACGAGGTCAAGATCGGCGACGAGGTCATTGTGCGCGTCTCCGAGATCGACAGCATGGGTCGCATCAACCTCACCCGCAAAGGGATGATGGAAGAGGTCAAGACCTAGACCGAAGCCGGTATCAATCCCGCAGCGCGCTGAAGGGTCACGAGTGCAACTCGCAGATCCGTCAGCGCGCTTATATATTGGTCCTCTGCCTGCGTGGTGGAGAGCAATGCGTCGGACAGCTCGAGCGACGTGCCCACTCCAGCGCGAAAACGGATCTGATTGACCCGGAAATTCTCCCGCGCCGAAACGGTCGCCTCTCGCGCTGCATCGACTTGGGCCTGCGCCGCTGTGTAGTTGAAGTAAGCGACGCGCACCTCGAGATCCACGTCGTTGTTGATGGCCTTGAGGTTGATCTTCGCGCGGTCGACGTCTGACATCGCCTGCAAGATCTTGCCACGCGTCAGACCGCCGCTGAACAGCTGCCAGGTCACAGCCAGCACTTCCGAGAGCTGCGGCTGCGGCACGTTGACGAAATTCGGCAGCGATGACGCCTCTTGGACCTGGACGCCTACGTTGGGCAGGTAGCCCGCGCGCGCGCCTTTCACCGCATAGTCGGCGATGCTCACAGCGTCCTTCGCCGCGGCGAGTTCGGGTCTGGTCTCCGCCGAGACGAGCAATGAATCGAGCGTGTAGCTCGGCGCTTGCATCTCCAAACCGTCGGTTGGCGTGATGATGCTGGCCAGATTGATGTCCAAGACGTTGGCTAACCGCGCATTGG
The DNA here is from genome assembly GCA_963764965.1 of Vulcanimicrobiota bacterium. Lineage (GTDB taxonomy): Bacteria > Vulcanimicrobiota > Vulcanimicrobiia > Eremiobacterales > Eremiobacteraceae > JAFANK01. The sequence continues at coordinate 204,745 of CAVXUM010000003.1, forward strand.
CGAGCGACGCCTCATTGTGCGCGCGGATGGCGTTGACGCGCGCGTCCGCGAGCGTCACATCAGAGCGCAGCACGTCTACTTTGGCCGCCGTTCCCGCTTGATAGAGCTCGTTTGCCGTCTTGAGGTCCTGCGTGCCGACTGCGACGGCCTGGTCAGCCACCTGCGCGGATTGACGGGTCTGGATCAATGCGAAATATGCGCTCGTCGTGTCGCGGATGACGCTATTGCGCAGACCGGCGAGCTGGCTCTGCGTCGCGGCGAGGTTGGCCGCAGCCTGCCCGATCGCGGCCTGCGCGGCCCCGCCCGTGTAGAGCGCGTACTGCAGCGTCGCGTTAACGTTGTTGATGTTCTGGCTGGAGAAGAGGATCTTCTGGATGGTCGGGGGACCGGTGGCCGAGGGGACCGGTTGCGCGAAGAACGCCGGATTTTGGGTGTGCTCGTAGGAGTAGCCGGCGCTGACGGTAGGCTGGAAAGCGGAACGCGCCTGCACCACCTGTGCCTCGGCCGTCTGCTCGTCCGTGAGCGCCGACTGGTAGGTGAGGTTGCCGGCCAGCGCGAGCCGCAGAGCGTCATGCAGCGAGAGCGAGACCTGTGGTCCCGGGGGAGCCGACGTGGTCGGCGCCGGGGCGGGGGTCGCGATTGGGGTGGTGGCGGGCGATGGCGACGCAGCAGCAAGCGCCGTAGCGCGTCGTCGAGATGACGAGCGCGCAGATCAGGGGAGCGGCAATCTTCAGTCGCACGGCTTCACATACCTCAGGGCGCAAAAGTAGTTCAGCGCCATATTGTTAAGTGCTTTACTATTTTCCTTTGTTGGGACGGTGGGAGCCCGGGTGGTTCTTTCATAAGCATTGTCTCCCCCGTGAAAGGTCCGCCTATGCAACCGAATCCGCACCGAGCCTTGCGCATCTTGATGCTCTTCTTCGCGGTCGTCGAGGTGTTGGCGGCGGTGCTCGTGCTCTTCGGATCTGGCTGGCTGATGTCGCTTCTTCCCCTCGGTCTGCACGTCGAGGGCCCGCTCACGTTGGTGTTGCTCCGCGTGCTGGCCGCGATCGCGCTGGCACTTGGCTACCTCGCCTATGTGGCATCGCGCGATCCAGTGCGCTATATCGCCGTGGTCGACACGTTCGCGTTCTTGCTCATCGCCACCGCGGTCATCGACATCTTCTCGCTGATGGGCCCTGCACCGCTCTTCGGCGCGAAGATCGTCGTTGCGCGGGAAGCCGTACGCGTGCTGCTCGCCATCGCGCTCATCTGGTTACGGCCTCGCGGCGCAGCGTATGAGCGTCCGGCCTGACCTTGCATCGACACGGAGAGTAATCGACATGCCCGAACAAGCGCTGTGGCCCAAGCTGCCGCTCAACGCATGGCTAGACACAAAGGACACCCTGCAATTGTACACGCAGGTCGTGGGAAAAATACGGCTCGCGCTCGCGCCGCGGGAGCCTGAATTCGCACATGTGACGCTGTACGTCACCGCGCGAGGCTTGACCACGAGTCCGATGCCTTTGGGCGACCGAACCTTCCAAGTGGACTTCGACTTCATCGATCATGCGGTCGTCTTTTCGGTGAGCGATGGCGCCACCAAGCGGATCGCGCTGCTGCCTTCGCGTTCGGTCGCCGATTTCTACGCAGCGGTCGTCACCACGCTTGACGAGCTCAAGCTTCCCGTCCATATCAGTCCAGTGCCACAAGAGGTCCCGGATCTCACCCCTTGCGACCAAGACACAAAGCACTGTGCCTACGACCCGGACAGCGTGCAGCGCTTCTGGTCGATCCTGCGGATCTCCGACGTGCTGCTCAAGCAGCACCGCGCGCCGTTTCAGGGTCGGCACACGCCGGTCCACTTCTTTTGGGGCGGCTTCGATCTGGCGTACACCCGCTATTCCGGGCGGCCAGCCGAGCCGCCGCCCGGCGCGAACTGGCTGTATCGCCTCTCGATGGATGCAGAGGAGATCTATGCTGGCTTTTGGCCGGGTGACGCGCGCTTCCCGGAACCTGCCTTCGCATCGTACGTGTATCCGAAGCCAGCGGGCATCGACAAAGCCGTCATCCGCCCAGCGACGGCTTCGTGGAACGAGCAGCTCGGGCTGTTCCTCTTGCGCTATGAAGATGTGCGCACGTCGACCACGCCGCACGAGACGGTGCTGCATTTCCTTTCGGACACGTACAAAGCAAGTGCGACGCTAGCCGGATGGGACCGCGCGTTGCTCGCGTAGCGGCAAGGCTTTCCCGAAACGCCTTAAGAACGAGCGAACTCCGATGTACGCGAGCCTTCAAGAGTTCGTCTCCGATCTGCGCGCGCGAGGCGAGCTGAAACAGATCGACGCGCCGGTGGATCCTCATCTCGAGATCACCGAGATCGCCGACCGCTGCGTCAAGCACCCGAGCGGCGGCCCCGCGCTGCTGTTCACCAACGTGCGTGGATCGACGTTCCCGCTGCTCATCAACGCCTTGGCGACGCGCGCGCGCATGGCGCGCGCGCTGGGCGTGGACGACCTCGACGCGCTGGGCGAACGCATCCGCAAGCTGATCAAACTCGCTCAGCCCGGCGGCATGGCCGACAAGTTGGGTAGCTTGTTGCGTTTGGGCGAGCTCGCCAGCCTCTTGCCGCGTGCGGTGCGGTCGGCGCCATGTCAGGAGATCGTTTTTTCGCGAGGCGCAGGTGGATCTGCGGATGCTGCCGGTGCTGACGACCTGGCCCGGCGACGGCGGACCGTACATCACCTTGCCGCTCGTGTTCACCAAAGACCCGGTGACCGGCTCGCAAAACGTCGGCATGTATCGCATGCAGGTGTACGATGAGCGAACGACCGGCATGCACTGGCAGCGCCACAAGCACGGACGCGAGCATCAAGAGTCGTCGGGCAAGGACGCGCGCATGCCGGTGGCCGTCGCCATCGGCGCGGATCCGGCGACGGTCTATGCCGCGAGCGCTCCATTGCCCGCAGGCATCGATGAGATGCTGCTTGCCGGATTCTTGCGCGGCAAGAGCGTGCCGATGGTGGCCTGCAAGACCGTCGATCTCAAAGTGCCGGCCGAGTCGGAGTTCGTGCTCGAAGGCTACGTCGACAACGCAGAATTACGGCGCGAAGGTCCGTTCGGCGATCATACGGGCGTCTATTCGCTGGCGGACGACTACCCGGTCTTCCACGTCACCTGCTTGACGCGCCGGCGCGATCCCATCTACTGGACGACGGTCGTCGGCCGCCCCCCGATGGAGGACTACTGGCTCGGCAAGGTGACGGAACGACTCTTCCTTCCGTTACTCCAGCAGATGATGCCCGAAGTCGTCGACTATGACTTCCCGGTCGAAGGAGTCTTTCAAAACCTCGTGGTCGTCTCGATCCGCAAGCGCTATCCGGGTCACGCCAAGAAGGTGATGTACGGTCTGTGGGGGCTGGGCCACATGATGATGTTGACGCGCAACATCCTCGTGGTTGATGCGGACATCGACGTGCACGATCATAGCGAGGTCGCCTGGACCGCGCTCAACAACGTCGATGCAGGCCGCGACCTCGTGCTCGCGCCGGGACCGGTCGACGCCCTCGACCATGCTGCCCCGCTCGCCGCGCTGGGCACGAAAGCTCGGCATCGACGCCACGCGCAAGAACGCGGACGAAGGCTACGCGCGCGAGTGGCCGGGCGCGATCGTCATGAGCGACGAGGTCAAGCAGGGCGTGCGGCGGCGCTGGCAAGAATTCGGCTTGGACCCAGAACTGCTCTCGTCATGACCTTGCTACGCCGTCTTCTCGAAGAGATCAAGATCGAGCACACGCTCTTCGCGCTGCCCTTCGCCTACGTCGGCGCGCTCCTGGCCGCGCGCGGCTTGCCCTCCGTGCACGTCATCGTGTGGATCACCCTGGCCGTCCTGGGCGCGCGCACCGCGGCCATGGCGGCGAATCGCCTGCTGGATGCACGCATGGACGCCAAGAACCCGCGCACGTCGCAACGCGGCGTCGCTTCGGGTCGCTTGCCGGCATCGTCGATGGTTTGGGCCATCGTGTGCGGTTTGGCGCTGCTCACCGTCGCGGCTTGGCAGCTCAATCCGCTGTGTCTTGCGTTGCTGCCGATCGGCGCGGTGGCCGTTCTCGTCTACCCGCTGGTCAAGCGCTGGACCTGGGCCGTGCATTTCGTGTTGGGCGCTGTCGACGGCTTGGCGCCGCTGGGCGCATGGATCGCGGTCACCGGCAGATTCGAACCTGCCGCCTTCGTGCTCTTCGCCGCGGTCACGTTGTGGGTGGCCGGCTTTGACATATTGTACGCGCTCATGGACCGCGACTTCGACGTGCGCGAGGGCGTTCGTTCGATCCCAGCGCGTTTTGGCAGCACCGCGAGCCGCTGGCTGCCCGAATTGCTTCATGGACTCGTCGTCGTCGCGCTTGCAGCCGTGGGGCTGATCACCGGCGTCCACCCACTATACTGGGTCGGCGTCTGCTTCGCCGCCCTATTGCTCGTCTACGAACTGCGTCTCATCGTCCGCCAGCGCGACATCTTCGCGCTCAACGCCGCGGTCTTCAACGCGAACATGATCTTCTCGGTCGCATTCTTCTTCTCAACCGCCGCTTCGGTCGTCTTCAGCTAAGGAGCGCTCATGAGCTTGTATCGGACCATCGCTCGCATCCTCGCCGTCACTGGGGCGCTCGTGCTCGTGCTCGTCATCCCGCGGGCCAGAGGTGCGGACGACGAATTCGCACCGTACACCAAACTGGTGCAGATCGCGGTCGTCGCACCACTTTCTGGCCCAGACAAGCAGTTGGGGTGGGACCTTTCGGCCGGCGTGGACGCAGCCGTGCACGACGCCAACGCGTCGCGAGGCCTTACCGATTTCGGATGGGCCATGACGAGCTTCGATGACCAGGGCGACCCGGGCATCGCCGAGCAGCAAGCCCAGTTCGTGCTCGTCGATAACAAGAACGCGATCGTCATCGGCCACCTCGGCGGACAGGAGACCTTCCTCGCGCTGCATGTCTATCACGAAGCCGACATGCCGGTCATCATCCCCACCTCGTCGCTGTCCGCGCTCACGTTGCAGGGCTACCGCGACGTCTTCCGACTGTGCCCGCCCGACACGATCGAGGGCTCGCTCGCCGCGCGCTATGCCGAGCGCTCGCTCAAGCCGACCAACGTCGCGGTCATCTGGGAACAGAACGACTACGGCAATTCCACCGCGACGAACTTCATCAACTATGCGTCTAGCGGCGCAAAGATCAAGACCACCGACTACCCGATCGACGTCGATCTCAAAGACCTCAAGGACACCGTCGCCAAAGTCGCCGCAAGTGCGCCTGACCTTATGTACATCACCGGGCGTGGCGATCTCATGGTCAAGGTGCTGGAGGCGCTGCGCAAGGGCGGCGTGACCGCGCCCATCGTGGGCACGAGCAACTTCTACAGCGATGCGCTGCTGCAAGATAAAGCATTCAAGACTGCCGCCGACGGCATGCTCGTCGGCACGTGCGTCCCGCCGGTCGAGTTCATGCCCACAGCGCAAGCGTTCCAGCAGCGCTTCCAGGCGCAGCACGGCAGGCTGTCGGCATACGCGCTGTTCGGCTACGTGGCGGCGCAGATCGCCATCGATGCGACGGTGCAAGGGCGCAGTGCTGAGAAGGAATCCATCAACCGCCAGCTGGCCAACGGGATCTTTCCGACGGTGATCGGCCAGGTCTCATTCCGAGCCAACGGCGACCCGTCGGAGCCGAATCTGTACTTCTATCGTCTCGACGCGGGCAGTTTCAAGTACGTAGGATCGGCGCTGCCCAATCCGGCGGTGCTGCGCTAGACGCTGATCGAGGAGAGAGCGGCGCTTAGCGCTTTTTTCCGACGACCTTCTTGAGGCCGGGCGCGCTGCCCGGCGTGAAGCTCACCGCTTGCAACGCGGCCGCGGCCAGCAGCCCCTTGACGTCCTCTTCTTTGTAGTACTGGCGGCAGCGTGCGTACTGGCGCATCTTGGCGTCGGTCGGCACCACATAGGAGCGGACGACTTCGGCCTTGGCATCGGTATCGTAGAGCCGCTCGTCGAGCTGCAGGTGGCCGCCGTCGACGAACAGCGATGCATCGGCCGTGACATACCGCCAGGTGCGCACATCGCTCGGCTTGACCGACGCTTCGTCGAGGAACTCGGCTGCGAACATCCCGCCCGGCACCAGCGCGCGCTCGACGCGCGCGAGCAGATCTTTGGCCACCGCTGGGCTGAAATCTGAGAGACCGGCACAGGTGAGGTACGCCGCGTCGTAGGCGTCTTCAAAGGCGATGCTGAGCGCGTCGACTTGCCGGTAGTCGACTGCGAGCCCGAGATTGCGGGATGTCTCTCGCGCGAGGTTGATGGGCCCCGGGCCAAGATCGATGCCCGTCATCTTGCAGCCGCGCAACGCGAGCGCGATGGCGTGACGTCCGTTGCCCGAGCAGAGATCCAACACGCGAGCCTTTGGTTTGATGTTGAGCAGGCTGATGAGCTCGTCGACCTCTTCACCCGTCTCCTTCATGCCATAGAGCTCTTGGTAGTTCGCCCGGCGCACGAAGCGGCCGGAGAAATCTTCTTCGCTCCAAGGATATGATGTCACGTCCACCCAGGGCTTGGGCCGTTCTTTCCGGCCGGCGGCGGCATGGATGAGCTCATCGAGCGGCGCGAGCGCCCCGTTGGCCGATGGCGCTGCCTGTGCCGAGCCAGATGTCGGGGCGGGCGCGGCTGGCGATGATGCGGTGGCGCCACCGTTCATCTGGGCGGTCTGCGCGCCATTTGAAGCTGGGGCGCTGGCGGATGTGCTGGCGTTGACCTCGGCGGCCATGTCTTTGGACTCCCCTCGTCTGAAAAACGATTGACCGACCACCCGCGACAATCGTGGCTGGATGGCTCTATACTTCTCATCGGTCCCGGCAACGCGCTTTCTGAGATGGAGTCAGGGTACCGACCCTTTCGTCGCAGCGACCTGTGAGCCGCGTTACGTTCTAGCGGAGCAGCCAGCTTGCGCAAAAGCCCAAAGCCGCCCCGGCGACGGTGGCGACCGCATTGACTGCATCATTATCAAGCCACGCAATGCCACCGACAAGTCTCGCCGATGCGCTGGGGCAGCGTTCGTGCCGCGGGCGTCTCGATGGTTTGGCCACACGAGGCGCACTCCCACCGAGCTTGCAGCGTCGCTCCCATAAGGGAATCGAACGCGCTCGCGAGCAGGCCGGTGAGCGCTCCAATGCACAACCATGCAGGCAGCGTCAGAAGATCCAGCCGGGCGAGACCGGAGAGTCCGACGGCGGCGCCGCCCAGCGGCGCGGCGAGCGTCCCCAGCGGGGTGATCGCTCCCGACGTTCCCGCCGGAACCATTTTCAAATCGATGATGCGCCTAGGCGATGAAGGCGAGAACGCGCCAATCTCGGTCGACCACGTGTCGCCGCTCGCCGCGGCGACCGCGCACACCGCTGCGACCAGCCAGCGCCACGCCGACGGCCATCCCGCCAGCGCGGCGGCGGTGCCCAGCAGCGAGCACAGCGCGGCCGCGCCTCCATTGGCGATGACTTGCGCGGCGTCGCGACGCGAGTCTTTGACGGCTCGGGCGCGCGCTCGGTCTGCGGCTGGACTGTGCGCGCGACCCAGCAGGCTCGCGCTGAGAAAGAAGATGACGACTGCTCCGGCCACGAGCAAGCCGCCACAGCCGAACGCCAATGCACCGATGAGCACGGCAGCGATCGCGCCCGATGCGCTCAGGGCCTGCAGGCGGTATCCGGAGAGCGCGATCGATGCGGCCATCACCGCTCCGGCGGCGAGGCGCAGGCCTAGTGCTACGAGCGTGGGCTCTGGTAGTAGGCGCATAGCGCATCCACGAGCGATGCGAGCGTGGCCGATTCGGGCACGATCTCGACGTGAAGACCCGATCGGCGCGCCTCCATCAGGGTGACGGGGCCGATGCAGGCCAGCAGCGTGCCGCGCAGGCTCTGGGTCGCCGAAGCTCCCAATCCCCGCACGAGGGCGCGCACGGCGCTGGGCGACGCCAGGGTGATGACATCGCTGCTTGCGACCAGCGCTTGTAGATCGCTGAGGCGGAGCCTCAACCGTCGTGTAGGCGTCGATCTTTTGCACGTGAAATCCGGCCGTGCGCAGCTTGAGCACCAATGCCGGCCTTGCGTCTTGCGCCGCGCAGACCAACATTTTCGCACCGCTTGGCGCGCTCTGTGCAAGTGCATCGGCTAGAGCTTCACCGGAATAGCGCTCCGGCATGAGCTCGGGCGCCCTGCCCAAGTGCTCGAGCAGCGCTTGCGCCGTGGCCGGACCCACGACTGCGATGTGCAGCTGCGGCAACGGTGATGTTCTGCGGCGCGCGAACGCTTCAACCCCCGCCGCGCTCGTGAATATCAACCAATCGAACTCGCCGGCCCGATCGACCCAGGCTTGGAGCTGCGCGCTCGTGCGGCGGTGGCCCGATGCGGATGAGCGGCGCGAAGCTGACGTGCGCTCCCTGCTCCTCCAACGAGCGGGCGACATCGCTCCCCTCGCGGGGCGCGCTCGTCACGAGCACGCGGATGCCGTGGAGCTTAGACGTTGCGTTCGCGCTTGTCCAGCAGCGGCGCGGTCCGGGCGTCAAGTTGACGCTGCAAGCGGTCGCTGAAGGCGTCGAGATCAAGCGTCGCTTGCGCGAGTTGCGCCTCGTCGAGCGGCGCATCTTCTGCGGCGCTCTCGCGCAGCTTGGTCACCGGAGCATGCAGCAGCTTGTTGATGATGCTGACGCTGGCGGCCACGACCATGTCGCGTTGGCGTTCGTCAAGTTCGGGCAACCGCGCGAACAGCCGTTGGATCTCAAGGAACCGGATCTCTTCAGCCTTGCGCCGTAGCGATGCGATGAGCGGGGCGACGCCGCGCGAGCGATACCATTCCAGATATGCGCCGACCTGAGTGGCGACGATCGACTCGACCGCCGGAATCTCGGCGCGCCGGCCGGCCAGAGCGAGATCCACGACCTCGCGCAGATCTTCAAGCGAGTAGAGCACCACGCCTTCCTGCGCAGACCCGCCCGGTTCCACGTCGCGAGGGACGCCGATATCCACGACGAGCATGGGACCGCCGCGCCGTCCGGCGACCGCCGAGCGCAGCATCGCTGCGGTGACGAGGAATCTGCCGCAGCCCACGGCGGTGATCAGCAGATCGCAACTCCCGAGCGCATCGGGCAGGTCCTCAAGGCCCTTCGCTGTTGCACCGATCTGCTCGGCCAACACGCGGGCCCGGCGCATGGTGCGATTCACAATCGTGACCGATCGCAGCGCCGCGCGCGCGTAGATGTTTTGCCGCAGCGGCGCCCATCTTGCCAGCGCCGAGCACGACACAGCGCGCACTGCCGATGTCGCAGTGGCGTTCGGCCAGCTCTGCAGCCGCCGATCCGAGCGAGACGACGTCGTGGCCGATAGCGGTTTCGCTTCTTGCCCGCTTGCCGGTCTGCAAGGCGGTGCGGAACAGACGGCCCAGACGAGGGCCGATGGAGCCAGCCTCTTGGGCCAAGCGCAGCGCGTCCTTCACTTGGCTCATGATCTGGGGTTCGCCGACCAGCATCGAATCAAGCCCGCTGGCGACGCGGAACAACTGCTCGACGGCTTCGCCACCGAGCATCGTATAGAGATACTTGTCGAAGTCATCGACCCGCATGTCGCGGTACGTGGTGAGGAACTCTTTGAGCTGGGCGACCCCTTGCTCGTATGCATCTACTTCGGCGTAGATCTCGAGGCGATTGCAGGTCGACAGGATCGCGGCCTCGCGTACCGCGCTGTACTCGCTGAGCGCTCGCAGCGCTGCGGCAATGCGGTCCGCCGGAACCGTATGACGGTCCCGGATCTCAAGCGGCGCTGTTCGATGGCTCAGGCCGAGCAGAACGACGGGCATTGCCTTGTCGGGCTTAGGCCAGGGACTTGGCCATCCCTGGCAACCGCTGGTACTAATGTAGACGTGCGCACGGGGCGCGGGTCAGGAGAGGTGATGGGTGAGGATCGAGAGCTCGGAGGCGAGGTCGATGGAGCGGACGGCCACGGCCGGTGCGATCGTCAAGCTCGTCGGCGCGAAGTTCAAAAGCGCCCCGACGCCGGCGCGGATCAGGCGCTCGGCCACGTCCTGAGCGGCCTCGGCGGGGACGGCGATGATAGCGATGCCACAGCCCAGGGCGGGGAGCAGCGCTTCGATGTCGGCCACGTCGCTTATCGCGACGCCGTGCCAGGTCGTTCCGACGAGCGACGGCTCCCGGTCGAAGATGGCGGCGATATGGAACTTCTCTTCGCGATATTCTAAGAACGTCGCCAGCGCATGGCCGAGGTTGCCGAACCCGACGATCGCGATGCGCCAATCCCGGTCCAGTCCCAACACCGTCGAGAGCTTCTTGACGAGCACGCTCACATCGTAGCCTTGCCCTCGCCGGCCAAAGCTGCCGAGATAGGAGAGATCCTTGCGGATCTGCGTCGACGATATCCCGCGGCCGATGCGCGCCGCGAGCTCGTGCGACGTCAAGACCTTATCGCCCGCGCGGCGTGCGTCTTCCAAACCGCGGTGATAGAGGAACAAACGGGGAATGCTGATGACCAGGCCGCGCTCCTGCGACCTGTCCGCCTCTGGCCGGCGATGGCTCTTCGGCCGTTTGCGAAGGCTGGTACGCGTCGTGCGGACGGAGTGCGTCCGGCCATTATAAGCGCTTTTCGACGTGCGAGCCGTCTTGCGCGATGAAGCCATGTCAGCGTTTGAGCTCAAGCGCCATCGAGCCGAGCGCGTCACCGGCAGCCGCGATGGTGTCATCGATGTCGGCCCGGCTATGTGCAAGCGACACGAAGCCGACTTCGAACGCCGAAGGTGCCAAGTAGACGCCTCGATCGAGCATGGCATGGAAGAACGCCGCGTAAGCCTTTGCGTCCGAGCGCCGCACGTCGGCAAGATTCCTGATGGGACCCGGGTTGAAGAACATCCCGAAGATAGAGCCGATGCGGCTCAACGTTACCGCAGCGCCGTGCTCGACGCAGGCGGCATGCAATCCCTTTTCGAGCCGCGCGCCCAAGCGCTCGAGGCGCTCGTAAACACCCGGCTCGCCGAGCGTGCGCAGCTGCGCCACGCCGGCAGCCATCGCGATCGGATTGCCCGAGAGCGTACCGGCTTGGTAAACGTCGCCGAGCGGCGAGAGCAGGCGCATGATCTCGGCGCGGCCGCCGAACGCGCCCACCGGCAGACCCGCGCCGATGATCTTTCCAAGACACGTCAGGTCCGGGGTGATGCCGAAGAGCGATTGTGCGCCACCGCGCGCGACCCGAAAACCGGTGATCACCTCGTCGAAGATGATCAATGCGCCGTGCTCGCGCGCGCTCTGCGCGACCGCCTCGAGAAATCCGGGCTGCGGCAGCACGAGCCCCATGTTGGCGGCGACCGGCTCGACGATCGCGCAGGCGATCTGCCGACCGTGTTCGCGAAAGGCACGCTCGACGGCATCCGTATCGTTGTACGGCACGACCAAGGTCAGCGCAGCGAGGCTCTTAGGCACGCCGCCGGAGCTCGGCACGCCGAACGTGAGCGCGCCCGAGCCCGCATTGACGAGCAGCGCGTCGGCGTGACCGTGATAGCAGCCGTCGAATTTGAGGATCATCTCTCGGCCGGTGAACGCGCGCGCAAGACGCAGTGCGCTCATGCACGCTTCGGTGCCGGAACTGACGAAACGCAGCAGTTCGAGCGACGGCATGGCGTCGCGGATGAGCTCGGCGAGCTCGATCTCGGCCGGATTGGGCGCACCGAACGACGTACCGGTCTGCGCGGCACGCTCGATCGCCGTGACGACTCGTGGGTCCGCGTGGCCCAGCACGAGCGGTCCCCAGGACGCGACGTAGTCGATGTAGCCGTTGCCGTCGGCGTCATAGACGCGCGAGCCGTCACCGCGGACGAAAAAGCGCGGCGTTCCTCCGACGCCTTTAAAGGCGCGAACCGGCGAATTCACGCCCCCCGGGAACAGACGTTGCGCCTTCTCAAAAAGCTGTCCCGAGCGTGCCACGTTCATGAGACCGGCAAGCCCGCTAGATCGGCCGCGGTGTTGATGTTGAGATACGTGTGCTCCTGCGCCGCTGGGATATCGTAATAGAACACGCGCAACCCTTCGAGCGCTTTGGTCACTCGTCTGTGACCGCTTTCCAGCACGCTCACCGCGCTGCGCAGCAGCGCGGCTGTGCCATACAGTGCTGCCAATGGCTCGAGCCTGCCGTCCGGATGGCGTGGCACAACCGCATCAGGAGCGTGACCTTCAGCTTGTGCGTGATCGTCAAGCGTCCGCGCCAAGGTGGCGATGGCGCCGGCATCGATGTTCGGGAGATCGCCTGCCACGGCGAAGAGCCAAGGCGTGCGCACGTGCGCGGCCGCGCTCGCAAGACCGCCAAGCGGGCCTGCATCATCATATCGGTCAGTGACGGTCGTGACCCGCATTTCACGGGCGATCGCCGCGGGCAACGGCTCGCGGACGCTGACCAAGCACGGCAAGCCCGTGCTCGAGAGCCGGCGGAACACGCGTACGAGCATGGCTTCACCTGCGACCGGTAATGACAGCTTACCAGGTAGCCGCGCGGCCCGCCCGCCGGCGAGAAGGACGATCGTGATCGAGGGATCCGGCTTCATCGAACGATCTGGGGAGCTCTTATCGTTTGTTGGGGCGGGCCTGGCGCTGCGCGAAGCCACGCGCGAAATAGGTGACGATCATGTCGGCGCCGGCGCGTCGCATGCCCACGAGCATCTCGTCCACCACTTTCTCCTCGTCGAGCCAGCCATTGGCCGCCGCGGCCTTGATCATCGCGTATTCGCCGCTGACGTTGTAGACGGCCACCGGCACGTCGACTGCTTCGCGCACGCGCCACAAGACGTCGAGATATGGCAACGCGGGCTTGACCATCACCATATCCGCGCCTTCCTCGACGTCGAGCAGCGCCTCTTTGACCGCCTCGCGCGCGTTGGGCGGATCCATCTGATGGCTGCGGCGATCGCCGAACGCCGGCGTCGACTCCGCAGCCTCGCGGAACGGACCATACCATGCGGATGCGTACTTGACCGCATACGACAGGATCGCGGTGTCGTGATGGTCTTGCGCGTCGAGCGCGTGGCGGATGGCGGCGACTCGCCCGTCCATCATATCCGATGGCGCGACGATGTCCACGCCGCAGCGCGCGTATGACAGCGCTCCCGCGGCAAGCAGGGCGAGCGTGCGATCGTTGTCGACGATGCCGTCCGGACCGACGATGCCGCAGTGGCCGTGCGACGTGTACTCACAAGCGCACAAGTCGGCGATGATCACAAGATCGGGGGTGCTCCGCTTGATCGCAGTGATGGCTTGTTGCACCACGCCGTCCGGATCGGTCAACCCGGACGCCAGCTCATCCTTGGACGGAGGAACGCCGAAGAGCAAAACCGCTGGGATGCCTAGCGCCGCCACCGCCTTCGCATCCTCGGCGACGCGATCCACCGACTGCGCGAAGACGCCGGGCATGGACGATATCTCGCGGCGCACGCCGGAACCGGGCACGACGAAAAGCGGTTCGATGAGGTCATCGACGCTGACGCGGTGCTCGGCGACCAGTCTGCGGATGACCGCGTTGCGCCGCAATCGACGCGGACGTTTGACCGGGATGGGGACATCCGGCGCGACCGTTTGGGCAGGCACGGGCGCCTTCACCGATTTCAAGGACTTCATGCGGTATCGCTGTCTCGCTGTCGGGCCTGCGCGATGATCTCGCGACCCCCGGCCGCGAGCATTTCGGAGGCGACCTCTTCGACGGCCGCAACGGCTTCCGCTGCGTCGATATCCGACCCCTCGGCGCTGCGCCGCAGCGCCTTTGTGCCGTCCGTCGCTGCGATGATGGCCTGCAGATGCCAGCGCCCGGCTTGCATGCCGACGTATGCCCCGATGGGCGCGACGCAGCCGCCGCCGAGCTTGGCGAGAAACGCGCGCTCGAGCTTTGTGGCGAACGCGCTCGGCGCGTGTTCGATGGAGGCGAGCAGCGCGCCGACCTCGCGGTCCGCGCGGCGGCATTGCGCGAAGAGCGCGCCCTGGCCGACCGCAGGCACCATCACATCAGCCGGCAGCGGGCTGCTTCCGCCGACCGACGCGAGCACGCCGAGGCGACGCAGACCCGCGAGCGCGAGGACAGCCGCGTCGCATTCGCCACTGCGCACTTTGCCGAGACGAGTGTCGACATTGCCACGCAGCGGCGCGATGGTGAGGTCGCGACGGATCAAGCGCAGCTGCGCGGCCCGTCGCAGCGAGCTCGTCCCTACGATGGCGTTCGGCGGCAACGAGCCGATCGTCGCGTAGGCGTTGTCGCGGGAGACGAGCGTGTCACGCGCATCGTCACGCTCGAGCACGGCTCCCGCGTCCAGCCCAGCCGGCAGCGCCGTCGGCAGGTCTTTGAGCGAATGCACGGCGATGTCGGCGCGCTCATCAAGCAGCGCGTTCATCAGCTCTTTGACGAACACACCATCGCCGCCGATCGCGATCAGGCTGCGATCTGCTTGGGCATCGCCCTTGGTCGTGATCGGCACGAGCTCGCAGCGCACGCCGGCACGCGCCTGCAGCCGCTCGACGACGAGCTTGGTCTGCGCGAGCGCGAGCGGGCTGCGCCGCGTCGCGATACGCAGCGTGCGCGCAAAGACCCCAGCCGCGGCGCTGTCCATGGAAGGTAAGTTATGCGAATCGTGGCAACCTCATTCACGTGCGAGACAGGGCGAACGTCCCACCGGCAACGCTGCGGCTGATACGCCTCGGCGTCTTTGCTTTTGTGGCGCTCTTGTATTTCGTGCGTTTGGGCTTTGGATCGCTCTGGGATAACAGCGAGCCGAACTATGGCGAGATCGTCAAAGAGCTCTTCCGCACGGGCGACTGGTTGACGCTGCACTTCAACTACAAGCCATGGTTCATCCATCCGCCGCTGTGGTTTTGGACCGCCGCCGCTTCGGTGGCGCTCTTCGGGCTCAACGAGTTCGCATTGCGGCTGCCCAGCGCGCTGTTCGGGGTCTTCACCGCGATCGCGGTCTACGTCGCCGGGCGGCGCTTGTACGGCGAGATCGCAGGGCTGGTGGCTGCGCTGGCGTTGGGGACGAGCCTCGAGGTCATCGTGCTGTCGCGCATGGCCATCCTCGACAGCATGCTGCTGTTCTTCACGACCGTCGCGACGCTATGGATCTACTTCGCCGTGCGCGACGGCGATCGGTCCGCGTTTTGGATCGCGGTCGTCGCGGCAGCGCTGGGGACGCTCACCAAGGGCCCGGTCGCCCTGGCGCTACCGCTGTTGGTGCTGGTCGTCTACCTCGTGTGGACCCGGCGGCCTTTTTGGCAGCGGCTCCCGTGGCTTGGCGGTACGGCCGTCTACCTCGTGTTAGCCGGGTGGTGGTTCGCGCTTGAAACTGTCCACAACGGCGCCGGTTTTCTCGCGGCGTATTTCGGATTGAGCACTGTCGGGCGCTTCCTCACGCCCTTTGAGAATCAACCCGGACCGTTTTGGTACTACCTTCCGGTCGCGGCGATCGGGTTCTTCCCATTCGTGGCCTTTGTGCCCAAGGCGATCAAGACGGCTTGGCAGCGCCGCGGCGACGACGAGCGCTTCCTGCTCATCGCCACCATCGTGCCATTCCTTTTCTTCTCGCTGGCGCAGACCAAGCTGCCGAACTATATCGTCGTCATATTCCCAAGCTTCGCCATCCTCACAGGCCTGGTGCTCGCCGATGCGATCGCCGAGAACAACGTCAAGACCCTGCGCGGCGCGCTCATCTTCTTGCCGGCGGCGCTCGTGCTTGTGACCATCGGCGTCATCGTCTATGGCGAGTCGCAAAACGCCGGCCCATTCCATGCGCTCGCGCCGTCGCTCACCTTGCTCGGATGGTTCGTCGTGCCGACCGCGATCGCGACGCTGTTGTGCACCTACGTCTTCAATCGTGTCTGGATCGCGCCGGTCGGACTCGCGCTCATGATGGCCGGCTTCATCGGCGCCGTCGCCTTCTCCATACTACCGCGCACCGAAGCGTTCAAGCCTATGAAGGGCATGGCCGCCACGGTCATGTCGTACTACCGCCCTGGCGACAAGGTGGGGATCACCGGGCCCCCTGGGGGCAACTCGCTATTGTTCTATACGGAGTCGCACGGAGTGACGCCGGTGGGATTCACCGGCGCCGATGAAGTGCCCAAGGTCTTCTTCGGTCAGAGCGCGCGCGTGCTGTGCGTCATCGGCCCCCACGACGTCGAGGGGCTGGCCAAACACGGTGTGAAGGTGTGGGTGCTCGCGCGCACGCCCAAGCTGTGGCTCGTCACCAACCGCGCGCCCGCGAAGTGATCGGCGCTATTTGTACGAGTGCAGCCCGCTGATCCAGATGTTCACGCCGAAGTAGCAGAACAAAATCGAGACAAACCCGACGATGGACCACCACGCCGCGCGCGGTCCGCGCCACGACGGCCTGGTGTGCAGATGTAGATACGAGGCGTAGATGAGCCATGAGGCTAACGCCGCTGTCTCCTTAGGATCCCATTGCCAGTAGCTGCCCCAAGCCATGTGCGCCCACACGCCGCCCAGGATGATCCCGACGGTGAGCAGGATCTCGCCGACGGCGATGACGCGATACGAGATGACGTCCAAGCGCGACGACGCAGGCAAGGTGTCCAACCACGAAAGCCACGAGGGCCTTCCCAGCGCTTCACCCGGCGCCGCGACCGCAGCACCCAATGACTTGCCCGCGACCATCGCCGCTCGGTCCTCATCCCACTTCTTGAGCAAGAACAAGATGCTCGTCGCAAAGCCGATGAGAAACGCGGCGTAGGACGCCAAGACGATGGGCACGTGGATGAAGATCCACGGGCTCTGTAGCGAGGGCACGAGCGGCTCGAGACCCTTGTTCCACCCCTTCGCGTATGCCAGGAGCGCGTCGGTGCAGCCGATGACCAGCGGACCCGCGTACCATATGTTGAGCCGCGAGCCGAATATCAAGAACAGCAAGATCGCCCAGAACGACACCATCGAAAGCGATCCGTAAAGATCGTTCCAGGGCACGTGATGGCTATAGTATGCTCGCAAGCCGAGACTTGCGGCCTGACTGACCAAGCCGGCGACGGTCAGCAGCAAACCGAAACCGAGAATGCTGCGGCTGCGGAAGAACCAATAGCCGACGAAAACAGCGACCGCCAACGCGTACAGCACGACCGCGGCGTCATACCACCCCATGTACTGCAACGTGTGCTGGCTCATCGCCGCTTGCACGTTGGCGTTGTACTGGGTGTATTGATTGTTCTCAGGCATATGCTCTCACGTCACCCTTATCGCTTCCCGTTTCACCGGCTTGCGCCGTCGCACGCTGCAGACCTGCGCGCAATGCGGCGAACTCGTCTTCATAGATGGCATTGCCTTTTGTCGTAGTAGCGGCGAATTCGACGACGCTGTGCGCTCCCGCTTCCGCCGCGCTACCGATCTTCGCGTACAGCTTCACCGGCACGAAGAACAGCGCCATGACGAACCCGGCGACGAGGATCAGGCAACCCATCCCGACCCAGCCCTGACCGGGATCGAAGCGGTAGGTGAGGCCGGTCGATGGGGTCGGCGGCAACGCGCTCACGCGGTATCCATCGCCGACGTCGACGCTGGACCCGATGGGCACGAGCAGCGGCCGGTTGGTCGTCGGGATGTTGTCATGGAAGACCCAGATCGCGTATTCGTCCGCTTTGGGCAACGCGACGCCGGGTGGCGTCTGGGATGGATCGGTCGGTCCCAACAACGTGCCGTACTCGATGACGCGGCTCGTGCCCGGCAAGAAGATCGCGTCCTGCGGGTTCAAGCGCCCGTCCGTGCCCGGCAGCCGCATGACTTTGCCCTGACGCGTCACCTGGAGATGGCCGGCAAAGCTATACGACGCCTGATAGAAATACACGCCATTGTGCGTGATATGCGGATGATTCACCAGGATGTTCGCGCGCGTGCTGTCGCCGCTCGAATCGGCGAACAGCACGTTGGATTGGAACTTTTGCGCCTGATAGCTGACGCCGCTCGGCGTCTGCACGGGCACGAACTGCGCGGTAAAACGCTCCAGCGTCAGATGCAGGCCGGCCGGCGCAACAGTGGCTGTGTCTCCTTGATAGAGCACGACCTGCCCGGAATAGCCACGCAGCCAGCCCAAAAAGACGCCAAAGGCGATGACGGCAAAACCTAAATGCGCCACCAGCACGCCGTAGCGCGCCCATTTCTGTTTGTCGCCGAACAGCCAGCGCGCGCCGTCCTGGACGTGGCTGCGCACCGCGAAACCGCGCGAGCGCAGATAGCCCTGCACCGCGGCGCTGGTGCGCTCGACATCCCCAACGGCCGCAAGCGACGCATGCAGCCCGAAATTGCCGATCGGAACGGCGCGGTCTTTGGGGAAGCGCTTCGGGATCACGCGCCGGAACGTGCACACAGACATCGAGAGCAGCAGCAGCACGACCAACGAGATGTACGGCACCGAATGGAAGATGCTGGTGAGATGCAGACGCGTGACGGCGTTGGCGATCGCCAGCGGGTAGGTGTCGTAGTAATGCTGGGTCGGCTGGTTCTGATCGACGATCGTGCCGACCGTGGTCATGGCGGCCCAGATCAGGAAGATGACCACCGGGAACAACACGTTGCTAAGGAGGTTGAGCAGCTCCTCGAGCAACGGCTCGCTGGCGCCGTGCGGTGAAGCGCGCTTGGCTGTCGCCGATGCGGCGCGGGCGGGCGATGCGCTCACTGGTTGTCGATAAGCCTCGCTGTCAAGGACGCGTTATGGTGTGATTCGGCCTTCTCGCCGCTGAAAATATTCACCTACGCCAAAGCTCAGCGAGGTGAGATCTTCGGCTGCGTGAAGCGCACCACGATGATGCTCAGCAGATACAGCAGGAGCAGCGGCGCCGCCAGCAGCCCCATGGTGAGCGGGTTGCCGTCGGGCGCGGCGATGGCGGCTGCGATCGCGATGACGATGGTCGCGTAGCGCCAGCCGCGGGCGAGACCTCGGGCATTGACCAATCCCACACTCGCCAGGATGGACAGCACGATGGGCAGTTGGAACATGACCGCGAAGATGGCCAACAGCAAGGTGATGAATCCCACCGTGGGCTCGAGCTGATACGTACCGATCAGACCGGAGTTGCTGGTGATGCGCAATAACGCGTTCATGACGAACGGCAGCACGATGTAACCGCAGCAGGCCAGACCGAGCGCCGACATGGCGAAGCTGGGAAGGGCGTACCAGACCACGCGGGAGCGCAAGCGACGGTCCAGCGCCGGCGCGATGAACGCATACACCTGATAGAGCACGATGGGAAATGCGACGACCACGCCGACGAGCACCGACATCTTCAACTGGACGCGTATGATCTCGGCCGGCGAGAAGACGTGCAGTGGGATACCACGCAAGAAAACGTCTTCGACGAACCTGAGGATGTACTTCATGACCGCAAGGGCGGCCAGCGAGCACCCGCCGACGGCGACCACCACGACGAGCAACCGGCGTCGCAGCTCCGCCAGGTGCTCGGTGAACGTCATCTCGACGTCGTCGGAAACCGGCCGAGGCTGCGTTGGCGTCTCGGCCATCTGCGTCGACATCGATTCGGCTCTCGCCCGTTACGGCTGCGGCGCGGCGGGAGGTTGCGTGGGCGTCTGCGGAGGCGCTGGCGCTTCAGGTGGTGACGACGGCGAAGACTGGCCAGCTTGAGCCGCCTCGAATTCTTTTTTGGCCTGCCCCATGGAGCGCGCGAGCTTGGGGATCCGGTCGGCGCCGAACAGCAACACCGCAAGACCGACGAGGACGGCGATCTCGGGACCGCTGATGATCGCAAAAATGGGGGTCATGTGCTCTGTGTCGCTCCTTCTTCTTCCTTATAAGGGATATCGGCGTGGGTCGTGATGGGCCTGCTGGCTCAGGATGAGTATTCGCTAAGAGCGTGCGTCAGGGCTTCAAGCTCGGCGACCGCTTTGGAGGGGGTCAGCTGCTTGAGCGCCACCCGGGCCTGCAGCTCGTAGTCCTTGACCATACGCTTGGCCCTCTCGATCGCGGGGCTGCGTCGCAAACGCCCGACGACGTTCGCCAGCGCCGTCGCTGCGGCCGGGTCACCCATATCGGTAGCCGCGAACAGCTCGCTGACGGCTTGGCGTAGTGCCGAATCCCCTGACTCCAAGGCCAGGATTAGCGGTAGCGTCACCTTGCGCTCGCGCAAATCCGAGCCGGCCGGTTTGCCCAGCACGGCATCGCTGGCAGTGACGTCGAGCAGATCGTCGCGTATCTGAAACGCCAAACCGAACGCCCAGCCGTAGGCTCGCATCGCTTGCACGGCAGGGTGGCGCCGCAGCGACGGCCCGGATGCGCCGGTGGTGCGCTGCAGCGAGACGATCGAACCGACCTCGGCGCTCGAGGCGAAGAGCTCGGCCGTCTTCTTGCCGATGATCTCGAAATACTGATCCGGTTGCAGCGCCAGGTTGCCCATCGCGCGCAACTGCTTGACCTCGCCGTTGCAGATCTCCGACAGCATGGAGGAGAGTATGGTCGGAACGGGATTGTCGTAACCTAGGGTGACCTTCTTGAACACCCATGAGAAGAGATAATCGCCGGCCAGGACGGAGAAGCGATTGCCGTGCACGTTGTTTGTGGAATCACGCCCGCGTCGCAGGTTGGCGTTGTCGACGACGTCGTCGTGGATCAACGTCGCGACGTGGATGAGCTCCATGTAGGAGGCCAGGACCGGATCCTTCGGCGCGTCCGGCGCACTGGCGGCTGCGGCCAGCAGGGTGATCCGCGGGCGCAGCTCCTTGCCGCCGGCGTCAAGCATTGCCCAAACGGCACCTGCGATCTGGGCGTTCTCTTGGCTGAGCTCTTCGCGGACGAACTGCTCGACGACGTCTCGGATAGCGCTCGGGGCCGCTGGAGTGATCACGTGATGGCCGCTGCCAGCTCCAGCCGCGCTCGTTCGGCCGGGACCGCGTTCGTGGTGCCGATGTGCAAGTTGGCCACGCCACCCATCAAGCTGACGGACCGCGTGTGCGGGAAACCATTGTCCTTGAAAAGGGTGGCAAGCGCGCGCGCCGTGGGAAAGTTGATGAGCGATTGCGGCAGGTAACGATAAGCCATCCGGTCTCCGCCCACCAGACCGCCCAGCAGCGGGATCACGCCGTAGAAGTAGCCGAAGAAAGCGCGTCGCAGGAGCGGATTCTCAGGTTTGCCGACCTCGAGGTTGACGAACGACCCGCCGGCTTTGAGCACGCGCGCGACCTCGCGCAGGCAGGCCCCGATGTCAGTGACGTTGCGCATCGAAAACGCCATGGCTGCGGCGTCGAAGGAGCCGGAATCGAACGGCAAGCGAAGCACGTCCGCCTCTTGATAGGTCGTGTTGCGCGGGCCTGCGTGTGCGCGCGCGACCGACAACATCTGCGGGCTGAAATCCACGCCCGTCACGTGACCAGCCGGCACGCGCCGCGCCAGCTCACGCGTGAGCGCGCCCGTGCCGCAGCACAGATCGAGCACGCGAGCATCCGGAGCGAGCATGAGACTGCTCGCCGCCTGCTTGCGCCAGAGCGCGTCGACGCCGCCCGTCATGACGGTGTTGGCGATATCGTACCGCCCCGCGATCCTGTCGAACATCTCGCGAACGGGGCTTCCTTTATCCATGTGCGTCTGGCTGGGTTCGGATGGCCGAAAAGCCTTTCCTGGGGTGGCGACGCGCGTGTTATGACCTTGCTCTTGACCCTGCTCTCCGGCAGCGTGACCTAAGCTGCATGGATCAGCTACATGTCTCATTCGGCGAGGCTGCGCGCGATACGATGTGCGCAGCATTCGACGCAGCGCATTCCAGCATTGAGGCCGAGCTCTTCACCGTCTCGGACCCGCATGTCGTGACCAGTCTGAACGATGCCGCCGCGCGTCACGTCGACGTGATCCTGCACGTGGAAGGCGATCCGTTCCGTTACGATCGTGCAGCCGATAGCACTGCGCATTCTCCCGAACAGCGCGACGCCGGTGTGCTCGAGTCGCTGCGACGCATCTTCTGGCCGCAGGTGCAGCTAATCATCGAAGATCACCCCGCCGAGCTGTGGCACGGTAAAGCTGCGGTCGTCGACCATGCGACCGCGCTGATATCCACCGCGAACCCCACACGCTCTGCCTGCTTTCATCCTGGCGATGTGCTCGTCGTGGATTCGTCACCGCGTGACGTCAACGCGGTCGAGGCTTCAATAACCGGCGCCGCATCGCCGGATGCGGATTTCGTGGTCACCGGCCCCGGTAGCGTCATTCGCGAGCGCGTCAGCCATCTGTTGGCCTCCGATGCCGACTTGCGCATCGCGACTGAGGATCTTTCCGACCGTCGCACCGTCCGAACTTTGAAGGCACGCTGCGCTACCGGGCATCATGACCGCGTCCTCGTCGCCGCGTCCACCGCTTCCCAGAGCAGCCCTGCGCAAAAACGGGCGCTGCGCGATCTATTGGGTGCCGGCGTTCAGGTTCGGGCACTGCGGCACGACTATATGCACGAGAAGTATGTCGACGCGAGATCCGAGATCTACGTCGGATCAGCCAACCTCACGCGCAACGGTCTGGATGAGGCACACGAAGTCGGCGTAGTCGCGCCGGCGTGCGAATTCGGGTCGGGCGCCGACGCGCTCCGGGCAGACTTCGATCGCAACTGGTCGCGCGCGCTCGCCGCAGCCTGAACCGAGCGCTTAGCCCCGTTCAGACGGTCATCGCCAGTTTGGGGAACAACCTTTGGGCATTCGCCGTCGTCGCTTGCGCGACGGCCTCGGTGGAGATTCCGCGTAGCGCTGCGACGGCATCGCAGGTCAGCGTCATGTACGCGGGTTCGTTGCGCTTGCCCCGGTGTGGCACGGGCGTCATATAGGGGCAATCAGTTTCGAGCACCAGGCGATCGAGCGGGAGACGCTTGACCGCGTCGTGCAGATCGGTTGCCCTCTTGAACGTGACCGCGCCGCCGATCCCCAAGTAGACATCGTGTTCTTCGATCAGGCGCTTGCCGACGTCATACGATTCGGTGAAGCAATGGATGACCGCTTGCGTGCCTGGCCTGCGGTGACCGCGCAGCACCGCCATCACCTCGGCGTACGCTTCGCGGCAATGGATGATGGCGGGCAGCCCACGCTGGCCCGCCATCTCGAGCTGCAGCGCAAAGACCTCGCGCTGCCGGTCGCGCGGCGAGAAGTCGTAGTGATGATCCAGCCCCATCTCGCCGGCTGCGACCACGCGAGGATCGTCGAGCAAAGGAGCCAGCCAGCGCAGGTCGCCTGCATCTTTGGCTAAGTGCGGGTGCACGCCGACGGCGGGAGCCAGTATCGAAAAACGGCTAGCGAGCCCCAGCGTCGCCTGGCTGGTGGCCTCGTCCTGACCCGCTGAGATGATGGCACGCAGGCCCGCGTTCGACGCCCTTTCAACGATGGCGTCGAGATCCGCGGCGAACTCGTCGCCATCGAGGTGCGCGTGCGTGTCGACGAGTGTCACGGTCGATCCGGTTCGGCTTCGCTTTCGACTCTTGGGAACAATGCCGGTGGGACGCTGGTCTGCGTGCCCGGCTCCAGGCGACCCCAGCGCAACGTCGTCTCCCAAGCCTCGCCAGGCGTACCCGTCTGCCCGAGCGCGTCCCATACCGACTCGGCCGCGCTGGGCATGAACGGGTAGATGAACGCGGCGATCCAGCGCACCCCTTCGCAAAGATTGTAGAGCGTCTCGTCCAGCGCCGCATCATCGCCGCTCTTGGCGAGCACCCAGGGCTTGGACTGCTCGACGTAGAGGTTGAGCGAGGTGACGCGCTCCCAGATCGCCGTCAGCGCCGCGCGAAAGTCGACCTGCTCAAATGCCGACCGCGTCGCTTGGAGCGTGTTCTCAAACTCCACGTTGATCTCGTCGCCGGACGTCTTTGCCGGCACGACACCCTTGCGGTACCGTCCTAACATCGAAAGCACGCGCTGCACCAGGTTGCCGAGGTCGTTTGCGAGCTCGGCGTTGTAGCGTCGTAGCAATGACTCCTCGCTGAAGCTGAAATCGACGCCATAGGGCGCCTGCGCGAAGAGCACGTAGCGCACCCCATCGACCGAGAAGCGTTCGATCAGCTCGCCGGGTCGGATGACGTTGCCGACGCTTTTGCTCATCTTCTGCCCTTCCATCGTGATCCAACCGTTAGCGAAGACGAGCTTGGGTAGCGGCAGGTCGAGCGCGATGAGAATCGCCGGCCAGATGATCGTGTGAAAGCGTAGGATCTCTTTGCCGATGAGCTGCACATCGGCCGGCCAGAGGCGATTGAAGCGCTGCATGTCGTGCGGGTAGCCGGCGGCGGTTATGTAGTTGCAGATCGCGTCGAACCAGACGTATATCGTCTTGGACTCGCCGGGGATGGGGATGCCCCAGGTCACCGATGCCCGCGAGACGCACAGGTCTTCGAGCCCGCCGCGCAGGAGCGACGCCATTTCGTTCCAGGCACTCGCCGGTCTCACCCAATCCGGGAACGTGTTGAAGTGGTCGACGAGGATGTCTCGATAATTGGAAAGCTTGAAGAACCACGCGTCCTCGGAGACCCACTCGACCTCGCGGCCGCACTCCGGGTTCGGGCAGCGTCCGTTGACGAGTTTGGTCTCCGGCCAAAACGTCTCGTCGTTGCGGCAATACCAGCCTTCGTACTTGCCTGGCACGATGTCGCCTTGCTCGCGCAGTTTCACGAAGATGGCCTGCACCGCAGCTTCGTGATCGGGGTCGGTCGTGCGGATGAACTGGTCGTACGAGATGTCGAGCTCACGCCAGGCGCTCTTCCAACGTTCCACGATCTCGTCGGTGAACTGCTTGGGCGCTTTGCCCGCTGCGGCCGCAGCGTCTGCCACCTTGGGCCCGTGCTCGTCTGAGCCCGTGAGGAAATGCGCTTTGCCATTGCCCGTCACGCGGTGGAAGCGCGCGAGGATGTCAGCGGCGATCGTGCTGTAGGCGTGACCGATGTGCGGGGTGCTGTTCGTGTAGTACAGCGGCGTGGTGAGATAAAACGTGTCTTTTGCCATGGGTGGATGTTTTTTCAGACGCCGGCGGGAGAAGCCTGCTAGCCCGCTCTTAGTCGCCCCGGGCCTTGAGCGCGAGCCGATACAACTCGTTCCTAGATAGACCGGTCGCTGAATGCAGGGCTTGTGCGACATCTTTTGCACCGAGACCGCGCCCGCGCAATAGATCGATCGCCCGCATTACGTCGGCGCTCACCGCTGCCGGTCCGACTCGAGCCCCTTCCAGCACGAGCGTGAACTCGCCGCGGGGCGGGTCGCTCAGCTGCTGCAGGACCTCGCGCGCCGTGCCATAGAGATGCTGCTCGAATTTCTTGGTGTACTCGCGCAGTGCGAAGATGCGGCGCTCGCCAAGCACCTCAGCGACGTCCTGCAACAGCGCCACGACGCGGTTGGGAGCCTCGAACCAGACCACGGCGGCCGGCTCACGTTCGAGCGTCGCAAGGTATGTACGACGCTCGCCGGGCTTGCGCGGCGGGAAACCATCGAAGCGGAACCCGCTGATGTCAAAGCCGGACAGCACGAGCGCGGCTGGAAGCGCGCTCGGCCCCGGTAAGACCTCAATGGCCGCGCCGGCGCTGCGAGCCTCGCGGACGAGTTCGCTGCCCGGATCAGAGATGCCGGGCATGCCCGCATCGCTGACCATCGCGACAAGCTTACCTTCGGCCAGGAGTGTGCGCAGCTCGCGCAAGCGCGCTGCCTCCGCCTTCTGATGAAAGGACCGCAGCGGAGTGAGGATATCGTAGTGGCGCAACAACGTCTTCGTCACGCGCGTATCCTCGGCGAAGATCACATCGCTCTCGCGCAGGACGCGAAGCACGCGCAGGGTGACGTCTTCGAGATTGCCCAGCGGCGTTGGACACAGCACAAGCCGCCCGGCTGATCCGGTAGATCGATCGTCCGGCTTCATCGCGGTCAGCGGCGGATGGCGCTAGGGTACTTGATTGATCATCAGGTGCGCCCATGGCGTGCCGGCATCCATGATCCAGGTGCCGGTGTTACTGACCTTGGATGACAGCCCCGTTGTCTTGGGGTCGTAGGGCCACATGATCATCCAATGCGGCGGCTCGTGGATGGGCGTCCCCTTGGTGGCAAACGGGTCCGATCCGCTCCAGTCGGTGCCCCCAGCGAGCATGTAGACGATGCCGGGCGCTTTGTTGGTCGGTCTGGGTTTGTGCGCCAAGAAGTCTTGCATCCAGATGATCGATTGCGCATCCGCGCAGATCGGGTCATCTCCCACCACACCTGGGTGACCTGGGAAGCACGTGAATCCATTGGTGCCCTTGCGCAACACGGTCATCTTCCCGTGCGCATCGGCGTCCATGATCGTGGCACCAGCCTGAATGGACGGAGGCGCGGCGGACAGCGCGCGCTGGATCTTCGTCGCGGCGCTTTCCGCGCCCAAAGCTGGAGCTATGGCCGCAACGATGAGGGCGAATACGAGAACGATCGGACGCATGATGAACCCTCCGAAACGATTCAAGTTATTGACGCTGTTCATCGAGCTTCACCCGCGTTCCCTTCCTGATCCGCGTATCGGGTCGAATGACCGAAGCGCCTGCTGCGAGAACGGCATGGGCGTGAATGCCATCCACTACCACCGGTTGTTCGCATGCGTCGCTATCGGTCTGCTGCTCGGCGGTTGCACGAAGGTCGTGACCGGTGGCGGCCTGGCTCACGGACGAAGCGGTTGGACGCAGCCGGGAATATTGCGCGTCGCGTTGCCGCAGGATCTCAAAACGCTCAATCCGGTGCTCTCCTCAAGCACGGCGGAGGGATTCGTCGACCGGCTCTTGTTCGAGCCTTTGGTCTCGGCCAACGACCATGGCGAACCCGTGCCCATGCTCGCCACAAGCATTCCCACCACGGAGAACGGGGGCATCAGCAAGGATGGCCTGACGATCACCTATCATCTGCGCCGCAATGCGCGCTGGAGCGATGGCGTG
Organism: Vulcanimicrobiota bacterium; assembly: GCA_963764965.1. Taxonomy (GTDB): domain Bacteria; phylum Vulcanimicrobiota; class Vulcanimicrobiia; order Eremiobacterales; family Eremiobacteraceae; genus JAFANK01. The sequence continues at coordinate 231,687 of CAVXUM010000003.1, forward strand.
CCGGTCACAAGCGCAGACGTCAAGTGGTCCTGGCAAGCCATCATGAACCCGGCCAACGACGCCGTCTCACGCCATGGATACGATGACATCCGCGCGATCGACACCCCCGATCCGTTCACGGTCATCGTCCACCTCGAACAGCGTTTCTCTCCCTTCGTCAACACGTTCTTCGCGGAGAGCGACCAGCCGTATGACGTCACACCCGCTCACGTCCTGTCGAAATATCATGACGTCAACCAGATCCAGTTCAACACCCAACCCTTGGTCAGCGACGGGCCGTTCAAATTCGTCGAGTGGGTGCACGGAGACCACATCACCCTGGCGGCGAATGACGCCTTCTTCATGGGCAAACCTAAGCTCAAGCAGATCCGCATTCAAGTCATCCCAGATGAGCACACAGCCATCCAACTGCTGCGCACCCATCAGATCGACTACATGTTCCAGGCCTCCATCGACACGTATAAGGAGCTGAAGGACGTTCCTGGCGTCAGTATCGTTTGGGACGACATGAACGGTTACCAGAGCATCCAGTTGAACTTCGCCCGCCCGCAATTGCGCGATCCGCGCGTGCGGCTGGCGATCGCCTGCGCAATCGACAAGCCCAAACTCGTGAAGACCCTGACCAGCGGCCAGGAGAAGATGGCAACCGAGGACCTTCCCGATTGGCTGTGGGCGTTCAACCCGGATGCTCGGCCTCCGTCATATAACCCGGTGCGCGCCCGCCAGCTGCTGCGTGAGGCCGGCTACTCGCCAGGCTCGGATGGCATCGTCCGGCGACACGGCGTGCCGTTACGCCTCGTCTTCGTCTCCGATATCGCCGACGCGACGCACCGCAAGCTCGTCGTCCTGGCGCAGGCGATGCTCAAGGACGTCGGCATCGACTCGATCATCAAGCTTTACCCAGCGGATCTGCTCTACGCGCCGGCAGGTTTGGGCGGCATCTTGCATCGCGGCAGGTTCGACCTAGCGATCGCTCCCTGGTATTCGGGCATCGACCCTGATAACTCGTCGCAGCACATGTGTCACATGCTCCCACCGCTGGGATATAATGATTCGCGCTATTGCGATCGGGAGATGGACGCGCAACAGCGCCTTGCGCTGCTTGCTTATGACCGGCCGACGCGCCAGCGCGCATACTTCCGTATCCAGGAGCTGCTCGCGCGCGACAACCCGCATATCTACCTGTGGTGGCAGCGTCAGCAGGAGCCGATCAGCGTCGATTTCAAAGGCTTCGACCCCAACCCCACGGTCGAATCCTGGAACGCGTGGCAATGGAGCATCTAGGGCCGTTCACCGTCTCGGCGCCGCCTCGCTCGTGATGGCAACCCCGTTTGTGGGTATAGTTCCGATATAAGATGATGGCGCATCGTATCGTGCGCAGCGCGTGCCTCGTTGCGCTCGCGTTGCTTGGTTTGGCAGATTTGGCCGGATGCGGGAGCGCGCAGGACCGGGGTAGCGCGCCTTCCCCCACAGCGTCAGCGGCGTCTTTTGCGCCGATCGCGAAACGCAGTAGCAGCCCACGCGGCGCAACCAGCGTCGACCACCTGACGATCGTCATCATGGAGAATCGCAGCTTCCGTGAGATCGTCGGCAACCCCGATGCGGCTTACATCAACGCTCTTGCCAACAAGAATGCCTTATTCACAAGCAGCTATGCGGTCGCCCATCCGAGCGAACCCAACTACCTCGCGCTGTATTCCGGCTCGACGCAGGGCATCCACAGCGACGCCTGTCCGCTTCAGTTTTCGGGACCGAGCCTGGGCGGCGAATTGCTTCGCGCCAAGAAGAGCGTCAAGGGTTACATGGAGGATCTACCGGCGGTCGGTTCACCGGTGTGCAGTGAGGATGCCTATGCACGAAAGCATAACCCGCTGATCGATTTCGCCGACACGCCGGCGCAAAGCGTCGTGCCGTATTCCCAGATAACGTCAGACATCTCGGCTAATACCTATCCGAACGTGGCGTTCGTCGTGCCCAATCTGCGCAATGACATGCATGATGGGACGATCGCAATGGGAGACGCGTGGCTCGCCGCCAACCTGCCTCCGATCCTGGAGTATGACGCGACGCATCGGGGTCTGCTGATCTTGACCTGGGATGAAGACGACAACGGTTCGGACAACCAGATCGCGACGGTTGCCGTCGGGCCTTTGGTCATTCCGGGCCGCTATAGCCAGAAGATCAATCACTACGACGTCCTGGCGACGGTGACCGACCTTTTCGACCTGCCGGCGTTGAGCAATGCGCCGCCCATACCCGCCTTTCTTCGATAGACGTCTTGCGGTTTAGACATGAGCGATGGCTTAGAGGTTCCGAACAAAAAGGAGATCGATAACTTCGCTTGGATCGAGCCGTGGTTGGCGCGAGGCGCCGAGCCGAAAGTTGCTGGATATAGATGGCTTGCGGGTCAGGCATTCAAAACGGTCGTGAATCTACGATCGCACGATCTGGGCCCAGGGGTCAAGAACGCCTCCGCCGAGCTGGAGCCCATCCATATCCCGGTCGAGAACAACCGAGCGCCTGACGATGAACAAGCGCTCCAATGGCTACTGATCTGCTCAACACGCTCGATGCATCCGATCTTCGTCCATTGCAACGCGGGAGAAGGGCGGACATCCACGTTTTGCGCGCTTGTGAGGATCGCCCAAGGTTGGCCGGTGGATAGCGCGATCGCCGAGCAACTGACGTTCGGATTCGATCCCGATGGGGACCATAAAGAGCAAGCGAAGTTCTTACAGAGGTTCAAACAGCGAGGGCTGCACGAGCAATATCCGCTTGCTGACCCCCTTCACGGTGGATAGAACAGGCCTGCAGATTTCCAACCTTCTCACACGCGCTTAATGAGCCATTCAGGTCCACGCGCTACTCTTAGCAAGCGAGACATGCGACGCGATTGGAGTAGATGGACATGCGTGGTTGGATTCGATTCTCTGCACTGACGGGCGCCTGTGCGCTCGCGTGGGCCTGCAGCGGAGGCGGTGGCGCCATTTTTTCCAACCCTAATGCCAATGTGGTAAGCACTACGAGCACAATGGCGGTCGTAGGTCGCGGTGGGGTTGACGCGACCGCGAACCAAGTCCCCTCGAGCGCACTGCCCGAACGAAACGATGTCAGTGTGGTCGATAGCGAATCGACGACGGACACCGACGACAGGGCTGCAGGCACTATGGCAGCGGCTGCAGGCTCTCCAGGACTGCCAACACCCTCCGCCAGCAAGCCAGGCTGGATCAAGGCACCGCAGCCCGAGGGTTCGAGGTCCGGGAATCCAAACGGCGTGATCACGGTGATCATCAACATCGGTGGAGACGAGGATCTCCACGTGCTCGGCGACGACCACAGTCATCCGTTGATCGCCATCGTCGACGACACCAACACGTCGACCGCCTCCGATGTGATCGTTCGTCAGGGATCTCCCATATCTGTCAAAGCCGAATCGGCCGCCACCAACCGGGTGAGGGGTTCGCTAAGCTCGTAGCGTTACCTGAACCTCGACGAACGCCGCTTGTCGACGTCGAGCCGAGCGAGCACGTTATGCAACATTGCCACGTCGCGCTCCGAAGTATTTCGTAGCGCTTCGGTTTCCAGCGCGACCAGCAGTCGATGCACCCGCCGCGCGACAACGGCCCCCTTCTTCGACAGGGTCACGTTCAAGGAGCGGCGATCGGTTGTACTGACATCCCTGTCCACAAACTGGCGCGCGACCAGACGATCCACAATGTTGGTGAGCGTCGAACGCCGGTGGCCAAATGCGCGATGCAGATCGGACATCGTAGAACGTCCATGCTCGTCAAGAAAGGCCAGGATGACAGCCTCGGCTTGCGTCACGTCCAAATCTGGCACGCCGGCGATGGAAAGGCCGATTTGGTGCGTCGCTCGGTGAAGCTGCGGAACGAACTTGAGGCGCGTCTTGCTCACGATACGTTAGGCAGGCTTCGTAGATCGGGATCGAGCCAACTCTGTCGCGCCGCGTTCGAGAAAAGCCGCTCGCGAGTATAGAACTTCAAGACTAGATCCTTATCGAGCAGCGCAACATTGGTCTCGGCAAAATCATCAAATGTCGGACATCTGTGGTGCGCCACATGCGCGGCCACAAGCTTCACCCATAGGACGGTGAGAGTCAGGTTGAACTTGCGCTCGTGACCGTGATGCGCTGCAAATCGTTGGATGGCCCGTTGCATTGCGGAGACCGCCTTTTCAGGTCCATCTCGTGTGATATAGAGCCACGCTGCCCGTACGTGGTCACGGTGTCGAAGCAGATGATTGGGAATGCCGCAGCTCTCGAGGGCGCTCAAGAATAGTTCGTCAGACTCAGTCATCGCGCGTCCTTACTGGGGTATTTTTGGGGGAAAGGTAAGTATTACTACGATATAGTATATTACGTTATCGTAATTGTCAATTTTTGATGCCGTTTAACCTTTGGCTGTTGCGTTTCAGTCTCGCGGCTGGCTTGGGCCACCGATGGCGACGTATGTGACGACATCCCATGCGTTGCGTATACCGATAAAGATCAGTAAGATGACGGCGCCGGCGAGAGCGAAGAGCGCATTCACCGGGGCGGCTGTGAGGGCGATAGCCCCGCCAAGGATCGCGCCGTAGGCAAGAAACGGGAGAATAGTGTACCACGCCCAGTCCTCGACGTCGGGGGTGTACGCGGTCATGCGCTTCGTCCGGCTTATGATGCGCAGAATATAGACGGCTCCGCAGAGACCAACGATGCCTAGCAGTATGGCAACGTGCATCAGCGAGCGCCAAGGCGCGTTGAGAATAGCCGACACGAGCAATGCCGCGCAGAAGTGCATCACCGTCGGCGTGCTGAATGTGGCGATCCCATCCTGGCTTCTTTGCGAGCGTTCTACGCGGTCGACCAGGGTGATCACAACGAACATCAGGCCGGTCAAGGCCGCAGCTGACGAACCGGTCATAACGTAAAAACTCGACCACGGTGTGAGGAACGATGGTGCGCTTTCAACCATTGTGTCGTTCTCGGGCGTTTAGGACGGCCACAGCCTCAGCAGCAGCGCGGTCGCCAGTTTCGAGAGCGCCGTTCACGGTGCCGCCTTGACCGTCGACCGATGTCGCCTCGCCGGCAAAGAAGAGCGTGTTGTCGACCGGAGCCGCGAGCACGGCGCGAGCATCCGCGCCTCCCACAGCGACGTAGCTGTAAGCCCCGCGCGCGAACTGGTCTCGTCCCCAATCATGCATGGCGGCCCCTTCGAACTCATCACGTACGAGCGCGAGCTCGTCGAATAAAGCCCCGAAGCCGTTCAGGGCCTGTTCGATGACTTCCGCCTGCGTGGCACGGCGTAGCACGGTTGCCTTAGGCCCTCCCGCCCATGCGATGATGAGTTCGCTGCGCACCGGTAATTGTGTCCAATACGCCGAGAACGCAAGTTGGGGGCAGCGGAAAAATGCAGCGTCGCGGTAGCGACCATGACGGACCCGCTCCCAGAACGCCGACCGAAACCATAGCGCCACCTTGACCGCGTGCCCCATTTCAATCTCTTGAAGCGCCTTGCGTTTGCTCGCGGGCAGCTCAGGATCGAATACGACCTCGGTCATGTCGCCGCTGTGACGCAGCACCCCGACGGGTAGCGTCACGATGGCGCCTGTCGCGCGAATTGTCCGCGCACCACCAAGGTCGCGTACGTCGACTGCAACGGCACCAGGTCGCCAGGAGATCCGCTCCACGATTGTCGACAAGCAAATATGCACGCCCGCGGCGACGCAGGCGTTGTGTAGGTGCTCGAACATCGGCTGATAACTACCCATTGGCCGCGCAGTCCGAGAATCGACCCCAGAACGTAACTCGTCTGCGATCGCCCGCGCGCTCGCAATCGCGGGATCTGCGGCTTCGAACCCCTCGACGAATGCGCGCGCCGCATCCGCCATTTGGCGTGTCGGCTCATCTCGCTCGAGGCGCCGCAGAAATTCGTCGGCGCTCTCGTCCTTGGCGAGAAAGTGGGCCCCTTCGAGGCCGCGAGACGCCAGACTAAAATCCTTGTCGTCACCTCGCAGGCCGCCATCGTCGCCGCACATCCATGCGTCGCCGTCCGCGACGGTGCTTGCTATCCCTGTTTCTCGTAGCAGCGCCATCGTCTGTTGTGCCGGGCCATGGATGAACTCTGCACCGAGTTCGGCCGGCGTTCTGCTCGGGGCAATAGTGCGCGACCACACGCGACCGCCAATACGGTCGCGTGCTTCCAGTAAGATCACCCGGAGCGAGCGGCTGGCAAGGCGTCGAGCAGCTGCGAGCCCGGCCGCACCAGCGCCGATCACAATGAAGTCGGCGTCCACGGAGTTTCTACTTTGTCGATCTCGGTGAAAGACGATTCTTTGAGTTTGGCAACGGAAGCCATCCGGGTAATGTCGGGTGATCTTTCATAAGCCACTTCATCCCGCCAAAACAACAAACTCGTCGCTTTCCAGATGCAAGCATGGCGCAAGCTTTCTCGATCCGGTCCCAGCGTGTTTCTGGCTGCTTGGCTGAGCTTATCCAAAGAATCCAATCCCGGCGCGCGATTGGTGTGATATCCGCCCACAATGCCTGCGCCAGCGGGGCAGCTGCAAGGGCTTTGCGTAGATCTAGTGGCACCCTGGTCTCCGGTTCTTCTCCGGCCCGTGTGATCTCCACCGCTACCGTGTCTACAGCGTCTGCGCCTGCAGCATCGTGCATTGCTTTGTTAACCCTAAGCCGGTGACTGCCTTTGCCGTTTGGTTCAAGAGCAGCTCGAAAAGGGAAGCCATTGATAGTCCCCTCAACCATGTTCATACCTTTTGATGGCAGCGTCGCACTCGCGTTCTTGGGCAGAGTTAGAAGAGTCGACGATCCAATCTTTTCGGTTGCCTTAGTTCGAAACAACGTGGCACTGAAGCGAATCGTCGACTTCGTCTCTTGCAGCTTAGCCAGTTTCATATATTGTATACTACCAAATACAATGAATTGTATAAAGAGCTAACGGCGGACGATAGCTCGGACCCGAACTGTTGACTTCTGGCGTGCCAAAAGGCTCAATCGCATCACTATAGGCGCTGCTTCAGATCCATGCGTCCGAGATCGAGCAGGGCCTTGCTTGTAGAACTTCTCAATCGTATCGTCAATATGTTGACTAACTAATCAGTCAGGAATAGAATAGACGCTGCTTCTAATGAGAGTGTGATCCATGCTTGAGCGATCAATTCGCACACGATCAACCGCCCAGCTAGAGCGTACGTCGCTTGACCGACAGACGCTGCGGATACTTGTCGCGCCGTTACTGGTTCTCGGTTTGGAGTGGGCAGTTTCGGCGTCTAACAAGATCCTCGGCGGCTTTGTCGGTCAGTTCGGGGGATACGCGGACGGTGTCGCGCGCTCCGGCACGTTCTTACCGGGATTGCGGTTAATGGTGCGTTTCCCAACTGAGGCGGCATACGGCGCCATAGGTACCGAGGCTGCTATGGCGGTCTTGCTCATCGCCGCCTCAATCGCGCTATGGCGCGGAATGGATCACTTCTGGATACCACTCGCTGAAGCCACGACTTTGATGTCTGCGGTCGTTGCAACGACGCTCTGGCTCATGCTCGGGCATCAACCGTTTTGGCCGTCGCCCGCCTTGAATGGCGGGTTTGGTCCGGGGATCGGTATTGAGTTCTTTCTTGCGATGCTCTCGCTTGCGTTGGTGATAAGTACAGGCCTCCTGCGACGAGCGTTTTTGCAGCGCCGCGTGCGGGGGGTCTAGCGAATGAAGGTGCTTGTGTGCGGCGCTACTGGTTCGTCAGCATTAGTCAGGAATGCTCTAGCGTTAGGATAAGGTGCCATGCTACAACACACGAGCGACTTACGGACTAACGAACCTCGCAGCCCTTATGAGAAGCTCGGCGGCGTGAAACTTTTGGCGCGCGTCATTGATAAGGGTCGCGCCGCTATCAGCGGAACGCTGGGACCATACCTCTTCTTTGATTGTCCGCTGGATCAAGTATTTTTTGAGGCGGTCAACGTCTCTCGAAATGAATTTCTCGAAGTGCTACGACAAGCATACACTTCGCAGCGGGCCAACAACGCTGCTGCGCTGGCCGATCTACGAGAGGCAATGGAGTGTGAGCCTGAGGTCAGCGATGAATGCTTTATCGCGTATGCAGAGGCGCGTGATGCGGACAATGCCGCAGTGGAGTGGTTGCTCGATCAAAGGCTCACCCCGCCCGCTGTTCTCGCTGCTATCAATGCTGCCGTGGACTGTTTACCACCGGAAGCCTTCATCGATTGGGTTGAATGATGAGCAACTATTGACATCGGTCCTTTCTGATGAGCCTGGTTGTTTGCGCAGTAGTCGAGGTTTAATACGAAGCAGGAACCGTTGACGTGGCTTGAATCGAAATACCGTCCGAGATGATGGAAACTCCCCCGTCTAGATCTGTTCGATAGACTTGAGCGTGGTTGGCGCTTAGCGCGGCGAGCGTTCGCGGGCTTGGGTGGCCGAAGACGTTATGCAAGCCGCAGGAGATGATGGCGACCTTCGGTTGCACGGCTGCCAGGAATGTCGGCGTCGAGGAATAGGCGCTCCCGTGATGGCCGACTTTGAGGATGTCGGAGCGTAAACCGCTGTCGCCATGTGATAGAAGCCGTGCTTCCGCCTCGGATTGGGCATCGCCGGTCAGGAGCATTGCCACGTGCCCAAAGGTCACTCGCAGCACCACTGAGTTATTGTTGATGTCCGATGACGTGCCGGTGATGAGTGGCAACTCCGGCGCGAGCACGTGCACGTGCGTCGTCGGTCCCAGGTCGAATGCCGTGCCGCGCAGCGCTTGGATCCAACGGATGTGTCGGTCGCGCATCACCTCAAGCGCATGATGGTATGCTGGCCCTGAATACTGCTGCGCTGAATCGTAGACTGCGCCCACAAGCTCGCGCGAAAGAATGACGGGTAAACCACCGACGTGATCACCGTGCGGGTGGGTGAGGACGACCGCGTCAAGATGGGTGACCCAGTGCCGAAGCAGAAAGGGCATCACAGTGCGCGTCGCGATGCGATCGCCTAGAGGGGCAGCGACCACAGCCCCGGCCGATGTGCGCTCGAGCCTGCCGCCGCCGTCAACAAGCATCGCATGGCCGCCAGGCGCGCGAATCAAAATGCAATCAGCCTGACCGACGTCGATCGCGTCGACCCTGATGTCGCGATCGAGCGCTGCGCTGAGGCCGGGCGCGCAATAGATAATGGCAAGCAGTACCGTAGCCCCGGCGCCGGCCAGCGCCTTAGCGCGGCGTGAGAAACCACGCGTGAGCGCCATTGCGGCTGCTCCAAGCGTGCACCAATAGAGCACGATGAACACGTGCGACGGCGGCGGGATGTCGACGTGGGCGAAGGGGAGCGATGAGAAGAACCGCACTGCGCCGATGACAAGCGTCAGACCCCACCAGACGATGTTCCCCAGCGGCATCGCAAGCGGCGCGAAGATAAGAGATGACACTGCGAAGAGCGAGCCAGCCGCCATGATGAGCCCGATCAAGGGCACTACAATCGCGTTCGCCAGCACCGCGTAGGGCGTGAAGGCGTTGAAGTACAGCGCCTGGAGCGGCCAGAGCGCGATCTGCACTGCTAGGCTCGTGCGCAAGACCTCGACCGCCAGGCGTGGTAACCCGCGACCCTCGCGCAGACCGAGCTCGTGCAGGATCGGGTTGACGAGCGCGATGCCAACCACGCAGGCAAATGACATCGAAAAAGATGGCGAGAGGATCACCAAAGGATGGGGCAGCGCCACCGCGCATGCGGCCGCTGCGAATATCGCGCTTGGAGTCCTGCCTCGGCCTAATTCTGCGGCTGCGGTTCCTGCGGTGAGCATGCTGGCCGCGCGCAGGGTCGGTAGATGCATGCCGGCCAGCGCGGCATATAGCCAGGTGCCGACGAGCATGAGGGCTACGCGCAGCGGACGCACCAGTGGGAAAAGCGACAACGTCCAGACGATGAAACCCGCCATGATGCCTAGGTGCAAGCCCGCTGTCGTGAGGACGTGCACCGTTCCGGTGTCGGAGAACTCCTGGCGCAGATCAGCCGGGAGATTTCCCCGATCTCCCCATAGCACGCCCTCTAAGACGGTAGCCTCGAGCGCCGGTAGTCGGCTCTCCATGGCGTCTGCCACGCCTTGACGAGCCCTGGCCCACCAAGCATCCCACCCGGGCGCCTCTTCTTGTGCTTGGACGTCCGCGCCGCGGTGGGCGACGATGATCAAGCCGACGCCTTGATCGGCCAAGGCGTCGCGCTCGCCTGGCTCCCCGTCGTTCCTCGGACCTCCGGGTAGATCGACCCTACCCCGTACCGCGATGCGGCGCCCTGCCAACCGCAAAGATGGCCCCGCGGGGAACGAGACCAGCGCGATTTGACCCACAAGCGCGGCTCCGGCGACTGTGGCAGGGGATCGGACGGCCACGATCCGCGCCCGCAGCGATGCGGTTTCCTGGATGCGTGGACGCTCTAACGCCACCGCCTCCACCTCGACGTGGCGACCGCCCAAGACCGCAAATGGTCTGTTCTCCGCCGACCGCATGGCGAACGTCGCCGCGACCGTGCCCGCAGCGAATGCGCAGAGCAAGAGCGTCAAAAACGTTTGAATACGGCTCGACGTTACGAAGAACGAGGCCGCAGCGATACCGACGACCAGCGCGAGCGCCGTAGCGGCTGACGAGGCTTTCGCAGCAACGATGACGCCCAAAGCATACGAACGAAAATGCGAGCGCGAAGCTGTGACCACGGCGCAGTGAGTCGAGGATGCTCTCCAATCACCCGACATTCACGTCGTCGACCTCGGTCGTAAACTCGTCAAAGTCTCGCGGCGAAAAACTTTTTCGTGAGCGCGAGGAACACCCGGTAAGATGATGGAAAGAGTAAGTCCAGCTATCAGGTTTTCTTGGAAGGGGGTTGAGTGAAGAGTGGAAGCGTTTGTCATAATTCTCCTGATCCTGATCCTGCTTGCTGTGACCGGCCATCTGCGCCTGTAGTCAGCCGAGCTAACGCGAGCGTCGCCGTCGGACCCAGATAACGGAAGGCCATCATGCGCATACTGGTGACCGGCGGTGCCGGATTCATCGGCTCTCACGTCGTCGACGAGCTCAGTCGGCGCCGGCCATGAGGTCGCTCTCGTCGACCATTTTGGACCCACGGCGGAGGTCGCCGTGCCAATCTCAACCCCAAGGCTCAGCTCTTCGAAATCGACATCCGCGACAGTGCGCTCGCGGATGTTTTCGCTAAATTCCAGCCTCGCGTCGTCAGCCACCACGCAGCGCAGCACAGCGTCGCGATCTCGACCCAGGACCCCCTGTACGACGCCGACGTCAACGTCAACGGGCTGCTCAACGTCTTGAACCAGGCCGCCGCCCATAAGGTCGGCAAGGTGATCTTCGCTTCCTCGGCGGCGACCTACGGAACCCCCCAGCATCTCCCCATCGACGAAAAGCACCCCCAGCTGCCTGAATCGCCTTACGGCATCACCAAGATGGTCGCCGAGCACTACCTGCGATACTTCTCAGCCGGCCTCGGTCTGCGTTACACGGCCTTGCGGTATGGGAACGTGTACGGTCCGCGCCAAGACCCCAACGGTGAGGCCGGCGTGATCGCGATCTTTTCGGGGCGCATCCTCAACGGTGAGCCGATCCGCATCGACTGGGATGGCGAGCAGCAAAAGGACTACGTGTTCGTCGGCGACGTGGCGCGAGCGAATCTCATGGCGGTCGAAAAAGGCGATGGAGAAATCGTCAACATCGGCACCGGGGTCGGCACGTCGGTCAACGCGCTGCACGAAGCGATCGCCGCTGCGGCCGGCCGCGATGTCGCGGTCGTGAAAGCACCGAAGCGAGCCGGTGACGTCTACCGCTGTGTCTTCAACATCGACAAGGCCAAGGCGGTATTGGGCTGGGAGCCACAGACGCAGTTGGCTGGCGGCATCGCGAAGACCGTAGCGTACTTCCGCGCAAATCCCTAGTTCGCAACGATGTTGAGCAGCTTGTCCTTCACGTAGACGCGTTTGCGCACGGTTTTGCCGTCGAGCTGCGCGGCGACCGTTTCCACGACGCGCGCTTTCTCGAATGCAGCGTCCTCGTCCGAGACCAGGCTGCACGTCTACCACCGCCCGCCGCTTACCGTTGACCTGCACTACGAGCGGCAAAAGCTCGCGCCGTAGAGCCAACTCGTCGTACGGCGGGCCATGGCTGGCCGTGGACGCTGCCGCTTGCCCGCCACGCTCCCAGAGCTCTTCTGCGATGTGCGGCGCAAACGGCGCGAGCAGCAGCAATAGCGAGCGGCAGCGCTTCGCCCAAGACTGGCGATGCAGACGCGCTCTCGTGCTTGTCGAGGAAGTCTTCGATGTCGTTGAGCAACGTCATGATCGCCGCCACCGATGTGTTGACGTGCATGCGATCCCCGAGCTCGTCGCCGACCTGTTTGATCTTGCTGTGCACGCTGCGACGAAGATCGACCTCTGCAGGTGTGATCGCTTGGCCATCTCTCGATCCGGCGGCGCCGTCCACATGCGGGCGAAGCGCATCGTCATGCGTCAGCACGAGACGCCAGATCCGTTGCAAGGTCCGCGTAGCGCCGGCGATGCCGGTCGTCGACCAGGGGAAATCCGACTCCGGTGGGCCCGGCGAACATCTCGAAGATGCGCAGCGCATCCGCGCCGTAGGTCGCGACCGCCTCGTCGATCCCTATCGTATTGCCGCGCGACTTGCTCATCTTCTCGTGATTCTCGCCCAACACCATGCCCTGGTTGAACAGCCGCATGAAGGGCTCGTCGCCGGGGACGAGGCCTTCTTCGTTGAGCACCTTATAGAAGAAGCGCGCGTACATCAAATGGAGCACCGCGTGCTCGATGCCGCCGATGTAGTGGTCGACCGGCGCCCAATAGGCGGCCTGCGTCTTTTCCCACGCGGCTCTGGTGTCGTGCGGGCTTAGGTAACGCAAGAAGTACCACGATGAGCACATGAACGTATCCATCGTCTCGGGCTCGCGCGTGGCCGGGCCGCCGCATTTCGGGCACGTCGTGTTCATGAACTCGGGCACCTGGGCGAGCGGGCTGCCCTGCGCGACGGTGATCGGCGCGATGTCGGGAAGGCGCACCGGCAGCTGATCTTCGGGCACCGGGACGTAGCGGTCGCGCGGACAGAGCACCATCGGCACCGGAGCGCCCCAATACCGTTCGCGCGAGATCAGCCAGTCGCGCAGCTTGTAGTTGATGCTCGCCGTGCCCGCGCCGGCGCGCACCAGCTTTTGCGTCATCGCCTTGCGCGCCGCAGCGCTTGGCATTTCGCTGAACTCGCCGCTGTTGACGAGCACACCGTCGTCGACGAACGCTGAGGGCAGACGGCTTGGGCTGGGGATCCTGGCCGCGTCTGCGGGTTTGACGACGGTCTTGATCGGCAGCTTGTGTGCGCGCGCGAACTCGAAGTCTCGTTGATCGTGCGCGGGCACGCCCATGACCGCACCGGTGCCGTACTCCGCCACCACGTAGTTGGTCACCCATACCGGGATGCGCTCGCCGCTAAGCGGATTTCTCGCGAAGGCACCGGTGAACACGCCCGCTTTCTCCATGAGCTGCGTGCGGTCGAGCTCGCTCTTATCCTTGATGCTCTCCGCGAACGCACGCCACCGTCGCTGCCTCGTCTTTGCCGCTTATGATGCGATCGAGCAGCGGGTGTTCGGGGGCGATCGCAAGATACGTGGCGCCGAAAAGCGTGTCGACCCGCGTCGTGAACACGTCGAGCTTGCCGCTGCCGCCCTCGACGTCGAAGGTGATCGTCGCTCCTTCGCTTCGGCCGATCCAGTTGCGCTGCATCGTCTTCACGCGCTCTGGCCAGCCTTCGAGCTTGTCGAGCCCGTCGAGAAGCTTGTCGGCGTATTGCGTGATCCGGAAGAACCATTGGTTGAGCTTGCGCCGCTCGACCTTGGTACCGCAGCGCCAGCACACGCCGCCTTCTGCCTGCTCGTTCGCCAGCACGGTCTGGTCTTTAGGACACCAATTGAGCGAAGCCTCAGCCTTGTACGCCAGGCCTTTGCGGAACATGAGCAAGAACAGCCATTGCGTCCAGCGGTAGTACTCGGGCGACGACGTGTCGATCTCTCGCGACCAATCGTATGACGTGCCCAGCTTTTTCAATTGTGCGCGCATATTCGCGATGTTGGCGTTCGTCCAGGCGCGCGGGTGCAAGCCGCGCGCGATCGCGGCGGTCTCGGCGGGCAGACCCGAATGCATCCCATCCCATCGGGTGGAGGACATTGTAGCCACGCATGCGGTTGTATCGGGCGATAACGTCGCCGAGGGTGTAGTTGCGAGCGTGGCCGACGTGCAGATCGCCGCTCGGATACGGCAGCATCTCGAGCAGATAGAACTTCTGCTTATCCGAGCGCTCCGTGACCTCGTATTGCTTGCGCTCTTCCCAGATGCGCTGCCATTTGGGCTCGATCGACTGGGGAGAGTAAGCGGGTATCTCTTTGGATGCCATGCACCGTATTGTACCATGCGGCCCGTGTGAAGCCCTTGACGCGCTACCTCAGCCGGTCGGCGCATGCAAACCTTAAGTCTCGTGGCTTCGCTATCTCATCGCAATGGAGCGGGAAATGACGAAAACTCGCCTAACGATGCTGGCCTTGCCACGCCCGCGCCCTTGCAATGCGGGGCTTTTCGTGCTTCTCGCATCGGAGGAGATCCCGTGAGCGCTCCCACCATCCCGTTCAATATCGGCAACACCGCGTTTATGCTCATCTGCGCGAGCCTCGTCATGCTCATGACGCCGGGCCTGGCGTTCTTCTACGGCGGACTGGTCGCGCGCAAGAACGTCTTGACGATCATGATCCAGAGCTTCATGTCGTTGGGCTGGACGACGGTGGTCTGGTTCGCCTTCGGGTACTCCGAGTGCTTCGGACCGGACTGGCATGGCATCATCGGCGATCCCACATACTACGCCTTCCTCAAGGGCATCACGCTGCACACGATGTTCACCGGCAATGATGCGGGCATCCCGCTCGTCGTCCACGTCGCGTATCAGATGATGTTCGCGATCATCACGCCAGCCCTCATCACAGGCGCGTTCGCGAACCGGGTCACGTTCAAGGCGTATTTCTTGTTCCTCACCGCCTGGCTCGTGCTTGTCTACTTCCCCTTCGTCCACATGCTGTGGAGCCCCAACGGCCTCTTCGCGAAATGGGGCGCGCTCGATTTCGCCGGCGGCATCGTGGTGCACGCGTCGGCCGGATTCGCCGCGCTCGCGTCGGTGCTGTACATCGGCCGGCGCAGCGTCGTGGAGAACAAGCCGCACAACGTGCCCCTTATCGCTCTGGGCACCGGCCTGCTGTGGTTCGGCTGGTACGGATTCAACGCCGGCTCAGAGCTGCGCGTCGATCCGGTCACCGCGTCGGCGTTCTTGAACACCGATCTCGCCGCGTCGTTCGCGGCGGTCACCTGGCTGTTGGTCGAGTGGGCGCGTGGCCGTCAGCCTAAATTCGTGGGATTGCTGACTGGCGCGGTCGCTGGTCTCGCGACGATCACGCCTGCTGCCGGCTACGTCTCGCCGACCACGGCGGTCATCATCGGGGTGCTCGCAGGCGTGATCTGCTACGCCGCGGTGGCGGTGAAGAACCAGCAGGGGTGGGATGACGCGCTCGATGTCTGGGGCGTTCATGGCGTCGGCGGATTTCTCGGCATCGTCTCGCTGGGCGTGTTCGGATCTTTGGCATGGAATCCGAACGGCGCCGACGGGCTGATCCACGGCGGGGGCGCGTTCTTCGTCAAGCAGGTCGTGGCAGCGACGGTCTGCAGTCTGTGGGCGTTCGTTTTCACCTACGCGATGTTGTGGCTGATCAGCAAGGTCACGCAGACCAAGGTCGACCCACTGACCGAAGAGCGAGGGTTGGATATTGAGCTCCACGGCGAGGAGGCATATCCGCTGGGCCTCTAGGAGCTGTGTGCCAGCCGCTCGGCAAGATACGCGGCGTCCTCGCCAACGCCGCTGAGCAGCGACGACTTGAACTTATGCTGGCGTTTCAGGCCAAGGAAGTAGATGCCGGGCGCAGCGGTGACTCCTCGATGCTGGATCAACTCTCTGCGCTCGTCGAAGATGGGTAAGTCGATCCAGCTGAAATCAAGGACGTAGCCGGTCGCCCATATCACCGACCGGATCCCCTTGCCGCTGAGATCGATTTCCTGGGTCGTGCTCACCGGGCCGACGACGGGAACGAGCCCGCTATCGCCGGGCGCCTCCAGAGCTTGAGGCCCAAGTAGCTTTACATGCTCGTCGACCGCGCGCACGAACCCGGCAAATGCCTCATCGCCGTGTCGTAAGCTCTCCTCAAGATCAGGCTTGAAGAACAGTCTTCCGTCGCCTGCGCCAATAAGATGGCCGACAAGAGCCATGCCGCGGGCGGCAGAGCGCCTCAGATCCATATCATAGCCGCCGCGAACGCCGGTGACCAGGAAGCGCGAAGATCGCAAATTCTCGGGCGCGGTTTCAACGATCGAATCATAGAGCCCCAAGGCTTGCATCCAATGCAGCACGTCTTTGCCCCGGTAACGGCGCGGCAACCGATCGTGTCGACCGACCGAGAGATAGACGCGCCTGCCGGCTTCGAGTAGCTCGTCTGCTATCTGGCAACCGGAAGCGGCAGAGCCGATGACGAGCACCGCTCCCTCTGGCAACGCCTCGGGATTGCGATATTCGCTCGCATGCAGCTGATGCACGCCGGAAGGCAGTTGGCCGGAAAGCCGCGGGATCAAGGGTCGTTGGTAAGGCCCGGTGGCGATGATGACGTTGCGTGCTTCGTAGTCTCCACCGTCTGCGCTGACCAAGTAGTGATCCTTGCGCACCGCGGGCCGAAGACAGACGACATCAACCCCGGTGCTGACCGGAGCTTTGATGTTGGCGGCATAGTCCTCGATGAAACGCCGGACTGCGTCTTTGTGGGAGAAGCCGTCGGGATCGTCTCCAACATATGCGTGGCCCGGCAGTTGGAGGCCCCAGTTCGGGAACTGGAACATGAGCGAATCCCATCGCTGGGTGCGCCAGCGGTCCGCCACCTGAGCGCGCTCGAGCACTAGGTGCTCGAGCCCGAGCTGTTTGAGGTAGAAGCTCATCGCAAGGCCGGCCTGTCCGGCTCCGATGATGAGCGTCTCGACGCGTTGCGTCAGCGCATCACTTCCTGCGTCTAGCTCGTTGGCATCTGATCCATGACGATGATCCAAAACGTCGTCGCGTGCTCCTCGCGGATCTTGCTTGACGGGTGCGTACTCTGGCGAGGCATGCCACTGGCGCGCATGCGCGACGGTTGGAAACTCGACGATGGCAAGCCGCTTCGGCGCCTGGTCTCCCTCGAGAGCGGCCGCCGGCGCGCCGCGCGCCAGATATTTTCCACCGTATGGCTGCATCGAATCCACGACGAGCTTGCCGTAGGCAGCGGTCGCGTCGGGGTCATGCCACTGCACGCAGGCGATGAGATAGGCTGACATATTACATCTCCTTGACGACCGCGCTGTCCGCGGGAAATATCTGTTCGTGCAAACGCCGAAGAATCTTCGCCTCTGGGTCGCGGCCGCAGCCCTTGTCGCGCTCACCCTTGGATACGTGCTGCCGCGTCACACGCTATGGCACATCCTCGTCATCCTCACGCGGCCCCTGGCTGAAGCGACCGTGCCCGGACAATTACTCGCCGGAGAGCCTTGCTCCAAGCGCTACCGCGTTGGAATCACCCGCGCCTCGACCGAGCGAGGTCGCGGTCTACATCTGCGGCGACGTCCAGCATCCTGGCGTCTATAGGTTCGCCTCGAATCTCCGAGTGGCAGACGGCATCGCCCGCGCCGGCGGCGCGCTGCCGGACGCCGATCTCGAACAGCTCAACCTCGCCCAGCCGTTGAGCGACGCGATGAAGATCGACGTGCCCAAGAAAGGCGAGCACGTGATCGCAGATGCCGGCTTTGGCACAGCGCCAGGACCGACAGCTTCCTACGGGCATCGGCGGGCAGGCCGCCACGGCGGCCGGTCGAGCCACAAGCTGCAACCCGGTCAAACATTGGACGTCAACACGGCAAGCGAGTCGGAGCTGACCTCGCTGCCGGGTGTGGGACCCAGCTTGGCCCGGCGCATCGTCGAATACCGCACCGAGAACGGACCCTTTCAAAGCGTTGACGACCTGCAGAACGTCTCGGGAATCGGCGCCGCCAAGTTCGACCGCATGGCGCCCTTCATCCACCTGTAATCCATCGGGCCGCGACCTGCGTAGACCTCTCTGGCGGCCACGCCGGAAGGAAGACCGCTACGCTAACCTGTGAGAGAGCCATCTCAGATGAGAATGACCATCATGCGCCGCTGGACTTACTGTCTGTCTTTGCTCGCTGCTCGGCATCGCCCTTATGACAGCCTTGGGCGCACCCGCATTCGCTGCCGACACCACGCTGAACCGCGTGCTTGCCGCCGGTGACTGGCTCAACGCGAGGCCCACGGCGCAATCGGTTCGCGGGAAAGTGGTGCTCTTGGACTTCTATACGTTTGAGTGCTTCAATTGCAAGAACACGGAGCCAAACCTGCGCAGCCTGTATCGCGATAAGCCGCGAGCCGATCTGATCATTATCAGCGTGCACAGCCCCGAAACGCCCCTCGAGAAGAGCCGCCAGAATCTCATCGCTTCGCTCAAGGAGCAGGGCATCGTCTGGCCGGTGGCTATCGACAACGATTTCTCGATCTGGAATGCGTACGGCGTTGCGGCCTGGCCGACCCAGATGATCTTCGACCGCTCGGGTCAGCTCCGAAAGACCGTTGTAGGGGACTCGCAAGACGACGCCGTCGACGCCTCAATCAACCAGCTCATACAAGAGAAATAGCGCGCCCAGCACCGGTCAGCACCTCGCGGTCTTGCAGGAATAACTTTGCCTGACAAAGTATATACTTTGCCATGCAAAGTGCGCGACCCGACGCAATCGCTCTTTTCGCTGCCGTCGTCGCGTCCATCGCATGCGGGCTCATCGCATCGCTGCTGGGCGAAGGCAATGCGGCATTGCTGCTTGGCATGCTCGCAGGCTTCACGCTGGGCTTCGTCATGCCGCGAGGCGCGTGGCGCTGGGCGCTCGTCCTCGCGCTGTGGGTGCCGATCGTCCTGGCGCTGCGGGTCAAGCTCGCGCCGAGCGCTGCCTTCGCTTGGTGCCCTCAAACCGCACCAGTCTCGCCATTCGTCGCGGCTTGGACGCTCGCGCTCGTGCCCATCGCCGCCGTCTATGCAGGCGTCATCGCCGATTGGTTCGTCACGCAAGCGATCCGCTGGCTTGGCACGCTCGGCTGGCCCGCTCCCGAGCGCACGAGGGCGATACTCCGGGTCGGCCGCCGTATGCGCCGCTGCCCTTATCGTGGCAGCGACGGGGTTGTTGCTTGCGCAGCCGTTGCGGCCGTACGCGGTTGGGCAAAGCTATTGTTGGGACGAGTACTGCTTTGCGATCATCAGCGTGAAGCGCGTCAAGTCATTGGGCCACGGCGCTACGCGTGCGACCGCCCGAGGCGTTTTTTACGTCGTGACCGCCGACATGGCAACACCATGGTGGGGCCGCTTCACTTGGGGCAATAATGCCGTCTATGCGATCGACTATAGCGGCGCTGAATACGATTATTCCCACGCTGGCCAGCGCGCTCTCGAGGCGCAGATGCAATCCGCTCGATCACGATGTCATCAAATTCTCGGCGCCGGCGAGACTGAGACGGTCGTCTTCGACCTTCCGACCAACGTGGTCCAGCCGCGTCTGCTCGTACGTGACACCCTGGGCTTTGAGGGATTGCTCAGCGGCTTGCGGCTGAATCTCTTTTACATAAAGCCAGCCTTCAATCTGCGCTACGACTAGCGCGTCTTCATTCAACCCGGCGAGAGCTGCCGGAGCTTATAACCACGGCGCCGGCAGGACTTCCAGAGGATTGTCGACAATCGACAATCATGATGCAAGAGGCTCCCGAGCGGTCCCAACTCGACCGCTCATCGACCGCTAACCGAGTCGCGGCAAACCTTCGCGCCAAGATCGCTGATGGCACGATCGGCCCGGGCGAGCGGCTCAATGAGTTGAGCTTGGCGGCGGAGCTCGGCGTCAGTCGTAGCCCGATCCGCGAGGCGCTTGCCCAACTGGCGGGTGAAGGGCTGGTTCGCGTGGTCCCTTACAAGGGCACGTTTGTCACTGCTCTCAGCTCGGAACGCCTCGAACATCTCCTGGATTTTCGCCTTGCGCTCGAGCAGTTCGCCGTGCGACGCGCGATCGAACGCGCGACGACCCAGGACCTTGCGCGCTTCGAGGAGCTCATCGGTCAGATCCGCGCGCAGGCGAAGCGCGGGAACTTCCAGGGTACGGTCGATGCCGACTTGCGCACGCACGAGTATCTCATCGAGCTCTCGGGCAACTCGCTCCTGATGCAGACCTACAAGGCCATGCTCGGCGAGCTGCGCCTGTACATCGCCCAGACGAGCCGCCACTACAAAGGCATCGATGAGCTTGCGACCGAGCACGTCAAGCTGTTGGCCGCTATGCGCGAGAAGCGCTTCGATGACGCGGCGATGCTCATCGCCGCACACATAACCCACGGTTTCAATCGCGCCATTGAGGAGACCAGCAATGCTCACCGCTGATACGAAGCCCCGCTCCAAGCACACGCGCTATGTCCTCACCCCTTGGTCTGCGCAAGCATCGCTGGACATGCCCACGCTCGAACGCGCCGAAGGTTGCTTTCTGTACGACACGGCGGGCAAGCGCTATCTGGATCTCTCCGCCGGTCTCGTCGCGGTCAACCTCGGTCATTCTCATCCAACCGTCGTTCGCGCCATCGCGGAGCAAGCCGGAAAGCTGTGCTATGCGGCACCGGCCTTCTTCAACGATCTGCGCACCGAAGTCGCCGAGGAGCTTGCCGCGCTCGCCCCGTGGACTGAAGGCGCGCGCACATTTTTCACCACCGGCGGTGGCGAGGCCAACGAAGACGCCATCAAGATGTCGCGGATGATCAGCGGCCGCCACAAGATCCTCGCCGCATACCGCTCGTTTCACGGCTCGGCGCCTGGCGCCGGCACGCTGAGCGGCGAGAACCGGCGCTGGCCGAACGAGCCAGGCATACCTGGCGTGGTGCACTTCTTCGCACCATTTCCCATACCGAAGCCCGTTCAACACGGATGATCCAGCGCTTGAGACCCGGCGTGCGCTCGAACATCTCGAGCTCGTGCTGACCTACGAAGATCCAGCCCGCGTCGCCGCCATCGTCCTTGAGCCCGTCGTCGGCTCAAACGGCGTCATCGTCTACCCTGAAGGTTACCTCAAGGGCGTGCGCGAGATCTGCGACCGCCATGGTATTTTCCTCATCTTCGACGAGGTCATGACCGGCTTCGGCCGGACCGGCGCTGCCTTTGCCTGCCGGCGCTTCAACGTCACTCCCGATCTGATCACCTTCGCCAAAGGATGCACGTCCGCGTACGTGCCGTTGGGCGGCGTCATCGTGCGCGAGCGCCTCGCCGCCTACTTCGACGATCACGTGCTCGGTTGCGGCCACACGTATTCCGGACACCCGCTCGCCATCGCAGCGGCCCACGGAGCGATGCGCGCCTACCGCGAGGGCGGCATATTCGCTCGCGCGCTCGAGATCGAGGGTTGGATGGGTCCATTCGCCGCCCAGTTGCGCGAGCGCTCGCCGCTCGTCGGCGATGTCCGCGGCATCGGGGCGTTCTACGCGGTCGAACTCGTGCGCGATCGCTCGACTCGCGATCCACTGGTCGCCTGGCAGGGCGCAAGCCCGGGCCCTATGCCCGGTTTGCTCAAAATGCTGCGCCAACGCGGCGTGTACGCGTTCGGGCGCTACAACATCATCCTCGTCACGCCCCCACTCACCATCACCCGCGAAGAGCTCGCGTTCGGCGTCGATGCGCTGTGCGATGCGCTCGGCGAACTGAGCAACGTCATCAGCTAAAGGAATCCATCATGGCTTCATCCATCACGCAACAGACGGCAGCTTCAGCGGATTCGAATCTCGCCACGCTCGGTCATTTCATCGACGGCCGGCCAGTCGAAGGCACGTCTGGCGTCTTCGGCGATGTCTGGAATCCGGCGCGCGGTCAACGAAGCGCTCGCGTCGCCTTCGCCGATGCCGGCGAGGTCGATGCCGCGGTCACCGCGGCCAAGGCTGCCTTTGGAGGATGGTCGCAAACGCCGCCGGTGCGCCGGGCGATGGTCCTTTTCAAATTCCGGGAGGCGCTGCACGCGCAGATCGACCGGCTCGCCGCGATCATCACCGCCGAACATGGCAAGACCTTCGACGATGCCAAGGGAGAGATGACGCGCGGCATCGAGGTCGTGGACTTCGCCTGCGGCATCCCACAACTGCTCAAGGGCGAACTCACAGAAAACGTGGGCCGCAACATCGATGGATACACCGTGCGTCAGCCGCTCGGGGTATGCGTTGGTATCACGCCTTTCAACTTCCCGGCCATGGTGCCGATGTGGATGTTCCCGGTCGCGATCGCCTGCGGCAACACCTTCGTCCTCAAACCGAGCGAGAAGGACCCGTCGCTCGCGCTCGAGCTGGCCCGTATCCTGAGCGAATGCGGAGCGCCCGCCGGAGTCCTCAACGTGATCAACGGCTCGAAAGACGCGGTGACCGCATTGCTCGACCACCCCGATGTGAAAGCGGTCAGCTTCGTCGGCTCGACGCCGGTGGCGGAGTTCGTCTATCACCGCGGCACCGCCAACGGTAAACGTGTCCAAGCGCTTAGGTGGGGCTAAGAATCACCTCGTCGTGATGCCGGATGCGGACCTGGACCAGACCACCGATGCGATCGTCGGCGCGGCATACGGCTCAGCCGGTGAGCGCTGCATGGCTATCTCGGTCGTCGTCACGGTCGGCGATGCGGTCGCTGACGCGGTCATCCAGCGGGTCCAGAAGAAACTCTCGGCGCTCCGCGTGGGCGACGGCGCGACGCCCGGTGTTGAGATGGGACCGCTCGTGACGGGCGAGCATCTCGCAAAAGTGCGCTCCTACATCGAGATCGGTGAGCGAGAGGGCGCACAGGTATTGGTGGACGGTCGCACGCATGCATCCACGCAGAACGCCCACGGTTTTTTCCTCGGCCCGACGCTGCTCGACCGGGTGACGCCGGCCATGCGCGTCTATCGCGAAGAGATCTTCGGACCGGTGCTCTGCATCGTCCGCGCGCAGTCGCCGCAAGAAGCGCTCGAGCTGGTCAACGCACATGAGTTCGGCAATGGCGTAGCCATCTTCACGCGTGACGGCGACACGGCGCGCTGGTTCAACCATAACGTCCAAGCCGGCATGGTCGGTATCAACGTGCCCATCCCGGTGCCAATGGCTTTTCACAGCTTCGGCGGCTGGAAGCGCTCGCTCTTCGGCGACCATCATATGCACGGCCCTGAGGGGGTGCGATTCTACACGCGTCTGAAATCGACAACCGCGATGTGGCCCTCGTCGATCAAAGATGGGTCGTCGTTCGTCATGCCGACGATGAAATAGGCGGACGCGAGCGATATCGTGAACGACCGCGAGCTCGGTATGCACGCCAGGATCACCCGGCGTGACTTCCTGGATGGCGTCGCCGCGACGGCGATCGGCGCACTCGCGGTCGAGACGATATCGGGTTGCGCGCCGCACGCGATGCCGGCGCAGACAGCGACCTCGGCCGGAGCGACACGTGCTTCCTACCCGCCGGCGACGACGGGGCTTTGGGGCCAAGACAATTCAAGCTATGCGGTCATGCATAAGATCCGTGACGGACTCTTTCTGGCGCGGGCAGCCTGCGCCACAGCTCGAGCGGCGATCACTACGATCTCGTCGTGGTCGGTGCCGGCCTGTCGGGCCTCGCCTGCGCTTATTTCTATCGTCAGGCGCGCCCAAACGCACGCATCCTCGTGCTCGACACACGTCGCGATTTCGGCGGCCATGCCGGGCGCAACGAGTTTCAGGTCGGTGGTCGCCTCTTGCTCAGCAACGCCGGAACGCAGTCGATGGAGAGCCCGAGCGAATACCGCCCATCGGCCGCCCGACTGATCCGCGAGCTCGGCATCGACGTCAACCGCTTTTACCAATACTTCGACCAGCACCGCTACGATGGACTATCGACGGGTCTGTTCTTCAATAAGCAGACCTTCGGGCGCGACTACTTCGTCGCCGGCGCTTATTCGAATCCTTGGCCTGAGGTGTTCGGCGACGGTGCCTCTGGCGCCGCAAGCCAAGGCTGACCTGATCCGCCTCCACACCGAACAGGTCGACTACCTGCCGCATCTCACGGTCGCGCAAAAGGTCGCCTACCTGAAGACGATCTCGTACTCGACCTTCGTCACCAAACACGCGAAATGCGATCGAGGTGTGTTGCCGTATCTCCAAGACCGCCCGTACGATTTGTTCGGCACCGGTATCGAAGCGGTGGCCGCGTACGACTGCTTCGACAGCGGCGACGACTATGGCATGGAGTATCCCGGCTTCCAAGGCATGGACCTTGGCCTAGGCACAGGGAAATGGCGCCGCGCCAAGCCCGATCCCTATATCTTTCATTTTCCCGACGGCAATGCATCGATCGCGCGCATGCTCGTGCGCTCGCTTGTGCCAGACGCGATACCCGGTTCTTCCATGGAAGACATCGTGCTCGCGCCGTGCGATTACTCGGCACTCGATCGTCCCTCGAACCAGGTGCGCATCCGTCTCGACGCTACGACAGTCAAGGTTGTGCATCACGGTGATCCTTCCAGCGCGCGCCAAGTCGAAGTGACCTATACTGACGGCAACCGGTTGAAGACCGTGCGTGCCGGCGCGTGCATCCTCGCGTGCTGGCATGTCGTCTCTAGGCTCATCGCTCCGGAACTGCCAGCCGCACAAAAAGAACAGCTCGCGTACTGCGTCAAAGAACCTTACGTCTACTCGCATGTCGCGTTGACCAACTGGCGTTCGTTCAAGAAGCTCGGCGTGCGTCAGATCCTCGCGCCTACGAGCTACCACTACTTCACCATGCTCGACTACCCGGTGGATATGGGCGGCTATCATGCTCCCAAGACGCCGGACGATCCGATGGTCCTCTTCATGTTGCGGGCGCCGACCAAGTACGGGTTACCGCCGCGCGAACAATATCGCGCCGGACGCTGGGAGCTTTTCAACACGCCGTTTGAGACGATCGAGCGCAACATCCGCCAACAATTGGTCGCCATGCTCGCCGGCACGGGGTTCGATCCTACACAAGAAATCGCTGCGATCACTGTCAATCGCTGGTCGCATGGCTATGCCTATGAATACGACAAGTCGCTCTGGGAGCATTACGCGGTCGGCCAGCGACCCTGCGATTTGGCGAAAAAGCGCTATGGGCGGATCGCGATCGCCAATTCGGATTCGAGCGGCGAAGCGTTCACGGACACGGCGATCGACGAGGGCCACCGCGCCGTCAGCGAGATCTTGGCGATCACCTGACGAGGCTTCGGGGCGATTCGAATTGCGCGTGTGGGTCCGTAGCGATTGTGGGTACACACATAATGCAAATGCTAGCTCTTTCATTCATGCTGGCGGTCGGCGGACAATCGACGAATCTGGCGACGCAGCCGAGCTTCGGCTCTGGTGGTTGGTTGGCGCTGATGATCGTGATCATCGCGGCGATCGCGATGTTCGTGCTGATCTTGGCGCGCGGCGTCAGCCGGCCCGGCTCGCAAAAGACCAACGCCGGCCTCTAGTGCGACTTCACCGAGCGGAACAGAAACGACCCTGAGATCTTCTGGCTCATGGTCTGAATATCGCGCTGCATGCTGACCAGCGTGACCCGCATCCCATTGAGCGAGCTGTCCGCCTTCTTAGAATCGCGGGCCATGCCCGACAGCTTCTGGTTTGCCGTGTCCAATGATCGGTTCGCCTCTGCGAGACTCGCGTTCATCTGACGAAGCTTTACCGATACGCTGTTGAGCGTGTCCAATTTGCTGTCGACGCTCTTCAGTATCTGCCAGACTGTCGCTCACATGGTCTAGGCTTGCGGACATTGCATCGAGCTGCCTCACGATGTGTGCGGCGACGGGCACAGCCAATATCAGGAAGATGATACCAAGAATGGCGATGACGACGGCAACGCTGATAGTGCTTCTGGCTGGAATGCTTTGGGTTATCATGAGGCCCTCCATCTAACACACCTACCCGCTTTTTCTGAAATAACGCTGAACGACGCAAAGGTAAGGCCCAACGGCGGGCCGTGCGGAAACCCGAGAGGTACGCTTTGCGCTGACCGTGTAAGCCTAGCGAATGGCTGGCTGTCCATGAGCAGCGAGGATATGCTGTGGCGATTGATCATACCACTCATCGTCCTCGCACAAATCACCGCTCTGATGTCAGGCTGGAAACGCGCGTACAGACTGGCAGGCGCAGCAGTCGCGTTTAGCCCCTTGCTTCTGCTCTATACCGCCTATCTATTGAAAGTGGAAAACGGCGGTGTTGGACCTTCGGGTTCGCCCGAATATCTCGCATTGTTTCTCTTGTTTCTGCCGTGCGGTATCGGCATTTCCTATCTTGTCGGCGCGCGTTGGCCCGCGTTTCCGCTGTGGATCGCCTGGGCGATCAACCTCGTTCCGCTTGCGTTTATCATCTTTGTCGTGTGCTGCTTCAAATTAGATTTCTGACGTCCCAACTGCGTTAGCGAGGCAGCGTTAGGCGATGAACGTTTCGGATGACTATCAGTTCGGAAAGGGGACGCTCGAGCGGTTCGCAGACTCGGTATGGACCGCAGCGACTTCGATTCGATTTGCGGGCATCTGGTTTCCCCACGTTATGACGGTCATTCGACTGACCGACGGTCGGTTGCTGCTCCATTCACCTTGTCAACCATCGGCGGCGCTAATCGATGAGATCGCCAAGGTTGGAAGCGTCGATCACGTTGTAGCGCCGAATTGGTTTCACGATCTCTATCTCCAAGATTATCGGGGGCTCTACCCGAGCGCAAACATTTGGGGGCCACGCGTATTGCAGCGACAAAAGCCCGCGATCATAGACCACGTGATGGAGCAAGGCTCGCAACCTCCGTGGTTCGCAGAGATGCCACATTGCACATTATCGGGATTGCTTACGTTTGACGAAAGCATCTTTTTTCACACGCCGAGCAAGACGTTGATCGTCGCTGATCTGCTAGCAAACGTGTCGGTGAACCATCGCACCCCCGCCCTTACAAGGCTTGCCTACCGGATCACAGGCATAGATGGACGACTCATCATGCTACCATACCTGCGATGGTTCAGCCCTAGCACGCGGCGGTCGCTGCGGATAGCAGCGCAACAGATCAACGAATGGGATCCAGCCCGGTTGATCGTTGGTCACGGCGCTCCAATCACAAGCATTGGGGCGGCGCATCTCGCATATGCCCTTGGGACCCGGCCCCAACCCTGTGGCACTAAGCAAACCCTGACTACGACTGCCCGACCGGGGTTTTGAGCACGTTGCGCATGTCTTTGATGCGCATCTCTTTCATCTGCGTGTCCAGCCCGAGGTTCGCCTCGACTTGCGCAAGCGGAAGCACCTCGATCCGGTTGGGCGCCACTTCGATGGTGGCTAACAATGCCGCTGACAAGCGCTGTTTCAGCGCCTCGGCATCGGCGTTTGGCACGATCGCGATGTAGAGCACGAGCTCGTCGAGGTCATCCGGATCGTCATTGTGTTTTTTCACCACGAGCTGCCATTCGACGACCTCGCGCACCTCGGCCAGAACTGGTATGAAGCCATTGAGATCGACGAGCGTTCCCCGGATCTTGGTCAGTTGGAACTCCCCCACGTCGGAACGGCGTGAGATGGCAGCAGAAATCCTCGGTACGATGCGCCCGCAGCCCTGGGCACGGGTGGTACACGACTCCCGCCGTCAGCGATATCGCCCGTGCGGTAGCGCAAGACGCATGAGCCTCGGCCTGAAAGCGTCGTGTACACTAACTCTCCTGGCTCGCCTGGGCCGACCGGCTCGCCGCTGGCAGGATCGACCGTTTCGAACACGTCGAAATCCGGATACGTGTGGTAGCCATACGACGTGGCGTAGTCGGGCGGCGTGCACTCCGCCCACGCGTGACGCGCTTCGGTGAAACCGTAGACCCCCTGCACCGACACGTTCTTCGCACCCATCTTGTCGCACAGATCGATGAGCCGTGCCTTCAAGGCGATGGGCACGCGCTCGGCGCCGAGCGCGATGTGCTTGAGGTTGGAGAGCGTGACGCGCTGTTCGAGGGCTTGGCGCAGGAGATGATAGACGTAGCCAGGCACGCCGATGAGCATCATGGGCTGCAATCTTCCCAGAGCTGCGATGTTGCCCGCCGTTCCGGCGACCTTTCCGCCGCCGGTGTGCACGATGAGCATCGTCGTCGCTTGACCGACCGCGAACGTTTGCCAAAACGCCAAGTGTGGCGCGAAAGGAAATACGTCGAGCGCTCGGTCGCCGATCTTCGCTCCGCACAGCTCGATCAGCCGCTTGCCCACGATGTGCAAACGCTCGAAATCCTTTGACGCGTAGAGGAATTGTGTCGGCTGGGATGACCGCCCGGTCGTGTAGGTGACGTGCACGGGGAAGTATTCAAGCCGCAATCGATCCTTGACGGCTTGGGCACCATGCCGCAGACGCTCGAGCATGAGCCCTGCGCCCACCGCGACGGGCGCGAACTTACGAATTGATTCTTCGTCCGGCGTCAGGAGGAGCTGCAGCGGCCGCAGCGGATCTTCAGCGGTCGGTGCGATATCAATTTTCGAAGTGAATGGAATGTGCCGCAGATCCGCGATCGTTCGGATCTTGCGCGGGTTGATGCGATGCTGATCGAACAAGCGCCGATAGAACGGGCTGAATGGATAGAGCTGCTCGTTGATAAAACGATGCAGCCGCTCATCTCGTTCGGCTTGCCAGTCTCTCCACGGGCGCGTCGGACGCCAAACTGGCTGTGAGCGAAGACTTTCGAGCACGCTTTGGTATTGTGCAGCCGCTTTGCGGCGACCTTGGTCGCGCCTCGTCCCGGCGCTGCGCGAAGGACGATTCCGCCGGCCCCAGGAACGCCGATTCATGACCATTGCGCAAACGACTCAAGGCTTGAACTTCGAACTGCCTGATGACCTCAAGCTGCTGCGCAGCTCCCTGCGCGAGTTCGTCGAAAAAGAACTCTGGCCGATCTCCGAACAAGTCGAGGACAGCGACGATATCCCCGCGGCCGCAGTCGAGAAGATGCAAGCGATGGGCCTGTTCGGTCTGCCCTTCGCCGAGGAGTACGGCGGGGCGGGTATCGGCGAGCTCGGCTATTGCGTCGCGCTCGAAGAGTTGGGCCGCGCGAATGCCGCCTTTTCGAATCTGCTGGGCGCGCATTGCAGCATCGGCGCCATGGCGATGCACATCGACGGCAGCAAGGAGCTCAAGGACCGTTTCATGCCGGCGCTGTGCGCGGGCGAGAAGCTCGCTTGCTTCGCGCTCTCCGAGCCCGGGCGCAGGTTCAGACGCCGCCAACATCTCCACCACCGCCAAGCGCGAGGGCGACGTCTTTGTGCTCAACGGCGTCAAGCACTTCATCACCAGCGGTGATGTCGCAGACTACGCGACCGTCTTCGCGGTCACCGACGCTGCGCTCGGCGCGCGCGGCGGCATCACGGCGTTATGGGTCGATCTCAACGGCAGCGGCGTGACTCGCGGGCCCAAGGATCGCAAGATGGGCCTCTTCGGCAGCCACACCTGCGAGCTCATCTTCCAAGACGCTAAGGTCCCAGCGGATCAGGTGATCGGCAAGGTCGGCTTCGGATTTCTCACCGCGATGAAGACGCTGGATATGGGCAGGCTTTCCTTAGGTGCGGGCTGCGTGGGCGCCGCGCAATACATGCTCGATAAGTCGATCGCATACGCCAAGGAACGAGTGCAGTTCGGCAAGCCGATCGCCAAACAGCAAGCCGTGCAGTTCATGCTCGCCGACATGGCAACCGAGATATTTGCGGCCCGGAACATGGTCTATCACGGCGCCTGGAAGGCCGATCGTGGCGAACGTTTCAGTATCGAGGCGGCGATGGTGAAGCGATACTGTTCTGACATGGCGATCCACGTCGTCGACCGCGCCTTGCAGATCCATGGCGGTAGCGGATTCATGAAGGAGACCGGCATCGAGCGCGTCTATCGCGATTCGCGGATCCTCGCCATCTACGAAGGTACGAACGAGATCCAACGCGCGATCATCGCTGAAGAGCTTTTGAAGTAGTTCGTGCGCCGTCAGTTGCTGACGAGCGCGGTCAGTGTCCTGTGACGGGCGCCTTGGCCATGATCGAGAATACACCGGCGCCGACGATCGAGATGCCGAAGATCACCAGGATCACCATCGTGACGATGCGTCGGATCTTGTCTTTTTGCCGCTTGGTGAGCCGGCGCAAGCTCATGCCGAATGACTTGCCGCGGGACTGCGCCTTTGATGTGTTCTTGACCGGTTGACCGTTGCTCTTGGCGGTGGTCGATCGGCCGGCTAGATCTTTCACTTCTTCCTCTTCTGGGCTGCGGTAGGCTTGGCCCATAGCCGTTCCAAGTTGTAGAACTCACGCGCCCCCGGCGTGAAAACGTGGACGATGACCGAGCCGTAGTCCACCAATATCCAATTGCCGTCGTTATAACCTTCCGTTCGCACCGGCGCCCCGTATTTGGTCTCCGACGCTTCCACTACGCCGTCGGCGATGGAGCGCACTTGGATGATCGAGCGCCCGGTGGCGAGCACGAAGTAGTCTGCGAAGTTGGCTCGGCCCCGGATGTCCAAGAGCGCGACGTTTTCAGCTTTCTTCTCGATCGCCGCCTCGCGGCAGCGTTGGGCCAGGTCGTTCACCTGTCGATCGCTGAGCAGCGTCACCTGTTCGCGTGTGCTGGCGATGCCGTCGCTACGTAGCGGCGTCGCGGCGGCTAGTGCGCCGTTGCCCGGAGTCGCGATGGCCTTCTTCCCCGCGGTCGCCGCTCGACCGCCACGAGCGGCTCGCTTTGCGCTGGCTTTGCGTGAAACGTTCTTGGGTTTACGCTTCACTGCGCTGCACCAGCTGATTGTAGAGCACGAGCGTCTGCGGCGCGATGGGAATGCCGCGCTCGGTGAGATATTCCATGGACGATTTGATGCACGCCTTCAGTCCTTCATCCAGTGAGAGATTGGCCGCCGCCACGAGCGCCGCGCGCCCAGGGAATGACCGCGACGGTTCGGTCGTGTCGGCGATATACAGGATCTTCTCGAGATCGGACATGCCCGGCACTGCGACCGTGTGACGCTCGATCGCCAGCAACATCTGTGGATCTTCGATGCCGAAACGTTCGCGCCCGATGTGCGCGCCGATGCGCGCATGCAGCAAGATCGGCGCTTGCTGCTCGGCTGGCGAGATGACGAGGCCGTGCGCGCAGGCGTACTGGACGAGCTCGTCAGCGGTCCACATGCGCGCGATGTCGTGCACCATGGCTGCGTTGCGCGCTTTGCGCGTCGAGCTGCCGTAGCGGCGGGCAAGGCGTTCGGCTTCGCGGGCGACGCCGAGCACGTGGCGGTAGCGGTCCCGTGGCATCGCTTCGCGGACGGCACTGCACATGGCGAGGAATCCGCGAGCATCGACGGGTCCAGTGGCGGGAGCGGTCGCGGGTTGCCTCAGGAAAGGCTCTCTTTCAGCGTATTGAGCCGGTTTTGGTAGATAGCACCTTTGAGGTTGCCCGCCCACATGACGAGCGCGTTCTCATCGTTGTCCGAATAGTAGCCGCGCCGCGTGCTGACGACGGTGAAGCCGTACTTCTTATAGAGGTTCTGCGCCGCGACGTTCGATTCGCGAACCTCCAATGTGATCCAGCGAGCGCCGCGCTCGATCGCTTCCTCGACCAATTTGATCAGCAGCTGCTCGCCGAAGCGCTTGCGTTGATATTGTGGATCGACGGCGATCGTGGTGATGTGCGCGTCCTCCAAGATGACCCACAACCCGGCGTAGGAGATGACGCGGTCCTCGAAGCGGCCGACGTAATAGTGGGCCAGCTTGTTCTCGGTCAACTCATTGAAAAAGGCATTTCGCGGCCACGGCGTGCTGAAGCACAGCGATTCGACGTGCAGCACGACCGGAATGTCCTCAGACCGCATGGGCAAGATTTCGAGGGTGCGGGGCGGGGCCTTCATTCGACTGGTAGTTCGCGGCGTGAAAGAGGCGGCCCCTCTTGGCCGATGCCATAGCGCTTCTCCCAATTCACCACAGCATTGGGGCGTTGGCCATAGTCGATTGCGATGTTCGTCCACTGGCTGGGGGCGCCGCGCTCGAACGCTTGCCCGGCGAGCAGCGCGACGGCCCGCGCCCCAGAGCCGGGCTGCGAGGCTGAAAAATCTGGGCCCACCACGAGGGCAGGCTTTGCGGCACCACCGATCTGCACGGCGGCCTGATCGATGGTCGCGCGCGACCCTTGGATGAAGAGAAATTTCTCGGCCGACTCCATCGCGACGCGCGCATAGTAATGATCGCGCTTACCGCGCGCGACGCTGACGAGCGGACGGTCATCGAATCCAAACGCTGCCACGTCGTAGGCAGAGATGCCGACGATCGGGATCTCCTTGCTTTGCGCCAAGCTCTTGGCGAACGCGACACCGATACGCAGCCCAGTGAACGAACCCGGTCCCGTGCACACGCCCACAAGCGCGATGTCATCGATGCGGCGCATGCTTTCGCGCAACGCGTCACCGAGCAGCGCCGCGAGCGATTCGAGCGCTCCCTTGTCACTGGCCCAGACGCGGTCCAGACCGTCTGCGATCAACGCAATTTCGACGGGACCTGCTGTCGAAATTCCAAGCGTGAGGCTGGTTGCGCTCATGGACCGGACGTTGCTCGGATGGCGTTCACCGCGGTTGCCAGCTCGGTAAAGCGCTCTCCCGTACCCGTGATCTGCGCGCGCCGGCCAACGCCCTCCACACTTAGCTCGATGGACACCGCATCCTCAGGCCACGTTGCGCCGGCTCGTTCCGGCCACTCGCATAGCGTGATCGCGTCACTTGCCGCATACTGTGCAAGATCAAGATCGGCCACCTCGTTCTCGCCCTCCATCCGATACAGGTCGACGTGCCAGATCGGGATCCGCCCACCTGCATACGAGTGCGCGATGACAAATGTGGGGCTGGTCGCCGGGCCTGCGCCCAGCGCCCGCGCGAACCCGTCCACCAACGTGGTCTTGCCCGCGCCGAGCGGTCCGCGTAAGAGTATCACGGTGCCGGGGCTGACCGCGGCCGCTAGCGCGGCGCCGAGCGCTCTTGTCGAGGTCTCATCCGGGAGCGATACCGATACTGTTGTCGCATCGGTGGTCATCGCGACGCGCTTAGGGCGGTGTGCAAAACCCTCCTGCAGGTCGCCTTGGCGGGAGCGCGACGCGCACGGACCGAACATGTCTTTTTGAGCGTTCGTAGTGACGAACCCTTAGCTCCCGTGTAGGAGACCCGACCCGACTTGAGCCCCAAACAGCCGCCCAAAGACGAAGGCCGCGACGGAAAATCCCGCGGCGATATGACCTTCGAGACCTACCAACATAGCACGCCATCCGATCGGTTGCTGACGGTCAACGTCGAAGACGAGATGCGCCGGTCGTACCTCGATTACGCCATGAGCGTGATCGTGGCTCGCGCGCTTCCGGACGTGCGCGACGGCCTCAAGCCGGTGCACCGGCGCATCCTGTACGCCATGTCGCAGCTAGGGCTGAACCCCGATAAGCCGCACCGCAAGTGCGCCGGCACCGTGGGCGAGGTCCTCAAGAACTACCACCCGCACGGCGATGTCTCCGTGTACGACGCGCTCGTGCGCATGGCGCAAGATTTCAGCCTGCGCTACCCGCTCATCAACGGTCATGGCAACTTCGGTTCGGTCGACGGCGATCCGCCGGCGGCAATGCGCTACACCGAGGCGCGCTTGGCCCAGGTCGCCACCGAGATGATGGCCGATCTCGACAAAGAGACGGTCGATTTCGTCCCCAACTACGATGCCTCGACGCGCGAGCCGGCGCTCCTGCCCGCGCGCTTGCCCAATCTGCTCGTCAACGGCTCGTCCGGCATCGCGGTCGGCATGGCCACCAACATCCCGCCGCACAACCTGAGCGAGATCTGCGACGCGATCACCGCCATCATCGACGACCGCAACCTCAAAGACAAAGAACTGCTCAAGATCGTCACCGGCCCGGATTTTCCCACCGGGGCATTGATCCTCGGACGCGAGGGCATCCGCCAGAGCTACCTGACCGGTCGCGGCGCCATCATGATGCGCGCCAAGCACGAATTCGAAGAACTGCGCGGCGGCCGTCAGGCCATCATCATCACGGCGATCCCGTTCCAGCTCAACAAGACCAAGCTCATCGAATCCATCGCCGAGCTGGTCACCAACAAGAAAGTCGTCGGCATCCAAGACCTGCGCGATGAGAGCGATCGCAAAGGCATGCGCTTGGTCATCGAGCTCAAACGCGAAGGGCAGCCACAACTCGTCCTCAACCAGCTCTACAAGCACACGCCGCTGCAATCATCCTTCGGCGTCAACAACGTCGCGCTCGTCGACGGCCAGCCGCGCACGCTCACGCTGCGGCAAATGCTCGACGCCTACATCGAGCACCGCAAGGTCGTGGTCACCCGGCGCGCTCAGTACGAGTTGCGCAAGGCCAAAGAGCGCGCCCACATCCTCGAGGGCTACCGCATCGCCCTCGATCACATCGACGCCATCATCAAGCTCATCCGCGGCTCGCAGACCACTGAAGAAGCGCGCGATGGCTTGATGAAGAAATTCAAACTCACCGAGATCCAAGCCAACGCCATCCTCGATCTGCGCCTACAGCGCCTCGTCGCACTCGAACGCCAAAAGATCGAAGACGAGTACGTCGCCTTGCTCAAGACCATCGCCGGGCTTGAGGAGCTGCTGCGCAGCGAGCGCCGCATCTACGCCGTCGTCAAAGACGAGGTGGTCACGCTCAAGAAGAAATACGGCGACAAGCGGCGCACGCAGATCGTCGAAGCCGAAGGCGAGTTCGAGATCGAGGATCTCATCGCCGACACCGAGGTCGTCGTCACGGTCACGGCCGGCGGCTACATCAAGCGCGTCAACGTGGACACCTTCCGCTCGCAAAATCGCGGCGGGCGGGGCGTCATGGGTCTGGCGCTCAAGAAGGAAGACGTGGTGCGCCACATCTTCTCGGCGTCCACGCACCAGCACGTGCTGTTCTTCACCAACCGCGGCCGCGTGTTGCGCTTGCGCGCGCACGAGATCCCCGACGCCTCGCGTCAGGCGCGTGGCACTGCGCTCGTCAACCTGCTGACCTTGCCCCCGGGCGAGACCGTGACGACGGTGCTGCCCATCCGCAAGCTGGGCACCGAAGACTTCTTGGTCATGGTGACCAAGCGCGGCTACATCAAGAAGACCGCTCTCACCGAGTTCGGCAACGTGCGCCGCTCGGGTCTCATCGCCATCAGCCTCATGGAAGGCGACGAGTTGCTCAGCACGGTACTCACCGACGGCAAAGCCGAACTGCTGCTGGCGACGAGCGGGGGATATGCCATCCGCTTCGATGAGAAGACCGTACGACCCATGGGACGCGCCAGCCGTGGCGTGCGCGCCGTGCGCCTGGGCGGCAAGGACACCGTGCAAGCGCTGGACATCGTCGGCAAAGACCGGCGCGAAGTCCTCGTCATCACGAGCAACGGCTATGGCAAGCGCACCGGCATCGATCTCTACCGCAAGACGAACCGCGGCGGCAAGGGCATCAAAGCCTTCAACCGCACATCCAAGAACGGGGATATCGTCGACCAATTCCTGGTCAAGCCGGACGATGAGATCATGTTGATCTCTGCCCACGGCATCGCCATCCGCATCCGCGTCTTCCAGATCCGGGAGACCGGCCGCTCGGCTCAAGGCGTACGTGTAATGAAGCTCGATGAAGGGGATACGGTCATTGCGGCTGCTAACGTCGGGCAGCGCACGGAGGAAGCCGAGCGGCTATAACCCGAATTTCGACCCGCAGGCATGGAGGCGGACATCGCGTCCGTTCAATCGAGGAGCATCATCTTGAGCGATTTGACCAACGTAGATCAAAACAACTTCCAGACGGAAGTGCTGCAGGCCGCTGGGCCCGTCTTGGTGGACTTCTGGGCACCATGGTGCGGACCGTGCCGCATGGTGGCGCCGGTGGTCGACAAAATCGCCCAAGCCTACCAGGGACGGCTCAAAGTCGTCAAGCTCAATACCGACGAGAGCCCGAGCATCGCGGGCAAGTACGAGGTGAGCGGCATTCCGGCACTCATCCTCTTCAAATCGGGTGAGCCGGTCGATCGCATCGTCGGCTATGTGCCGGAGAAACAGCTCGCTTCGATGGTGGAGAAGCACCTCAGCGCCGTCGCCTGAACCCAGCCGATCGTGCCTCGACTTCGCACCTAGTCCATCGGCGAACGTGACCTCCCGGCGAGGCGGCACAGCGCTGCCCGACAAGTGACATGAAGACACCGCTGCGGGAGGTCCCGCCCGTCCACTCCTTCACAACCGACCCGATGGTGGCCGCATACGACCGATTGCTCGGCCGCGGCGCTGTTCGCGCTTGCGTGCACGCCGTCTTGGACGAGACTCGCGCAGCGCTGCAACAAGGATCGGCGCCCGCAAGTTTCGAGGCCCTTCGCGAGCGCGTGCTCGAGCGCCTGATCGCCGCGCAGGCGTCAGGTCTGCTCGCGGTCATCAATGGCACCGGCGTCCTGCTGCACACCAACTTCGGGCGCGCGCCGCTCGCCGCTGACGCGCTTGCCCATGCGATGCGCCTCGGCGCGGGCTACACCAACGTCGAATACGATCTGCCGGCAGGCAGACGCGGCAGCCGCTACGATCGGATCGCGCTGCAGCTCTGCGAGCTGTCGGGCGCGCAAGCCGCGCTCGTGGTCAACAATTGCGCTGCGGCAGTGCTGCTCGTGCTGGACACCTTCGCACGCGATCGCGAGGTCGTCGTCAGCCGCGGCCAGCTCATCGAGATCGGCGGCGGGTTTCGGCTGCCGGACGTCTTGCGCAAGAGCGGCGCCAAGCTCGTCGAGGTGGGCACGACCAATAAGACCTATCCGCTCGACTACCGCAACGCCTGGACGCCGCAAACGGCGCTGTTCATGCGCACCCACCCGAGCAATTACCGCATCGAGGGTTTCACGGCGGAAGTCGATGCCAAGACTCTCGCGGCGCTCGCGCGCGAATTGGGCGTCATCTCTTTTGAGGACCTCGGCTCTGGCGCGCTGGTCGCGCTGGAGCGATTCGGGCTTCCGCACGAGCCGACCGTCGCCGAAGAGATCGCTGCGGGGATGGATCTTGTCGCGGTTTCCGGCGACAAACTGCTCGGCGGCCCGCAATGCGGCATCATTGTCGGCAAGACGGAGTTGCTTGACACGATCAAGCGCAACCCTCTGTTGCGAGCATTGCGCGTCGACAAGCTGACCCTGGCCGCGCTCTCGGCGACGCTGGCGCTCTATCTTGAGCCGGACAAGCTCGCCGAGATACCGCTTTTCGCGATGCTCGCCACGCCGGTCGAGGAACTGCGCCGCAGAGCGAACGCGATCTGCGCCGCGGTGGGCGACCGCGCCGCGGCGCGCATCACGCCAAGCGAAGTGGCTTCGGCGACCGGCGGTGGGACGTTGCCGATGGCGCGCATCCCGTCGGTTGGTCTCGCCGTGTCGCTCCACGACCGCTCGCCCGACGAGTTCGCCGCACGGTTGCGCGCGCAGCGGCCTCCGGTGATCGGGCGCATCGATGAGGCGGCTTTCATCATCGACCTGCGCACCGTCGCGCCCGGCGAGGATGAGGCGCTGATCGCTGCCTTGACGGCTGCGCTGTAGCCGGGCCGGTCGAGCCCGGTGAGCGCGAACACCTCAAGCCGCATACTGAAGATGCACATCGTCGGCACGGCCGGACATGTCGATCACGGCAAGAGTTCGCTGGTCATCGCGCTGACCGGTCACGATCCGGATCGCTTCATCGAAGAGCAACAGCGCGGCATGACGCTCGATCTCGGCTTTGCGCCGCTGCGCTTTCCTGACGGCGTCGAAGCCGGCATCATCGACGTGCCGGGTCACGAGCGTTTTCTCCACAACATGCTCGCGGGCGCAGCCGGCATGGAGCTGCTCCTGCTTGTGATCGCGGCGCCGGAGGGACCCAAGCGGCAGACCTTCGAGCACCTGCATATCCTGAACTTCCTCAACGTCAGCCGCGCCATCATCGTCTTGACCAAGATCGATCTCGTGGATTTTGAAGACCGCGAGATCGCGGCAGCGCTCGCGCAAGAGGCGTGCCAAGGAACGGTGGCGCAGGATGCGCCGGTCGTGATGGTCTCGACCGTGACCGGTGAAGGCATCGAGTCGCTCAAGAGCGCGATCCACGACGCGCTGGCGGACCTCGCGCCACGACGGATCCAAGCCCCCGCCTATCTGCCGGTGGATCGCGTTTTCGCGCTGCCCGGCCACGGCACGATCGTGACGGGAACGCTCATGCAGGGAGTCGTCACGGTCGGCGACGCGCTCGCGCTGCAACCATCGGGCATCGCTGCGCGCGTCAAGAACCTGCAGATCTTCGGCAAGCGGGTCGAGTCGGCTAGCGGCGGATCGCGCGTCGCCGTCAATCTCCCGGGCATCGACGTCGACCGGATCGCGCGCGGCGAGGCGCTCGTGGCGCCGCGCGAATTCGAACCGGCGCGCGAGTTCGTGGTCGACTTCTCGCGCTGTGCTATCGGCCATCCCCATGCTGCGCCGCCGCACGCCGGTTCGCGTCCACATCGGCTCCGCCGAAATCCCCGGCCAGCTTCGCTTTGAGGGATCGCCACCACGCGATGAGGCGATCGCGCGCGCCACGTTGACCTTACAGCGCCCTGCGGCGTTCTATCCGGGTCAGCGCATCATCGTCCGGCGCATGAGCCCAAAGGATCTGCTCGGAGGCGCGACGTTGCTCCGCGCTGCCGTCCCCGGCACGGCGACGTCGCCACCGACCGCGCCGGCGTCCAGCACGCACCGCGCACAAGAATTGGAAGATGCACCGCCCGGAGCGCCCGAGATCCTCGCTGTGCTCGAGGACTGCGGCCTAGTGCCGCTCGGAGCCGCGAAGATAGCATCGCGTTCGAACGTCGGCCTCGCCGTCGCGGAACCCGCGCTGGCCTGGCTGATCGAGCACGGTCGCGCCGCAGCGCTGCATAAGCCGAGCGAATTCGTGGCCAAAGATGCTCTCGACGCAGCTTTCTCCGTCGTCGATCGTTTGGTTCGCTCGCGTCATGCTCAAAGTCCATGGCTGCTGGGGGTGACGGCGGCGGAGGTGGCGCTCGCGCTTGGGGTGAGCGAGGCGCTTGCGATCCGTTTGCTCGACGCCTGGCACGACGACGGCAAACTCGGCGTTCGTGCGAACGCATGGCACGTCCCCGACTTCCAACCGAGGCTGAGCGCGGACCAAAAGGCTTTCTTTGAGCGCGCGGTGGCAGTGGCGGCGGATGCCCCATTTCTGCCCGCGTCCTATGAGCAGCTCAGTCGCGCCGCGGCGCAATGCTCGAGCGACATGTCGCAGGCGCTGGCGTCGTTGTTCGCCGTCGGCGCGTTCGTGCGTGTCGGCGACGACGTCTACCGTCGCTCGCAGATCGAGCGTGCCCAAAGCGCCATCAGCGCGTTGAT
The DNA here is from genome assembly GCA_963764965.1 of Vulcanimicrobiota bacterium. Classification (GTDB taxonomy): domain Bacteria; phylum Vulcanimicrobiota; class Vulcanimicrobiia; order Eremiobacterales; family Eremiobacteraceae; genus JAFANK01. The sequence goes on from CAVXUM010000003.1 coordinate 271,287, forward strand.
CGGCGAGCATGGCCATGCCACGATGGCGCAGCTGCGGGATGTGCTGGGAACTTCGCGTAAGTACGCGCTGCCGCTCATGGAGCACTTCGACAGCATCGGCTTCACGGTCCGCGATGGCGATCTGCGGCGCTTGCGCGCAAAGACGAGGACGTCGTAGCGGGTCTCGGCTCGTCTCAGTCAGAGGGAAACTAACCGGTGGCGCTTTTGACGTTTCTGTGGCACTGGCTGTTCGCATCGTTCGCGATGTGCTGGCAGGTCTTGTGGTCGCTGCTGCTGGGCTTCATCATCTCGGCGATGATCCAAGCCTACGTGCCCAAGGATGGATTGAGCAAACTGCTCGGGCGCGCTGGTCTCAAGGAGTTGAGCATCGCCACCGCGCTCGGCGCGGCGAGCTCGTCATGCAGCTACGCCGCTGCTGCCACGGCGAAATCACTGTTCAAACGGGGTGCCGACTTCACCGTCGCGATGGTCTTCATGTTCGCGTCGACCAACCTCGTCATCGAGCTCGGCCTCGTGTTGTGGCAACTCGTCGGCTGGCCGTTCGTCGTGGCGGAGTGGATCGGCGGTCTCGTGCTCATCGCCGTGTTCGTGCTGCTGGCCAGGTTGCTCATCCCCAAATCCGCAGTTGAGGAGGGCCGTCTGCACGTCGAAGCGGCCGAGGGATCGGGCCACGATCACGGGGAGATGCTGGCGCCCGGCGCGACGCTTATCGAGAAGCTTCGCTCGGCGACGGGCTGGCGCTACGTATCCCACTACTTCGAGATGGATTGGTCGATGCTGCAAACCGACTTGTTGCTCGGGTTTGTGATCGCGGGGTTTCTCGCGGTGGCGATTCCCGTGACCTGGTGGCAGCATCTTTTCTTGACCACTGCATCCGGTCCCGTGCGACTTGTCGAGAACGCGCTGGTCGGCCCGATCATCGCGGTCGCCAGTTTCGTCTGCTCGATCGGCAACGTGCCGATGGCGGCCGTCTTGTGGAATAGCGGCAGCACGTTCGGTGGTGTGATCTCGTTCTTATACGCGGATCTCATCGTCTTACCGCTGATCGACGTCTACCGCAAGTACTACGGTTGGGGCTTGGCGCTGCGGATGGTCGGGGTGTTCTACGTGGCGATGGTAGCTGCAGGATTGCTCGTCGAGCTGGCCTTTTCCGCATTCGGCGCGGTGCCAAAACCCGCCGGCGCGTTCCTCATGCAGATCGAGACCATACGACTCAACTTCACCACGGTGCTCAACATCGCCCTCGGGCTCGCCGCGCTTGCGCTTGTGTGGTGGGGGCGGACCGCAGACCCGGATGAGGCAGTGCATGCGCATTGCCACTGAGCGCGCGTGGGCATAGTCCTCGGGCTACTGTCGGGGATCACTTACGGCGCCGCCGATTTTATCGGCGGGCTGGCCAGCCGGCGCTCGTCCACGCTGTCGGTGGTCGTCCTCTCGCAGCTTTCCGGTCTCATCGCGCTGCTTTTGCTCTTGCCGATCCTACCGCGGGCCACGCCGACATCTGCCGATCTCGGGTGGGGCGCGCTCTCGGGTGTTGCCGGCGCAGCCGGCATCAGCCTGCTCTATCGCGGTTTGGCGATCGGACGCATGAGCCTGGTGTCGCCCATCACCGCGGTGATCGCGGCCATCATCCCCTTCGCCGTCGGCCTGATCATGCACGAACGCCCATCGCCCTTCGCGCTGACCGGCGTGGCCATCGCGCTGCTTGCGGTTGTCCTCGTGTCCACGACGGACATGCCCGGGGAACCCGCCTCCAATGCAGCGCCCGGCCTCGTCGGATCGCGCTTCGTGCTGGGGAGCTCGGCCGCGGTGCGCACGTGGGCGCTGCAGCCCGGCCTCATCGAAGCCGTGCTCTCGGGAATAGGCGTGGGCGGCTTCTTAGTGTTCATCGCGCGCTCGCATGCGCAAGCCGGTCTGTGGCCGCTGGCCGGTGCGCGCGGTGCCTCGATCGCCATCCTGGTGACGTTGGCGCTTATCGGCAGGAGAACGCTTGCGCCGCAAGCCGGAAGCTGGGCGATCATCTCCTTCGCGGGAGTGCTCGACATGACGGCCAACGCACCTGTACTTGCTTGCGACCCGGCGAGGGTTGCTCGCCATCGTCGCTGTGCTTGCATCGCTCTATCCGGCGAGCACCGTGCTGCTGGCGCGCCTCATCCTCAACGAGAAGTTGAGCCGGCTCCAACTCGCCGGCGTCGCTTGTGCGCTCATCGCCGTCGCGCTCATAGCGGCCGGCACGTGAGGGAACGATATGGCTGATCCTAAGCGAACTCGCACCATCAACTGGCAAGACCCTTGGATCGTCGTCGACGCGGCGAAAACCAAGAGCGGCATCGACCGTTTGCACGCCATCATGCGGGGCGATGTGCCTGGCGCACCGATGGCGATCCTGGTCGACATCCATCTGACCGAAGTCGAAAAAGGGCGGGTCGTTTTCGAAGGCATGCCGGCTGAGTATCACTACAATCTTGGCGGCGTGGCGCACGGCGGGCTCGCCTGCACGATGCTGGACTCGGCATTGGGCTGCGCCATCACCTCAACGCTACCCGCCGGTCGCAGCTGCGCGACCACCGATCTGCAGGTGCGGTTCATCCGGCCGATCACCTTGGACAGCGGTAGACTGCGTTGCGAGGCCACGGTCATCCACGTCGGAAAAACGATCGGCACGGCGGAGGCTCGTTTGACCGACTCCGCCGGCCGATTATGTGCTCACGCGACCACCGCTTGCGCTATCTTGCGCGAAACGGCGGAATGATGACGCCCTTCTCAGGCGGGCGTTGCGACCTTGGTCTCCTTGATGATCGGCACGTCGATGAGGTTGCCGTATTCGGTCCAGGATCCATCGTAGTTGCGCACGCTGTCGAAACCTAGCAGGTACTTGAGCACGAACCAGGTGTGCGACGAACGCTCGCCGATGCGGCAGTAAGCGATGATCTCTTTCTTGGTGTCGACGCCCTTACCGCCATAGAGCGCGGCCAGGTCGTCGGCTGATTTGAACGTGCCATCATCCTTGACCGCCTGGCTCCATGGCACGTTGACCGCTCCCGGGATGTGACCGGCGCGTTGTGCGGTCTCGGTCATGCCCGGCGGTGCGATGATCTCGCCCATGAACTCAGGCGCTGACCGCACGTCGACCAGATAGTGCGAGCTATCGTTGACCGCTTCGAGCACGAGGTCGCGCTTGGCGCGCAGTTCGGGATTGACTTCGCCGACGGTGTACTGCGCCCGCGGGTACGCGGGGACGTCCTTGGACAGCGGCTTGTTTTCGGCCAGCCATTTCTTGCGACCACCGTCGATGAGCAGGACCTTGTCGTGGCCGTAATACTTCAGGATCCAAAACGCGAAGGCGGCGAACCAATTGTTGTTGTCGCCGTACAGCACGATGGTCGTGCTGTTGCTGATGCCGCTTGACGAGAGCAGGTCTTCGATCTCATCGGCGGTCGGGATATCGCGGCGCACGGGATCGTTGAGCTGCGTCTGCCAGTTGAAGCCGATGGCGCCGGGGATGTGCCCCTGGTCGTAGGCGGTCGTGTCGACGTCGACTTCGACAAAACGCAATCCGGCGTCGCTCTGATGTTGCTGGGCCCAGTCCGTCGTCACAAGGACCTCAGGATGGGCATAATCACGGGCCATGTTGTAGCTCCTTACGGTTTAGCGGGCAGGCATAGTTCGGCGCCCAACGGCGCACTCCTAGAGGAGAGCGGCGGCGCAGCCTTAACACCTTTTAAGCCTATATTCATGCCATTCGGGAGCGTTCGGCGCGATGTTTTTTCGGCAGTTCTACGATGAGGGGCTGGCGCAAGCCTCATACCTCATCGGGTGCGAGACCACAGGCGAGGCGCTCGTCGTCGACCCGCGACGAGATATAGACGTCTATCTCGATGTCGCCATGGCGCACAAACTGCGCGTCGTCGCCGTCGCTGAAACCCACATCCATGCCGACTATCTCAGCGGTGGACGCGAACTTGCCGCCGCCACCGGCGCGACGCTGTACGTCTCAGGGCACGGCGATGCCGATTCGGGCTACATCGAGCATCAACCAGGTGTGCGTGTCGCCTTCGTCCGCGACGGCGATGAGATCCGGCTCGGCGCCATCCACGCGCGCGTGATGCACACACCCGGTCACACGCCCGAGCATATCAGTTTTGCGATCTTCGACGGCGATGATAAGACGCAGCCCATGATGCTGCTTTCCGGCGATTTCATGTTCGTGGGCGATCTGGGGCGACCGGATCTGCTCGAGGAGGCTTTGGGCCAAGCCGGTACGGCGCGGCTGGGCGCTCAAGCGATGTTCGCCACGTTGAAGTCCACGCTCGCCGCGTTGCCGGATTTCGTGCAGATCTGGCCGGCGCATGGCGCCGGCTCCGCGTGTGGCAGAGCGCTCGGCGCGGTCCCCAGTTCGACGCTCGGTTACGAGCGTCGTTTTTCGTGGTGGAGCCGTCTCGTCGCGGCCGATGACGAGGAGGGCTTCATCGCGGCACTGCTCGAGGGTCAGCCGGATGCGCCGACCTATTTCGCGCGCATGAAGCATCTCAATCGTGGGCTCACGCCGATCCTTGGAAAGTTGCCACAGCCGCAACGCCTGGATGCGCAGGCATTGAGAACCGCGATCTCATCCGGCGCGCTTCTCATCGATACGCGCATGCGCGATGCTTTTTGCGCGCAGCACGTGCAAGGCGCGATCTCAGTGCCCGACCGCCCCTCCTTTTCGACGCGCACCGCGTGGTTTGCGACGCCCGATCGTTCGATCGTCCTGCTGGCAAAGCCCGAGCGCGTCGAGGACCTCGTGCGCAAGCTCGTTCGGGTGGGACTCGACGACATCGCCGGCTACATCGGTGAGGTGGCGCAAGCGCAGATGCCCACAGCCAGCGTGCCGCAAGTCGCGCTCGACGAGGCCAAGCGCCGTTGGTCTGCCGACGAAGCCACCGTGCTCGACGTGCGCCAGCGCGGAGAATTCGCCGAAGCGCACATCCCACATGCGATGAACGTGAGCGCCGGCAATCTCGTCGCGAAGGTCGCGAGCGTGCCCAAAGACCGGCCCTTGCTCGTGATGTGCGCTGGCGGCGATCGATCGGTGGCAGCCTCAAGCGTGCTCGCCGCCCTTGGCTTCGAGAACGTCACAAACGTCACCGAAGGATTTGACACGTGGCGTGCCCAGGGATTGCCGGTCGAATCCGGGCTCGTCCGCTCCTAGCCTGGCATAGAGGGAGAGCCTAAAGCGGCCAGCCGCGCTCGCGCGACATCGATGTCGATCGTCCCCGACGTGACCGCTTTGAGCAGTTCTGCGGTCTCGCGTGCGCGGATGGCATGCAGCTCGGCGCCGATCTCATGGCTCACGTTGCGCAGCATCGCGATCTCATCCGGCGCATAGCTCTCGCCATTGCTGCGCCGTCCGCACACAAGCGCCCCGAGCAGCTGACCGCCCACGGCAAGCGCGAACGCGACGGCGTCTGGTCCGAGCTCGCTATCCACGTCTGCGAGATCGACCTGCGAGAGCTGCTTGCGCAGCCGCACGAAGGCCAGATCGTCGACGTCCACTTGCTTGGGCAGCCCGTCCAGCCCGACGGCTGCGACACGGCGGTACGCACCGTCGTGGCGCTCGTACACCGCAGCGCCGCTCGCGCCGACCGCGCGCGGGATCTCGCGCGTCGCGCGCTGCAGCAGCGCATCGGGGCTCTCCATGTACGCGGCCTCGTCCGCCAGCCGCGCCAGCGCTACCGCCGCCTCGTGTTTGCGGCGGAAAAGCGTCCGCTCGAGCGCGTTCTCGACCCGTTTGTGCAGCGCGTTGAAAGAGAATCCCAGCCCGATCGCCGCCGCCAACTCGACTGCCAGGCCGACACCGCGGCTCGCCGCCATGGCGTTAAGGGCGTTCTCCAACAGGATGAAGACACCGACGATGAAGGTGGTGAGGATGGTGTAGACGAGCGTGCGGTTGAGCACGAAGTTGATATCGATGATGCGGTGGCGCAGGATCGCATAGGCGCAGCCCAGCGGGAATATCATGACCGTCAGCCATTCGACGCCGGAGAGATGGATCGGATGAACGGCTAACCGATTGAAGAGGTTGAGCAGCACGCCGAACCGGCTGATGAGAAACGCCCAAAAGATCCAACGGACGCGCTGACGGGCGAGACCGGCCGTGCGCAGGTAGCTCACCACGAAGAAGCCGATGATCACGAGCTGTGAAGCCGAGAACGCGGCGTTGACGAACCAGGCATCTAGTGGGATCGCGTCACAACCGGTCTGCGCCTCCGACGACGCGTTGATGGTGCTGGCGATGAGCGCGGGCGCGATGGTGAGGACCATGAGGGTGCGCGCAAGCAGCACGGCGCGACGCGAGACGCCCGTCGCGATGGACTCGACCACGAGATAGAGCATGAACGGCGAGTAGGTCCACAGCGCCGCCGTGAGAGCGCCGCCTGCGATCCGCCCGTTCACCGAAAGCGCGCCCCACCAGGTGTCGGGCAGCGCCACCGCCACGCCCAGGCACCAGATGCCGAGCACGAGTGAAGCGCGATCGCGCCCGCGCCACAACACGAGCAGACCAACGGCGAGGATGAAGAACTTGAAGCCGAGCTGCGCCATGAAGCGCAGCGTCGAGTCTGACTGCCGCAACCGATAGGGGATGCTCAAGCGCTGATCGCCGCGCCCGACCACGAGCCCGATGGTGTCTCCGGCGTGTCCGGTCTGCGTCTGGGTGTGATGGAAGACGACGGCGGTCCGCGCCGCGACGTCCATCTGCGGCAAGAGCAACGTATCGCCCTCGTGCAGTCCGGCAGCCCGATCGGCGTCGCCGAGCGCAGCCAATCGCACCGCGCAGCGGCCTGAAGAGGCGACCGCCGAGCCGAGCCGGCCGCTCTGCGGAAACGACATGATCTCGACGACCAGCAAGCTGATGGCGGCGAACGTCAAGATCGACGCGCCGACGGAACGAGGATTCATCGCTGGTGCCGTTCGAGAAACGGACCCCTTGTTCCTGACCGAGTGCTCGTGCGTCGCCGATAGGTGCGACGTGAACGGAAGCGAAGTGTGCGCCCCTACCCACCTCGCTTGCGCGATCTTGCGCGATAAGGAGATTTCGGCATGCCTCTTTCGAGGAAACACTTCATATCGGCGGCCGCGTTTGGGATGTCCGCTGCGGCCCTCGCCGATTTTGAGCACGGTCGCAGACGCAGCCGTCGACCGCGCTCCCATCAGCTTCCACATCCTCAAGCCCGGTGAATACGACAAGGCTTCGATGCTGACGAAATTGCAGATCAGCAGTCAGAACAAACAGGTCTTCCAGTCGGTCGTGCCGCTCATCATCGCGCCCGGCATCGCGAGCCTGTACATGCACATGCAGAACTCGATGAACGCCTATCAGTTCTCGCTGGGTCTGGGCAATCTCTCGACCTTAGGCGTGCTCATCGGGCCCTCCATCGTGCTCGGGCTCAACGAGGCCATGTGGACGAAATACCGCTTCGGCCAAGGACTCGGCAAAGATCTCGGTCTCGCGTCGAGCAACGTGTACTATCTGGCCAGTTCCAACCTCGACCCATCCGCCGATCCGGACGATCCGAAAGGCATGTATCAGGACTGGAGCGCCCAGGCCGTGCTCAAGCGCGGCGGCCAGTTCTTCGTCTGCCATAACGCGATGACTGGCGTGGCGATGCTGCTCGCGATGAAGACGAACGGCGATCCCAAGACGATCTTGGCCGACTGGGAGAAGAATCTGCTCCCCGGCTTCCAGATGGTCCCAGCGGGCGTGGCGGCCATGCAGCAAGCCCAAGAGAACGGCTGGAAACCCTTCTCGATCATCTAGATGGCGGCTGTCATCCCGTTACTGCTCTACGGACTGGCAGTCGGCGTTTCTCTTGGACTCACGGGCGGTGGGGGATCGATCATCACGGTCCCCCTTCTCGTGTATCTCGTCGGCGAGACGGTGCACGTCGCCATCCCGACGTCGCTGGTCATCGTCGGCGGCACGGCGCTGGCCGGCTATCTGAGCCGCATAGCCACGGCTGACACCCGCGCCGGGCTTTTGCTCGGTCTCGCCGGTCTGTTCGGCGCCGTTCCGGGCAGATTCGCGTCGCAGTTCTTCTCCGGCCGCGTCTTGTTGTTGTTCTTCTCGCTCATCATGCTGGTCGCGTCGTATTTCATGTTCCAGTCCCGTACGTATGGAGCGCCCGAGGGCCAAAGCGGATCGGGCACTGTCCGTCGCGCAGGGCCGAATTGGGTGGCGGTCGCCGTGTCGGGCATCGTGGTCGGCTTTTTGACCGGCTTCCTCGGCGTCGGCGGCGGCTTCCTCATCGTCCCCTGCATCGTGTTGATCCTCGGCATGCCGATGCGCGCTGCGATCCCGACTTCGCTGCTCGTCATCGCCGTCAATTGCGCGTCGAGTTTGATCGGCCCGATGATCCTGGGTCAGGCGGGCCGCGCGGTCGCTGCCATCGACTGGCGCGTCGCGGGGATTTTCCTGGCGGGCGGTTTGGCGGGTAGTTGGCTTGGCGGGATCATCGCGGGAAAGCTCGACCAGCGCGTCCTCAAGCGGGTCTTCGCGGTGTTCGTCTTCGCGGTCGGACTCGTCATCGCGGGCAGCACCACGGGATTGCTGCCGCTGCCCGTGAAATGATCGAGACGTTCAAGGAGGACCAGGTGCGATGAGCGAGCGAGGCGGCCTTCTCCATCCCGAGGTCGAGGACTACACGCCGCAGCAGGCGCGCGATGAGGTGGCCGCGGGCGCGCTGCTCATCGACGTGCGCGAGCAGCAGGAATGGGATGCGGGGCGCATGCCGGGAGCGCAGCTCATCCCGATGGGTGAGATCCCGCAGCGGATCGCCGATCTTCCCCGGGATCGCAAGATCATCTTCACCTGCCGCTCGGGCAACCGCAGCGGCCACATCAAAGATTACATGATCGACGATCACGGCTACACGGACGTCCACAATCTGTTGGGCGGCATTTTGGCCTGGCAAGTCGCCGGCTTGCCGGTCGTGAAGTGAGACGCGCAATGCGCCGCATCGGCACGCTGATCATCGATCGTGGTGATCTGCATGATCTCCGTCATGTACGCCACGGAGCTGCGCGCTGAAACGCCTGCACCGGCGGCGAGCGGCGGAGCGGATCAGGCTGCGGCAAACGCCGCGGCGACGATGCCTCCGGGGCCGCAGGGGGAATTGATCGCCTACGGGCGAGACCTGATCGAGCAGACGCCCAAGTACATGGCCGGCAACATCACATCGCGCATGTCGTGCGCGGCCTGCCATCCGGGCGGCGGCACGCAGCCGCACGCCGGATCGCTGCTCGGCACGTATGCGAAATTTCCTCAATGGAACAACCGAGCGCAGCGTTTCATCGCGCTCCAGGACCGCATCGCCGAATGCTTCTTGTATAGCATGAACGGCAAACCACCGGCATACTATAGCCATGAGATGGTCGCGATCACAGCATACATCGCCTGGCTATCGCGTGGCGCCCCCACGGGCATCGGTTTTCCTAACCAGGGGCCTGTCGACGTCAATCCGCCGGCTGCTCCCAACCTGACCAACGGTGCCTCGATCTACGCCGCACGCTGCGCCTCCTGTCATGGAGCGGATGGCAATGGTCTGGCGATGACCTTCCCGCCGCTTTGGGGCCCGGAGTCGTTCAACGATAAGGCCGGCATGAGCCGCACGGACCGCATCGTGCCCTTCGTCAAGGCTGCGATGCCGCTGACCGCACCCGGCTCGCTCACCGACCAAGAAGCGGCGGATGTCGCGGCGTTCATCCTCTCACATCCGCGTCCACATTTTGACAAGGACAAAGCAGTGGACTTTCCCTCGGAGAAGGCCGGCTATTTCTAACAACCCAACTGTCGAACCCACGCGCGCTGATGCTTGGGAGCTTGTTTGCGGCAACGTGCAGAGTCCTGGCCTACGACGGCACATGCTCGCCGTCGAAACGGCCATGCGCGCGTATGCGCGCAAGCTTGGGGCGGATGAAGAGCGATGGGGGCTCGTCGGACTGCTCCACGATTTCGACTGGGAGATACACCCAAGCGCCGCGGAGCACCCCGAGCTCGGATGCCGCATGCTCGAGGAGTTGAGCTATCCGCCCGACATCGTCAAGGCGATCCGCGGACATGCGACCTACCTAGGGGTCGCTCGCGATACCGAGATGGCCAAGGCGTTGTATGCCTGTGACGAGCTGTGCGGCTTTCTCACAGCAGTCGCCTACATCCGGCCCTCGAAGCTGATCAGCGACGTGAACGTCGAGTCGGTGAAGAAGAAACTCAAGGATAAGCGCTTTGCGGCGAATGTGAATCGCGATGAGGTCTTGGAGGCGGCCGAGGAATTCGGCGTTCCGCTGGACGAGCATATCGCGTTTCTCATCGCGGCGCTGACCGAAAACGCGCCGGCCCTCGGGCTTTAGTCGCACGGAATCGCATCCGCTTCCGGCTAAACACACGTATATACCAGTGGATGACATAGTAAGAGCAAGGGAGACCATCTCAATGGAACTCGCAACTTTCGGTGCCGGATGCTTTTGGGGCGTCGAGTCGGCATTTCGCCAGATCCCGGGCGTGATCGACGTCAAGGTAGGCTATGCCGGTGGCACGGTTGATAACCCGACGTACAAACAGGTCTGCACCGACCGGACGGGCCACGCCGAAGTGACCCAAGTGACCTTCGATCCATCGGTCGTCTCGTACGACACACTGCTCGACGCGTTCTGGAACATGCACGACCCGACGACGCTCAACCGTCAGGGTCCGGATGTCGGCACGCAATATCGCTCGGCGATCTTCTTCCATTCGCCCGAGCAAGAAGCCGCGGCGAAAGCTTCGGTCGCTAAGTTGACGGCGTCAGGTCGCTTCAAGCGGCCCATCGTCACGCAGATCGCACCGGCGCCGCAGTTCTATCCGGCCGAGGAATATCATCAGCGCTATTTCGAAAAGCAGGGTATCGCGCCGACCTGTCACATCTGAGTTAGCCGTTGTTCGGGCAGAGCCTCACCGTGAGTCTGCCCGAGGCTATATGCTACGGTGCTCAAGACCGCTGATGCGGGCTTCGTGATCGTCGAGCCGGTGACGTATTGTGAGGTCTTCCAAGCCCACCAGCCGGTCGTCGACGCGGACGAGGCGGCGCTCGACGTTGCTCATTCGCAGCTCCAACGCATCCATGCCGCGCTCGAGGCGGTCCATGCGAAGCTCCAAAGCGTCCATGCGCTGCTCAACCCGATTCATTCGTTGCTCGAGCCCATCCATTCGCAGCTCTAGACGATCCATCCGCTGCTCGAGGCCCGCGAACCTAGATTCCATCCGTAAGAAGCCTGCTTCGGTCGTCTGCTTCAGGCCAACGAGGAAATCCCAGATCTCGGTCGGAGTCGGCACGTAATCTTCAGTCACTCCTACGGAATCACGGCGGTTCGACAGCTTGTCTAGTATGGCCCTCTGGAGGCGAGCAGCTGGTCGCCTCTGCTGCATCGCGCCGCCGCGTTACTTTTCTGAGATGATAAGCGTGGACGTGCTCGTGCGACCGAATTCTTCGGGCGCGTATTGGAGATGGACGTCGGCACCCGGCCATAGATAGGTGCCTGGCGTCACCGAGCGCACCAGGTAGTGCATGCTGTACACGCCTGACTCAAGCCGCGAGCCGTAGGCGACCACACGGTCCTTGTAGATCGTTTGATAATCGATCTCCCAGCTATCCGCCATCGCTTCGAAATACGGCGTCGAGGTTTTGAAGGTCGTGTCCACCGCCTCGAGGCCGGCCGGTAGCTCATCGGTGATGACGACGTGGTCGACCGGATGATCGGCGATGATCTCAAGACCGATGTCGAAGATCTGTCCGGGCGTCAAGGTCAGTGGATCGCCGGGCGCGTTGAGCCCCATATGCGCCAGCGGTTTGTCCTCGTTCGCGGGTCGAATGATGCGCGTGATACGCAGCCCGTTGAGAATGCCCGGCTGATTTCCCATCAAGCGATAGCTATACGCAACGAGGTAGTGCAGCTGGCCCTGACCAGATTTCTCGAGCACGAGGTCGTTTTTGCCTCCGGGCAGCGCGGCCATGGGCACCGTATGGCGGCTGCTCGTGACCTTATAGCCATTGAAGGCCACCGATGCGAGTGCGGTCGAGCCTAGCTTGGCCGAGGCTGAGAAATTCGGCGGCTGCGGCTGTAGTGCGCCGTATTCGATCAATGCTGTGAGCGCTTCGGCGTTCTCATAGGTGTTCGGCCAGGTCCCATCATTGCGTCGTAGTGCCAAGAGGCTCGCGGCTAGCTTGTCGAGGAGTTCGCGGTCGGCTCGGCGCGCGATGAACAGCCGCAGCACTTGGGCGCGCATGGCGGTCGGCGACTCGAGCCAACCCCATTCCTCAGGATAGTTGATCGTGGCATAGCGTCCGCTGATGTTGACGATTTGAAGCAGCTTGTCGGCCATCGCGTTGGCTTGCGGACGCCACGCGGGGAATTTCGTCAGGTACCGGGCCAATTCGACCTGTCCGAGCAGATCGAAGTGGTCGCGCTGGTCATAGATGTCCGAGAGAAAATCGTCGCGCGTCTCACCCAAGTCCGCCAGCGCCATCAAAATGTCCAGCCGCAGGCGGCTGCGGCAGGGCTCGATGCCCGAACACGCCTCCGGGTTGGCGAGCGAGCGCTTGAGGTAGGCCGTCACGCCTGCCAGCATGGTCGCGTCCACACTCAATCCTGCAGACCGCGCAGCGGCGAGCGACTGCGCAGCGTACGGCGTGATGAAGATATCCGATGGGTAGATGTTGGGGACCCAGATGAAGCCACCGTCTGTTTGTTGTAGCTTGCGCAACTGCGCGAGCGCCGATGCGGCGCTGGCTTGCGGGTCGAACCCGCCGAGCGACTGGTCGTAGCGCTTTGCCAACACCTTGAGATCGGCGCTCGCCCACAAGCGGCTCGCGGCGGGTTCCAGGAACGGCAGATCGTTCTCGTTCACCGTCCGCATCGCCGGCGCGACCAACTCGGGAAGCAAGGTGCTGGCAAGATCGACCTCCAGGCCGCCCACATCTTTGGCCACGCCATCGCCGACATTGATGGGGATCGTGACAGAGTCCGCCGTCACGCCCGTCTCGACCGACTGCTCCATCACCGACAGCGGATTGCGCACGTCCAGCGGGAGTTCGAATGCATCCGAATTCGAGCCGACCATGCTCTTGAACGTCACGCGAGCGCCGCCGACGCCCGTCGCGATCAGCGGGAAGCGATACGCCTGCGTACCCGCGCCCAACGTCCCCGAGAGCGACGTCGATTGCGACGTGGCGTTCTGATTCGCAAACGCGAGTGGACCGGCGAGCGAGCCCGTGATGTCGATGTTGCCCTGCGCGCCCGCGAGATGCAGTAGGAAATCGCAGCCGGCACGGCTGCCACTACAAAGCCAAGGAAAACCACAAACCAACATGGACTTAGAAAGATAACTGCCCGCTAATCATCCGCCTTCGTCCCGCAGCCGCGGGACTTCGGCGAGCAGGCGCGAATTCACTCGAAAATCCGGTTCGGCTGTTTCTCATCTCGTTCCATTCGCGTGTATTCGCGTCATTCGCGGGCAAATCTGTCTCGGTTAGATGCTTCGTGCAGCTCGAGCAAGACCATGCGCATATTGCCGCGAAAAGGCTGCACTGAATGTAGGTCTCAAATCTTTCCCAGCCTCGCCATGCGCTTCGATGGTCGGTGAGGGTAAGGGATCGACCGCGTTACTTTTGAAGAGTTGCCATTTTCGTGGAATTTTGCGGTACAGGAATGTGAGTAATATCCGTCCGGCGACGATTTCGTCGATCTTGGCCTGCGCTTTCACAATTTCTGCGCACGCGACTATCATTCCAATTACCAACACCAATGACAGCGGCCCTGGCTCACTGCGGCAGGCGCTCGTGGATGCAAACGATGGCGATACGATTGACGCAACGGGCGTGTCCGGCACCATCACGCTCACTAGCGGCCAATTGCTCGTGGACAAAAGCGTGATAATCAACGGCGCCGGCGCCGACGTCCTGGCTCTTGACGGCAATGCCACCAGCCGTGTCTTCCAGACTGTTACAGGTGCACAAACGGTCTCAATTTCCGGCTTGACGATCAGGAACGGTCAGGGCGGCGAAGGCGGTGGCATCGAGAACGCCGACACCGTGACGCTGACGATCATTAACAGCACGCTCAGCGGCAACACGGCCGGACTCGGTGGCGGTGTCTTCATTTCGGGGAACGGTAACCATTATTAACAGCACTTTTAGCAGCAACATGGCTAGTGAGGGAGGCGGCATCTACAACTCCGGTAGCGGCATGTTGACGATCACCAACAGCACATTCAGCAGTAACGGAGCTCCGGTGGCTGGCGGCGCAAGCTTCAACCTCGGGACACTGCAGATTGCTAATAGCACGCTGAGCGATAACTCGGCGGACTCCGGCGGCGGCGGCTACAACGTGGGAACGCTGACCATCACAAACTGCACTGTCAATGGCAACACGGCCAGCCACGGCGGCGGCATTTTCAACGCGGGAATGCTGACCATTGTTAATTGTACAGGTTAGCGGTAACATGGCGGTTAACGGTAACCCAACTGCCGAGGGCGCTGGCACCTACAACGCCGGCGCCAGCACGTTGACGATCACCAACAGCACATTCAGCGGCAACGCGGCTGCAGACTATGGTCGGCGCAAGCTTCAACCTCGGGACACTGCAGATCACTAACAGCACGCTCAGCGGCAACTCGTGCTCCTTTTCTCGCTGGCGGCGTCGTCAACCTGGGTCCGTTTCGTTAATCTTGGCCTGCGCTCTCACGATCTCTGCGCACGCGACTATCATTCCCGTTACGAACACCAATGACAGCGGCCCTGGCTCACTGCGGCAAGCGCTCGCGGTTGCGAATGACGGTGACACAATTGACGCCACGGGTATCTCAGGCGCGATAAGCCTCACGAGTGGGGAATTGCTGGTGGACAAGAGCGTGACGATCAATGGCGCAGGCGCCGACGCGCTGGCCGTTGACGGCAACGCTACAAGCAGCGTCTTCCAGATCGGCACAGGTGAAACGGTGACCATTTCTGGCCTGACAATCAGAAATGGCCACAGCGGCGCCAGAGGTGGCGGCATCGACAACGAGAGTGGTTCAACGGTGGATATTACGAACTGCACTGTCAGCGGCAATACGGCGGGTGGCGGCGAGATCTCGGGCTTCGGCGGTGGTATCTACAACAGCGGAACGCTGACCATCGTTAACAGTGCGGTTAGCGGCAACGCGACGGAGGGTATCTCGGGCGGGGGCGGCGGTATCGTCAACAGCGGAACGCTGACCATTGCTAACGGTACCGGTTAGCGACAACACGGCTACCAAGGGCGCCGGTATCGACAACGGGGGTGACGCTGCCACGGTCATGATCATCAATAGCACGTTCAGCGGCAACGCGGCTTCAGCATATGGCGGCGCCTGCCTCAACGAGGGCGCGACACTGCAGATCGTTAATAGTACGTTCAGCGATAACTCAGCTCATTTTTTCGGCGGCGGCATCCTCCTAGTCGGCCCGCTTCAGATCGGAAACACCATCCTGAATCGAGGCCACTCAGGTGAGAATATCCATTCCTTTGGCGAGGTCACGGTCACGTCCCTGGGATACAATTTAAGCAGCGACGATGCCGCCGGTTTCTTGACCGGCCCTGGCGACCAGATCAACACCGATCCAATGCTTGGCCAATTGCAAGACAATGGCGGTCCTACTTTTACGCACGCGTTGTTGCCTGGCAGCCCTGCTATTGATGCGGGCGACCCTAATTTTACTCCGCCGCCGTTCTTCGACCAGCGCGGGCCGGGCTTCAACCGCGTCGTGAACGGTCGTATCGACAAAGGCTCGTTTGAAGTGCAAACAGGAGGAACACCACGCCTACGCCTACAGCTACACCTACGCCTACGCCCAGCGCGACACCGACTGCAACGGCAACAGTCAACGGCTACACCCACTGCAACTGTAACTCCAACCGCAACGGCTACAGCGACAGCTACGGCAACGGCCACCCCAACGGCAACGGCGACTGCGACTCCTACAGCAACAGCAACAGCGCCTACACCAACTGCCACGCCAACAGCGACAGCGACGGCAACGGCGACGCCTAGCCCGGCCGTCACAACCAATGCGGCAACGAACGTCGCAAGTGTTTCTGCTACACTCAATGGCTCAGTCAATCCGCGTGGGTCGAGCACGACGGTCCATTTCCAGTGGGGCACGACAACCAGCTACGGGCACACCACCTCTACGCAGACTAAGACTGGAAATACGTCCCTGCCTATCACTGCCAACATCAGCGGCTTGAGTGCGAGCCACCTTTATCATTTTCGAATTGTAGCCACCAACGGTGGCGGCACCAGCTTTGGCAGCGACAGGACCTTTACCACCCTTAGCGCGACCGGGCCTCCCGTAGTCACGACCAATCCGGCGACCAATGTAACTACTTCTTCAGCGAGACTCAATGGCTCACTGGATCCGCATGGGTTGACGACGACTGTCTATTTCCAGTGGGGCACGACAATCAGCTACGGGCACACCACCGCTACGCAGACTCAGACTGGGAATACGTACCGGAACATCACTGCCAACATCAGCGGCTTAACTACACACCACACTTATCATTTCCGAATTGTGGCTACCAACAGCGCCGGCACCCGCATGGGCAGCGACAGGACCTTTAACACACCTTAGAGCCTGGTGATGATCAGGAGAGTCCCATCGTGAGGAACAACGGCAGGCCGATCGGTAGAAGCGAGCCTGCCGTCCCGCAGCCTTGGCGGACGCAATGACCCGTTAAAGTGACCCGCCTGTGCCGAGGCTACGGCGGACAAGTCAGTGATCGTTGAATAGTCGCTTCTGGGGAGCACAGGCTGCTCGCCTGTAGTCGTCGGCAGCCTGCCGACGACAGCTCAACCGGCGATGATGAGATCCTGGGCTGCGAAGTGCGAAGAGCTTTTCGGCAAGCTGCCCAAAAAGGACAGGCTGCCAGCCTGTGCTCCCCAGACACGCATTTACTCTTCCCTGCCATTCCCACTCGTGGCGTGAAGATCCGGTCGCGACCAGGCACGTGCCACACAAAAAATTAGTGTCTATTCGTGTCCATTCGTGGTTAATAGGAGCTCTATGAAAATGCATGTCACATCCAAAGCGCGATCGATCGCCACCGCAACAGCGCTGCTCTGGCTTGCTGTTCTTCCTGCCGCGCCCGCGGCTACGCCTCAATATCAGATTTATGATATCGGTGTGGTTGATTCCGGCGATACTGCTTCACAAGGCTTTGGCGTGTCGCGCGCAGGAATTGCGGTCGGACGCTCGATACACACCGGCGGGAGCCAGGCGTTCACCTGGACCCTCAACGGTGGGCTCGTTGGCCTGCCGAACCTGTGCGGGCGCAGTTACGCCGTTTCCAACAGCGCCAATGATAGCGGCGTCGTTGTCGGGACCGCCGCGACCACACTCTTCGGCTCCAGCCGGCTACCGGTGATTTGGCAAAACGGCGTCGTTTCGCAGCTTCCACTGCCAGCCGGCGAGACACTCGGTGACGCGAACTCGGTCAACGCTTCAACGGTTGCGGTCGGCTCGATCGACGGCGGAAGTTCGCAGCGGGGGGTGATTTATAGCGGTGGCAGCGCGACAATCATCACGCAAACGACGTCGAATGGAAGTTTCTTTGTCACAGCATTCGGCATTAATGATTCAGGCCGGGTCGTGGGTCAGGGCATCGATCCAAACAACGCCGCACGTAATGTTGGGATCGTGTATGATATCGGCCAGAGCATGGCTTTTGAAGTCGGCGCGTTGCCGGGAATGAATGGCGCGCTCGCGTTCGGCGTGAGTAACACCGGCTACGTGGTCGGCTCGAGCATGCAGAACCAGGGCTCGGGCCTGCCGTTCATCTGGTCGGACCAGGGCGGAATAGTTGCCATCCCGCTCGCCACAGGCACGAGCGAAGGGTCCGCGCGCGCGGTGAACTCGGCCGGTTGGGTGGTCGGAGATGACTCGTCGGCGTTTTCGATCCCGTTCCTTTATGATGGGACAGCGACCTATCGCCTTGCCGATCTGATCCCTCCGAACTCAGGGTGGGACTTATCGATGAACACCTCCTCGTCGGCCCTGGGCATTAGCGAGAATGGCATCATCGTTGGCACCGGTGTTCACAATGGCGACACTCATGCGTATGCGATGGTGCCAGCATCGGCAACTCCCACACCTACGCCTACACCCACGGCGACAGGGACACCTACATGTACGCCCGGACCACTTTGGTATAACGGCGACTTTAACGGCGTCAACGGGCTCGCTAACGAGATGAACACCTCGCTAGGCAGCGGCGAATTCGCCAGTGTTTATGACGATTTCGTCGTGACCGATCGGCGGATGGAATGTGACCTCGGTCTTCTCGGACAATCTGGAGAATACCAACGTTACCGGCGCGACCTGGGAAATTCGCACCGGCGTCTCTGAAGGGAACGGCGGCACATTGGTTGCCAGCGGCATGACAATGACGCCGGTAGTTACTCCTACTGGCCGGAGCGGGTTCGGCTTTACCGAATACATGGTCGAAGTGATCGGACTGAACGTTCACCTGCCGGCCCTGCCAGCAGGCCAGTTCTACTGGCTCAATGTGACGCCGATTGGCGACCTCACGGGCCGTTCGTTTGACTCGAACACCAGCGGGGCCAACTGCGTAGGCACGCCATGTGGCAACGACCAGAACGCGTTCTTCAATAGCAACTTCCCCCTGGCTCTAACTTCGTGGGCCAGGCGACCGACTTCTCCATGGGGGTGAATGGCACTGCAGGGTCGGGCTGCGGGTCGCCTTCGCCAACGCCTACAGCGACAGCAACAGCTACGCCCACACCAACGCCTACAGCCCACTACCTACAGCTAGGCCGTAGACAGAGTTACTCCTACACCGCGACCGCGACCCACCCCGCCGCCGCGACCGTAGATGACTGGGTAGCGCACGCGCACGCGGGCTGGCGATGGCGTCGTCGCTATCGCGGGATTTCGTTGGCTCTCAAGACACAGGGGGCGTTGAACCGGAAGCAAAGTTCGTTTCGGCGCGACGCCGAAACCAACACGGGACGCCCGCACACAGGCGGGCAAGCTGTGCTCCCCAAATCCGGATCACCTTTCTTGTCTTTCAGATTACGTCGCAGTGCAGAAAGTTATCCGCTTTTAAACAGAAGATAACGAAGGAAGCAAAGATTCGGAATCTGTTCTAATTATAGACAAACTTCGTTCCCTTCGTTTCCTTCTGTTGATTAGTGAAGTTCCAGTACCTCAGCCTAATAACACGTCCTGTCGCATGAAAGAACCGCATCACGAGGATCAGCGCGCGCCGCTGAGTTATCACGGCGCGCGTCGCATCGTTTGGCTGGTTTTCTTACTGTTCGTTCTGTGGTTAATCCTGCGCGCGCTGGAACCGATAATTTTGCTCTTCGCGCTGGTCTTCCTTCTTGCGATGGTCCTGAACCCGATCGTGGTCTGGCTGCAGAAACATCACATCCCGCGCTTTATCGGTGTGATCCTGGTGATGCTCGCGCTGTTCGCTGTGACCACCACTATCATCCTCTTTGCGATTCCACCTCTGACCAGACAAAGCCAGGAACTGGTGCGAAGTGCGCCAAACGTCTGGCAGGGCATTCGGGTCCGCATCGAATCGCTCACAAAAGATTATCCAGAAGTTCGCGAGGCCTTGCCGCGCACGGATGAGATCGCAGGCAAAGCCGGGACAACCGCCGCTACGCTCGGGAATTTTTTACTAAGATCTACGCTCGGTTTCGTCGGCGGCGTGGCGAGCTTTGTGTTGGCTGTTCTGTTGCTTATTTTTGTGTTGGCCAGCCCGCGGCCGCTCGTAGCCGCGTACCTGGCGCTTGCACCCGACCGTTATCGCGAACAAGCCCATCGCACTCTTGCCCGGCTCATGCGACAAATGATCGCATGGGCGCGCGGGGTGGCTATCAACGGCGTAATCACGGGCGTGTCGATAGGCGTGTCGCTTTGGCTTATTGGCGTGCAACCGGCGCTCATGTTCGGCGTGTTCGCATTTCTCGGTGAATTTCTCCCAACCATCGGCGCGTTTCTGGTTTCCATTCCCATTCTGCTGGTCGCGCTAAGCCTGGGCGCAACAAAATTCTGGCTGGCTCTCGGCGTGATCGTGGTGGTTTACCAGGTCGAATTAAATCTTCTTGTGCCGGGCGTGCTCGGCAAAGAAATGCGATTGCATCCGGTCAACATTTTGTTCTTCACGCTGGCGACTGCGACGTTGTTCGGGCTCCTGGGAGTTTTTCTGGCTGTCCCCGCCGCCGCGCTGGTGCAGATCGTGATTGATGAATTCTACTTGCAACCGCGCAAGGTGGATTACGCAGCGCTCCACAGGGAAGCAGCAGCGCTGGTAGAGGGAAGGATGTAACTGCGCCAAAGGCGCATTTCATTCCGAGCCGGGGCATCGCCCCAGGGATTCATCGACCAAGAACACGCCTTCAGCGCTGAAAGCGCGATTCAGTTCCTTCTGGCGTCTGAATTGCGCTTTCAGCGCTTGGTTACCCAGGCAATTCTATTCCTGGGGCGGTGCCCCAGGCTTCGAGTGAAAGAGCGCTTTTGGCGCTAAACACAGAGCGTCTTCTTTGAAATGCCGATTGAACGGCGTCCGATACAGACCCCTACAACATTGTCACCAAATTTTTCTAAAGATTTCCTTTTCTCCGATCTGCTCATGAGAGATAATGCGATTTTACTTCAGGCCCGTTCACTACACCAACACGAGGAGAAATCCGACAATGTTAAAGACACTATTCACTGTTTTCGTGCTTCCATTAGCTTTGCTGTTCGCTCCGCCTGCCACCACGTGGAGCAATCCCGCGAAGAGCGGTGACAATCAGGCGAGTGGGACGCTTCGAAAAATGATCGTGGAGAACGGGGTGGTCACGATGAATCTGGATATGGACCAGCTCAACGGAGACGGCTCACTAGCTGCAAAAGTGGACCAACTGGATTTCGCTATCGCGGCTAATTCTTTCTTCAGCGTTTTTGTGTTTAACGATCTCCTGCGCGGCCCTGAGCAGGGATCGCTGGCGCTGGTCCCGCAACACTCCGCAACGTCGGCTTCTCCATTAGGTGCATCCATCAGCGAATTGGCCGTGGAAAAACTCCCTTCGGGTGAGCAGTTCGATCTTGCCGTGCGCGACGCAAAGACCGGCTTCACGTTTTTCAACATCGAAGGACAGCAATACGATTACGATGCCACGGGACAGTTACTCACTCTTCAGGGTGGACGGCTCCTGATGTCCAAACAGTTCGCCGACGCGCTCGGGCGCCCGGCAGACGAGGGCCTGGCAGTTGGAAAAATCTCAGTTGGTGCGTCGATGCGCCCAATCGAGATCACCCAGCTGGCCGATGGCAAACCCCAATCCCTGGTGATGCCGCCGTTGCGAGCTGCAGGCGCCGGGGCAAACGTGCACGGGCCGGATGTCATTGTTGGCGACATCGAAAGCGTGCAGCAATTTGGAAGTGCCGGAACACAGGTTGGTCTGGCAGTGGGCACGGACTCTTGCAATAACGGCGACCAACCGATCGATTGGTTTGCGCTGCCTCAAATCGACCATCCTGTTGTTCCTCAGAACTTCTACCGGATGAGCGGCGGCGCCAATAACACCGAGCGCTTTGAACAAGTCGGCCAGTCATGGATGAAACACACCTTCGAGGCATTGGAAGAGGACGTGTGCGGCACCTGTAACACCTCTGGTTGCACGACGGGCACCCATCTGTGCGTGAGTTGCTCCGACCCTTACGTCGCCAGTTTAAACGCGAGTCAAGGCGGCCTTGGTTCGCGCGCCTGGATTAATCCTTTCACAGGCGCTTTTCCGTCCACCGCGAACAATCATGGCGGCCACAGCCACGACGGCGTGTCGCACCGGATCCGGGTGGAGGCAAACGATCTGAACACAAACCTAAATTCGGGGGCCACCTATTTCGCCGAAGCAGCATACCTCAGCCCGCATGAATACACCTGGTGCCAGTCGCATCCCGGCGAATGCAACATGTATAACAATGTATCCTATCGCCAGTTCAGCGTTAGCGGCACGACGACCTTCACGTTTTCACCTGTTGTCCCCACTGTGCGGATGCAGCCTGCCATTATGGCTTGGGCAGGCACAGGCGCGACTGTGACCCGGCTCGAGCCCGATCCGGGTAACGATGGCATCTGGTTTATCGGTTACGCAGTGACCAATCCAAGTGCCGGGGTGTGGCATTATGAGTATGCCTTGTATAACGAGAACCTGGACCGAGCTATCCAATCTTTTAGTGTGCCATTGGGAGCAGGCGCCAACATCACTAACATCGGCTTTCATGCGCCGCCTCAGGAGCCGGGCTGGGCAAATGACGGCACGTTGAACAGCCAGGGCTATAGCAGTGCTCCCTGGACTGTTACTCAGGACGGCGATTCCATAACATGGAACAGCGAAACCTTTGCGCAGAATCAGAACGCGAATGCAGTTCGCTTTGGGACATTATACAATTTCCGGTTCGACGCAGATCAGCCGCCGCAGAATGCCGATGCCACGGTCGGCTATTTCAAGATGGGGTCGCCCACGACAGTTACAATCGCGGGACCTTCCGGGAACGGCTCACCAACTCCGACACCTACCGCAACTGCGACGGCTACGGCTACGGCGACAGCCACCGCAACCGCGTACGGCTACGGCGACCGCTACAGCCACATCCACGCCTACTCCTACACCGACTCCGACCACTACGGCGACACCCAGGCCGACACCTACTCCAAGAGGTAGTGGCAGCCCAAGGCCGCGTCCGACACCGCCGCCTCGCCCGTAACCTGGCGCCAGGCACGTGGTGGAACGCGTTGTCCTCCGTAAAGGAGCGTGGCTCCCACGGAGCTTTACGCTCAACGCGTTGGTCCGGCAGCTGCCGGACTTCGCCGCCTGATATCTGCGCCTTTGGCGGTTAATTTCACATCGTCCCGCCGCGGCGGGCCGCGACGGTCGGCTACTTCAAGACAGGTTCGCCTATGACCGTTGCAATCCAGGCGCCAACGGGTGGGGGCACGCCAACTCCCACGCCTACAGCCAGCCCGACGCCGACACCGACGCCAACTGCGACAGCAACGGCCAGCGCGACAGCAACTGCTACGGCTACAGCTACTCACACGCCTACAGCAACTCCAACAGCTACTCACACGCCTACACCCACACCAACAGCTACTCATACCCCGACGCCTACGCCAACGACCAACGGCTACGCGACAGCGACGGCAACGTTCACGCCAACGCCAACAGCGACAGCTACTGCTACGCCTACAGCAACTCCAACAGCGACAGCCACAGCTACGGCTACGGCGACGACTGCGACCACGGCCACAATAACGCCTCCACCGAGTCCAACGCCTACGCCAACCTTTACCCCACGACCTACACCTACGCCAAGAGGTGCTGGCAGCCCAAGGCCGCGACCAACACCGCCGCCGCGCCCGTAGCTGGCTGAAGGTTGGTGATCGCGATCGGTGAATCGGTTTAGCCGCGCGGTCGACATCTGGGGAGCACCCCGAAAGCCTTCGGGGTAGTCGTCGGCAGCCTGCCGACGAACTACGAATCACCCACCGTTTTGCAAGGACACTTGGGCTCCGAGCGTTCGAAGAGCTTTTCGGCAAGGCTGCCGAAAAGGACAGGTTCGCCACGGCGAATCCGTTTCGCCTGCGGACGAATCCGTCCTGTGTGCGGACCTGTGGCGGACTAGCAGCCTGTGCTCCCCAGAGCGATCCGATTTATCTTGGCGCGGATGAAACCTTGCCGATCCACCTTCGGCTGATTGGCGCGCCGCAAGATGTTTCGAATAATTTTCTTTACTTTTGCCTCCAATGCATGAGAGAAATCACTCCTCCACGTTTAGCTGCGTCCACCGCAACCACAAAAATCCACTACAATGTCAAAGTTAAAACTTATCGGTTTCGCGCTTCCACTGTTCCTGCTCTTTGCCTCGCCTTATGCGAGCGCGCCAAAGGCTTTCGGCGGTACAAAGAAAGTTGTCCAGAGCCAGGGGCAGAGCGGCACGCTTCAAAAGATGATCGTCCAAAACGGTAGCGTCACGATGGATCTCGATCTCAACCGGCTGAATGGAATTAATTCCGCCTCGCAAAGTCTCCAGGAAGCGCATTTCGCCGTGGGAGCGAATTCTTTCTTTCCCATTTTGGTTTTTAACGATCTGTTGCGAGGGCCCACGCCCGGAACGATGGCCTTGATCCCGCAAAACGCTCCGACGTTTTCCGGAGCGCTTGGCGCGTCGTTCAACCGGCTTGTAGTTGAAAAGCTCCCTTCGGGTCAAGGATTCGATCTTGCCGTGCGCGACGGCAACACCGGATTCACGTTTTTCAATATTCAAGGGCACCATTACGATTACGATCGCCAACGCGCAGTCGCTTACCATCAGCAACGGCCGGCTTCTCGTTTCAAAAGAGTTTGCCAATGCGCTTGGCCGTCCAACCGACGCCGGTGCAGCCGTTGGAACCGTCTCCGTTGGCGCGGCAATGCAACCGATCGAGATCACGCAGCTTGCTAACGGGCAACCGCAATCATTGGTGATGCCGCCCCTGCAGCACACGCTTAGTCCAGACACGCCAAACCCAGGGCCGGATGTTATCGTTGGAAACATTGAAGACGTGGCAGACCAGGGGAACAACGCGACACAGGTTGGTCTGGCCATAGGAACCGATTCTTGTAACATTGGCGATCAGCCCGTCGATTGGTTTGCCTTGCCAAGTACGGATCACCCCGTCGTTCCGCAAAATCTTTATCGTATGAGCGGCGGCACACATAATGACCGAGCGATTCGAGCAAATTGGCCAGTCGTGGATGAAACATACCTTTGAGGCATTGGAAGAGAGCGTTTGCAGCACTTGTAACACCAGTGGTTGCCAGACAGGCACGCATCTATGCCCAGGCTGCTCCGACCCTTATGTGTCAGACCTGAATGGCGACCAGGACCAGATCGGTTCGCGCGCGTGGATCAATCCCTTCACGGGGTCATTCCCATCGACCGCCAACAACCACAGCGGCCACGTTCACGACGGCGTGTCACATCGGATTCTGGTTAACATGACTGACCTGAACACAACACAGAATCCGGGCGCCACCTATTTTGGCGAAGCCGCCTATATTACTCCGCATGAATACACCTGGTGCCAGTCGCATCCCGACCAGTGCAACATGTTTAACAATTTCTCCTATCGTGAGTTCACTGTCAGCGGCGGCCCCACGAGTTTTAATTTTACACCTGTTTCCAGCACCGTGCGTATGCAGCCTGCCATCCAGTTTTGGGCGGGTACAGGAGCGACGGTGAGCCAGAGCGAACCCGATCCCGGAAACGATGGTATTTGGTTCATGGGTTACAAGGTCACCAACCCCACTACTGGAGTTTGGCATTACGAGTACGCCCTCTTTAACATGAACCTCGATCGAGCCATTCAATCTTTCAGCGTGCCTCTCGGCGCTGGCGTTAACATAAGTAATATCGATTTTCACGCTCCTCCTCAGCATCCCGGCTGGGCAAACGACGGCACGTTTAACAGTCAGGGTTACAGCAGTGCTCCCTGGACTGTTACTCAGACGGCCGATTCCATAACCTGGAACAGTGAAACGTTTGCGCAGAACCAGAATGCGAACGCGATTCGCTGGGGCACATTGTATAATTTCCGGTTCGATGCTGACCAGGCGCCGAATCCTACAGATGCAACGGTCGGCTTCTTTAAGACCGGCTCACCAATTGGAGTTGTAATTCAAGCCCCTGGGCAAGTCCAAGGTCCGTCACCAACGCCAACCCCGACAGCCTCACCGACGGCCTCACCAAGTGCCTCGCCGTCGCCAACACCGTCGCCAACACCGTCGCCAACACCGACACCGTCAGGCACACCGCCGGCTTGCATTGTTGTTAACGGTGGTTTCGAGACGGGTAGCTTTCCGCCTTGGACTATAAGCGGAGATACCTCGTTTACCAGTGTCAACGGCGACGTGGTGCACTCGGGAAGCTTCTCCGAAGAGACGGGCCCGACTTCCAGCGACGGTTTTACTGATCAGGTCATCCCGACCGTGGCGGGCCAGGCGTATGACGTGACCTTTTGGCTAGAGAATGACGACACCAGTGGAGACAATCGTTTTGGGGCGTACTTTTGGTAGTGTTACTCTCGTACCGGAGGCCACTCAGAGCGGCTTTACGTATACGCAATATACATTTACCAATGTGACGCCCGGAGCCAACGCTGACCTGCATTTCATATTCTTCAACCCGCCCTCTTTCTTCTACCTGGATGACGTATGTGTCACTCCCAGCGGCGGCGGGGGTACGCCAACGCCAACTCCTGCGAGTCCAACACCGACTGCGACGGCTACAGCAACAGCTACCTTTACGCCTACACCAACACCGACAGCTACTCACACGCCTACGCCAACGGCAACAGCTACTGCTACGGCCACAGTTACTCGCCACTGCAACGGCAACGCCTACGCCAACCCTTACCCCACGACCTACACCTACGCCAAGAGGTACGGCCATCGCCAAGGCCACGTCCCACTCCGCCGCCGAGACCCTGATTCCCAGTGATCAGTGAGAAGTGATTAGTGATCGGTTGTCACTTGACAGATGTCGGCTATCAGTTGTGAATGCGCGGATCAGTAGATAACGCTTTCGATGCTCAACATTCAACATTCAATGAGAAAATCTAAAACATTACTCGCACTAATACTCACGACTACCCTGGGCTGCACTGCCGCAAGGTCGGCCAGCGCGGCAATTATCAACATTATGCCGAGCAAAGATAATACCCTCTACCAGTATGATCCCGATGAGGGCGACTTCAGCAATGGCGCTGGCTTCCACTTTTTCGCGGGTGAGACAGCCATGAGTGAACTCCGCCGAGGTGTGCTCGCCTTTGACATTGCGGGAAGCATTCCGCCGGGCTCGATCATCACATCAGTGACCCTTACTTTGAACATGTCAAAAACGTTTGGCGACACTGCGCGAATCGTCGAGCTGCACAGGCTTGCTGGCCGATTGGGGGGAAGGAACTTCTCACGCACCTGGAGAGGAAGGTGACGGAGCGCCGGCTACGCCCAATGATGCCACATGGCGGCACCGTTTCTTTGACACTATCTTTTGGGCAATGGAAGGCGGAGACTTTTCTGCCACGGTAAGCGCGAGCCAGTCCGTTGGTCCCCTCGGATATTATACGTGGAATTCGGTCCAGATGGTTGCCGACGTGCAATCATGGGTGAACAACCCGAGCAGCAACTTTGGCTGGCTGGTGCTAGGAGACGAATCGGACCTGGGCAGCGCGAAGCGATTCGATACTCGCGAGAGCGCAAGCCCACCTGTCCTAACCATCGAATACAGGAGCGGCCAGCCGAGCCCGCGGCCTTCGACCCACTCCACCGCCGCGTCCGTAGGCCTCGCCCTGTTTCCCGTTCGTTTTGCTTCCCGCCTGTTAATGCTGTCCTTCCGGGCACTCTGCGAGATCTGGTTCAATTAGCTAGCCGGCAGGCCAGCAGAGCAGAATCACTGTGAACACAGGAATTTTCCTCCAGTTATTATTGCAATTCTCTTCTTCACGATACGTCTAGCTGAGAAGCTCGAGCGGATTCCCGCGAGAAATAAGCCTCCCGCATTCGAGGATCAGTACTTCCTGACAGATTTCGATCGCCTCGGCGGGATCGTGAGTCACGTAGAGCATAGGGATAGCGAATTCGTGATGCAATGAACGAAGCTGTTCGAGAATGCTTTTCTTTAAGCCGGCGTCCAAGGCAGTCAGCGGCTCGTCCAAGAGCAATAAACGTGGTCCGGACAGCAATGCACGCGCGATTACGATGCGTTGATTTTCACCGCGGGAAAGAGAACGGACGTCGCGACCGAGCAATGAAGTGATCTGCAAAAACCCCGTAACGTGATCGAAAGAGAATGTGTCGCGCCCACATTCGCCGTCGATTCCGTAAAGTAGATTTTGGCGAACGGAAAGATGCGGGAACAGCGAATCGTCCTGAGGAACATAGCCGATCTTTCTAAGCCTGACCGGCAGGGAATACCCGCGCGCAGTGTCATCGAACAATTGATCGTTGAGGCAGATCCTTGCCGCCTCCGGTCTGCGGAGACCTGCTATCACTTCGAGCAGCGACGTTTTACCCGATCCAGATGGTCCGAAAATCCCGGTGCGTGCGTTATGAAGGTCGGCGTTGACCTCGAGCGCGAACTGTTCCAGGCGGAGCGACAACCGTCGAATCTCCAGCTTCATGGCGAAGCCGATCTTCTCATTAGCGCTTCGCTTAACCAAACCGCTCCGAACGCGATGATGACACTCACGATGAGAAGCCGATACGCACTGGCGTCATGTCCGAGCTGCACCGTTTCGAAAATCTCCAGCGAAAGCGTGGTCGTTCTTCCAGGAATGTTTCCCGCGACCATGATCGTGGCTCCAAACTCGCCAATGGCTCGCGCAAAAGCGAGGACGATTCCAGCAATGATGCCGCGCGAAGCGAGTGGAAGCGTGATGGTAAAAAAGACGCGAGCGTCGCCCGCGCCCAACGTTCGCGCGATCTGTTCAAAACGTTGATTGACTGTTTGGAACCCAACACGCGCGGAACGCACCAGGAGCGGAAACGACATGACAGCAGCTGCAACAACCACCGCGCGCCAGGTGAAGACGATGTCGAGCCCCAAATGTTCGTGCAGAAAATGACCGACTACGCCGCGTCGACTTAGAAATTTTAGAAGAAGCAACCCAGTGGCAACCGGCGGGAGCACCAGCGGCAAGGTTACCAAAGTCTCAACCAAGACTTTTCCGGGCCAGCGATATCGGGCCAGTGGCCAGGCCACTGCCAGGCCAAATGGCAAAATTATCAGTGTGCTCAGTGCGCACACGACCAGTGTGAAGCCAACAATCTGCCATTCAGCTGGCGTTAGCCACATGCGCTAGGGGCCTAGAATTTTACGATAAACCCGTACCGCTCGAATAGCTTTCGCGCACTCTCCGATTCCAGATAGCGCAGAAAACCTTCCGCCGCGGCGTTGTTTTTGCCTTCTTTAATGATTGCAACTGGATAGCGAATCGCCGGACCTTTTTCGAGTGGAACGCTGAACGCGATCTTCACTTTTTTCGAAATCTTCGCGTCTGTCTTATAAACGAAACCGGCATCGACGTTGCCCGATTCCACTGCGGCAAGCGCGGCGCGCACGTTTTCCGTAGGCACCATTTTCGGTTCAAGTTTCTCCCAAAGACCGATTCCGCTCAGATATTCCTTCGTATAAATGCCAGCCGGCACGGCGCGCGGATCGGCAATCGCGATTTTCTGTGTTTTACTCAGTTGGTCCGGCGAAGCTATCGCAAGATTGCTGTCGTCAGGCACGACGATCACCAGTGAATTCGAAAGCAAATCACGTCGCGTTTCGGGCACGACCAGTCCCGCTTTTTGCACGTCATCCATTTTTGCTTCATCTGCCGAGAAAAAAATGTCGGCCGGCGCGTGCTCAATAATTTGCCGCGCCAGAAGGCTGGAAGCGCCAAAATTAAACACAATTTTGTCGCTGCTTTGTTTTTCGTAGTTAACCGCAACCTCCTTCAACACATCAGTGAGACTCGCGGCCGCGTAAACATTTACCTCGACACCATTGGCAGTGTGTAAAGCCAGCGCCGTCGTCAAAATGAAGATCGCTCCTGGAAATCTAGGCATTCTGCACTCTGTTCGTTTTAATGCCGCTGACAAGCAATTCTGCTCTCCGCGATTTTTCGTGACCAACATCCGCGGCATAGCACTCCCAGGTCGCGCCCAACGCCGCGGTCCGTAGGGTAGCTCTTTTTCCGGTGCCGTAAGCGGGGTTAGCTAGTTTTGTGTCGCCTGGCCTGGCACCTTACGAGTCGACGACCAGCGCTTGCCTGCAGTTTCTCAGAATGCAGGTGGTGCGGCAATTCCAAGGTTGCCGGAATTGTGATTGTAGGGCAGGCGCTCCGCCTGCCATGGTAATGGTCAAATGGGACATCCTCCGCGAATTCCGGTGTGGCTGCGGTGGGACTAACCGGTCATCTATTTTGTCACGATCTGCGTGGCCGAGATCGGAGACCAGTCCTTGCAAATAAGGAGGCACTTGATGCATTCAAGCTCGTTGTGTCGAAGCTGCAGCTGGCCCTATCGATATGAATTCAACGAAGGAGCCGGCAAGCGAAGCGCTTGCCTACAATCTCTTAAGAATCAAGCAGCCAATCGACAAAAAGAGCGCCTGCCCTGCAAGTCATTTTGAAGGCGCCTCGCGGTCGACCTGGCCTGCTTGCTGGAAATGTTTCTCAGCCAGCTCGGTCATGCCCAGCTCCTGGAGCCGGCGTCCGAGCATCCAATGGTAAAGCGGATTGTTCGGAGTGGATTGGTCTGCTTGTTCCTCATGAGCAGCGGCTCCTTCGAGGTTACCTGAGGCGCGCTCCGCGCCGGCAAGCTCATTATTTGCCAAAGCCAGGCGCGGGTTGCGCTGCACCGCGTCAGTCCAGATCGAAATAGCTTCATCCTTATGCCCGAGTTGCCAGAGTGATTCGCCTTTTTCCTGACGCGCAAGAATCAAGTCGTCTCGTTCCGCCAGCGCTTCGTCCAGACTCGCGCGCGCTTCTTCGTAACGGCCCATGCGATTCAGAATCGCGCCGCGATAATAAAGACTCAAAGCTTTGCTCTCACCTTTCTGGTAAGCCGCGGCCTGGCTAAGCAGTTGCACGGATTGCTCGGCGTTGCCCAAGAGATATTCAAACCAGGCCAGTTTTGGCAACGTTTCGCTGTTTACAAACAGCCCGAGCCGCGATGTGGCGTCATAATGCTTTTTTCCTTCGACGATGTTCTCCTGCTCAGCGGGAGCAAGCCACCGGGCCGGATTCGCCTGCGCAAGGGCGAGCTCGTCGGGCACCTGAATTTTCTGGAACGCGCGGTTGCCGCGGAATTCGTGATAACGGACCCAGCCGCTGTGCGCGTTCAACCCAATCCAGGCACACGCAAAGGCTGCGAACGCCCAGCCTGCCTTCTTAATCCGTCCCGAAGACTTCAAATTGAAACGGTAAAAGGACAATTCCCTTGCACGAAACAATCTCCACATTTTCAGAGTGAGAAACGTAGTGACCGCGGCCCAGCCGAGCGCCATCAGGAATGGGACCAGCGCGTAAACGCCACGGATAGCCAGGAAACTTCCCAGAAACACCAACGCGCCGATGATTTCTTCAGGCCACGTCAGAGAATAATTTGTTCGGATCGCATCTGATTTAGGAACCAGGATCGTGGGCTTCCCATAACCGAAATAGAGAGCGTCGTTGGGACATACGCTGACGCAATCCATGCACTTCATACAACCGGGATCGACGACCATCCCGTATTGCTTCACCTCCGCGTGCACCAACACGTTTGAGGTGCAGGTCGCGGTGCAGTGGCCGCATTGATTGCAGGCAGGCGTGACGCGGATTTTTCCGGGTGAGAATTTATCAGCAAGACCAAAGAAGCCACCGTAAGGACAGGCGTAGGTGCAAAAGCCTTTTTGGCCCAGAAAATAAACTGTCACAAAACCGCACACGAAAAGAAAAGGAATAGCCACTGCGACGGAAGGAAACGTCTGCCAGAAATTAGTCGTCACCAGATGATTGGTGAACGTCGGGATCAGCGGCTGATGCTCCGGGTTCCAGATCGATCGATACACCACAGGCCAGACGAACATGTACAGCGCGCCGATGAGCGGCACGTACACCAGCAGCCGTGACCGAAACGGTTTCGGATGCAGACCCATTTTCTTCAAGAGCCACCCGCAAAAATCCTGTAGCGCGAGGATGTGACAGCCCCAGCCACAGACGAAACGGCCGAAGATCAGCGTCGCCAAAATTGCCAGGCTGAAAAAGATGAAGCCCGCGTTCACGAATCCGCGTTGCAACGTGTACATCGTCTCGGAGGGCTCTATGGGCGAAACGGTCTTGCCCATGATTTGCCACTGAACGATGTGCGCGATCATGAACAAGTTGAGGGCGATCAGTGCTGCCGCGCGCCACCGGCCGGTTTTTGATTTGCGAATGCCGGTTTTGCTGTAGCCGGGGACGGCTTGTCCCGCCGTAATTTTAGCGAAGGCGGATGCCCCGGCGGTGGCTCGCCGGGAAACCGGCCCCGTCGTTTTCAATTCCCGGCTGATGCACCCACTTTTCACAAGGTTAGCGAATTTATCCCAAAACGCACCGGACGCTAATTGTTCGTCGCGCCAGCGTCGGCGATCAGGAGCAAATAGGAGCGCCGGATTCCACGAAAAAAACTGTTACCAAGCTTTTCAAAGATTTTCTTTACTTCTGCGGCCTGCTTGTGAGAAGTGTTGGAGCTTTCCCCGGAACCTAGCCAACAACCCGGAGGACCAATTAAAATGTCGAAGATCACACTCACTGCCTTCATGCTCCCATTGCTCTTGTTTTTCAGCTCGCGCGACGAGGGCTCCCCGAACGCTTCGAGCGCTGCAAACACAAGTCCAGGCAGCCCCGGCGAGAGCGGCACACTTCAGAAGATGATTGTGGCCAGCGGGAGCGCGACCGTGGACCTTGATCTGGACAAGATCAATGGAATCAGCTCCACGACAGGAAGGTCCGAGACGGCTCCCTCGCGAAAACTTTCGGAGTTGCATTTTGCCGTTGCTCCGAACTCTTTCTTTCCGGTTCTTGTTTTTAACAACATGTTACGCGGACCGAAGCCGGGTTCGATGGCGCTGGTGCCGCAAAATAACGTCGTCCTTCCTCCGGCATTGACTGCGTCGCTCAACAGGCTGGCTATCGAAAAAATTGGCTCGAGTGATCCCTTCGACATGTCGGTGCGTGATGCGATGAGCGGTTTCGTGTTTTTTAATGTCCAAGGAAATCACTACGACTATGATGCCAGTTCGCAGTCGCTTGGCATCCACGGTGGACGGCTTTTGATCTCAAAGGAGTTTGCCACTGCGCTGGGGCGGCGAGCAGACGCCGGTTTGGCGGTCGGAAAAATCTCTGTGGAAACGACGATGCAGCCGATCGAGATCACGCAACTGGTGAACGGCAAGCCTAAGTCGATGGTCCTGCCTCCGTTGAATCAACGTGCCGGTCCGGGAGCGCCTACCCTGGTGCCCGGGCCCGATATCATCGTTGGGGATCTGCCCAACATGCTGCAAGTCGGGAACGCGGGATCACAGGTGGGCCTTGGGGTGGCGACGACTTCCTGCAACAACGGCGACCAGCCGGTCAACTTTTTCGCATTACCAAACACAGATCATCCGTTCTTTCCGCAAAATTTTTATCGGATGAGCGGTGGCACAGATAACACCGCGCGGTTCGAACAAATTGGCCAGGCCTGGATTAAACACACGTTTGGCGCGGACGAAGACGACGACTGCGACCTTGGCTGCAACACTAATAATTGCACTGAGTTCTCACAGCTATGTCCGGGCTGTTCCGATCCGTATCTCGCCGACGAGAACGGAGAGTACAGCCTGCTTGGTTCACGTGCGTGGGTCAATCCTTTTACCGGCGCGATGCCGTCAACCGCGGCCAATCACAGCGGCCACGTACATGACGGCGTATCGCACCGGATTCGCGTTAATGTCGACGATCTGAACACAACGCTCAATACGGGTGCAACTTATTTCGCGGAAGCGGCATACCTGGACCCGCTTGAATACACGTGGTGTCAGGCCCATCCTGACCAGTGCAACATGTATAACAACGCTTCGTACCGTAAGTTCTCGGTTACCGGCACATCGAGCTTCACATTTTCGCCTCTTGGCACGACCCAGAGAATGCAGCCTGCCATTATGGCTTGGATAGGGGCGACGATAAATCAGGTGCAGCCTGATCCGGGAAACGATGGCATCTCGTTTGTGGGCTACAAAGTGACCAGTCCCGCGCCGGGAGTCTATCACTATGAGTATGCCGTGTACAATTACAATCTCGATCGCAGTATTCAATCCTTTAGCGTGCCTTTGGGCGCCGGAGCCAATCTCAGTAACATCGGATTTCACGCGCCGCCTCAGGAACCTGGCTGGGCAAATGACGGCACGTTTAACAACCAGGGTTACAGCAGCACGCCCTGGGTTGTCACTCAGGCCAGTGATTCCATAACCTGGAACAGCGAAACGTTTGCGCAGAATCAGAACGCGAACGCGATTCGCTTCGGCACATTGTATAACTTCCGGTTCGACGCCGATCAACCTCCGCAAAGTGTCAATGCGACGATCGGCTTCTTCAAGACAGGGTCGCCCACCACTGTCGCAATCCAGGCTCCCGCGGGCGGTGGCACGCCAACACCGACTCCGACGCCTACCGCTACAGCTACAGCTACTGCTAGCGACTGCGACGGCTACTGCGACACCTACCGCGACTTTTACCCCGCGCCCCACCCCGACACCGAGGGGTAGCACGTCACCGAGGCCTCGCCCAACGTCGCCTCCTCGGCCGTAAGATCGTGCTCACTGATCGGTGATCACATACATCTTTAGCGCCAAAGGCGCGCTGCAAGCTTGAGCCTGGGGCATTCGCCCCAGGAATTGGATCGTCGATGACTGATCAGTAAATCAGGAACTCGCGAAAACCTTGCCCCAAAACGGAATCGGGATTAGGAAACAATATGACAGCGACACGAATATTGCTTCTGATGTTGATCGTCCAAACCGTCGCTGTGACTCAGGCAGAATCTCCAAATGTTATGGGCAGGTGGAATGTCGAGATCGCGTTTCCGAATGACGAACACCGCTCACTGCGCCTTGACGCTCAAGATGGCGGGAAAGGTACCTTGCTGCTGGTAGATCCCAAGGCGAAGGTTTGGGGATCCGCCAAACCTTCGGAAGCAAAGTGGACGCGCAGCGATGACAACTCCGTGACGTTTTCGGGCGCGGTTGAATTTCTGCTCGGCAACGTCGGCCGGGACGCGGGGACATTGGTTTTCAAAGGAAAATTTGAAAAAGCGGACCTGATCACGGGCGAAGTGGAATTCTCTCCGCTCGTCGGCGACAGACCATCAAAGCACGGCACGTTCAAAGCGATCCGTGCCGGCGGATAGAATCTCTGCGATCGCGGCCGTTCTCGCGTGCTGCGTGTGTGCCCTCGAGCAGTCTCCAGTCCCGGAGGGATGCTGAGACATTAGCCGGTGGTGCAAACCACCGGTCAGTTGCCGTAGAAGACACCCAGCCCCGGCAGGGGCGTTGGGTTAAACGTAGCGTTCGTCAAATTCTACCGCACTGCGCCGCAGCAATTCCAAATATTCCTCACGAAAGGTGCGCGTGCGATGGTGCTCGTCCTGTTGCTCGATGTAGCGACGAACCGCGCCGCGCTGCGAAGAGCTCACCGTAAATCCCCCATACCCTTCCTACATTAATATTCTCTGTAAAGAGCTAACCTACGCGGAGCATGGAGAGGCAGGTGCCTCGCCTGCTGGAGCACACACGCCCATGCTACCCGGACGTGTGTGCGAAACAGGCGCGAGTGAAGCGACGTAATGTAGGCGGCATTCCCTGTCACCCTTCACACCGCAGGCGGGCGAGGCGCACCGCCCCTACCACGGTGCAAAGTCGCTTCGCTCCCGCAGGCGAAGCCTGCCCGCTCAAAAACAAAATTTTGTTTTTGAGCCAGCGCCTGCCATGCGAAAGCAGCCAGACCAATCTCTTCGTGTACCCAACCCGAAGATACCGATTTTAATTCGCGAAGCACATCAGCCAGGCAGTGCGTTGCGCGAAGGCCAATCAGCAGGTGCACATGATCGGAGACGCCACCGACGCTTTCGGCAATTCCGTTCGCCGCACGCATGATTCCACCTGGGTACGCGTGCAAATCGCCACGCCATGCCCGTTGGATGGTTGGCTCGTGGTTTTTCGTTCCGAAAACGACGTGATAATGCAGACTCAGGTGTGTCGATGACATAACCAGACTGGTTTACCACGCCCCTGCCGGGGCTTGGAACTATTTTATCCCCGGGATCACCGGTGGTTTGCACCACCGGCTAATATTCAACATCCCTTCGGGATTGGTTTCTCCGGTGACAGAAATTGTAGCGGCATTATTACCGAGAGAAAAATTCCCTGCCCGACGTCTGACACCCAATCTCTGAATTCATCCGTTTTAATCCGCGTGATTCGCGGTTTCCGGCAAACTCTTTCAAAAAAAAGCTTGCCATTTATTTACGTATCTAATAAACCCGGGAGATCATTCACGTGAAAAAAGTGCGGACGCGTTTCTGATGCTTTAGCTACAAGGAACGTTCACACTCAAAATCACATCCACTTCAATGAGCCAACTCCATGAAAAAGAAATCCACTTCACAATCTGCCTTCTTTAATCTCCGTGTCTTAATCGGTCTGTGCATCGCGTTGGGCGGCGTCTTTCTGGCGCTCCTGGGCCTTGGCACGTTTTCCGCGCTCACTGCGAGCAACGCACAAGCGCAGCAAAAGAACGGTTCCCCCAAGATCATCGACAT
This sequence comes from Vulcanimicrobiota bacterium, assembly GCA_963764965.1. Lineage (GTDB taxonomy): Bacteria > Vulcanimicrobiota > Vulcanimicrobiia > Eremiobacterales > Eremiobacteraceae > JAFANK01. Next base: position 307,745 of record CAVXUM010000003.1, read on the forward strand.
CCCGGGCCTTCCTCCGGGATTTGACTGTTCGAAGATCCACGAGCTTGGCATCGACAGGATGGAGGGCCTTAAATGGGGACTCGTCATGATTGCCTGCGGCGAGTCAAAGGGAGGCGAGGAAGAGGAAGGTTTAGCTTCAGCACGCAACCCCTTGGCCAAGATTGCCCAACAACTGCTGCCAGTCCCTCTGGCGTATGGCGGCGCGGATGTTGACCTGGTCACGGGTACGGAAACCCCTCCGCACATTATTCAGTCGGAGACATATACTAACGTTAACCCGGATAACCCCAACGAGATTTGTGTCGCCTACAATGACTCCCGATGCGCGCCCAGCAACAACATTTCTGCCCTATCGACTTCCACCGACGGCGGTTTGACCTTCACTCGCCTGACCAATGCCAGCGGTTGTAGCCCCTTTGCCCTTACCTTTGGCGACCCTGTTATTCTGTATAACAAGCCGACCCAGACGTGGTTTACGGTCTGGCTGGATGGGAACGGGAGCTGCACCTTGGGCGGGTACAAGTCGAGCACCCCTGAGGATCCAAATAGCTGGACCCATTTCTGCGTTCACACCTCCAGCAGCGACGACCGGGAATCTGGCTGGGCCGACAACAACCCCTCCTCTCCACACTTTGGAAACATGTATGTTTCCTGGAACAACTTCAGTCTTGGCTCGGGCGCTCTGGAGGTCACCTTCTCCACTGATAACGGAGCAACGTGGCACGCCCCGGTAGTAGTAAGCAACACCACTACTTTCATTCGCGACGTGCAGATCACTGGTGATCTGTCGGGCAACGGAAACATCTACATCGCCGGCATGGACGAAGGCGGCGGAGGTTTCCCTCACAACGACATCAATCATATCTACAAGTCCACAGACGGCGGAAACACTTGGGCGAACACCTACACCGGCTCGAGCTTTCCCGGACCGGGCGTTACCGCTGTTGGCTACTTCGCCCAAATGTTTCCCGATGGCGGCGGCTATTGGCGGCATGAGGGCTGGGGTGAACCGGCAGTATTTAACAACGTTGTTTCCTTAGTCTACGCCCAGCACGGCACTGGCAGCGACCCCGGCGACGTCTATTACATTCGCTCTACCGACGGTGGCTTTACCTTTAGCGACCCATTTAAGTTGAACACTGATTCCACTACTCGGCCTCAGTGGCAACCTAACCTTTCGGTCAGCCCAAGCGGCACCCTATTAGCGACATGGTATGACGCGCGCGAGAGCACTACTTGCACCAAAGGTAACCCGACCGTCCCCTGCTACCGAATGTGGTCGCGCCAGTCCAATGATAACGGCGTCACATGGTTGCCTGACGATACGCTTTCGGATGTAGTCAGTCCTCTACCCGGGCAGTCTGACCCCAACATCCAGCCCACGTATGCGGGGGACTACGACTATGGCACTGCGTTGCTGACCAAGCACAGCACTTCATGGACGGACGGACGCGTAGCCATTAGCAACGCCTCCCAGCAGGATACCTTTACTGATCATCAGTCGCTTGGAACGCCCTCACCAACGCCAACGGCCTCGCCAACTCCCACGCCGACGCCAACGGCCTCGCCTAGTGCAACGCCAACATCTACGGCCACGCCAACGGCTACCGCCACGCCAACAGCTACAGCAACGCCAACAGCAACGGGAACTCCGTCTGGTTGCAGTTGGTCGGGAGGTCCGGACATGCCTACAGTGCTAGTCAGAGCGGTTGGCGTGTACTTTCCTACCGACGGCAACTTTTACACCATGGGTGGCCGCACAGCAGATACTGCAGGCTCTGACTTCCAGCATGTGCTCCGATACACGCCCTCTTCCAACACCTGGACCCAGATGGGCGTGACCTTGCCGGACAATCAGATGAACAATATGGCCTGCGGTGTGCTCACCGTTTCAGGAACTCCTTTGATCTACTGCGTGGGCGGCTCCGCAGCTACACAGACCACAGCCACAGCGCGCGTGTTCTTCTACGATCCGGTCAGCGACACGGCGACCACGCTTGCCAGTGGAGACAACTGGCCTGGCGACGCGGCAGGGACAATTCTGCCTGGTGGCTTTGCAGTGACTGGCGACAAGCTATACATACTGGGCGGGTTCAACATCAACGTAGCCTCCACCAACCAGATATGGGGATTTGATCCGACTGCCGCCGTAGGTTCCAAGTGGGTCCAGAGCACAGTCAACACGCCGGTAGGGATCATGTATGCACCGACAGCCGCCATAGGAGGCATCATCTACGTGGGAGGAGCATCGGACTTCCAGGGTGGATTAGTGGTGGACACCACCACCTCGTTCAGCTTCACTCCTCCCAACACTATTGGGACCATCACAGCGATACCGAGGGCTACAGGTGAGACGCGTGGGCTGACCTTCAACGGGAAGATGTATGTCATGGGCGGCGGCAGAGGTCCGGGCAACGGTAACCCTTCCACCGAGGTGGACGTGTATAATCCGGGCACTAATAGTTGGTCAATGGACCTGCCATTTACGACTCCGCGGCGCAACTTCCCGACCGATACCAACGGCACAGACCACATCTGGCTCTCAGGCGGTTATGCCAGCGACGGCGTTACACCGCTGGCATCGACGGAAATCTTCATGTGTGCGCACGAGAGTCCCACGCCAACACCCACTGCAACTCCGACAGCAACACCAACAGCTACGTCAACGCCTATAGTTACGCCTACAGCAACCGCAACAGCTACTGCGACTAACACTCCAACACCAACGGCTACGGCTACAGCCACTGCAACAGCGACAGCCACAGCAACAGCGACAGCCACAGCAACTGCTACAGCCACAGCGACAGCCACGGCGACGCCTACACCAACAAGCCCGCCGAGAACAACCCCGACACCAAGGCCACGTCCGACACCGCCGCCTCGCCCGTGATTGGTTAATGTGAATGCTTTGACTTGGGAACTCGCGATTCAACTCGCGAGTTCCCGGTCGGTAGTGTCTTGGGTGGCGCACCCGTCGCGCGTGTTGGCGGTTGCGTCCCGCGATCGCGGGATCACGTTTCCGAATGACGAACAGCGCTCACTGCGCTTTGACGCTCAAGATGACGGGAAAGGTATTTTGCTGCTGGTAGATGCCAAGGCGAGGGTTTGGGGATCCGCCACGTCTTCGGAAGCAAAGTGGACGCGCGTCGATGACAACTCGGTGACGTTTCCGGGTGCAGTTGAATTTCTGCTCGGCAACGTCCGCCGGGACGCGGGGACATTGGTTTTCAAAGGAAAATTTGTAAAAGCGGACCTGATCACGGGCGAAGTGGAATTCTCGCCGCTCGTCGGCGACAGACCGTCGAAGCACGGCACGTTCAAAGCGATCCGTGCCGGCGGATAAAATCTCTGCGATCGCGGCCGTTCTCGCGTGCTGCGTGTGTGCCCTCGAGCAGTCTCCAGTCCCGGAGGGATGCTGAGACATTAGCCGGTGGTGCAAACCACCGGTCAGTTGCTGTAGAAGACAACTAGCCCCGGCAGGGGCGTTGGGTTAAACGTAGCGTTCGTCAAATTCTACCGCACTGCGCCGCAGCAATTCCAAATTATTCCTCACGAAAGGTGAGCGTGCGATGGTGCTCGTCCTGTTGCTCGATGTAGCGACGAACCGCGCCGCGCTGCGAAGAGCTCACCGTAAATCCCCCATACCCTTCCTACATTAATATTCTCTGTAAAGAGCTAACCTACGCCGAGCGTGGAGAGGCAGGTGCCTCGCCTGCTGGAGCACACACGGCCATGCTACCCCGACGTGTGTGCGAAACAGGGTTGGCTCGTGGTTTTTCGTTCCGAAAACGACGTGATAATGCAGACTCAGGTGTGTCGATGACATAACGAGACTGGTTTACCACGCCCCTGCCGGGGCTTGGAACTATTTTATCCCCGGGATCACCTGTGGTTTGCACCACCACCGGCTAATATTCAACATCCCTTCGGGATTGGTTTCTCCGGTGACAGAAATTGTAACAGCGTTGTTACCGAAAGAAAAATTCTCTGCCCGACGTCTGACGCCCAATTTCTGAATTCATCCGTTTTATCCGCGTGATCCGCGGTTTCCGGCAAATTTTTTCAAAAAAAAGCTTGCCATTTATTTACGTATCCAATAAAACCGCGAGCACCATTCACGTGAAAAAGGTGTTGACGCGTTTCTGATGCTTTAGCTACAAGGAACGTTTCACACTCAAAACCCATCCACCTCAATGAGCCAACTCCATGAAAAAGAAATCCACTTCAAAATCTGCCTTCTTTAATCTTCGTGTCTTAATCGGTCTGTGCATAGCGCTGGCCGGCATCTCCCTGGCGCTGCTGAGCCTTGACACGTTCGCCGCACCCAAGCCGAGAATCGGGCAAGTGGTGCAGGGGCCCAAAGGGGCCAAAATTGTCAACATCCCCGGTCTTCCACCTGGGTTTGACTGTTCCACGATTCACGAGAAAGGCATCGACAAGATGGAGGGCCTTAAATGGGGACTCATCATGATTGCCTGCGGCGAGTCAAAGGGAGGCTCGGAAGAGGAAGGTTTAGCTTCATCTCGCAACCCCTTGGCCAAGATTGCCCAACAACTGCTGCCAGTCCCTCTGGCGTTTGGCGCCACGGATGTTGACCTGGTCACGGGTACGGAAACCCCTCCGCACATTATTCAGTCGGAGTCATACAGTACGGCTAACCCGGATAACCCCAACGAGATTTGTGTTGCCTACAATGACTCCCGATGCGCGGCCAACAACAACTTTTCTGCCCTATCGTGTTCCACCGACAACGGCTTGACCTTCACTCGCCTGACCACTACCGGCGGTTGTAGCCCCTTTGCCAATACCTTTGGCGACCCTGTTGTTCTATATAACAAGCCGACCCAGACTTGGTTTACGGTCTGGCTGGATGGGAACGGGAGCTGCACCTTGGGCGGGTACAAGTCGAGCACCCCTGAGGATCCAAATAGCTGGACCCATTTCTGCGTTCACACAGCCGGCGGCGACGACCGGGAATCCGGCTGGGCCGACAATAACCCCTCCTCTCCACACTTTGGAAACATGTATGTTTCCTGGAACGACTTCAATGTTGGCGTGGGCGCTCTGGAAGTCACCTTCTCCACTGATAACGGAGCAACGTGGCACGCCCCGGTAACAGTGAGCAACACTACTACCTTCATTCGCGACGTGCAGATCACCGGTGACCTGTCGGGCAACGGGAACATCTACATCGCCGGCATGGACGAAGGCGGCGGAGGTTTCCCTCACAACGACATCAACCACATCTACAAGTCCACTGACGGCGGAAACACTTGGTCGAACACCTACACCGGCCCAAGCTTTCCCGGGCCGGGCGTTACCGCTGTGGGGTACTTCGCCCAAATGTTTCCCGACGACGGCGGCTACTGGCGGCACGAGGGCTGGGGTGAGCCGGCAGCATTTAACGACGTTGTTTCCTTAGTCTATGCCCAGCACGGCAGTGGCACTGACGCCGGCGACGTCTATTACATTCGCTCTAGCGACGGCGGCGTTACATTTAGCGCCCCATTTAAGTTGAACACTGATTCCACTACCCGGCCTCAGTGGCAACCTAACATTTCGGTCAGCCCAAGCGGCACCCTCTTAGCGACATGGTATGACGCGCGCGAGAGCACCACTTGCACCAAAGGTAACCCGAGCGTCCCCTGCTACCGAATGTGGTCGCGCAAGTCCAACGACAACGGACTCACATGGTTGCCGGACGATACGCTTTCGGATGTAGTGAGCCCGCTGCCAGCGCAAAGTGACCCCAATATCCAGCCCACGTATGCGGGGGACTACGACTATGGCACTGCGTTGCAGACCAAGCACGTCACTACATGGACCGACGGGCGCGTGGCCATCGCTGGCGCCTCTCAGCAGGATACCTTCACAGATAGAGAGCTGGTGGGTTTTGCCGTGACCACGACTAATCCGGCCTGCAACAGCATCATCAATACCCAGCCGGTGGACTTTGTTATTAACCTAAGCGACGCGGTGGATACAACATCGGTCCAGGCAAGCGATTTCACGGTCAACGCAATTCCAGCGAACTCTTTTACGTTCGGCAGCGATACGCAGATCACCTTCCACTTCAACACTTCGCCGGTGACCACGGAAGGCCCGCAGACGATGCATATTCCCGCCGACGCAATTAACCGCATTTCGGATGGCATGGGGAATTTTGATTTCACGTGCACCTTCTGTTACGCCGTAACGCCGCTAATGGTGACTACGACCGTCCCGCCTGATGGCGGCACATTCTCACCGCCCGCGCCGGGTGACTATAATTATGACGTGAACTTCAATCAGGCTGTCGATCCAGGATCAGTCACGACGAGCGATCTGACGCTCACCGGCAATGCTGGCGGCTCCGTCACTAACGTGCAATTGCTCAACGGAAACACGACTGCCCGGTTCACGATTCACTTCAATTTCGGTGGGAGCGTGACGGCGAGCATTGGCGCCGGGTCGATCACCGCTAATACTTGCAATGCTAACGCGGCCTTCACGGGCAATTACACCGTAGAAGGGTGCCCGCCGGCAGACCATTACGACATAGCGCAGATAACCGACAGCATCGTGCCAGGCACGACCGACATCGGTAATCACGGGGATGATACGGTGGTCACCATCGCGTTGCCATTCTCTTACACCCTGTACGACCAGACGTTTAACGCAGTGAATCTGTCGTCTAACGGCAATGCCCAGTTCGTGACCACCGATACGGCCTTTAGCAACACTTGCCTGCCGTGGACCACCCACAACTACACGATCTTCCCATACTGGGACGACCTGTATTTGGTCAATAGTCCGTCTGGCATATTCACATCGATAAGTGGCACTGCTCCCGCCCGCATCTTCAACATTGAGTGGCGGGCGCAGTACTTCCCGGGGAGCGGCACTGCCAACTTCGAGCTGAGGTTGTACGAGGGACAGAGTCGCTTCGACGTGATCTATGGCACATTGACCAACACCAACTCATCGGCCACAGCCGGAGTGCAGAAGGACGACACGGCCTTTGATCAGTACTTCTGCAACGGCTCAGGTGGTGGAGCTACGGGCGGGCAAAGCTACATCCTGACACCGTGCGGAAGTCCCACGCCAACGCCAACGGGCACCCCAAGTCCGACGCCTACGGCCACTGCTACGCCAACCGCCACTTGCCAGGCAAACTATACGACAGCTACTGGCACTGGCACGATAACCGCCGGAGGTACCGATACCGGCAACCACTGCGACGACTGCACCACGGACATCACTCTACCCTTCCCGGTAAGCGTATACGGCAATCCGCCGGTTACAGACGTGGCTGTCGGGTCGGACGGCGACATACACTTCCCCGGGCCTTACAACAAACTGTTCTGGTGGCCAGGGTGCGTGCCGGTGGATCCGATGGGTGGCCAGGATCCGTTCCTGAATACCCTCTTCCCTAACTATGCCGATCTGCTCACCACTGATTCTCCGTTTACTACGTGCCCAGACTGTGGTGTCTTTACCCAGACGTTGGGAACTGCACCCAACCGGCAGTTCATCATCAGGTGGAAAGCCACCTACTTCAACTTCGCCGGGACCGCCGAATTCGAGGTGCTACTGACCGAAGGGTCGGATACGCTGTCGGTGATCTACGGGGCGACCGCCGACAACGGGTTGACGGCAGTCAGCGGCATCCAGCAAGATCTGAATGTGTTCACGTCGTTCTCTTGCGATGAAACGACGCTGACAGAAGGCTTGCGTGTGGACTACATACCCACGAGCTGTGGCAGTCCCACGCCGAGTCCGACGCCGACGCCCGAGTGGGTCGCCTCCGACACCGACAGCAACACCAACAGCTACGCACACGCCGACAGCTACGCCTACGGCCACGGCAACGGCCACGCATACACCGACAGCTACGCCTACGGCTACGGCGACGCCAACACCAACAAGCCCGCCGAGAACAAGCCCGACACCAAGGCCACGTCCGACACCGCCACCGCGGCCGTAAGTGGCAGTAGAAAGTTGATAGTTCATCGCGCAGCCGGGGTCGAGCGACCCCGGCTGCGTGCTTTTTGTACCTCAGGCTTCCAGCCACCGGAGGGACGAACTTCGCCTGGTGGTCCGGCTTCCAGCCTGCTTGATCAGCCAGGAAGCCCGTTACGCGGCTGGGGAACAATGGGGTCCAACTTGGCACGCTATTGAAGGTGGATCGGCTTCTCCCTGGCGCGCCGAAGTCGAGGCAGTAAAAGCCGCACTTTTGCTCAACACGTCGCGGACAGCGCGTTTAATTTGGCGACTCGCTATGGCTTAGAGAGCTATCGGATACCCGAGTCGCACTGCCACTCGACCTTTGTCATCTTGCCTGATACAACATCGACTTCAAACGGGCCAAAGTGGCCGATGCTCAATTTTCTCCCTTTGATCGCAACGGTGTAGTGGCCCGGCGCCAGCGGAATCCGAAAATGTCCCTGGTCGTCGGTAGTGAACGATGCCACCTGGCCTTTCTGGCTTTCCACTACGAAAGCAGTATTCGCGAGCGGGTTGGAACCGGGAGAATCAGCTCTGACTGGTCCGGGCTGAATCGGACTAATCGCAATGGATCCTTCAATCCCCGTTTCCACTCCAGACGGAGTTTGCCCGACACAAACGCAAGCAGTCATGACAAGGAGTCCCAAAATAATTGAGAATCTTGGAAATCGCACTCTTAAATCTAGTCTCACCGCTCCGTACCGGTCAAGAATGACGAAGGAATAACGAAATCCGAATGACAAAGCGCACACGCTGCACCGATGGGTTTGCTTTTGCTCGGTCGTTATGCAAAGCGGCGAAGCGCGGCGGCACGCCAAAACGCAAGCGAGGAATGTACGCATGGAATGAGAGCCATCCCGCGACTGCGGGAGAGTGCGGCAATGTTTTGCCGCTTTAGGAAACGCCAAGCGTCAAGGCGTTTCATTTTGCAACTCGAGATTTCGTCATTCGTGCTTCGCGCTTCGTCATTCTAATTGCTCGCCTCCACCCGCGTGATTCCGGGCAAGTTTTCTTCTCCTTCGTCGTACATTCGTGGTCAGGCGTCCGGTAATGACTTGACGATTCGATCGTTACGCCGAAGTTTTTCGCTCTTCCTCCACTCGATGAAACGCTATTTGCCTTTTATAATTGTTGCTACGGTCGCACTGATCGCGGTCGGGAGCGGAGCAATGCTCTATCGAACGAAGCGTGCACAGCTCCTGCCGGTCCCGGAAAACAGGAGTGTTTCAGGCAGGAACACCGCCGAACCAATGCACATTCGGGGCAATCCCGATGCCCCGGTGACTCTGGAAGAGTTTGGCGATTTTCAGTGTCCACCCTGCGGCAACTTCGCCGGTTTCGCTGAGGGGCTCCTGAAGGAGTATGATTCGCGCCTGCGTATCATCTTTCGGAATTTTCCGCTCGTGCCTCATGAACATGCTCGTGAGGCCGCGCTGGCTGCGGAAGCCGCTGGGCTGCAAGGCCGTTTCTGGGAAATGCACGACGTGCTGTATCGCGAACAAGCAGCTTGGAGCACGGCTTCAAACACGCGCGAATTATTCGAATCCTACGCCGGAACGATCGGGCTCAATCTTGATCAGTTCAGAAAGGACATGGACAGCGAAAAAGTCAAAGAACGAGTGGACTCAGATCAAGCACTGGGCGATTCACTGGGAATAAAGGTTACTCCATCCCTCTTCATCAACAATCGGCCGGTGGACCCGAAAGATAAAACTCCCGAGGGCGTTCACGCAGCGATCAACGCGGCGCTGGAAGAGAAATCGAAAGGCGGCAGTTGATTTTTAGAGTGCCCGCGAATCACGCGACTAGCAGCAATGACGAATGTCGAATGGACGGCGCGATTCGGTGAACCGATCATTGATTTTGCCAGGATTTGCAGGAGCGGTCGAAAGCAATGACCGAGGACAAACGAAATCGGAATGCCGAAAGCGGAACAGCGCAGGAGCCGTCCATTTCTCGTCATTGGCCATTTGGCATTGATTCGTTATTCGGCATTCGGCATTCGGCATTGCAACCATGACTGTATCGCGATTTCGTACGATTCTTTTAACGCTCGCCGCGATCGTTTCACTGGCCGGCTTGGCTGATGCAACGTATCTGAGTGTGCAAGCGTTAACCGGCGAGACGCTCAGTTGCGGCGGATCGCCAGATTGTTTCCGGGTGTTGGGCAGTTCGTATGCGAAGGTGGGTCGAATACCGGTCGCCATGCTCGGCGCGGTGGCGTACTTGAGCGTATTTGCCTTCGCCACATTCGCAGCATTCGGCTACGCCCGCGCGCGAACACTCCTCATTGCCATCGTCGGCGCAATGTTCCTGGCCACGCTTTGGTTTTTGTATGTGCAGGCGTTCGTGCTGCACGCCTATTGCCGTTATTGCTTGTTCTCAGCGGCAATTACATTTCTGCTTGCCGGCCTCGTGATTGCAGTGCCTTCTCCCCAGAAACAATAGTGCTACTGACCGGGAGCAGATCCCACTTTCCATAATGCGGATTCTCGTAGTCGAAGACGAAAAAAAAACGGCGGCGTTCCTGGCCAAGGGACTGCGAGAAGCCGATTTCGACGTCGATGTTGCAGTCGACGGTGAAACGGGTTCTGAACTGGCGCACGCAACGAAGTTCGATCTTCTCATCGTCGATATCATGCTTCCGCACAAGGACGGCTGGGAAGTGGTTGCAGAACTTCGGCGCGATGGCGTTCGCACGCCCATTCTCTTTCTGACCGCGCGTGATAGTGTGCGCGACCGCGTAAAAGGACTCGAGCTGGGCGCAGACGATTATCTGGTCAAACCGTTCGCATTTTCGGAGTTGCTCGCACGGGTGCGGTCGATATTGCGACGTGCTCCCCAGGGAGAACCAGAACATTTGCGTATCGCTGATTTGGAGATGGAAATGCAACGGCACAAGGCAACGCGTTCCGGAGTTCCATTAAATCTCACGCCGAAGGAATTTCTATTGCTCGCTTATCTGGTTCGCTCGGCCGGTGAAGTGGTATCGCGCGCTGAGATTGCAGAACATGTGTGGGACATAGGATTCAAAACTGACTCGAACGTAGTCGATGTTGTTGTTCGCCGCCTGCGCGCGAAAGTGGACGATCCGTTTAAGACCAAGCTGATCGACACCATTCGCGGCGTTGGTTATGTCTTCAAAGCGCACTAGCTCTGCGTCCGATGGTTTTTCATCATCGTCGTCGTCCTCGTCCTCGATGATTCGAGAAACACCGGACGAGGACGAGTGGGAATTTCGGAGATGAGAACGTACTTCGATCACGAAAAACTTGATGTTTACCAGTTAGAGCTTCGTTTTGTCACGTGGGTGACGGCGCTCCTTGTGAAGATCAAGCAGCAATCGACGGATGCTCGAATTGCAGAAGTTTCGGATCAACTTGATCGAGCTAGTCTCTCCGCTTTGCTCAATACGGCCGAAGGAAACGGCCGACGCCAGCGACGGACGCGAGCAAAGTTCTTCGATGACGCGCGTGGTTCGGCGACTGAATGCGCAGCGTGTTTGGATGCGCTGGTTGCAAAGGGCGTTTGCAGCGGCGGAGAGATCGATGAAGGCAAGCAGCTGCTCCTGCGGATCGCTTCGATGCTGACGAAATTGATCGAGCGCTTTGATATTTCGTCCTCGTCGTCGTCATCGTCCTCGATTATTCGAGAAGAACCGGACAAGGGAGGGTTCGAGTGCGAGGACGAGGACGAGAACGACGATGAGCATGCGCACTAAACATCGCTCCATCGCGTGGCAGCTTATTTTGCTTTTCACGATGGCGACCTCGCTCTTGCTCGCCTGCGGGCTTGGCGTGTTTTACGCGATCGTTATCCGGCACGCGTTTGCCGAAGACAAAGCGGTTCTGGCCGACAAAGTCGCAGCTTTACACGCTGATCTCCAGGAGAATGGCCCCACACGCTTTGCCGAAGAGCTGAACGGCCGCAACGCAGGCGAGCACACCACTTATTGGATCAGAGTGCTCGATCCACAAGGCCGCACCCAAGCGGAAACACCGGGAATGGATCGATCGCTGCCACCAGAGATTTTTCCGCCGCCGCCTGTTTTCGCCAAGGCTTCGGTGGACACGCAAAAATCAGCGTCGATTATTGGCGGCCCAAAGGATTATCGCAAAGGGTCGAAACTGTTTTCCCTCGTTAGCCTGAACGAAGAGTCCGGCAGCCAGCCTTATACTCTTCAGTTAGCACAGGACCGGTCGAGCGACGAGCTAGTCGAAAGAAATTTCGCTGTCTTATTCATCATGGTCCTCTGCGGTAGCGTCCTGGCCTCGGCTTTCATTGCCGTCATCGTTACCAAACGAGGCTTGCGGCCGCTGCGAGAAATGACTCAATCGGTTGCGCGAATCGGACCGACGCATCTGAAAGAACGAGTGACACCGGCGGAGTGGCCGCGCGAGCTTAAACCTCTCGCCATTGCCTTCGACGACATGCTTAAGCGGCTCGACGATTCATTTACACGGCTCTCTCAATTTTCTGCCGATCTCGCACACGAGCTGCGAACCCCCATTGCCAATATGATTGGCGAAGCACAGGTCGCTTTAACGCGGGATCGCACGGCTGCCGAATATCGTGAGACGATCGAGTCCACCGTCGGCGAAAGCGAACGGCTCTCGAGAATCGTGGATAATTTGCTTTTTGTCGCGCGAGTGGATGCAGCGAGCGAACCAATTGCGCGCAAGCGATTCGATGCGCGCGCAGCAGTGGAAAAAATTGCCGCATTTTATCAAACGATCGCGGACGATCATCATGTCGCGGTCACGTGCAGCGGCGATGGACAGATTTATGCGGATCCAGACTTGTTCGAACGCGCGCTTGGAAATCTGCTCGATAACGCGCTGCGTTTTACTCCAGACGACGGTGCAATTCAGATTGTGCTTTCCGAACGCAACGCCGATTTCGAAGTCGCGGTCAGTGACACCGGCTGCGGAATAGATCCGGAACATTTGCCGCGTGTGTTTGATCGATTTTACCGTGCCGAATCATCGCGAAGCTCTGACGGAGCAGGCCTCGGTCTCGCTTTGGTGAAATCCATTGTCGATCTCCACGGCGGCTCAGCCATCATCGAGAGCAACGTGGGTCGCGGGACAACGGTCAGGCTGGTATTCCCTCTTTCGCGGAAATAGAAGTCACGCGCACGCCATCTCTCGGTCGCGGGAGAGATGACAAAAAAGTAAGGGTAAAATCCGTTGACAGAATCTCATTTGTGTTCGGAACTCTCCTTAATCAAACGAAAGGATTAACAAATGAAAAATCGCGGATTTCTCTCCACGTTATTCGCAATAATGATTGTCTGTATTCTGCAACTGACGATCTCAACTGCGCCGGCCGCCTCAGGCAAGTATTCTGTCCAGCTGACTTCGCCAGTGGCGGGCCAGGTTCTCTACGCTGGGCAGCAGATCATGGTCGAGTGGAATCACACGCTTCCTAACATACCCTTGTCGGGGTGTGAGAGCGAGGCTTGGCTGTCGCTGGATGGCGGCGTTACGTTTTCCAGGTGGATTACGTGGCTCGACCCGAGGAATACATCTTTCCTCTGGACTGTTCCGAACACGCCTACCAACGCGGCGGTCCTGGACATCCGCTTCGGATGTGACTTGCATTACCCGGAAAGCTACGCTCCCCAGCCGGCGTCGATGTTTGTGATCGCGAAGAGCCCAGGGCAATAATCTTACAAGATTCTGCCGACACCACGTTGCGAGGAGACGCAGCCCGAGTCTCCTGAGCGCGTCGCCAGCAAAAATTGCGAAGTTGCCACACTCAGAATGTGGCAAGCTTGGAACATGAGGTGGACTCCGCATTAGTCCAGAACTGATCCAAGGCGTGACCGGGCAGTCCTTCGTGCGTTCGGCGCTCCCCTGCGACCGGTAATTCGCCGCGTTTCCGAAAGCGCCGATAGAAAGCCGCAGCGTACGGGATTCCAGACTATCTTTTGATCTCGGCGTGCTCTTTCAGGAATTTCCCATTCGGATCGACCTCGAAAGCCGACTCTTTCCCATTGGTTCTGACGACGACTTCATAGTTCCATTTGCCATTCGCGTCGTCTTCCCTTTTTACCTGAACGATCTCACCGCCTGCGGCCTTATCTTTAATCGTTTCTTGAACCGCAACAGGTAGCGAGTTCAGGCTAACAATTTCCCCAGGTTGTTTTGTCTGCGCCGAAACGCCAAAGGCGAGGCCGGCACCGATGACTGCCGTTAATAACGCCGTTTTTGTTTTCGTATGACCCCTTTCGTTATATCGTTACCGGCTTCAGTATAGGTCGTCCCTACTGATTCGCCGGTGGTGATTGCAGTTGATTTGACTGTCGAAGTTCGTCGCAGCGCGAGAGTCACGCTGACTATTCCGAGCGGATTAAAAATTTGTCTTGCTATTCATTACAAGTTTGTAATGCTAACGAAGACCTGCAGGTTAACAGCCCCGAAAGTCTTCGGGATTTGCTGAAGTGGAGATGCCGCAGTCCGTGTGGAGCGGGCTGCGGCAACACTCCTGCGCGATCCGCAGCGGCGCGTCATTTGGTCGAAGATTTTGCGACCTGCTTTTCCGTTTAAAACTCCATTAACACACCGGCGTAGTCCGAGCGCCGCGGTGCGGATTCGATTTGGCAAAGAAGAACATTCGAAAATGCAAAGAGCGATGCCGCTCTTCCACGGCCGCACGCCGATCCAGATTGTAACGGCTCCCCGCTCCAGTTGTTCAGCCTTGAAAGTCAGCGCTTACAGAGAATGCAAATCGCGCAACGGTTTCTCTTAGCGATTACGCGTCGAAACAGGCGCTTCGCCACCAGCTTCCTTGCCTGGCCCGCCGGGGCCCCACAAGTAGGAAGCCACTACGAATAGTTGCAGTATCGGCGACTTGTGATTCACGCCAAACAACGGAGAGACATCGAAACGGAATCTGCTATTCGGCTTCCAATCGACAGTCGGGCCAATCACGAAAGTGTTATAAGGCGAGCCCCGGCTGGAACTGTCGCTGAAGCTGCGAAATTGGAACTCGATTCCAACCTTTAGCTCTTCCGCCGGAACGCCAGCTCCTGCGACCGGTCGAACTGCGACCGGTTGAACATTGTTCGTGTGTACGTTTTTATGATCAGGAGGTGGCGGCGGCGCCGGCGCTGGGAAGAGGTGAATCGGCGTTAACACACTCTGAGCAATGCCCCACTCACGGCCGCGATCGCCCTCAATTTCGTTTTCTAAAAAAAAGTTTAGTGCCCATTCGATCCGATCGAAAAAATCTTCAGACAAAAGCAGGCGCGTTTCGTAACCATCAGGAATCGGGTCAGACTTATCAAATCCGTGAGGCCCAAACCTTTTCCCAGGCATGGGCGCGCCTTCATCGTGGAGAACGTTCCCGATGCCAATTTTGTATTCGGCGAAGACGGTCGGGTTCAGCGGAATCACGTCCCAATCTGCGAATGCATGCCGGAGTTCAAAGCTGACGGTCGAATCCTGAGTAATGCCATCGTAATGCTGGATATCGCTTTCAATGGCAATATTGGTGCGGTAAGGCACACCCATTTCACACTCCAGGGTCCAATGATTATCAGGAAGACGATAATGCACATCGTCGAGTTCGTAAATCAGGGCAGAGTAAATTTCACCGGATGGAAGGACATAGGCCTTTGTTAACGGCGAGAAGCTGGATTGCGAAAATGCAGCGGGCGCGCCGTACGCGCTTGGGATCTCGTAGGTGCCTGGTATCTCGACGTAGGGTGGCGGCGTTGCTTCAACGACGATTGGCTGCTCGGTAGAGATCTGCGCGTGGATTGAAAGGTTAAGGACAGGACATACAAACCACGCGGACACAATCAACAGCGTGAACCGCGGAAACATTGACCGGACACAATACGTCATTTTCATAGATGAATTCAGGTTAAGATTTGTTTAGATCGATCCGATTACGCCGCTGATGTTACGAAATTGTAATTAAAGTGTCATGTCGGATACGGCCTAATTCTTATGTAGGGCATCGCCCTACAAATTTGTCTTGCCAAAAATTACGATTCTGTAATCATGCGCGGAATTTATGAGAAACACCTTCTTTTTCCGCGAAGCTGGGCGAGGCTGGCTCATTCCGCTGATCACGGGTGCATCCTTCACGTTTGCCGCCGGTAATCAGTCGGTCCTCGCGCAGGACACAACAGAGCAGGCAGTTGTCGTCACGGCCCAGGAGGGGGTACCAAGTGCCTACGGCGCGCCACCTGTGTTTTCGCGCAGCCGTTTTTCCAATGTGGTGAATGCCTACGTGTTGCCGCCATGGGCGTTTTTCTTCGGCGAACTTTATGAAGGTCAGGGATTCCGCCACGGCCCGCCCGATCATCTGTTCACCCAGGAGATCGAAATGGGTTTGCCGTATCGTTTTAACGTCGCGGCCGAAACAGAGTTGGAACGATTTAATGGGGGTGGCGGCGTGCAGACAGTGAGTCTGGAAGCACGATGGGCCCTTGCTGATTGGAACAAGATTCCGCTCAATCCAACTATCTTCGCCGAATACAAATTCGGTGTCGGCACGATTCGACACGAAGAAGTTCCACCGCCTCCCGGCGGAGGAGAAGAGGAGGAGGAAGAAAGCGGCCCACCAAAAGTTCCTGATGCATACGAAGTTCGTTTGCTGCTCGCCCAGGAGTTCGGGCGCGTCGAATGGGCCATGAACTGGTTCTTTGAAAAAGAGAATACCGGCGACCGTGGCCGTGAGTGGGGCTTCTCTCAGGCTGCGATGACGCCGGTTCTCCTGCCTAACGAGCGTCTGAAAGTCGGCATAGAAATGCAATATAGAAATTTGACCGTCAAAGATACACGCGGCGATCCGTTGCACAGTTTCACCATCGGCCCGACCGTCGCGTGGAAACCGACAACGCAGACTCGCCTGGACATCTCGCCCTTGTTCGGTTGCACCGCGGGTGCTCCGGTTGCTGATGTCTTTGTTGCCTTTTCCTGGCTCTTCGGTGGTGAACGCGCCGAAGCCGAAGCACCGATCTCAAGCCGTTTCCGTTACCTTTCCGACGTTTCCTACAGTCGCTACGGCAAGGATTCGGGAAAAGAAATGAAGCAGGTCGCGTATGTGCCGCCGTGTCCTGACTGGTACGGAGACCGCGAATGGAATGTGAGTCTCTGGGGCACATATGCATTCACGAACACCGAGTTCGCTCCTAATCCTTCGCTGGTGGACATCGTGCAAAGTACGAGTGAGGGAGGCCCAGTCCTAGGCACCTATGATCGCTACATCGGTGGCGACCACGCATGGGGTGGTGGCGGGGACATAAAATATTTCTTCTGTCGCTATGCTGGTCTCGGTGTTGAGGGATTTGCATTGGACGCTCACAAGCCTGGGTTCGATATCTTCGAGGACCAGGCCGTTCCGATATTTGTTCACCGAAGAATCAATCACGATCACACCATCGGCTCTGTTTTAGGAACGCTTACCCTGCGCTATCCGATTCCCTGCACACGTCTTGCGCCTTACGCATGGGCGGGTGCCGGTGCGATTTTCGGCGGCGGTGAAAGGGACACGCTTCACACGCAAGGACCGCCGGACGCATTCGCTGTCAATGCGCAGACCGAACATTTCGGTGCCGAAACCAAAGTGCTCGGTCAATTCGGGGCCGGTCTCGAATTTCGGTTCTCGCGACACGTCGCGATGATTAATGACTTGAGCTTCGGCGTAATTGATGGCCCGAGAAATAATTTCGGAATGTTCCGTAGCGGCCTGAATTTCGCCTTCTAAGAAATCTTGAGGGTTCGCAGCCTCAGGGCCGAGAAATCGCGGTTGTTTCCGCGGTTTGCTGAAGTGGAGATGCCGCAGTCCGTGTGGAGCGGGTTACGGCTATACTTTTGAGTTGCATAGACGCTTGTGTCAAGCGCCTACTTCTTTAAAATGCGCGGCTGGCACAAGCGCCACTATTCATGCGCATGTCTTGACCCACGTTCGTCGCATCGATAACTTCGTTCTCAGGAAAGGAGTTTGTCGGTGAAGACCGAAGTCTCGATCGAATACTGCGTCGTTTGAAACTACACGCCGAAGGCCGTCAGTTTGGCGGCTAAAATTCTTGAGCTCGGCGAGCGCATCAAGTCGCTTACGCTGATTCCCTCGAGCGGCGGCGCTTTCGAGATTCGCGCCAATGGCAAACTGCTCCATTCCAAACTCGACACCGGCGACTGGCCGGAGTTCGACGACGTCGTCAAGGCGATCAAGAAAGCAAAGTAGCGCATCCGGTTGTTTTTTTCCAGACAGCAGGCTGTCGAAAAGGAGCCGATCTTGGGCAGTAGGATTTTTTAACGCCCAACGCTCAACGCTCAACGCCCATCGCTCAATTCAGATAGTTGGGCGTTGGATGTTGGACGCCTGCTCGCGATTCATCGGAGTTGGACGTTGGGCGTTTTCTTTTTCCGGAGAGTGAAGGGTGCCTGGTGGCCCTCGCGGTCTTCAAAACCGTCGTCGTCGCGCAAGCGGCGGGGTAGGTTCGATTCCTATCCTCTCCGCCGATTTCGTCAGTCCTGAGCGGAGCGATGTTCGAAGTCGAAGGCAACTTCGTGGCGGTCCTAAGCTATTGACATCGAGATTCCTCAACTCCGCTCGGACATGACAAACACTTGAAAGGAGGTGAACTTCGATGTCTCGCGAGCAGATTCGTAAACTGACTTCGCTCTCATCCTGTGCGGGGTGAGCTTCCAAGTTGAGCCAACAGGCCCTGCGACAAGTTTTGCCGCAGCTTCCCATTTCATTAGGCCGGAACGTGCTCGTGAGCTCGAAGACTTTCGACGATGCCGGCGTCTATCGGCTGGATCGCAATCGCGCTCTTGTGCAAACAGTTGATTTCTTTACGCCCATCGTGGACGACCCTTTTTCCTACGGACAGATCGCCGCGGCCAATTCGCTCTCGGATATTTTCGCCATGGGCGGCCGGCCGTTAACAGCGCTGAACATCGTCGGCTTTCCAACCGATCTCGTTCGGCCACGGGCGATTTCCTCGATTTTGCGGGGCGGCCTTGCCAAGGCGGCCGAAGTGGGATGCGCGATCATCGGCGGCCATTCGATTCGAAATCCCGAACCAATTTATGGGCTGGCCGTCACGGGAATAGTCGATGTCCGGCTCGTTACCACCAATGCAAATGCGCGTCCCGGCGATTTGCTCGTCCTGACGAAACCGCTGGGCACCGGCATTGCCACCACTGGGATCAAACGCGGAATCGCATCACGCGCGCTCCAGAAAAAAGTCATCGCCATCATGTCGAGGATCAATACGGTTGGCGCGGAATTGGCCGAGCGTCGTCTGGTCCGTGCCGCCACCGATGTCACTGGCTACGGGTTGATGGGTCATTTGGTTTCACTCTGCCGCGCCAGCGCCGTCTCCGCCGAGATCGACGCCAATGCCGCACCAATGATTAGCGACGAGATCACCGATTTGATCGAGCAGGGCTGCATTCCCGGCGGAAGCCGCGAGAATCTGGTTGCCACAACGGTGGCCGTTGATTGGGGAAACACAGACGAGCACCAACGAGTTCTTTTAACCGACGCGCAAACCAGCGGCGGATTACTGCTGTGTGTGACTGAAGCGAATCTTGAAAAGGTGCTCATGATCCTGCGAAAAGCGGGTACACCTTCCGCAGCGCTAATCGGAAAAATCGTGCCAACACGGCGCCGCGGCCCGTTGATATGCGTCACCGGCGGCTAAAATCATCCACGCAGCGGCAAATTCCCGCCGTCTCGAAAACCCTCGACGCACTCGGCCGGTGCGATTTACCGCGACGTGTCGTTGTCAATCTTGTCCGTCGCAGACTTTCACAGATTCGCGCAGGGGTCGATGTCCCCGAGTTTGAATCGATCGTATCTGATCTTCGCGGCTCGCTCGATGAACTTCGCGCCAGCAGGCTTCAACCGATCATCAACGGCACCGGGATCGTCATTCATACAAATTTCGGCCGCGCGCCGCTTGCGATTGAAGCCGTCCGCGCGCTGAACGAAATCGGATCACGCTATTCGAATCTCGAATACGACCTTCCAACGGGCGACCGCGGGCGCCGCGGCAGTTACATCGAGAATGCGCTCGCACTACTTTGCGGAGCGGACGCGGCCACGGTTGTCAACAACTGCGCAGCCGCGTTAGTCCTAATCGTTCACCATTTCACAAAAGAGAATGGCAGGGCGCGACCGCAGCCTGCTCGACGTCGCCAAGGCACACCGGAGGTGGTCATCTCGCGCGGTGAGTTAGTGCAGATCGGCGGGGGATTTCGCATCGGCGAAATCATCGAAGCCACCGGCGCAAAATTGCGCGAAGTCGGCGCGACCAACAAAACAACGCTCGATGATTATGCCCAAGCCATTGGTCCCGCGACCGCAATGATACTGAAAGTTCATCGTAGCAATTTTTTCATGAGCGGATTTGTCGAATCGCCTTCTTCGGAGGAGATCGCCGCGCTTGCGCGCAAGAAGCGCGTTCCGTTTATCGAAGATCTGGGAAGCGGTGCGATCATGGCAACTGAAGACTTAGGAATTGCCGATCACGAGCTGACGCCGGCCGAAGCACTGAAGAGCGGCGCCGATCTCGTTTGCTTCAGCGGCGATAAATTATTCGGCGGCCCGCAAGCGGGGATCATCGCCGGCAAACGACGATTCATCCTCGCGCTGAAACACCAGCCGCTGTTTCGCGCGTTGCGTTGCGACAAGCTTTGCCTTACCGCGCTGCAAGCCACAGTCGATCTTCAGTTGAATCAACAGACTGCTGACATCCCGACGTTGGCGCTGTTGCAAGTTTCCGAAGATGCATTGCGCGCTCGAGCTGCGGCAATCTGTGATAAGCTGTCGAAAAGCTGCCCTGAGCTGCAAATCGCTATTGGCCGCAGCGCTGCCAAAGCAGGCGGTGGCACATTGCCAAAATCGACCATGTCGTCCATCACGATTGAGATCGTTCCGAGCACTTGCTCAGTAGCCGCGTTCGCGGGGCGTCTGCGTCGGTCAACGCCTCCGCTCATTGGTTACATCGCGAACGATCGCTTCAAACTCAATCTGCGCACGATTTTCCCACAGCAGGATGGTCTGGTCATCCAAGCAATCAGCGCGGTGTGCAGGAAGTGAGCACCCGGCACTTTGTCATCGCCACAGCAGGTCATGTCGATCACGGCAAGAGCGCGCTCGTCAAAGCGCTGACCGGAACTGATCCGGACCGCTTGCCGGAAGAAAAAGCGCGGAAAATCACGATTGAGCTCGGTTTCGCCGAACTGAATCTGACCGCGCCGAATGGAGAGACGATTCACGCGGGCATCATCGACGTTCCCGGCCACGAGGATTTTGTCCGGAACATGATCGCGGGCGTCGGCTCGATTGATCTCGCGCTTTTCGTTGTTGCGGCCGACGACGGCTGGATGCGGCAAACGGAAGAGCATTTGCAAATTTTGATGTATCTCGGAGTGAAACGGGCCGTGGTCGCACTCGCGAAAAGCGATCTGAGAAAGATCGATAGCGTCACCGACGGAATTCAAAATCAAATGCGCGACACGGTTTTTGCGCGCTCGCCGATCGTCCCGACTTCTGTCCGCACAGGTGAGGGAATTGAAAATCTAAAGAGCGCAATCGCGTCCGAGCTAGCAGCCATGCATCCACAGCGCGATTTCGGCAAGCCACGCTTGTTCATCGATCGCACGTTTACGCTGCGTGGCATCGGCACGGTCGTCACGGGCACGCTGAGCGGCGGTTCGATTCGGCGCAGCCAGGATGTTGTCGTTCAGCCCGGAGATCTCTCAGCTCGGGTTCGTTCCATTCAAAACCATGGCCGCGACGTCGAAATCGCTCAACCGGGAATGCGCACGGCCATCAATCTGCCTGATCTCTCAATCGGCGAGAACGAAATCCAACGCGGCGACGTCGTCACCGTCCACAGCGTCGGTAGTCCGCATGCAACGATCGACGTGCTTCTGGAGAGATCGTCGCGACTGAAGCGAAACTCTCCTGCAGGACGTCCAATCAAGAATGGCAGTTCCGTTCAAGTTCATTTTGGTACAGGTCGCGTCGCTGTGAAGATCACATTGTTGGACGAGCCTGCGCTTGGAGTCGGGCAAAACGCAATTGCTCGGTTGAAGTTCGATTCACCGATTTTCGCGTTTGTCGGCGATCGCTTTGTTCTCCGCGATTCTTCCGAACAGAACACCATTGCCGGCGGAACAGTGCTAGATCCCGACGCCGATCAGACGACTTTCCGCTCTAACGCACAGATTCAATTCTTGAGAGAACGCGCGACCGCACCGCATGACATCGATGTTTGCGTTCGTTCTGAGATTGCGCTGCGCGAATTTGTGCTGAGAAAGGCCCTGTTGAACAAGTCGCCTTTTAGCGACGGCGAAATCTCCGAATCTTTAGCGCGGCTGGAATGCGACGGCGAAATTGTGCTCTGCAGTGAAATAGTGACGCATCGCAAGGCCTGGCAGCAGCTGCGAGAGCAGGCAGCCAGCTTGATCGATGAGGCGCACAAGGGCAATCCGGAGCGCGCCGGTCTTGATTTGAAAGAGCTTCGTTCGACGCTGCGCGTTCAAGAGTCGAATGTGTTCGAAGCGTTGATAGCGGATTTGTGCGTTAAGGATTTCGTTCGCAAAGGTCCGGCCATAGCGCGGATTTCTCATCGACCGCTATTGCCTGCCGAGCTCCAGCCAGTTGAGAGAAAGATCCGCGAAGCGCTCTCGGGGAAACCGTTCGATCCTCCACCACGCCGCGAGATTGAGACGGACCGACATGCGCAGCAAGTGTTGCGGTTTCTAACCGAGACTGGAGACTTAAGTGAGATTGGGTCGGACGTGGTTTTGTTGCGCGAGAACTTCGAGCGCATGAAACACGAAGTTGCGAATTTTATTGAGCGGAATGGACCGGCCACGGTGAGCGAACTGCGCAAGGCACTGGAGAGTTCGAGGCGAATTATGGTGCCATTTCTGGAGAAGCTCGATCGCGATGGCGTCACGCGGCGCATGGGCGATAAGCGCTCGTTGGCACGGACCATGTAACCCATGAAACAATCGCGGCCAGTTCTGCTCGTTGTCCCGTCCGTTCGGGAAGGTTGGGACGATGCGATTGCTCCCTGGTTCGACCGAGTTGTGCCGGGGGCTTGGAAGCACACGTTGCCTTCCCTGGTCGTGGTCCCAACGCGTGGACACGTCAACGATCTTAAGACGCGCCTGATTGCAAAAGGTTCTTCGTATCTCGGTTTGCGCTTTGTTACGCCGGCAAGCTTGCGTGTTTTGCTCGCGCTGGATGATGCGGCTCCCAGCCGTGAGCTTGAACATCTGCGTTTGCTTCTCGCGATTGCGGCCAGCGAAATGGAAAATCGGCCCAGCGACTCTGAAGCGCTTGCGGCAAAAGCTGTTGCTCGAGCACCCGCGCTACTGCTGCGAGCATTGGATCGCCTCGAGACTGCCGGTTGGAGATTCCAGGAACTTGGGTTGTCGTCGTTTGCGCCAGTGGTTCAGCGTTTTAACGAGCTGTTGAAAAAATGCGGGTTTGTACTTCCCGGCGAGGCTGATCGAAAGCGTTTGCAAGAAGCGGCACGTGGCAGACGAGAATTTGCTCACGTGCTTATCACCGGATTTGACGGCGCGCATTGGGCAGAGTGGTTTCTTCTGCGCACCGCGGTCGAACTAGCAGAAAACGCCACGATCGTGCTTGAGGAACCGCGGCAGAACTTTTCGGATGTCGATCTTTGCTGGATCGGCTCCTGGGAAGAAATCTGTGGCGAAGCCCAACGCTCGCCAAGAACGACCACCGCGCTCGGCGATTCGCTTTTTACCGAAATGGAAATGCGTGGAGGCGCGGAAACGGCAAAGCGCTTCGATTTTCTGATCGGCACGAACTTTTCGGAACAAGCCGAAGCGATCACGCGGCAATGCGTCCGTTATTTGGCAGATGAGAAATGCACGCGGCTCGGTCTGATTTTTCCCGGCGGCGGGGCCTTGCCTCGGCTGGTCGCCAACTCGCTAGAGCGGCTTGAAATCCCACATAATGACGGACTCGCCCATATTGTGCCCGGCATTTTCGAATCGGCAGAGTGGCAGGCATGGATCGAACTGCAACGCGCGCCACGACTCAATTCGTTTTTGCGTTTTCTAAATGCGTTGCCCGACCCAGCGGTCGTATCGCCCAAAATCAGCCGGCAAGTTTTCGAAAAAATTCTGCGCGATAGTTACGAGGAGGTGTTGCTGGACGATCTCGAGCTGCTGCGCGAATTCTGTGCCACGCGCGTGGATGACAAACTTCAGTCGGCCGCTGAAGCTCTGCGAGCGCTGCCGTTTCTCCCGCCGCGAGCCACTCTCGCGCAGTTTCTCGAACAGACTCACGCCGCTCTTGCCCATTTCAACTGGAAGCAACACGCACTCGAACTTGTCAACGTCGCGCGTGATTGGTCGCAACGACTCGATGCGAAATTTTCGCGCGCGTTTTTTTTGCGCTGGCTGGAAGAAACGGCTGCGACCTCAGAACGGGCCCGCTCGGCTGCAGGCGACCATCCGTATGCGCGCGTGCAATTGCTCACAGTGACGCGCGCGCAAAATCAGGAATGGTCGCACCTGATTCTCGCTGGCTGGAACCAGGGGGCGTGGCCGCCACCGGCGGGTGCAGAGTTCGCACGCGCTGAAGAAATTCATATCTTCAATCGCAGCGTGCAACAGCTCAACCGGCGCGCAGCGCGCCAGGGAAGCCAGGGCGAGGGCCACACGAGTGTTCGCGAGAACCATTCGCTCTATCTCGGGCCCGGCGAGCAGCGCGCGATCGCGTTGCGGCAATTCGATGCGCTCCTCGAATCGGCCAGTGAAGGCGTGACGCTCACGGCCAGCCTGGTGCAGGAAGACGCTCCGGAACGCTTCTGGAATCCGAGCGAATGTTTCACCGAGCTTTATCTCAAAACGCGGAGTGGGCCGCTCACCCAGGCGACGTTGAAAAATCTCCAACGCGCGACTGCCCTGTTGCCGAAGCCTGCTGCTATAGCGAGAGATGCGCAGCAAACCCTGATCGCGTTCAACGCGCGCCGTGACTCCTCTAAACCGGCCAGGCGAATATGATTTCGCGTTGCAGCCGAACGGGTCGTATCGACCAATGCCGACGCTGAGTGTGAGTAATCTCGAACGAATGCTTTCGTCGCCAGCGATTGTTTGGATGAAACGTTATCTCGGTGTGGAAGCACCGGAAGACGCCGCGACTCCGTGGGCGGCGACAACCGGTAGATGGGTGCATCACTGGCTGGCGAATATTATCCAGACGCGGGACGGAAAGATTTTCTCGGCGTTTCCGACCCTGGCAAAGATCGACGAGCGTATTCGCTTTGCCGCGGACGAGCAGTGTGCGGCACTTCGGCGTCTTTGCGGCTTGGTAGGCAAAGTCGTTCCTGATTGGTGGAACTCTGGCTGGTTGAATGCCCGCTATCTCGCGCGGCACCTCGGCGCGAAAATCGGAGCGGCGAAAGGGTGGAATTGGATGGCAACGGAGTTGGTCGTCGGTCACGAAGGGACAGTGAAAATTGCCGATGGTGTGCAGCTTGAGCTGCACGGCCAGATCGACTTGGTGCTCGCGGAAAATGACGCGGCCAGTTTCGCAGGGCAAAAGATCTGGATTGTCGATTACAAAACCGGTTCGGCCAGGGAACTGAAGAATTCCGATCTGCACGACAATCTGGTTAAAGGCACGAGCTTGCAGCTCGGTCTTTACGCGCTGGCCATGCGCGAACTCGGCGCCGCCGAAGTGAGCGTGAGCATTATTTCGCTGACGATTAAAAACGTAACGCCACAATTGTCCGTGAACGATCTCGCACCGCATACTGACGTCTTTGCCGATCTCGCGGAAATGCAGCGCACCGGCGATTTTCGGAATGAAAGGTGAGATCCGTCCGGCGTTCGGTTACAGCGCACCGTACCCGCTCGCGACGTTGCCGATCGACAACGACATTTTGGAAGATAAATGGGCGCTGACGCATCCGGCGCTCGTCCTTGAGAAAGAGGAGTGGGAAATATGGTGAAGCCGCGCGACGAAGGTGTACGCGCTCGTTTTGCCGGAAAGTTGGACCGCAATTTTTCTGTAGTCGCATCGGCGGGTTCCGGCAAAACCACTGCGATCACCGAACGCATTTTGTCGATCGCGCGTTCGCCGAACGCCGCGGAAATTTTGCCGCGTCTGGTCGTCGTCACCTTCACCAATCGTGCGGCGGACGAAATGCAGCAGCGCACCCGGCAAGCTCTGCTCCAGGAACATTTGCGACAGGAAGTGCAGACTGCGTTCAACCGCGCCTTCTTCGGCACGATTCACTCGTTCTGCATGAAACTCCTGACCGACTTCGGTCATTATCTTGGTTTGCCTGCGCCGCTCGAGTTAGTCGAAGACGACGACGACCTTTGGCAGGAGTTTGCGCAAAACCAAACTCGAATTGGCAGGTCGTTAGGCGAAAAGGACCGGGCCATGCTTCTGCGTTTCGTGCAGGCGCGCGACCTCATGGAGCTGGCCCGACGCGCGCGCTCGGCGGTTTTGCAGGTACCAGGGGTGTCACCATGTCCTCCACTCGATTTCGCTGAGGTCTACTCACAATCGGATAAGGGAAAGGGGAACGACAATATCGCCAAATCGCAGGCGGAATTGCGCGAATGGGAAAAGCGTTTCGCCGGCGATTGGGAATATCTGCGCTGGCCGGTTTGTTTCACGGCGGCAAACGCCAGGTTTACTCAGCTCTGGCAAGAAAAATTTGCGCCGCTGCGACAATGGATCTGCGAGGCGGCCACCTGCGTCGCGGCAGAGGTGCAGCGTGATTATCTCAATTTTCGACTCGACCACGGACTCGTCACTTACGGAGATCAAATCGCGCTCGCGAAAGAGTTGCTGCAACATCCGGTCGCTGCGCCGAGAATTCGCGAAGAAAGCTTTCGTGTCATCCTCGACGAGGCACAGGATACTGAGCCGCTGCAATTTTCCGTGCTGCTGGAAGTGACGCGTCCACCCGAAGCGAAGGGTCTTTGGTTGCAAGATCAACATTTAGGTCCGCGGCCGGGGCACTTCTGCATGGTCGGCGATTTCCAGCAATCGATTTACTGGCAGCGCGCGGACTTGAATTATTACCGAGCAGTTCATGAAGCGCTCATTTCCGACAAGAACGGTGAGAGCCTGGAATTCGCCGTCACATTTCGGCTGGACCAGAAGCAGCTCGATTTCGTGAACGAAACTTTCCGCGAGATTTTGAATAACAAGGACGGACAGGTCGCTTTCGTCGAATTGCAACCGCGGCCGAACATTCTTCCCGGGAAAGTCATTCGCGTGCCGCTCGTCGCGAAAGAACTGTTGCCGGAAGGAAAAAAACTCAAGGACTACCAAAAGGCACGTATCGAAGCGGAATATCTTGCACGATGGATCAAGGACGCGGGACTGAAGAAACTTTCGGCCGATTCGTGGCGGGAGGTGGCGATTCTTTGTCCGCGCAAAGCCTGGCTGCAAACGACGGCCGCAGCATTACGCCGAGTCGGTTTACCGGTGGCGATCCAATCTGAACGCGATGTCAAAGGCGACAGCCCGGCTTATGCGTGGCTGACCGCGCTCGTCACGATCATGAACGATCCGCTCAATGCCTACGAAATCGTCGGCGTCCTGCGCGAGATCTTCGGCGCGTCCGATCACGATCTTGCCGTCTTTTCCGAAGGACAGAAAGCGAGATTTCGCATCGACGAGATCGTGTCGGCAACCGGAAGAATTTCCTCGGTTTTGCATACGCTCGCAGAAATTCGCCAACGCGCGGAAGGCATGGCGTTATTTGACGCCGTTACTTTGATCATCGAGCAAACGCAATTGCGCGAGCGTTTGCTCCTATTGCCCGCGACAGAGTTCGGCGATCTCGCGCGCGAACTTGATGCCTTGGTCGCACAAGCGGCGGAAGCAGAATCGAACGGAATGATCCTGGCGGGGTTCGCCGAACAATTACGCAACGATTTTGCGTCGCCACGCGCCGTCCGATTTTCCGCTGACGACAACGCGATTCAACTCATCACTTCGCATAAGGCAAAAGGGTCTGAATGGCAGGCGGTGATCGTGCCATTCCTTGCGCGCGATCTGCGGCCACCATCGCCGCCTTATCCGCATTTCGTAAAATCGCCCGCGGATGGTGGACTGATTATCGCCTTTGGCAACCAAGACAAATCGAAGGATCTGAAAGACGCGATCGAGCGCGCGGAACAACAGCAACTCGAGCGTCTTCTCTATGTCGCAACAACACGGGCGCGCCACACGCTCGTAGTTGTGCTCGATCAGGAAATCTTCTCCAGTAGCGAGGGCAAACTGCTGAAAACAGCACAACTTCGGCGATTGATTCGCGATAAGGATTTTTACTCGGGAGAATTCGATCAACACAGCAGCACGAATCGATGAAATCCTCGAACCTTCGCCAATCGTAGGACACGCCTCACGGAAAAACGGCGCCGAAATCGAGCCGTTAACTTCACGCGAACTCAAGCGCGCCGCGAAATGCGCTTCGGAATTCGTGCGCAAAATCACACCCAGCGCGCTCGATTCAGGCGTTCCGGCAGAGGTGCGGACACGCTCGCGGCTGGATAATCTGGCAACACTCTATGGCCGCTGGTGGCACAAATTTTTCGAGCGCCTGAATTGGAAAGGCGGAATCGATTCCGCGCAAAAGTTGTTCGAAGAAAAATTGCCGATGTCTCCCGACACACAAGCTGCAGTGGAAGACTGGAATGCCACCCGCCGGAATTTGTTCAGCGATGCCAGCATCGCTCGTTTCCTTGCCAACGATGAAACGTTATTTCATGCCGAGTTTCCATTTTCGTGGCGTCGGAACGACCGCAGCGTGCTTGAAGGCTTGATCGATTCAATCATGATTGATCGCAAAGCTGCCAGGTGTCTTCTGCTTGATTGGAAAACGAACGATGTTTCTCCAAGCGATGCCGGAATCTTTCGCGCACGTTACCGCCCACAGTTGGCGGCCTACTGGAAAGCGGTCGGGGAAATTACGCGCCTCGAAGTGGAAGCCGGTTTGTTCTCGACGGCGCTTGGCCGTCTGTTGCTTTACTCCGCGGAGGAACTGCAAACCGAATGGTATCGGCTAGAACAACTTCCGCCCGCGCAACTCGAGGACGAAATTCGACCGGATGCGCCCGATGAGCAACCACAAGCAAGGTTGACACCTTCTTCGATGGAAAGGCAACTAGCTCTCGCGCTCGCCGCGGATGAATTGTTCGACGCAGCGATAGGCTTCGTCGTCGGTCATTTGAACCGGCGGATGTTTGGAGAAATAGGCGGAGGGGGAATGCAACACGCCACCGATACCGCGATCGAGCGCGAGCTTGCAGCAACGGATGGCGTCGATCGCTACTCCGGCCGAGTTCGGCGAATCTTCGACCGAAAGTTTTAGATCGATTTCCATCGGCACGTCGCCGAAGAGCCGGCCTTCCACGCGGATGAAAGCAATCTTGTTGTCGAGCTGCCACGGCACGTAATCGCTCGGGCCGATGTGAATATTTTCGTCCGCCAGACGGTCGCCGATCACCGATTGCACCGCTTCGGTCTTTGAAGTCTTTCTTCGAGGCAAGGCGAGTGCGATTGAGCATGTTCAGGAAATCGGTGTTGCCGCCGGTATTCAATTGATAGGTGCGCACAAGTTTCACGCCGCGTTTGCGGAAAAGATCCACGAGCATCCGATGCAGGATCGTCGCGCCCATTTGCGCCTTAATATCGTCGCCAATGAGGGGCAGATTTTTGTCGGCAAAACGTTTCGACCATTTGGGATCGCTCGCGATGAACACCGGAATATTGTTCACAAACCCCAGGCCCGCTTCGAGCGCGCAGCCGGCATAAAATCGGGTCGCCTGTTCCGATCCGACAGGAAGATAATTAACCATCAGTTCCGCCGAGGAGTTTTTCAGTTCGGCGATGATCTCTTCGCGAGTGGATTCTTTCTCCAGTGGAAGAAAGGTGCGTAGAGGATCCTGATCGCTCATATGCGGAGCATAGCCGTCCAGAACGCAGCCCATCTTCACGATTGCGCCGGTAAGTTTGATTTTCTCACAGAAGGCCTTTGTGCAATTGGGCGGCGAGAAGATCGCCTTGCTGACGTCGAGACCGACTTTACGCCGGTCGATGTCAAAAGCCGCGACAACCTCGATATCGCTTGGCCGATACGAACCGATCTGCCGGTGCATTAAGCCGATGGCTGTGCCGTTGGCGGAGGAGCCGTCATAAAAATTGATTCCCTGGACAAGAGAGCTGGCGCAGTTGCCCACGCCGACGATGGCAATTCTTATTTTTCTCATTTCTAAACTGTTAAAGCTGAAAGGCTACCTGAATTAAGATTATTCGGAGCAAGACACAAGTTAGGCCGTTTCATCACGATAGGCTGTGCCTGCCTTTAGCCTCAAGTATTGCAAGCGCCGAATGTGTCCGAAGTCGCGCCCGCTTGCAAGAACTGATATAAGGGGAAAAGTCACGGGCATTCTTGGTGCAAAAAAGGCCCTTGCAAGGAGATAGACCGAAATGCGCTTGAAGTTTGCGGCCATCAGCATTCTGATCGCTTCCACATTGGCCGCTTCTCCGAAAGCCCTCTGGGCGCTACCCGTGTACACGATCGACCAGGCGGTCGCCGTCGCCCAGGAGCACAATTCGGACATCTTGATTGCGCGCAAGAAGGTGCTGGCAGCGCATGGCAGTTTCATTGAAGCGCGCTCGGGGTTTTATCCCTCGCTGACCTCCAGCGGTTTGTACGATAAACGACAGACCCAGAGCGAGACGAACCTTCGCCAGGAAGATTACGATGCTACGCTACGACTCGAACAGAACCTTTATACTGGTGGACAGGTAACTAGCCAACGTGCCATCGCGCAGTTGAACATCGCTAAAGCAAATTACGAGCTTCAGGAAATTGCTAACCGCGTGACGATGGATGTGCGAATCGCCTTCAACGAACTGCTGCTGAATCGAGCAAAGATCCGGGTGCGCGAAGATTCTGTTCGGGTGTTAGACGAAGAACTTAAGAACCAGCAGGAACAATTGAGTGCCGGCATCGTTGGTAAATTAAACGTTCAACGAGCAGAGGTGGCGGTGGCCAATGAGCGGCCAGAACTCTTCAATGCACAGACTGAGTTGAAAAACTCGTACTTGCGATTAGCAGAACTTTTGGGCATCGATTTGCGCCCGGGAACCCAAGTCGCCTCACTTGAGGTGGCCGGCGAATTGCGATATCTGCCCGATCATCCGGACCTAAATGACTGCCTGGCTCGGGCTGCCGTGAATCGGGCGGTCATCAAAGCACGACACAAAGACATCGAGATCGAAGACCAACAGTACGTTTTGGACAAAAGCGCGATGCGTCCACATGTCCGTGCTTTCTCTGGATACGAAGTTTACAGCGAACGAGATCCGGACGTCGGTCCCGAATTTAACTACGGCGGCGTGGTGGGAATAAATGCAACCTGGAACATATTCGATGGATTCGCCACGAAAGGACGGATGCAGGCGACGCGCGCCCGGCGCGCGGCAGCAGTGGAAGCTCTGGCAGCAGCACGGCGGAGCGTTGCTTCAGAAGTGCGCAGCGCCTTTTACGACCTTCAACAAGCCGATAGCGTGCTCGAAATCGAGACACAAAATGTCCAGACTGCAGACGAGGCCCTGGAGATGGCCAAGGGCAATTTTTCCGCTGGATTGGGAACACAACTAGACATCCTCCAGGCCGCAACGGATGTAACGCGGACGCGCACCACTCGTTTGAGCGCGATCTCTCTGCACAATGTCGCTCTTGCCCGCCTGGCACACGCCTGCGGCACTTCAGCCGAAGCGCTGGATTTCAAGAATGTAAACAATGACGAACACAACAGCGCACAGGCTGCCGACATAGCACGGCCACCAAAAAAAATGAGCCAGCGATGAAAAGACCGCCTGCGACTCTGGCAAGCCAGTCTGTAGCCCTCGCCCTGTCGGCAACGCGACACGAGCATGTTAAACACATCAGAGTTGCGCTTCCCACAGGGAAGCGGCTACAGCGGGCCATTATTCACCTTTTTATCCCGTTTCTCGTAGTTTGTTTCGGGCACACAGCCCACGCCATCACGCTTGAAAGGGTTCTGCAAACCACGCTCGAAAAAAATCCCGCCATCCAGGAAGCGAAGTTCGGTCTTGAACAAGCAGCCGGACAACGCCTTGTTTTTCGCTCCGTCGCTTTGCCTAGTGCCGAGTTGGGAGTGCCGGCAGGCCTTCAGGCTGGCCACCGCTCCGGCGAAAACGGAGTAAAAGGCTTTGGTGTGGGACGTGGTTCGCTTGATCAGGTTTTATTCAGCATGGCTGTGCCGCCGTCACTACGACGTGGAGATATTGAAGTTCTTATCGCGCAACAGCAATTGAACGTCACCGTTGTGGAGCAGTTGCATGCGGCGCGCCTGGCGTTTTATGCAGCACTTTACAATCGCTCGCTCGAGTCAGTTCGAGAAGAACAACGGCAAAAACTGGAAGAGAACGTTGCTAGTCAGAAAAACCGCTACGAGGCGGGCTTGGCCGATAAGAGCGCGTTCACAAGCGCTACTGTGCAATCCTCCGAGCTGGTTCCGGAAATCGAAAGTGCACATCGAGCATACCGGGAAGCGCAACTGAAATTGGCGGAAGCAATGGCTATCGATCCTGCAAAATCATCATTGCCCGAGCCCGAAGGCGAACTGCAGTTTGTCCGAAGGCGACTCGATCTTGATTCCGAAACAGCGGCGGCTTTAGAGCGAAGGGCCGACCTGAAGCTCGCGCGTTTATTCGCTCGCGCTGCCAACGAAGATGAACGCATCATCGCAGCCGACTATTACCCCGCAGTCGAAGGAAATATTCACGGCGAGTACGTCCCAGTTACCGGTATTCACCGTCAAGGTTCAACAAGCAAAACCCAGGATTTCATCGGTTCCGAGATTGTCGAACGGGCGGCATACACGTGGCGGGTAATCGATAATGGCAAAGTAGGCGGCGCAGTTTTGCAGGCGCGCGCAACGCGGGAAATGAACGAACTGACCTGCAGAAAGCTGGAAGCGAATATTGGCCGGGAATTGTCTCATATTGCCAATGATCTCAAGGCAATCGAAGCCCGCGAAACCTCCCTGTCGGAAGCCTCCGAATCCGCAGAGGAAAGCGCTCGTACAGTCCGCGAAAACGTCGTCTACGGTCTCATTTCACCGCTAGAATACCGGTATAGCCAGAACGCGTTTCTCACGACCAAGAGCGGACTGCTGGACGCTATCTATCAGCACAATGTGACAGCCGCAGAATTGGACCGGGCCAGCGGGCTCTATTTTCAATTCTCGGACGCGACCGAGCCATCACGGTAAAACAGGTGGTTCGTTGAAGCGTTACATCAACCCGCGGTTCAACGCTTTGACGCTTCGAATGTTCAAGCGACCTACGACTGTAGCAATGCTTTGATTGCCGTGAGAAATTTCCTTCCTGATCGAACGGGCTCTCTGCCGCAGTGTCTTGGGAGTAATGCGCTCGAACATCTACGAGCAAGCGGGCACGACAGCACGGCACCAGATTATTGCAAAGAAGAGTCACGGACACGACACTAGTCGTCCAGAATTGAAACTGCCGGAATCAAAAGGGCTTTTATGGGGTGGCGGAGCCGCGGTCGTGCTGCTTTTTGCGCTAGCGTATTATTTCCTCATGCCGGTGGCGGAAGTGGCCGCGGTGCGACGTGGAACAGCTATTTCTGCGGTTTATGGAACGGTGCGCATCGAACCGGCGTTTGTCGTGCGCATTCGGGCACAAAATGACGGTTTCATCCAGTTAGCGGAAACGTTCTCGGCGGGTCGCGGCGCAATCGGTAAAAACGTCGAAAAAGGTCAATTGCTGGCGACGATCGCTGATGAGAAGACCGCTCGCGAATTAAAGCAAGCGCGTGCGGATTTGCAGGCCGCCGTCGATCGCGCGGCGCTTCCGCTCCCGTCAGCGGAATTGCTCAAAGCCGCTGAAGACAACCTTCAGCGGCTCGAAAAGGTCGTTGGGTCTGGCAACGTTCCGGCAGTCGAATATCAGAAGGCGAAAAGCGAGGCCAACCGGCTGCGAGGCGCAGTGGAAACGGAGCGGATCGAGCGGGATCGAAATCTAAAGTCACTGGAGGAAACGACGAAGAAATTGGAAGCCCAAATGAAGAGTGCCGAAGTCCGCTCGCCGATTGATGGGCTTCTCACAAATGTTCAGACAATTGATGGGGAACTCGTGTCAGACGGCAACGAGCTGTTCACTGTTTCATCACGCAAAAATTACGTTCGCGGCGAAGTAAACGAGGAGGACGTGGGCGAAGTGAAACCGGGAATGAAAGCGAAGGTGCAGCTCTACGCGTATCGGACACGGAGTTTCACTGCGCGAGTGACGTCGGTTCAACCCGCTGCCGATCCAACCACCCAGCGTTACACCGTTGTGCTGGAGATGGAAAATCCGCCCGACAATTTGATGGTGGGAATGACGGGCGAGATGAACATCATTACCGGCACGCACGACAACGCTCTTTTGGTACCGACACGCGCTCTGCTTGTCGATCAAGCTTTGATAGTAAAACACGGCATTGTGCATTCGCGCACGGTCGGGGTCGGATTCCGCACGCTGGATTTTACGGAGGTGACCAATGGGCTGGATGAAGACAGTCACGTCATCGTGTCCGACCAGGACAAATTCCACTCGGGAGAAACGGTGCGGCAGCGCATCGTCAGTTCACCGCCACCGCCGAAGGCGCCATGACGCCGCCACTTTATATTGCGCTGCGGTTTTTGACGCATCGCAAGCGCGCATTGCTTTTGAGCCTTAGCGGTGTGGTTTTCGGCGTCGCCATCTTCATCTGTACCCAGGCACAAACGCAGGGATTTTCTCGCTATTTCATCGAGTCCAACATCGGCAGCAACGGCGCGCTGGTCGTCAAGTCGCGCTTCCGTCCGCGCTACGAGCCGCTCATGGTCACGGCGAAAAACTCCAAGGCAGCGAGTACGCCCCGACGCTATTTTGAAGGGATCACTAACCCCAACGAGATCATGCGCGTGAGCAGGCAATTCCCCAATGTCGTTTCCTGTTCGCCGGTCCTGCGCGGAACCGTCAGCGCTCGCGCTGGATTTGAGAACGCGACTGTCGATCTTTACGGCATTGATCCGGCCCTGCACGCGCAGACGACCGATATTCTTCACCAACTTGTTGAAGGGAACTATGATGACTTTCGCAACAACACCGGCTCGGTCATTATCGGCTCCCGCCTGGCGGAACTGCTTCAGGCCGGCGTCGGCGAGACCGTGCAATTACTCGCCCCCAACGGTGAGTACTGGCGATTCAACGTTGCGGCAATTGCCCGGGCAGGGATCGGACCGATTGATTCTACGCGGGTTTATTGCCACGCGCGTATCGCGCAGGCGTTGCTGCAACAGCCGTCCGGAGCGTCGATGATCATCTACAAACTGCGCGACCGGGATCGTGCGCCAGCGTTGGCCAGCCGCTTTGAAACGCTCTTTCAACACGATGCCTCGAGCTGGCAGGAACGCGAGGAGAGCACACTGCAACTTTTTCTGACCCTAAGAATGTCGGTCGCGATCACAGTATCTCTTATTATTCTGTTGGCTGGCTTCGGCATTTTTAATGTCCTTACGATGTCGGTGCTGGCGAAAGTTAAGGAGATCGCGATCTTGCGTTCGATGGGTTATCGCCGCATCGACATTTCCTTGATTTTCTTGTGGCAGGGGGCGCTGATCGCGGCGGCCGGATCGCTGCTCGGTTGTTTGCTGGGCGCGTTGATGACCTGGGGCGTATCGCACATTCCGATTCATCTCCGCGGGTTGCTGTACACGAATTACTTTTTGGTGACATGGGATTGGAGACACTACGTGTTTGCAACGTTGCTCGCGATCCTAGCCGTGTTCATCGCGAGTTATGTTCCGGCCCGCCGTGCCGCTGAGTTGCCACCGGTCGTCACCCTGCGAGGCTCAAGCGTGTGAGCACGGAAGTTTGCCTCAGTTGCGAAGGCATCGAACGCTACCTTGGCGAAGAGGAAGAACGCGTGCACGCCTTACGCGGCGTGTCTCTGGAGGTCGAGGCCGGGAGCGTCCACGCCGTTGTCGGCCCGTCCGGCTGCGGCAAAAGCTCGTTGCTCTACATCCTCGGGCTGCTCGACCTGCCTGACGCCGGCCGCGTTTCAATCGAATCGGAGCCAGTGGCTCAGCTGAGCGATGACGAGCTGGCGTACAAGCGGAGCAAGTTCATCGGCTTCATTTTTCAGTTCCATTTTCTGATGGAGGATTTCACCGCGCAGGAGAATGTGATGATCCCGATGCGGAAGCTCGGAAAGCTTTCCGATAACGAGATGCGCGAACGCGCTGCCGGCTTGCTGGAAGCGGTTGGCTTGGGAGACAAATTGCGAAGACCCAGCCGTCATCTCTCCGGAGGCGAGCAACAACGTGTGGCTATCGCGCGTTCTCTCGCCAACGATCCGCGAGTCATTCTGGCCGACGAACCGACCGGCAATCTGGATACTGCCAACTCGGAGCGCGCGTTTGAACTGCTTCAAAATATCGTCCAAAAAGGCGGCAAAGCCTTGCTCCTGGCCACGCATAATCCGGTGATCGCCGAAGCCTGCGATTGGATCCATGAGATGAAAGACGGCCTCATCACCGCGAGCCAGCCGCTGGCCGCGAGAAGTTCGATTTCTTAAGTCGATCAAACGCAGAGCCCACGCCTCGCCTGAAATTTCGCTGACAGTTGGCAGCGCGCGGCTCCGCCGTTAATCTCGCGGGCGATGGAGGATGTCCTGCCAATTTTAATCGCGGATGCACCCGAGGCGCTGATTGAATTGTGTGGCGTCAACTTGGTTGAACGGTTGCTCCGCGTTTTACAGCGACTCGGATTCCGCCGCGCGATTGTTTTTTCCAGCACGCCGGAAATCATTGGAGCAGAATTGGCCAAGCGCTCGTGGGCTCGACGAACAAATCACTGCTCAGCTTGTTCCAACTGCAGCTCAACCAGTCACGGCCCACCGGATTTTGGAACAAGGCCAGACGGCGACGCTTCCTAATTGTCCCGGCAAACGTCTATTGTGATGGGCGTTTGCTTGCCGCCTTGTCGGCCAGGAACTCTCCGACCGTCCTTGTGGATTCCAATCCGCCACAGTTCGTCCAAGACATGATCCAAAACCCGAGCGGGCCGGCCTTAGTGACGCGGGACTTCCTTCTGGCGTGCTCTGACAGCGCGCCGGTTGTTGAGGAGCTCAAGCAAAAGACCGATGCTCGCGAGATCGACGTTGTCGATGCTGCCAAGGAAGATGATTACATCGTCAGCATGCGTCGGCATGTGCGGCCACTTTGTTTTTCAGCGCCGCCAGAGCAGAACCGTCGTGTAGCGGAGCGCGTCATCCTCGATTCAGCGCAAAATGGAACACTCGATTTGCCATCTTACATTCACGCGCCGATCGAAACGGCAATCATCTCACTCCTTTGCAAAACGCGAATCACGCCAAACCAAATTACGATTGGAGGTTTCGTCATCGGATGCAGCGCGACCGCGGCATTCGCGCTTGGCCGCGTCGGGCTCGGAATCCTCGCTGCTCTCATATTTGGTATCGTCGATGGACTCGACGGAAAGCAGTCGCGCGTAAAAATCGAAACGACGGAGCGCGGCAAATGGGAACATTACCTGGATTATTTGATCGAGAACTCGTGGTGGGCGGCTATTGCCTTTCATTTGTGGAGAAGCGGCCAACTTCCGAACGCGTTCTATTTTCTCGCGTTGCTCATCGGATCGCACTTATTGGATGAATTCGCGAAACGCCGGGCGAAAATGGCAAAAGGCCGGCTGCTAGATGACGTTTCGCAATTCGACCGCGCTTTTCGGCTGATCGCCGCGCGAAGGAACGTTTACGTCTGGATCCTGGCGTGTGGCTTTGTGTTAGGCGCCTTTCCCGCAAAGTTACGCGATCATCTGCGGGTGGGCTGCCTTTAGTGCTGCCGTTCATCTGGTGCGCTCCATTTGGATTTGCGATGCCAGCGCTGTGCGCCGTCTTCGTCGGTATCCGAAGTTAAGGAACCACGAAACATGGATGGAATGCGTTTGGCACGCGCAACGATTTCCTTGCCGAGAACCTGAGCAGGCTTTTCCACAAGTAGCGAAGCACTCACTGCGCAATAAACACCACAACCTTTCTGGCACGATTTCTTCCGGTAGTTTGCGTAGAGATCGTCCAGCGTGACATCCATTATGTGCTTGTCTGTATGCACCATGCTGCAGATCCAGAATTTCCCCTGCGCGGAGACGAAAAATAATTTGTAGCCGGCCATACACGTCCACTCTACATGCTCGCCCCGGAGAAGGCTGCGTTGGTAATTGAGGATCGCCTCGCTGGTGTGAATCTTTTCGCCGCGACGCTTTCGTTCGACCATCGAATCGATGAAGCGTTCGAGTTCTTCCCGCTGGCCGCGATCGACACGAAACCGCTGCAAAGGATCCGCATGGACGAGGCGGACTTCAGTCGGAATTCCACGCGACAAGCCGGTCTCAAGCACTGCTTGCGATTCGGGCAAGGTATCGGCGCAAATCACTCCGGTGATATGCAAACTGATTTTTGAGTCACGAAAGTAATCGAGCTTCGGCAAGATTGTCTTGAATGACTTTTTCGTAATTGCACTCGGCGTCATCCGGTCAACGCTGATCTGCATGACCTGCAACCCGGCGTCTTCTAGTTCTGCGATCAGTTCACGCGTGAGAAGGAAACCGTTGGTGGTCAAGCTCGTGGCAAACCCGAGTTCGCGGCAGTAGCGTACGAGCTCCACAATGTTTGGATGCATGAGGGGCTCGCCGCCGACGAGAGCGATGCGCATCGTGCCAAGCTCGCGAATTTTCCGTATCCATTTTTTTAAATCATCGAGGCTCGGGTGCGGCCGGCTGTTGTCGTATTCGGTGCAGTAGGCACAATCGAGATTGCAACGATCCGTCACGTACAGACTGCACTGCAGCGGCTTGCGGTCGAACAGACGCTTAGCCGATTCCAAGATGTTGTAGCCGGAAAATTCGCGGCCGATTTTGTCCAAGAGCTTCATGCGACTAATCGGAAAGATTCAGTTTAGGGGCTAGTTACCCGCGACGCAATTCATTCGCAGCTAGTCTCGCCTACATCCGAGCGGACGAAGCAATGGCAGGCGACCAAGGCTACGGCGCCGCAACTCATAAAGCCAACACGCTCGCCAAAATTTGCGTGAACAACCCAACGAGCGGACCGATCAAATCGCCCGACTCCAACAATGATCGCGCTGTGAATATGCCTAAGCGGAAACCATGGACACAGCGACATTGGTTAGACTCGGCACACTTGGAATCTCAATCCAACCGGCCTCATCGAAGAACCACGAACGCCGATCGACTTTGATAAACAAATCGTGGATCGGCGAAAACAGATGCAATGGAAGCGCGAACTCGCCGGCAAATGGATGGCCCCGGTAACGGGCAATGCCAATGCTGTGATTCGTCGCGCATTCCAGGATTTCAACATCGGTCGAGCGGCCAGGAAGACGGATTTGGCAGGCACGTTTTCGCCCAAGGGAGTCGCGACCTAAAACGAAAAACTTGCTCCTCTGCATACGAAAGGGGTCGGCCGTAAAGCGAAAATCGACATTGAGGTCGTCGTGCGTTCGAGAAACGGAATGAACGGCGCCATCACACCAGACAGCGCTCTCGCGTTCGACACGAAGAAAACGTTCTGGGCGCGTAGCGTATCTAAGAAAACGTCGCTTCGACAGTTTGATTTGCGTTTGATGGCAGCGAATTGCGTCACGTTTTGTGGCGATCTCCAGTTCGGATGACGATAATTCCGCGGCGCGGTCGAAAAACGCTGGGCTGCGGCCGTGCACCAAGTAATTCCACTGCGAAACTCCTTGTGTCACAAAGTCGGCGAAGATGAGCCGCATCATCACGGCAACGGCGTTGTGGTCTGGGTGAATGTCGGAGAGTGAAGGCACAAGGATGTCTGTGGGTGACCAATCGTCGATCACTTGAATGAGTCGCGTGAGAGCGCTGTTGCAATCACGCAACAGAAGATCGGTCAGGCCCTGGTCTGGCAGGGCAAGGAACTGAACGTCCGAAGGGTGAATATCGAGGACGCGCAACGCGGCTAGCGCTTCTGAGCGCCGCAATTTTCCCCAGCGTTTTCGATCCGATGCGCTCAAGCGCCATCTTCTTTCGAGTGCTCGTTGTGGCCAGGGATTGTCGTCCCCATCTGTGACGTAGACAATGCGAATGGCCGCTCCAGCGCGAACCGCTTGCTGGAGAATGACGCTACAAGCCAACGCTTCATCGTCCGGATGTGGCGCGATCAGCATTAACCTCGAGCGGATATCGAACGTCGGAGCAGTTAAAGTTAGAAATGACACGCTGGTTAACAGAAGAGAAATGAAGACAGTTGGCAATTTAATTCAGCTGTCAGGCGAGGTTACCACTGGATGAGCTTGAAAGGGAGATCGACGGCCTGCGCCGAAAAGACCACTAGGTGGAAGTTGGCTCAAAGGCGTAAATGCCTCGCCGAAAGAAAGCGCATCCTTCGTACCGCTCGCCGTCGAGCACACCATTACGGTGCCAACATCGGGCG
Source organism: Vulcanimicrobiota bacterium (assembly GCA_963764965.1). GTDB lineage: Bacteria > Vulcanimicrobiota > Vulcanimicrobiia > Eremiobacterales > Eremiobacteraceae > JAFANK01. The sequence goes on from CAVXUM010000003.1 coordinate 348,306, forward strand.
CGATGATTTCGTACGATGCAGGAATAACGGTTTCAAAATCAAGTGCTTCCCGTCCGTGGATAAGTTCAACAGGACACCCGCCACCCGCAATCCGTTTCCAATCGGCCAGCAGTTCCACTACGCTATGTATTCGATGTCAATCTTGGCTAGAGTTATTCAGCCGGCTGATACGATCCTCTGTCAAAACCTTCTCTAGGAGAATATGCTCGACGCTGGGCGATTCAAGGCCCATCTAACCTCTTTATCAGTCCTTTCCTTTCCGTGCGCACTGGCCCCCTTCCGATCCAAACTTTATCGGTGGCCTGCTTTGCTTGTTGAGGGGGTAACGGGGCGAGCTGCTATTATCACTTAAGAGCAGGGCTGTTTATGCGGGTTGCCATTGATTGCCGATACATCCGAGAGCGACCGAGCGGCATCGGTACCTATGTCGAAGCCATGGTTCACGCCATTCCGCAGATGGCGCCCGGCGACGAATTTGTTTTATGGGCGCACCGGCTCGCCGCTCGTCCACTGACGAACGCGTCAAACGTTTCTGAGATCACAGTGCCAGTCGAGCCGAACTCGCTTTGGACCCTTTGGTGGCCGGAGCATTATGCAAGTTTCGACGGCATGAACCTCTTTCATGCTCCGCACAACACCCTGCCATGCCATGTGCCCTGTGCCACGGTCGTGACGATCCACGATTTGTTTTCCTTAGATTATCCGGCGCTGGCCTTCACCCGATGGAGTCAACGCATCAAACGCTTGTATTATCCACGAGCACAATGGAGAGCATTGCGTCACGCAACATTCCTGATCGCCACAACATCCGTAATGGCTGACCGCATTGCGAACCTCTGCCCGTCAGCGCGCGGTCGCGTTGCAGTCGTGCCAATGGCTCCGGGCCCGATTTTTAGGCCAGCTGCCAACCCGAACCGCGCGCGGGAACGAGCCGCAGAGATTATCGGGTCTGATGCTCCGTTTTTTCTAGTGGTCGGTCAGGACAGACCAGTCAAACAGCACGCGACTGCTCTAGCGGCATTCGCCCGCTGTATCCCAGGGCCGTGGCGACTCGTGCTCGTGCAGCGGGAAACGTACAAGCATCCGCTGGCGAATCTCGCGCGCCGCCTTGGCATCGAGAAACGCGTTACGTGGATCCCACACGTCGAGGCACCAGATCTTGTTGTCCTCTATCAAGCCGCTGTGGCACTGGTTCAGCCTTCCCTGTATGAAGGCTTTGGCCTGCCGATTGTCGAATCGATGGCAAGCGGATGTCCGGTTGTTGCAAGTGATATTCCGACCTTGCGCGAAGTGGTTGGAAGAGCGGCGATACTCGTGCCGCCAAACGATATTGCTGGCTTTGGACATGCGCTTGTTGCGCTCGCCAGATCAGCGGATCAGCGCCGCGACCTCGCCAGCGCCGGAATTGATCGAGCAAAACTGTTCTCGTGGGACCGCTGCGCGCGAGAAACCCTCGATGTATTTCGCGACGCCGTTGCGTTCGGTTCTGCCGTTCGACACATTTCAGCTTAAGTCCCGGTAATTTGTGTGAAAGCATTCGTTCAATAGAACAGCACACGCGTTTCATTTCACAAAAATGTCAGTAATAGAAGGGGACAGCGGCTGCCTCATCCAGTTACGGTTAACGTAATCGTGTTGGAGGCTAAATCCCGGCTTTGCCGGAGCTGACGAGCTAATTCAGGCTGTCAGGCAAGCTACTACTGTCGATCGGTCTGAAATTGCGATCGACGGCCTGCGCCCAGAAAACAACGAGGTTGGCTCCGGCGGAAGTTTGCACAAAGGTATGAGTGCCTGGTGAAAGAAAGCGCTCCTTTCCTTCGTACCGCTCTCCATCGAGCACACCCATTACAGTGCTAGCGTCGCGCGCGATGATTTTGTAGGAGGCCGGAATAACGGTTTCAAAATCAAAGTGCTTCCCGTCGGTGGACGAGCGCAACAGCACACCCGCCACCCGCAATTTGTTTCCGATCGGCAAGTAATTCTGTTCGATCCAGCGGAACGTGGCTGCTGGCATCTTGTCCGGCAAAGTGGCGAGACAGCTATGTGTATCGATGCAACGCTGGATTGCATTGTCTGCCATCAATCCACGCCGGAAGCGTTCCTCAGTAAAAGTCTCGACAACGGGATAAAAGCAACGCTGCCGGAAAACAGTTTCTCCTTTGCGATCAAAAACGAAGTCACCCGGTTCGGTAAGCTTGAGCGTGTCGCGCAAAAGATCGCTCTCCAATTTCGCCTTGTCTTCCCAGAAAGGGTGAACCAACAAGGCCACCAATAATTCGCATACACCAACCAAGGCTGGCAAGGGCATGACGCGCCAGATCTTTGCGATATTTCGATTCCGGGCCCAGCGATCCAAAATCGTCAGAACTGCGCCCGTGCCAATGACAAAGGCGAGCGGATAGAACGGGAGGTAGTCCTGCCGCGACAGAAAGGGCCAAAAGGAAACGAGCGCGGTAAAGAAGAAGCCGGCTGTGACAAAGACAAAACTTCGGCGCGCCGCCAGCGCTGCCTCGGGCGTCGCGGCCACAGTCCGACGCGTCCCGAGAGCGACGAGTGGGAATCCGACAGCAAAGATAATCACCCACCATGCGGGATGATTGCTCACACCGGGAACAATGTTGTTATCGAAAACCCAATAGCGGAACTGTGGCCAAATGCCATAGAACGCAAACGCGGCCATGATCGTAGCAGGAACAATCAACGCGGTGGCGAAGAACGCTGCCAACGCGCCGAGAATCTGCCTCCAACCGATACCCAGTCGCTCGCGGCCAAGGAAAATCAGAGTCATCGAGCCCCCGGTGACGATAGACATGACGAGGAGCAATGTCTTCATGGAGACGCCAAAGCAAAGACCCATGAGGAAACCCGCGATCAACGCGCGCCGCGTTGTCAATGCGCCACTGAGCAGTACCAACAGGCACAACAGCCAAAGCGGAGCCCAGAGATTGTCCGTTCGGAATTCAACCGAACAAAAAGCATAATCGAACGAAAGTCCCACTAGAATGGCTGCCCAGACGCCGACGCGCCGCGAAAAAAGCAGCGATCCGATCCGATAGGTGCACCAGAAGGCGAGAATGTAGAGCGGTTGCAAGATGATCCGCATCCAGTAGAGAATGGTCCCGCGGTCGCCGATCAGCTTGTAGATCGGTGCGCATAGAATCTGAAACAACGGCATGTGGTTATCAGCCAGATCGCGATACTGAACAAAACCGCGAGCCCAGCCCCAAACGACGTGCAGATGCTGCGGCTCATCGCTACCAAACCGGTAGTGCATGATCGTAATCCCCCTCAGAAGGATCAGCGCAATGAGAAGCAAGGCCGCAGAAGTGAATTCGTACGGGTAGGAAAAACCGAAATAATCGGCTATGCGCCGTGTTAACGCTCGTCCTCGACTGGACGAAGCAGGCGTTGTGGTGGTCGCCGCAGGTCGCCAGGACATGATTCTCAGCAGCCGAGCGCTTTTCCTGCGCACGGATCTTCCCCGCACATGCACGCACGGATTCCCAGGTGTCGACGCTGGGCATCTCCGCGCCTTTTGCTAATAAGTTTCAACAAACCAGCTAAGAAGACATTCGCCGGCCGCAGCTCCATAAAAAATTTCCATCCGCGTTCAGCGAGTCGCTCCATGGTCCATATTCTTGGTAGATGCCATGCGCTAGGAGTGAAAATTCATTTTGCGGTATTCGGAGCCACTGGCTTGGCAACAGTCCGGAAGTCAAAATGGCATTAAGTGCCTAATGGGGCCAGCGGGCGCGCGGATCAACCTCCACGATTGTCAACGTTCCAGCAGCCACACGAGCTGCTACAGCGTCCTTAGGCAATGCGCCGGCCAAAATTCTTTGCTCCGCGTTAAATTCATCGACCACAAATGGTTTGCCCGCTCGGTAAGTTACCAACATGTTTCTCCCGCACGTCACATCGCCGGGGATTCGTCGCACGCGTTCGACGCTATCAGTCATTGCCCGCTCCCGCATCACAATCTCGTTTCGAAAACTGGAATCGAATATTAGACGTACCGGTTGAAGTTGTTTTGACGCCAGCAGCCGCGCGCATACGGCGAGCAATAGAATTGCCTGGGCTTGTTCCAACCGAAGAGGGCGCGCGACAGGCCATAGCGAAACTTGTGTGAACGCCAGACCAAGGCCCATCGCGACCGCAATCACGAGATCAAATTGAGCATTGATAGCCACTCCAGCACCGCTTTTCTGTAGGAAATATGATCCTGCCGCAATTGCGATGAGACAACTGCAAAGCTGAACGTTGACATCACGCCGACGAGCCCAAGCATTGTAAAGGCAAAAGACTAAACCGACAGACACCCATTCTAACTCCCCAAAAACCCGAAGCGATCTTTTCAATGAATAATCCCTGGGGCACAGGATGTTCAAAAAGAAATTCCGACCGAACAACGCATAACAAATTGCAGTACCCGTTACAATGGCGATCGCCGCAACGCAGAGGCACTTCACGGCTTCACGGCGACGGTGTAGACCAAGCCACAGGAAAGCAGTCAGCGGCATCGCAATTATGTTATGCTTAACAAAGCCCGCCAAGGCCATCACGAGAACGGGCCCGACATATCCGCGGTCATTCGATCTGGCGCGCAGAAATCCCAGAAACGCAAAGGTCATGATAGCTTCGGCGAAGAGTTGCGGCTCGTTCATTCCGACGTAGGGCATAAAAAATCGGCTCATCGTCGCTACAAAGAACGCCGCGCTAATTCTGGCGGCCACTCCACTTCCCCCGAGCCGCCTAACGCTCAAGGCGATTGCCGTCGCGATCGCGACTACGGCAACCAGGGACAACAATCTGCCGGCTAACACCGGATCACCTATAAACCGCCCAACCAGGCCCACGATGTAAAAGGATAATGGCGGATAGTTGTTGGTGATAAGTTGATCGGCAGATGGATAGAGCGGCATCTTACCCATCGCAGCATCAGCGAAATAAGCATTCCAACCCTCGTTGTTTTCAATTTCGACGTTCAGAAAGGCGCGATAAGCGGTCCATGCAAAAGACCAAGTCGCGATGACAAACAGCGTCCACCGTAATACACCCAGGTACCGCGGATCATCAGCCTTCGTTGTCACCAGGAGCGAATGACTTTCCAATCGAACAAAGCGCAACGAAACCTAGCGCATCCGATAAATCACGCCTTCGCTAGTGTCCGCCACCGGCTGGTATCGTTCCGCCAAGAGTTTGGCCAGAATCGGAAAGTTCTTCACTGGATACTGCGCACTTTTCGGGTCGGATTGAAGATCGACAATGTAGGTCGGTGGATGCCTGGCAAAATCTTGCTCCAGAATGGTCCAGGCGCCGGGCAAGATCCGGCCCCGAGTATCGAAACCCGGAATCGGTCCGCCGAAGACAAAACCTGTGAGGGGAAAGGTTGTGATGTAGCGGCAGGCAGGACGTCTCTGAGCGTCCACATAAATTTCCGGACTTTTTTGGCCCCAGATGAAAATCCTGTCGGCAGGGTTGGAATGCGTGAACAAGTATCGTCCCGCCGCCGACGGTTTGCGTCGCCGAGCCAGGCCTTCCCAGTGCGCAACTGAGAGTGCAACAACCGTGAGAGCCAACCACACGTAGGTCACCCTGGGTCGCAGTAGCCAGTGGGGCGGCTGGATCGTCCGGGACCAAAGTCGCGCGTAGTAGGGGGCCGCAAGCAGCGTGAGCGGAGGAATCAGTTGGACATAGTAATGAGGATAAAAGCGAGCGCCTGCCGCAGCGCCAATTGCTGAAGCACCGAGCAATCCTAGAAGCGCTATTCGTTCTGCCGTCTTCCCAGCCCAAATCTCACTCTTATTCCGGCAGGCCATCATCGCCCCAACTATCAAAGGCAAACAGGCGCCGATGAACGCGAGCGTGATCAAGATTCCTTTCTCCCAAAAAACGTGTGGAACATCATGATCGCTAATTGTCCAGTAAAACGCGTCACGCAGGATTCCTTGTTTCCAAAGCACAATCGTCACGAGACCGAGGACTGCGAAAAATCCTGCCGTGAGCGTAGTTGCCTGAATAATCGAATTTGTTCGCGTTAAACTGCGGCTGGCACGGTAGCTTGGGAGGAGTAGATAAATGCCGAGGGGGACTGCTGCTATCGCTGCCGGCTGCTTGAGCAGAAAGGCTGCGCCCAGAAGCGCGCCTGCCACAAAGAGTTCGGGTCGCAGTCGCGACGAACCGCGGCCGAACGCGATTGCCCACGCCAAGATGATAGGCAGATTCATTAACATCTCGCCGTCGAACGACAGGGTCTTCCACGTCCACCAGGGTTGGAAAACACCGTAGAAGAGCGCGGCAATCAAACCAGTATTGCGATCAAACAACTCGCGGCCGATTACATAGAGCCCCGCCATCGCGCATAGCGTCCACACTAGTGCGACTATATGAAGCGCTTTCCAATTGAACTTGCCTGCTACTTTGAATACTGCTGCGTAAGTCCAGAAGAGAAGTGGCGGCTTGCGCTCTACTGCGTCAGCGTAGGGCCGACCGCCGTCGACTATCTCGTTCGCCACTACGGAATACATTGCTTCGCTGTCAATTGGCTCAGGATGCAAAAGAGACGGAAGGCGAATTGCGACCGTGAGGAGGACTATCCCAAGCGCGGCGAAGCGAAATTGGCGCGACCTATGAATTGGCACACCCATCATTCGGCAGATTAAATTCCGGATGCGATCCCTTAAGGGAATCGTACATGCGCGTAACTTTTTCGAAAACATCATCAACTGTGATTGCTTGCATGCAAAGATTGTTGCGGCAGACCGATTGCCGGTTGTTGTAGGCATTCACGCACGGACTGCAGGCGATGCCTGCCCACAAGGCGGTGGCGTTTGGCGAGCGTGCGGAAAATAGCGCCGGTGTCTCCGGCCCGAACAAAGTGACGACGGAAATCGGCGTCATCGAGGCAAAATGAGCCGGGCCACTGTCATTCGTCACCAAAATCTCACTGCGCGGTGTAAAGCACGAGCATTTGTCGCAGAGTCGTTTTTCCGGCAAGCCGGATGACGCGGCTCGAACCGACCTCGTTTGCAAGCTGGTTATTGGGGCCAGCTTCGGCCGGTGCACCGGTAAACCCAATAAACAACTCCGGGTAACGTTCAAGCAGCCGCCGCGCAAGTTCGACATAACGCAAAGGCGGCCACCGCCTCAACGGCAGCAAGTCGCTCGCGTTTGGGTTGAGCAAGATAAGTGGCGCAGAACCGATACGAGGATTTTCGCGTTGTAGCAGAGCGTTGATTTCAGCAACCTCGGACAGTGAAGGCCGAAATCTTGCGAGTGGCTGGTTTGCAGATGGCCTAAAGTCAAACGTCGGAAGCACCGACGGATCGTGGGTCAACGCTTCAACCATCGCTTCAAACATCTGACTTGTATGGAGATGAGGATTGTATAAAAGCCGGTGCGTCATTAAGTCGCCGCGGTACGGTCCGTCGCCAAAAAAAGTATGAAACCCAACGCGTGATTTGGCGCCGGTCATAAACGTCAATATCGCGGAGAAACGTGTCAGAAACTCCATATCAACGACCGCGTCGATGCCGATTTTCCGCACCTGCAGCACCGCCCGTAGCGCACCAGTCGCGAGTCCGAAGGGACTGTTCGTCGCGATTGTTATCACATTTCCATCGGGAATAATTTCCATCGCGTCGAGAATGAAGCGATTATCGTCGAATACGACGAAGTAAACGTTTTCATGTCCAACCATTTCGATGGCACGCAGAATGGCGGGATAGGCGAGAACGGTTGAGCCTTGCTCCGCGAACTTGACGAAGAGAATGCGCTGAACCTGGCGCGGTCCTGGCCGCCCGGCGGATTCAAAGATTTTTCTGAGAAGAGTTAGAATGGCGCAAAGCGGCCCACCAACCCAGCGATCGGTGCGTTGCAAAGTCGAAATACCTACAGGGAGATCCATTCGCGCCTAAGGTGGTGATATTTGCGAAAAAATTTTGGCGCCTCGAGCAGTCGATTGTAGCGTCGAGGCGATATGAACGCGAGTGTTAGTTTAGGCGTGGGCTGCTTTGAGCATGTTTCTGGCGGAAAATGAATCAAGGCGCTCTTGCTCAAGATGTCTAACATCGAAATCGCCAAAGCCCCTGACCGGCTTCACGAGGAGTCAATGAGCCCGACAGAAGCTTTGCTCGATGTTCCGCCGCCGGCGTCGGACGCACCAGCGCGTGTAGACGAAACCGGAGTCGAGCTAAAACGCGGCGCCTTCTTGAACACGATCGCGATGTTGGCCTCGAATTTCCGCGGCATATTCACGTTTCTCGTGGCCCGGATGCTTGGGCCAGCAGCACTCGGCATATTTTCGGTTGCCTGGTCGACGACTGACATCATCAGCAAGATCGGGGTTCTTGGCCTCGACAATGCGATCACCACATTCATCGCGCGCTCGGAAGCTGTGGGCAACCGCGCGCGGAGCCGAGTGCTGTTTCGAATCGCTGTCGTCCTGGGGGTTGCGCAGTCTATTATCACTGCTGGCATTGTGATCGTGGGGCTCCGGTTTTTTAACAACCGTCTTCACGTACAGCCGCAAATGGTTTCGGCGCTCGCGCTGGTCCTCTGCGCGATGCCGGGTCTGGCTCTTTATCGCATCAGTACCGCGATCTCGCGCGGGATGAAGGTGATGCAGCATGACATCTACTCGCGCGGGATGACCGAGCCGATTGCGACGACAGTCGCGTTCCTGCTTGCTGTCGCCTTCGGCTTTAATGAGTCCTCGCCAGAAGTGGCTGCAATCATTGGAACGGCAGCATCGGGACTCATCGCAGTCCGACTTGCCTCAACGTTGTTTCGCGATATTCCCGCCCAGAGAACTGCCGTTTCGCATCTAGGCGAAGCAAGATCCCTGCTCGCATATTCTGCTCCCATCAGCATTTACCAACTGATTAACGCGTTCATCGCCCGGTTAGACCTCATTATGCTTGGCTACTTCGTCGGGCGCGCACCCGGTGTGACGCTTTCCACGCTTGGTGTTTACAGTGCAGTCGTCGGCACCGCGGACGGTCTTCGAAAAGTTAATCAAGCTTTCAACCCCATCTTTGCGCCGGTCGTGGCCGGCATGACCGCGACGGGCGATCACGACGTGGCTGCCGCTACTTACGCTCGACTTGCTCAGTGGATGCTTTGGATCCTGTTGCCGCTCGTAGCAGTGATGTCGCTCGCGGGCGGCACGATCCTGCTCATCTACGGTCCAGCATTCCAGCAGGGCAGCGTTTGGCTTGGGATCGTCGCTTTCGCCAGTGCCATCAACGCGTTTGTCGCATTGGGCGAAACCGTAATCATGGTGCAACGGCCGCGTTTGAATCTATTGCACTCATCGATCACCTGTGTCGTCGCTGTTACCGGGCTTCTCTGGTTGATTCCGCGCTTCGGTGTAATGGGCGCGGCGTTTGGTATTCTTTTGCCCTATTTGATACAGGGAACTTTACGCTACGTGACTCTGCGATGGGTCTTTCACTGGAAAGATTCCTGGAGCGACATTCGCCCGCCGCTGATCGCCGCAGGAATCGCGATTGTTCCCGCACTGATCTGTAGAGGATTTCTAAGTGGAGTTGTCGGACAAGTCACCAGCGCTGCGGTTTTCCTCGCAGTCTTCGGCTTTGGATGGTTGCGCCACAGACGCTTGGCTAAACCGGCGTGATGAAGCGGGTCTTTCTCACCGGTGCCAGTTCGGGTATTGGTCTGGCCATTGCAAAGTTGCTCGTAGCGCAGGGTTATGAAGTCTGGGGGACATCGCGCAATTTGGAACGCATCCCCAAAACGCCGCGATGCCATCCGGTGCGTCTCGATCTTACTGATCGACTTTCCGTCGAGGGGGCATTCAATGCCGCGCTCGCCGAAGCTGGTTATTTTGACGTTGTCATCAACAACGCCGGGGCCGGTCACTTTGGGCCTGCTGAGATTCTTCCCATAGAAACAATTGCGAGCCAGTTTCAAATTCTGGTTTTCGGCCAAATCCAGTTGATGCAACTCGCACTGCGCCACATGCAAGGGCGCGGAGAAGGTTTGATCATCAACGTCACTTCGTTAGCTTCCCGACTTCCAGTGCCGTTCATGGCGGCTTACAACGCCGCAAAAGCAGCCCTGGCAGCCTTTACGATGTCGATACAACTCGAGCTACCTGATTCCCGAGTGCGTGTTGTCGATCTTCAACCGGCAGACATTTCCACGGAATTCAACAAGAGTGTCATCAATACCAGTAACGCTGATCAGCGATACGCAGAAAAGATCGCCAAAACCTGGGAAATAGTTGAGCGCAATATGAAGAAGGCGCCAGGTCCTGAGCTCGTCGCGCGGCATGTTCTCAGACTGATTGACGCGGCGCAGACGCCGCCACGAATAACAGTTGGCGACGCATTTCAATCAAAAATTGCACCGCTGATTTTCCGGTTCCTTCCGCAGCGCGTTCGGCTTTGGGGACTCAAGAGGTATTACGGTCTATGACTAATCTTGATCGCTGTGACTGTGGCTGTAGGGGAAGCTGACAGCTTCCCCTACAAACTTATGCATGCCGTCTCCGAAGCCGTGATTTTGATGGCCGGCGAGGGGTCACGTCTGCGCGGTTCGGATAAAACTTTTTTGAAGCCGTTCGTCCCCGTGCTCGGCCGCCCTTTGATTTCGTACACCCTGGATGCCTTGGTCCGCGCAGGGATCAAGACCGTCAACTTCGTGGTGGGCTACGAAAGCGAGCGTGTGACCGCGCAGGTCAAACAGTTGATCCCCCCAGGTCTCAGCGCGTTCTTTATCGAAAACCGAGATTGGCAAAAACAGAATGGCATCTCGCTTCTTGTTGCCGCCGGGCACGTCGGCGCACGCTTTCTCCTCACGATGAGCGACCATCTCTTCGACAGCGCGATTGTGGATCTTCTAATCGAGTCATCGGACCCCGATTTGCTCAACGTCGCGGTGGATCGAAAACTCGGTTCCATTTTCGATTTGGAAGATGCGATGAAAATCCGAACCCGCGGAGACAGGGTCACTGACATCGGGAAAAAACTGCGTGATTACGATGCCATCGATATCGGGCTGTTTGTTTGCCCACTCGAAATCTTCGACTATCTCGAACGCGCGAAGTCCGACATTCGGGGGGGCGATTGCAGTCTGGCTGACGGGGTTCGGATGATGGCTGCTGACGACAAGGTCCGCGCTATCGACATCGGCGATGCGTGGTGGCAGGACGTCGATACTCCGCAAATGTTGCAGCACGCAGAAAAGGCGATAGCCAAACGCACGGAGCACGCACTGACCTGATCTGGTTCTGTAGCGTCCGCTGTCCTCAGCGGATCAGGGACGGCGTTTCTTGGGCCGGCAGTCCGCAATGTCAGATCATCGCTCGTCGCGCGTTACAGTATCGCCACGACCATTACCCGCCCTGATCACGGCGATTGCGCTGAGGATCAGACTCGCGCCGGCGACAATCGTCCAAAGATTTAGGATCCAGTCAGCCAAGCCGAGTAGCGCAAGCAAAAGAAAAACGAGGATTGCCATATCACGTTTTGTTAGCTGAAAGAGCCACCACACAAATCGTTCGCCAAGATTCAGTAAGCCGGAATGCCCGATCATGGTACGGTGTCTCGCGTAAAACGACTCGTGAAACGTGGACGAAGCAGCCGATATTCTGCTCTTGCCAGCTCGTAGGACCAACTCGTTGACCGTAATCAGGACAGCACACACAATTCCTTCACTCGAACGGTGAAGCCCCAGCCCGAGAGCGAGAACGTACAAGAAGGCTTGCGATGAAATCGCAGAAATAATCCAATCGTTCCCCGAACTTTGATTCCAAGTTCCTGGCGCGCGCAATTTCGCCATCGCAACCGTCAAGAATACTGAACACTTGAAAAATGGCCGCGCCGATGACGATGCTCACGTAATCACCACGTATCAGGAACGCGCCTGCGGCCAGCGGCAAAATAAAGATCGATATTGTCCACGCGTTGGGATGAATGGGAAACTTGAGCAGAAAACGCGTTATCCGCCGCGAAATCGGGCGGTTCAAAAACCGTGAAACGAAACCGTCTTGGGGCTTGCTCATCAGGTCAGTGTTCTCTTCAAGCTTCGATATGTCTTGCAGCGCTGTTTTGCAATGTCGTTGCCCGAACATTCCTAATAGGTGGAGACAATGAGGAACGGGAAAATCGAGCATTGGTTCGATGTATTATTCCAAGTGTCATGCCGAATCGCCATTCCTGGCATTTTCAGGTTTCCGGCCAACTGCCACGCGCCTTCGGTCGACACGTCTTCTCCTTTGTCTTGGCCGATCGCTTCCAGCAGGATTAGGAACTAGCCCAGTTGCTTGACACCGCGTCTATGACTGTGATAGGGGGACGAATGCTCGATCTCCAGCAGGTCCGTCGCGTTTTTGACACCAAACCGTGGGCTGCGCACCTGTACGTGACCGAACAGTGCAACCTGGATTGCCACTATTGCAACGAGTTCAACAACTCGATTCCGCATCCGGCCCTGGCTGATCTCAAGAAGTGGATGGACCATCTTCGGAAGCTCTGCGTCATGCGCCTCGGTCTGCAAGGGGGCGAACCGCTCAAGCATCCGGACATTGTGGAGGTAGTGCGTTACGCAAAATCCATCGGTTTTCGTAAAGTGAGCATGTCCACAAACGGGTTTCTCCTGAACCGCCAGCTCCTCGCGGACCTTGAAGGAGCGGGCCTCGATGAACTGCAAATTTCCGTGGACCGGATGACGCCGATCGCGAGCACACGCAAAGCGATGAAGTCGATCGTGCACAAGCTCGACTGGTTCAAAGATTCGAAGGTCAAGCTGAACGTCAGTGGCGTCCTTTTCAAAGAGACGCTCGATGAGATGGGACAAGTGATAGACACGTGCCTCGACTTGGGCATCCCGGTCGCTGCGCGCGTGGTCCACGACGATCTCGTGCACGACCGCGCCTTGCGCGATGCAAGTGCGAGCGAGCCGCTGCTCCGCTTTCTCGAGCACCAGGAGAAACTGAAGCGCAGCGGCCAGAAAATTCACTCGACTTGGAACCTTTTCGCTTACCAAAAGAAGATGCTGCGGCAGGAACCGATCGAATGGACCTGCATCGCGGGCTATAAATATTTCTTCGTCTCATCGACCGGCAAGTTCTGGCTCTGCAGCCAGGTGCGGACCGAGAGGCACATTCTTGAGATCACGCGGGAAGATTTGCTGAGCTACAACCGGAAGAAGGATTGCCAGGCGAAATGCGGCGTTTATTGCACCGCACAGGCCTCACTGGCCGTGAGCCATCCGCTGCAATACGCCGGCCGGGAAGTGGCGGGGATGCTGGCAAGTCGCATGTCAAGGATGCGGAGCCGCGGGCCCGAGCGCATTCGTGATCTGACGGCCGCCCAGCAAGACGAAGCTCCGCTTTACGAAGCCCCGGCGGCCGCAGCTTCATTTGGCAGTGGTTGTCAGCAGGGTAACTGTTTGCGGTAAATTCGATACGTCTTGTAGCGATCGGAGCCGATCGCTTCCAAAAACCGACTGAGAAATGTTTACGTCGGGAACCTGATAATCTAACGAGTCCAATTGGAAATTTCATCCGCAATCGGCACCTGTTCAGCATCCGCCTACGCGACTAGTTTGTAGCTACGGGATTTCTGTAGGGGCAGCCGTCTTCTGATGCGGTCACTAACGCGATAATTCCGCGCGCCGCGCAATAATTGCGAACAGCGCTAACAAAGCGTTCACGTTCGAGAGTCGGCGCAGAGAAGCAGGCTCACGGCGCGTTGTGATCGAGAGTTGTCGTTGGTACAGGCGGCGGAATTTCGATCTGCTCATTGCAGCTAGGACAGTTCACCGCCATTCCCGCTCCTCTTTCTTCGACGCAAAGATGTTGACCGCAGCGCGGGCAGTTGAAGCGAATATCCGCGTTAGGATGATCGACTGGTTTTGCTGCCGTCGCCGAGATTCCGCCTTTTATCGCCATTCTGATTAACGTTGCCCAAATTATTGGATTACGGACCAGATAGACTTGTCGCTTTGCTTTTTTACCTGTGCTTACCTGAATCGCATCGGCAAACGGCTCTACCGACACAATATCCTTCAGGTTTGCAACTCTACTTTCCATCGAACCGCTAAAAACCAGCCTCTTAGTTGTAAGCGTCAACGTGCCTGAATCGAGTTGCTTCAACGACTGAACCGAACTTGATTCACCGCCGCCGATGTAAATTCCCTTCACGCGTGTTCCACCACCAGCATAAACTCTCGTGGCTCTTGCCTCGATTAGCTTCGACGGTTCATGCAACAAAGCCGTCTCGTCTCTTCCCAACACAATCGGAGTGTCGGGTCCTGAAATTTTCCCAGTCGTGATGAGTTTGTCGAAAAACTCTTTCGCTTCCGCTTGCAGTTTCGCCTGTGAGACAGCTCTTGGACTCTTGAACGCTGCGACAGTACTTTGCCAGACTTTCATTGATCTCTGCTACGCGCTGCTATTTTCTCTGCCTTCTGGTTGCCATCGTCCGCCCTTCCGCATGTTATCGACAGCCCAAGGCGGCTGCAAATTACTGTAATGGAAGGCGGCGGCTTGCTGTTCAGCGTCGGTTAGATCGAACACACGCAGTGGTTTGATGTGATCGACATGCCATTGGCTTCGGTTATCCCAAGACATTCCTGGCAGGAATTGCGATTGGAGATGGCGTACAAGCTCGGACTCCGAGCACCCCAGCAATTCTCGGATCACGCCCGTCGCACTTCGGCCAGTCATAAGGCGGCGGATAGTGGCGACAAGTCGCGAGCGAAGTCGCAATCTGATTGCAAACGCAGGATCGCTACGGCTGCGCTTTCGAAAGTAGATACAGAGATATTGGCTCAATCTTTCACGGTTCCGGCGAGCCCATTCCGCTTTGTACGCGGCTACCCTTGCTGCGCAACGGCGATCAGACGCTTGCCGAACCGCACGCCCTCTAGCGCTCTTTAAGTAAGAACGTCTCCATGTACAGAATCTTTTCTCGATTGCGGTTCGTGTAGTCCAGCTGCCGCGCGTGAATAATCGGTTTGTCCCGTCGATAACGCTTTGCTTCGTAAGCGCGGCATTCGTCGTTCTTCTCGCGCCAACGCCGACGTGCACGGGCGATATAGCTTTCCCGATGGCGCTCGTAGTCTGTGCGTCTCCACTGCCTCACCTTTTCCGGATTGGCCGCCCTGTAGGTTTTCTGCTTCTGATAGAGTTCTGTCTTTTTCCGTTGATAGTACCTTTTCCAATTGGCGGATAGGCGTTCTTTATTTTTGCGTCGGTAAGCCGTCACCTGTCCTCGGTTCCGCGCGTAATAAGCTCGTCTATTGGCTCGCCTCTCTTCGAGTGTCACAGGCATCTTGTTCTAATTGATTGACACACGGTAACAAGACCGCATACGCGCACAAACCGCAAAACGTCATTTCTCGAACGCCCCTGGCTTCGCCCTGTACAATACGATGCTCACGTTGTGTGAAGCGAAGTCCTCAAGCCTGGAAAGTACTCACGGCGACCAGCTCATAAGAACCCGTTTCGTAGTCTGCATACATTCGCTTTAGAAACTTCGCCTCGTATTGGCGCTTCACGATAAACGTGTTCATCGCAAGGGCTTCAACGTGTTTGAAGATCGCACGACCTATCAGGACGAAGGCTGTTTCTTTCGATTCGCTCTCAAACTGTGGTAATCGCCGCATCGTATTTTCGGCATAGAATGCGCCGTGCTGGATGATCTGACGGTACCTGGCAATCGACGTGATTGACTCACGCTGCTCCCGAAAGACCTCAACTTCCTTCCCTCCACAGTAATCTTCGTGTGATGCCGCCCGTCTGCATGATATGATGTGTGCGGGTTCTTCTTTTCATCATACATGCCTACATAAACGCCAGCGCGGCTTTCGTTCAGCCACACAAGCTTCCTGATTGTCGCGTCGTAATCTGTGCAAACGAAGGCACGCATCTCACACCCACCCAACCACCTTTTCATGCAATGTTTTTCGGCCACGTCACGCAATATCCGCGACGCTCATTCGTTCTTTTTGGTTCTTTTGGTAGCCCGCGATTGTTACCAGCAGTAGTAGGCTCCTACAAACCAAAACTGCTCGGTTAGGCTAAGATGGAGCCAGGAGAAGAAGGAAAAGTAGGGGTCAAATCTAAAGGAAGGGAAAGAAGGGGTCAAATCTAAACATTTGACATTCGTGATTGGGTCTGCTATGTGGAAGCAATGGCGTGCCAGCTATGTTTCAAATTTACTCTCCAGTGTCGATAGTAAGCTCTGACCCCTACTGACCTACTTGGCGAAGATTTTTGCTTGTCGATCTCCTCAAAACCTGATCTCATCGCGCAAACAAGCGTCGCCATGCGGAATCGGAAAAGCTCTCAACAGGATAAAGGGCTTTTCTATTTTTCTAACATAATCGATAGCTTATGAGCACGGAAGAAATTAAGAACCTCCTGCCTCCAATTGCGCTGTCGTTGGGTGGCGTTCTTCCACTGCTCATCGGGAGTTCGCCTTTCTCAGTTCCGGACAATTGCAAGGCTCTTCTCTCGAGTATTCTCATTCTGGTAGTGTGGCTGGGTTACTGGATGGCGTAAGTGTTCGGCGAGTGGCCATTCTTGACGAACTGGCCGATTGTGGGCCTGATTTGCGTAGGTGCCGCGCTAATGCTTGCGGTGCTTGAAGCAGGGCAGAGAACCGTTGGCACGAAGACGATGAGACCGGAAAAACCATTCCGATATTGGCGATCGAAAATCGGATGTACCTTCTGGGTGTTAGTCCTTGCTTTGCTTTCCATTTCTGTGGCCGCTGCGCTCTACGCTGCCCCGGAGGGGCATGTCCTAATGGAACTCAACTTTCCGAATGACGAAAACGCTCCCAAGCCGAACTGGAAAGTCACCGGCGTAACGCGGATCGAAAAAGCGGCCACAGTAGGCGGATCCCAGCCGTGGATTGCCTTGCACCATGAAGAGACAAAGCAGGGAACCAAATGCCTTCTGACTGCCGACGAGTTTGTGAAGACCAAGGAATTCCGAGTGTGGATGATCAAGCCGAAGGAGGAAAAGCGTGGTGATCCCGCGAGCAAAGATAAGGAGATTCCCACACAATGGACGGGTACGAAGGAGACGAGTTACTCCTTGTTAGCGCCCGGAAAGGGACAGCACTCGCGTATCGTCTTGGAAAGAAAGACAGAATGAGCAATGTCCCCGATATCCCAAGCACTGAAGAGCGCACGAAGATACTGCTGTGCTTGACGCTTTGCTGTCTTATTGCATTCACCGGTGAATCACGCGCGCAATTTGAAGTGCAGATCCGCGCGCCTGGCATTTACCCACAACTGGACCACGACCAGTTTTGGAGAAAGATTACTATCGTCTGCGAGCCTAAGGTGCCGCCTGGAGGAGCGAAACCGGAGGCGGTGCCAGTCACTCTTGAGAAAGATTGGATCGCGCGCGTAGCCCTTAAGCTGTCGGATGTGCAAAAGATAAGTTGGCAGCTTAATGAAGGAAATGAGTGGATTTTGTATCCGCCCTACGACACTACGGAAAACAGACCGAACCCGGTGAAAACCTTTTACGTGACCAGCTATGACAAAATCCGCATCGACACGATCAAGGCGCTAAGAAGTCAAATAAAGGCGTCAGGTAAATTCAAGGAAGCCAACGACGAGCTTGCGAAAGTGGAGGAAGTGTATCGTTTGGCTCCTACTGAGAACCTTGCTGAAGGAGTCGAGAGAATCCTATGCTCCTGCCAGGCGGCGTATCGGTGCCAGACCAACTGAACCAGATGCTAAAGGATCTTATCGAGGCAGCCGAATCGTATCGTGTGCATCAAGACGAAAGAGTCGGTGTCAAAACCATAGCAAGGGACTACGACGAAGCATGGCGCCTCAAGTTGATTTCCAGTACTGAAGTGTCAACGGTTTTTGCAGCCAAGGCGCTCGATGCAGCTACAAATGAGGCGGAAAAAACGTCACGCCGAGTGCGACTGGATATTGCACTTAGCAGGCTGCTCGTTGCTGTGCATGACTGGGATTCCTTTGCGGTGAAGGGTTATTTGCGGCCGCCAAAAAAGCGGGTCGCCGATCAAAGAGAAAGCGGATGAGGCGGAAAACCCACCCGTCGCCGGAAATCCTCGGCAACCCGTCAAAGACAAAGTAGGATTGGATGGCGCTTACTACAAGACAAAGACTCCAAGACTGGCTTCCGCGGCGACCTCAAGACCGTGTTGTGGACCCTGCAAACGTCTGAGGTTCGAAATGCAATTGAGAACAAGTTTCAGGCGATCGCCAACGGCAGCGACGCCTCAGCGGTCAAGGCGAAGGACACCATGATTTTGTGGAACAGAATAATTGACACCGATCTCGATAACGAAGAGGCCTTGGACGATTTAGCTCTCCCTGATATTGAAAGGTTGCTTGATGGGCTGTTTGAGCCCTATAGAGGACATTAAGTTTCAATTGTCGAGAGGGTTAGTAGGGGTCAAATCTAAACATTTGACATTGGCGATAGGTTCTGCTATGCGAAGGCAATGGCGCGGCCTTTGCGCATAGAATTTGAAGATGCCATCTACCATCTTTACGCGAGGCAACGCACGCCAGCCGGTTTTCCGTGACGAGTCTGATTGCGATTGGTTCCTCAAACTGCTCAGCGAGTCAGCGGAACGTTTCAAGGCGGCGATTCTATGTTTTGTTTTGATGAGCAACCATTTTCATCTGGTCGCGCAAACCCACCGGCCAAATCTGCGACGCTGGATGCATTGGTTGCTGGTTGCCTACACGGTCTATTTTAACCGGCGACATCGTTCGAGTGGTCATCTGTTTCAGGGTCGTTACAAGAGTTTTCTGGTGCAAGAGGGCGATTATCTGCTGGGCTTGAGTCGCTACGTGCATCTCAATCCGGTGCGAGGCATGAGGTTGGGGCGAGGCATTCCGAGTGAGCGACGGAAGGGTCTGCGCGCATTTAGATGGAGCAGCTATCGCGGTTACGCCGGCTTGAGCGCGCCATTTCCCTTTGTGCAAGAGGCGATGGTGTTGGACGAGCTGCGGGGGCCCAGGCGAGAGGAGCGATTGCGCTACAGGCGCTTTGTTGAGGAGGGCCTGTTACGGGAGGTGGACAACCCGTTCGAAGCGGTGCAGTGGCAGGCGGTCCTGGGAGACGAATCCTTTGTGCAGAAGCTGCGAGATCGGGTAAAAGGTTTGCACAAGCAGCGCCGGGAAATTACCTCTCTACGCAAAGCGGCAGCATCCATTGATCTGGACAGAATATTGCAAAGAGTAGCGGACAAATACCGGGTGGATCGAGAGCGCTTGATTGCGCGCGGCGAGCGGGGCCTGCACGCCAGGAATGTAGCGATGTGGATGATCTGGGAGACGGGAACTAAATCGCTGCGAGAGATCGGAGAACTTTTCGGAGGATTGGACTATGCCGCCGTAGCGCAACGGATTCGTCGAACACGATCCAGCCACGATTCGATTGCCGCCAGAAAGTTGAAAGCCACAATGTTAAATGTTTAGATTTGACCCCGATTCCCCGCCCGGGCATCTATGCAATCGCGCTTGCTCCCACCAGACGCGGGATTTTCACGCTTGACCGGTCGCTTGCGCGACTAAATACTCGGAGTGTGGGATATCTTCTGTGGAGGAGGATAGTCCCATCGGATAATAGAGTCCGTTTCATAAGTAGTGGAGGCGCGAGCGGA
Source organism: Vulcanimicrobiota bacterium (assembly GCA_963764965.1). GTDB lineage: Bacteria > Vulcanimicrobiota > Vulcanimicrobiia > Eremiobacterales > Eremiobacteraceae > JAFANK01. The sequence continues at coordinate 367,943 of CAVXUM010000003.1, forward strand.
TGTGTATTTCGCTCGCGCTGTCCTTAACTAACCCGCTCCGGCAAGCGATTGTGGATCCGCGGCCGATCCGGTTTCCAAGTATATGCACGCACAGCGATGAGCCGACAAAAGGTAGCAGAGCAATTCGTCGCGGCGATCAACGCTCATGATGTCGAAGGTATTGATTCGCTATGACATCAGATCATCGCTTCATTGACTCGCTTGGCGCGGTAGAAGGCCGAGACGCCATGCGCGAAGGCTGGAAATTCTACTTCACCATGGTGCCTGATTATAAATTGGACATTCAGCGCTGTTTTATCGCGGAGGATGATAAAGCTGAGGCTGTGCTCGTCGCCGTGGCGAGTGGTTCGTATTGGTCGAACGGGATCAAGCGACCAAACTCCTCATGGAGCACGCCAGTAGCTTTGCGGGCTGTGACTCGCGACGGCCAGATTGCCGAGTGGCAAGTTTACGCAGGTAACGAACCGATTCGCCAGCAAATGCGTGCTGCCTCGGTCTGACCAATCGCTCCCGCTAACCCGCTGGCCGTCGCAATGACTAGCTTACAACACGTTTACGAAGTTCGCCCCCGCAAAGATCATCGCGGCGTCGATCTGATTTCCGATGCGCTGCCGTTCGGTCGCCTGTGGTACGGCGAGCCAGGCGGTATCAGCAATGCAATCGGCTACGCAAAGTTTTACTGCCGGTCGCATGATGCTGTGATCCGCCATTTACGATCCGGCCGGCAATACTTTAGTTGAGAGTTGAATACCGCTGAATCATTCAAGAAGGCACAGGCGCCAAATCGACCTTCGCTTGCGGCGACCAGGCTACCTGCTTCAGTGAGCCTACCAAGAAGACCCAGTTCATCGCACCCAACAAACAGACTCCTGCGGTTATCGCGAACGCTGCCTGAAAATGTCCGGTCCACTCCACAATGAATCCTGTCAACGCTGGCCCGATGACTCCGCCGAGGTTCCCGATTCCGTTTTGCAATCCGGTCCAACGTCCGGCTGCCTGCGGTCCAGCAAGCGTCTGGGAAAACGCAAACAGGCCCGAGTTGCCAATTCCGCACCCCACCCCGGTTACCATTAGCCACGCCAAATAAGAATCAGGCCCGGCCGACGAGCAACCTAAGAAGCCCACGGCTGCAGTTGTCCATCCCAATGCCATGGCTGACTTGCGGATGACGCTGGCAGCCAAGCCTCGCCGAATCCAGAAGTCCGTCATCGAGCCGGTCAGAAACGCTGCGGCAGCATCGACCCCGTAGTAGAGCGCGGCTTTGCCAACCATGCCATTCATCGAGAGATGCTGTTCATGAACGAGGTAGAAGGGAAGCCAGGTGACCATGAAATAGAGCGGGTAGGCGTTGCAAAAGGCGCCTGCGGCAGTGGCCCAGAATGAGCGCTGCCGCAAGATGTCAATCACACGCGGGGAGACTCCTAGATCAGTCGAGGCAGCGTCGCGGGGCATCACCCTCATCCAAGCAGGTAGCCAAGCGAGGCTGAGCAGTCCAATTCCGACGAACACGGGACGCCACCCATACTTTGCTATCAGGAGTCCCGCGCCAAGGGTTCCCACCACAGGACCACACTTCATCCCCGCTATGATGGCGCCATTGGCAAACCCGCGGCGATGTTCTGGCAGATGGCATGCTAGGATTTTGGAATAGCACGGAAATGCTACCGACTCGCCGATGCCGAGCATCAGCCGCATGACCAAAAGCATTGCGAAGCCATGAACGGGGCCGGTTGCCGCAGTGGCGATCGACCATAGCAGAAAGCCCGACGCTAGCACGCGATTAACGTCAAAGCAGTCAATAAACCAGCCGCAGACAAACAGCAGGGCGGTGTAGGTCCAGAAGAACGCGGAGAGAAGGATACCAAGCTGTGAGGCAGATATGCCTAACTCTTCTTTCAGCAACGGCGCGGCGATCGAGAGGTTGCCGTGATCGATGTAGTTGATCAACACCGATAGAACTAATAACAAGAGCGGGAGTGCGAACGGGTTGAAGCTTTCGCGGTTCCATCTGTCTATTTAGCTGAGGCCCGGCTGTCCTCCGGCTTGCGCGACCAGGCACCTAACAGTGGCACGATACTCACTACGGTATTCGCCGCCCTAATCTCGGCACAAATCCTGTCAAGAAGCGTATCGGAGTCTCCCAATTGCTCCAAGGAAACGCCGTGCTGATGAGCTAACGGCCGCAGACTGCCAAGCAGATCAGAGATGATTCGTACGAAACCGGTATCGCTGCCCAGCGGTATCTCCAGATGCATCCTCGGCGCAGGCAGCCCCACCTCTTGAAAGATGGAGGACAAGGCGAGTCCCATTTCGGGGTTTGCGCCAGAACGCAAAATTGTCTCGTGGATCGACCCAAGCACCCGAGACCAAAGCGGGAGTCGGGCGCCAAGCGCAAGCATCGGTATCCATGATGGTTCTTGGAAGGCAAGCACCCCGCCAGGGCGAACCAAGCGAGAAACGGACCGCAACACAGAAACGGGATCAGGAAGAAACATCAGGATGTAACGACCGACAGCGGCATCAAAGGGCTGGTCGATGACGATCTCATTCACGTCGGTTCTGGAAGCGTCACGTTGCGCAAACCCGACGCCGCGACGCGAGCCCGGGCCCTCTCAATCGAAGTGGCGTCGCGTTCCATTCCGACTACCTCGCCCGAAGCGCCCACCAACCCGGCAACCAGCGTGGAAACGTCCCCCATGCCCGACCCGAGGTCGAGGACGCGCTGCCCCGGTCCAATACCTGCCTCGCGGAAGAAGCGCTCGGCATAAGGAGCGATCCGTGTGGCTTGTCGCATCAGGCGGTCCTGCTCCGCATCAGTGTAGCCGAGCGCGTAATCGCCGCCAGGTTGACTCGTGGTCACATCAGTAACGGTTGCGGGGTCCGGAAGAGGCGAAGAACATAGTGGGGAGGATGCTCTCCGCCTGATTCAGATCCGTTTGACGAGACCGAGTTTTGAAAAGATCCCGTTTGGGTGTCAAGACAATCCGCTGCCAACACGAATTCCCGATTCGATTTCAACAAACGCCGTCAGCTTTTCATCCGCTACGCACGACGAAACGCTTTCCGTTGTCGCGATGTACGGCTGCAACCCAGATCGTTTGGTCGTTTTTCTGACCGTAAAAATCCTACCCGTACGGCATGCCGGGGTGGCACACCCCCGTCGTGTGGTACAGTGTCCTTTCCCCAGCCCTGCCGCGGTCTAATCGCGCGCGTGAGGGAAGGCAAGAAGGTTATCTCGCTGACTGTTTGAAAATCGCTCGGTCGAGCGTATAGCTATATCCCCAGAGTGAACGTTGCTGAACTCGATGCCGCTCGCAGTGCTGGCATCATCCCGCCCAAGAAACGCTATAACCCCATTTGGCCTCAGGGAAAGTAAGCAGCCTCTCACCCAAGAGCTTGCCGACTACTTCTTTGACTTGGTCAGTACCTGCGACACTTCCTTGCTGGAGTTGCTGAGGTCGCATCCTGAATTGCCCCACTTCAACCAGCTCGACAACTGGCGAAGACGCAGAACGTGGTTCAGTGAAGGCTGGAAACAAGCTCGTCATAAGCGCGCCCACTTCCTCGTAGAAAAGTGCGCCGACCTGGCTAAAAACGCGACCCCGCAGACTGCTCACCTTGTTCGCGTTCAATTTGACATCTATCGCTGGTCGGCTGGCAAGCTTCACCCCGAAGCTTATGGCGATAAACCTGCCGCTACACCAAACACCACTGTCAACGTCGGTGTCGTTCTTTCCCAGGAACGACTCGACGAATTGCGCTCTAAACTAGATGACACTCGCCGCCTGGACCCTCTCTAACCCTAAGGCTACAGTCCAATCTAACGCTACAACCCCCGAACCCTAGCACCGCTACAAACGGCATGTCCGTAGTCTCGCGTGCGCGATAGGTGCAGTGTTGCACGGGGACAAAAGCAAAGAGAGTGTGACGCTTCACTTGTCCCTGCCCAAAGATATCCTGGTAGGTCTTTGGAAGCTGGCCGCTCAAAGGAAAATAACGCTGGAGCGTTATTTGGAAGAATTGCTGGATAGCGAGGCGTTTAAGCAAATTGTGAATCAAACCCTGGCGGAGGCGGAAGAAAACAAAAGGAAGATCGTTAAATTTCCTCTTGTGTGGATGTGCGTCGTAGTCGGCAAACCTTGGTGGGTCTACCAGATCCATCTGGCTTAACCTCGCGCCACTCCGCCCACTCCCGCGCCACCAGTCGTATTGCATCTAATGTGATGGTTTTCTATGTGACACCCGGAGCTAGTTAGTTTCTACGCAGGTTGGGCGGTCTTTGGCGCCGCTCCAACAGGGGCTTGCCTCTCTGGCTTCCGAAAATACTGGAACCGGTGTCCGAAGCGTATGATCGGCCGCTCGAAAAAGTGGGATGAGATAGCTGCCAGAAATATGGTAATGCACAGAGCCAAAATAGGGATGCCAGCATCAGAGAGGGTGCGAATCTGCAGTGTGTTCCGTCCGAACGCTCCGTGTAAAAGACCGTTCACTGCTCCGTGAAATAGATAAGTACCGTAAGAGAGCTGTCCCAACCAGACTAATGCTGAAGATCGAAGTAAACTTCCCAAGCGCGGCTCGGTGCCGACAAAAGCGATAAGGTAAGCAGGCTATACAAGCCAGCCAACCAGGAATGATTAAATGCCCCGAATGGAACAGGTCGTAAGGTCATCACCCCAGCCCCGACGAGCATGGCTACAAACAGCGATCGGAGAAGACGTCGGTGCTGCTGGACTGTCGAAACAAAAGGATGCCACCTGACCAAGACCGCTAATGCCACACCAGAAAGAAGTCCGAATCGCCTCGGCATGGAGTATTGACAAGGGCGGCAACATCCGGCAAGACGCATCGCAGAATAGGCGCACTCAAGCCTAACAAGATTAACACCGAGAAAAGAATGCGGCGCGGTAAAAAATAAATCAGTAATGGCACGGAGAGATAAAACTGCTCCGTAACAGCCAGCGACCAAGTGATGCCGAGCCAGCCTGGGCCGAGTCCCCCCGGATACCCATAAGAATGTTCTGAGAAAAGGTGACATAAGACCAAAGGGGGAATGGATCATGAAAAAGCAATTGAAATGACGGCGATGTCGCAATGCTAGTTGCGGATAGTGCTAGGAAGAGCGCCAAAACGAGAAAATAGAGCGGAAATATCCGGAACACCCGTCTGAGATAAAACACGCGAAAATAGTTGGACGTGTCGCGATGATCGAGCAGGATACCGCCGATCAAAAAGCCCGACAACACGAAGAATAGGTCAACTCCTGCGATCCATGTGAGGCTCGTAGCGTGCGCGCAATAGGAAATAAAAGTCCTGGGTTGGGAAACAATCTGACTGGTAAAATAGTGGTAAACCAGCACTATCAGGATTGCGATACCGCGGACACCATCAAGTTGTGAGACGCGTTTCATAAGTAATGACGAAACGATATGAGTTTATCCCCATTCAGGGGCGGGTGCCGTATTGTTACTGGAATTATGATGCCTGCGCCCTCAAGGTTTTAGCGAAATTTGCGCTGCAATCGTGAATGACATCATGGCCGGATCATTCGCCATTCGGCAATCAAAAACACGTGCTGAGCGATCCTGCGCAGCGTGGCTGGCGGGAGCGTCCTTGCTACAAAACCTAGAGATCAGCGCCAGGAAAGCATTCTACCCTGAGCGCGCAGATGCCGTGCAAAGCGTCCGTTTAATCGTAGAGCGCGATAGCAGCTTGTCCGGTGTGCGCCAGTGAGTTCTTTCAACAGTTTCGCTGCCTGGGTGCGCCTCAGCGTGGACGTGCCGTGTCCAAAGACTTCGGCCGCGTCCTCCTTTGTAATCACCGCAAAGTGTTGGTGCTGTTTCGCCGCAGGGTTGCCCCTGGGTTTCGGAATGTTTTCCGGTCGCCCGCCGTAGCCTTCACCTTCACGGATCGGTTGCCCGCACCAATTAAGGTCTGGCGTCACTTGGCGATTCGTCCGTTGAATAAAGGGAACAAAAGGAACAAGGGAACATTTCCCTCTATCGTGTGTTCCCTTTGTGGCCTTTGTTCCCTTCATATACGGGATCAGAGTTTCTCCTCGGGCCGAAGAAGGGGTCAAATCTAAACATTTGACATTGGCGATAGGTTCTGCTATGCGAAGGCAATGGCGCGGCCTTTGCGCATAGAATTTGAAGATGCCATCTACCATCTTTGCGCGCGAGGCAACGCGCGCCAGCCGGTTTTCCGTGACGAGTCTGATTGCGATTGGTTCCTCAAACTGCTCAGCGAGTCAGCGGAACGTTTCAAGGCGGCGATTCTATGTTTTGTTTTGATGGGCAACCATTTTCATTTGGTCGCGCAAACTCACCGGCCAAATCTGCGACGCTGGATGCATTGGCTGCTGGTTGCCTACACGGTCTATTTTAACCGGCGACATCGTTCGAGTGGTCATCTGTTTCAGGGTCGTTACAAGAGTTTTCTGGTGCAAGAGGGCGATTATCTGCTGGGCTTGAGTCGCTACGTGCATCTCAATCCGGTGCGAGGCATGAGGTTGGGGCGAGGCATTCCGAGTGAGCGACGGAAGCGGTCTGCGCGCCTTTAGATGGAGCAGCTATCGCGGTTACGCCGGCTTGAGCGCGCCATTTCCCTTTGTGCAAGAGGCGATGGTGTTGGACGAGCTGCGGGGGCCCAGGCGAGAGGAGCGATTGCGCTACAGGCGCTTTGTCGAGGAGGGCCTGTTACGGGAGGTGGACAACCCGTTCGAAGCGGTGCAGTGGCAGGCGGTCCTGGGAGACGAATCCTTTGTGCAGAAGCTGCGAGATCGGGTAAAAGGTTTGCACAAGCAGCGCCGGGAAATTACCTCTCTACGCAAAGCGGCAGCATCCATTGATCTGGACAGAATATTGCAAAGAGTAGCGGAAAAATACCGGGTGGGTCGAGAGCGTTTGGTTGCGCGCGGCGAGCGGGGCCTGCACGCCAGGAACGTAGCGATGTGGATGATCTGGGAGACGGGAACTAAATCGCTGCGAGAGATCGGAGAACTTTTCGGCGGATTGGACTATGCCGCCGTAGCGCAACGGATTCGTCGAACACGATCCAGTCACGATTCGATTGCCGCCAGAAAGTTGAAAGCGGCAATGTTAAATGTTTAGATTTGACCCCGATTCCCGACGCCGATTCCCCGCCGGTGACCCCTACTCCTCCGATATGTCAGGCGACGCCCTACATGAAAATTAGGTGACGCCTGACTTGACAAGATCAGTGCAGGTTTCGTAAAAAGGGTTCTTATTCTACGGATCTGAATCAAGCGGAAGACTTTTTCCCCGCTAGGTTCTTCGCTTCTTCCGGACCCGCCACGATCGACTTACGCGGGGACAAAGAAAGGAAGAACCATGCATCCACTGATCCCGGTCGAGGACGGATCATAGCCCGCATCAGCCGGAGTGCATTATCATTCGGGAGCCACCAGCACCGTTCTGGCACTGATTCACACCAAGGAGAATACTTCCATGCCGCGCTATCGAATCACAATCACAGGTAAAGACAGAGAAGCGATGTTGGATTTGGTTCGCAAACACAAGGTCCAAGTCTTCGATCATGGGATTCAGTATTCCGACGCCAGCGGTTATACTGTCGGCGCCGTCGTCGGCCCCACGGATATAAAAAAGCTCAAGCAAGGCGGCTATCACGTCGAGCAGCATGAGGATGTAGATAAGCTCGGGAAAACTCGGCAGAAGGAGGTGGGCCGCGGAGATCGCTATAAACAGCACGGTCCCCAGCGATCTAACCGAAAGAAACCAAAGAAAGGATTCTAAATGCCTTATTTGAACGTCACCGAAGTCGAATCCGCCCTTTCCGTCGCCACGTCCGCGCCCTTTACGTCCTTCACGCAACTGATCACCCTGCCCAATCTCACTTGGGAGAGCCGCCAGTGCCATGCCATCAAGATTGCAAACGGCAGTGGGTCCGGTCGGCCGGGTGTCTATTTTCTTGGCGGCATCCATTCACGCGAGTGGGGCAGCTCTGATATTCTCATTAACTTCGTCGAACAACTCGAACAAGCGTATCACAATGGCACCGGTCTCACCTTCGGCAGCAGGACATTCTCTGTGGCCGACATCCAGACCATCGTTAATACACTCGATATCGTTGTCTTTCCGCAAGCCAACCCCGACGGCCGAAACTACAGCATAAACACGGACCCGATGTGGCGGAAAAACCGCCGCACCGCCGCGCCGAATTCTCCAACGCCAGATCAATGCACTGGCGTCGATATCAACCGCAACTACGACTTCCTCTGGAACTATCCTGCGTACTTTAATGTCGCGGGTTCGGGGATTGTTGATTCTACGGATCCTTGTGACTATCAGCTCTACAACGGTCCGAGTGCTCTCTCCGAACCTGAGACTGAAAATGCGAAATGGATCTTCGACAACTTTCCGAATGTTAGGTTCTTTATAGACCTTCACAGCTACGGCGAAGACATCCTCTATAGCTGGGGCGACGATGAGGACCAGTCGTCCGATCCGAACATGAACTTCCGCAACCCGGCGTTTGACGGCACGCGAGGCGTCAAAGGCGATGCCTACAAGGAATACATTCCAGCCAATGATCTATCGACGGCGCTCAACCTTGCCAACGCGTTACACGATGGTATACAGGCTTTCCGGGGTAGAAATTATACGGTCAAATCTAGCTACGATTTGTATCCGACCGCAGGCACCTCAGATGATTACGCTTACAGCCGGCATTTCGTCGATGGCAGCAAGAGCAACGTGATCGCCTATACGCTCGAATGGGGGAGTCCAGCGAACCCGACTCCGTTCCATCCGGCCTACAGCGAGATGCAGAACATCATCCAGGAAGTCACTTCCGGTCTGTTGGCATTTTGTCTGTGGATTTGCAACAACAGTCTGAAGATCCAGAACTTCTACTTTGTGGCGGAAAAGAACAACTTCGGCCACGACGAAGTTAAAGACACGCTTATTTGGAACGATGCCTTCTACCTGTTCCTCGAAGGCTACTCGCCGGCCGGCATCGCAGCGTCCCTGCCGAACCTGACCGGTTCGTTTAATAGCAGTAACATCCCCGGCCTAACCATCACCCACAGCGGCACTACCTACGACGTCGGAAACACTGGTAACAACGCGAATCTGCCGCAGCGCATCCGCTTCGCCTACGACATCGCTTTCACTCCGGCATCGCTGCCAGTGTTCCCCCACAGCAATCCGCCGAAGTCCTTCGAACTCGATGCCACCATTCAGATGCAGGGCCAAACCCTCCCCTTCGCCCCGAAGCTCGAGTTTTTCCTTCTCGCAGGAGCTGACCCCTACTTCACCAATCTCCGCAACGGCAGCGGCTATTTCTACCTAAGCCAGGACCTGCGCGTTTTCACGGGGACGGGCAATTCTACGCCCATCCCCGGAACGGGTGCGCCCCACCTCACAGACAGCTACGATGGCGCCTACCAGTACATTGCGAATCTAATAACGTATCTCAATCAACAAATCGGCTACCTCAACCCGAGCTACACTCCGCCAGACACTAACAGCTCTGATCCGCTCGATTCGCTGCTGCCCAATCAAAATGGCGCATTAGACGGGGACTCTACGGTTACACCTAAAACCGGTTCGGCGAATAACTACAACTTCGCCATCGCTCGTGTACGTCTCAAAGGCTCGTCGGGACATGCCGGCCAAGCTGCGAACGCCAAGGTGTTCTTTCGCTTGTTTACTACACAGACCTTTGACACCGACTTCATCGATAACGCAGCGACTCTCTCCGCCGCCGATCCAAACATCACCTACCCGAGCGACGGCGGCAGCGACCCCAGCTTTCCCCGTCCAGGCACAGACGGTTCAGGCCACATCAACGGATGCTCCTTGCCCTTCTTTGCGACCGCCAACTACACTAACAACCCTACCGACTACAATCCAGGCGGTGCGAACAACCAAACCATCATCATCCCGCACAAACACGACTACGCATGGGCTTTCTTCGGTTGCTTCCTCAATGTCTATGACTTGTCCAATGTCATCGGTGGAAGCAGCGTACAAGGTTGGCTCCCAGCTAGCGCCCACAGTTGCCTAGTGGCTCAAATCGCGTTTTCCGATGCGCCCATCGTCAACGCCAATGGCGTGATCGAGAATCCCGAAAACTCCGACAAGCTGGCGCAACGCAACTTGCAGGTGACCCCTTCGGGAAATCCCGGATTCCCTGCTACGCATCGCGTTCCTCAAACGATTGATGTTCGCCCGAGCCAGGTCCCGCCGACCAAAGACCGTTCCAGCATCCTCAGCTACCCAGATGAAATCATGATTGACTGGGGAAGGGTCCCGATTGGCAGTGTTGCAAACCTCTATTGGCCCGCTGTGAACGCCGCATCGGTGCTGGAACTTGCCGCGCAATTCTACGCGAGCCACAAGCTCACCGCCGTAGACTCAAATACCATCCAGATCCAAGTGGCAAGCAACGTCACCTACGTTCCGATTCCCTTCGGCACGGGAGGCAGCTTTGCCGGGTTGTTCACCCTCGATCTTCCCGCATCGATCCGCGTGGGCGAGGAATTCGACATCGTGGTTCGGCGAATCACGACCAAGCGAACCCTTGAAGCTCCACCGCCCCCACCGCCGCGGCAAATCAAGAGATCTCGGACCGTGGCACCCATGGCGGTGGTTCACAAGCCGCTGCTCTGGCGTTACATCACCGGTGCGTTTTTGGTGAAGGTTCCGGTGCAGAAAGAGAACATGATTCTCCCCGGCGATGAAAACCTGCTCTCCATCCTCAAGTGGAGACTCGGTCTGATCGGGCCGGGCAACCGCTGGTATCCGGTGCTGCTGCGCTATATCAGTTACCTATCTCAGAGAATCACGGGCATGGGCGGGAACCCAGCGAAGATTCCGCCGTCGCCCCACGGCTATCAGCCTTCGCCCCCCTGTCATAGGCCGAAAGAGGAAGAAAACTACTACACCGGCAAGGTGACCGGCATGTTCTTTGACCGCTTTGGCGACTTTGAGGGTTTTATCCTCGACACTGAAGACGGCGAGCGCAAACTCTTCAGTCGGGAGAAGGAGATTGAGGAACTGGCCGAGCGCGCGTGGCAGGAGCGGCTCCGTATCACGGTCTGTGTCGAACATCATAGCCCGCATCAGCCGGAGTGCATCATCATTCGGGAGCCACCAGCACCGTTCCAGTGCTAGTACGAACGACAGTCGGAGGAAATTGATTATGGTATTCGCAAGCCGCAATGAGGTTCGCAGGTCAGGTTTTAGTTTCTTCGCCCTGTTGTTGCTCTTCGTCACGCCGGCCCCGCTGATTGCTCAATCTGTAATCAAAGGCACCACTTGGTTCCCAATCGGGCCGGCAGACGTCTCCAACGGGCAGGCTTGGGATAATGGTCGCACCAGCGTCAGCGGCCGAGCTACCGTTATCGCCGTGAACCCCAAGAATCCCGACGAACTCTGGCTCGGAACGGCTTCGGGAGGCGTGTGGCATTCCACGAATGCCGGAGTGAATTTCCTGCCCATCTCAGATGACCAGGCGTCCCTCGCGATTGGGGACATAGCGCTGGATAATTGCACCGCCTCAGGGTGTGGCGTGATCTATGTCGGTACAGGCGAAAACAGCATTCGCCGCGACACCTATTACGGAATGGGGCTACTGATCGGACAGGTTTCCGGAGGCGAGATCCCGACTTTTGGCTGGACTCTCTCGGGCAAGGACGTCTTTAAGTTCGCTTCGATTAACAACGTCGTTCTCGATCCCAAAACTTCGGGAAGCAGTAAAGTCATTTACGTGTCGCTTTCGAGCGGTGTGACGGCGTCGGCGAGTGAAGCCATCTATACAGCGCCCAAGCCTCCGCAGGGCTACGGCATTTATAAATCGACGAACCAGGGAAGTAGCTGGAACCTGCTGAGCGTGCCGGGCGCCGGAGGGGCCAAACCAACTGATCTGGTGATGGACCCCACCGACCATCTGACTCTTTATGCGGGATTCATGGGGAAGGGAGTATTCAAGACCAGTGACGGCGGGGCAACCTGGTGTCCGTTGAACGCCGGCATCCCGCTTCCCGCGGGTTGTGCGGCGGCATCCGGACTGCCCGATCCCGCCTCGACCACGTTCGACGATGTGCGGATAGCCATTCATCGTCCCAGCGCGGCCACTCCAGCGATGCTTTACACCGTGCTCGGCAACTGCACCGATCCCATCGGCAATGGCCCGGTATTCGGAGGCTACTGTACTTCTCCTCTGTACCAGTCCACCGACGGAGGAGCGACGTGGGCGTTAAGCAACTCCGCGGTACCGACTGGATTCAGCCGGTATCACCAAGCGCTGACCATAGACCCTAGCAATCCTGCGACGGTCTACTTTGGCGGATTCCTACTCAACCAATCCATGTCTAACGGGAACATCTTCTCTGATATTGGAACCGACTACCTTCATCCGGACCATCATGTGCTGGTGTTTCCTGATCCGACGAACCCGAAACGCATGTACGATGCCAACGACGGCGGGTTTTTCTCTTCGAAGGACGGCGGCCAAACGTGGAACACCAGCGAAGACCCTAACAGCGATTTGCAGACCACCGGGTTCCAGTCGGTGTCGTCGTCGCCTTTAACTGCGCGCATTATTGGCGGAACGCAGGACAACGGCACCGAGATGTGGGTGGGGACACGTGTCTGGAACCATGTCGACGACGGCGATTCGGCATCGACGGTGATGGACTTGGACAATGTAATGAACATGTACGACGTGTATTTCAACACCCAGTTTTTTATCTTTTTGGCCGGCTACGACGTTTACGGTCTGCGCCAATCCTTGACCGGTGGTATGTGCTGCGACTGGGATACGGTTTCGAACGGCCTGAATCCTGGTGATCCCCCAAATACTGGGGATCCCACCGCCATATACTCACCCCTGATCGAGGCTGCGGCTGCTCCTCATAACATGTATTTCGGCACGAATCGCTTGTACCAAAGCACTAACAAGGGCCCTAACGCGGGGAACTCCTGGACACCGGTCAGCCCCGTGCTGGGCGGCACCTCCCCGGTTTATCCGGATATCGGTACCAGCAATGTGATCACGGCCATCGCGGTCGCACCAAACAACGCCAACCGGATCTATATCGGCTACTACGACGGGCAGGTATGGGTCACTAGCGGGGCGTGCGCCGCGAGTCATTGCTGGACCGGGCCGGCGAAGGGCCTTCCCAGCGCCCCCGCTACGCGAATCGCGGTTGATCCAAAGAGCGCGGACACGGCCTACGCGACATTCTCAGGTTTCAGCAGTGGGGCCCACGTCTTCAAAACCACCGACGGGGGAAGTTCATGGGCGCCGCTGAGCAAGGGTTTGCCGAGCATCCCCACAAACACGATCACGGCGGAAAATAGCAAGACATTATGGGTCGGTACAGACGATGGTGTTTATTTGAGCACTGACAGTGGTACAAACTGGAACCGATACGGCAGCGGACTGCCCCACGTACCGGTCTATGAAATCGCCATTGATGTGGCGCGCGGCAGACTGTACGCCGGCACGCATGGCCGCGGCGTTTATATTCTGACGCAGCCTTTCCTCAGCAATTTTGAAGGTTGGGTGAATAACGATATCTGGGACATCCCTGTGTACGGGACTGGGTTCGTCAGTTCCCTCACGACTCCGGCTGGTTCGCCCTGCACAATGCAGCTCATCCAGCAAAATGGCGCGGTTTGCGCGTCGTCGTCCACCGACGCAATGGGCGGTGCGATCAGTTTCGATAATTCAGGAAGCCTGGTCACAAGCAAGAGTACGTTCTACAACGGAAAGCCCGTCGCTTGGGGTTGCTTCAACGGGAGCTGCATTGGCGGCAAGACCATCGCGGAATGCAACCCGGCGGCCAATCCGATTACGAGCGTGACGGTTTCGTGCGGAGGAGGACAGGTCGGAATCGATCATATTTTGGGCTGCCCCTCGCAGGCGAATCCTCCCAGCAGTGTTCTGGGCCTTTCTGACCCGCCCGGCGCCGGAGCAGCCCCGGCGGCGGCACGCGCTGCTCCGACGGGGCTAAGTCACAGGGCTGCCACCTTTCCTGCCGCATCCTTTGATGTGATTCCGACCGTGCAGGGAAGAACTGGTGTGCAGGTCCTTTGCACTGCGAGTGTTTCAACCAAGGCAGGCGATACCCCAGCCACAGCACTGATCAAAGCGCGCGACGCGATTAATTCAACTACGTCATGCCAGCAGAGCACCGTGCATGCAATCGTTCGGGGGATCCCGCCGGAACCGGCGAGAGGAGAGGATCTCCAAAGGAGCGCGCCGAACCTGTCGATCCGCGCGCCGGGCGTGACGGGCGGCCAGTTGTTCACAGTCATACACGCTTCGCCTGGCTCCGCTACGGGCACCTGCTTCGATGTCGCCGGGCTGGGTAACCCGCTCCAGAACCAGGTCGCAGTCATGAAGGTCGATTTTGAAACCCCCTCGGGTGGGGCCGCTGGTGGCGACGTGACCGTGCTGGAGAGATCCAGCCTCGGTGCGTGTGCCATCACATTACACACCACCGCGGGCGAGAGTGCCGCGGACATTGCCAGCGCGTTCGCAAAGGCCTTCCAGGCCCCGGGCCTGCCCGGACCAGCAAGCTGCCCGGCGATTCAAAATCCGCGTGACGTCACCGTCGATGGGACGTCGATTATCAGCGTGGTGGCGTCGGAATTGCGCGTATGCAATAACGACAACAACGTGGGCTTATTGATCGGCCCTAAGGAGCTTCCGAATATAAGACACCGCGCCCTCCAGTACGCCGCCAAGGTTCTGTGCGGTCCCACGGAGTGCAAAGAGGATAAGGAGCACCGCGATCGGGCCGGCGATTGGGAGGGCGTAGCTCAAGGAAACTACCACACTGCCATCAACGTGCACAATCCAACGGATAAACCAGCGGCCATACGATTCAAGTTCGCCAGCGCGCTGCCAAACGGAAAACCGGGCGCGGTTTCGCGTTTCTCCGAGATCCGGCTGGGTGCCGATGAAGCCACTTCACTGGAGTGCTCCGCCATCTACGAACTCTTGCAGATGCGGCCCGAGTTCATCGACGGCTTTGCGGTGATCGAGAGCGATGTCGAGCTGGATGTGGTGGCCGTGTACACGGCGGGTGGCGAGCACGGGGAGGTGAAGTCGCTGCACACCGAACGCGTGCCTGCGCGGTTGCAGCAATAAACAAGGTAATCCGGGATATCCATGGTGCTTGGTCGCGGTATTTGCCGATTGTCGCTGGTGATCCCCGCCTTAGTTGCGTCGGCCGCACAGCCGGTTACTCAGGATAACCGCATACTTCTGTGGAACCAAGCCACCTTGGATGCCATACAGATCACCAGAACTACACCTCCGGTCGCCGCGCGGGCGCTGGCGATCGTGCACACGTGTATGTTTGACGCATGGGCTGCGTATGACGCCGCCGCCGTCGGAACCGGATTCGGCCGCGCCCTGCGCCGTCCGAAGGCCGAGTGCACCGTGGCCAACAAAGAAAAGGCTGTGAGCTTCGCGGCCTATCGCGCGCTGGTGGACCTCTTCCCCAGCCAGAGGATGATGAATCTGGATTCCTTAATGCAGCGGTTGGGGCTCGACCCTTCGGACCTGTCCAGCGATCTCCAAACACCCAGCGGGATCGGGAATGCCGCGTCCCGGGCTGTGCTGGATTTTCGACATCGGGACGGGGCCAACCAGCTCGGCGATCTGCATCCCGGGACGTACTCCGATTACACAGGTTTCACCCCGACCAACACGTCCGAGGTCTTGAGAGATCCAAACCGCTGGCAGCCGCTGCTGGTCAACGGAGTTCCCCAAAGATGGACATTGCCGCACTGGTGCATGGTCACGCCTTTTGGGCTCACATCCGGAGCGCAGTTTCGCAGCCTGGTCTTGTCTGAGGGGCCGTATCTTTGTCCCACAGTGGCGTACTGGAAACAGGCGCTCGATGTCGTGGACCTGAGCGCACAACTTGGGGATAAGGAGAAAGTGATTGCGGAATACTGGGCAGATGGCTCCACCACGGTAACACCGCCGGGACACTGGAATGTCTTCGCGCAAGACATTTCGCGGCGTGATAAGCACAGCCTGGATCAGGACATCAAGTTCTTCTTCATCCTAGAGAACGCTCTGATGGATGTGAGCATCGCTACGTGGGACGTCAAACGTTGCACGGATTCCGTTCGTCCCGTCACCGTCATTCGCGCCCTCCTGGGCGGCAGGGAAATCCTGGCGTGGGCTGGACCAGGGCTTGGTGTCAGAAAGGTTTACGGCAGAGATTTCAGAAGCTATATACCAACCCCACCCTTCGGAAGCTACGTTTCAGGTCATAGCGGATTCAGCGCCGCCGCCGCTGAGATTCTGCAGCGATTCACCGGCGACGACTACTTCGGTGAATCCGTAACGGTTCTTCCCGGAACTTCGTTGATCGAGCGTGGCCTGACGCCTTCAACTCCAGTTAACCTCACGTGGCAAACTTTCTCAGATGCCGCCGATCAGGCCGGCATCTCCAGGCGGTATGGAGGCATTCACTTTGAGAAAGACGACTTGGCCGGGCGCGCTTTGGGGCGTCGTGTGGGTGGCGAAGTGTGGAGTAAGGCAATAAAGTACATCGATGGCACGGCGCCATAACTCCAGCGCCTCTTCTTTGTACTCTTCGGTGTATCTCGCCTTAGTGCGAGACGGCTTACTTAATTGCGTTTTCATGTGGCTCTCCCCTCTCCCCTCCTTTTTCTCCCCTTTTCTCCTTTTTCTTCGAGCGCCCTTTAGATTTGACCCCGATTCCTCGATTCCTCCCCTCTCCCCTTCAAAAAAGCCGTCAGCTTTTCATCCGCGTGCATAACGAACCGACCATTCGAGTTGCCAATAGGGCAAGTCGGTGTAAAGGCTGGTTAAAGTCAATGCGAGACGATTTTGGCAAAAATGATACAGTACAAAAGACGAAAGCCTAGGAATGTAAGTTATGAATAGCGGCCCAACACTCAGCATCGGTGCGACTGGTCACGATGTACTAAGACTTCAACGTATCTTTGTGATGACTAAAGCACTCGTTTCTAGCGACATTACCGGAAGCTTCGACGTGACGACAGAACAGGCTGTTAAAGATTTCCAACAAGGCGCAGGTTTGACAGTGGACGGCATCGTCGGGCCTGCAACATGGCAGGCGCTCCCAGCCGATCCAGATACGCCGGTATTTGGTAGATCACGTGTTTCCTACGGCAGAGAAGAATGCGTAGCACTTCCTCCGGCTCCTGGAACTGAAATTGATTCAGGCCGACAGGATGATGAAGACGCCCTTTGCAAAATTAAATTCGACGATCCGAACGTGATTTTCTGTCCTGCGCTTCATAGCACAAATCCTGGGACTGATATCTACGAATTACCGACTGGAGTTTCAAGAGCATCCTTTGAACAGAAGGAATGCGCCAAGGAGACAGGGAGAAACGCCGACTTTCTAGCAAAATTTAAGCAATCAACAAGCTGCTCTTATACTCCGGCGATATTAGCTTACGGAAAGCTGGCTGATGCGCTCAAAATTCATGTTGATGTTCCGGCAGTTATCTATCGAACGATGGAACTAGCAACCCACAAGGGAGTCGAAAAAATGGCCGGCGTCTATGCTCACGGTCTCATACAGCAAACGTGGGCTGGACTCGTTAGCAAAATTGCAGCTTCAAGTTCCAAAGTGATAAAGGACGGACTTCTTTACGGAGCAATGGTCGACCATAAGGGTGGAATTGATCACCATCCTACTTTGAATAAAAGAGGTCCCGATTCCAATCCTGCAGCTCCTTTTCTTGCATCTTCAACTTGGACCATGGCTACGAAAGGCTCAGAGATAAGAAGTCAAATTCCGCCTTCGCTGCAGACACTCGGGCAAATGATGGCCATTCGCGATGTAGGTGAAATGGCAATTATCGATCACATATTGGCTCAACAGGACAGGTTTGGAAATGTAGCTAAAAAAGACAAAATTTTTTGGTTGGAGCAAACAGCCGCTGGTCAAAAGCTTCATTCTGTAAAAGCTACGAAGGCAAACAAACCGATTGATGGTACCAATCAAACGACGATGCAGTATCTAAACGCGAACCATATCCCTTATGTTCAGTTTCCCGTAATGGTTCTTGCCGACAACGATTGCGGATTGCGGCAAGATAGCAATGTAGTTCGAAAAAATAATATGGTTCAGCATCTTCGTCACATCAGTTCTAGCGTCTACAAACACGTTCAGAGTTTTGCAAAAACAAATCCGGACGATTTACTCGAGTATTTTCAAAATCAAACTCTTATGACGAGTGATGAAGCCAAGGGAGTTATTGCACGACTACAGGAAGTGGCCTCAATTCTGAAACAAAACTGTGACAATGGAACTCTCCTATTTGATTCAGAGCCCGAAATTTTCCTGGGTATGGAGCCAATCCCACCAAAGAATTGCGAATAACTGGATAAAGGCCCGGGCAATCTTCATTGTTGACGCACATCGCGGCGACGGAAAGCGTTACGTTGTGCACGCGGATGAAGTGCTGACCGCGTTTCTGGAACTCGAAGCGGCGATCCGAGGGGGGTCTCCCTGTTTCATGCCCCCATGCACTGAGGCATGATGGCGCCGTGGCTTTTACGGAAAGAGAAAGAAACTAAACCGGTTCGGCCTCGCATCTCGGGAAGACTCCAAAACTCTTTGATTGACAGGCGACTTCTGGAAGCTCAATCTCAGCGCCCACGACGTGAGCGCGCTGACAATCGCGACGTCTTACTTCTGACAGTCATGGTTTACCTGGGTGCCACTGATCAAAAATAAAAGACCAGGGAAACGTCATCTATTTATGCTAAAAAAAATATCTGTTGCCGTAACCGTCATCCTGTTCGCGTTAACCAGCGTTACCTTCGCTCAGACGCTTCAGAATCTCGTTCACCAGCCTCCAAATGGCGCCTATCTGCCTTTTCTATTGACTGATGGCACTGTGATGTTCCAAGGCAACAACTCGGCCACTTGGTCGAAGCTGACACCTGACAGCACTGGGAGCTACCTCAACGGAACCTGGTCGCAACTCGCCAGCCTTCCCTCCGGATACTCGCCCGACGATTTCGCTTCGGCGGTTCTGGCCGACGGCCGGCTCGTGATTATTGGTGGCGAATACAATTTCGGCAACTTTACGCTCACCAACCTGGGTGCGATCTATGACCCGGTAGCAAATACATGGACCTCCCTCCAGCCTCCGACGGGCTGGGATTTTATCGGAGACTCACCGGCAGCCGTGGTTGCGAATGGTAAGTTTGTCGTTGGAAACAAGCTCGATATGCGCGTGGCAGTGTTGGATCCGGCCTCGCTCACCTGGACGGAGCTAGGGTCTGGTATTTCAGGCCCGGAGGGCAAGATGGATTTCAATGCCGAGGAAGGCTGGACTCTTCTGCCCGACGGGACGATTTTGACCTGCGACGTACACTCCGCCCCGCACTCTGAAAAGTTTATCTATGCGGGGGTCAGCGCATTTAAGAACCAGTCATGGGTGAGTGCCGGCAGCACAATTGTGGACTTGCATTCACCTTCCAAATCTGGCTGCCTGCCTTATGGCGACCACGGCCAATATTGTTATTTTCCGCCGGGGGAGATCGGCCCAGCCATCCTTCGGCCGAACGGTACAGTTTTTGCCACCGGTTCCAACTCTACGGCTGGTCCCGGACACACCGCCATCTATACTCCACCGCAAGTTCCCACCGATCCGGGTACCTGGGCTGTGGGCCCTGACTTTCCCAACGGCGACAACGCGGGCGATTCCTTTGCTGTGCTGCTACCGAATGGTAACGTGCTGGTAAAAGGTGTCTCGGGAAGACTTTATGAGTTCGACGGCGTAAACCTCACGCCGACCCTAAATGGCTCAGGCGCCTTGATGGTGCTGCCTACTGGCCAGGTGGTTGTCGCCAACGGCAACACTGTCAGCCTCTACACTCCTTCCAACACGACATATTCGCCTTCGTGGGCACCGGCTATCACGACTTATGCGGCAACTGTCGTGCGCGGCGCAACTTACCAAATCTTCGGCAGACAGTTCAATGGCTTGTCGCAAGCGGCTGCATTTGGAGACGAGTTAGAAACCGCAACGAACTACCCCTTGGTTCGAATCACAAATCAAGCCAGCGGTCACGTTTTTTACGCCAAGACGCACGGTCATAGCACCATGGCTGTTGCGACCGGCAACGCGATCGTTTCCACTAACTTCGACGTCCCGGCGGGCATGGAAACCGGAATCAGTTCCCTCGTAGTTGTGGCCAACGGTATTCCCTCACCCGCTGTAACGATAACGGTTAATTAAAGCTGGTCGGGATATTTTCGGCCGAGTTCCGTGCGATCAGCGAACCGGCTCGGGTATAGTTACGTTAGAGCTGTTCGCCTCAGCGGCTACTATTCAACCTAGTGCGGCTGCCCTGGAGGGAGGGCTGATGGAACAAGAACAACACTACCCGTGTTCTGCCTTATTGGCGTGAATACGTACGTTTGTCCGCTCTGCACGTTCAGCTCCGTCGACGTCGGCTGATAGTTTGACCCGGCCGACACGGTCAGCATATGACGCCCCGCCGGCACGAACTCGTCGTAGCTGCGTCCCTGCACAATGTTGGCGGCCGTTCTCCCATCGATCTTAAGATTGAGAGCCACATTCGATCCAAAGTTCGGGGCCCTCAAAACAATAAGACGTCCACCCGCCTGAGCGACGGCAGTTTCGGCGGAAGGGCCCGGCTCTGCTGGACTCGCGCGAGTTGCAAGAGAAGATTCTTCCGATGCAGTGGAAGTGGGCAGTGGCGGGACTTGGTCGATCTCATGTTCGCGCGGCTTTGTGGCGTACTTTGCAAAATCAGCAGCGGTTCCATACGGCGAAGTGCTTACCTCACGCGATGAAGAATCCGGAGCCGTCGGCATCGGCGCTGCGGCTGGAGTCGGCACCCCGAGCTTCAGCCGTCGATCGGCTAGCTCATATGCCGCACCAGCCGAGGGGCCCATTTCCTGAAGTTTCCGCCACATTTCATTCGCGCGATCGTAAAGCTGCGCGAGATCGTAAGTCTTCGCTAGTTCGGCGAGTACGGCGGCGTTATTCGGTTCGCTGTCCAACGCTTCCTGCAAGCGCTCGATCGCATTTGTCGTGTCACCCCGATCGCGCAGCTCGATGCCTTCTCGCAGCAACTGATCTACCAGCGACGGCCAGGATGCAGGAGTTTGATCTACCGGCGACGGCGAGGATGCAGGAGTCTGGGCCATTGCTTCCACCGAGGACTCCGTTAGCGTCAAAGGACCAGGTGATGGTGACGGAGAGGGCGTAGTCCGTGTCAACTCGCTATGCCAGCGCGACATGCGAGCGGATATTGCATCCTTGTGCCACCCCGTCCACAGCCCCAACCCAAGCGCAAGCAACACCATCGCTGCTATTCCCAATCGTGTCATGGCTCACCATACTACAGCCGACCGAATGGTAGCGCATCGGAGATTAGATCGGCGCCGCGTTTATCTTTGCGGGGCCGAGCTTCCTAAACGTGTTGTGATGAGTTCAGCACGCAAGAACGGGAGACTATCCCACTTCCGCCCGGAGCACCTCAAGGGGAGGCTGGCTGGAAACCCCGCGACTGGTTAGCAACCCGATCAATACCGTTAAAGTAGTTGTCGATGCGGTAGCGATCAGCAACGGAAGAAGAGTCGGAGCATAGCTGAGCTTGAAAACAAATGTCGCAAGTGCCCAGCTCGCGGCGACGGCCAGACCGGTGCCGGTGAGACTCGCCAGAAACCCAAGGAGGAAATATTCCGCACCAAGGATTTGCCAGATCTGACGACGTGATGCCCCCAAGGTACGGAGAAGAACGCTCTCCTCGACTCTCTGGTAGCGACCACTCCAGATTGCACTCGCCACCACGATCAGGCCCGCGGCGACAGTGAACAGTGACATCACCCGAATAACCAACGCCACCTTGCTCAAGATCGAATCGACCGTTTGAATAACCGCAGCAAGATCCAAGGCAGAGACATTCGGAAACTTCGAGACAATTGCATTCTGAAGGCGGGCCGAATCCGCCGGTGTCTTCGCCCGGCTGACTAATACGTGAAATGTCGGTGCGGCCTCAAGCACGCCGGCCGGAAAAACGACGAAAAAGTTCGTTTGAAAACGCTTCCAATCTACGCTTCGCAAGCTCGCGATGCGCGTCCGGATGGGAATGCCTTGGACGTCGAAGACCAATTCGTCTCCAACATTGACTCCGAGGTCCTTCGCAATCTCGCGATCTAACGAGATTGGAACTACATCGCCGGAATGATAATCGACCCGGCCGATCCATTTCCCGGCCGTGACCTTTTCTGTCTCGACTATCTGCTCGCGATAAGTCGATCGATATTCTCGCTCTAACTCCCATTCGGGAATCTTGCGTTGCGGGTCGGCCAGAATGTCACTGCTCTTCCTTCCCTTGATCTCGCTCAGCCGCATCGTCACGATCGGCGCCTTCTGCACCACCGGAAAACCTAGAGAACCTACCAGCGCAGCGACGGCATCTTTCTGGTCCGACTGGATATCAAACAAGAAGATATTCGGCTGATTATTCCGACCGATTGACCGGAATTGCGTCATCACAACGTCTCGCGTGAGATGGATTGTGAGCAGCAAAAAAGTTCCGAGACCGAGGGAAACAATGAGAAGAAGAGTTCGGTTGTTCGGGCGGTACAGATTTGCCAGTCCTTGCCGGAGGGCGAAGCTCCAGCTCAGCGGAAACCAGCGGCGTAGCGACACAATCAGCAGCCGCGCGACTCCCGCAAAGATCGCAACGGCGACGCCAAGTGCGACGGCGAAGACCAAACCTTGAAGCCACGTTTCACTCCGGTAGATCGCGAACGCTGTGATGCTCGCCGCAATCAACGCGTAGGCTGCAAACAATAGCGGATCACGAGCGAACGACTGCGTTTCAACTCTGGCGTCCGCTGAGCGAAGCATAAGCAAAGGCGATACTCTGCGAAACCGCAGGAGCGGTGGCACGGCGAATAGGAGGCAAATTCCGCAGCCGATCAAAACGCCAGTCAGAATCGGCCACCACGCAATCACGTTTGGAATCGTTAATGGTAAAAATGTCCGCAGAATACTCGGGAAAATTCGCTGCAGTCCAATCCCTACCAAACCGCCGAACAATGCTCCGGCCAGGCTGATCGCCAATGCCTGAATAAAGTAAATAAATGCTATTCCGCTCGTCGAAGTACCCAGACACCGCAGAATCGCGCCAGTTCGCACTTTTTGCTGCAGGTGCGCTTGGATTGCGCTCGCTATCCCCACGGCGCCCAGCAACAATGAAATGAATCCGACCAGATTCAGAAATCGGTAAAGATTCTCGACCGATGCTCCGAGATCCTTTTTTCGTTTGTCGACCGTGTCGAACTCAAGGCCCAAGCGTCGGATTTGTGGCGTGAGCGCGGCAATTTTCTGCGCCACATCCGTTCCTTCGCGAAACTTCACATAGGCGCGGTAATGAGCCACGCTTCCGGGACGGAGCAGATCAAGCGGAAGATCCTGCAGCGCAATGTAAACACGCGGCGCGAAACTCGCAGAGGCTGATGCGTCGCCCGGCACTTTTCTCAGAGCACCGGCGATCTCGAAATCGCGGCCGCCTAGCGAAACGTTACCGCCGGGTGCCGCGCCAAACTGGAAGAGCAACGTTTCGTCCGAGATAGCGCGACCGCCTTGCCTCAAATCTTGCACTGCCTCTGCTGGTTCAGTTTCCATCTTTCCGTAGAATGGGAAGTCGCCGCTGAGGGCGCGAAGATGCACCAGGCGCGTACCGCGGCCGAGAAACACAGCCATGGTCGACAAACGCACCTCGCGCGCCTGTGCTCCGCCGATCGAACCGAGAAACTCTTCTTCTGTAGTCGTGAACGGACGCGTGGATTCAATGATCAGGTCTGCTCCCACCAACGTCCGCGCCTGGTCGTCGATCGATTGCGAAAGGCTTTGGCGAAACGAACCGATGGCTACCAGCGCCGCGACCCCCACCGTGATAGAAAGTGAGAAGAGCAGAAGGCGCATTCGACTGGTGCGACTGTCGCGCCACGCCATTTTGAGAATGAAACTAGGCGCCATCCTGAACCATTTCACCGTTCCGCAACCGGATCGTTTTCTCTGTGAGACACGCGACCTCTGGGTCGTGCGTCACCAGCACGAGCGTCGTTCCGGAGTCGGAATTCAGTTCGAGCATGATGTCAATCACCGACCGGCTTGTCTCCGCGTCCAGATTTCCCGTGGGCTCGTCGGCGAATAGGACAAGCGGCTTGTTAATGAATGCCCGCGCCAGCGCGACGCGTTGTTGTTCGCCGCCGGACAATTGGGTCGGAAGATGCGAAACGCGCTCCGCGAGCCCAACGCGTTCCAGGAGTTTCAGCCCTTGCTGTCGGGCTGTCCGGTCGCCGCGCAATTCCATCGGCACGGTGACGTTTTCTAGCGCAGTCAGGGTCGGGATCAGCTGGAAACTTTGAAAGACGAAGCCTACCAGCTGGTTTCGCACTCGCGCCCTCTCGTCTTCTCCGATTTCGTCCAGGGCAATTCCATTCAGACAGACGTGGCCTGAAGTAGGAAGGTCGAGCCCGGCGCACAATCCCAATAGCGTGGTTTTCCCGCTTCCCGAGGGTCCGAGGATGGAGCACGTGGCGCCCGGTCCCAAAACGAACGAAATATCTTTTAGTACCGTTAATTCACCGGAGTTCGTGCGGTATGACTTCGTCAAGCGCTGAACATCCAGGATGGCAGAGGCATTCATTGACGTTAACGTGCAACTCGGTTTCGTTTCGCAACGCGTGGGCAAAACAATACCTCAAGTCAGTCTATTCGCCTTCTTCATTGGCTTTTCTCTCGCTACGGGGAGCTTGGCGGAAACTGCGGCGGTCGCGCCGAAAAAGACGATCGTGTTTCTCGGCGATAGCATCACTGCCGGTTACGGTTTGGCCAAAGGAGATGCCTATCCGGCTCTGATCCAAAAGAAAATAGAAGAAGCGGGCCTGCCCTACGAAGTAGAAAACGCCGGGCTTAGCGGCGATACCACCGCCGGTGCCTTGCGGCGGATCGATTGGCTCCTGCAGCGGCCAATCGACGTGCTAGTGATCGAGCTCGGCGGTAATGACGGATTACGCGGGCTGCCCCCTGGCGTGACTGAGGCAAACCTGCAGTCCATCATCGATAAAGTAAGAGCGCGAAGCCCGCTCACTAGAATCATGATCGCTGGAATGCGGCTCCCGCCGAATCTCGGCGCGGATTACACTGCCGAGTTCGAGCAGATCTTCTCCGATCTGGCGACGAAGAATGGGGCAGTGCTCGTCCCGTTTCTGCTCGAGGGTGTTGGCGGCAATCGAGGTCTCAACCAGCCGGATCAAATCCATCCGACTGCCGCCGGGCAGAAGATCATCGCCGAGACGGTGTGGAAGAGGTTGCAGCCATTGTTGCAGACGAAATGAACTGTTGGGCGATGCGCGCTTCCAGTCGTTCAATGTCGAGATGCTCGAAGAACCCTCGTAATGAATAAAAAGTCGAGATTCGAATCAGTGCGAAGGGGTCACTTGACCTTTGGCGACCGCCATGATTAGTGAATAGTACAAAGGCGCGATCCTTATGCGCCCGTCCGCGCCGGATCTGGAAGCGGGATCCGTTGGAAGCGGAAAAGCGCCGGCTACCACTCTTTGACCTCGCCCGCGTGTTCGTGCGTTTCAATCACGTTGCCAGCTTGATTCTAAACGGGAATCACAAGATTCGGCTCTTTACTTTGTCGAGCCCCCGCTCTCCGTGTTCTGAAAAGCCGTGATTAGCCACTTCCCGTTAGTTTTGACCATCGTCATCGTGGTGATTTCTTTCAGAACTGAAACGGTCTCTCCAGTGGAACGACCTCCACCAGTCACGTCCCACGTAGCATGGACTAGTGCAACATCGGGTGTTGGAAAACGAACTTCTACACCGGTAAGAGTCCGAACGGCGGTCTTTAATCTGTTGTGAAACAGTTCCGGAAGCCGCTGGACAATCTCCTGCGCTCCTTTCCAGTGGACACCGGCCACGTTTACGTAGTCACAGTTTTCAGTGAAGAGACGACCGAAGGCGGCCATGTCATGGCTGTTCCAAGCAACTGCGTATTCGGCCAGAACGTTGCGCACAGCACTTTCATCGTCATTTTCGTAGTTCGTGCCGCTGTAATAGCTGCCGTAGTAACTTCCAAATGGGTAGCTATATTCGTAACCATAGCCGGACGAACCATAGCCGTAGCCATGGCTATCATACTCGTATCCGTAGCCGGGGTAGAAGGACGGAGAGGAATAATCAGAATATCCGTAGGGTCCGTATGGGTAGTAGCCCCAGTTCCAGTCCCACCAGGGACCCCACCACCATGGAAAGCCGAAGTCGCCGATAAAGATGATTTTCTTGAAACGGTCGAAACGACGAAACCGATCATCTCGACCAAAGTCGACGCCGTTGAAACGGTTAAAGCGCCGAAGGCCCAAGGCTGAATTCATAATTGGAGCGCGGTGGATTGGCATCCGTCCCATCGAACCTGGCATCGGAGCCCGGTGCATCGGCATTCGGGCAATCGAACGTGGCGTGAAAGCGCCGCGCGTCCCCATCCGGTACACCGGATTACCGTGGCCGCTCATCTGCGCCGTCGCAGTCGAGGCTGCGAAAGCGCATGCTGCCACGCAACCAAGGAGAACGAATTTTCTCCGGTTCATAGCGTTATAGGTTTCAAGGATTCAACCCGTCGGGATTTAAAAAGTATCGCCGGTCCTGCATCGAAGGTAACGCCGTTGTTGCTTTTGGCACCCCGTTTTCGGGCGCAAACTGAACGCACCCCCTTTGAACTCGCCCGCGTGGTCGTGCGCCTGGATCACGTTGCCTGCCGCATCGTAGCCCGAATCACAGCATCGTGTGACAGGGCTACAAAACTTCTTGTAGCCAACCGCGTTGCTGATCGTGTTGGGCTCGCTGTAGCACTTTTGCTGGATTGCAGGATGGAAATTCGGATCAGTTGTTTCTTCATAGTTTCTAGTGGGGTTCGATTTGCGTGGGCTGTTGAGGTCTAACGAGAATTAGAACTGCATCTTGCAATCTATTTCCTGCTCTTCACAGGGGAAAGCGATTTAAAAGACTACACGGCGCGAATCGTGCCGAATCATTCAGTGTTTAGGAAGCGGAAATCAGATCGACGCCGCGTTTATCTTTGCGCGAGCGGACTTCGTAAACGTGTCGTGAGCTTGTCATCCGAGCGACCAGTTGGGCTGGCTCCAGCGATTTGGTCAGAATGCGTTCACGGCCCTTGGGGTGACTGAAGTGTCGCCTGCGCAGGCTTGGGCGACCGTTGGCCTATCACCTTTTCGCGTAACCTCGCGCGGGATTTTACGCACTACTTCAGTGAACGGCCAGAAATGAGTTCTCAAGACGAGAGTTCACCGAAAGCCAAAACAAGAAAGAAAATAAAATAACATGAAAACAAAAATCATCAGCAAACTCCTTCTTAGCCTCGGCTTGGTGTTCGTGCTTGGGAGCGCGATCACTCAGGTGCGCGGCGATACGGAGGCAACTCCTCCCCCTGGGCAACTCCCGGCTGTCACTATTCATAGCACCGATAATGTTATGCGGGGACAAACCGGTTCATTCGTCCTGGATATGAGGCAGTCCGCACCCAGTGAGAACGCTTACCTGGCTTTCCACCCTTACGTAAACTTCTCTGTTAGCGGCACCGCTATCCCAGGGGTTGATTACGTTGCGCTTGTCTCCCCAACCCTCATTGGAGCATCCGGCTACGGAGTTATCCTGGTCAAAACGTTGCCCGACCGCAGAGCATTATCCTCCAGTCAAGCGTACAGCGTTGTGGTAACGATGGAAGCTGGCGCAGGATATGCACTAGGCGCACCTAGCTCAGCCACAATGTGGATTAAGCCTTGCAACACTAGTGCTATAACCTGCCAGTAAAACGAGCGGCGAACTTCGAAAGGCGGCAGGAATGGAGCGCCGCGCTGTCCCCGGAGAGCTTTCCGGGCGGCGCGGCGTCGCTACCTTGGCGCGGGGCGTTCCGGTTCATCCTTGCACGCCTTCGCCGAAGTTTGGAAGTATTCAACAACGAGGCCGGTGCGAACACCATGTTCATCGGCGGTGCAGGCCCATAAAAAGATAGAGCCACCAAGTTCACAATCAGTCGTCACGCTTCACTGCATGGCGGCTTTTGTTTCACGCCCACGGCTCCCTTAAACTCGCCCGCGTGCTCGTGCGTTTCAATCACGTTGTCCTAACGGATTTAATGCGTTTCCGCATCTTTCCGCGTAACCTCGAGCCGCACTTTACGCACTACTTATGTGAGCAAAGAAAGGAAAATGGAAATCTATGAACGATCAAGACAGCGCAACCATAGTCATAACGTTTCTGCTTCTTCTTCCCTGGCTTGGGCGCACAGCAGCCTCGGCGATGGAGGTATGGCGAGCACGCACGGAGTTCCAAACCAAGAAAGCAGAATTTACGCGGGCGGACTTCGTAAAGGTCGATGCTCATAAGCAGGTCTGATGATCCCCCTAAAGGCATAGGACGAAGGTCCCATATGGAAATCTGTCGGGAGCACTGTCAAACCTCGAACAAGGAGGCGCTTATGAAAAACAGAAAAAACTATGTTATGACAAAATCAAACCTGACCCTTACGCAAAGCGGACTGCTGGCCGTTTTGCTGCAACGCCAGCGCCACAAAGTGATCGAGTTGGCCCAGCGTCCCGCACATCGGAGGCAGGTGCGAGCTCCCTTTTGGAGTGGCCTCACTCGGCGGTGGGGAGCACTCAGAGCACGAACGCTCGTCAACGATTCCGCCAAGCCCTCCCTGGGAACCGTTCCGCGCCACACTTGAATCTTTCACCAAGGCAATCGCGATGGATCACCAAGTTCACACCTACACCGAGCTTCGCCAACAGATTCACGACGACCTGCGGATTCAGCATCCCGAATGGGTACAGCCAAATGGCGAGTCCCCCATGTGTGATGCTTACGAGGCGCGTCTCATGGAACTGCTCGACACTTTGACGCCAAGGGGATCCAACGAGTCTATCGCTGCTCCTCACGCCCTCGAACACGGACTAAACCGAATCGACACTGTGGTGGTGTAATATGTCCGGAGGTAACTTAAACTTCCGGCGCACCTCCTGTTCCGCAAGGATTTGTCTCTGATGCTTTGGAAGCCGCATGGGATCTTGGATGAATACTCGTCAGCGATGGGAAAAATGGGGTCAGATCTCAACATACGAAGTTATACATTCAGACGCCGCTCGTCCGATTCAGCCGTGCGCAGCACGTTGAGCGATTCGGCCAATCCTTACGCGATTGACTTGCTGTAGATGCGATAGGTTTTGTAGCGATGCGCGCCGATCGCTTCGAGAAATCGGTTGATCATGAAGTTGTCTTCCAACGTCATGCTGAGTTCGCCGGTGATCCCGCGCTTGACCATCGTTTCTTCTATCACGCGCAACACGAGCATCTCGGCAATGCCGGCACGGCGATATTTTTCAATTACACCGAGAGCGACCAGGCGACCCTTTCGAATGCGGTTCTTGTAGAACAGCAATTTGAGTAGACCGATCGGCAGGCCAAAGCGTGTCAGCCGGCCGTTGAGATCGCGCAGGACCACATTGATGTCCGGCACACCCAGCGCGAACCCGACCGGCTCATCGCCGTTCTCGGCGACCCAGGCAAACTTCGGCAGGAGCAGCGGCTTCAGTTCTTTGGTCATGAATTCAATCTCCGCTTCTGTGAATGGCACAAAGCCCCAGTTCTTTTCCCATGCCTGGTTGTAGATTTCACGGAGCCGTCTGCTTTCATCCCGAAGATTTTTGAGATTCGCTGGACGAAAAGTGACAGGGCAATGCCTGTGAACGCGAGTAGCGAGCCGTCTCAATTGCGCCACGGCGTTTGACGGATCTTCAAACCACCACGCGTACCAATCTTTTGCTTTTGCGAATCCGCAGCTCTCGATCAACTGCTGGTAATACGGCGGATTATGCGCGGTCAAGACGGTGGGCGGAAACTGGAATCCGTCGATCAACAGGCCGCAGACGTAATTGGTTGAATAATCGATCGGGCCTCATGATCTCAGTGCGGCCTTTCTTGCGAAGCCAACCTGCCGCAGCTTCAAAGAGCGCTGCTGCTACATCGCGGTCGTCGATGGATTCGAACAGGCCGAAACAGCCGACGTTCGATTGGTGCACGGAATTGTAGTTCGGATCGTCGCTGGCCATGATTCGGCCAACGATCTTGCCGTTTTTTCGCGCGAGGAATAGTGCGGCGTCCCCGTGCCTGTAAAACGGATGATGTTTGCGATTGAGGAACGCTTTGCGTTCGATGATCAGCGGCGGCACCCATGCCGGATCATTGGGATAAATCTCCCATTGAAATTTGATGAACGCATCGCGCTCCCGGCGCGTGGTCACTTCTAAAACGTTAATGTTCGACACGGATAACTGCCCAAGCTACGTGGTGCTTTTGTCGATAGCTAGTGTGCTATGTCAGTCTCGAGGTTGTTTCGCCTTAGCGCATGCCAGTTGTCAGAGAGAACCCTCACCCCTCCCCTCTCCCAAACCCACTCCTTTGCCCTCACTGGCGCTCACGCGTCCGTCTCTCCCAAACGGGAGAGAGAAGGGCGAGGCGACCCATCTCCGCTCAGCGCGTTCTCGTTCTCGCCGGCCGCGCAAATGGACAATCGATCGACGCTCTTGTTTCGATTTCTGGCCACGAGCTCCAGCAGCGATTCAGCCATTTTCTCCTGACGGACAATCAGATAGACGAATAACAGATTTAGCGGGATCAGTTCGAACCAAAAGTAATAAACCGGCTGGCCGATGAATAGCAGAGCAAACAATATCAACATCCGGCTATTGGTCATCAATAAGCCCCACCACTTAAACATCTGGCCGGTCGAATCTCGATAACGCTGCTCCAGCCAACCCGGAATTTGGCTTTGGAACAGTTCCCTGGCTGTACCACGCAGCTGTTTGAGCCGCGGCGCGAGCATTTCCTGTTGGCGAGTGAAATTCAAATACAGTGCGAGAAGCAATTTGTCCCACGGCCTTTGACGCCAGCTCCAGCTTCGGTACTCAGAGCGCAGTCCGGCGGAGGAATCCATGCGGGCCCGTGCTCCGTTTGATACAAAGTACAAATAGGTGCTGCGGAAATAATCAGCCGCTGCGCCTTGCAACGCGTGACTGATGCCAGCAGCAAGCGCGAGACACCAGATCGCCGGTGAAAAACCTTCAGCCAGACACCGCAAAACCAGATTCAAATAAATGCTCAAAAAGACCAAATGATCGGCAACGCTATCAATAACTCGCCCCTTGCGACTTTCCGTTTGTGTTAAGCGAGCGAGCTGGCCATCGGCGTTGTCGAGTGCGTTAGAGCAGACATGGAGCACCATGCCAACGATGTTGACGCGTAGATCGCGATAATAATAAAGGTGTCCCGCAATCACGCCGGAGACACCAGCCAGCAGCGACACGGCCGCCGGTGTCATTTTGAGCTGAGCGAACCATTCGGCCAGCCGAAATCCTATCGGCCTGTAAAAGTACAGATCGAGAACACCTTCTACCTCACGCGCTTTATAAGTGCTTTGGACGCGCGAATGCGGCGCCTCTTTACGCTCGGTCATCAGATTTCTGCTAGCACGCTCAGGCGCTTTGCTTTTGCAGCAACGCCGGCACGAGTGTGTCTGCGAGGATATTGAGTGCTTCGTCCAAGTCCGCGCGCGTATGCATGGCCGTCACGCACGCACGGAAGCAAATCCGGCTCTGCGGCACAGCCGGATAATCCACTGGTGCAACCCAAAGACCACGCCGCCGCAGTTCGTGACCGAGCCGATACATGCGCTCACGATCGGCGATGACGATCGGCATCACGTACGTTGTAGATTCTCCGGTGTCGAGCCCCAGGCTTCGAAGTTGCGCATGGAAGTAATCGGCATTCTCCCAAAGTTGCGCACGCAGTTCCGGCTGGGTGGTGCCAAGCTCGAGCGCCTTGAGAATGGCCGCGATCACCACCGGCGGCAGCGCACACGAGTAAACATAAGGATGCGCGTAGAACCGCAGATATTGCAGCGTCTCTTTCGAACCGGCAACGAAGCCTCCCAGCGCGCCAAAAGCCTTAGAGAAAGTTCCATAAAGCAGCGGGACGCGGTCTTCGACGCCAAACTTCTCGGCTGCTCCGCGACCGTGTTCGCCGCATGCCAGCATCGAGTGCGCTTCATCAATAAACACGCTCGCCCCGTGAGACTCGGCCACAGCAATTAGCTCCTTAAGATTGCCAAAATCGCCGTCCATCGAGTAAATGCCCTCGACAATCACCAACTGGCGTCGGCCTTTGTGGCGACTCAGCGCGGCGTCAAGTGACGCTGGATCGTTGTGCTCGAATTTTTCTGTGCGGCACCGGGACAGCACAGCCCCATCGCGAAGGCTAAGATGAGAGCGATTGTCCAAAAGCGCCACGTCGGTTTTGCGAAGGAGCCCCGAGATGGTGCCCAGCGCGCCGCCAAAGCCGCTGTTGAAAAGCATCGCATCCTCGCGTCTAAGAAATTTCGCGACGCGCCGTTCGAGTTCGCGATGCAGATCGGTCATTCCCGAGAGCATCGGCGAACCGCACGCGCCCATTCCGTGCGTCCGGAGCGCCTCGTGCGCGGCGGCCAGCACTTCAGGATGATTTGCGAGGCCGAGATAATTGTATGAGCAGAGATTGATCACCGGCCTCGGCTTGCCGCCATAATTGATCACGGTGCGCGCATCTGCAGTCGCGAGGAGCTCAGGCTCATACAATTGAACCGCCCACGCGCCGAGACGCATCCAATTTGTGAAGCTCGCTGGAGCTTGCAGCGGGTCGTCGCTTTCGCCCGCCAGAAAATTACTCAGGCTGAGCTTTGCCGGGTCGTCGTTCATTAAACTGTTAAATCTATCGCTCGCTCGCGTCTCCATAGTCGGCATCCCCCGGCAAAGTTGATTATTTTATGGTTCACTAGATTCCTTACGAAGTGGTCCGCTGCATCTGCATAGCGCGGAGTTCCGTCTCGGGGCATCCAATGTAGCGGGGGTCCTGATTCAGGACAAGACTTTAGTACAGTTGTAGCCACGGCCCTGTGGGTCGTCGGGTTTGTATAGAAATCGAGGATTTGACCGGCCACAGGCCGGTGGCTACAGCGCCGATGAGCCGCCTTGATTACCGGCGCGTCGTGCGAAAGACGTAGTCCCAAAGCGGCGAGCTGATCCCGTATCCGGCGTGATCATCTCTGTAATGATGGCGAAGATGATACTGTTTCAGCCACAACCATATGCCGCGTTTCATTGGGAAATGATGCGTCGCATAGTGAAGCATATCGTAGCACACGTAGCCGAAGACGAGCCCGGCAAAGACGGCCGGCGTCAGCCGCCCAAAAATCAGAAGGAAGATACCATAAAAAAGAAAGGCCAGCGGAACGCTGATGCTGGGCGGCATCACGAGCCTGCGCGCGTCGCTCGGATAATCGTGATGAACGCCGTGGACGATGTAGTGCAGGCGCTTCCCGATTCGCGTCTTCGGTTCGTAATGAAAGATATACCGGTGGATGAGGTACTCGGTCAGCGTCCACAGTAACATGCCTAACAAGAACAGTGCCACCACCGCCACTATCGAAAATTGGCGCTGCCAAACTGAAACATAGAGCATGTAGCCGACGACCGGCAGGTAAAGCACCAATGGCGTTATCGGGTGCACCCGCGAAAAAAATTCCATGAAATCGCTCTCGAACATTCGAACTGTTTCGTCCTTATTCGAGACGTAAAGCCTTCGGCTAATCGCTCCGCCATGGCTAAAACCTAATGGGCCGGGCGCTGAGATCAAGGTTGTCAGTCTGGCCGTTTGTCGTTGCCGGAGTCGCTTGCGGCGGGCGTTTTGTTTCATCCGTTCAACCCGCGAATAAAGGCTATATCGCCTGTCAAAAATGAACTGCAAAACCAAGCGGCTCCACGATGAGTGATACTTCAAATTGCCGTAAAATTCCGGCGCGATTGTCGCGCAGCTTCGGCAGATTGTTCCACGGGATCGATGGCAGATCATGGTGCTCGTTGTGATAGCCCATGTTCAGCGCCAGGCGATTGATCGGCCCGTAATAACTGAAGGTCTCCTGGTCGAAATCGTACGTGTAATGCTCCTGAATCCAGCG
The DNA here is from genome assembly GCA_963764965.1 of Vulcanimicrobiota bacterium. Classification (GTDB taxonomy): domain Bacteria; phylum Vulcanimicrobiota; class Vulcanimicrobiia; order Eremiobacterales; family Eremiobacteraceae; genus JAFANK01. The sequence goes on from CAVXUM010000003.1 coordinate 402,086, forward strand.
CGCGCCGACCGGGTGCAGTCCAATCGAAAACAAAAACGCGAACACGAGATAAAGAAATCCGGCCCAGCCGAAGAAATAAACGATCGCGACATCGTACAAGATCGCGCATACCAGATTGGTGGAGAACCAGCGGTCCCACATTTTGACGGCTTTCAATCGAGGCGGCCGCGTTACCTGAAAAAAGGGAAAGAGCATTAACCAGATCGCCTTGCGATACCACTTGTTGCCCACCAGGCGCGCCTCCCAGTGATTCGCCAAATCTGCGTCCCATTCGTAATCGCCTTGATGCGAATGATGTTTCAAATGATAAACACGAAAACCCATCGCACCCGGCGTGAGATTCGGCAGATCGGCGATGACGGCCACCATTTTGTTCCAGCCTGGATTGCGGAAAATCAAGTTATGCGTTGCGTCGTGAATGATCACGTAATTGGCATGATTGGCGAACGCGCCGATGCAAAACGCCAGGAGCAGACTGAGCCACCAATAGCTGAATCCAAGCGTGCCCATTGCGCACGCAATCGCTGTTTGCAGGATCACAATCGAAACAGCAATCAGCGCAGTCCACGGATTGCGCACCATCAACTCGCGAACCTCCGGATGCGCTTTGATGAGCGCTCGCGCCCGTCCCGGGTGCGGCTGATCAGATTCCGATTGGTAAAACGCGGTCTCCATCACTTTCAAATTATGCATTGTAGTAGCCGCATCCTCAAACGTGCTTTTTCAATCCTGCGTTTAAAGCGCCGCGACCCTAACGGGATTCGAACCCGTGTTACCGCCGTGAAAGGGCGGTGTCCTGGGCCTCTAGACGATAGGGTCATCCGGTAGCTGCCGGACGGCCAATATCGGAATTGCCATCCTTACACGCAAGGCAAATCGCCACCCAGATTTCGAGTGCGCGGACAGCTCCGTGCTTTTCAAAGCGGTCCCGCAGTCGCGGGATCGCCGCACTCCAAAAGGTAATTGCCGAACTGTTGCAAACCTTGCGCCCAGAGCGAATTGAGACGGCGCACCCGCCTTCGCTGCGCTTCGGCGTGGCGGGCAGCGGTGTGGCTATGTAACCGAATGAAATTCGTGAACCAGGGCCGCTGCGCGCTCGGTTGCGCCTTTGTGCGTGCTCAAAACTTCGAGCGCATTTTGGACAAGGCGCTGGCGCGCTTGGGTATCTTGCAGAAGTTCAACAATTGCTCGTTCGAGTGAATCGGCGTCGCGAACCTGAATTGCGGCCTTTCTCGAGAGAAGAGTCCCGGCAAGCATGCCGAAGTTCTCCATGTGCGGACCAAACACGACCGGCTTGCCCGCCAAAATGGGTTCCACGGGATTTTGCCCGCCATTCGCCGTGAGGCTTTTGCCGACGAAAACAACAGTGGCAATATCGTACCAGCGTTGAAGTTCACCGGTTGTATCGAGGAGCACGCAATCCGCCTCATTGGCTTCCCCGTCCATGCGCGCCTTGCTGGCAAGCGCAACACGCAACCCTAACGCATCCAGTTGCGCTCGGATTTCCCGCAGCCGTTCGACGTGGCGCGGCGCAATGAACAGCCGCAATGACGGAAATTGCTGACGCAAGCGCAGAAAAACCGTAGCCAAAATTTCCTCTTCACCCCGGTGCGTGCTACCGCCGAACAGTACGGCGCCATCGGGGGCCCCAACCGACGACGCGCCCCACAGAGGCGCGGCTACGGCTTGGCTTTCAGCGTGAACGTCGGGATCGTATTTGATACTGCCTGTCACACGGATTCGATCTCGCGGAACCCCGAGTGCCGCCCACCGGTCGATGTCTTCTCGCTCTGGGACGCAAACCAAATCGAGAAGCCGGAAGGTCGGCGTTACAAAAACTCGAAACCGCTGATATCTTTGCTCAGATCGCGGGGACAATCGCGCGTTGACAAGCACGAGTGGAACGCGGCGCGCATGAGCTTCGGCGGCAAGATTGGGCCAAACCTCCGCTTCAACAAGAACAACCCGCACCGGAAGAATCACAGCAAACGCGCGTCGCATTATTGGCCAGTAATCGAGCGGCGTGTACATGACTTCCATCCAGGATGGTGCGTTTTTGTTGGCCAGGGCGCATCCGGTTGTCGTGGTCGTTGTCAAAACGCAATGCAAGTCAGGCTCGAGCTCCCGCAATGCGTTGGCTAGTTTAAACGCAATATTGACCTCTCCTACACTGACTGCGTGCAACCATGTCGATCTTTGTCTCGACAGGCGGACACGCAGCTCGCGATCGTAAATTCCCAGGCGCTGTGCGAATTTTTCGCGGTAGCCGCCGCGGCGAACCATCTTCACGAAATAGCCCGGCAGAAAGAACAAGAGCCCGATGGGCCAAAGCAAATTGTAAATGAAACGAATCACTATTGTGGAAATTTCTCGGTCATACTGAAAGCGAGACGAGGACGTGTCGCAGTCCAAAAGCTTCGCGAAACGGAAATCATCTTTTTATAATTTAGCGCGCACCGCTTTTGGAGTGCGGCGAGTCCTCGCGTCGGTTTGGCATAGGAAGAGCACCTCGGTTGCACCGTAGGTCTTCTGACGGGTTACGCGCCACAGCTTCATTTCAGCAAGAGTTTCACCGGGGCGTTTTTCTAATACAAAAATGCCAGCGAAATCGAGCAACTGCCCCAATTCCTTATTTGCCAGCAATTGTTCTGTGAAATTTTCGCCTGATTTTGTTTTTTCGTATGGCGGATCAGCGAAAATGATCTGAAATTTTTCCATCCCTGAGGAATTCCGGAGAAAATGGAAGACGTCCTGCTGACGAACGTGCCCCGTTAATTTTGTCTTGCCGAGGTTGCTCTCGATGATGTCGGCCGATTTTTGGTCTTGCTCCACAAACATCGCCGACGACGCGCCACGGCTGAGCGCTTCAATTCCCAGAGCGCCGCTTCCGGCAAAAAGATCGAGGACGCGCGCGTCGATGACGACGTCCCCGAGGCTGGAAAAGATTGCCGCCTTTACGCGGTCCATGGTCGGTCGCACACCGCACTTGGGAACTGCCAGGCGGATCCCGCCGGCACTGCCGGCGATCACCCTCATGGCGACGAAACTGGCGTTGGTGTTGAAGTAGTTTGAGGCGGGGCTTCCTCCGGCGAAGCAGAGGGCGATGGCACAACGGGCACGGCCTCTTCCACCTGTTTCTTCTTTTTTGATCGGTCCTTTTTTCCGCCCAACAGGCTGTTCAGCATACTGCTGAGATTGTGTCCGACGAGGCGATCCATTAAATTTGTACTGGGTCGGTCGATAGTGCCGCCTACATGAAAGTCAATGGCAGCATAGCCCGGTTCATCAATGGGTTGAAAATTCGCGCGAATCGCTTTGAAAAGCTGGCCGCGAATTCTGTCATTAATTGCCAGCTGCGAATCGAGTTTCAACTCGCCGTCAAACGCGACTGTGCCACTCGCAGTCAGGCGAACATTCGGCGAACGCAGAATCAACTCGTCAATCGTAACCAATCCCGGGCTCAAATGATATTTTGCCTCGGCTTGCTCCAAGTGAAGCTCTTGCAGTTCTTCGATCTGTAGAATCTGCCCAAGCAACACCAGCAAACTATATTGTTGAACTCGCCCATCACGCAGCAGAATTTCGCCGCTGCCAACGAGCGCATTTGGGTCGGCAGTTTTCCCCGAAGCCTGGAAACTTCCCTCCAATTCGCCCTTCACCATTCCCTTCGGGCCGCCTGCATTTTCAACAATCTGATCGGCGAGCACATTGCGAAAGTTTACGCTCGTCATGAACGGTGAATCCTCTGCTTCAGGTTGCATCGCGAAGTAGCCGTTGATTTCACCGTTTGCAGCGCGGGCAGAAATCTTGGAAAGTTCCAGCACATCGGGCTCGTACCTAAGCGGGGAACGCAGTTGTTCTAGAAAAAAACGGTCTCGCAACGAAATCCTTGCTACCATTGCGTCGCCTTGAAGCGCCGACGCGCTGCGAATGTTGGTACGAAAATCCACTCCCGTAAAGCTCGCGAGCAGTCCACCCGCTCGATCGAGAAAACTGAAATTGCCATCCTTAACGCTGACTCGTCGAACTTCCGGAGCCACTGCCAGTCTCGGTGTTTGTGTCGGCGGTGTCCGCGGTCTAGGGGCCACAGGCACCTGAACTGGCGAAGAAAGAGTAGTTGACGTGCTTGCGACTACCGGGGCGGCGTGCTTCTGGACGAATTCGCCTTCTGATTGCGACCGGGGAACGCTTGCAGTCTGTTTTGGCGAAACTCCAGACGACTGCTTTGCATGTGAACTGGGTAATCTCCACTTTCCTTCCTCGTTTTGCGGCCAGACAACATTGGGTTCGATGAGCGAGACTTCTTTGATCACAAGTCTTCGCGAAAAAAGTGAGAGAAACCGAACGCGGAGCCGAAATGTTCTTGCTTCCAGGAAGTGTCTTGGGCCCGTCGAGGAGGTCTGCGGAATTGTAATACCGCTGAGTTCAAGTCCACTCCATGGGGTCACGCTCATGCTACGAATTTCCAGCATGGTGCCGAGCCTTCGGCTGAGTTCTTGCTGAATCTTTGCTTGTGTGCCTTTCGATTGCACATACAGATTCACGCCGACCAAGAGAATCGCGCCGAGCGCAATCACCGCACCTAAAGCGATCAAGGCGGCGCGGCGCAATTTTTTCACCCTCGAAACGTTACGCAGCACGAGTTTGAAGAAAAGACTAAAGCCCCAGTTACTTTTCCCGTGTGACTAATACAGTTGTCATTCTCAATCCGACCGCAGGCAGCCCCCAAACGCTTCAAGATTGGCAAGACCGCGTCGAATCGATTGCCCGAGGTTGCCCGATCCGTATTACGTCTCATCCGGGCGGCGCGGAAGAGCTGGCCCGGCGCGCTGTTGAGGACGGTTTTGCACGAATTGTTGCAGCCGGCGGCGATGGAACGGTTAATCAGGTCGCAAATGGGCTCGCGGGCAGCAACGCCGCGTTGGGTCTTCTTCCTCTGGGGACGGTAAACGTTTTCGCGATGGAACTTGGCTTGCCGTTGCACGATCTCGAGCTTTGCTGGGGCATTATCGAAGGGGCGAATATGCGTCGCGTCGATCTACCGAGCGCCAATGGAAAATACTTCATCCAGCTTGCCGGTGTCGGGCTTGACGCTCAGGTAGTCAAGGAGACCAGTCTCGCTTTTAAGCGCAGTTTCGGGCCGCTCAGCTATCTCATCTCTGCAGCGCAGATTGCGGCGCGGCAACCACCCAGGCTGTTTATTGAATCGGATAACGCTCCTGTGAGCGAAGGATCGTTTGTCCTCATTGGGAACGGGCGCCTTTATGGAGGACCTTTCCCATTTTTCAAACATGCAGTGATAGATGATGGGTTATTTGATGTCGTCGTGTTCAAACGG